>NZ_JAAXPA010000024.1 GCF_012396235.1 Rhodococcus opacus | reverse complement strand
CCTTTGCGGGCGTTGAGCAGTTCCCGGAAGTTGAAGATCACCTGGGTGCGCTTGGCGAGGGAGGTGTCGCGCCAGGCGGGGAACGCGGCGGCGGCGGCGTCGATGACGGCGCGGGCGTCCTCGACGCCGGCGAGGGCGACCTGACCGGTGACGGCACCGGTCGCCGGATTCGTGACCGGCGCGGTGTTGCCGCTGGTGCCGGTGAACGTCTTGTCGTCGAACCAGTGTGGGATCACCCGGAGGGTGCTGTCGTTGTGTGTCATGAAGTGGGGTCCTGTCGAATGTGAAGTAGCTGGTGGTTTCGTCGTGGACGCGGCACTGATCGGCGTCAGAAGATGGTGTATGCCTTGCGGACGGTTTCGGAGACGTCCCAGCGTCCGGACCATCCCGGGGGCAGGACCACGAAGTCGCCGGCCGAGATCTCGACCTTGGTGCCGGTCTCGTCGTCGGTGAGTGTGGCTTTGCCTTCGATGATGAAGCAGGTTTCGGTGTTGGGTCGGTCGACGACAGGCCAGCCGCCGGGCTGGCACTCCCAGATTCCGATCTGGGCGTCGGTGCCGCCGTCGACGGGTAGGGTGCGCAGCTGCGGGTCGCCGCTGTCGGCGCCGGGCCGTTGCCCGGCGGGGGTCAGCTCACCGTTCACGACGGTGGAGGGCAGGTGGATCAGTGAAGCCATGGTCGATGTCTCCGTTATCGGTCGGGAGGGATGTCAGTGGGCGCCGGTGAGTTTTTCCAGCAGCGCGGACACCTTGGACGGTTTGTTGGTGACGCGTTCTTCGAGGTCCGCGGTCGCGGCGGCGCGCAGTCCGGCGTTGACCCCGAACCAGCGGAAGGGTTCGACTTCCCATTTGGGGGAGTGGTGGTTGACCACGGGAAGTGAGTTCAGGTCGTCGCGTTTGTCGAGGATGAGGTTGCGCAGGATGCGGCCGGCGAGGTTGCTGGTGGCGACCCCGTCGCCGACATACGGTCCGGCCCACGCCATCTTGTTGTTCTGGTCGTAGCCGACGGAGGGGAACCAGTCGCGCGGGACACCGAGGGGGCCACCCCACCGGTGGGTGATCGGCACGTCCTTCAGTGTCGGAAAGAACTCGTGCATCGTGTCGATGATCTTCTCGTGGATTTTCTCGTCGACGTCGAACGACGGGTGGACCTTGGACCGGAAGTGGTACGGCGCCCCGCGCCCGCCGAAGACCAGGCGGCCGTCGTTGGTCGGGTGGGCGTAGATCCGCAGGTTCCGCATGTCGTTGAACGCGGTTCGGCCGTCGAGGCCGAGTTCCAGACGGACCTCGTCCGGCAGCGGGGCGGTCGCGACGACGAGCGAGTACAGCGGCGCCACATTGCGCCGGTACTCGGGGAATTCGGGGGTGAACGCCTCGGTGGCGCGAATGACGACGGATGCGGTGACCGACCCGTGCCGCGTCCATACGATGCCCTTGCCGATCTCGTCGACCGCGGTGTCCTCATAGATGACCCCGCCGCGCTCCTCGACCCAGCCGGCGAGACCGCGCACCAGCTTGTCCGGGTGCAGCAGGGCGCAGTGCTCGGTGTAGATACCGCCGAGCACACCGGCTGCGTTGACCTTCTCGCGCGCGGCGTCGGCATCGAGCAGCTGCCACTGCCCGTGGGTGCCGAACCTCTCGGCGCCATCGACAGTCGCCTTCGCCCGCGCCCATTGCGCCTGGCTGCGGGCGAGGGAGACGAATCCGTCGCGGGAGTATTCGCAGTCGATCTTCTCGGCCGCGACGACGTCGCCGATCTCGCCGACCGTTTCGTTCATCGCCGACTGCAGATCCAGAGCGGCACGATGCGAGTACAGCTGCTCGACGCGGCCGAGCGACACCGGGAAGATCGACGACGCCCACCCACCGTTGCGTCCCGAGGCGCCGAAGCCGGCGTATTCCCGTTCGAGCAGAACTACTTTCAGCGTCGGGTCGGCCTGCAGCAGGTAGTAGGCCGCCCACAGTCCGGTGAACCCGGCACCGACGATCGCCACGTCGGCAGTGATGTTGCCGGGCAGCGCCGGCCGCCGGGATGCGTGCTCTCGGTCTTCGCGCCACAGGGGTGTACCGTCTGCGGCACCTGATACGCCGCGCTCCGCGCGGGCGTTACTGACCACCATTTACAGCCTCCAGCCGTTCGTTCGTTCGTGCGTCGATGTCCAGTGTCGTGTCAGTGTGTGAGCCCCGACATACTCCGGATTCACAGACATAGAACTGGCGGCTGTACTTTTGTATGAGGAGGTGAAGGCCGATGATCTCCGTCGATCAGCTGGCCGCGATCCCATCGCTCGGCCTGCAATATCTCGCCGGCGAGAGCGGCGGCGCGCGACTGGTCACGTGGGCGCACGCGTGTGACCTGCCCGATCCGTGGTTGTGGTTCGAACACGGTGACCTCGTCATGACCACCGGCGGCGGGCTGCCCCGCGGCGACACGGAGCAGTCCGAGTGGATGGCGCACCTGATCGACAGTCAGGTCAGCGCCCTGGTGATCGCCCGCGGCCCCGGCGCCCCGGATGTCACGCCGGCGCTGCTCGAAGTCGCCGAAAGCCGCGGATTCCCGGTGCTCTCGGCAAGTTTCGACCTGCAATTCGTCGCGCTCGCGCGCACCGTCATCGAAAGTGCCGTCGAATCCGAACGACAGCGCCTGTCCAGCATCACCCGCCTGTACGACGTGTACTGGCAGGCCCTGCACGCACGCGGCACCTTCGGGGACCGGATCTCCGCGCTCGAAGGGACCACCGGATGGGCTCTCGAGGTCCGCGATCACGGTGCCGGCGGCGAGGTCATTGTCAGCGGACGCCTGGCGCTTCACCAGCGGAGCGGCCACGCAGATCCTGCGGCCGACCGCGTCGAAATTCCGATCCCGGGGGCAGGAGAAGTGGTGCTGTCGGCCAGTCCCGGCCGGGTCCCCGTCAACGACCGCCCGCTCCTGCAGCACCTCGGGGGCCTGATTGCCCTCGAACTCGAACATGATGCCGCTCAACGCGACCGACTTCGTGCGTCCGGGGCGGACTTGCTCGTCGGCCTTCTCGACGAAACCATCACCTTCGCCGCCGTGTGGCCCGAACTGCGCCACCGCGGGATGACCAATGGGGTGGTCGTCGCATGCTGGAGCACCCCGAACGCCGACCCACTTCATCACGAGACCATCCACCGGCAGGTCTGTCTGCAGCAGTACGCTCCGCTGCTGCTGCCGCGCGCGGCGCTACTGATCGCGGTGGTGCCCCGCGATCTCGACCTCCTGGCAACGATCAACACCAAGCTCGCTCCGGACTGCGCGGTCGGGGTCAGCAGCGCTCTGACCGCCAATTCGAGTGTCGCCGAAGCGGCCCGGCAGGCCCAGCTCGCCGTGGCTCGCGCCCATGAGCAAGACCAGACCGTCAATGTCTACGGCGAAGACATCGACGACGTCGGTTTTCTGCCCCGCAGCATGGAAGACACCCGCAGGTTGGTCCGCACCACCCTCGGCCCGCTCATCGCCCATGACAAGAGCAACGAGGGTGAGCTAGTGACCTCGGTGCGCGTGTTCCTCCGGAACGACGGCGCGTGGCAGAAGAGCGCCGACGAGTTGAAAATCCACCGGCAGACCCTCGTCTACCGGCTGCGCCGCGTCGAGCAGCTCACCGGCTTGAAGCCGACCTCCACCGAAGGCTCCGCGATGTTTTGGCTCGCCCTGTCCGGTGCCGAGCGAGCGAAACTCGATCTCGACGAGTTGATCGACTGAGCGGAACACCAGATGGGCTGGTCCGTCACGGACCAGCCCATCTGGTGTTCATCAGGTGCTACCTCGAAGTTCAGGAGTTGATGCTCTCCGTGGCCACCCCGGACACGTCGGGTCCGCTGTCGTCGGCGGCCGGGGCCACCTGTGTGGAGGCGCGGGTCTTCTTCTTGATGAAGTAGACGATCGTCAGCACCACCCACACCGCGATTCCCTGCATCAGTTCGATCCGATTGGCTTCCCGGAAACCCATGCTGACCAGTACCGCGACGATGGCCACCGTCACCAGGATCGGCAGGCCCGGGTAGAGCCACATCCGGAACTCGAGGGAGCCGGGGTTCTCCTTCTCCCACCGTCGACGCAGGCGCAGCTCGGAGATGCAGATCATGAAGTACACGAACAGGAACACCGCACCGGAGGCGTTGATCAGGAACAGGAACACCGTGTCCGGGAAGATTGCCGCAAGGACCACGCATCCGTAGCCGATGACGGTGCAGGACAGGATGCCCTTGACCGGAACGCCACGCTTGTTGGTCGAGGTCATCCAGGCCGGTGCGTCGCCGCGGCCGCCCATGACGAACAGCAGCCGGGAGGAGGTGTAGAGGCCGGAGTTGAGGACCGACAGCACCGCCACCAGGATGACAAGGTTGAGCAGGTCCGCTGTGCCGGGGATTCCGATCCGGTCCAGGGCGGCGACGAACGGAGACTCGCCCGGTACCACCGAATCCCACGGCACGATCACCGCGATCAGGAACGTGGAGATGACGAAGAACGCGAGGATGCGGAAGACGACGGAGTTGACCGCCTTGCGGATCGACTTGGCCGGTTCCGCCGACTCGGCGGCGGCGATGGTGACGACCTCGACACCGGTCATGGAGAAGATCACCACGACCACACCGATGAACAGGGTGGCCAGCCCGTTCGGGAGGAGCCCGCCATGGTCGGTGAGGTTGGAGAAGTCGACGCTCGCGCCGGGCCAGAGCCCGAAGACGAACAGCGCGGCGACCGCAATGAAAGCGACGATGGCGACCACCTTGATGCTCGCGAACCAGTACTCGGCCTCACCGAACGCGCCCACCGAGAGCAGGTTGACCGCGGTCATGATGACCATGAGGGCAGCCGCGATCGCCCACACCGGCAGCGACGGAATCCATTTGTTGATCATCTGACCGCCGACGACCGCCTCGAATCCGACGACGATGACCCAGAAGTACCAATACAGCCACCCGGTGGAAAAGCCTGCCCACTCACCCCACGCCATTCGGGCGTAGTCGGTAAAGGAACCGGAACATGGTTTGGCTGCGGCCATTTCGCCGAGCATCCGCATCACCAGCAGCACGATCAGCCCCGTGATGCCGTAGGTGACAAAGGCGAGCGGGCCAGCCTGGTTGATGATCGCACTCGACCCCACGAACAGGCCGGCACCGATGACCCCGCCGAGCGAGAGCATTGTCAGGTGCCGCTGTTTAAGGCCGGGTTTGAGCTGATGGGCCCCGTTCGGAGTCGTACCCATGGCATTCCCTTCATCAGGTGCCCGCGCCCGTCGACTTCGCGGGGCGGGCGGGATCGAGCTTGTGATGGGAGTCACCCTGCTTGCCCGCGGCCGTCCCCGCCATGCGCCAACGGAACAACGCAGAGGTGGGGCCTTCATACATTTTGATGAACCGCTGTCGGGTTTCGGCCCTGACCTGGTCGTCTGGCGCGAGCAAGCGCATGAACGAGCTGATCAACGCGAACCTGCGCGGTACCTTCCGCCAGTAGCCATGCGGGAAGCCGATCCACTGGGTCTCGCCAGTTCACTGCTCGGTTGGGCCCGGGGCAATTGTCGGGCGCTCCTAGTAGGACTTTGTTAGGTGGGGAAGGTGTGGTGGCATAGTGGGCAGGTACCGATCCAACGGGCAAGTGCGCGTTGGAGTTCACGCACGATTGCGTACAGAGTCAGCCCCGCCCAGACGCTTTTGGGTCGGCCAGCCGCAGAGTGGTGAGGAACAGGTGAGCGGCGGTGACCAGGGTGGCGTGGTGGTGCCAGCCCAGCCAGGAACGGCCCTCGAAATGATCCAGTCCGAGACCGGTTTTCAGCTCCCGGTAGTCGTGCTCGACGCGCCAGCGGATCTTCGCCAGCCGCACCAGCTCGGGCAGCGGGATGTCCTCGGAGAGGGTGGAGAGCCAGTAGTCGGTCGGCTCATCCGCTCCGGTCGGCCACTCGGCGAGCAACCACACCTCGGGCAGGGCGCCGTCCTCGGCGCGGGGAATGTCCCGGTTCGCCGGGCGGACCCGCAGCGCGGCGAACCGCGAGCGCATCACCGCCGTGGGGTTGGTGGGGTCGGCCTTGCTTCCCTTGCGCCAGGTCACGGTGCGCAGGGACTTGCGTCCGGCAGCGAGGACGAGGTCCTTGCAGGTCGTGTGCGGGCCGTAACGGGGCGTCGACGGGCGACCGCGGCCGCTGTAGGCCCCGGTCTCCGGGACCGCGTCGCCGGGATGGGCACTGGTCGCGCCCTTGACGGCGACGACGTAGTCGATGCCCCGCTCGGTCAGGGCCAGTCGGAAGGCGGTGGTGTCGCCGTAGCCGGCGTCTGCGACCACGACCGGCGGGATCCGGCCCCACTCGGTCAGCTCGTCGATCATCTCGATCGCCATCGCCCATTTGGGGCGGTGATGCTCGGTGACGGGGATCGCGGACCGTCGCCGGCGGGCGATGATCGCCGCGACGGCGTCGGGGTCGGTGGTCGACCGATCGTCCCAGGTCTCGGGCAGGAACAGGCGCCAGTCCAGCGGTGCGGACGCCGCATCGGTGGCGGCGTGCACGCTGACCGCGATCTGACAGTTGCCGACCTTGCCGAGGGTGCCCGAGTACTGGCGGGCCACGCCCGGCGAGGCGGGTCCGTCCTTGATGAACCCGGTGTCATCGATGACCCAGGCATCCGGGTCGATCAGACCACACGCCCGGCGGGACAGCGTTTTCCGCACCGGAACCACATCCCACGGCGAGGTGGTCACGAACTGCTGCAACTGTTGATGATCGACCCGCAACCGCTGCGCCATCGGCTGCATCGACTTCCGCCGGCCGTCGAGCATCAACCCCCGCGCATACAGTCCCGCCTTCTCCCGTTGATCCTTGCGCGCCAGCGACGAGAATACCTCACCGACAAACGCATCCAACTGTTCCCCGACACGGGCGAGAGCGGCTGTATCCATGCCCGCATGCTCTCGAGAAAGCCACGAAAACTCGAGCCGACACGCCGAGCTAACAAAGTACTACTAGGAGGTCCGATCCGGCAAGCCCGACGCATGTGAGGATGCGTTCATGGGTACTGAGGACCACGACGAGCCTGCAGGTGACAGTCGACCGACGGCTGATGATGGGCCGTTCACGTTGACGGTCGACGGTGAGGTTTTCACTGTGAGACTCCGCCCAGGCGAACCAGGCGCCTGCGACTATGACTGGGTATCCGGACCGAACAAGGGGTACGGTTTCTCCAGCTTTCAACGCGTAGCCTCTTCGAGCATTCAGGATCGAGCGAACACTCCCTCTACGCTGCAGCCGAACACAATTGACGAGCATCGCGAGTCGATCCGCGATTTCCTCGGTCAGATCAATCCCGAGACCGGCTACATCGGCGACTGAGACTCCGCCGCGAGGCACAGGGGTCCTTGGAATGAGACGGTCGCCGTAGTTCGTGAAGACGACCCAGGACGTCCCGTTCGACGGAATGCTCGTTCAGTCCGCATGTACAGATGCGCCGGAACTTTCTTAGGCCTAGTCGCGGCACCAGTGGGGGATCGTATTGGCGCAGCTTGACGTAATACGACGCTTCTGTCACAACGAATTCGGACAGGATCTGCTCATCCGCTCCGCCACAGGGCTGCCACGTCTGTGCGAACTTCAGCATCGTCTTTTCATCGGCAGCATTCACGCCATCGTCGTGCGTGTCGCGCCGGTGTTCGGTTTGTGCCGCGGGCATTACACGGTGTTGACTCCGACGCGTCCGCCGTCGACGTCGAGGACTGTCCCGTGTACGAAGCGGGCGTCGTCGGAGGCGAGGTAGAGCACGGCGTCGGCGATGTCTTCGGCGGTGCCGGGCCGGCCGGCGGGTGTGGAGTGCATCAGGGTGTCGGCCGGGGAGTCGGCGTCGGGTCCGGCGGGGCGGATGACGCCGGGGGAGACGGCGTTGACGCGCAGGCCCCGTGGGCCGAATTCGGCGGCCCAGGATCGGGTCAGGCTCTCGATCGCGGCCTTGGACGAGGCGTAGACGGGGCCGTGTGGGATTCCGAGGCGGGCCACCCACGAGCCGAGGTTGATTACGACGCCGCCACCGCTCTCGGTCATGTGTGGGGCCAGGGCTTGCACCAGGAAGATGGGTGCCTTGACGTTCACGGCGTAGATGCGGTCCACGATGTCGTCGTCGACGGTCATCGTGCCGGAGGCCGGGAAGATGCCCGCGTTGTTGACCAGGATGTCGAGGTGCCCGCCGGTCAGGCGCAGCACCTGCTCGGCGAGGGCGTGGCTGGTGGCGGAGGTGCCGTCGAGGTCGGCGGCGAGGAAGTCCGCGCGGCCTCCCGTCGCCTGGATCGCGGCGATGGTCTCGTCCCCGCGTGCCGCGTCGCGACCGGAGACGATCACGTGGGCGCCCTCGGCGGCGAAGGCGACGGCGATTGCGCGCCCGATGTTGGAGGTCGATCCGGTGACGAGGGCGGTGCGGCCCTGCAGTCGGTTGCCGGTGAAGTGATTGGTCATGTCCCGACCGTAGGACCTATTTTTTGGACCCACAAGTCCAGAAAGTGGGGTGTGATCGCTGCCAATGGAGTAGTGGAGGGTTGGCCGGTCCAGAATTGCGTTACCGTCGGCATATGCCGATCACTGCGAAGGGGCTCGCGACCAGACAGCGCATCGTCGAGGGTGCCGCGACTCATCTTCGGGGTGGTGAGCCCGGTCAGGTCACGCTCGACGACATCCGCGCGATCACCGGAACCAGCAAGGGACAGCTGTTCCACTACTTTCCGGGCGGTAAGGACGAACTGCTGCTCGCCGTCGCCGTCTACGAGGCGGGCCGGGTTCTCGACGATCAGCAACCGCACCTCGGCGCGCTGACGTCGTGGGCGGCGTGGCTGAGGTGGCGGGATGCGTTGGTCACCCGCTACCGCGCTCAGGGAGCGCACTGTCCGCTCGGGTCGCTGCTGGCCCAGGCGGGCGGAACGCCGGGGGCCTACGAAGTGGTCCGAACACTGCTGGCACAGTGGCGGACCCACGTCGTGGCCGGGATCGAGGCGATGCAGGCGGCAGGGCAGATCCGGGCGGAACTGGATGCGCCGCGCACCGCGTCCGCGTTCATCGCGGGAATTCAGGGTGGGGTGCAGGTCCTGCGGTCGACGGGCAGTGTCGAGGATCTCGAAGCCGTCCTCGACACTCTGATCGACTACCTTCGGGGCCCGGGATCGCCCGGCGCTACCTGCTGATCGGCTGGGTTTGCTCAACTGCTGGGCCGCGTGTCCCCTGTGCCGAGCGGGACAGTTTGTGAGTAGGTTGGGCTATTTCTGAGTATTATTGCTTTTCAGTGACTTTGGGTGTTCGTGCCTACCGTGGACCGGTGAGTTGGAAGCGGATGCGGTTCGAGGTGATCTTGGCCGGTGAGGGACGCTACCGTCGCCCGGCGGGCAGCATCGGCGGCGGATGATCATCGAGCTGCGGGACGTCACTGAAGACTGAGGGGGTCGAGATCGGACTGTTCACCGACGACAAGGACCGCCCGAGCTGGTCGTGCACCCGGACATCGTGCTCGGGCGTGCAACCTTCCGGGCGGTCGACGACGAGCCCGAACCAGAGGAGACGCCGAAGCAACGCGCCCGCCGGGAGCTGAAGAAACGGATGACCGCCGAGCGGCTGTCGAGACAGAAAACCGGAGGCACCAACCCAGAGAAGGGGTGCACGCCTCCGGCTCATCCTGTGCATCCGCAGTGTCGCCGACTCCAGCCCACTCTTGCCCGCGCACTTGACAGTCTGCTTGTTCGAGCGTCCCCGGCACTGCGATCAGAGTTTCGGGGGACGTGTCATCACCCCTGGTGAAAACCACACTCCGTAGTGGTCGGAGCTGCGGTCAGGAACGGGCGCACCTCGAGCCATTCGTGGATCTGTTTCCCACCCGCCCCTGGGGCCGCGGACAGTTCGCCGGCCAGTTGGAGCGCTCGCTCGTGGGTCTCGACGTCGATCACCATCCAGCCGGCGATCAGGTCCTTGGTCTCCGCGAACGGGCCGTCGGTGACCGGCGGTCGCCCCTCACCGTCGTAGCGGACGAACGTGCCCTCCGCGGAGAGTGCCTGGCTGTCGACGAACTCGCCGGTGCTCTCGAGCCGGGCGGCGAAGTCGTTCATGTACTGCACGTGGGCCGAGATTTCCTCCGGCGTCCATTGGTCCATGGGCACGTCGTTGATCGATGCGGGCGCGCCACGGTAGTGCTTGAGCAGTAGGTACTTGGCCATCATGTTCTCCTTGGTGCGGTGCGGCCCATTGTGGCCGTTTCACTTCGGGGACGAAGCCGCGCGCGGGTTCTCGACATCCCACGGCGACATTTCCTGACCATCTTCTCTGTCGGGCCACAATCCGGCTAGGGGTGGGCGTCTCGTCCAGTCCGGTGATGATGGCCTCTAGTCTCGGGTCGGGTTGGCGTGATGCTTGACCCACCGTGCCTGTCGGTGGTCCCAGTAGCGGGTGCGATCGTGGGGGTGGGCGCGACCATTGGACGGTGAAGCGGGCGTAGCTGTTCCCGTCGTGGTTTTCCTGTGTGATCCTGCGTCGGCGTCGAGAGAACCACCGGCAGTCGGATGCCCGATGGAAGGGCTACGGTGGGGCCGCCTGTGGGCCCGTAAACCGCGTCGTGGGTGTGGTGTGCTCCCGCGCCGCCGCTGATCGAACGTTCCCGCACCTCGTTGACGTCGATGTGCCAGCTGTCATCGAGTAGCGCCGCCACATCACCGGGTGTGACCCAATCAGCGGGGTCGAAGCCGTGCTCGCGCGCCGCATCCGCGTCGCGGACGTCGTGGTGCACAACCAGCAAGATGCCGCCCGGTGCGACGGCGGAGACCAGCGCGCGTTCGGCGGCACGGTCGGGGGTACTGCGCAAGGCGGGGTACTGGGCGGAGACCAGGTCGAAACCACCCGCGGGCAAGTCGGCATCGAGCAGTCCGCTCAGCACCCAGGTGATGTCTTTGGTCTCGCTGTCGGCGTGGGCCTTTGCTCGGTCGAGGGCGACCTGGGAGATGTCCAGCGCGGTGACGGCCCATCCCTGGCTAGCGAGCCAGAGCGCGTCGGCGCCTTCACCGCAGCCGACGTCCAGGGCGCGTCCCGGCCGTGCGCCGGTCATCTCGTCAACTAGGGCGCCGTTGGGTTCTCCGCTCCACACGCGATCCCGCTCGGTGTAGCGCGCATCCCACTCGTCCGCCTCACGTGATGTCGTCTTGACCTCGGTGACCTCGCCCGCTTCTTCCATACCCACACAGTGCAATAACACCGACGGTTTCGGCGAGAGTTCTTGCCGGACCGGCAAGAATTGGTCTGGATTGGGTTCTACTGCGATCCTGACACGCACAGTGTCATGCGGGTTGGGGCCTGCTCGATGTCGAGATAGTCGTCGATGAGAAGTGCCAGACATTCCGGCGGACCCGCGACAAGCGGCGAACGCCACGTACACGGACACGGGACTTCCTCGAAACTCGAGGAACAGTCCGGACAGTCCCACTAGAAGGCGGCCGCCCCGTTCACCGCCCTCGAGGCTCACGAGATGATCGACGAGACCATCGCCTCTCACACGCTCGACGGCTACCGGCACCTCCCGATCGTCGCCCGGGAAGCGCTGGCCCGCTTCCTCGTTTGGGTCGGCGACATCGTCGCCGCCTCACCCCGAGATCAGCGAACTCGACTCGACCTCAACCCCGTGATCGCATCGGACACCGGCATCGTGCTCGTGGACGTGCGAATCATCCTGTCCAAGAACCACCCTGGAGACCACACAAAGCTTCGTCAAGGACGGACATTCCCGGCGACGGAGGGGCGTGGCTGCTGCCGCGGGCCGTCGGACTGGCCCGGGCCAGCGAGATGGCGTTCACCGGGGAGGCGATCGACGCCGCAACCGCCCGGAACTGGGCGCCACCCGGCGGCTCGACACAGCGGGCTACGGACGCTTGCCGTACCCGAGCGCCTCGACGATCTTCCCGTCCCGGACGCGCATGAGATTCACGCCCGATAGTTCTCGGTGCCGGTGATCCTCCAGCGGATGACGGCTCGGTCGCCGTCGATGTCGACGTGCTCGACCGTGAACCCGATGGCGGGGTCGGAGGCCAATCCCTGCCAGCCCGCGAGGCATTCGTCGTAACCCGTCCATCGGTTGCCGTCGGGCTCCGGGCCGGTGCCCTCCATCACGCAGTCGGGGGCGATGAGGTCGACGAGCTTGTCGGGTGCCCGTTCGAGGAACGCGGCGTTGTAGTGATCGATGACTGCTGCTGTGTCGGTCATGGCCGTATCGTCTGCCGCGGAGTCATTGCTAGCAACTCCCTGGAAGGAATGGCATCGACCCCCGGGGTGCGCGAAGATTGATCGGTGATGACGCGGTTCCCGAGTGAGTTCCGGCGCTGGCGCACGGCCCGCCGGATGAGCCAGCTGGATCTCGCGCTTCGGGCGGGCACCACCCAGCGGCACGTGAGCTTCATCGAACAGGGCCGCTCCCGCCCGGGTCGGGGCATGGTGTTGCGCCTGGCGGAGTCGATGGAGCTCACGCTACGGGAGCGCAACGAGCTGCTCCTCGCTGCCGGCTTCGCCCCGGCGTTCCCGGAGTCGCCGCTCGACGACGAGGCGCTGCGCCCAGTTCACCAGGCGCTGGAGACGATTCTCGACGGGCATCTCCCGTACCCGGCGATGGTAGTGCGGCCGCACGGCATCCTCGTCACCGCCAACCGGGCGTTCGAGGTATTCCGCGAAGGCGTCGACCCCGCGTTGCTCGCACCACCGGTCAACGTGTTCCGCCTGGCCCTGCACCCCGATGGGAACACGCCCCGGGTGCGCAACCTGCCGGAGTGGGGCCGGCACATCACCGAGCACCTGCGGGCTCAGCTGGCGCAGAGCCCCGACCCGGCGTTGGAGGCGCTTCTCGCCGAGCTCGAGTCCTACCTTCCGCCGCTGCCCGAGGAGGCCGACGTGCTCGGCTTCGCGGTGCCGCTGGAGCTGGGCTCGGCCGATGGCGACCTCCGGCTCATCACAACGCTCACGTCGTTCGCGACCGCCTCCGACGTGACGCTCGCCGAGCTGCACCTCGAGGCGTTCCTGCCTGCTGACCACGGCACCGCCGAGGTGCTGCGCCGCCGATGGGGGTGACGATCGGCGATGCCCGGGCGATGGCCGCCACGTTGCCTCGTTCCTATGAGGCGCTCGTACGCGACGAGGTGAGGTTCCGGGTCGGACGCCTGGTCTACGCGGCGTTCTACCAGGACGACACGGTCATGGGTTTCGGCTTCCCCAGGGAAGAGCGGGCGGCGCTGGTGGCCTCGGAGCCCGAGAAGTTCCTCATGCCCCGCCCCTCCGACATGCGGTACCGGTGGGTCTGCGTACGGCTCGATGCCCTCGACGTCGAGGAGCTGCGCGAGCTGCTCGTCGACGCGTGGCGGATGTGCGTGCCGAAGAAGGTGGCTGCCGCCTACGAGGGTTGACCGATGCCCTGCTCCGAATGACATGGCCGACGTCGGGGTCGTCCCGAATGAGAGATTGCCGTTCTCCCATGTGCGCGGGCGAAGTTGTACTGGGTGCGCTGGGCGGGCCTCGTCAACGTAACTGCGCCGTGAGTCGGGATGATCGTCGGATGGTTGTGGGGGACGGGACGCGGGTGGATGCGACGCGCTGCACAAACTCGGCACCATCGCTCTCGCGCTGGCCTTTTCCGAGGGCGGGCGCGGCATTCCCCCAACCGCATCTCGTACGACCGCCTGGTTGCGGATGAACGCCAGTCCCCACACGGCGGTCGTCACCCGAAGTTCCGCAACGATGCGGTGTGTTCAGTCGTTGGTGGGTCTGGTCCCGAGGTGCTGTGGGCCTATTGGGGGTGGTGGGGTAGCGCTTGATCGGGAGCGGGGGTGAGGTGTGTGGTCGCCCAGGTTGCGAGCAGGGTCATGGCGTCGGCCGACGGGCTTCCGGGTTCGGGGCTGTAGATGGTGAGGACCAGGCCGGGGTCGGCAGGTAGTGGCATTGTTTCGTAGCCGACTTCGATGTCGCCGACGAGGGGGTGGTGGAAGGTCTTGGTGCCGGTGTAGTGCAGGCGCACATTGCGTTTGGCCCACCGGGTCCTGAATTCGTCGCTGCGGGTGGACAGTTCGCCGACCAGGTCGGAGATGCCGCGGTCATAGGGGTCGCGGCCGGCGTCGGTGCGCAGGAGGTTGACCGCGCTGTCGGCCATCTGGTCCCAGTCGGGGTAGAACTCGTGGGCGCGGGGGTCGAGGAAGCAGAACCGGACGAAGTTGACCGGCTTGCTGGGGTCGGGGTGCAGCGGATCGGGGTAGAGCGGGCCGTAGAACGCGTAGGCCAGTTGGTTGCCGCATACGAAATCGTGCCGGGCGTTACGCACGAACGCCGGCACCGTCATGGCGTCGCACAGGCGCTGCACCATCGGCCGAATGGTTTTGGTGCGGCGGGGCCTGCTTCGCTGCGGGCCGGTGGTGACGGCACGGTGCAGGTCGACCAGGTGGGAGCGTTCCGCTTCGTCGAGTTCGAGCGCGCGGGCGATGGCGTCGAGCACGGATTCGGAGACACCGGTGACTTTGCCGCGTTCGATCTGGGTGTAGTAGTCGACCGAGAGCCCGGCGAGCGTGGCGACTTCTTGGCGGCGGAGACCGGGGACGCGGCGTTTGGCGGCGTCATAGACCGGAAGCCCGACCTGGTCGGGGGTGATCTTGGCCCGCCGTGACGCCAGGAACTGGCCGATCTCGGCCGCTCGGTTGGTGGACTCCATAGAAGTGAGGGTACGACCCGGCCGTCGGCGGCTGCCAGGTTCTGCGAGGGGGGTGCTGCCGACACCCCTGTCATCGTCGCCTCCCACGGGGGCTCTTTGCGGCGTTGCATGAGTGTCGGACATCGAGGCACCCGAATCGCCTCGATGGACAGCGATCCCGAAACGAAGAGGTGATGATGAAGCAGCGAGACCGGACGACGCCGACCCCTCGGCTGCCCGGACTGGTGTACGTGATCGGTGCGGGCATCTTCCTGATGGGCACCACCGAGTTCATGATCGCAGGCTTGCTGCCCGAGGCCGCCGCTGATCTCGGTGTGGATGTCGCGCAAGCCGGGTTGCTGGTCACCGCCTTCGCGGTCGGCATGATCGTCGGACCGCCGGTGATGGCGCTGGCCACCCTACGGCTGCCCGCGCGGGCCACCCTGGTATGCGCGCTGGCCGTGTTCGCCGCTGGGCACGTCGTCGCCGCGGTGAGCGACTCGTTCACAGTAGTGACCGCCTCACGGGTGGTGACCGCGCTGGCCACCGGCACGTTCTGGGCGATCGGTGCGGTCGTCGCCACCACGGTCGCCGGACCCGGGGCGAGCGCGCGAGCACTGGCGGTGATGTCGGGCGGACTGAGCTTGGCCGTGGTTGCCGGGGTGCCGTTGGGCACTTTCACCGGCCAGGCCACCGGGTGGCGCGGCCCGTTCTGGATGCTGGCCGGATTGTCGCTGCTCGCGATCGGAGCTGTGCTGCGATTCGTGCCGGCCGCTGTCGGCGGCCACCGGGCAGAGGTCTCGGTTCGCGCCGAACTTTCGGCGATTCGGCCGTGGCGGGTGTGGGTTGCGTTGGGTGCGATCGTGCTCGCCCAGGCTGGGTTCCTCGGCGCCTACAGTTTCATCAGCCCCCTGCTCACGGACCGCGCCGGCATTCCAGCACCGATGGTGCCCCTGGTGTTGGTCGGGTTCGGAATCGGTGCACTCGCCGGCACCGCGCTCGGCGGTCGTGTCGGGGACCGGTACCCACTGGTCACGATCGCCGTAGCGGTCTCGCTCACCGCGACGGCGCTGCTGGTCCTCGCCGCCGCAGCCGATCACTCGGCGATCGTGGTCATGCTGGTCGTCCTTCTGGGTGCGTGCGGTCTCGGGGCCAATCCCGTGCTGATCGCGCAGACGTTGCGCTTCGCCGGAGATGGGTCGGCGCTGGCGTCGTCGCTGGCGACCGCCGGATTCAATCTCGGTACCGCCGCCGGATCGGCCATGGCCGGGGTAACCCTGTCGACGTCGCTGGGGCTGGTCGGCCCGGCCGTGCTCGGAGCGGTCCTGACCGGATCCGCGCTCGCGCCGATCGCCCTGCTTGCGACCACCACACGACGAACCATCCACGACATGAGAAGCCGCCGCCACGATGATCAGAGAGGCGACTTCACCGCAGTGCGCTGACCCACACTGCCTACCCTCCGGAGGAGGGATCGCACTGTGACACAACCACCTACTCGCGCGCTGGCCACCCCGCCAGCTCCGCTAGCCCACATTGCCGTGGAGGGATTCTGCACCGTCACGTCCCTCACCTTGTTCCTCCGCCTCGACGCGCACGCTGTCCTGGTTACCGATACCCGACTCGAATCGACCATCAGCGCGTACGGGTTGGGAGTCGGTCGGTGGATCTTTGCCCTCGCCGTACTCCTTCTCGCAGCCGGATCGGCCGCACTGCTCATTGCGCTGGTCGGCCACATTGCTAGACGATGAGAACCGCAGTCCGCAAGGGCGATACATCCGCGCCGACGCAGTCATTTTCTCGGTCGTTCTCGTGATCCTCGCTGTCACCACCTACATGGACTCGCTGTGCGGATGACCGCGCCGGGTCGGTACCGCCGGACCGCTCAGCTCGGCCGGTACGGCATCCGTGTGGAGAACTCGAGACGCCGCCACCGTGAGACGCCCTATCGGCGCGGGTGATCGGCGCTCCGCGTCAGCGAGAACGAGACCACGACGACGCTCGCATCTTCCGGCGACGCCATGGTGGACGGCAAGGATGGCCCAGAGAACACCGCGATGATGCGGTCGCGGAGACGGACTGCTGCGAGGGACGTGAGAGGGGTGCCGGCAGCACCCCCCTGATCAGCGCCTCCCACATTCGTGCTCTGCGGTGTTGTATGGGTGCCGGACACCGGGGCTCGACGGCGACGGCCGTTGATCAGACAGGACAGTGAATTTCCCGTCAGCGAAGGGATCCACGAGCACTCTCACGTCGGTTGTCTGCCGCACCGTACGACGAGAGGTCGAGCGCGTGCGACACCGGGCAACTCTGATCCACCTGAACCTCATCACCGAGCTGCGGTAATGCGCCTGCAGCCATACGCGTTTCGTCGCATACGACAAGGAGCATCAACGATGAACACAGACCCTGACACCGCTGGGCGGACGAGAGCGACAGCTTCTGCGGGACGGGACCTCAAACGCCGTGGCCTGCTGAAGATGGCTGTTGCGGGTGCCGCCGTACTCGGCGTACTCGCCGCAACAGGCTGCACGCCGTCCCCGACCACCAGGTCCTCCTCGTCCGCGGCCTCGGCGACCCAGGCGACACTGAACCTGGCCCCGGGGGACACCTCCGACGGCGCGGACAACTTCTACACCAGCGACCAGGTCAGCGCCCAGAAAGTGACGTTCAAAAACCAATACCAGATGAATGTCTCGGGCAACCTGTTCGTGCCCAAGAACTTGGACCGCAATGCGACGAATCCTGCGATGGTCGTCGGACATCCCATGGGTGCGGTCAAGGAACAAAGCGCAAACCTCTATGCCACGAAGATGGCCGAGCAGGGATTCGTCACCCTGTCCCTGGACCTGTCGTTTTGGGGCGAGAGTGAAGGTCAGCCCCGCAACGCCGTCTCACCGGACATCTACGCCGAGGACTTCAGCGCCGCAGTTGATTACCTGCGCACCCAGACCTACGTCGACAAGGAAGCGATCGGCGCGATCGGGATCTGCGGGAGCGGCAGCTTCGTCATCAGTGCAGCCAAGATCGACCCGCGTATCAAAGCCATCGCGACAGTCAGCATGTATGACATGGGCACCGCCAACCGGAACGGGCTCAGACACTCCGTCACCGTCGAGCAGCGGAAGGACATCCTCGCGCAGGCAGCGCAACAGCGCGACGTGGAGTTTGCGGGTGGCCAAACCGAGTACACCAGCGGAACACCTGAAGAGCTCAACGACCAGTCAACCGCGATCGACCGCGAATTCTACGACTTCTACCGCACCTCCCGTGGGCACAGTCCGGCCACCACAACGCATCCCACGCTGACCGGCAACGTGAAGTTCATGAACTTCTACCCATTCGCGGACATCGAGACGATTTCTCCTCGTCCGATGCTCTTCATCGCGGGCGAGGAGGCTCATTCCCGGGAGTTCAGCGAAGAGGGCTACCAGCTTGCCGGTGAGCCCAAGGAACTGGTGATCGTTCCCGGCGCCGGTCACGTGGATCTCTATGACCGCGTCAATCTCATCCCCTTCGACAAGTTGACCACGTTCTTCCAGGACAACCTCGGTAACCCACACACCGATGAGGGAGAACGCTAGGCGCACCTGGGTGCTCACCCAACACCGGCACCATCAGCAGACCAACGTGGAAAGGATCCACTCATGCGTGGAGTTGTGATGCGCGCCCCGGCGACGTTCGTGTCGACGAGCGTGACGACCCGACCATCCTCGAACCGACCGACGCGATCATCCGCGTCACCGCCGCCTGCATCTGCGGTTCCGACCTGTGGCCCTACCGCTGCATCGAGAAGCCGGAGTGGCCGCAACCGATGGGCCACGAGTCCGTCGGCATCGTCGAGCAGATCGGCGACGAGGTTAGGAGCGTAAAAGTCGGCGACTTCGTCGTCGGGTCGACCTTCGCCTCCGACAACACCGGTCAGATCTGCCGATCCGGCTACCAGAGCCGCTGCGTGCACGCCGTCCCGAGGGGATCGATCGGCACCCAGGCGGAGTACGTGCGTGTCCCGCTGGCCGATGGCACCCTCGTGGCCACCCGGACACAGCCGACCCCGGAGCAGATCCCCCATCTGCTGGCCGCTTCCGACGTCCTCGGCACCGGGTGGTTCGCCGCCATCGCCGCCGAGGCCGGCCCGGGGAAGACCGTCACAGTCGTCGGAGACGGCGCGGTGGGACTGCTCGCCGTTCTCGCCGCCAAACACCTCGGCGCGCAACGCATTATCGCAAGGAGCAGACACCCCGACCGTCAAGCCCTGGCCCGAAAGTTCGGTGCCACCGACATCGTCACCGAGCGCGGCGACGACGGCGTCGCGAAGATCAAAGAGCTCACCGAGGGCCTCGGCGCCCACTCGGTCATCGAACCCGTCGGCACCCAGGAATCGATGATGCAAGCCATCCGATCGACCCGCCCCGGCTGTCACGTCGGCTACGTAGGCGTCCCCCACGAAGTCGAACTCCCCGACCTGGAATTGTTCTTCTCCGGTGTGCACCTGCACGGTGGCCCCGGACCGGTACGCCGGTTCCTCCCCGAACTGATCGAGCTCATCATCAACGGTCAGATCGACCCGGGTGAGGTCTTCGACCTGACCTTGCCTCTCGAACAGGCCGCCGAAGGCTACCGCGCGACCAAAGTGCTGCTCACCCTCTGATCCACAAGCGCAGGTGCGGCTCCTTCACCCCGAAGGAGTCGCACATCGGACGGTCTACTCACTCCGTGGGCGTTCCGCGCACTGGTCCCGACGGCATGACCAGTTCAGATACAACCGTGGATGCACCTGTCGATAGCGCGCTTTGAGGATATCGCTGACGGTCCCTGTATTCAGACGCTCGCCGGTCTGCGGCGGGCGTTCACGGTGGGGTCAGTTCAGGCTGGCGGTGTCGATGACGAACCGGTATCGGACGTCCGAGGCGAGGACCCGCTCGTACGCCTGGTTGATCCGGTCGGCCGGGATCACCTCGACTTCGGATCCGATGCCGTGGTCGGCGCAGAAGTCGAGCATCTCCTGGGTCAGGGCGATGCCACCGATCATCGATCCGGCGAAGTTACGGCGGCCGCCGATCAGCGACATCACGTTCAGGCTGAGCGGCTCGGCTGGGGCGCCGACGTTGACGAGGGTGCCGTCGATCGCGAGGAGGCCGAGGTAGGCGTTGGGGTCGATGCTGGCGCTGACCGTGTTGATGATGAGGTCGAATCGGCCGGCGAGCTGCTCGAAGGTGTCGAGGTCGGAGGTGGCGTAGTAGGCGTCGGCGCCGAGGCGCAGGCCGTCCTCTTGCTTCTTCAGTGTTTGGGAGAGCACGGTGACCTCGGCGCCGAGGGCGTGGGCGATCTTGACAGCCATGTGCCCGAGGCCGCCGAGGCCGACGATGGCGACCTTCTTGCCGGGACCGGCAGCCCAGCGGCGCAGCGGGGCGTAGGTGGTGATGCCGGCGCACAGAAGGGGAGCTGCGGCGGCCGGGTCCAGGCTCTGCGGGACGGAAAGGACGTAGTCGGCGTCGACGACGACATGGGTGGAGTAGCCGCCCTGGGTGGTGGTGCCGTCGCGGTCGACGCCGGCGTAGGTGGGGACCATGCCGTTGGCGCAGTACTGCTCGTCGCCGCCCTGGCAGTTGGTGCAGTGACCGCAGGAGTTGACCAGGCAGCCGACGCCGACGCGGTCACCGACTTTGTGGCGTGTGACGTCGGTGCCGACCTCGGCGACGATGCCGACGATTTCGTGGCCGGGCACGACCGGGAAGGGTTGCGGGCCCCAGTCGCCGTTGACGGTGTGGATGTCCGAGTGGCAGATGCCGGCGTACTGGATCTCGATGAGGACGTCGTGGGAGCCGACGTCGCGGCGCTCGATGGTGGTGGGGGCCAGTGGCTGGCCGGCGGCGGGGGCGGCGTACGCGTTGACGCGCATGGCAGTACTTCCTTACTTCTGTGATGGTCACAGTGGTGGTGAGCAGGACAGGGCTGAGTGACCGGTGCCGCATCGGTCGAGTCGGTGAGCGCACCGGGGTGTGGTGGGTGAGGGTTATCGCTTCTTGGCGTTGTGGAGTTCGTCGGCCAGCGCGCTCGCCTCGGCCGCGAGGAGCGCGGCACGGTGCTCGTCGCCCGCGTCGATCGCGTGCCAGTAGTCGATTTTGAGGTCGACGTAGCGTTGACGAAGGGCGATCTGTTGGGCCTCGAGTGCAAGTTGCTGCCGGCGTTCCGTCAGCAACGCGATCTGTGCGGGGGCGGCCTCGGCCCCGAGTTGTCCGTTGGCGACGTACTCCTTCATGTCATTGACCGACATCCCGGTCGCTGCCAGGCACGCGATGGCCACTAGCTGGCCCAGGTCGTGCTCGTCGTAGACCCGGTGTTTACTGCTTTCCCCGCGGCTGATCGGCGCGATCACCCCGACCGACTCGTAGTAGCGCAGTGTGCTGGCCGGAAGTCCGGTCAGGGCGGCGGCGTCCTTGATCGTGTAGACGTGTCGGGTGGTTTGTGCACTCACACCATCGACGCTATGAACTTCAAGTACTTGAAGTCAAAGGTTAGCTGAGTCACACCGTTGCACCGCAGATCAGCGCACCCCCGACGAACACGCTCACTAGACCGCTCCACGTCACGCCCTCGCGACCTTCGTTCTTCGTGCGGTGGCGCACGCGACGGACAATCAGGTGCCGCATCGGGTGATCGCGAAACCTGGCCGTCACGCAACCGGAGGTCAGCCGGATGGTGCAGGAGGTGCGGTTGAGACGTCGGCCCGCGACCGCTCCCCGAGAAGTTTCTGCTCGAGCACGCACGGTCGGACGATGGCCGAGCTGACCGCCTGGACTACACCTTCGGGCATGTCCAGGACGACCCGCTCGGGGAGACCTGTGTGCGGGGACGTCGAAGGTGGGCCCATGCCTGAAGACGGCAGCGGGTACGCACGGAGGCCCGCAGTCATCGAGGAGCGTGGCGGCCACCCGTCCTCGCTACCGGGCATCGATCAACGGTGACTCGCACGAGGAGCTCGGACGAGATTGACTACTTGCAACCAAGGTTTGAGGCCCTCACCGATTGGTGGGGCCTCTTCCTGTGGCAACACCGCCGGAGAGGGGATTGCGGCGGGCTGAAGGCGGGCGGGTGCCGGGCGCGAATCGTGCTGAGGGCGTGGTCCGGTGTGCGCCCGGTGCGAACGTCGGGGTGGAGTAGGTCCCCTCCTCCTGGGGTGGGCGAACGGACCCCTGGGGTTGCTTCAGATCGGGCACGGGAGTGGGCAGAGTTGTACCTGTCACCGAAACACTTCCCCGACACTCTGGAGAAACTGAATGATCAACGCCCGACGAACCTTTGCCACCGCCGCTTTCGCCGCTCTTCCGATCCTGAGCGCCTTCGGGGCGGCGTCCGTCGCTCATGCCGAGCCGATCGGCCCGAACGGTCCCACCGGTGGGCAGTGTCCGATCGTGAACACGGACTCGAACGGAAACGAGACAGTGACGTACGGCAAGCCCGGTGATCGCAATGGTGCCCTGGTCTGCGGTGCGGACGGTGAATGGACCGTGGGCAAGGCCGGCGGATTCAAGGGTGGCCCCGGACAGATCCAGACTCAGCCCGGACTGTCACGCGGATAGGCCACAGGTCTTCCCTTCCCCTGCTCCCGGGAGAGCGAGTGTCCCGCATCGATGCCGGTGCGGGACACTGCCGTCGAGAGGGACGTCGTCGTGTGTTCATTCCTGATAGTGGATACCGACGGTGCCCCCCGCCTGCGCGGTCAGCCGACGATCGGGCGGTGTCCGTACCTGGTTGTGGGCGGGGGCGAGTGGGGATCCCGGCCTGACCGGGGGTCGAGCCGGGATCCTGTGTCCTTCACGGCTAGTTGCGTGATGCCAGCGAGCGGAGGAAGAAGGCGAGGTTGGCGGGGCGTTCGGCGAGGCGGCGCATGAAGTAGCCGTACCACTGTTCACCGTAGGGCAGGTAGGTACGTACGTGCTTCTGTTCGCCGACCAGCCGAAGTTGTTCGGAATCGCGGATGCCGTAGAGCATCTGCAGTTCGAACTCGTCTGCCGCCCGGCCCTTCGCTTCGGCGTATTGCATCGCCGCACTGATCATGGCCGGATCGTGGGAGGCGACCATCGGGTAGCCCTGACCGTTCATCAGGATCCGCAGGCACCGCAGGTATGCGTCGTCGACCGCGGTCTTTTCTTGATGGGCAACAGATGCGGGTTCCTTGTACGCGCCCTTGCACAGCCGGATTCGCGATCCGGGGCCGGACAGATCCTTGCAGTCCGCCTCGGTGCGCTTCAGGTACGCCTGCAGCACGGTGCCGAGGGTGGGGAAGTCCTCGCGCAGTTCGCGCACGATCGACAGGGTCGAGTCGGTGGTGGTGTGGTCCTCGGCGTCGACGGTCACCCACGCGCCGGCTTCTTCCGCAGCGGTGCAGATCTTGTGCGCGTTCTCGAGGGCAACCTTGTGCCCGTCTCGGGCCAGGGATTGGCCCAGGGCAGACAGTTTCAGCGATACCTCGATGGTGCGCACCGGCGACGGCGGGAAGGTCGCCGGAGTGCCCCCGCTGGTCGCGAGCGCTGACAGGTTCGACAGCAGAACCAGGTAGTGGGACACCGTGTTGTTCGCTTGCGTGAGATCGGTGGTGTCCTCACCGAGGTAGTCGATGGTGATGTATCGGCCGGAGTCGAGGATTCCGGTGGTCGCGGTGATCGCTTGGCTCTCGGTTTCACCGGCGACGAACCGGTCGACGAGATTGCGGGTCACCGGGACCTTGCTGATGGTCCGTTCCATGCGAGGGGAGCGGGCTGCGGCGAGCAGGGCGGGCCGCAGCAGGTCGGCGGCCGCCATCAGATGTTCTCGAAGGTGTCGGCGCCCTGGTGCGGGTAGCGGTGGTCGGTGGCCGGGACGAATGTTTCCTTGATGGTGCGGGCGGAGGCCCAGCGGAGCAGGTTCTGCGGGGAGCCGGCCTTGTCGTTGGTGCCCGACGCCCGGGCGCCACCGAAGGGCTGTTGTCCGACGACGGCGCCGGTGGGCTTGTCGTTGATGTAGAAGTTGCCGGCCGCGAATCGCAGGTCGTCGGTCGCCTGGGCGATCGCGGTGCGGTCGTCGGCGATGATCGACCCGGTCAGCGCGTACGCGGACCCCTTGTCGACCAGGTCGAGGACCTTCTCGAACGACCCGGCTGCGGAGTCGTCGTAGACGTGCACCGACAGGATCGGTCCGAAGTATTCGGTGCGGAAGGCCTCGTCGGTGGGGTCGTCGCCGAGCAGCACGGTGGGGTCGACGAAGTACCCGATGCTGTCGTCGACGTGGCCGCCGGCGGCGATGGTCAGGCTCGAGGTGGCCTTCGCGCGGGCGATGGCGTCGGCGTTGCGGTCGAAGGCCCGCCGGTCGATGACGGCGCCACCGAAGTTCGAGAAATCGGTGACATCCCCGTATTTCAGCGTCGACGCCTTCTCGATGAAGTCGTCGCCCATCTTCGCCCACACCGACTTCGGGACGAACGCGCGGGAGGCCGCGGAGCACTTCTGACCCTGGTAGTCGAACGCGCCGCGCAGCAGGGCGGTGGTCAGGGTGTCGGGGTTCGCGGAGCTGTGGGCGAGGACGAAGTCCTTGCCGCCGGTCTCGCCGACCAAGCGCGGGTAGCTGTTGTAGTTGGCGATGTTGTTGCCGACCTGACGCCACAGGTGCTGGAACGTGGCGGTGGACCCGGTGAAGTGGATCCCGGCCAGGCGGGGGTCGGCGAGAACGACGTCGGAGACCGCGGCGCCGGCGCCGTTGACGAGGTTGATCACACCCTGGGGCAGGCCCGCGGCCTCGAGCAGTTTCATCGTCCAATACGCGGCGACGGCCTGGGTCTGCGACGGCTTCCACACCACGGTGTTGCCCATCAGGGCGGGGGCGGTGGGCAGGTTGCCGGCGATGGCGGTGAAGTTGAACGGGGTGATCGCGTAGACGAAGCCCTCGAGAGAGCGGTATTCGAGCTTGTTCCACACGCCGGGGGAGGAGATCGGCTGGTCGGCGAGGATCTGCCGGGCGAACTGGACGTTGAAGCGCCAGAAGTCGATCAGCTCGCACGGACTGTCGATCTCCGCCTGGTACGCGGTCTTGGACTGACCGAGCATCGTTGCGGCGGCGATTGTTTCACGCCACGGTCCGGACAGCAGGTCGGCCGCACGGAGGAACACCGCGGCGCGGTCCTCGAACGATAGTGCCCGCCAGCCCGGGGCGGCGGCGGTGGCGGCGGTGACGGCGTCCTGGATGTCCTGGGGGCCGGCGTTGGTGAAGGTGCCCAGGACCGCGGCGTGCCGGTGCGGCTGGACGACGTCGATCGCGGGGCCGTTGTTTCGCCGGTGCGCACCGCCGATGACGTTGTGGATCTCGGTGGGGTTGGACCCCAGCTCTGCCAGCTTCGCCTGCAGTCGCACCCGCTCCGGGCTGCCCGGGGCGAAGGAGCCCACCGGCTCGTTGACCGGCTGCGGGGTGGTGGTGATGGCGTCCATGAAACCTCCTACGAGGGGTGTGGCGGCGACGGAGCCGCTGCAAAGCACTACCCGTAGTCAACACCAACACCCACGGAAAACTATCAGCCAGTCAGACGAATAATCAGGCTTGAGATTGTATGATCGGCCAATCGCATCCTTCGGATCAATCTATCGGGACAGGGAGACCAGCCGTGTCGTCTCGTAAACGTGCCGTCGCCAAAGCAGGCCGAGAAGCGGAATCGAGCGAAACTATTACCCTGCGTGAACTTCTCGCCGCACTTGATACGTCCGTGGTCGAGTTGATAGAGGCACCCGCGGGGGATTCGGTCGCCATCTCTTCCGTCGCCCTAATCGACAGCTCCGATTTGTCGGTAGAGGTCGAGTCACCGTCGCCAGATCTGTACCTACACGTCGGCGTGAGGAAGGCCGAGGCCGTGCGGTGGTTCGAGGAGGTCGCCCAACGAGCCCCCGACCACAGGCCGCGCGCGGTGATGTCGAAGTCGGCGGCATCGTCGACCGCTCTGCAGTCCGCGGCGCGCAGCGCCGGCGTCGCACTGGTCGCCGTACACCCGAAGGCTCGGTGGGACCACGTTTTCCCCCTCATTCAGCGCATGCTCGACCGCTCCCGGCAGCAGTACGACAGGCTGGGTGACCCAGAGTTGCTGGCCGTGGACACGGACCTGTTCGGCCTCGCGCAGGCCATCGCGCAGAACGCCGGCGGGATGGTTTCGATCGAAGATGCGCAAGCGCGCGTGCTCGCGTACTCGGCGTCGGACGAAGCGGCCGACGAATTGCGGACGCTGTCGATCCTCGGCAGGATCGGCCCGCGCGACTACCTGAAGGCGATGCAGGAATGGGGCGTCTACGACCGGCTGCGTGAGAGCGATGAGGTCGTCGACGTCCCGGCACACGACGAGCTCGGCACGAAGCGACGATTAGTGGTGAGCATCCGTCAAACCGTTGAGGACGGCTCGGCCGCGCCCCGGCTGCTCGGATCGATCTGGGTGCAACAAGGGTATGCCCCGTTCACCGATAACGCCGCCGACGTACTGCGGGGCGCCTCCGCGATCGCTGCGCGGATCATTTCCCGCAGTCTCAATGCTCCTTCGACGGAGGGCGTGCTGATTCAACGGCTGTTCGGTGCGCGCGGGGGAGGGGTGGATGCCCCATCGGTGGCCAGCGCCCTGAACCTGCCGGATTCAGGATCGGCCGCCGTGGTCGGATTTGCCGTGACCGCAGGAGAGCCCGAACCGCCGTCGGAGATTGTCACCAGTGTAGGCAGCATGATCAGTCTGCATGCGAGCGCGCTCCGACGTGACTCGGTGTCCACGATCATCGGCAACCGCGCCTACGTCCTGTTTCCTCGTTACAAGTCGGCGAACATCATCGCGACGTGGACCCGCCAGTTGGTCGAGCAACTCGAGCAGAAGCGGTTGATACTCCTGCGTGCCGCCATCGCTATGCCCGTTTCGGGTCTCGGGCAGGTTGCGGGAGCCCGGACCGAGGTCGATCGGGTCCTTGACGGGACCGCCGCGACTTACCCCGAGGGACGGGTCACCACGCTCGCCGAATCCCGTACTGCGGTGTTGCTCGGCGAGATCCTCGACCTCGTCGGGGGAAACAGCGAGCTGCGTGATCCGCGGCTCGATGCCCTCGTCGAATACGACGACAAGCACGCTTCGAATCTGCGCGAGAGTGCCGAGGCGTACCTTGCCGAGCACGGGGACGTGCGCAACGCTGCCGCCGTCCTGCAGGTTCATCCAAATACGTTGCGCTACCGTATCCGGCGCGTCGAAGAGATCGTTGGCGTCAATCTGCAGGACGCATCCGATCGGCTGCTCATCGAAATCCAGCTTGCGCTCTTGCGACGTCCCGCCGGACAGAACCGCCCCACCCTCCGCTGATCGCAGTGTAGATCGTCGAAGTCCTCGACGGGTCGTGCAGCGAACATGGCGGAGTCCCGAACGGATTTCCGTAACGAGAGTTTTCGACATCTGTCGAGTTTCATCGTCTGGTTCCATGCGTTCTCGTGATCGTGCCGTTTCGTCTCCCATCCGAGGGTCGCTCGCTGTCATCTGTCGGCCCACTGATGGCCGCGCAGAGGGACACACGTCTTGGTGAGCGGACGGAGCCTGCGAGTACGCTGGCGCGGTCGACAAGGAGAGGTGTTGTGCCCATGAGTGAGCCGTATGCAGTCGTCGGAGCGACGGGTGGTCAAGGAGGCGCCGTCGTCGACGCGCTGCTCGAACGAGGGCGGGAAGTCCGAGCGCTTGTCCGTCGAAGCTCTTCTCGCTCAGAGGCGTTGCGCCTGCGAGGCGTCGACATTGCCGTGGCCGATATCACCGATCGGGCGGCGATCGCGTCTGCCATAGATGGGTGCGCGGGCGTGTTTGCCATGACCACACCTTTCGAAGACGGCCCGGAAGCGGAGATCGCTCAGGGTGCCGCGCTTGTCGGCGCGTTCAGTGATTCCGGTGTTCCACACGTGGTGTTTTCTTCGGTGGCGGACGCAGACAAGAGCACTGGGATCCCACATTTCGACACGAAGGCTGCAACCGAGTCGTTGCTGCGAGAATCGTCCCTTCCGTACACGATCGTCGGGCCGACCTACTTTTATGACAACCTGCTCGGTGGACTCGATGGCATCCGCCGAGGCCGGCTCGATCTGCCTCTGCCAGTCGATACCCCGCTGCAGCAGTTGTCGCGCCGGGACCTCGGTCGGTTCGTCGCGCTCGTGTTCGACGATCCGGATCGATTCGTCCGGACAAGAATCGACCTGGCGTCGGATGATCCGACGCCACGTCGGATGGCCGAGGTGCTCAGTAACGTGCTGGGCACGCCGGTTCACGCCCATTCGTCCGACGCGGACGCCATCGCATCGCCGGACATGCGCGCTATGTTCCGCTTCCTTACCGACACCGGGTACGACGCGAAGATCGGCGAACTGGGTCGGCTCTACCCCGAGGTGGGGTGGCAGAGCTTCGCCGATTGGGCCGCCCAGTTGGCGTGACGTCTGCGGAAAGCAAGTGGTCGACGAGATCGGTGTCGAAGTGGTCGACCATCGGGTGCAGTTCGGGACGGTGCCGGCATCCGAACCCCGAAGACGAGTGGGTCGTCGCTGCTGGTGGCAATCGCGCTCATTAGTGACGTTTGCCGGTCGGTGTTGTTCGGGTGCCCGGCGGCGGGGTCTCGGCGCGAGCGAGTTCGGCTACGCGGTCGGCCAGTTCTCCGGACAGTGTCGTGTCGGGTTCGGTGCTCGCGGCGTCCTCGAGCTGGGTGATGACGGTGTCGGTCGTCGGCTCGGCGGTGCCGGTGGTCGGGGGGTGCTCGAGTTGATATTGCGTCTCGATGTCTTCGAGGTGCTCGGCGAGTAAGTCGGTGTCGAGTTGGTGGGCCGCCTTCTCGTTCAGTTCGGCGTTCTCGACGGTCGCGGACCGAGGGGCGGTCTCGGCGTCAGCTGCAGCGGTATCCGGTGCGCTGGGATCGTGATCGGTGTCGGATGCAGTACCGGAGACCAGGGTGACGCGGGGTGCGGTGTCGGCGGCATCGTGGGCTCGGTCCTGGTGACCGAGAACGGTGCCGACGGCACAATCGAGCAGGCTGAGGCTGCCCCGGTACAGCCGTCGGGCCGGTGTTGCGGGTGCCAGGTGTGCGATTACCTGTTCGTCGACCAGGCGCAGCGGGTAGCGCACGATGGTGTACTGCGCGCGCAGTATGGCCAGGGGGAGTGCGGTGATGATGTTCATGAGGCCTCTATGTTCGGGTGGAAGGGTCAGGAGACTGGGCTGCTGCCGCTGAGGAGTTCTATACCGGCGCTGCCGAACGCCCCTCCCACGGACTTGATCTGGGGTCGGGTCCGATCGGTCTAACTCGCGTGCGGACGGAGATGTCGATTCCGGGAGTCCCTCGACAGGGGCGGGACCACCGGCCGGGTCCCCGGTCCCCGGGACCGGCGGAGGCTTTCGGACATCACCCGTTGCCACCACAGGTCCAACGGACTCGGATCCGGCCACCGAATCGGATCGTCTTCCGATCCGAACTCAAAGTCGCTGCCGCTACAGGGGCCTTCTTCTTCGATGCGAGGCACGATCTGTACACCCTCTCGGTCAGACGCATCCGGTCGGTCGAATGCACCGCGATCCTTTTGCTGGTTCGACGTCAGCCACCGTCACCGGCTACCCGCGTCGTCGCCTGCGGTCCGGTTACCCGAAACAGCGTCCGACTACCCACTGGGGGGCCCGGCGTCAGCCCTGCTGTGAAACAAACACGATGACGGAATCCGTCGATCTAGCTGCACGGGTCCACGGTGCGGCTGACTTTGCGCGGCGTGGTCGGGTGCCCGTTACCCACCGTCCCCGAACCATTCACCGGCATTGTGTGTTCGTTTTTTTCGTTTTATGGTGGGGTATGGGTGCTGGGATGAGCCACACGGTGTTGCCGGTCGCCGACGATCGGGATCTTCTCGCCGCGCTGAGGGCCGTTCTCGCTGGTCAAGAGCAGGTGTCGATCTCGACCCCGGAGGAGTCCGTGCCGCTGCCGGACAGTGTTCGGGGGTTGCTCGTCGACGCGGTCACCGCCCTGGATCAGGGGCAGGCTGTGACGGTGGAGCCACATCGCACCGTGTTGACGACGCAAGAGGCCGCGGAACTGTTGGGCATCACCCGGCCGACCTTGGTGCGGCTGCTGGAGGCGGGGAAGATCCCGTACACCTCGCCCGGCCGTCATCGGCGGGTGGAGTTGGCGGACGTGCTCGAATTCCGACAGCGCGAGCGTGCGCGCCGCGGCCAGGTGTTCGAGGAGATGGCGCACGAGGAAACCCCGGACCCCGGCGACGCCACTGACGGCTTCGTGTCTCGACCCGCCGATCCGGGGTGAGGTCGCCCTATGGCTGTCTTTCGGGTGGTTCTGGACGGATGCGTCATGCTTCCCCAGACCCTGAGCAATCTGCTGCTCACCCTGGCCGATGCCGAGGTGTTCCGGCCGGTGTGGACGCCGGATCTGCTCGACGAGGTCGAGCGCAACCTGTCCGGCGGACGGTTCGGGAAGCCGCCGGAGCAGGCGGCGCGGCGAGTGCAGCAGATGCGCAGAGCATTTCCCTTCGCGGAGGAGGAGTCACGTGGCTACCGGGAACTGATCCCGGCGATGACCACCGAGCCGAAGGACCGGCACGTCCTGGCTGCGGCTGTACGCTCCGGTGCGGGTGTGATCGTGACCGCCACCCTGGCGGATTTCCCGCAGGCGGCCCTCGATCCGTTCGACGTCGAAGCGATCCATCCCGACGAATTCCTCTGCGATCAACTCGATCTGGACCCGGACGCGGTGTTCGAGTGCCTGCACGTACTGGTGGACCGCACTATGTTCCCGCCGCGCACGGTCGGGGAGTTGTTGGCGTCGCTGGAGCGGCTGACGCCGCGGTTCGTCGACGCCGTCCGGGCATTGCTCGTCGCCCGGGGCGAGGTTCCCGACGCTGGTACGGTGCCGGCGGCGTCCTCCCTTCCGGAGTTGACCGACGAACAGATCAGCGCCGTGCCGGCCGAGATGCGGGAGGCCTACCTCGAGCTTCGTGCAATGGATCCGGCGGAATTGTTGCGGTTCCTCGGGCATACACGGCTGGTGAGTGCGGCGTGGGCGTTCTTGATGTCGGTATGCGTCGACGGGGATCTGCTGTCGGTGTGGCCGAACGTGGATCCGGACTTCCGGGCGGTCCTCGCCTGGCGGTGGGTGCAGGACAACCATTATCAGATGACGATTGACGGTTGGGAGGGAGAGGCGGTCGCTTCGGCCCTCGCGGTGCCGGCGCCGGAGCATCCGCTGTGGGTGCATTTCGAGCGTGTGCACGTGCGGTCGTTCCGGGCGATGTTGCCGGATCCGGCGAGGTGGGGGATCGGTACCGGCACAAGGATCGTCGGCCCCGGTGTGGAGGTGCTCTATGTGCACGAGATGTCGACCCTCGAGAGCGGTGTGTGGGAGCCGAACATTCCCCGGCCGGTGTTTCCGATCCTGATGCATCTCGTCGGCGATCGGTGGCTGGTGCGGAACCTGGGGTCTGAGGAGGACCCTGCCGCCAGGGCCTGATTCCTTCGCACACGAACCTCGCCCGTACCTCCGACGCAGTTGATCTCAGCTTCATCACTGGTGCATCGGCCTGCGGGGTAGCCCCGCCCATGGGTGGGTCCGCGCGTGGCAGGCCGTCAATCGGGACCCTCACGCCTGTGGGCAGTGCGGTTTTCGCGACCAACGCTTACCTCGAAGGCCGTTATCGCAGGTCAACGCCCCGTATGACGACACCCGGCCGCGTCGGGTCGCTGCTTCTGTACTTGTGGCTGAGTGCCGCCGGTAGCGCTGAGGGCCGCGGCACCGATACACAGGATGGTCGGGGAGCTATATCCCGAAAGGTGCAGTCATGATCGGTGTTGTGTTCGACCTGCCGGCAGGTATCGGGGATGCGACGTTCTGACGTGGTGGAACTCGTTCGCGACCTGGTGGAATCAGTTCTAGAGCGGATGTGGTGATGATGGGATTGCTGCCGGACCTGTTCTTCGCGAATCCTCTCGAGGAAGGCGTGTGGCCTCTGATTCTCGAGTGGAACAACTTCGTCCGTTGGTGGAACCCGCTCTGAAGCTTGACTGAACCCACTGTCGCCTATGTGGCGCCGAGTGTGACGTGACGGACGGAACGGTGCGCCGGATCGGTGAATGTGTGGTCGTGGCGGAGGTGGGATTTCCCGGGTGCGACCCGCCCGGCACCCAAACCCGGGTTCGGGGGGCCAGGCGTCTTGTTGTGCCGATGGCGGTTAGCTGCCGAAGAGGGTGCCCAGATCGTCAAGATCGGGGGTATTGGCGGCGGCGGGTGGTGCGGGGGCGACGCTGGGCACGATGACGACGGTGGAGGCTTGTCGCACGGTGTAGGCGGTCATCGGGAACTGGACCAGGTATTGCTCGATGCCGGGGTAGTCGGAGACCCACATGGCGGGGTCGGTGCCCTCACGCCCGCAGGAGGCGAGGGCGACGTAGGAACCGTCGGGGACATCGGTGACCGACTGGGTTGTGGTGCCGGGCGGTATGTCGTCCTGCTGATAAAGGGACTGCCCGTTACGCATGAGGTCGTCAATTGGTGGGAGCACGCCGCCGGGCGCGGGGGCGAGGGAGGTGGTGCAGCCGATGGTGTCGCCGGTGTTGTTGGTGATCGTGTTGGTCACGGTCGATCCGGTGACGCCGAAGGCGTAGGTGACGTCGGTGGGCGCGGTCGCTGATGCGGGCGCGGTGGCTGCGATGGCGAGTGGGATGGCCGCTGCGGCGAGAAGTGTGGTTCGGGCGATCATGCGCATGTGGTGGTCCTGTTCGTCGGGTGTGGGTGGTGCTGGGTGAAATCGTGCAGGAGAAACCGACTGATTGGCATTGTTTTGGTGACACTGGGTCGAACTTCTGCCTCGAGGGCTCCGCGTGCTTCATGAGGGCACGCCCTGAGTGGAAGGGCTGTGATCTCGGGCGGTGGCGCCGGCTGGTGTATGACGGTGCGCCGGAGTCCGGTTCGGGTCTGTCCGGACCGCCCCCCGCAGTGTCATGCCGACGCGTCGACTGTGAACTGGGCGTGCGCTTGCCGTCTCGGCGTGCACCGGCCGGAGCCGGACCACGGACGAGGCGCGACCTCGTGGGAGCTCGGCGTCCGGCGGCCCCGAGGTTTCTGTCCCTTGACGGCACGGCCGATTGCAGGCCGCTATCTGTCGGACAGGGGACGTGGGCGCGCTGTCCAACTACGCACGCCGACGCTCTCCTTCGCCGCCGCAGAGCCTTGTCGTTGACTGATCGGTAGCAGGTCACATCTGGTTTTCGGGGAGCGCCGACGCCCGATGTGGGGGGCGTGGGTCCTGTGCTGTCACAACGGTGGAGCGGGCGGTGTCTTATGTGCGACCCCAATCTCGAGGAGACATCATGAATGCGAACTCTGTGCGCCCCGGAAAGATCGATGTGGTCGTGGTTGGCGGCGGGTACGCCGGCGTGATGGCGGCGAATCGCCTCACCAAGCGCGACGATGTGGCGGTGACGGTGATCAATCCACGTCCGTGTTTCGTCGAGCGGGTCCGTCTGCACCAGTTGGTGGGCGGGTCCGACGACGCGGTGGTCGACTACTCCGACGTGCTGGCCGGAGGCATCCGGTTGTTGGTGGACAGCGTGACGAGGATCGATGCTGCCGAGCGCGGCGTGAAGCTGGAGACCGGCGAGACCGTCGGATACGACTACCTGATCTACGCCGTCGGCAGTGGCAGCGCCGACCCGGCCGGCGTACCCGGAGCGGCCGAGTTCGCCCATCCGACCGCCAGCCTGGAGGAGGCGCAGCGGCTTCGGTCGGTCCTCGAGGACGCCCCCATGATGGCGCCGGTGACGGTCGTCGGTGGCGGTCCGCTCGGCATCGAGACGGCCGCCGAGCTCGCGGAGCTCGGGCGCACTGTGACTCTGGTCTGCGGCGACCGGCTCGGGCCGTACCTGCACCCGCGGGGCCGACGCTCGGTGGCCAGGGGGTTGTCCAATCTTGGTGTGGCCGTGTTCGACGGCCCCGGTGCGACGGTGGCCGCGGTGACACGTGACGCCGTGGAGCTCAGCGGCGGCCGTGTGCTCCCGAGCACGGTGACGATCTGGACCGCCGGCTTCGGCGTTCCGGACTTGGCCGGCCGCAGCGGGCTGAGCACCGACGCCGTAGGCCGTCTCCTCACCGACGAGACGCTGACCAGCGTGGACGACGAACGCATCGTCGCGACCGGTGATGCCGCGGCCCCGTCGAACCTGCCGTTGCGAATGAGTTGCCAAGCGGCGCTTCCTCTTGGTTCGCATGCCGCTGACACGGTGCTCAGCCGGATAACGGGGGAACGGCCCGCAGACTTCGGCAAGGGGATCGCCGCCATGTGCGTCAGCCTGGGGCGTAAGGACGGCGTCTTCCAGCTCGCACACAGGGATGACACCGCGATGCGGCTTCATCTGCGGGGCCGCCTCGGTGCGAAGCTCAAGGAAGCCGCGGCAGTGAGTCCCGTCAAGCAGCTGGCGGACGAGGCGCGAAAGCCTGGGTCGCACACGTGGCCGGTCAACGACGCCTCCCGGCGGCAGCGGGTCCAGGCTGAGCACGGTCGATCGCTGTCCAAGCCGAGCAGACTGGCATGAGCGGGGAGGTGGATGTTGCTGGGCTCGCCAACTGACGCCGAGGACGTCCTTCAGGAGACCTGGCAGCGGTGGGTGAAGTTCGACCTGGGCTGGTGCGGACGAGCACGCGGCCCCGCCGCTGTAAGGGACCCGTGAACGACGTCGGTTCGAGCGGCGCAGCTTCCGCAGGCGCCGCCGTTCTTTCTCCGGCCGCCGCCGCTACCGCCCCGCGTCAGCAGGAGCTGTGGGCGTGGTGGTGGGGGTCGTCGGTGTGGGTCTCTTCGTCCGCGTCGGTAGCTCTGGTGGTGGCGGCAGTATCCAGGTAGTGGTCGGCTCCGACGAACGTGTCACCGGGAGTACCTCGAACGTCGTCTGCACCACCATCGACGGGATCGGCAGGCACCGCAGCCCGGCCACCTGGAAACCGCGACTGCCGCGGTTCGGCACCGCGGCGCGGAAGTCGGCGACGCTGCCGACCTGCCGGGTCTCACCCAGGACACGATCGCCGAACTCCACCGCCCACGGTCCGCCGCAGGTCGGAAGATTCGCCGCGTGGTACTGGATGCGGTCGCCCGGCTGCCCGCGGGGCGGAGTGAGGGTGAGTACCGGCCCGGCGGGGTCGAGCCTGCGCGTCGCTTCCGTGTCGGGTTCGCTCGACGCACCACCGCCGGTGTGGACTGCGAGCAGGAGAACAACCGACCCGACGAATATCGTCGTCGTCAACCAGGGTGTCTGCCGCAACGGTCTCACCTCGCACCCTCAATTATGCGGCTTCGCCGCCGCGCGCACCGCGTTGACGCGCGTGCGGTGGGGCGACCGCGCACTGAGCACTTCCTCGAGGGCAGAACATCCGATTTCCTGGACACTCTCGGCTCGCTGCGGCGGCTATCCGCAGACCCGCACCTTTCGTCCGGGTACCGGCGCAACTCGCCGGTGAAATCAGGCGGAATCTGGGGCGATGACGTCATCCGGCCGTCCCACTGGGGGATCCCCGAGCGGCGAGGAACTGGCCTCCGCTGGGCCCATCTGCTGGGGTCGGGAAGATGCCATCTACGTAGGGCGTCCGAATCCGGGAATCACGGCGAGCCACTGGCAGACTGCCTGCGTGTAGAGGTCGGGCGCCTCGACGGGAAGCAGGTGGCCAACGTCATCGATGGGCCGGGGTGTCCAGCCCGGCCGTCGGGCGTGCTGCGTGAGCGACGTGGGGTCGACAACGTGATCGTCCCTTCCCCACAGCACAAAGACGGGCACCTGCACGGAATCGAGTGCCTCGTTCGTCGGTCTCTGCGTGATGAACATGGCCTTGACGATCGACGCGAACGCGGCAGCCGTGCCGGCGAGCCGTTCCGGGTGCTCGCGGGCCGCCTCGAGGGCATCGAGCCACAGGTCGACCTGCGCTCGTGAGACACGGCCCGGGTCTCCACCGATGAGGTCGGTCCGGCTACCCGAGATGGAGCCCGCGTCGTTGATCGCGGTTCGCTTGGCGTCCAGTATTCGCCGGCCCGCCAGTCGCAGCACCGCGCGTGTCATTGGCGGGCCAGCCGCGACGACGAGGCGTCCCAGTGTCTGCCACTCGAGCGCCTCGGCTGGTGACGTCCGGCGCCTCGGCAGCGCCGGGGCCACCAAGACGACTCCCCGAGTCTTCTCGGGCATCCCCGAGCCCGCGTTTCGCGTATACCGGCACCGCACCGACAGTCCCGGCTCGCCCTCGTTGCCGTGGACCCTGGCTTGGCTCATCGCGACGCCATGGATGGCGGAGTTGAGGGTGCGGTCGCCTTCCCTCGTCGCGTCCACGCCCTGCCCACCGCAGCGCCGTGGTCGTCATAACCCTCCGGAGCCGGCGCTGACCGCCATCCGATGGCGCGCAAGGGTGGTTGGTTGGCCCGGGCTGAGTCCACGCCTCCGGGCGGATCTCGCCTACGCAGACTGCCCGCTGCGTTCCTGTGCATTTAGGTGTCATTCGCTGGGGTAGCTGGACAGCCTTCTTCAGCTCAGTGACAGCCGCCCCGAATTCACTCGACGCGAACGTAGCCTATGGCCACTTGGAAGTTAAGTGCCGCAGAAGGTTTGGAAGGTCTGGTTGAACGACTGTGGAGCGGGCGTGGTGTAGTCGGACCACTCGTCGCGGCGGTCGAACGGATGCGTGACGACCTCGAGTAGGTTCTCGAACGGAGCGAGGTCCCCGTCGGTCGCGGCGCGCAGAGTCGCATCGAGCTGATGATTGCGGGGGATGTACAGCGGGTTGACGCGGTCCATTGCGTTCGCGGTCTCCGCCGCCCCGCGCCCATGGTTGGTCAGGGCGCCGCGCCAGCGTTCCAGCCATGGCCCGATGTGCTCGCGCGGTACGAGGCCGTCGAGCGGCGTCGAGTTTCCGCGTAGTTCGTCCGCGAGAGCACGGAAGGTGCCCGTCCAGTCGGCACCGTGTTCCTCCAATAACGTCAGCAGGTCGTCGATCAGCGCTCGCTCGACGAGCGTGCCGGCCAAACCGAGCTTTGCCGCCATACCGGTCGCGTAGTGGCCGTCGTAACGCTCGTCGAAGGTGTCGAGGACCGCCGAGACCGCGGTGATCGCGTCATCCGGCGTGGAATCGATCAGGGTCAGTAGCGTTTCCGCGAGGCGCGCCAGATTCCACTTCAGGACAGCGGGCTGGTTGCCGAACGCATAGCGGCCGCCGTGGTCGATCGAACTGAACACTGCGGCCGGGTCGAACGCGTCGAGAAAGGCGCACGGACCGTAGTCGATGGTCTGACCCGAAATGGTCGTGTTGTCGGTGTTCATCACCCCGTGCACGAAACCGGTGAGCATCCATTTCGCCATCAGGTAGGCCTGCGCCTCCACCACCGCCTCGAAGAACGTCAGGTAGCGATTATTTTCACGCTCCGCCGGTAGTTCGGTCAGCTGCGGGTAGTGGCGGGCGATCGCGTAGTCGGCGAGCGGCTGCAAGACATCACCCTGCCGCACCGCGTATTCAAAGGTGCCCACCCGCAGGTGACTGGCCGCGACCCGTGCGAGCACGGCACCGGGCTCGGCGCCGTATCGGCGAACGTGCTGGCCCGTCGCGACCACCGAGAGCGCGCGCGTCGTGGGGATGCCCAGGGCGTACATGGCCTCACTGACCAGATATTCGCGCAGCATCGGGCCGACCACCGCGAACCCGTCGCCGCCCCGGGAGAATGGCGTGGGCCCCGAGCCCTTGAGGTGCAGATCGACCCGCTGCCCATCACTGTTCACCAGTTCGCCGAGCAGTAACGCCCGACCATCCCCGAGGAGCGGTGCGTATCCGCCGAACTGATGGCCCGAATATGCCATCGCCACCGGCTTGGTCCCGGCGGGCGCCGTCGATCCGGACAGCACGCCGACTCCGTCCTCGCTTCGCAGTGCCCGGACTTCCAACCGCAGCGACGCCGCGAGCTGCTCGTTGAGCACCAGCAACGTGGGGTCCGGCGCATGCGCACCCTGCCAGGGGACCGTCAAGGCGCCCAGCTCGTCGGCAAAGGTGCTCTCGAGGCCGGCCACCGCTGTGTTCGTGCCCACCGTGGAGTTCGGGAATGCATTCATCACCCGAGGGTAACCACCGCACGGCCTGTCTCGCCGCTCACGACCAACAGAACGTCCGAAAACCAAGATGGTCGACCATCTGCCGCCGCCGCCCGTCGATGGCCGCATACAGAGCGTGGTGGTGATCTCCGGCGGACTGGTCGGCGCCCTGCGCGGCCGCAACGGCTCTACCCGGGAGCGCTTCGAAAACTCTCGGCTACCCCGGCATCACGGGCGTTGATCCTCGAGGCCCTCGCTCGCCGACAGGTCACTTCGGCCTTCTTCGTGATGGATGTTGTGGCGGTCCCGATGGTTCTCAGGTCCGGCGAAACGCGGCGGGACGCTTCTTCCGGAACGCGGTGACGCCTTCCTCGAAGTCGGGGGAGGCGAGTAGCTCGAGTTGCCCGTTCCGTTCGCGTGCGAACGCATTGTCGAGTTCGGTGAGTGTGGCGTCGTTGACGGCGTCTTTCGTCCAGCGGAAGGCGTCGCCGGGGCCGTTCGTGAGCCGGCACGTGAGGTTCTCTACGGCAGAGTCGAATTCGTCGTCGGAGTAGACATCGGCGATGAGCCCGGCGGTAAGCGCTTCACGCGCCGGGAGTCGTTCTGCGAGGAGAGCCATCTTCATGGCACGGGCGCGGCCGATCGACGCGGCGACGAGGGCGGTGGCTCCGCCGTCCGGCATGAGACCGACCTTGGTGAGCGCAACAAGGAAGTAGCTGGACTTCGTAGCGACAGTGAGGTCGCATGCGAGTGCCAGGGATACGCCGACACCCGCGGCGGGTCCGTTGACTGCACCGACGACGGGACGGGGAAACGCGCGGATCGCGGCCACGGTTCGGTTTGCGGCGTCGATGGTCGCGGCATCGATGGTGGCCGCTGTCGGCCGGTCGTTCGTCGTCGTGGTCGACAGGTCGGCACCGGTGCAGAACGCGCCCCCGGCGCCGGTGAGGACGGCCGCGCGGACCGCCGAATCGCCGGCACGCGACTCGAGGGCGTCTGTGATCGCGTCGAGCGTTTCGATCCGCACTGCATTCATGCGCGCCGGCCGGTCGAGGGTGACACGGAGGAGGTCAGCGTCGAGGGCGGTTACGACGCCTGACGTCGAAGAGTGCGATGTCATCCCGCAGCAGCGTCGACGAAGATGTCGATCGTCAACGGGGCGGTTCCACCATATGTCGTGAAATCGGTGATGCCGGCTTCGGTGAGAATTTCGACGTCGAGGACGGTGCGACCGTTGTCGGTGCCTGCGGGACGGCCGAGCAGTTCGATCGCGGCGTCGGCCATGATCTCGGGGGAGCGGGAGTGCTCCAGGCTGTCGTGGCCGCCGAGCAGGTTCCCGACCGCTGCCGTCGCGATCATCGTCTGCGGCCACAGGCAGTTGCTGGAAATGGGTAGATTCGCGTGTTCGGCGGCGATGCCCAACGCCGCCAGCGTCATCCCGTACTTGGCCAGCATGTAGCCCGGATGGGCGCCCAGCCAGTGCTGCGACATGTTCAGTGGTGGTGAGAGTGTCAGTACGTGCGGGGCGGAGGATTTCTGCAGGTACGGAAGACACGCCTGGGTCAGGGCGAAAGTGCCGCGCACGTTGACCTGTTGCATCAGATCGAACCTCTTGAGCGGCAGGTCCTCGGTCTTCGAGACATCCAGCACGCTTGCGTTGTTGATGACGATGTCGATGCCGCCGAAGTTGTCGACGGCGGCATCGACCACCCCGGCGATGTCGTCGTCGTTCCGGACGTCACCGACAACGGGTACGGCGTGTCCGCCCAGCTCGTTCAATTCTGCGACGGCGGTATGAATCGTCCCGGGCAGTCGAGGGTCGGGGGTATCGGTCTTGGCGAGCAGGACGACGTTTCCACCGCGGCTCGCGATCGCGCGGGCAATGGCAAGTCCGATGCCACGACTTCCCCCGGACATGACGGCGGTTCTCCCGCGGAAGCTTGTGGTGTTCACTGTGATCCCTTCGTTGTGGACGCTGAGACGCCGTTCGCGCCTGTCGAACTGGACGGGATCGCTCGAAAACAACCCCGTACGACGGTGTCTCGGGGGGCCGTGCGTCGCTCATCGTGCAGTCCGCAGGCGCTGGCCGAGCGCTCTTGACGATAGGAGAATCCTGTAATGGTGACCACGTCCGCGAAGCATCAAGAAACAGATGCCCTTTGTCCTGTCGGGACATGCCCGGTTCGTGCCAGTGGAGACCTGGACGGCCGGCTGGGCGGAAATGTGCAGGTAGGGATGCTGAGGATGGCGTTCCGGGTAAATCGTCATGCGCGGGTGTCGACTGCTCTATTGTCTTCGCATGGCTTCACACGACGAGCGCGCCGCGCTGTTGGTCGCACGAATCGCGGGCTCGCTCAACCAGCGGCTGGTGACGTTGACCGCCGATATCACGGATGTGCTGTACAGCGAGATTCCCGATCTGCGCGCCGATCGGCAGCTGTTCGACCTACTCGGTGCGAGTGTCGAAGGAAACCTCGACACCATCTTCCACACACTGCAGCACAACATCGCACCAGAAAATCTGGAGGCGCCCGCTGCGGCGATGGAATACGCGAGACGTCTTGCTCAGCAAAGGGTTCCCGTCAACGCGCTCGTACGCGCATACCGACTCGGGCAGACCAACCTCCTCAAGCTGGTATTTGACGAGTTGGGTGGGGAAGCGGTCGAGCCGGAACTCGGTGTGCCGGTGCTCGAGCGCATCATCACCGTGATGTCGGTGTATATCGACAGGGTGTCGCAGCAGGTGGTCGAAGTCTACGAGCGTGAACGGGAGCGGTGGCTGGCCCACCAGAGCAGTGTTCGTGCCGTCCGAGTCCAGGAAATCCTGGCGGGCAACGAACGCCCGGACGCCGGGGCCAGCGCCGCCCTCAACTATGTTCTGCAACAGAATCACCTGGCGGCAATCATCTGGGTTCCCGATACCGGTTCGGGAGACATGCTGGCCAGAATCGAATCGGCGGCGCACGACGTCGCAGGGTTCATGGGTGCAATGACCGATCCGTTGTTCGTGGCGGCCGACCGCGTCACCGGATGGGTATGGGTCCCGCTCGGTACGCGCGCGGCTCCCCGGCGAGGTTACGGTGAATTGCGCGATTTCCTCGAGGCCCGCCATCCGGGGCTGGTCATGGCCGTCGGCGGGGTCACCAACGGCCCGGAGGGATTCCGGCAGTCGTACACGCGTGCTCAGCGCGCACGAGCGCTCGCGATCGCTGCAGGAAAGAATGCCCCCGTCGTGACCGCGTACGACGAACCGGGAGTGTCGACAGTCGCACTGCTGATAGAGGACGTCGCGTCGACCCGGGCGTGGGTGCGCAGCGTCTTGCGTGGTCTGGCGGCCGACAATGAGAACGCCGCCCGCCTGCGCGAGACCGTACAGGTCTACCTCGCAAGCAACCTCAGCAATGTCGCCGCGGCGAAACAGCTTGATCTGCACTATAATTCAGTGAAATATCGGGTGAAGCGGGCCGCGGAGGAACGGGGCGAAGACTTCACCGGGGATCGCCTCGCCGTCGAGCTCGCCCTGCTCGTGTGCCAATGGCTGGGACCTGTGGTCCTGACGCCGGATCAGGCGAAGGGCGAGCCGACGGTCAAAGGAGTGGGTGGGCGGTAAGGGTGGGGTCGGTGACCGTCCGCGGCGGATCATCGGGATCGCTCACCGCGTCCTCGAGGGCGATGTAGTCGCCGAAGGACAATCCGGCTGCCGCCAGGAGGGCTGCGTACAGTCGATCCAGCATCGTTCCTCAGTTCGTGTTCGTCGTGGAGTGGGTCGCGCGCCCGGCACCGCAGGATCGCCGCGGTGCCGGGAAACGCTGTCGGGTAGGGGAATCGTCCCTCAAATCGTACTGGTGCGGAGCACGCGCTGGGCTCCGTGCCGGTACTGATGAGGATGACGTGGCGCGTCACGCTCGCAGTGCCCGGAAGTGTTCCTCCCGGCGCGACGACGCATGACCGCGGCGCCGATCCCTTCCAAGGGCGGGATTGTCGTTGCCAGCGCACGTGCCAGCCGCATGGCCTCCGGCAGTACCTCATGTGGATGGACGACCCTGTCGATCATTCCGCAACGCAGTGCCGTCTCCGGCTCGAGCGCGTCGCCAAGGAACACCGACCTGGCCTGGAGTCGACCGCCGAGTGCCCTCGCGTCGGGATCGCAGTCCGCATATCGTCCCATTCCCCGCGACCCGAGCGAGGCGTGAGAACTGACGATGGCTGCGTCACACGCCAAGATGAGATCGAGGCCTCCACCCGAGGCCGAACCGTTCACGGCTGCAATCAGCGGTTTGCCGATGTCATGTCGGACGAAGCCGCCGAACCCCCATCCGGGTGTCCGGGTGCGTCGATGCTGTGCCCGGCGGTCAGGGCGGCCAGATCCGCACCGGCACAGAAGGTATCTCCCGCACCTGTGAGGATTCCGACCCGAAGGTCGGGAGAGTGGGCCAGTGTTTCCATTGCCGCGCCGACCGCGGCGGAGACGTCCGAGTTGACGACGTTGCGGACCTCGGGACGATTGAGGGTTATCACTGCGATCGGACCGTGCCGCTCCAGGAACGCCGCACCACGGCGATTCCGTTTCCCAGACCTCTCCACGGTCACAGCACATCGCCGCCGTGTCTGCGCAGGTGGCGCAGTGCGGATTGGGCGGCGTTGAATCCGCTCATCCCGTGGGCGCCGGCTCCCGGCGGCGTGGACGCCGAGCACAGATAGGTTCCCGGTACCCCGGTGCTGTACGGGTCGAGGGCGATGCGCGGACGCAGCACCACCTGGGTTTCGCTGTTGGCTCCGCCGATGATGTCACCGCCGATGTAGTTGGCGTTCGACTCGGCGAGCTTCACGGGCCCACTGCTGACCGTGGCGACGACCCGGTCCCGGAACCCGGGCGCGAACCGTTCGATCTGCGCGGTGATCGCCTTCGTCGCATCGCCCGTGTAGCCGTGCGGGACATGGGCGTACGCGTACAGCGGATGCAGGGTTCCTTTCGACCGTCCGGGGTCGGCGAGGTACTGCTGTCCGACGAGGACGAACGGCCGCTGCGGCATCTTCCCCGTCACGACGTCGCGTTCGGCGTCGGCGATCTCGGCGAAATTCCCACCCAGGTGGACGGTTCCGGCGCGGCCGCAGTCCGGGTTGCGCCAGGGCACCCCGCCCTCGACGGCGAAGTCGACCTTGAATGCCGCCGGCCCGTGCCGGAACCGGCGATACGCCCGTGCCACTCGTTCGGGGACACGTTCACCGAGGATACGCAGTGCGGCGGACGGTGCCAGGTCGAGCAGGACGACGTCCGCCGGGGGGATATCGGCGACACTGTTCACCCGGACACCGGTGGAGATCTTCCCGCCCCAGTCGGTCAGCATGGCCGCCAGTGCACCGGTGATCGATTGCGATCCGCCCTCGGCGACCGGCCAGCCGTAGCGGTGCCCGGCGGCGACGATCATCATCCCGACCGCGGACGTCGCGGGCCGGTCGAGGCGGTAGTAGGCGTGCGCGGCGGCGCCGCCGAACAGTGCGCGGGCCTTGTCGGTGCGCCACCAGCGGGCGGTCGTGGTCGCCGGCAGCAGCGCCCGGGGCCCGAAGCTGGCGAGCCGGAGTGGGTGCCGGGGCACGTTCGCGATCGGACGCATGAGGTCGGCGGCGAGGTCGTCGAAGCCGTCGGCGAGTCCGCCGAACATGCGCTGCCAGCGGGCGCCGTCCTCGCCGAGTCCGGCGGCGGTGGCCGCGATCGAGCGGTGCAGCAACCCTGCCTCACCGGAGTCGAGGGGGTGGGCGCAGTCGATCTCCGGCCACTTCCACGTCAACCCGTAGCGGCCGAGGTCGAGGGTCTGTAAATACGGCGACCCGGCACCCATCGGGTGGAACGCCGAGCACTCGTCGTGCAGCAGTCCGGGGACGGTGAGTTCGCCGGAGCGGGTGCCGCCGCCGATGGTGTCGGCGGCCTCGAGGACCTGGACGTCGACGCCGTGCCGGGCGAGGTGGACCGCGGCGGCGAGCCCGTTGGGCCCGCTGCCGACCACGACTGCGGTGGTCACCGCAGCACTCCGCTGCCCTCGTCACCATGGAGGGACGAATTGGTGGCGTGCTTGCTGCGCATCCTCGGTTCCGACAGCGAACCGGGATCGGTGATCGCCCGGTCGGCGTCGATGTCCAACGTCCACCGCACATCGAACGGGATGGGACCGTTCGGCAGCCACGGCTGTTCGGCGATGGCGTCGGCGACCTTGTAGGTGCCTCGCTCGATGACACCGAGGGCGGCGTCGATCACCTTGTACTCCTGAATGCCCTTGTGGATGGGCTGCGATTCGATCCACGCGATCAGGAACTCTCCGGGCGCGAAGTTGCAGCGCCGCTGAATGGCAGCAATGAGGTGCTCGTTGTGCAAGTGGCCGTCACCGAAGTTGAACGCCACCAGTGAGTTGCAGCTGAACTCGGCCTCCCGGAGGGAGTAGGTGTCGATGTCGTCCCCGAGATGCCGACTCATCAGCGACAACAGGGCGCGGCCCTGGCTGTGCATCGACCTCCAACCGAGCAGCTGGTGCATCACGACGTCGGCTACCTCGGGCGGATACGTCGCCAGCAACTGGGTGCGGGTGTTCTGACTGGGCCGCGTGATGAACTCGTCCAGCTTGTCCTCCGCACCCGGTGCGAATGCCCAGGTCGCCGAGGCCCAGTTTCCTGCGTACTGCCGCATCGAGGGCAGGAACGACACGAGGTCGGGGCGCAGATTGCCGAGGACGGGGAAGAACACCAGCGCGGCGACGATCGCGGCGAGCAGCAGCGGTGAGGAGATGGCCCCCAGCCCGAAGCCGGCGGCGTTCGGGAAACCGAGGAACAGGAATACTGCCGCATACGCGAACAGCAGGTTCCATTCGAGGGGGACCGCGAGCGGGAACGTGGACAGGATGAACAGGTGGAACGCCACCATCAACGCAACCGCGAGCAGGGTGATGGTGCCATTCGTGGTGAACAGCAACACCAGTGGAGTGACCACCTCGACGACGGTGCCCAGGACGTGGGCGACGCCGCCGGCGACGATGGACGGCCGCAGGTCGTTCGGGAAGCTGCGGTAGTGGGCGCGCTTGATCGTCTTCGACGGCAACCAGGGGGTGTTGGACAGCATCGGCGGCACGACCATCGAGAAGTGGTGGCCGAGCTTCGAGATGCCGGCACCGACCCACACCGACACGATGAGCAGCTTCAGCGCGACGATCATGTCCACGAACGGAAGGACACCGAAGAAGACAATGGCCGGGAAGTACTGCTCGCCGCGGGCGGCGATGAAAATGACCTTGTCACGCAGCCCGATCACGATCAGCAGCGCGATCAGCGGCAACAGAAGCGTGGGGTTCACCAGGCCGTGGTTGCCGGGCAACGCCGCGTCGACAGACGGTGTGTGCACCCCGGCAAATCCGAGCGCGAGGACGATATTGACCAAAATTGCGGCATAGACGAGGACGTCGAAGACCGTGCGAGTGTCGCCTGATGTCAGCGGCACCTTCCCTGGCCAGGGTGGCAGGCGAATGGTTCCCGGCCGGAGCCAGAACAGCGCGCCGCCCATCATCGGTTTGAAGTGGCCGGCGAGCGGACCCCAGGAACCGCCCAGGCCGAGGGTTTCGACGAGCAGCGTCCACAGGATGAGCTTCTGGTAGACGATGGGTGCGTTCCACCACGCGCCGACGTCGAGCACGTTGTATCCGGACGTGAATGTCGCGATCGACAGTCCGGCGGCGATGTACAGGACGAGCAGCTTGAGAATGTAGATGGTGTGCACCATCTTCGGGGTGCCGAAGCCGTAGTCGACCCAGTGGGTCGACATGGCTCGGATCCGGTCGAAGAAGGGGCGGTCGAGGAATGTTGCGGGGTCTACTTCGGGGAAGTTCCCGGTTTTGAATCCCATCGGATGCTCCTGGATAGGGCGGGTGGAGGGTAGGTGTCATCGCCTCGGGGGTGTCCCGAGTTGCGGCAGGGTGTTGTGGTGAGCGGTGAGAGCCTGTTGCTCATCCCCTCGTGGCGGCGGGTTGCGGGCGGTGACGGCTGCGCAGTCCCGGCTTGTCGATCTTGCCGACGGGGTTGCGCGGCAAGGCGTCGACGATGTGTATGGCTACGGGCAGTTTCACTTTCGTGAGCCGGTCGCGCAGGTGCTCGGTGAGTTGGTCCTCGGTGACCGGACTGTCGGGGTAGGTGACGACGTAGGCGACGGGCACCTCGCCGTACACGTCGTGGGGTGCTCCCACCACGGCCGCCTCGAGTACGCCGTCGTGAGTGGCGAGTGCGTTCTCGATCTCCTTGGGGTAGATGTTCTCGCCGCCCCGGATGATCATGTCCTTGATGCGGTCGACGAGGGTGAGATAGCCGTCCTCGTCGAGTCGGCCGACGTCGCCGGTGTGGAGCCATCCGTCGACAATCGTCCGGTCGGTCTCCTCGGGACGCCCCAGATAGCCGTGCATCACGTTGGCGCCGCGGACGACGACCTCGCCGACCGCTCCAGGGGGGAGCAGAGCGCCGGAATCGTCCATGATCGCGATGGTCTGCCCCGGCAGTGCGGGCCCCACGGAGCCGAGTTTCCGGACGCCGGCAGGCGGGTTGCACGCCGATGCGCAGGTGCCCTCGGTGAGCCCGTACCCTTCGACGATCACCAGGCCGAAGCGTTGTTCGGCGCGGTCGAGTAGTTCCTTGGAGATCGGCGCGGCGCCGCAGACGGCGAACCGCAACGAGGACGTGTCGGTGACAATCTCCTCGGGTTGCGACGCGAGCAGTGCATAGATTGTCGGGACCGCGGAGAAGTAGGTCGGCCGCAGCCGGGCGACGTCGTCGAAGAATCGGGCCGGGGAAAACCGTCCGGTGACGCTCAATTGCCCTCCCGCCAGCATCGGCGCGAGAAAGCTGACACAGATCGCGTTGACGTGGAACAGCGGCAGGACGAGTAGGCAGTGGTCATCGGTGGTCAGTGAAAGGTGCTCGGCCAGAGAAGAACTCATGAACTGCAGGTTGTCGTGGGTGAGCATGACTCCCTTGGGGCGCCCCGTCGACCCCGACGTGTAGATCAGTAGTGCGACGTCACTTCCCGCCGGGCGGAGGCCTGGGGTCGGCCCCGAAGGCTGAGATGCGGCCATCTCGTCGACCGCGATCGACGGACGACCGGCGGTAGGGGCGTCAGGTCCCTCGTTCACGACGAGGACGGCGCCGGCGTCGGTGATCTGGTACTCCGCTTCCACGGCGGTGAAGGTCGGATTGACCGGTGTCGCGGCCGCGCCGAGCCGCCAGGCCGCCATCAGCACGACGAGCAGCTCCACCCGGTTCGGCAGCATCACCGCGACGACGTGACCCTTGCCGACCCCGTGTTCGCTCAGTTGTGCCGCGAACGCATCCACGCGATCGGCGAACTGCCGGTACGTGAGGTCGAGGTGGTCGTCGCGCAGGCACGGAACGTCACCGTGCTCGGTCGCGAGGTCCCAGGTGAAATAGCCGATGTCGGACACTGTTTCGATCCCCTTCGCTTTGCCGTGTGATCCACGACACTATGCGGGGGGAGTGCGGTCCGAAATATTCCGCCGGGCTCGAGTTCGCCCCGGTCTTTGTCCGCGGCGGACAGTGCGGACTGCTACGTGGCGGCGGGCACCCACCGTGGGTCGCGGCCGGTCAGGCCGAGCAGTTGTTCGAGCAGTGGCGCGGAGTCTGGAACGGTCACCGGTGGCCCGAACAGTCCAGGTGTGCCGTGGGGGTTCTGGTCGGCCGACGACTTCGCGAACTCGTATGCGGCGCCGAGTAGTTCCGGTGTGCAGTGGAAGTTCTGGCCGGTGGCGACGGCGAGGTCCCAGCCGTGCACGACGATCTCGTCCACCGCGACCGCGCCCGCGATGTCGGCCGGTAGGTCGAGTCCGCCTGCCTGGGTCATCCCGTGCCATGCCGGCTCCTCGCGCCAAGCTCCGGCCAGGGCGGCCAGACGCTGCGGGATCCGGGTGCGCCAGTCGGTGCCGAGGCGAGCGGCGTCGGCGGAGGGCGGTTGGCTGCCCCCGGCCGGCGGGGTCTTCGTCGCGGCGGCGGTGAACGCGAGTGACAGCCCGTCGATGTGGTCGAGGAGTTCACCGACCGTGAGCTCCGGGCACGGTGTCGGTGCGGTGAGTTGGTCGTCGTGCACGGCCTCGACGAGAGCGGCCATCACGTCGGCGGCGGGTCGGAGATCGAACATCTTCAGCACTCCTCGCATCGGTCACTGGAAGGTCGATGGAGGTCCTACGTTACGACGGGCGGCACCGGTCGAGGTCGGAATCCGGGTCGTCGGCATGAGGGATCGAGCTCCCGGTGACCGTCCACGGCGGTGCTACCGGGAGGACTTGGCGATCAGTACTTCCCCTTCGAGTCCGTCGGGGTCGCGGAAGAAGATGCTCTGGACGGCGCCGAAGTCGTTGACGGTTCCGTCGCTGGCCGCCTCGTCGATGAGACGTTGCCGAATCGTGGCGAATGCCTCGTGGGAGGCGGCCTGCAGGCCGACATGATCGATGCGTCCCCGTCCCCACATTGGTGTTTGGCGCTCGGGTTCGGTGTTGCCTTCGATCACGAAGATGTTCAGCTCGGTGTGCGGGCCGATGCGGATGATGGTCATCGTTTCTTTGCCGTCGTCGCCGTGGGTGCGTGTGGGTCCGACGTCGGCGTCGAACACGTCGGCGTAGAACCGGCCCAACCGGGCGGCGTCCTTGGAGATCCAGGCAATGTGGTTGATCCCATCGAGCAGCACGTTGTTCTCCTGTCCTCCTGGTTGCAACTGGCGAGGCCGCGATCACGCAGGACCGTGTGGCCTCGCAGAACGGGCGCCGGGCTAGTGATTGCGAAGCTCGTCGATGAGCTCCTTCTTGTTCAGTTTCGAATAGCCGTGCAAACCCAGCTCTTTGGCACGTTTCTGGAGCTCGTCGACGGTCCAGTCCTCGTATGACGGCGACTTCCCGCCCGACTTTCCGACGTTCTTACGACCACGACTGGCCGCGGCGTTGGAGATTCGTGCCGCCTTCTCCTTGGAATCGCCCTTCTCGCGGAGTTCCTCGTACATGGCCTGGTCTTTGAGCTGGGGTTGCGAATCTTTGCGTGCCATCTCGTGTTCCTCCCTCCGAAACATTGACGGTTCTGCGTGTTCCGCCTACCCGTGCCGCAGGTGAGTCAAACAACGACTCGTGTGCCGTGCGGTCGCGTAGTTATCGAATTGATGTCGCAGCACACGCAGAAGGACTTCGCGGACCGCCAGTTCGTGAGACGTTGGGACGATGAGCTCCACCGCCCATGTCCCGGATTCGGTGCTCGACGGTGTCCGGGAGCGTGCTCGCACACCGGCCGTCGCCTGGCTCCGAAGAGGTGCGGTACCAAGCGAATGTCGTTGGACGACCTGATGTCGGATGCCCGGCAGAAGGGCATCCGCCGGTTCGACGAAATCGAGCTTGCCGTGCTCGAGACCAAGGGCCGCGTCTCGTTCTTCACCCGGGCGGGTGGCGCGGGCGAAGGCGCGCCGGAGCAACCGGGCATCGCATGAGATGCGGTGGGAGTCGTGCCTGCCCGGCGTCCCGTCCCTGGCTGGAACTTGGCGTGCGCCGGCGCACGACACCGGAGAAGCCGTCGCCGAGCTGACGCGTTGGTCAGGCGATGACGGCCGACCAGATCTCGTCGACGGAGAGGCCTGAGTCGTCGCTGAGAACAGCTTGGGTGACAAGGAGTTTCCCGGTGTTGACCAGGTGAACGCGCATGGCGGCTTCGGCTCCGTCGGGGTCCCCAGCGATGATGGCATCGATGATGGGCGCATGCTCGTCGTCGATGTCGGTGAGAGTTCGGGTCCTGTCGGCGGTGTTGGCCCCGAGCAGCTGGGTGGTCTCACGCAAGGTCTTGACGATCGCACGGGCACGGGCGTTGTCGGCGGCGTCGAGGATCAGGTCGTGAAGCCCGAGATCATGGTGGGCGAACTCGTGTTCATCGCCGCCCGCGGCGGCGTCCTGCATCAGGCGTCGTTGCCGGAGCAGTGCGTCCGAGAGCGTGGAGTCGGCCACGGTTGCGGCCTTGCGGACCGCGGGAAGTTCCAGGGCCAACCGGACTGCGAAGATCTCCGCGATCTCCTTCGGCCGGGGGAGGAGAATGCGGAAGCCCTGGCGTGCTTCGAACTTGATGAGTCCCACTTCTTCCAGGCGCAGCAAAGCGTCCCGCACCGGGGTTCGGGAGATGCCCAGGCCCTCGGCGAGTTGGTAGACCGAGTACTTCACTCCTGGTTTCATGCGGCCGTCGTCGATGGCCGCCCGTACCGCCGCGATCGCCTGCTCCATCCGTCGGCCCGTGAACGGGGTGAGCGGTTCGAGTTCGAGCGCTTCGTCTGCCACCCGATCACTGTAACAACTCAGGGCTGTTCGTAGCATGCTAGAGGTTGTAGCATGCTACGAATGATCTCCGCTGAATCACTGGCCGCTGAGCTGCGCAGTTCGGGAGTGAGCGATGTTCTCTCCGACGGCACCACCCGCGCTGCCTACTCGTCCGATGCGTCCCTGTACCGGGTGCGGCCACTGGTCGTCGCGCGGCCACGCCATGCCGACGAGGTCGCTGCCGCCCTCGAGGTGTGCCGCCGAGAGGGCGTGCCGCTGACCTCGCGAGGTGGCGGCACGTCCGTTGCCGGTAACGCTGTCGGGACGGGACTGATTCTCGACTTCAGCCGACACATGAACCGGGTGCTCTCGATCGACAGGGACGCACAGACCGCCACCGTCGAGCCGGGGACGATTCAGACGGTGCTGCAGCAGGCCGTTGCACCGCACGGCCTGCGATTCGGGCCCGACCCGTCGACGTTCACCCGCTGCACCATCGGCGGCATGATCGGAAACAATGCCTGCGGTTCACGCACGCTCGGATACGGCCGGACCTCGGACAATGTGACGGGTTTGCACGTGCTGACCGGAACCGGGGAGTCGTTGCACCTGGGTTCGGCCGGCGAGGTGACGGCTTCCCCGGCACTGAGTGCATTGCAGCAGGTCACCCGCGCCGGTTTGGCGACCATTCGTACCGAACTCGGGCAATTCGGCCGTCAGGTGTCCGGATACGCCCTCGAACACCTCCTGCCGGAGAATCGGTTCGACGTGACCCGCATGCTGGTCGGCACGGAGGGCACCCTCGCGGTGGCAACTCGTGCGACAGTCCGCTTGGTGTCCGAGCCCGCCCACCGTGTCCTGGTCGTGCTGGGATACGCCGACATCGCGTCGGCGGGCGACGCGACCCCGCTGGTGCTGAAGTTCGATCCGACCGCCTGCGAGGGTATCGATTCCCGGATCGTCGAGGTCGTGCGTGAGCGCCGCGGCCCGGACGCGGTTCCGCCGTTGCCCACCGGGGCGGCCTGGTTGTTCGTCGAGGTCGTCGGCGACGACCTGGACGAGACGATCGCCAGGGCCCAGCAGGTCGGACGCGACTGCGGAGCCGTGGACAGCCTCGTGGTCACCGACGCGGGCCGTACCGCCCAGCTGTGGCGGATCCGCGCCGATGGTGCCGGACTCGCCGGCCGCAGTCCCGCCGGCCTGCCCGCACACGCGGGCTGGGAGGACGCGGCAGTACCGCCGGCCATGCTCGGCGACTACCTACGCGACTTCGACGCCCTGATGGACGAATTCCACGTCACCGGCCTGCCGTACGGGCACTTCGGTGACGGATGTCTGCACGTGCGCATAGATTGGCCGCTGGACAAGCCCGGCGGCAGCGGCATCTTCCGCGACTTCCTGGTCTCGGCGAGCACACTCGTCGCCGGCTACGGCGGATCCCTGTCCGGGGAGCACGGGGACGGTCGCGCCCGCAGCGAACTCTTACCGCTGATGTACTCACCGGACGCAATGAATCTCTTCGCTGCCGTCAAGCACGTCTTCGACCCAGACAACATCCTCAACCCCGGTGTCGTGGTCGACCCCCGTCCGGTCGACGCGGACCTGCGCATCCCCGCAGCCCCACTCCTGCGCCGCAACCTGGCCCTGGCCTACCACCACGACGACGGCGACTTCACCCAGGCGGTGCACCGCTGCACCGGCGTCGGAAAATGCCGGGCCGACAACACCGCCACCGGGGGAGTGATGTGCCCGTCGTATCAGGCGACCCGGGAGGAGAAGGACTCCACCCGCGGCCGCGCGCGCGTGCTGCAGGAGATGATCAACGGCACCGGCATCGAGGGTGGCTGGCGATCACCCGAAGTTCACGACGCCCTCGACCTGTGTCTGTCCTGCAAGGGGTGCTCCTCGGACTGCCCGACCGGTGTCGACATGGCCGCGTTCAAATCCGAAGTGCTGCACCAGAGCTACAAGGGCCGCGTCCGGCCCGCCTCGCACTACTCGCTGGGGTGGCTCCCGCGCTGGGCGAAGATCGCCAGCCGCGCGCCCGGTCTGGTCAACGCCACGATGCGCGTTCCCGGCATCGGACCGCTGGCGTTGTCGTCGGCCGGGGTGGACAAGCGCCGCACCATCCCACCGTTCGCGAAGCAGACGTTCCGGTCCTGGTTCAAGACCACGGAAAACGACCGTGCCACTACCGGTGACCCGGTATTGCTGTTCGTGGATTCGTTCACCAACTACTTCACCCCCGAAGTCGGGCACGCCACGGTGCAGGTGCTCGAGGCCGCCGGTTACCGGCCGCAACTGACCGACAAGCAGCAGTGCTGCGGGCTCACCTGGATCTCCACCGGGCAGCTCACCGCGGCGAAGAAGATCCTCGGCCGCACCGTGGACGCACTGTCCGGTAGTGCCGCGGCCGGAATTCCGATCGTCGGAATGGAGCCGTCCTGCACGGGTGTGTTGCGCTCGGACGCCGCGGAACTGCTGGGTACGTCGGCGGCAGAACCGGTCGCCGAGGCAACTCGCACCCTCGCGGAACTGTTGACGGACCGAGGGTGGGAACCGCCGTCTCTCCAAGGCAAGTCCGTTGTCGCGCAGCCGCACTGCCATCATCATTCGGTGATGGGGTGGAGTCCGGACGCGCAGCTTCTCGAGAAGGCCGGTGCGCAGGTTCAGCGACTGGGCGGATGCTGCGGGTTGGCCGGCAACTTCGGCGTGGAGAAGGGGCATTACGAGGTGTCGGTGGCTGTCGCCGAACAGCAATTGCTGCCCGCCGTGGTGGGGGCCGATGCGGACACGACGATCCTGGCCGACGGCTACTCCTGCCGGACCCAGTTGTCGGATCTGACCGATCGTCGCGGTGACCACTTGGCGCAGTTGCTCGCCGCTCAGCTCGACGCCGATGCTGTGCGTCGACGGGACTGACCATCGGTGGTCCCTCGGATCGGAAACGTCGAGAGGGGTGCTCCAGCACACCATGTGCGGGAGCACCCCTCTCGGGCGTGCACACAAACAAAGGGGGTGACGGCGGGAGACCGTGGGTCTCACTCGCCGCCACCCCGGGTGCTACTTCGAGGCGGGCCTGGTGATCGGCCCAGGAGCGGGAACGGAGATGTTGTCCGCGAGCGGACGCTGGGGGTTGATGCGACGGCGAAGCCGGTAGGCGATCAACGTCGCGACAAGGGCTCCGACGCTCAGGGAGATCTGCGAGCGCGACGATTCGACGTAGAACATCGACACCAGCACGGCGAGGATGCCGCCGGCGGCGAGGATGGACAGGTAGGGGAACAGCCACATCTTCAGGCGGAGTCGGGCGACTTCTTCTCGGGTCATCAGGCCGCGCAGTTTGATCTGCGACATCGCGATCATCAGGTAGACCATCAGGATGGTGGCGCCGGAGGCGTTGAGCAGGAAGGCGAAGACGGTTTCGGGGGAGAGGTAGTCGAGGCCGATGCAGGCGAAGCCGACGAGGGTCGCAAGGAGCAGCGAGTTGCGGGGAACGCCGTGCTTGTCCAGCTTTGCGATGCTCTGTGGCGCATCGCCTTTGTGCGCGAGGGTGAAGAGCATCCGCGAGGAGGTGTAGAGGCCGGAGTTCAGGCAGGAGAGTACGGCGACGAGCACCACAGCGTTCATGATGTCGGGTCCGCCGGGGATGCCCATGTGGGTGAGGGCGTCGACGAACGGCGACTGGCCGACCTTGACGTCGGTCCAGGGCACGATGATGGCGAGCAGCAGCACGGAGCCGATGTAGAAGAACCCGATGCGGGCGATCACGGAATTGGTGGCCTTGGCGACGGCCTTCTCCGGTTCGGCGGATTCGGCTGCGGCGATGGTGGCGATTTCGGGGCCGACCATGGAGAAGACGGCGACGACGACGCCGGAGAGTATGACGGTCCAACCGTTGGGGGTGAAGCCGCCGTGATCGGTGAGGTTGGAGAAGTCAGCGGAATGGCTGGGCCACAGCCCGAAGACGTAGGCGGCACCGAGGCCGAGGAACAGCAGGATCGCGGCGACCTTGATACCTGCGAACCAGTACTCGAACTCGCCGAAGTTGCGGACCGAGCGGAGGTTCGTGGCGACCATGGCCAGCAACAGGACGACCGCCATCACCCAGGAGGGCAGGTCGATCCAGCGTTGCAGCAATTTGCCGCCGATGACGGCTTCGGCGCCGACCGCGACGACCCAGAAGAACCAGTACAGCCAGCCGGTGGTGAAGCCTGCCCACCCCCCGAAGGCCTTGCGTGCATAGCCGGCGAACGATCCGGTCGACGGGTTGGTGGTGGCCATTTCGCCGAGCATGCGCATCACGAGGACGATGACGACACCGGTGATCGCGTAGGACACGAATGCTGCGGGCCCGGAGGTGTGCAGCAGGGCGCTCGATCCCACGAAGAGGCCTGCGCCGATGACACCTCCGATCGCGATCATGGTGAGGTGTCGTTGTTTCAGAGACTTCTGCAACGTCTCGGGCGGTTGTTCGAGAGTGGACATCAAACGCTCCAAAGGTCGAGTCGGACACGAGATCGAAAGCGCGAGCTGTGCCCCGGTGGTCGCAGGCGCGATCGGACGCCGAGATACCGTGACGGGCCGAGGACGGAAATGCCGTCCAGGGCCCAGCCAGATGGCGGACTTCCGTTCGTGTGTGATCAACGTAACGGCCGATCACGTAGCATGCTAGGGACAGGTGTCAGAACTTTCCGCCCCGACAGTCAGACACTTGTATGGCCGACTCGGAATGATCGCCATAGTTATCGTTCACGAAATACGCTGTTCACGGAGATGGTGGAGTGAATCTCGATGAAGTGGTCACCGAGGTGGCCGAACGCCTGTCGTCATCGGTGGTCCTGGTCGACCGGGCCTTTTCGCTGATCGCCTACAGCACCCAGTCGCCGGACGTCGACAAAGATCGGGTGCAGTCGATCCTCGCCCGCAGTTGCCCGCCGGAGGCGCGTGCGTGGTACGAAAGTTTCGGGATTGCGGATACCACGCGCCCAGTAATTACGCCAGAGAATCCAGACATCGAGGCGTCGTCGCGGATCTGCCTTCCGGCCCGCTACGCAGGCACGGCGTACGGATATCTGTTCGTCCTTCCGGATGAGAACGGCGCCGTGTCCGACGGCGATCTCACCGCCGCGATGTCCCTGGCCGGGCAGGCGGGCGCACAACTCGCACACACCTCCCGGGGCCGGGACGATATGGCGGTCGCCGTCGCAGACCTCCTCGAGGGTGACCGAAAGGCTTTCGCCCGTGCGATTACTCGCATCGAAGACTCCGGACTCTTCCCGGACGGCAGTGCGTTGACCGTGCTGGCCGTCGACGGTCTCCTGCCCGCCCCCGGCACCCGCACCCTGCTGGCACCGATCGGATCGCTGACCGCGGTCATGGTTCCCGCCGGCGACGGCGCCGTCGACCCCGTTCGGTCCATTGCCGAGAGCGGCGCGGGTGCCGGCGCTCTGGTCGGTGTGGGGGGTTCGTATCAGGGGTTGCGATCTGCGCGCCGAAGCTGGCAGCAGGCCAAACTCGGCGTCCGGGTCGCCCGGCACGACGAATCGATGGGACCGATCGCCTATTGGGAAGAACTCGGCATCTACCGGCTGTCCTCCTGCGGACCCACCAGCGTCCTCGCCGATGCAGTCCTCACCCCGTCCGTGCGGGCCCTGCTCGACCACCGCAACATCGACCTGCTCGTCACCGCGCGGACCTACCTGGACCAGGCGGGTGACACCGGCGCCACGGCCGGTGTACTCGGCATTCACCGCCAGACCCTGTACTACCGCCTCGCGAAGATCGAGGAAATCACCGGCCTCGATCTTTCGGTGGGTGCGCAGCGCCTCGAGTTGCATGTCGGCCTCACCCTCGGGCGCTTCATCTTCGAGCATCTCGGCACCGAAGAGGGGCGCAACGGCGAGCAGGCCTGACTGCTGTTTCTCCGATCAGGCGATCAGATCTACTCGGTCGCCGCCGGGTCGACCGCGGCGCGCACGATGTCGGTGACGGCCCGCACCGTAGGCCTGGTCTCCGAGCCGGCGAGGCGTATGAGGACGATTCGCCGACCGATCTCCTGCTCCAGGTCGACGCGGATGATCGGCACCGAACTGTTGAGCCTGATCATCATGTCGGTGACCGGCGCCGCCCCCAACCCCTTTCCGGCCAGCGCCAGAGACACGGCGGTGTCGACGATTTCGTGCCGCACGATCGGCTCGAAACCCTCCTGGCGGCAGGCGATACGAACAGCGCGACCGAACTGGGTTTCCGCGGGCGGCAGGATCCAGTTCCACTCCGCGGCCTCGCGCAGATCGATGGTGCCTTCGGTGCGGATGCCGTAGGCACCGGAGGAGACGGCGAGTCCGAATCGCTCGCTGCGCAGGGTGATCATCTCGATATCCGGTGTGCGGGGCATCGGTGAATTGGGGTAGTCCAGCCCGAAGGCGACGTCGACCTGACCGCGTTGGACCGCGGTGGCGGCCTCGTCGACGTCGAGTTCACGGCTGCTCAGGGCGAGATGCGGGTACTTGCGCTGCGCTGCGGCCACCACCGGTGGCAACAACGCCGCAGCGGTACTGCCGAAGGTGCCGAGAAGAAGAGGCGCAGCGACGTCGTCGTGCACCGCGCGAAGCGCGTCGAGGGCCCGCTGCTCCGCGCTCAAGATCTTCACCGCGTGCTCGGCCAGAACGGTCCCGGAATCGGTGAGCACGACGTTGCGACCCACCTTGGTGACGAGCCGGGAGCCGACGGCTTTCTCCAAGGCTGCGATCTGCTGTGATACGGCGCCCGCGGTGTACCCGAGTTCCTCGGCGACCGCGACCATCGTTCCACGCCGGGCCAGCTCTCGGAGTGCCACGAGGTGCGCCAAGCTCATATTCATATAGAGATTCTAAACGGTGGTGGCAAACTTTCTTCGCTGGTGCTATTCATTTCCGCGGACCACGATGAACGTGCGGAACGAAACGTCGGACACGTCGGAGCTCTTCGTAGCCGGCCGGCGACCACGATCGCGATCTCACCCGATCCTCATCGACCCTGGAGTTGCACGCCATGCCGATCACCCAGCAGTGGGAACTGCGCGCCGAGTTCGCTCGCCGTCTCTCGCATCTGTACGGGAAGGAAGTTCCCGCATACACCACGTTGCTCGAGGTATCGCAGGCCGTCAACGACACCGTGCTGTCGGATCTCGGTGCGGGCGCAGAACGTCTGGGTTCCATCGCCCGGGTCACCGCCGAACGTCACGGGGCCATCCGAGTGGGCACCCCGCAGGAGATGGCCCAGGTCGCCCGCGTGTTCGCGGCTATGGGCATGTACCCGGTCGGGTTCTACGACCTGCGCGAGGCCGCTGCCAGTTCGGTTCCGGTCGTCTCGACGGCTTTCCGTCCGACGGACCCGGACGAACTGGCGCGCAACCCCTTCCGGGTGTTCACCTCCATGCTGGTGCCCTCGGATCGCCGCTTCTTCAGCGCCGATCTGCAGCAACGCCTGGAAAGCTTCCTCGCCAAGCGCAGGCTGTTCACCACCGAACTGCTGGTCCTCGCCGACCGGGCGACCGAGTACCGGGGGCTGAATTCCGGTGACGCCGAGATGTTCCTGACGTTGGCCACCGCGGCATTCAAGCTGTCCACCGAGGCCGTCGACCGCGCCTGGTACCGCGAACTCGAGCAGGTCTCCTCGGTGGCCGCCGATATCGGTGGCGTCACCAGCACACACATCAACCACCTGACCCCTCGCGTGCTCGACATCGACGATCTCTACGCCCGCATGGAGCGTCGCCGGATCGACATGATCGACACGATCCAGGGTCCGCCGCGGTGGGCCGGTCCGGATCTGCTGCTGCGGCAGACCTCGTTCCGGGCTCTCGCCGAACCGCGGGTGTTCCGCGAACCCGACGGCAGCGTCGAGAAGGGTTCACTGCGGGTGCGTTTCGGTGAGGTGGAGGCCCGCGGTATCGCCGCCACCGTCCGCGGCCGCGAGGTCTACGACCGATTGACCGTCGAGGTCGAGCAGGCGGTCCGAGAGGCGGCCGCGACCGCTCCGGTGTCGGCCGAGGTACGCAACGAGATCGCCGCCGAGCTGTGGAACCAGCAGGTGCCCGCCACCGAGCAGGGGCTTGCCCTGCACGATCTGGCGTACTTCACCTACCGGGTCGACACCGACAAGCAGCGCAACGGCACGGTGCCCGGGCGATCACTCCAGGATCTGATCGATCAGGGCTGGGTCCGCCCGGAGCCGATCGTCTACGAGGATTTCCTGCCGAGATCCGCGGCCGGGATCTTCCAGTCCAACCTGACCTCGGACGGACACAAGGACACCACACAGTCGACGACCGATATCGACGCCGCCTGGATGGAAGGAGTTCTGGGCCGCCCACTGCACGACCCGTACACGCTCTACGACGGGATCCGCCGCGCATCCCTCGATCACGTTGCCAACCAATTGGAAATTTGCGGACCCATCGAAGAACCGGCACCCATCGCTACCCAAGGAGTCAAGTAAATGAGCACCGCTGTCGCCGAGACCATCGCCCTGCCCACCACCGACGAACTGCGCACGCTCGCACGCACCAGCCTGCAGCGATGTGGGGTCGACCCGGCCGTACTCGACACCGCTGGGGTCGAGAACACCATCACCACCCGCACCCCGGTCACGGGGGAGCGCCTGTTCGACTATCCCGCCGCCGGCGCCGCCGACGTCGAGGCCGCGATCGATGCCGCCCACGAGGCGTTTCTGCAGTGGCGCACCGTTCCCGGCCCGGTCCGCGGATTCCTGATCAAACGCCTCGGTGAACTGCTCACCGAGCACAAGGAAGACGTCGCCAACCTGATCAGCATCGAGGTCGGCAAGATCCGCTCGGAGGCCCTTGGCGAGGTCCAGGAGATGATCGACATCTGCGACTTCGCGGTCGGTCTGTCCCGGCAGCTCGACGGCCGCACCATGCCCTCGGAGCGTCCCGGACACCGACTGATGGAGACCTGGCACCCGCTCGGTGTCGTCGGTGTCGTCTCGGCGTTCAACTTCCCGGCCGCGGTGTGGTCCTGGAACCTGGCTCTTGCCATCGTCTGCGGGGATTCGGTGGTCTGGAAGCCGGCTCAGTTGACCACCCTCACCGCCGCCGCATGCTCGGCGCTGTTCGACCGTGCCGCAGAAGAATCCGGCGCCCCGGCCAACCTGAATGTCCTCGTCTCGGCGAGTGCCGCCGACACCCAGGCCCTGATCGACAGCCCGAAGGTGCCGTTGATCAGCGCCACCGGTTCCGAGCGGATGGGTGAGCAGATCGCTCCCCGCGTCGCCGCCCGCTTCGGCCGCGCCATCCTCGAGCTCGGCGGAAACAACGCTGCGATCGTCACACCGTCGGCGGACCTCGACATCGCTACCCGCGGAATCGTTTTCGCCGCTGCCGGAACCGCCGGCCAGCGCTGCACCTCGATGCGCCGCATCATCGTCCACCAGGACATCGCCGACGCGCTGATCGACCGGATCTCCCAGGTCTACGGCCGCCTCCCGATCGGTGACCCGTTCGCCGACGGCACCCTCGTGGGCCCGCTGATCGACGGCAAGTCCCACGCCAACATGACCGCGGCCCTCGACAAGGCGGTCGCGCAAGGCGGCGAGATCCTCGTCGGCGGAAAACGCCGCCCGAGCAGCGAAGACTCGTACTACGTCGAGCCGGCGATCGTGCGGATGCCGGCCCAGAGCGAGATCGTCAAGGACGAAACCTTCGCCCCGATCCTCTACGTGCTGACCTACAACACGTTCGAGGAGGCGATCGCCCTGCACAACGACGTCCCGCAGGGCCTGTCGTCGTCGATCTTCACCACCGACCAGCGTGAGGCCGAGCGGTTCATCGCCGCCGACGGTTCGGACTGCGGCATCGTCAACGTCAACATCGGCACATCCGGCGCCGAGATCGGCGGCGCATTCGGCGGCGAGAAGACCACCGGCGGCGGCCGCGAATCCGGCTCGGACGCTTGGCGCGCCTACATGCGCCGGGCAACCAACACCATCAACTACTCCCGCGAGCTGCCCCTGGCTCAGGGCGTCAACTTCGGCTGACATCCCCCTTTCGAATCGCACGAGGAGCAACGACGATGTTCGAATTGATCGACGAATGGGGCCCGGAGAAGGTCGTGTGTGTCTCCGACGCACGCACCGGCATGCGCGGCGTTCTGGTCATCGACAACACCGCCCGCGGAATGGGCAAGGGCGGCACCCGCATGTCCACCACGGTCAGTGTCGGCGAGGTCGCCAGGCTGGCCCGCAACATGACCTGGAAATGGGCGGGGGTCGACCTCTTCTACGGCGGCGCCAAAGCCGGCATCTGGGCCGACCCGACTGCCTCCTCCAAGGAAGCGGTGCTGCGTGCCTTCGTCCGGGCACTGCGCAACGAGGTCCCCGACGAGTACGTCTTCGGGCTCGACGTGGGATTGACCGAGAAGGACGCCGCGATCATGCTCGACGAGGTCGACGGTCGCGGCGGCGCGGTGGGCACCCCTCACGCGCTCGGCGGGCTCCCGTACGACCAGCTCGGGGTCACCGGCCACGGTGTCGCGGAGTCGGCGGACGCCGCCGCGCAGACCCTCGGCCTGTCCACCGGTTCGCTGAGCGTGTCCATCCAGGGCTTCGGAGCGGTCGGAGCGGCGAGCGCGAAGCGCCTCGCCGAACTCGGGGCCACCGTCGTCGCTGTGTCCACCTCGCAGGGTGGCCTCCACAACCCGGACGGGCTCGACGTCGCCACCTTGCTCGACCTGCGTGATCAGTACGGTGACGGTCTCGTCGACCAGTACTCCGACGCGAAGCCTCTCGCTGCCGGGGAAGAACTCTCGGTGACCGCGGACGTCCTGATCCCGGCAGCGTTGCAGGACGTCATCGACGTCGATCTCGCCCGGACGTTGCCGGCCAAGATCGTTGTCGAAGGCGCGAACCTGCCGAGCAACCCCGAAGCACAGTCGGTGCTGTTCGACCGCGGCGTGACCGTGGTTCCGGATTTCATCGCCAACGCCGGCGGCGTGGTTGCCGCAGCCGTGGCGATGGACGCCCGCTACTCCGGAATCCGTCCGGAACCGGCTGCCGTGTTCGACAACATCTCGAACAAGCTGCGCGCCAGCACCATCGACACCCTCGATGCGTCGAAGGTGCAGGGGCGGACCACCCACGAGGTAGCCCGCACCACCGCCCAGGAGCGCGTGCGCGAAGCCATGGTGCTCCGCGGTCGTGCCCCGCACACCGCCGCGTTCTAGAAGGTTCGACACCAACCACGCGCAACTGTGTGACCCACTCCGGTCAGCGGGCGCGCCCCATTCATTCAGGCAAATGCATCGACCTGGTCGTTCGTCGGGTGTCCCCGAAACCGGTAGGGCATTACATCACTACTCTCGAAGGAAAGAAGAGGACGACATGAGCAAGGAACTCCCCGAACAGGCGTCCGTCGTCGTGATCGGCGGCGGCGTCATCGGCGCCAGCATTGCGTTCCACCTCGCCGAATCGGGGGTCTCCGATGTTGTCCTCCTGGAAAAGGACGAGTTGGCCTGCGGGTCGACGTGCAAGGCCGCCGGCGGTGTTCGCGCCTCCTTCAGCAACGAAGCCAACATCGCGATCGGTCTGCGCGGCCTCGACGTGTATTCGCGATTCGCGCAGGAGTACCACCAGGAGATCGACTTCAGCCGCGACGGCTACCTCTATCTCCTCTCGGACCAGGCCAACGTCGACATCTTCACCGAAAGCGTCGCACTGCAGAACCGCCACGGCGTTCCGAGCCGCATGGTCACCCCCGAAGAAGCACAGAAGATCTCGCCGCTCATCAGCACAGACGGACTCCTCGCCGCCTCCTGGTCACCCCAGGACGGCAAGGCCACCCCAGAATCGGTCGTGATGGGATACGCCGCCGCTGCCCGTCGACACGGCGCCCGCATCGTCCGCCACTGCGCGGTCACCGACATCGAGAGCACCGGCGGCACCATTACCGCAGTCGTGACCGAACACGGACGCATCGAGACCGACACCGTGGTCTGCGCCGCCGGAGCCTGGTCGGCCGGCATCGGCAACATGCTCGGGGTGAACATCCCCGTCGTTCCCGTCCGCCGACAGATCGCCTTCACCGAGCCGCTGTCCGAGTTGCCCGCATCCTCGCCGTCGCTGACCATCGACTTCCCGTCGAACTTCTACTTCCACCCGGAAGGTAAAGGCCTGCTTCTGGGCTGGTCCGACCCGAACGAGCGCGAAGGGTTCAACCTCAAGTTCGAACTCGAGGACTGGCTGATGGGACTGGGCGCCATCGCCGAGACCCGGGTGCCGGCCGTACTGGACTACGGCATCAGCACCGGTTGGGCCGGCCTCTACGAGGTCACCCCCGACCGCAACCAGATCATCGACCGCTCCACCGAGGTCGAGGGCCTGCTCATCGCCACCGGCTACTCCGGCCACGGCTTCCTGATGGGACCGGCGACCGGCGAGATCGTGCGCGACCTCTACCACAGCAAAGAGCCCGGATACGACATCAGCTCGTTCACCCTGGACCGTTTCGCGCAGGCCGGTATCGGCGCAGGCGAGACAAACATCGTCTGACCCCACCCGTTGCACCGCCCAGCAGACGACGATCACCTGCCCCTCAGGAGCCGGACTCATGGCCGAACAGATCGATGATCACTTCACCACCACCGTCGCCGCGATGGCCGATACGACACGTCCGGGAGCGAGCGATCACGACCAGCCCGTCGAGACAGCGTCGAGCCTGTTCGTGCAGCAAACCCTGGACCTGTTCGATTCTCAATTGGGCAGTCGGCACCTGGATCTGGTTGCCCGACGGCTTCGCGCGAAGGGCAAGGGCTTCTACACGATCGGCTCGTCCGGGCACGAAGGCAACGCCGTCGTCGCGGGAGCCCTCCGACCCACCGACCCGGCGCTGCTGCACTACCGTTCCGGTGCGTTCTTCCTCCAACGCGCCCGGCAGGTCCGGGGCAGCAACCCGCTGCGCGATGTGCTTCTCGGCGTCGTCGCCGCCACCGAGGAACCGATGTCCGGCGGCCGGCACAAGGTGTTCGGCCGCCACGACCTCAATATCATTCCCCAGACCTCGACGATCGCATCTCACCTGCCCCGCGCGGTCGGCGTCGCCTTCTCCATCGCCCGCGCCGCCAAACTGAACGTGCTCTCCGCGTGGCCCGAGGACGCGATCGCGGTATGCAGTTTCGGCGACGCCTCGGCGAATCACTCGACCGCGATCGGCGCGATCAACACCGCCATCCACTCGGCCTTCCAGGGACTTCCGCTTCCGCTGTTGTTCGTCTGCGAAGACAACGGGATCGGCATCAGCACCAGGACGCCGAAGGGGTGGATCTCCGCGAACTTCGGCAACCGTGAGGGTCTCGAGTACTTCACGGTCGATGGATCCGACCTCCCGATGGCCTACGCCACCGCGAAGCATGCCGCCGACTGGGTTCGCAGGCACCGCAAGCCGGCGTTCCTGCACCTGCGCACCGTGCGGTTGATGGGCCACGCCGGCTCCGACTTCGAAGCCGCCTATCGCACCACGACCGAGATCACCGCAGACTTCGACCGGGATCCGGTGCTGTGCACGGCGAAGCTGCTGATCGAGCGAGGGAACCTGAGCCCCAACGACGTCCTCGCGCTCTACGACGACAAGCGCGCCGAGGTGTCCACGCTCGCAGAGGAAGTCAGCGAGCTGCCGCAACTCGACAGTCCTGCCGCAGTGATGCGGCCACTGACCGAGGGACTCGACGAGGCGATGGCGGCCGAACCACGACGGACCTACCCGGCCCGCCGAGCCCTGATCGTCGGCAGCCCAATGCCCGAACACGAGGGCCTACTGACTCTCGCCCTCTCGATCAACCGCGCCCTGCTCGATGTTCTCATCGAGTACCCCGAGGCGCTGGTGTTCGGTGAGGACGTGGCCCGCAAGGGCGGGGTCTACGGGGTGACGCGGGGTCTGATGAAGAAGGCGGGGTCGGCGCGCGTGTTCGACACGCTTCTCGACGAGCAGGCGATCCTGGGACTGGCGCTGGGCGCGGGGGTGTCCGGGTTGTTGCCGATCCCGGAGATCCAGTACCTGGCGTATCTGCACAATGCCGCCGATCAGATCCGCGGGGAGGGTGCGACGTTGCAGTTCTTCTCCGACCGTCAGTATCGCAATCCGATGGTGGTGCGGGTCGCGGGATACGGGTATCAGAAGGGGTTCGGCGGTCATTTCCACAACGACAATGCCGTCGCCGCATTGCGTGACATCCCCGGTATCGTCGTGGCGTCGCCGGCGCGCCCCGACGACGCCGCGGCCATGATGCACACGTGCGCGGCGGCCGCGCGGACCGCGGGGGCGGTGTGTGTGTATCTGGAACCGATTGCGCTGTATCACACCCGGGATCTGTACGAGGACGGTGACGAGCAGTGGCTGGCCGCGTATCCGGATCCGGTGAAGCGGGCCGAGAATCACGTGCCGATCGGCTCCGCCCGCACGTACGGTGACGGCACCGACCTGACGATCGTCACGTTCGGCAACGGGGTGTACATGAGTCTGCGGGTCGCGCGCCGGCTCGAGAAGGCACACATCGCCGCGCGTGTGGTGGACATGCGGTGGCTCGCACCGCTACCCGTGCACGACATCCTCGGAGAGGCGAACGCCACCGGACGGGTGCTCGTCGTCGACGAAACCCGATCTTCCGGGGGCGTCGCGGAGGGAGTCGTCACCGCCCTGATCGACGAAGGTTTCACCGGCCGTCTCGCGCGAGTAGCCAGTGAGGACAGTTTCATCCCGCTCGGCGATGCCGCCCTCGGGGTCCTGCTCTCCGAAGACACCATCGAGGCCGCGGCGATCAAGTTGGCACAGGTGAGCTGATGGCATTGGTCGGGCCGGAATCCGGGGCGGACTCTCGCCGAAAGAACGTCGCCAGTACACATGGTTCCACCCCTCGAGTAAGACTGGGACGTAACCTGTCCGAGCACGAACCGACACCGGGAGCAGTTGTGCCCACCTTCGATCCCGCACCGCAGGCTGCAGCGCCACGTGCCCAGGACCTCAACGGCATCGCAGTGTTCGACGCCAGCGAACACAACCTCGCCCACGTCGATGTGGTCATTCCCCGGGACTGCATCGTCGCGTTCACCGGAGTCTCGGGATCGGGCAAGTCGTCGTTGGCCTTCGGCACCATTTACGCCGAAGCGCAACGGCGGTTCCTCGAGTCCGTCACCCCGTACGCACGCAGGCTGATGGATCAGATCGGAGCGCCCAGGGTTGGGGACATCACCGGGCTTCCACCAGCGGTTGCCTTGCAGCAGGCCCGCGGTCACACCTCCGCCCGATCGTCGGTCGGCACCCTCACCCACATCTCGAACGTGTTGCGGATGCTGTTCTCCCGAGTCGGTACCTACCCGCCGGGTGCCCCCGTCCTCGACTCGAACGCGTTCTCGCCCAACACACCCGAAGGCGGATGCCCAGCCTGCCACGGACTCGGACGCACCCACGACGTCGATATCGATGCCCTGGTGCCGGACCCGAGCCGAAGTATCCGCGGCGGTGCCGTCGCCGCATGGCCCGGCGCCTGGCTGGGCAAGAACTACCGCGACATCCTCGACACACTCGGTATCGACGTGGACCGCCCCTGGTCCGAGCTCCCGGAAGACCAGCGTGAGTGGATCCTCACGACCGAGGAACAACCCACGGTCACGGTGTCACCCGTGCGCGACCCGGGCAAGATGGTGCGCGACTACCAGGGAACGTTCTCGAGCGCCCGCACCTACGTTCTGCACACCTACGCGACGACGAAGAGCGCAACCCAGCGGGCGAAGGTCGCCCGATATCTGGTGTCCCGGCCCTGCAGTGCCTGCAACGGCAAACGGCTGCGCCCCGAGGCGCTGGCCGTCCGGTTCGCCGGCCTCGACATAGCCGACGCCACGGAACTGTCACTGGCCGATCTGGCCTCGGTCCTCGACGCCGTCGTCGTATCCCGCGATTCCGCCGCAAGCGACGCAACCGAACGAGCATCCGCGGCGCTGGTAGACAACCTTCGCGGCCGCCTCGCGGGTCTGACGGAGCTCGGGCTGGGATACCTGAGTCTCGCCCGTTCGACCACCACCCTCTCGCCGGGCGAACTTCAGCGCCTGCGGCTGGCCACCCAGCTGCAATCAGGTCTGTTCGGAGTGCTGTACGTCCTCGACGAACCGTCCGCAGGCCTGCATCCCGCCGACACCGAGGCACTGGTCACCGCCGTGCGGCGGCTACGCGCGGCAGGAAACTCCGTCTTCGTCATCGAACACAACCTCGACGTCGTCCGCGCGGCAGATTGGATCGTCGACGTCGGTCCCGGAGCCGGGGAGCACGGCGGGCGGGTACTCTACAGCGGTGAGGTGGACGGTCTCGCGCACGTCCCCGAATCCATAACTCGCCGATACCTTTTCGGAACCGCCGAGAGTTACCCCGAGCCCGGACCGCCGAGCAGGTGGATCGAACTCGCCGGCATCACGATGCACAACCTGCGGGATCTGACCGTGCGAATCCCGCTCGGGGTGCTCACCGCGGTCACGGGTGTGTCCGGATCGGGCAAATCCACACTCGTGAGCCGGGTTCTCACCGACGTCGTCGCCCAACACCTCGGCGTCGACAGCGAACCCGGCGCCGACACCGGGGGAGACGACGCCGACGACTCCACGGTCGTACTGACCGAGGAGCGCGAGAAGAACGCCGAGCCGACGGTCGTGGCCGCCCACGGGCTCGGACACATCAACCGGCTGGTGCGCGTGGACCAGACCCCGATCGGGCGGACCCCGCGCTCGAATCTTGCGACCTACACCGGCCTCTTCGATGTGATCCGGAAACTCTTCGCCGCACACCCCGTTGCCCGTGAACGCGGATACAGTCCGGGCCGATTCTCATTCAATGTCAGTGGCGGCCGTTGCGAGGAATGCGAGGGAGCCGGTTCGATCACCATCGGCATGCTGTTTCTGCCCGAGGCCTCCGCACCGTGCCCGGCCTGCGCGGGCGCACGGTACAACGCGGAGACCCTCGAGGTCCTCGTCGACGGCCGGACGATCGCCGACGTCCTCGCGATGACGGTCGACGACGCCCGTGCTTTCCTGAGTCACGTCCCGGCGGCGGCGAAAAGCCTTGACATGCTCGTCGAAGTCGGTCTCGGATATCTGCGGCTCGGCCAATCCGCCACCACCCTGTCCGGCGGGGAGGCGCAACGCGTCAAACTCGCCAGCGAACTGCAGCGCCTCCGATCCGGGCACACGCTCTACGTACTCGACGAACCGACCACCGGATTGCACCCTGCCGACGTCGATCGCCTCATGGTGGTGTTGCGACGGCTCGTCGCGGCGGGAAATACCGTCGTACTCGTCGAACACGACATGCCGGTCATTGCCGCGGCGGACTGGATGATCGATCTCGGGCCCGGCGGGGGAGACAACGGCGGCCGGATCATCGCCTCGGGACCACCGACGGTCGTTGCCGAGACGGCCGGCTCCGCCACCGCCGCTTATCTCGCTCGGCATCTCGCCGTGTGAGGGTGCGCATGTGAGCGACGAAGTCGGTATCCGGTTCGTGTGCTACCGGTTCAGTGGGCGTGGATTCCGTAGACGGTGACGACGAAGCTGTGTCCCTTGGCGGTGCAGGTGACGTCTCCCATGAACCCTGCGAGACAGGTGGTTCCCCCGTGGGTGATCGTTTTCTGGTACAAGCTCTGGCTGGTGGCGACCTCGGAGATGTCGGGGTTGCCGCCGGGCAGGGTGAACGGGGTGCCGGGCGGGTAGGTGGGGTGAGCGGGAAGCCAGGGAAGGTCGATGACGACGTACTGGACGGGTCCCAGCCACGGCAGTCCGAACTCGCCGAGGATCGGGAAGTCCATCGGCAATGGTTGTGGCAGATCGCATCCCACGCTGTCGTCGGGTGCGATCGAGCAGTTGAAGTTCCCCACACGGAAGTAGACGGGGGTGGGGGAGTCTGCCTGTGCGGGTGTTGCGAACGCGAGGAGAGCGGCTGCTGTAGCCGTGGACAGGCTGGTGGCTCGCTTCACTGAACGTTTCATACGAGGCATATACGCTGGGAACGGTGTGGGTTAGCTGGGCGTGGCATCGGATGCTCGAGAACTGACCCTGAGGAGCGAGAACGTCATGGCGACGGCAGGCGAGCAGACGGACGGACCGGACGGTACGGCCGAGCGAGTTGCCCTGTGGCGGGCGATGCACGTACAGGTCGACGCGCCGCCACACGTGCTCGTCGACGAGATCGGCCTGCAGCTCGCGTCTCCGGGCGACGGCTGGCGGGCTCGCCCGGACATGGACCCGGCCGGCACCAGTGGGTTTCGGGCGGCCCATTGTCGCGCGTGCTCGTTTCGACGACGCCGATCGCCCCGGATTCCGGGCGTCCGAGAGCGGTGCGCGGGCGGCCAGAACACCGTTCGTCAGTTTCTACACCCCGCCGGAAATGCTGACCCTGGCCCGCGAGGCCGGCTTCGACGGCGCGCAGCATGTGGCGGGAACTTCACTCGCCGAGCGCTACTTCGCCGATCGATCCGACGGCCTGCGCCCGTCGAGTGGAGAAGACCTGTTGGTGGCCCTACCTGAGAGCTTTGTCATGTGACGGCACAGCTGGACATCCGTCTAGATGACAGGCGCGGCGCCGTGGGCTACAACTGTTGAGGCATCGACAGTGACGTGACTCACATTTTGCGTCCGGACTGGATCGTCGGCACACCGGCGGGTCGGCGGTCGATGCACGAGAGCGAAGGAGCATCGCGGAATGATCGAGGACAGCACCGAACTACTGACTCCGACTCCCGGCCCGACACGCCTGATCCCTCGTAGGCGTCCCGACGGACGTGAACTTCTCGGCACGGCGAAGGGAATCCTGATCGCCGGTCGCGGCTGCAGTGACGCCCAGGCTTTCGACGAACTCCTCGACGTCGCCCGGCGTCATCATCTGACCGTCCTCGGCGCTGCCCGGAGCCTGGTAGACCTCGCCGCCGGACCCTCGCCCCGTCTGCGCTCGCCCGAAGCCGCCCGATTCGAAGAGTGGGAGCAGTTGGTCAACCAGCTTCCTCCCCGCCGACACGCGCAGGCGAGTTGACGCGACCCCTCACCGACGCCGGCAAGTAGCGGACCTCGACTGACGGGCGCTCCGGGAGGTCTGGTCTCAGCCGCGATTACGTGGTGGCCGGCGGTGCCAGCCGATCATGCGAGATCGGCTTCGGTGGCGCGTTGGACCCAGGCCGCGAATTTCTCGGAGCCCTCGCGGTCGACCACGTACCGTCGAACGATCCGCTCGACGTAGTCGGGCACCTCGGTGGCTGGAAGCTTGTGGCCGCGCAATTTGCGCCCGAAGCTCGTATCCAGCCCGAGGCCGCCGCCGAGATGAACCTGGAATCCCTCGACCTGGTTGGAATCGTCATCGGTCACGATCATGCCCTTGAGGCCGATGTCGGCGACCTGGATGCGGGCGCACGAGTTGGGGCATCCATTGAGGTGCACTGTGATCGGGTGCTCGAGCTGATCCTGGACGTCGGCCAATCGCTTCTCGACGTCTGTGATGAGTGCGGCGGCTCGCGCCTTGGTCTCGACGATCCCGAACTTGCAGAATTCGATGCCCGTGCAGGCCATGGTGCTCCGTCGCCACGGTGACGGGCTCGACGGGAACCCGAGAGCGTCGAGACTCGATCGAAGTGAGCCGACCTGTTCGTCGGGCACATCGAGGATGACGAGTTTCTGCATCGGGGTGATGCGGACCCGCCGGGATCCGGATGCTTCCGCTGCTCGTGCCAAGTCGGTCAGCACGGTGCCTCCGACCCTGCCCACGACGGGTGCGATCCCGACGGCGTTGAGACCGTTCTTCTGACGCTGGATACCGACGTGATCGCGGGGTTCGTCGAGCGGTTCGGGTGCTGGTCCATCGAGCATCGCGCGTCCGAGGTATTCCTTTTCGAGCACGTTGCGGAACTTCTCGACACCCCAGTCCGAGACGAGGAACTTCAGGCGCGCCTTCGCCCGCAGTCGCCGATACCCGTAGTCGCGGAAGAGGGAGACAATTCCGATCCACACGTCGGGCACGTCTTCCAGTGGTACCCATGCGCCGAGGCGCTCGCCGATCCGCGGATTCGTCGACAGGCCGCCGCCGACCCAGACATCCAGTCCCGGGCCATGAACCGGATGGTCGACACCGATGAACGCCACATCGTTGATCTCGTGGACCACGTCTTGGAGGCCGGAGATGGCGGTTTTGAACTTGCGCGGCAGGTTGGAGTACTCGGGGTTTGCGATCAATCGGCGGGTGATCTCGCGCAGAGCGGGTGTGGCGTCGAGAACCTCGTCGACGGCGATGCCGGCCATCGGCGAGCCGAGGACCACGCGCGGGGTGTCGCCTGCGGATTCGGCGGTCGTGAGGCCTACCCCTTCGAGTCGCCGCCAGATTTCGGGTAGGTCCTCGACCCTGATCCAGTGCAGCTGAATGTTCTGGCGGTCGGTGAGATCCGCGGTGTCGCGGGCGAACAGTCGGGAGACTTCACCGACGACGCGCAACTGTTCAGTGGTCAGTGCCCCTCCGTCGATGCGGATGCGGAGCATGAAGTGCTCGTCCTCGAGCTCTTCCGGCGGCAACGTGGCGGTTCGGCCGCCCTCGATGCCAGGTGCGCGCTGGGTGTAGAGCCCCCACCAGCGGAATCGGCTTCGCCGATCGGTCGGGTCGATGCCGGCGACGCCGGTACGGCAGTACACCTCTTCGATTCTCTTGCGCACGTTGAGGCCGTCGTCGTCCTGTTTGACCTGCTCGTTCACATTGAGTGGCTCACGGTCGCCCTGTGCCCATTGCCCCTCCGTGCGCGGGGTCTTCGCCTGCGCAGGGCGGGTCTTCGGTGTTGTCATCGGTGCTCCTGTCGAAACTGCGTGCCCGAAACTGTAGCGTAGGCGAATAGATCGTGCATTAATTATATGTGCACACCCCGGTTGCCGACGACGTGAAGGATGAACCATGAGTAGAAGCAATTTTCTGGTCGACGCCGAATGGGTCGTCGAACACGGACACGACCCCGACGTCGTCCTCGTCGAGGTGGACGAGGACACCGCGCAGTACGAGACGAACCACATCGACGGTGCCGTCCGGATCGACTGGAAGCGCGATCTTCAAGATCCGGTGCGCCGCGACGTCATCGATCGGCGATCGTTCGAGAAACTCCTGTCCGAGAGAGGCATCGCCAACGGCGACACGGTGATCCTGTACGGCGGGAACAACAACTGGTTCGCGGCCTACGCGTACTGGTACTTCAAGCTCTACGGCCACCGCGACGTCCGGCTGCTCGACGGCGGACGCAAGAAGTGGGAGCTCGACGGCCGGCCCTTGTCGAGCGAGAAGGTCACCCGGCCGGTCACCGACTACGTGGCGTCCGAGCCCGTGTCGGGAATCCGCGCGCACCGCGACGAGGTGATCGAGCAGATCGGGAACAAGAACCTTGTCGACGTCCGGTCTCCCGCTGAATTCTCCGGGACGATCCTCGCTCCCGCGCAGTTCCCGCAGGAACAACCCCAGGTCCCGGGGCACGTCCCGACTGCGGTCAACGTGCCGTGGTCCAAGGCTGCCGCTGACGACGGCACCTTCCTCAGCGAGGACGAACTCCGCGCCCTGTACGGCGGCGCCGGCCTCGACGAGACGAAGGACATCATCGTCTATTGCCGGATCGGCGAAAGATCGGCGCACAGTTGGTTCGTTCTCCACGAACTGCTCGGCTACCCCGACGTTCGGAACTACGACGGCTCCTGGGTGGAGTACGGCTCGTTGGTCGGCGCCCCGGTCGAGCGGTAGCCCGAGCCCTTGACCAGGTCTCGCTTTACCGAGCTCAATCAGCGCGTGCGGTTCATGATGTTCACCGTGTTCCGGGTGGCCCCCGGCGCGCTGCCGGATGTGCGCGCCGAGGTGGTGGACGATGCGCACGCCTATCTCGAGCGAGTTGCCGAGTCCGGTGTTTCGATCCGCGGAATCTACGACGTCGCAGGACTACGTGGAGATGCCGACTTCATGATGTGGACGCATGCCGACACCGTCGAGGGATTGCAGGCCGCCTACTCCGGTTTTCGTCGCTGCCGACTCGGGCGGGCGTGTACGACGGTGTGGAGTGCGGTCGCGCTCCACCGGCCGGCCGAATTCAACCGCACTCACATCGCGGCGTACGTGGCCGATGAGGAGCCGGGGCAGTTCGTGTGCGTGTACCCGTTCAACCGATCGCTCGAGTGGTATCTGCTGCCGGACGCCGAACGGCGACGGCAGCTCGCCGAACACGGCCGAGCGGCTCGCGCCTACCCGGACGTGCGGGCCAACACTGTGAGTTCCTTCGGGTTGAGCGACTACGAGTGGATCCTCGCCTTCGAGGCTCCGGACTCGAGCCGGATCGTCGACATGATGCGAGACCTTCGTGCGACCGACGCGCGTCGGCACGTTCGGTTGGAGACGCCGTTCTTCTCCGGCCCGCGAACCGGCCTCGATGCCCTCGTTGCGCGTCTGCCTCGAGGATCGCCGACTATCTCCAGAATCATTCGTGCAATACTAGTTATTGCACGAATCATTCTGGTACCCTGGTGGCATGACCGCAGACATTGAGCAGGAGAAGGCCGGCGACGATCTACTCGCTCTCGACCGGCAGGTATGTTTCGCGCTCGCGATCGCGAACCGGGCGGTTCTCGCCGTCTACCGCCCCCTGCTCGAACCGATGGGGCTGACGCATCCGCAGTATCTGGTCATGCTCGCTCTCTGGGGAAAGGCCCCGATGGCGGTCAAGGAGATCGGGACCGCGCTGCAACTCGATTCGCCCACCCTCTCGCCGCTCCTGAAGCGCCTCGAGGCGTCCGGACTGATCACGCGCACCCGCAGCCGGGCCGACGAGAGGCAACTGGATGTCGAGCTGACCGAAGCCGGTGCTGCGCTACGTGCGGAAGCCGAGAAGATTCCGCCCGCCGTGATCGAGAAGCTCGGGGTCGGCCTGGCCGAGCTCGAAGAACTCCACGACGTTCTCACTCGCGTCAATCAGGCTGCGCTCAGAGCGGGCGCGCTCGATCAATGAGGACAATCATGTCGAATTCGACTTCAGCACAACGTGAACAGGTAGTTGTCATGTCGCGAAACACGCAACGAACCCGGCCCGGCCCCATACAGTGGCTGGGCTACGCGGTAGGCCGCAAACTTCCCGACTCGATGCAGGACTGGGTCCGCAACGACCTGGTCGGTGACTGGGCGGTTCCTCGGCACCTCATTCGCAGCATGGTCCCGTTCGTTCCGGTCTTCGCCGCGTTCTTCCTGTTCCCGGGACCGCTCGGACTGCGCGCCTCCATGGTCCTGCTCGGAGTGCTACTCGCCGTGTTCTACGCGGTGTCGTACATGGCGCAGAACCGATCTCGACGCCTCGAGAGGCACGGACTGCCGCCCGATCTGGAGAACCCGAGGAAGGCGTCCCGTCACGACGCCGAAAAGGCGGCGTACGAGAAGCTCCACGGACCTTCCGGCACCTGGGGCATCGAACGGCGGAGTGGCAACGAACCCCGCTGACGACAGTCGATCAACCGATGCCGAGAATGGTCACATGGTGAGGACCATGCGATAGCGTGCCCGACCTTCCTCCATCGCTGCATAGGCCTCCGCCGCTCGAGTCAGAGGCCGTTCCTCGATTCGGGCGCGCACGCCTGACAGGACCGCGAAGTGCATCGTCTCTTCGACGTCGCGGGCGGTGCCGGACGGGTGGCCGGTGACATCGACGCCGGGAGTGATCAGCTGTAGCGGACTGATCGGCAGTGGGTCGGGCGTGACACCGACGACCATGAGTTCACCGAGCGGAAGCAGCCCACCGACCACATCACCCATCGCTTTCGAGTTCGCCGCGGTCCCCAGAACCACGGACACGCCACCGAGAGCCTGCAACGCTTCGCTGACGTCGCCGGCGGTGGAATCGATGTAGTTGTGGGCGCCGAGCTGACGGGCGTCGTCGCCTTTGTCGGCGCCGCGGGCGATGGCGATCGTCTCGAAACCCATCGCCCGGGCGAACTGCACACCGAGGTGGCCGAGTCCGCCGATGCCGAGGATGGCGACGCGGTCGCCCGGGACGGCCCTGGTTTTGCGCAGCGCGTCGAACGTGGTGACCCCGGCGCAACTCATGGGTGCTGCTTCCGCGAAGGACAGCTCGTTCGGAATCCGGGCCAGCGCATTTGCTGGAACGATCACCGACTCGGCGTATCCGCCGGGGTACTGCCAGCTCGGCACCTGCAACTTCTCGCAATGAATGAAGGAGCCCTGACGACAGGGGATGCACTGGTTGCAGTGCCCACCGAACCAACCCACAGCGACACGGTCGCCGACGGCGTAGTGGTCGACGCCGTCGCCGAGTTCGGCGATGGTTCCGGCAATCTCGTGTCCAGGTGTCAGGGGCCAGGACATGTCCGGGAACGCGCCGTTGACGAAGGCGTGGTCGGTGCCGCATACTCCGCACGCCGACACCGCGATGCGTACGTGGTCGCGCGGGGGCGACCCTGTTTCGACGTCGACGAGTGTCAGCGGTTCGCCGGGGGCCTGGACGTGAACTGCCTGATGGGTTGGCATATGCATCCTCCCTGTCTGTCATCCTGGGCGATCGAGACCTACGTTTCAGTCAAGCCCCTCGGCTGAGCTCCTGACAAGGGTTGACGGGGTCCGACCCATCGGTTAAGTCTGCCGGACTCGAAGCTGAACTATCGGACAACTGCCGGCACGACCGATGAAAGTCGTCGAACGAGCATTGCGCGTTACGGACAGGCGAAGCGAGTAGGCGAGCTGCCGCGGACTCGTCAGTCATTGCACCTCGGCGGACCGACAAATCTAGACCACGTGAAATCTATGGATTGTCGGCGCAATTCATCATTGCGATCGGGGTCGCCGAAAGCTGACGGTTCGCGTGCGCCTGGCTGTGCGGGCGCATCGAGTGTCGCGCGCAGCGACGGAAGTCATTCGGACCACGAGGAATTCAGGATCGCATCCACGAAGTCACCCCGGACGAAGCCGGGAACGAAGTGTGCCAGGACATCGGCTTTCACGTTGCCGAATGTGGTGTCCGGGCGGTCGTGGAGTCCGTCCGTGAAGGCAGCGAGGATCTCGTCCTTGAAGTCCGGCCGCGGGTGGGATGCAACGACGGCGGCGCGTTCCGCGTCGGTGATGGCGTCGTAGCCGATTCCGAGTACGTCGAGTTCGACGCCGCGGGTAAGCAGCGCGATCTCCGGGGCCCTATGCAGTGGAATCTCGGGAGTGGTGTGGAGTGCGATGCTCGTCCACACCGTGTCTGTGCGTCCTCACCGATTCCGTGGGAGCGGAGGAAGTTGCGGGCCTCGTCGGCGCCGTCGATCTCGAATCGCCGACCAGCGCGTACGCACCGCATCCTGACCCTTCCCGCCGTCCGAAAGGCCGCAGCGCCCCGCCTACGTGAAGGGCCCCGCGCCGAGGTCACCGACGAGAGGACCCCCCTGACGGATCCCGAGATTCTGGAACTGACCTACACCACGAGGCTCTACGACATGCACGTGACCATGTGCCGCGCTCTTCGTCTCGAATTCGACGACCGGCCCGAGTTGGTCGCCGAGGTCGAGATTCCTGCCGGTGTCTCAGTTCGGGATCTGTCGGCCGACCTGTCCGGGGAATGACCTGATGCTCGAACCTATGTACAGCAACAGTATTCAGGGTGCGGGTCGTATGCCTTACGTCGCGTGTCCGACAAGGTGCGCTGATGTTCGGGGCCCTCGTGGTCGTGGACCGGGGGAAACCCCGAGAATGGAGAGCGTGCGACGCTCCTTGTCCGGCAAGGCGTCGGCCCTCCACTTCTTCACCGCCCGGTAGAGCCACTGGCCCACCTGTTCACCGTCAGCGGTGACATAGTTCGCGGGAACGAGTGCGTTGCCGTGCTCTTCACGGTAGGCGGCGATCGCGGTGAGCATCCGTCGCCGCTTGGCGTCGGTACGTGACACGGCCGGAAGTGGGACGTCGTCATCGCTCCACAGAAATCCGATCGCGTCGAGTTGCTCGATGCGCTGGGGCGGCAGTGTGCCGAGCATGCGGGCAATCCGCTGGCGGTCCTGCCAACGTCCCAGTCGGAAACCGCATTCGGTGACGTAATCGGCCGGGACCGGAGTTCGGGGGTGCTGGTGCTGAAAGGCGCGGTAGAGCTGCAGTGCGGAGGTTGCGGGCCTGTTATCTCGCATCGAGATCGCATCCTTGTGAAAGCCATCGAGCATTATCCGGATAGTCATCACTTCAAGTATGTCAACGAGTTTGACGATCTGTCACGAAAGTCGGCTCGTGTCGCCCGGGGAATGCAATCTCTGCCGGGGCGACGAATGCCCGAATGTGGCGCTAGTCGTGGATGTCGACAGCGATTCTCGTCGGTTCTGTGAGAGTCGTGACCTGGAACTGCGGGTAGTCGGTACGGAGGCCGACGAACGACTGGGTGCCTCTCTCGTAGTTCGGCGTGAGGTGCACCTCGACGACGCTGTACGCCGCGGGGTCCGACAACGGGTTCGGTCCGTTGTACGCGGCGATCCCACTCTCGGCCGCGGAGTCCGTGTCGAAGAAGTAGATCTGCAGGATCGATCGACCGTGGATTCGTGTCGCGGTCTCTTGGCCGCGTTGCGTTGCCTCGGCGACGTATTCGGCGCGCCAGCGAGGTGCGTACGTGCCGCCGAAGTCGTAGACGATGCGATCGAATCCGTCGTGACGTTCGATATGCACGCCACTGGCCGTAACTCCGGGGACGGGTGGAACGACCAGTATCCTCGGGCCCGGTGTTGTCGGTGTGGGAGGGTCGGGGATACCGGGACCCGCGTTCGGGTCCGTCGGCGGGGGAGGATCCGGTGGTTGGGGCGCGGCACCTCCGCCGGATTGTGCAGCGGGGACCATGCTCCACGGGATCGTCGTTCCTTCGACGGATCCCACTTGTTCGCTGGGCGACTGGCAGCCCGCCGCCAGGGCGATACAAGTCGTCATTGCGACGAACAGGATCGGTGTGCGCGTTTCGCCCCTCATGGTATGGGTATCGTCCTGCGCCGACGAGATGTGACTCGCGCAGCCGGAGGGTGTGGATCTGGACGTCAAGTACCTAGCGCGCGTAGCCGGGACTTCCTTCAGGGACACGTCATTGTCCGGCACCTTGCGGATGGGGGCCACAGACAGCCCGAGATCGCATAGCGTGCGGACCAGGTCGAGGCGAGCCACTGCCTGAGCGTTGCGCTCGGCCAACTGGCCGATGGGCTAGAGCTCGTTGTCATCCACGTAGCAAGAGTGTGGTGTCCACGACCTGCTCGCCGACATGTGCACTCCGCGCCGGATCCGTAACAGACCATTCGGTCTGGACGATCAAGATGCCAAGGTCTTATACCGACACAAGGAGCGAGAACAATGGGTTCGTCTGAAATCTTCACCGATTTGGTCGCCTGGGGTGCCGAGGGTTTCCTGAACGGAAATCCGGTGCAGTCGGCAGTGGGCACCGTGCTGTTCCTCGGCCTGGGACTCTGGGACCTAGTCACGGGTGCACCCATCGTCATCTGAGCCGGCCAGATGCTAGGCCGCGGGCTTCGACACGTCGCCAGCGGGGATGCCCGACACCAGACATCTTGCTACTGAAAGGATCTCAATGAGAAGCGCTATTGTCGTTGCAGCACGCGCCACGGCCGCCGTCGTATCGGGGCTGGCCTTCACGGCGATCATCGGCTCCGGCACCGCCCAGGCGGACCCCCAGGACTGCGTCATCCAGCGGGATGCCTTCAGCGCGACGGCGACCTGCCATGACACCGATGCGCCCGCTGGCAGGGAGTACGCGCTGATCGTCGACTGTTGGGGCCTTCACGGCATCCCCAACGCCTTTCCGTTGTATGCGATCGGGCCCTTCAGTCAGTCCAGTCCCTCATTCGTGCCGACAGGTCAGGCCACCGGGGCGTGCAGCACGAATTGGGGTGCCCCCTCGTTGAATGCCGGCGTGATCACCAACGCCCGCGTGGAGATCTATCGCCAGTAACAGATAACAGGGTCGCGACCGTGTGTTCGCCGAACCCTGTACTCGGTTGGCTCTCGCGTCATGGCTTCAACGCATCACCAAGGCGAGGGCCGTAGCGCCATCGACCGTGCGCAGAGCTGACCGAACAGAGATCCGCTTTAGGGACGCGCGTGGACCCTTGCGGGTGTGCGCGCTCGGTGCCGATCTCGTCCCGGTGCAGGTTCGTCAATCGGGAAGTTCGTTGGACGTGCCACTGCACACACTGTCCGGTGACGGACGAAGTCGACTCCGCCGGTGACAGCCGCTGCGACCTCGGGAGGGCGACCGATGGAATTTGTTGCCGGCATGGGATCGGCTTCTCATGCTTGTCCGTGCGCGGAGCTTCGGATTGTGGAGGTGCCCGGCAGGTATTTCGCGCCGGTGTCGTCGGGAGCGGTGTCCTCGCAGCGGTGGGGACTGGCATCGAAACTCATCGCAGTTCTGGCGTCGTCGTAGGTGGGCCAGCCGGGATCTCCGTGGGTCGCGAAGTCGAGCCAGGTTTGGTGCATCGCGCGGGTGAGGGCGCCGGGTGCGGCGTCGCCGATGAGGCCGCGGCATGCCTGTGTCGTGTCGAAGACGAAGGGGACGTCGAGGCCGTGTGCGGCGCCGTGCAGTGGTGATCGCCAGGCGAATTCGTAGACGTAGGTGGGGCCTGGGTGGCGGCGCGCAGTGCGGCGGCTCGGTGATCTGAACATCAGGTCCGTGTAGGCGGTTGTGAGTGCGTGCGCGGGGGTGACGGCCGGGTCGTGGAGACCGTGTCGTTCGAGGAGCGCTTCGGCATCGGGGTAGGTGGCGGCCAACTCGGCTACGGCGTCATGCGCGTCGAAGGCGGCGAACTCGTCGGCACCGAAACCGAGGTTGACTTCCTCGAGCGTTGTGCCGATCAACAGGTCGACGCCGCGCGAGTGTGTACTCGGGACTCCGACCGGATCGGGGAGGACGTCGTCACCCGTGGTGGGGAGGAACAGCGCACGACGGTGGCCCGGGTCGAAACCGTTGTCGTCGCGCAGGTCTGGGTGGGGGTCGTTTCTGAGCAGCGCTGCCTGCGCGCGTAGCAGGTCGGGGGCAGAGATTTCTCGGAATGCGTCTGTGGTCGCGGAGGTTCCGAGCCTGGCAGCGAGTGCCTTCGTGAGTTCTTCGGTGAGCTCGAGCCTGCGGGCCATCTCGTCGTGTCCGCTCTGGACGATCGCGCGCTGGAACAGTCCGGCGGCCAGCGGGGAGTGCAGCAGGAACGCGACCGAGGAGCCGCCGGCCGATTCGCCGAAGACGGTGACGTTGTCCGGGTTCCCGCCGAACCCGGCGATGTTGTCGCGAACCCAGCGCAGTGCTGCGATCTGATCGCGCAATCCAATGTTCGTGATCTCACCGGACAGTGCGAGGAAGCCCTCCGCCCCGAGTCGATAGTTGACGGTGACCAGGACGACGCCGTCGCGCGCGAACGAGGTGCCGTCGAAGGCGGGGGCGGCGCCCGACCCGATCACGAACCCGCCGCCGTGGACGTAGACCATCACCGGAAGCCCACTCGTGCCGGGGTCGGGTGTCCAGACGTTGAGATTGAGGTATTCGCCGTCTCCGGCGACCCATCCGGGTCCGATCAGCGGCGCCAGATTCGCGTGGGCGGGGTGCAACGGCGGCTGGGGTGCGGTCGCGCCGTAACCGGTGGCGTTCCTGGTCCCTGCCCATCGTTCGGCAGGGGCAGGGGGTGCGAATCGGCGTTCGCCCGCTGGAGCTGCCGCGTAGGGGATTCCCAGGAATCGGGCGACCCCGTCGGTGTGGTCACCGGAGAGTCGCCCTGCCTCCGTGCTCACGGTACGGACGGTCATCAGCGACGCCCCTTTCGTATGTGCGCGTCACGCTGGATGGTCGGGTCGAGGGTGGTGTGTGAAATCGGTACCCACCTGGTCCAAGCCTGCCATGGGCTTCGGTGTCCGGCCTGAGAGCTCTGCCGTCAAGTCGTGTTGTGGGTCGTGATAGACCACTCGGACGACGGTCCGCACGAGGCAGCGCATGACCTAGCGGAATCTGTTCTAGATTCGTCTCACCGCAGGAGTGAGATGCGCGCAGCTGTTGATCCGGAACTCCGAGCGCGACACCCGAGCTGCCGCTCGACGCCGCTCGAGCTCGTACCGATGAAGTCCGGAAACTCGCGTGGTCACACATCGCGCGGTCTTACGCTGGTACGCGAGAGGGAAAGGCGGGTGAGTAATGCTGCTGCAGAACCGCATCACGATCGTCCACGGGGGCAGCGGTGCCGTCGGCTCCGCGGTCGCGAGGGCGTACGCGCGGGAAGGCGCTGAGGTGCACCTCACCGGACGCACGCGAGCCACGCTCGAGGATGTCGCCCACAGCATCAGGGACGAGGGAGGGATTGCGCACGTCGCTGTTCTCGATGCGGTGGACCGGGACGCGGTCGAGCGGCATGCCGCAGCGGTGGCGGACCAGAGCGGCGGCATCGATGTCTGCTTCAACGCCACCTTCAACGACGACATCCAGGGCACTCCGCTCGTCGACATGCGGGTCGGCGACGTCATGCAGCCGGTCGCCAAGGCGGTCACGACGAGCTTCACCGTGGCCACGGCCGCTGCGCGCCACATGGTGGGACGCGGCAGCGGCGTCATCCTCGTCATGGCTGGAGGACGGGAGGCGATCCCGAACCTCGGTGGCTCCCACGTCGCGTGGGCCGCACTCGCCGGCCTGTGCCGACAGCTGGCCGCCGAGCTCGGGCCGCAGGGTGTCCGTGTCGCCTGGCTACTGTCGCCGGGCTCCCCGGAACCGGACGAGCCCGACCCGGACGCCACCCGTCTGCTGCTGCCGCGGCGCCCGAGCTACGTCGATGTCGCCAACGCGGCCGTCTTCGCCGCGTCCGACTGGGCCACTACGATGACCGCGACCGAGATCAACCTCACCGGGGGCGCTGTCGTCGACTGACTCGAGGCCGCCGGTTGGACGAACGCCCACAGGCACTCGACTCGAGGAGACCCAGTCGATGGCCGCCGCTTCGGTGTCGAGTGTCCCGTGGGCGGCGATGATGGCGAGGTCCGCATCCCACGAGAAGGTCCCGAAGGTGAAAATCGTTGTCCGCGAACACGTCGAAGTCGAGGGTAGCAACCACCCGCGGAGGGGATGAGCAGGTGCTGCCAACAGGACTGCGGTCACCGGACTCTCGGATGATGATCGGATTCGTCGAGACCGCGGTGAGGGCCGATCAACCGTGGCGAACTCGTGGTCGTAGCGGTGGGATCGGACATGTTCCAGCTCAGATCGGCGGGTCATCCGCGTGCCTCGACCAAGTTAAGTATCTTGAGGGGCGTCATTATATTTACACGAAGGGACAGGCCCACATGACCCGCACCATCGCAGTGGTCAACCATAAAGGTGGCTCCACCAAGACCACGAGCACGGTCAACCTCGCCCAAGCCCTCGTCGAAGCCGGCTACACCGTCCGCGTCATCGACCTCGACCCACAATGCAACGCCACCACCTGGCTCGGCGCCACGCCCGAAGCCGTCGACAACGATGTCCTGTCGGTACTCATGCTGGTTGCGAGCATCGAAGACGCCACCACCATCACCGCGTCCGGGATCCACCTCGTTCCTGCCACCAAGGAACTCGATTCCGTCGGGCCCTACTTCCTCAAGAAGCCCGGTGCACACGGCATCCTGCGCAAAGCCCTCGCCAGCGCTCCCGAGGTCGACTTCAACCTCCTCGACTGCCCCGGAGACTTCGACCACCTGACCATCAGCGCACTCGTCGCCTGCACCGAAGTGCTCGCCGCTGTCATGACAGGAGCCATGGAACTCGAAGCGCTCATGCGGATCGAAAACTACATCACCCAGCAGGTCGAGCTGCTCAACCCCACCGCACGGCTCAATCACATTCTGTGCGGCCGCGTCGAACTCGGCCAGGTCATCGACCAGCAGGTCCTTGCCGCGCTCCGCGAAACCTACGCCGAGCAGACGATGCGCACCATCATCCCGAAGTCCGTCCGAGTCAGCGAAAGCTACAGCGCCGAAGAACCCGTCGTCAGGTGGGCACCGTCCTCCTCCGCAGCTCGCGCCTACCGCGACGCCGCCCAAGAACTCGTCGAAAGGGACCCCCGATGACCGTGACACGTAAACCCGGACTCGCCAACAACCCCCTCGAACGCCGCCACCAGCCCCGCACAGGCGCCCACCAGGACGGGACGTACTCGAGAACGAGTCGCAAGGACCTCCTGACGAACGTGACACGTAAAGCCGGACTCGCCAACAACCCCCTCGAACGCCGCAAGCCACGACTGCCGAACCTCGTCGAACAGGGCGTGGACCTCGCACAAGGAGCAGCCACCATCGCCGAACCTCAACCGGGGCCGGTGGCCCGCGGCGAGGAAAAGAAGACCACCAAACGGGTGCCCGCAGACAAGAAGCAGGTATCCGTCTACATCAACAGCGCCAAGGTCGAAAATGGTAAGAATGCCATCGCTGCCATCGGCCACATCGCCGGCGCCCCCAACAGTTGGTCCAACCTCGTCGACGAAGCCCTCGACCAGTACCTCGCCGTTCTCGAACGCAGATACAACAGTGGCGAACCCTTCCCGCCGCGGAACGCCGAATTCGTCCGGGGATCACGCATCAACTAGCCCGCCCCGGAGCAGTCACAATGACATCGAGCACGACCGGCTCGTCAGTCGATCGTGGCAGGCTATCGGTAGGTGCGGTTGTTACGCATCGACGACAAGCCGGTAAACGCTGCTCGAGACCGTCGAGATCGACCCCGAACGGGCCCCGACCCCGAGCTCGCGCCGGACTACAACGTCGCGCGGTGTGGGAGCGGACCTCGCAGTCCCGGCATCTGCGCGACATGCGTCGGGCTTCCGGGTGTGGGCGGTCGAGAGCCTCAACGCCTCAAGGGTGGGGGAGCGGTGTCGCGTCTCGGGTGTCGAGTATGGCTGTCATCACTGCGATTTCATTGCTCTGGTCACGGATCATCCCGCGTGCGATGCGGCGGATCGGTTCGGATGCAACTGCGTGGGTGGCTGCCTCGGCCATGTCGACTCCCCCCTGATGGTGCCGAATCATGAGGTGCAGAAACAGTGTCTCGGCATCTGCTCCGCGCAGGCCGGCGAGCCGGGTGATCTCGCTGGTACTCGCTGCCCCCGGCATGGGTGCGCCGCCGTGGTCAGTCATGGCGTGATCCGATCCGTGCATCCACTGCATCGGTTGCGGTGTGGTGAACGGTTCGTCGAAGAGGGTGAGCCAACCGCGCATCGTCGCGATCTCGGAGGTCTGTGCGACGACGATCTGATCGGCGATGACCCGGGTCTGCGGATCGACGTCCTGCGACAGCGTCTGGGCGATCAGCACGGCCTGCTCGTGGTGCACCGACATGTCCTGTGCGAAGCCGATGTCCGCTGATGACAGTTGCACCGTGTCGGGGTTGGTGTCGCGTTCCGATTCGAACCCCATTCCGGCGGCGACCCCGGCGACGCCAAGCACGGTGGCGCACAGCAACAGGACGAGGGGACCGCGGAACGACGAAGACTTGGTGTCACTGACCATAAGTCGAAGCCTGATTCGCCGGTGGTTGATAAACGGTGTCGTCCAGTTGCAACGCCATGAAGCCGTTGTCGCTGCACGAGGTCCAGATCTGGTTGCCGTGGAACTCCGGAGGTGAGAAGCACCAGTCCGCCGACAGGTCGCCGAACGCCACCATTCCGGCGCGCGGGCCGAACGCGACCCGCGGATCCGTTTTGCCCTCGAAGACGGCGCGGGCGAGCGGAACGAAGTTGAAGAGTGAGACACCGATCAGCGAGGACAATGCGTGTGGAGAGTTGGTGAGCTGAACGTTCTTGCCGGTCTGTGCCGGCGGGTTGTAGTAGGCGATCTCACTGATGCGGTTCAGATCGCGGATATCGAACACGCGGATCCCGGACGATTCCCAGGAGCACGCGAGTGCGGTCGGGTCGGCTGGACGGTCGACCACGCAGTAGTGCGGATCGTAGGAGAACACCGAGCCGCCTTGCGACGACCGAAGGTTCGCGGCGGTATTGGCCGGAAGTTGGATCTCGAGCTTGATCTTCTGCACGATCTCGGCGTGCGCCGGGTCGGCGACATCGAAGACCTTGATTCCACCGCCGCCGGTTTCGTCGACGGTGAAGATGTAAGGCTTGTCCCCATAGGTGACCGGGATGCTGTGTTGATTGAAGAAGCCGTCGGTCCACAGGTAGGTGGCGATCTGCGGGACGGTGGGATATGGGTCGCCCCGTTGCACCGCGCTGATGTCGAGGACTGTGATCCCACCGAGATTCGACAGGTACATCCGGTTCCCGTCGGGGGTGATGCCGAAGCCGTGCCCGCCGAGTCCGTGTAATCCCTGCCAGATGATCCGCGGCTCGGCGGGGTTACTGATGTCGATGGCGGTGAGGAAACCCGGTGCGGGGCCGGACACCCAGTAGGTGTTGCCGTCCGGCGAGAAGCCGCCCTCATGGGAGATGAACGGCAGCGGCATCGTGACGTCGCTACCGGCACCACGGTTGAGCAATCGGGGGTGGGCGCAGTCGGAAATGTCGTAGACGGAGAAATAGCCGGTGCCGGCAGCGATCGGCACCGCCGTGGCCGCGAGCAACTTGCGTGCCTTGTTGACCTTCAGACTTTCCCAGGTTCCGCCCAGCATCGCGGGTTCGTTCAGGGTCGTGGACAACACCGGCTGCGCAGGGTTCGACACGTCGAGCACCTGTACGCCCGGCGTTGTGGGGTTGAGCAGGTTCCCGGGGAAGAACGTGCTGGTGTAGGAGCAGTGGTCGTAGGTCACCGACAGCAGGCCACCACCGCGATCCTGTAAGCCTCCGACCAGCGACATATTGCATCGATAGCCCTGGGTGCTTCGGCCGTTGTTTCGGTCCTCGGCTGGAACGTCGCCCTGCATGCCCGTTTCGGGCAGCGAGCCGGGGCCGCAGTTCGCCCTCGGAACGGCCGTCGAGCCGATGTCGTCGAAGAAGAACGTCTCGGCTGACGCGACGGCAGGCACGGGGCTCGTCGCGACCCCGAGGACAACCGATACCGCCAGGGCCGCGGTCGCCACACCGCGCCGGGCACTTCCTGGCCGCGTCCGCGCGATCCGCATCGAGATCTCCCCCTGCAGTGTGGTCTCAATCACGGGAAGGCTAGCAACGCGTACTCGAGTTCACATACAAATCGGCCAACTCCGCAGAACTGCCAGACGGCACGTGAAAGGTATGGCGAGATTCGACGCGTCGGTCGGATCCCTACACTGTCACTCGTGCGAATCGCGACCTTCAACGTCAACGGGATCCGCGCAGCGCAGCGGCGCGGCTTCGAGGACTGGCTGGGCGACCGCGGCCCCGATGTGGTCGCGCTTCAGGAGGTGCGGGCTCGTGCCGAGTCCATCCCGCCGGGGGTGTTCGGCGACTACCACCTCACGTACGACGAGGGGGACGTCGCGGGCCGCAACGGTGTCGCGGTCCTGACCCGGCAGGCGCCCGTCGCAGTTCGGACGTGGAGCGGTACGGCGCTGATGCGGGCGCCAGGTGAAATGCACACCGACAGCGTCGAACTGGATCCGGAGCCGTTGGCCCGGGGGCTGGGAGAGTTCGCGAACCAGGGTCGGTACGTCGAGGTCGACCTCGCCGAGGCGCCGATCACCGTGGCATCGATGTACCTGCCGAAGGGTGGCCTTCCGGCCCACCTCCAGAAGCCCGGGCGGATGCGGGAAGCGCCCGACGGCGGCGCCCGGTACGACCGCAAGATGCGCTTCCTCTCCGCGTTCGCGCGACAGCTGACCCGGTCGCGGCGCACGGCGCGCGCACGCGGCAGGGAGCTTCTGCTGATGGGTGACCTCAACATCGCGCACACCCGTTCCGACGTACGGAACTGGCGGCGTAGCAACCAGGCCGAGGGGTTTCTGCCGGAGGAGCGCGAGTGGTTCGACTCCATCCTGTCGCCGCGCACCCTCGTCGACGTCGTCCGGCGACAGCATCCGGGCGTCGAGGGTCCGTACTCGTGGTGGTCGTGGCTGGGGCAGTCATTCGTGAACGACATCGGCTGGCGCATCGATTACCACCTCGCGACGCCGCAATTGGCACGAGCGGCGGTCACGGCCGGCACCGACCGTGATCCGGCGGCCGACCGCCGGATGAGCGATCACGCTCCGGTCGTCGTGGACTACGACTTCTGAGCGGTCCGGACGCCTGTGCGGCGTGGACTACGACTTCTGAGCGGTCCGGACGCCTGTGCGGCGTGGACAGCCCGAGGCTCAGGTGGTCAGTTTCATGGACAGGAAGGCCAAGGTCGCCCCGAACTCCCGGATCTCGCTGGGCTGATCCGGCCGGCATGCCCATTCGATCAGGTCTCGATCGGCCACCAGCTCGGCCGCGCGACGGCGGGACTCTTCGGGGTCGGGCGGTGCTGCCCGGAGCACATCACCCAACCGGCTCAGGGGTTCGACGAGAGGAAGGAGCTCGGAGGGAGGGCGGTTCTGAGGCGTGAAAACCCGCTGAGCACTCTTGATCACCGTCATTGCCGCGAGCCACGAACCCTCCCAAGTACCGTCCTGGTCATTCGGTGGTTGCATAGCGCCAGCGTAGACATCGAGCGTCGAGTGTCGCGGGTGATCGGTCTACGGCTGTGCGACCACGGTGTTCCCGTTGTCGTCGGTGCAGTTGATCGTGTAGCCGATCTCCGCGGATCCCGGGTCTCCCGCGAGGCGGCATTCCCACCCGTCGAAGCTGTACACCGGTTCGTTCTTGTCCGGTGCGGCGAAATACTTCGTGAGCATCGCGTGCGCCTCGTCGCAGCGGAGTGTTCCCTTCACGATGACCACGGTCGCAGGCTTTCCCGTCTCCGGATAGGCAACGGGGCCACACTGATTCGATCCGCGCGCCTGCTGGGGAAGCGGGGCCGCCGTGGGCGCGATCTGTGCCGGGCTCGCGCTGGGGAGGCTCACGGGTATCGGGGTGAACTCGAACTTGTAGCCGCTGGTGGAGATGGTGAACCCCTTGTCCGTTGCATCCTCCCTGCAGGAGACGCCGGAGAACTGCACATTGCAACTGAATCCGTCGATCGCCAGCGTGGTGTCGTAGGGGAGGACCTTGGCGTTGGCGGGAAAGACCGTCTGGTTCCAGTTCTGGAAGCTCGGCTCCTTCCCCGCCTCGACCGCGATGAGGTTCGCCTCGGCCGGCGGGCCTCCGTCCGGCGAGGCGATCTGCGGAGCCCCCGGGACTCCCAATGGCCCCGCAGTGGGATGAGACGCACATCCGGCAACATTCCTGGTGGGAATGATCGCGCACTGCCATTTCCCTGACGGTGTGACGAACCCGTAGGCATCGGTTTCCGGGTCGCTGGAGGCGTACACCTTCGCATCGACACCGTTGACGGGTGCCTCCGCGGCCGGCGCCTCGTCGGAGGCACTCGGCGCGGCCGATTCGGTGCCCTCGGTCGACGATGCGTCCTGGGTGCAGGCCGCAAGAAACAGGGTCGACGCACCGGCGATCGATGCCAGTGCCACCGCGGGCCGAAGTCGAATCCTGGTCATGAACCACACCCCTTTCTCTTCAGTCTGCTGGACCGATCGGATGAGATGTTCCCACGAATGCCGGTGTGCCGCGTGGCATCGATCGATCCGCGCCGAACAACGGCAGGCGACAGGGGCCGAAGGTGTCGAGACGGTCCACCCAGGTGTCGCATTACCCCACCCTGTGGTGATGGTGCCGAATCGGGATCCCCACGAGGATCGATCCCGTGTTCCTCGAACTGTCCGGACTCGCGGGCGGCACCCGGTGAGTCTTCGCGCGCAGTGTGCGACCGCCCTGGTGACCGCCGTACTGGCGGTCGCGGGTGGCGGCCGGCCCGGTCGCCAGAAGCCACCGGCCGCACGACAACCTGGGGTGGCTGCTGGTTGCCACCGGGCTGCTGTGGCTGGTGAAGGGCTTTCGACTGTCGACGGTTCCGGCCCTGTTCACGGTCGGCGCCGCGCTGACCAACATGTACATTGCGGTGCTGACCCAACTCGTGTTCAGTTTTCCCTGGGGGGCGGTTGCGCCACCGGTGGGAGCGGTGGTTCGTCGACGGACGCTACGCGTACTACGCCGTCGCCGTCGTGTCCGAGCTTGCGTTCCTCGACACCCACCGCATCAGCCCGGCCCATCCACCGTCGTTGAATCTGCTCCTGGTGCGTGACGACCCGAGGGTCTTCGCGGCGCTGCAAGTGATGTTCGGTGCAGTGGGGATCGCCCTCGGGGTGGTCCTGATCGGCGTGGTGATCGCCCGATGGAGGTCGGGTTCACCGGCCTACCAGGCCGCCGTGGCGCCGCTGTGGATCGCTGCTCTGCGCTACCGCGTCGCCCGAGCCGCAGTGCGCAACCTCGATGATCGAGATCGGCACCGCCCCGCTCGGTGATCGCTTCATCGACGCGGTGCACGCGGCACTGCGCGACCCGGACCTGGCGTTGTGGTCGTTCTCCCGCGCGGACGACGGATATGTGGATGCGCAAGGGCGTCCCCAGGTTCTGCCACCCAGGAACGATCCCCGCGAGGCGACCGCCCTCATCCGCGACGGCGTCCTGGTGGGGGGCGGTGGTGTACGACCGTGCGGTCGCCGACCAGCCGAGGCTGCTGGCGGCCGTGCGGGCCGCCACCACTCTGGCGCTGGACAATCAGCGACTGCAAGGTGAACTGCGAGGCGCAGTTCGCGGAGGTCCGCAGGGCCCGCGCGCAGACCGTCGAGTACCAGGGGTCCCCCACAGTCCGGTGCTAGAATCTTGGGCATTGTCGCAGGTCCAGCAGTTGATGTCCCCGCATCTTCCTGTCGGAGTCGCCCGGCCGAGGAGGCCGTCCCATGGCTGAGTCATCGGTACTACCCGCGGATCTCGGCGGCAGCCCAGATCTCGAACGCATCATCCTCGAGCACGCTTATCGCGGCGCCTATCTGCAACTCGCGCTTCGCGGTGTGCTGGTGCTCTTCATTGCGTTGACTCTCGGGTTCGTCCCGCCCCTGAACGATGCGGGCGTGTGCGTCGCGGTCCTGATCTGCTACGCACTCTGGTCCGGCGGGCTCGCGCTGTGGACTCGTCGAGGCGGTCCGGGGCCGGTGAACGCGATGTGGCTCGCACTGTTCGTCGACCTCGCGGTCCTCGGCTGCCTCACCCTGTTGACTGGTATTGCAGCACAACAGAGTTGGACCGCAGACATCCTGAGCAACGGTTTGTTCGTGATCCCGCTACTGGCCTCGACGCAGCTGCGTCCAGGTATCTGCGCGTCCGTGGTCGTGCCTACGGTCTTGGTGTTCCTGGCCGCCAGCTGGGCCACGATGGCTTCGAACGAAGAACCCTGGACCTCCATCCTGCTCAGCACGATGGCCCTCGCCGTCCTCGGTGCAGGCGCCGTCGTGCTCAGCAGAATTCAACGCTCCAGAGTGCTGACCATCGGTCACCTGGTGCGCGACCGCACCGCCTTGCTCGCAGAGTTGATGGGTCTCGAACAACGCGAACGACGTGCGTTGTCCGAGCAACTCCACGACGGGGCGCTCCAACTCGTCCTGGCCGCGAAAATGGACCTCGACGACCTCACCGGCAGTGCCGACCCGGAGGCGGTGGATCGCATCACCCACGCACTCACCGAATCCGCGACCCTGCTCAGGGCGACCGTCTCGGAGCTGCATCCCACTGTGCTCGATCGTGTCGGTCTCGCTCGCGCTCTCGGCGACATCACCCGATCCGCCCAGGCACGTGGCGGTTTCGACGTGGAGCTTCTGACCTCGGAATGGGTCGACGACCTTCGCACCACGGCTGATGATGTGCTGTTCGGCGCGGCACGCGAATTGCTCAGCAACGTGGTGAAACACGCGCACGCCCGTACCGTCCGGGTCGAGCTGGCGCGGTGGGGTGAGCATGCGGTCCTCGATGTCACCGACGACGGGTGTGGCATCTCCCGTGAGGCGATCGACCGAAGCCTCACCAGAGGCCACATCGGACTGACATCGCACGAACTCCGTGTCGTCGCGGCCGGAGGCAGCTTCTCCGTCCACCCCGGACCTCGATCCGGGACGGTTGCGCACATCGAAATGCCGTTCGAGATCGTGACAGCATCCGATGCCCTCACGACCTCGGCGCTCTAGCAGAGCCGGGCTTCGCTTTCACGATCAGTCGGATGTGACAGCGGACGGACTGGCTTCGAGGAGGGCCGTGACACAGGTGGGGCCGAGACCGATCTCCGGCCACCCCGCCGAGATCATGATGTCGTGCGGCCGTGTACACGTACCGAGCCAATAATTCGGCTCCGTGCGGTACGCGGGCACCCCACCCCAGTTCAGCGGCGAACCGGATCGCGGCAGGTAGGGGTCGGCTTCGCCCGCCACGGACCCCAGCTGCAGCAGGACCGACAGATACGACCACTGGGTGTCGGGATCGGTGGGATCGGACAGCGATCGTGTCTCGTGATGCGCACGTTCGGCGGCGCGCCCGGTCGCAGTCAGCGCGAGTCGGACATGGATTCCGGACGAGAAGGCGACGATTCCGAGCAAGTCGAGGGTGATGTGAGTTTTGGACGCGAGGATGGTGGGACCGTGCACTGCGGTCCCACTCGCTGCCGGCGGCGCGAATGCCGGCCAACGCGCTCTGCGCATGCCCACGATCGTGCACGTTCACCGAGGCAGAATCAACGTGCCACGCCCGCACCGCCGCGGCGGTGCCGACGCCGCTTATCGTGGAGGAGGTCACAGGCGGATGTGGGACGGAAGGTTCGCAGGGAAGGGAGTACCCATGGAGGCTCTGCCGGATTCGGGGATGTTGCTCGCGGTCCTCGAACACACTCCGGCCTTGGTGTTCGTGTCCGAATTCGTGTCCGGGCGAATCGTGTATGTCAATCCCGCCGGTGTCGGTCTGCTCGGATTAGGGGATGCCGTGCACGCGTACGCGCGGACGACGGCGGAGCTGTTCACCGATGTCGGCCTCGTGCAGGCCCGTGAGGTGGAGTCGGCGCTGGTCGAGCGGGGGGGAGTGGAACGGGCTGACGGAATTCCGCCATTTCGTGACGGGCGAGCCGATCCCGATGCTGATCACGACATTCGTGCTGCAGCACACGCGCACCGGGCCGTCGCTGATCGCCTCGATTGCACAGGATCGCCGCGGCGCAGAAGAGGACGAACAACGCTTGCACCGCGCTCTGGCGGAGTCCGCGTACCGGGCCCGCGAGCAGCAGGCGATCGCAGACTTGAGCCAACTCGCGGTCGGCGGGGACCTCGACGAGCTCCTCGCGGCGGCGGCCGGTGCGGCCGCCGCACTGATGGGTGTGCAGTGCTCGTCGATCGCGCAGATGTCCGACGACGGCGAACTCGCCGTGCTGGCCTATCGGGGACCCGAGCCCTCGCCGACGACGTTCGCCCCGGGAAGGGGCTCACAACCCGGGTTGCCACCGCCAGCGGGGCAGTGATCGTGTGCGCCGATCGGGTCCACGAGACCCGGTTCTCCACTGTCGGGATGACCAGGCGCGGGCTGCATAGTGGGGTGTGCGTTCCGATCGGCGCCGAAGCGGTGTGGGGAGTGCTGACCGCGCACAGTCGTCGTCCCCGCGAATACACCGACCGTGATCTGACCTTCCTGCGCTCGGTGACGGCGGTGCTGTCCGCCGCGATCCGCCGCATCGAGGCCGAAGCCGCATTGGTGTACCAGAGCTTGCACGATCCGCTGACCGGGTTACCGAACCGGGCATTGGCCCGACGCCGGCTCGACGACGCCATGGACGCCGCGCCGCGCGGTGGCACGCGCGTTGCGCTGTTGTTGGTCGATCTCGACGACTTCAAGATCGTCAACGACAGCCTCGGCCATGCCGGCGGCGACGACGCGTTGGTCGTTCTCGCCAGGCATCTGCGGTCGGCGGTGCGTCCGGGCGATACCGTTGCCCGCCTCGGCGGTGACGAACTCGTGGTGGTGTGTGAGCACGTCGCGGGCGCAGCAGAAGCGGTGGCGATTGCTGCCCGGATCACCGGAAGCGTCGCCGACCTGAACCGGGCAGGATCTCTCGACTGGCCGATCAGTGCGAGTATCGGTGTCGCACTCTCCGATCCGGAGTGCACCCGTGAAGAACTCGTCCGCCGGGCAGACTCGGCGATGTATCGGGCGAAGGCTGCGGGGGCGGGCGGTTACGCGTTCTACGGCGGCCCCTTCTAGGACTGCCGCAGAACCCGATTTGTGCGCTGTCGCCGACGTGACATGAAGTCGTGACTGCCGATAGGCACCCTAGGGCGGGGAAATTGTCATCTTGACGCGGACCTCGACCCGTCGAATACTTTCTGGACAGGGCGGATCCCGTCGACATCCGACGAAATGACACCGCGCTTCGCCCTTGTGACAGAAAGATTTTCGCAGTCGTCGACTGCTGGTAACCGCATCGGCGTGTCGGTTGGACCTGCATCAGAGGTGAATGCGATGTACCCGAGTGTGCACGTCGGCACGAAGCCTGCCCTACTCGGCGGGCCCAACCGCGACATCGTCGTGGATGTCGAAAGGAACTGAGGCGCCCGATGGCCGATTTCGACCCTGACGCGACCCAGGCGGCGCCGGTCCGTGCGGTGGGCCGCGGGATCGTGGCCGAGTTGGACGCTGCCGGGTTCGCCGGTGCCGAGGAGGTCGGCCGGGGCGGATTCGGTGTCGTCTACCGCTGCCTGCAGCGTTCGCTGGGTCGAATCGTCGCGATCAAGGTGCTGACGTCGGACCTGGACCCCGAGAACCGCGAGCGCTTCCTGCGGGAGGGGTACGCGATGGGTGGGCTCTCCGGCCACCCGAACATCGTCAACATACTGCAGGTCGGCGTGACCGACACCGGTCGCCCGTACATCGTCATGCACTATCACCCGCGCGATTCACTGGCGGTCCAGATACGCCGGGAAGGTCCGCTGCCGTGGCCGGAGGCGATCAGCATCGGGGTGAAGTTGGCGGGAGCCCTGGAGACGGCGCACCGGACCGGCACGCTGCATCGCGACATCAAACCCGCGAACATCCTTCTCACCGACTACGGCGAGCCGCAGCTCACCGATTTCGGCATCGCACACATCGCCGGCGGGTACGAAACGGCCACCGGCGGGTTTACCGGGTCACTGGCGTTCACCGCGCCGGAGGTGCTCAACGGGGAGTCGCCGACGGCGAGATCCGACGTCTACGGACTGGGCGCGACGATCTTCTCGCTGATCGCGGGGAGGGCGGCGTTCGAGCGGAAGACCGGTGAGGAACTCGTGGCGCAGTTCGTGAGGATCAGCAGCCAGCCGGTGCCGGACCTGCGCGCCCAAGGCATCCCGGACGGCGTGTGCACTGTGATCGAGAGGGCGATGGCGACGAATCCCGCTGCTCGGCCGGCGTCCGCCGAGGAGTTCGGACACGAACTCCAAGCCGCTCAGCGACACATCGGTTTGCGTTCGGACGCGATGGCGCTTGCACCCCTGGAGACCGCGCAGACGACCGAGACACACCGGTCGGAGTCCGGTGCCGATGGATACCGCCGAATCCGGTACGAAGGTCCGGACAGCGGCCGGCGTCTGTGGGTCGAACCGACCCAGCAACTCCAACCTGATCCTCATCCCTCGGGACCGCCGCTCTGGCCGCCGACGGGCCCGCCGCCCTGGCCACCGGCCGGAGGTCCGGGCAGCATCGGAGAGTCCCGCAAAGGTCGGCGCGCGGTCCTGACCGCGCTCGCACTGGTCGTCGCGCTGGTGCTGGCCGGCGGCGGGTACCTCGTGCTTCGAGAAACCACCGGACCCGGCACCGCAGGACCGACCGTTCAGGACGCCGGCGCGTCTCCTTCCGTCGACCCGACCGCGGCGTGGCGACCGGTCGCGGATGCCCGTGTTGCCCGCCAGCAGACGGCAACGACGGTCGCGGACGGGACGATCTGGGTCTTCGGTGGGTTGGACGACAACGGCGTCTCCACCCAGCAGGAGGGCTACGACCCGGCCATCGACACCTGGAAGGCCGGCCCCGACCTTCCGGTCCCGCTCAATCATGCGATGGCTGTCACCTACAACGACGAGCCCGTACTGATCGGCGGCTGGAAGGCGGAAGGTCAAAACCTGACCGCGGTCGACTCCGATCGGGTGATGGCCATGCGCGACGGTCGGTGGGTGGACCTGCCGCCGCTGAACGCACCGCGGGCGGCCGGTGCCGCGGCCGTGGTCGGCGACAAGATCGTGGTCGCGGGCGGACAGGCGAACGGCCAACTGGTGGCGACGGCCGAGGTGTTCGACGGAACGAAGTGGACGACCGTCGCGCCTGTCCCCACACCACGGGAGCATCTGGCCGGGGTGTCGGACGGCACGTACTTCTATGCCATCGGTGGGCGGGATCTGGCGTCGGACCAGAACACCGCCGCGGTCGAACGATTCGATCCCGCTGCGGGAACCTGGACGACGTTGCCCGCCATGCCCACTCCTCGCGGCGGCCTCGGTGCGGCGTTCATCGACGGCCGCATCGTCGCGGTCGGTGGTGAAGAACCGACTCGGGTGCTGTCGACGGTCGAGGCCTACGACGTGGTCGCGGGAACGTGGTCGCAATTGCCGGCTCTGCGCACACCGCGGCACGGGATGGCGGTCGGCGCGGTCGGCGACACGGTGTATGCCGTCGGCGGCGGTATCAAACCGACACACGCCGAATCGACCGCTGTGTCCGAGGCCTTGCAACTCGCGCCACGCAAGACTCAATGGGCGCCGGCGTGGCGTCCGCTGAAGGATGCGCCGATCGCCCGTCAGCAGACGGCGACGGCGGTCGCGGACGGCACGATCTGGGTGCTCGGTGGCCTCGACAATGCGGGGTCGACCCCGAAGGTCGAGGGGAACGACCCTGCCATCGACACCTGGAAGGCGGGTCCCGACCTTCCGGTCCCCCTCAATCACGCGATGGCCGTCGAGTACGGGGGCGAGTTGGTGATCCTCGGAGGCTGGGTGCCGAAAGGTCCGAACCTCACCGGGACGACGTCGGACCGGGTGCTCGCGCTTCGGAATGGCAAGTGGGTGGATCTGGCGCCGATGAACGAGCCGCGGGCGGCTGGTGCCGCAGCCGTGGTGGGCGACAGGATCGTGGTCGCCGGGGGACAGGCGGACGGCGAACTGGTGGCGACGACCGAAGTGTTCGACGGCACGAAGTGGACGACCGTCTCGGACATCCCCACACCACGGGAACACCTGGCCGCGGTGTCGGACGGTACGTACTTCTATGCTATCGGCGGGCGGGATCTGGCGTCGGACCAGAACACCGCCGCGGTCGAACGCTACGACCCCGCCGCGGACACGTGGACGACGTTGCCCGCCATGCCCACTCCTCGCGGCGGGCTCGGCGCTGCGTTCATCGACGGCCGCATCGTCGCGGTCGGTGGCGAACAACCGACCAAGGTGCTGTCGACGGTCGAGGCCTACGACGTGGCCTCGGGGACCTGGTCACCGTTGCCGCCCATGCCCACCGGGGCTCACGGGATGTCCGTCGCGACGGTCGGTCACACCGTCTACGCCATCGGCGGTGCACTACGGCCCACCCACGCGGAGTCCACCGCGACTGCACAGGCACTGGATTTCTGGTGAGTGCCGGTATCGACGGGTCGTTCCACCAGCGGTCATGCACACTGAAGGTCCTCTGTCCGTGTAGTTCTGCTCAGTCGAGGGGGACTAGACTTGTCGTTGGAGGGGCGAGTTTCGCACGAGATGCGGGCCGGGTAGGAAGTGGTTCGTGATGAAGGTGACGGCGAAGGCCACCCGTTGTGGCGGCTGGTGGGTGGTGGAGGTCCCGGGAGTCGAGGCGGCTCTCGCCCGAGCACGGCGGCTCGATCAGATTTCTGCGATCGTGGCGGATGCCGTGCATCTGGTCGAGGATGTGCCGGTCGAGGACGTCGAGGTGCTCCTCGATTACGAGATCGGGGATTCGGCTGCGCTCATGGAGGCCAGAGCGGCCCACCTGCAGGTCGAGTCCGCCGCCCACGCGCAGGAATGTGCAGCGCGGGCCTCGCGGGCCGCGGTGGCGCATCTGCGCCGATCGGGTCTCTCGGTGCGTGACATCGGTGTCATCCTCGAGCTGAGTCCGCAACGGGTCTCTCAGCTCGACCGAGCCGGCGCTCGTGCCTGAAGACAGCGCGAGCGACGGGTGCATTCTCTGAGTCGTGATGTCGGTCTCCGCGCATGTTCCTGGTACTCGTGCTGTCGCTGAGGATTTCGATGTCCGACACCATCAGGATGTTCCTCGCCGGCGACGTGATGACCGGTAGGGGAGTCGACCAGATCCTCCCCTTTCCCGGCGACCCGGAGCTGCGGGAGCGTTGCGTCCGCGACGCACGCGAGTACGTGGCGTTGGCGGAGAAGCGAAATGGTTCGATCCCCCGCCCCGTCGGGTTCGGGTGGCCGTGGGGTGAGGCGTTGCGCGTCCTCGACGCGGTGGAGCCGGACGTTCGCATCGTCAATCTCGAAACGTCCGTCACCGCGTGTGCCCGCTTCGCGTCCAAAGGAATCAACTACAGAATGCATCCGTCGAACGTGGGGGTGCTCACCGCTGCGCGGATCGACGTCTGCGTACTGGCGAACAATCACCTGCTCGACTTCGGTCCCGATGGGCTCGTGGAGACCCTCGATGTGCTGGCCCGCAACGGCGTGCGGACCGTCGGAGCGGGGCGCACCGTGGCGCAGGCGTGGTGTCCCGTGGTCGTGGAGGCCGGGCCGGGGCGTCGGCTGCAGATCTGGGCAGCAGGTATGTCGTCGAGCGGGATGTCGCCGCACGGGGCCGCCCGCCGGGGCCGGCCTGGTGTCGCGTACCTCTCGGAACCCACCTGCGCCGAGGCGGACCGTGTGCTCGACCGGACGCGGCTGGTACGGCGGAACACGGACGTGGTGGTGGTCTCTGTGCACTGGGGTTCGAACTGGGGATACGACGTGCCGGATGCGCATGTCGAGTTCGCGCATCGGCTCGTCGACGGTGGCGTCGACGTGGTCTTCGGGCACTCGTCTCATCACCCGCGGCCGGTCGAGATCTACCGAGGCCATCCGATCTTGTACGGCTGCGGCGACCTGATCAACGACTACGAGGGCATCGGGGGACACGAACGCTTCCGCGACGATCTGCGTCTGCTCTACCTGGTGACCCTCGACGCGCCCACCCACGAACTGCGCGAGCTGCGAATGGTTCCGATGAAATCCCGGCAGATGCGACTGCAACGCGCGTCGACAGGTGACACCGAATGGCTGCGGCGGGTCCTCGACGGGATCAGTCGCGGCTTCGGCACCCGCATCGATGCCGGCGACGACGTCCTCGTCGCCCGCGCGAGGCACGCGAACTGGTAAGTGGCGGGTGTGTACGCAGCGGGGTGCGCTGCGCACATCGTTGAGCGGATCCCACCAAGGTTTCGTCTGAAGGGCACTGCCCCTAGATTGGACGTATGGAGGGCACGGCACAGTCCTCGATACCGCTCGGAGACGTCCTGAATTCGAGGCGCAGGCGGACCTTCGTCGGGCGCCGGGTCGAGCGCGAATTGGTTCGGGCCGGACTGGAGTCGGCCGATCCGCAGTTGTCCGTGCTGTTCCTGCACGGCCCCGGAGGGATCGGGAAGACCACGTTGCTGGACGAGTTCGCGGAGATCGCGGCGGAAACGGGCGCGTCGGTCGTCCGGCTCGACGGGCGCGATATTCCGCCGTCTCCGTCGGCTGTCCTGGCCGCGTTGGGCGAGGCCGTCGATGTGCCTGACACGGGCGCGATCGCGCGGGCGGGGGAACGACTGTGCATCCTCATCGACACATACGAGGTTCTGACGCCGATCGACGAGTGGGTGCGCACGCAATTGCTACCGCGACTACCGGCAACGGCGCTCACCGTGATCGCGGCCCGGACACCGCCCAGCTGCGAATGGCGTTCCGACGCGGCGTGGTCCGAGTTGTTGCGGGTCGTGTCCCTCCGAAATCTCACTCCGCAGGAGAGCAGAGAGTTTCTCCGGGCAGTGGCGGTGCCGCCACCGCTGCACGAACGAATCTGCCGGGCCACGCACGGCCATCCGCTGGCGCTGGCGCTCTTGGCCGACGTGGCATCCCGCGGCGGCGAGGTGTCGGCCGATCCGTTGACCCCCGACCTCATGGCGGAGCTGATGCAGCGGTTCATCGCGGTGGTGCCGAGCCCCGCGCATCGGCGGGCACTCGAGGTGTGCGCCCTCGCGCGGGTGACCTCCGAGGCACTGCTGCGCGACGCCCTCGGGCTCGAGGACGCGCACGCGATGTTCGTGTGGCTGCGGCAGTTGTCGTTCGTCGACGCAGGCCCGGAGGGCCTGGCCCCACACGATATGGCCCGCGACGTCATCGACGCGGACCTGCGGTGGCGCGACCTCGACGCTTACACCGACGTCTTCCACCGCGTGTGCCGGCACATTCGCCGCTCGCTTCTGTCGTGTACCGGGCGCGAACAGCAGCGCGTGATCTTCGACCTGAAGTTCGTGTTTCGCAATCTGCCCGGGATCCTGTCCCCGGTGGAGTGGGAATCGTGGGGTCGGCACTACCCGGAACCCGCTTCCCCGGCGGATCGCGAAACGATCGTCGAGTTCACCCGACTCCACGAGGGTGCGGAGGCGGCGGCCATAGCGGCCGCCTGGTACGAATGCCAGCCCGATGGGTTCTACATCGTGCGCCGTCCGGACGGTGCGCCCCGCGGGTTCTTCGGTCTCATCGATCTGAGCCTCGCGTCCGCGGAAGATCTGGCGTCGGATCCGGGTGCCGCGGCGGCCTGGAAGTTCGCCTGCGGCCACTCACCTCCGCGAACGGGGGAGACCGTCACCCAGACCCGGTTCGTCGTCGACCTCGACACCTATCAGGACCCGTCGCCCACGATGAACGCCATTCCGATCATCACCATGCAGCGGTACCTGTGCACACCGAGCCTGTCCTGGGACTTCCTCACACTTGCCGAACCGGATCGGTGGAACGAGTACTTCGCGGTCGCCGACCTTCCGCGCGCCGAGGGCGCCGATTTCGAGGTGGGCGTCCGAAGGTACGGGCTGTTCGCACACGACTTCCGTCGTGTCCCGGTCGACGCGTGGCTCGAGCGGGTCACCGAGCGCGCATTGTCCGAGAGTCCTTCCGCACCTCCGCGTCCGACGCCGGACCTGCTGGTACTTTCTCAACCCGAGTTCGAGCAGGCGGTCCGGCAGGCTTTGCACGACTGGCACCGCCCCGACCTGCTCCGACGAAACCCGCTGATGCGCACCCGGGTCGTGTGCGAGTGCAGCGATGGGGAGCCGGGCGTTGCCGAACTCGACAGCGTGCTCCGCGACGCGGTGGATTCGCTCGCCGACAACCCACGCGACGACAGACTGCTGCACGCGGTCGACCGGACGTACCTGCGCCCGGCCGGAACCCAGGAGGCCGCCGCCCGGGTGCTCGGAGTGCCGTTCAGCACGTATCGGCGCCACCTCACACAGGGTGTCGCGCGGATCGTCTCGTGGTTATGGGACCGGGACGTCTACGGATACCCGCAGTGAACACGAATGAGCAGTATTCGGACTGGTGATCGAGCACCGATTGCTTGCATTCTCCTCGTATGCAATCGAGGAGGCTCCCATGACAATTCAGATCGGACACCGAGCGGTCGTGCTCGGTGCCGGCATAGCCGGCTTACTTGCGGCCCGCGTACTGTCCGAAGCGTATTCACAGGTGATCGTGGTCGATCACGACCACCTCCCGGGCACAGCCGAGCCGCGCCGCTGCGTACCGCAGGGCCGCCACACCCACGTGCTGATCGAACGAGGCCAGCAAATCTTGGAGGAGCTGTTCCCGGGCTTCACCGACGACCTGGTCGCGCTGGGGGTGCCGACCTTGGACAACCTGCGTGACGTGCGGTGGTGCCTGAGTGGGCACCGATTTCCGCAGCCGGTGAGCGGAATGACCGTCGTGAGCGCCAGCCGGCCATTCTTGGAGGGCTACGTGCGTGCCCGGGTGAGCGAACTCGAAGGGGTCACCATCATGGACCGCTGCGATGCCGCGGGCATCACCACGACACCCGACCGCCTTCGCGTCACCGGAGCCCGTGTTCTCCGGCGGGCCGACGGCAGTACCGAGGAGATCCTCGACGCCGACCTGGTGGTGGACGCGACCGGACGGGGCTCGCGTGCCCCAATGTGGTTGGCGGATCTCGGCTTCGGACGCCCGGACGAGGACAGGGTGCACGTCGGCCTCGGCTACGCTACCCGCATCTACCGTGCCCCGGCGCCGGGGTTGGGCGACGACCGAGGGATCGTGATCGGTCCGACACCCGATTCTCCGCGAGGGGGCGCGCTACAGCTGCTCGAGGGAAACCGCTTCCTGGTGACGCTGATGGGGATGCTCGGCGATTATCCGCCAACCGATCCGTTCGGCTACCTCGACTTTGCCAGGTCGCTGCGGATCCCCGACCTCTTCGAGGTGATCCGCGACGCAGAACCGCTCGAGCGAGCCCGGACCTTCCGGTTTCCGGCGAGTGTCCGCAGACGGTATGAACGACTGTCGATCCTCCCAGCAGGCTTCCTCGTGACGGGGGACAGCCTGTGCAGCTTCAACCCGATCTATGCGCAGGGGATGACCGTGGCGGCGCTCGAGGCGCTCACACTGCATCGTCACCTGCAGCGAGGCACCGAGCCACACGCACGCGGCTTCTTTCGCGATGTCGCGAAGGTGATCGACGTTCCGTGGGAGATGTCGGTCGGGGGGGACTTGGCTTTCCCGGAAGTGATGGGAAACCGCAGCCCGAAGATGCGGATCGGCAATGCCTACATCACGCGCCTGCACGAAGCCGCCGAGCACGATCCCGTGCTCGCTACCGCCTTCATCCGCGTTGCCGCCCTGATCGATCGTCCCGAGCGGCTGATGAGCCCAGGGACCCTACTGCGAGTCCTGCGTCAGAACGTGTGGCACCCAGACCCGGGCGGCGCCCGACTCGAAATCTGACGCCGCCGAAGAGCGGAACAAGGTCACCGATCAGCGTCGACGCCGCTGCGAATCCAGTGCTGGATCCGCCAGATCGCGTTGTACAGATTCCACGGTGCGACGTCGTAGGTGTCCCACGGCTGACCGACGTGTGCGGTCCATTCGGGAATCCGGCCACAACAGATCCGGTGATCGAATACGTGAAAGAGGGTATTGCAGAATGCAGTACGCATCAGGTTTCTCCTGAGTCGGGGCGGCCCCGGACCGGAGCTAGCCTAGGTGCGTTCTGCGCATACGAGCACACTACCCGGCTCCAACGAGACCCTGTGGCCGGCACCGCCTAGAATTTCGGGTGCACAGTTCCGCAGACGCGGCAATTTCGAGCGCGGAGAGTGGCAATGCAAGCTGGAACGCTATTCGGCAAGTACCGGCTGGACCGTCCGCTGACGGTCGATGTGAGCGGCGAGGTGTGGGCGGCGTTCGACACCGTCACGTTCCGTCATGTCGTGGTGCGGGCACTGCCGCCGGACGCAACCGAGGACGACGAATTCTGCGATCGGTTCGAACGGGAAGCCGGCATCGCGGCCCACATCCGGAACCCGCACGTGGTACCGATCCACGACTTCGGGCAGATCGGCAACCGACTCTTTCTCGCAACGCCGCCGACCCAGGGCACGAACCTGCGGACGCTCCTTCAGTCCACCGGACCGATGGACGTATCGCGCGCGGTCGGCGTCGTCGAGCAGCTGGCGTCGGCGCTGGAGGCAGTGCGCGCGGCCGGGCTGGTCGAGCAGGAAGTGTCGTCGGCGAACGTCGTCGTGCAGGACGGGGGACTGATCCAGCTCACCGACGTCGGGCTCCCCGTGATTCTCGGCGTCGCGTCGGGCGTCTACGGCCTGACCTGTGTGTTGTACGAGTGCCTCACCGGCGAGGTGTTCCCGACATCGGAGATCCCGACGCCGCCTGTCGGGATGGCCGCCGTCATCGCACGCGGAACGGCGGTCGACCCCGCGCGGCGCTATCGGTCGGCGGGCGAGTTGGCCGCTGCCGCTCGCGTCGCGGTGCCACCGCAACAGCCTGCCGCCGATCCCACTCCCGCGACCCCGCCGATCGCCCGGAACCGCCGTCTCGTGGCCGCGGGACTTGCGCTCGCCGCGATCATCGCTGCCGCGATTGTCGGTGGCGTGATCATCGGGTCGGGAGCGTCATCGCCACAGGTCGCCGTCCCTACGCCGTCGTCGAGCGCGGCCGGGCCGGCATCGCCGTCGTCGTCACCGACCGCCACGGCGAATCCGACCGCTGCCGAGCAGGTGCCGCCGGTGCAAGCACCGTCACCGACTCAGGCGCCGGTGGCGGAGGCTCCCATTCAGGAGGAGGTCGCACCGGCACCGGCACCGGCACCGCAATCACCACCGCTAGTGCCGACACCTGCACCGCCTCCGGGAGCGTCCGCTCCGCAGGTGCTGCCGTGCTACCCGGGTTACGAGCACACCCCGCCCCCGGACGGGCCGTGTCTCCCGCCCGGCTCGCCACCGGCGAATGCGCCGGCACCGGCACCTGCGCCCGCGCCTGCCCCGGAGGTGCTGCCGTGCTACCCGGGTTACGAGCACACCCCGCCCCCGGACGGGCCGTGCTGGGCTCCCGCGGGCCCGTGAAGTCTCACCGACAGTTGTCGGTGGCGATCCAGGTGTCGTAGACCTCGCTGACAGCTGCAGCGATCGCGCGGCCGTGCACTGTCCGCGCGGGTCGGGACTGTTCGATCTGGATTCCGCCGGCGGCGTCGATGGTGAGGCGGTTGACCAGGTTGGATGGGGATTCACCGCTATGTCGTTCTCCGGGTTCGGCGAGCCGAACACAGATTCCGCTTCCGTCGAGTGCCTTCGCGATCGCGTCCCGGACGTCCGACTTGCGAGGCGCGGGCGCGAGGCCGCCGATGAGGACGTCGTTTCCTCGGTAGCCGTGAAACGACAGCGCCCACTGGAATCGTCTCGCGGACAGGGAGCGGAGAAGCGGAAAGCTGTGCACGCTGAGATCGCTCGAGGAAATGTGCCAAGCCCGATATGCGTTGCCCACCGGTCGCCAGCCTTTACACGCCCACAGCGTCGAATCGCACGATCCGAGCGAAGCGACGACCTGTTCAGCCTGCTGATCCGTTCGGGTTTCGATGGCGCCACCGTGCGGTGCCAGGACCACGAGACGGTGATGTCGCCCGTCGTCTTCGAGCCGCTCGATGAACTCACCCTCTTTTTCGGCCTCTTCCTCGGTCATCGCCGTGGCGATGCACCGAGGGTCGAGAATCACCGTCTGTCCCGGCTCCGCGCCGAGCCGACGACAGCCCCCCTCCGTTATCCGGATGGTGTCGTCTTCCGTATCGTCGTCTGGGATCAGTGTGAACAGCGCGGTCGTTCCCCTATGGTTCACACGAGCTTGCTGACGCGGCTGGGCTCCGATCCCGGTCAGCATCCGCGGGTGAATCCCGATACGTTCGTCGGCGGATGCGCTGGTAGAGCCATCGTGACGGACTGCGAGGCGTAACGTCATCGAAACCTGCTGAAACGGACGCTGTTCGAACACGTTCTCAGGTTAGGCGAGAATCAGTTGCGGGTGCGGTCGAAACAGGCAACCGCCACCGATCTCGACGTGCGAGTCCTGTGACTCGATGAGCCCCCTTGTCGGCAGTCCTCGCGCGGCGAAGACTCGAATCCATGGGTAATAAGGCAGTGGTCAGTCTCACCACCGGTCTCGAGGACGCCGAGAAGGTGACGGTTGCGTTTCTGGTCGCGGTCGGTGCGGCAGAACAAAAGCGCGAGACACAGATGTTTCTCACGAAGGAAGCGGTACGGCTCGCGCTCGACGGCACGATTCAGGGCGTGGCCTGCGAAGGTTGTCCGCCGCTTCCCGATCTGGCGGCACGATTCGAGACCGCGGGCGGCATCTACATGGTGTGTCCGATCTGCTTCGAGGCCAAGCACCTCGACAAGGACGCACTGGTATCCAATGCCGAACTCGCCGGGACGGTGCCGATGTGGAAGTGGATCGGCGACGAAGGGGTGGTCACCTTCAGCTACTGACCGGCGGAACGAGCCGGGGGCCGGGGTCCGGTTACGCTGCGCGCGAATGTAATCGAGTCGATCCGATCATGGATCACGGAACACAGGACCGGGAGTGACCGACCGCTACGTACTCGTCGACACCGACACCGGCGTCGACGATGCCCTCGCCATGCTCACCATCGCGCAGCACTCCGGAACCGAGATCATCGGTGTGGGAACAGTGTTCGGGAACTGCACCGAACAGCAGGCCGCGCGGAACGCCCTCACCGTTCTGTCCGTCGCCGGCCTACGCGATGTTCCGGTGTGCATCGGACAACCACGTCCCGGGCCACCACCTGCCACCAGTTCCCCACACGGACTCGACGGACTCGGTGACCGCGGATACCGGCCACGACCCGGCGTGGGCCCGGCGCCCGAGTCCGCCGTCGATCAACTGCTGCGCGTCGCCGCGGACCGGCCCGGTGCGGTGGACCTGCTGTGCCTGGGTCCGCTGGCCAACATCGCCGCCGCCGTCACGCGCGAGCCACGTGTCCTGACCCGCTACCGTTCGGTGACCATCATGGGCGGGATGGGACCCGCCTCTCGTAGAGACGTCGAGGCCGCAGTACAACCACAGTTTCTCGAGAAAGGTGACACCAACACCAATCATGATCCAGTCGCGGCGACGGTGGTTTCTGCAGCGCCTGGAAAGATTACGTGGGTGGGAATGAATGTCACCGGCCGACTTCGATTGGCCTGGGCCGATCTCGTTGCTCGTTCGGAGGTGGGAAAGACGGCGACCTTCGTCCGTGACATCACCGAGGACTATCACCGCTACTGCACCAGCACATATCGTGCCGAGGATCCGATCTACACCGCACACGATTCCGTCGCAGCCGCTGTGATGCTCGACCCCCCGGTCGTGCTGTCCGCCACCGACGCCCGACCCCGGGTGATCCACGAGGACGGCCGCGCCGCCGTGTGGGGCGTCACTCCAGTACGGGGGCCGGCACACCGATTCGTGACCGACCTCGATTACCGTTCGATCAGGACGCGGATCGCCGCCACGCTCGAAGCTGATATCCCCCGACCGGGCACCGTCTAGCAGTGCCCGCTCGTCACCGGTCGGTATTCGACACGGCGTCGACGCCCCTCATGCGGAGGCGCCGAGCAGATGCAGTTCCTCCGCCACGATCAGATCGACCTCTTCACTGGTCAGGCCGGACAACAAATGTGCCGCCAACATCGCTCTCACCTCCTCATGTGCTCCTACTGATACGTCGAATCGGCGATCGCGATATCGACACACGGAGCACATTTTCGGGTAGGTAATTTTCGGCTTCGACCGCAGGATCCCAGTCGCGTGCGAAGTGGTGTGGAAACGTTCGCTGAAGCGACTATTTACCGTCGACCGGAAATGCATCCGCACCCGGTGCGGACGGATCGAACGGTGGCGGGTCGGCCGGATCGAATCCACCCCGCACCGTCGAGCAAGTTGCCCCCGGTTCCGGGTAGGTGTTCGGGTTCTGTCGCAAGGCCGTGAGGAAGTCGGAGATGCGGCGGTCGTGGACGTCGTCGAGTTTCAGTTGGTGACCCCACGACTGCAGGGACACCGTCGAATCGAGACCGGGGTACGGCGACATCAGGGTGTACGGTGCGCCGTCGACGTTCTCTGCCAGCGCCGCGATGTCGTCGTCGTCCAGCCGGTCCGGGTCGTAGGTGACCCACACGGCGCCGTGTTCGAGGGAGTGGACGGCGTTCTCGCTGCGGATGGCTTCGGGATAGACAATGCCGGTGCACGTTGCCCAGTACTGGTCGTGGGCGCCGCCGAACGGTGGACTCTGGTCGTAGGCCACTCGTTGCGGTGCCTGCACATGGGCGGCGGGCGGATAGTCGACGGTGACGATCCCTTCGATTCCCAGTGACGGGTCAGGATTGTCCGCGTTCGGCGAGAACCCGTGGGCTTCGCGGCCCTCGTCGGCTCCGGAGGTCAACGCGTAGGCGACGACAGCGACCGCTCCCACGACGACCACCACGGCGGCGAGCAGCAGCCAGGGCAGGCGCCGCCGCAGTCCTGGGGACAGTCGAGATTTCGGGTCCACGCTGCGGTCGTTCGTCATTGCCGATCCTTCGTCTCACCGGGCGCCCTGACCGCGCATCCCCATCTGTGAAGCATGGTAGTAGAAGGTGAGGTAACGCCCGGTTCCTCGACGGTTCTGCGTCGCCGCTCTGCACGGCGGTCAGGATCTCGGTGCTCCGTTTCGATCTGCTGCAGATTGGAGGAAGCCTGTGCTTCCTCTGGTGAGCCGCGCTGCGAAGCGTGCTGTGCCATTCGTTGTGTAGCGCCAGGCTTACCGACGGATCGGCGTCGAAGGCCATGACCAGCAGAGAAGGGCTACGGTGGTCGTGTCGAAGGGTGGATTCATCGGCACTGCAACCGAAGTCGCCGACGGACTGCGGGAATCGTTCGGGCAGCGTCCTGCGACGGACTCATGGTGCGCTCCCGCTCAGACTTCACCGAAGTGCGCATCGAGATTCACGGGGTGACCAGCCGACGGCCGACTCACTGGCCGCGAAGTTCGCGACGTCCTGCCCGATCTACGACACCATCAGGCGGGGAAGTGGAATCGAGTTGACCGTCACTGCCCACTCTCGTGGCATAGGAGATTCAGAGTGACGGGCGTGGGCGGGAGATCGCGGTGTCGATCACTGCGAAGATGTCGTGCTGTGGAACCGTGTCGCCCCAGGCGGCCGTCTGGGCTGCCTCGATCAGATCATCGGTGAGACTGTCCAACAGCAGTGCCGTGTGGGGGTCGGTTCGGTGGCCGGGACTGTCGAAGGCGCGAAGCGCATCGACCGCGTCGCGGTACCGGCCGAGCCCCTCGGGTGCCGCGCTCACCTGCATCGCTTGCACGTTCATCGTGCTCAGCTCCGAACCATGCTGTTGGACAGACGGGCTTCGTTCAATGCTCGACTGGCGGGATCGCAGCGGTACTGGCCGGTAGTGGTGTGCCGGTAGCCTGGGCCGTCCTTCGCGACGGCGTGCCCGCAGTAGCGGCATTCGTGACCGGACTGCCCGATGCGGATGGTTTCGATGGTGGGATACGTGTTGGTGCTCATTGTTCTCGTTCGTCGGTGTGGTCGGTGGTGTCTGTGAAAGTGGGGGGTGAAAACGGCTGCGGTGGACTTCGCGGCGCCACGGCCGCCGGCGGCCGCGTCATGCGTATTCGGAGAGGCGCTCGGCCGAACCGACGTGGGCGCGTTCCAGTGCCTCCCAGACGAGGTCGTAGCGCTTGAGGGTCATCTCGTCCGCGTTCGCGAGCAGGGCGTCGAGGAGGGAGTGTGGATCGTCCTGCCAGGAGTGCAGCGCGGCCGCGACGGTTCGGTTGGTGAACAGACCCGATTGAGCAAGGGCGTGACTCCACTCGTCGAACAGACCGCTGTGGATGCGTTCGACAGCGTCGTGGTCGAATCCCTCGGCGACGAAATCACGCGCAAAGGTCGCCGTGACGTAGTCACCGCAGGTAATCGGTTCTGCATTCATCGGTGCGAGCACCCTCCGTCAGTGGCGGCGTCGGACCAACGGGCGACCCCGGTTCGTGGGTATGAGACAGGTCACATCGTCGCCCACTGCGGGGACATGGCGCATCGGCCGAATCACCGGGGGGTATACCTATCTTCTGGTCCTCGCAGCCCGCGTCCGGCGGGGACACGGACCGTTTGGCCTGGTCACGGCCTCTCGCCTTGGAAGGAAGCTCCATGACCGTCACGGACCTCGATGTCCTCCCCAACCTGCGCGACCTCGGCGGCCTTCCGCTCGCCGAGGGGCGCCGGACCCGGTCCGGGGTGCTCTACCGCAGCGCTCTGCCGGCACCGGGCGACGCCCGCCCGACTGCGGTCGACGAATGGCCGGCCCGCACCGTCGTCGACCTGCGCAGTCCCCGGGAATACGCGACACGGGGGCATCCGCTGCGGTCGCGGAAAACTGTCGTGCACCAGATCTCGCTGCTGTCCGATGCCGAGGTCGCAGCGCCGAACCAGGGTGCCCGGCTCGCCGACATCTACCTCGGGATTCTGACCAACCCGGGGGAGCGACTCGTGGACGTCCTGCAGGTGGCAGCCACCGCCCCGGGCCCGGTGCTGCTGCACTGCGCCGCAGGCAAGGACCGCACCGGCGTCGCGGTGGCCTTGCTGTTGCGTACGGCCGGAGTCGAACCCGACGACATCGTCGCCGACAACGAAGCGACCAATGAGCACATGGGCGCCGTCCTGACCCGAATCACCCGTTTCGCTCCCGAGCTGGGTCAGGCGCATCCCAACGACCGTGATCTCCGAGGTGTCGTCCCCGAGGCCATCGAGGGTGTCCTGGCCAGTTGGGACGCCCGCCCGGGTGGTGTGCGCGCGTGGCTACGGGCGCACGGTGCCACCAACGAGACGATCCGACTCTGGATCGCGCGCTTCGCCGGGTGACCGACGGACCGGGGCCCAACGCCCTTCGTTCCGCGTGCGTTCAGCGACCCACCACGACTCTGATCCGCTCGTCGTGCAGAGCATCGGTGATCTTGCTGCACCCGCCCTCGCGGCCGAGCAGTGTCCTGCCCAGCAGCACCAGCCCCCACGGGCCAATCACCCAGATCGGCCAGGGGTAGATCATGACGCCGGTTGCGAGCGAGACGATGCCCCAGATCGCGATGTTGATCCCACCGGCGGCGAGCCAGGCGAGCCACTCGATCCGCTGGTGACCCGGGATGCGGCGACGCGAGGGGCGGGTCGTCGGTGCCCCGGGCCGGGCGGTGGCAACTGCCTGGGGTGCCGGCGGAAGATCACGCAACACCTGATGCGCCTGCTGCTGGGTGGTCGATCGATATACCTGTGCCACCCGCTGGTCGAACTCGCCGATGGTCAGTCGCCCGGCGGTGAGGTGCCGCCCGAGGTCACCGACGACCTGCTCGCGTTCGGAATCGGATATCCGGATGTTGTCCGCGTTCTGCATCGGACCCTCCTCAGCGATGACATTCCACTGTGGAATGTCGCTACTACCATGATCGATATGCCACAGTGGAATGTCAACCCCCGACTATGCGAAGGACCGTGCCATGGCCGAACGCCCCCTCAACGCCACTGCGGCATCGCTCCTCGGATTCCTGCACGAGGGATCCAAGACCGGATGGGACCTGGTGGTGACCGCACAGGAACGCATCGGCAAGTTCTGGTCGATCACGACCAGCCAGGTGTACCGGGAGCTGGCCGCGATGGAGCGTGCCGGGTTGATCGAGGCGGGGGAGCGAGGCGCCCGCGAGCGCAAGCCGTACACCCTCACCGAGGACGGTCGCCGGGCGTTCGCGGAGTGGATCGAGCGCGACCCCGGCCCGGAGAACATCCGTTATCCGATGCTGCTCACCGTCGCGTTCGGCGCGCACCTTCCGCCCGAGAGGTTGGCCGCGATGCTGCACTCGCACCGTGCAGCGCACGAGAGTCAGCTCGCCGAATACGAGCGTGACGCCGCGGTGCACGGATCCAACCGATTTGCGCTGGCCACACTGGACTTCGGGATCGTGTACGAACGTGCGGTACTCGAGTGGTTCGATCGCGTCGGGAACCGTCTGGGACAGGGAAGTCGCTGACGGCCCCGCTGTTCGCCGGGTGCGGGTTTCGGAGAGTCAGCCGATCACGCCGTCTTCGGCAACGACAGCGGTCGGCAGGTCCACCCGTCGTGGAGGGCCGGCTTCGTCGCAGATCACGGTGACGAAGGCCGGAAAGACTATTCGCCACGAGCCGCCCACGGGAGACAGCGCGCTCGCGGCGAAGTCGGCCCCTTCCTTCGGCAGCAACGTCACGGGTTCTTCCTGCAGCCATTGCGGCGTGGGAATCCGGCGGTTCTGCTCCTCGGCGGGATCGACGATGAACCGCACGTCGGTGGCGGTGCCGGTTCCGACGTTGCGGAGCCGGAACCGGTCGACGGGTCCACGGATCCGCTGGACTTCGAACTGGACGTCCTGCGGCTGTGGGAATGCTCGCTGCGCGGCTTCGGCGATCCGGGTCAACACGGTGACCTGCTCGAGCGCCGCGTCCAGCGCAGCCTCGGCCTCGCGCCTGGCCTGATCGGCGAGGGTTGCCTTCCGCCACGCTGCGGCAGTGGTGGCACCGAACAGCACCGCAGCCGCCGCGCTGACCCACGATGCGGTTCTCATGCGCGGAAACTTACCCGACCGCATATCGGGAAGGCTCGCTGGTGATGACTCCGCGAGCGGTGACGCGCCGGACGATGGTCAAGGGTTGACGGAAAGGAACACGTAGGCAGCCAGCAGCACCAGGTGGACGCCACCTTGGAGTCGGGTGGCACGGCCGGGGACCACCGTCAGCATGCCCACCACCACGGTGATGGCGAGCAACACGACCTGGGTGGGACCGAGACCGAGCAGGAGTGGGCCGTCCAGCCAGATCGAGGCGACGGCAATGGCGGGGATGGTCAACCCGATGCTGGCCATCGCCGATCCCAAGGCGAGATTCAAGCTGATCTGGATCCGGTTTCTCTGCGCCGCCCGCACCGCGGCGAGGGTTTCCGGCAGGAGTACGAGCAGTGCGATGACGACGCCGACGATGGATTGCGGCAATCCGGCATCTGCGACCGCGTCCTCGATCGCTGGGGACTCGACCTTCGCCAATCCCACGACTGCGCACAGAGCCAGCACCAGCAGGGCGAGGCTCATGCCCGCCATCCTGCCCGTCGGGGGTGCGGCGTTCCGGTCGTCGACGCTCACAGGTTCGTCGGCGATGACGGGCAGGAAGAAGTGCCGATGCGGTCCGGTCTGGGTGATGACGAACATCCCGTACAGAACCAGCGACGCCACTGCCGCGAATATCAATTGAGCCGAGGAGAATTCGGGGCCCGGCCGGCTCGTCGTGAAGGTCGGCAGCACCAGGCTCAAGGTAGCCAGTGACGCCACGGTCGCCAGTGCCGCGCCGGTACCTTCCGCATTGAACAGCGCGACCCCGTACCTTCGTGAGCCGACGAACAGCGACAACCCCATGATGCCGTTGACGGTGAGCATCACCGCAGCAAATACCGTGTCGCGGGCAAGCGAGGCCGTCGCCGGGCCACCCGAGATCATCAACGTCACGATCAATCCGACCTCGATGACGGTGACCGCGACAGCGAGGATCAGCGATCCGAACGGCTCGCCGACTCTGTGCGCAACCACCTCGGCGTGATGAACGGCAGCCAGCACCGCACCGACCAGCACCACCGCCACGACGAGCACCAGAACGGTGCCGATGTCTTGGCCCCACGTCAGTCCCAGTACCGCGACGGAGACCGGTGGTATCACCAGCGGCCACTCCGCAGTGACCGACCGCCACCCGAACGCCATGATTAGACCTTGCCAGCTCCATCCGCTCGGGTGGACCGCAATGCGGAACCCGCGCATCACCCATCCGCGGCGAGCCGGCGGCGAGTTGGGTCCGGGCCGACGGGGGTTCGGGTGAGTGCGGCCCGCGTGGCGGCCTCAACCGTCATCACGATGAAATCGCGTCGGCGCGCGTCCCGGTCGCGACCACGCGGAAGAGGTGTCGAAAACAGCCGGTCTGCGGTCTGGAGAGCTACCCAGCCGTCGACGAGCGTGATCACGGTGATGAGCAGTTCCTGGGCGTCGCTCTCGGAAAGTTCGGGGACAGCTTCCCGTGCGCTGGCGACGATCGCCTGAGCGTGCTTCTGTCGCGATGCTTCCGCGACGGGTGCCTCGAGTTCGAGTCCCTCCCAGAACAGCAGACGGGTGAAGGTGGGGTGCTCGCGTTGGTAGTCGAATCGGCGACCGGCGTAGTCGGCGATGGCGGCGACCCCGTGACCGGACAGTTCGACAGCGGCCAGCGTGGTTGCGAGTTCATGTTCGAGGACCGCGCTGAAGAACGCTTCCTTCTTGCCGAAGTACTGGTAGATGCGCTCTTTGTTCACGCCTGCTTTCTCGGCGATCCGATCGACACGAGCACCGGCCAGACCGAACGAACTGAATTCTGCAACTCCGGCCTCGATGAGAAGTCGCTTGGTTCGTTCGGTATCCCACGCCACGGCTGCATCCTACGACAACTCCAACTGTCTGGTTGCAATCCGCATGTCCAGCCCCTACGGTCGAACGGCAACTGAATAGTTGGAGTTACGAGAAGGGCTACTCAGGATGGAATCTCTTGCTCTCGCATCGACAGTGGTCGAATATCTCGCTCCGACGACCACGAAGCGCCGGCCTCCACGAACGGAACGGGCCGACGGGCGCCCTCGGGATCTCATGCCGGTGGGGCCCCGTCCGTCCACTTGCGGGTGGTCGTCACCTGGGTGTCGATCTTCCCGCTCGTCACGGTGGGCATGACCGTCATGACCTTGTCGGGTCCGATCACGGCCACCTGGCCGACCTGGTTGCGGGCTTTGTCGCTCACCGGTGTCGTCGTTCCCACGGCGGTGTATTTCGTCGTGCCGCGTGTGCTTGCCCTGTCCGTCCGGTGGACGATCTGGCGGCGACGGCGCTCTGCCGCCGCAGAGTCCTGTGAGAGCCTGCAGGCGGCACGTGCGAAGGGCTCGCACTCGCATCAGTAGTGAGCCGACCAGGTGGAGATTATGCGGTGCACTTCCTGGGTCGAATATCTGGGGCGATCGAGCGTGCGTCGCAAGGCCGCCGCCCTGAACGCAGTGCCGATTGCGGTCCGGTCCCACTGCAATCAGTGGGGCGTGGCACGTCCCGGCGCATCTGCGCGAGCAGGTACGCGGCAGTCTCAACCCAGGCGCGTCGGACCAACGCGTTTGCCGGTATTTCCGCGTGCTGACCAGGAACGATCGCTACGATGAGGCAAGTACTTGCGTCGGAGAGGATGCCGAGTTGTAGTTTCACGGACGAGAGGCTCGTGTGAATGAACCGTCGCCGATGGTCTCTGCGTAGGGCCGTTCTCGCTGTGGGTCTCGCCGCAACTCCACTGGTCTGGTGTCCTGGTGCGGCCACAGCGGCGCCGGTGTCGACGCCGTTTCAGATACCCCGCGTGTGGGCTTCAGGGACTTTCGGCTATTGCTTCCCCGCCTGTATCGACGTCCCGTTTGCGGTTACGGCTGATGCGCCGGGGGTCGTGACGTTTCACGACCCAGCACTCATGGAATCCGTCGTGCTGTGGGTTGCCTGGACCAACCTGTCCAACGGAACATCGGGTGTTGCTTCCGTGACCAAGGACAAGCCTGGCTTTGCCCACACCGGTACCGGGGTTGTTACCGCCTCCGCCATGGGGAACCTGGTCGAGTACGTGGGAGCAAGAGGCATCTTCAACGTGCCGTAGGGGAGTTGACCAACTGCTTGTCCCTCCTTTCTCGCCGCGGCCGGCCACCATTGGAATTCATGTCAGAGGTGCGAGGTACGGTCTCGTTGCGACGAAAGAGGTCGCCACTCACACTCACGAATCCGAGGCGTTTCGGCTCGGGTGGATACGAGGTGCACCTGCGCCTCGTATCTTGGGGAGTGGCGGCCTCTCTCGGTTTCGCCACCAGCTGCTCGTGGTGCTTGCGTGCCGAATCAGGCCGGCTCGGCAGCGATTCGCCCCGATTTCACCGCGGCGACCAGTGTTGCGTGGTCGGCTTCGGTCTGATCGGCGTAGCTGACGGCATATCGCCCGATCACCTCGTCCAGTTCCGTGTCGCTGGCGAAGTAACCGGCGAGCACCCGCGGATCGAGCGAGCGGGTGTGTGCACGCGCGAGCAGGGCGCCGGCGAGCCGGCCGTAGTCGTCGAGATGGTCTTGCTCGAGACCGGTGGGATCGATGTCCCCTTTGAGATTTCGGAACTGCCGCACGATGTAGGGGAGGCCGTCGATCGTCGTCCAGCCCAGCAGGATGTCCGATTCCGCTTGCACCAGCCGGGCGCCGTGCACTATCCGCTTGCCCTCGTGTTTCGGCTCGTCGACCGGTAGGAACGCCGACAGTGCGGACGGCCGGGCCTGTTTCAGTTGAAGTACGAGCACCTCGTCCCGATTACCGTGCAGCAGGGCGATATAGCTGCGCAGACCGACGCTGCCGGTTCCGACGATCCGGAACGCGACGTCGGACACGGCGAATCGGGCGATCAGGTTCCTGCGGGACTCGCGCAGTGACTCGACATAGAGTTCCAGACCATCGGTCACGGCATCGGCGGTTGCGCGGTCGACGTGGGTGAGGACCGGCGGGTCGTCGATGAACCGTCGCCGGCGGATCCCGGTCTCGTGATCTTCGAGGTGGGCGGTCCACTTCGCCGCCACCTTCTCGCTGGTATTGCGTCGCGCTTTCTGCGCGGCCTTGTCGAAGTCGTCGAGCAGGGCGTCGGCCTTGGCCCGCTCGAGCACCGACTTGTCCGGCAGCGCATTCCAGGACTGAAGGAATGGCAGTTCGGCGAGATCGCGGATGGTGCGCCGATACGATTTGACGGCATCTTCGGCGGCCTCGATGCAACCGTTCTCGGACACACCGCCTTCACGTCCGGCGAGGACCAGACTCGCGGCGAGGCGTTTGAGATCCCACTCCCACGGGCCGGGGAGGGTCTCGTCGAAATCGTTGATGTCCATAACGATCTGACCGTCCGGTGTCCCGTACAGGCCGAAGTTGGCCGCATGGGCGTCACCGCACAACTGCGCTGTCAATCCGGTGACCGGAGAGGTGGCGAGGTCGGCCGCCATCAGGCCGGCTGCGCCGCGGAAGAACGCGAACGGGGAGGCGATCATTCGACCGATTCGCAGCGGAATCAGATTCGCCAGCCTCCCCTGGTTACTGGCCTCGACGAAATCGAGCACATCCGGCCGTCCAGCGCCGACCGCGGCGCTCCCGTGCGCACTCGACGGCACGGTGGCCTGCAACGCGTCGCCACGCGCGAAGACGTCGTCCGCCTCGATCTGGGTTCGCAGGTCGACGGTTCGCGCTCGATTCTTCGTCACCTCGGCGACACTATCCCAGGTCCTCGAGGCTTTCCGCTCGTCGGCGCCATCCCATCGCGCGCGCGATGGGATCGGCTAGCTGGTGGTACTGGGCGACGACGGCGGGCCGGTCCGCCTGAGGTCGGGCCCTGGCAGTTCAGAACGCGCGAATGACGCCGGTGACCTGCGAAGGATGGGCCTCGCGATTCGGTTCGCTCATGCTGCCGTATCGCCTGGACAGGTCCCCGTCTTCACCACACGACATTGTGGCGACAGAGTGGTTATGCTTCGGTTTCCGGTGGTCGGCAGCATCCGGCGCCGGAGACACGTTCCGGCGGCATGCCGTGCCGCCGGGCCTTCCTTAACGGAGGAACGCCATGTCCGCTGAATCCGTCGCCGCCACGCCCGACTCTGCCGGCGGCCACATCCGATTGACCTCACACAGCGGCGGTGTCGGGGCCCTGCCGATCCACTGGGGAGCACCCACGGCGTCCGAGCGCGGACCGGTGGTCGGCACCACCACCAACCGCGCCCACCGCAACGTGATCGGAACGCACAGCGGCTCGTACAGCATCTACCGGGCACTGGCGGTGGCGTCGGGCGCGCTGTCGCGCCATCACAAGGCCGACCTCACCAACACCGCGCCCACGAACATCATCGGCCCGTACCCGCAGTGGAGCGAGCCCGGCAAGATCGTGAGCCTGGACCCGTGGGGTGCCACGGTGGCCGAGGTCTTCGCCGCCGAGTTGGCGGCCGGTCACGACATCCGCCCCAGCATCGCAGTCACCAAGGCGCACGTGATCCTGCCGGAGGTCATGGAGGCCATCCAGAAGGGTCGCCTGCACCCGGACGGCCGCTTCCTGCTGCCCAGCGGTGCTGCGCTGGTCACCAAGGCGGCCATCGAGCCCGTCTGGCACCTGCCGGGTGTGGCGGAGCGCTTTCACTGCAGCGAGACGGATCTGCGCCGCGTGCTGTTCGAGGAGACCGGCGGCATGTATCCCGAACTCGTGACGCGCTCGGACCTCGAGGTGTTCCTGCCCCCGATCGGGGGTCAGACCGTGTACATCTTCGGCGACGCTCGTGATCTTGCCGATCCTGGCGTGGAACTCACCGCACGCGTACACGACGAGTGCAATGGCTCGGACGTCTTCGGCTCCGACATCTGTACCTGCCGCCCGTACCTCACGCACGCGATCGAGGAGTGCATCCAGGGTGCGCAGCGCGGTGGCGTGGGCCTGGTGGCGTACTCCCGCAAGGAGGGCCGTGCGCTTGGCGAGGTGACAAAGTTCCTGGTTTACAACGCGCGCAAGCGCCAAGTGGGCGGCGACACGGCCGATCAGTACTTCGCCCGCACCGAATGCGTGGCCGGCGTGCAGGACATGCGCTTCCAGGAAATGATGCCCGATGTGCTGCACTGGCTGGGCGTCAGAAAGATCCACCGCCTGGTGTCGATGAGCAACATGAAGTACGACGCCATCACCGGCTCGGGTATCGAGGTCGTGGAGCGGGTGGACCTCCCCGCGGGTCTGATCCCGGCCGACGCGCGAGTGGAGATCGACGCCAAGATGGCCGCCGGTTACTTCACCCCGGGCGCGGTGCCGGACGCTGACGAATTGGCGAAGGTCAAGGGCCGGGAGCTGGACGGATGAGCGTGATCGGCGTCGGTCCTGCCCTGGACACCGGGCGGGCCGAGGGCGCGGTCGCGGCTCTGCGTACCACGTCGGCCGTGCGGGAGCGCGCGCGACAGCTGCTGTCCCGTGCCCGCGAGGGCGATTCACTCTGGTTCGACGTCGACGACTACGCGTTGCAGACGGCCGCTGCCGAGGTCGCCGACGTCACGCGTGCCCGCTATCCAGACCTGAAGATCCCGTACCACAGCCGCTGGCGCCATTTCGAAGCCGGCGGCGTCGACCGTAAAGCCGAGCTGGATGCACGGCTGACCGCGCTGGATGCACCGGGCGGCCGCGCCCGCGCCATGATCGACCTGGCCGTGGTCAGCGTGCTGCTCGATGCAGGAGCCGGACCCGACTGGCACTACCACGAGGTTGCCGGCGGGCAGCGCTTCGCCCGTTCCGAGGGGCTGGGCGTCGCGAGCTGGCACGCGTTCCTGGGCGGCCTGTTCTCGAGCGACGCGGCGCACCCGCTGCAGGTCGATGCGGCAGGACTGCGTGGTCTGGACACGGACCGGTTGGCCGAGGTGTTCCAGGCCGGCCCGTCCAATCCGCTGGTAGGCCTCGACGGTCGCGTGCTGCTGCTGCGACGGCTGGGCGAGGCGCTCTCCGCACAGCCCGAGGTGTTCGGTCCGCAGGGTCGGCCGGGTGGCCTCTTCGACCTTCTGGTCGCCCAGCAGGGTGCGGCCCCGGCGACGGTCGCCGCCCACGACATCCTGTCGCAGCTCCTGACGTCGCTGTCGGGCATCTGGCCGGCGGGCAACGCCATCGGCGCGGAGCCGTTGGGCGACTGCTGGCGCCACGCCGCGGTGGCCGGTCCGGGCCTGACCCAGGGCTGGATGCCGTTTCACAAACTGTCGCAGTGGCTGAGCTATTCGTTGCTCGAGCCCTTCCAGTGGGCCGGTGTCGAGGTGGTCGGGTTGGACGAGCTGACCGGCCTGCCCGAGTACCGGAACGGCGGTCTGCTTCTCGACACCGGCGTGCTCCGCCTGCACGATCCGGCGTGGGCTGCGCAAAGTTGGACGGCGGGAGACGAATTGGTGGTCGAGTGGCGCGCGTTGACGGTAGCGCTCCTGGACGAGCTGGCCCCGCTGGTGCGCGCACGTCTGGGCGTGGATTCCCGAGCGATGCCGTTGGCCTGCGTCCTGGAGGGCGGCACCTGGGCGGCGGGCCGTGCGCTGGCACAGCGCTCGCGTGGTGGGCTGCCGCCGCTGAACGCCGTGAGCGACGGCACGGTCTTCTAGAACGAAACGAGGACGAATACATGGGCACGGTACACGTGATCGACCACCCGCTGGTGCAGCACAAGCTCACGATGATGCGCCGTAAGGATGCTTCCACCAACAGCTTTCGACGATTGGCAAACGAGATCTCCGCGTTGATGACGTACGAGGTCCTCCGCGACATCCCGATGCAGGAGATTGACGTCGAGACACCGCTGGAATTCACGACAGGCAAGGTCATCGACGGCAAGAAACTGGTCTTCGTCTCCATCCTGCGCGCGGGTACCGGCATCCTCGACGGCATGCTGACAATTGTGCCGGGTGCGCGCGTCGGCCATATCGGTCTCTACCGCGATCCCAAAACCCTCGGAGCCGTGGAGTACTACTTCAAGATGCCCGGCGATCTGCTGGAGCGCGACGTGGTGGTGATCGACCCGATGCTGGCCACCGGCAACTCCGCCGTCGCGGCGGTGGAGCGGCTGAAGGAATGCGGTCCCAAATCCATCAAGTTCGTCTGCCTGCTGACCTGCCCCGAAGGCGTTGCCGCCCTGCACAAGGCGCACCCCGACGTCCCGATCTACACCGCCGCCGTCGACCGCCAACTCGACGAGCACGGGTACATTCTGCCCGGCATCGGGGACGCCGGCGACCGACTCTTCGGCACCAAGTAGTAGACGCGGTCGTCACACGGGTCTGCGATTACGGGCCGGTGATTTCCGGCGCCTCGAGTTCGGTGCCCGGTTGCGTGGGGAACCGCAGCGCGAGTGCTGTCTTGATTTCGATGTGACGCAACAGGAAGGCGCGCTCGTCAAGCCGCTTGCGCCGCAGCCAGCCGGTGACTTCGTCGTTGCATTTACTGGCGTTGCACGAGCCGCAGGCCGGGGCGATGTTGTCGAGGGTGTAACGCCCGCCGCGGGACAGTGCCTGCACGCAGTCGCGTTGCAGCGGCTTGTCGGTCGCGCCGCAGTACGCGCAGCCGCCCCACGCCTCGGTGAGTGCACTCCACTGCTCGGCGGTGAGATCGTGCTCGACACTCTCCATCCGACGCTTGCGTTTACGGGCGCCCCTGGCCCTGCGACTCCGGTTGACCGCCATCGCCCCAGCGTAGGACGCGGGACGGGTCAGCCGGTGACAGGGGCACGCTCTGCTCGAAGTTGAACACGTTCTCCGGGTCGTAGGTGGCCTTCACCTCGCGCAGCCGCTCGCGGTGGGAGCCGTAGTACTCACGTTCCCAGTCCGCCGCGGCGGCGTTGGGCACGTTGACGTAGGCGCCGTCACCGTAGGGGCGCAACGCGCGCCAGAAGTCGGCCGCCCAGCCCAGTGCCGTCGAGTTCAGGGCGGGGTCGTTCCAGGCGGCACCCGGCTCGCAGTAGAACAGTGCGTCGCGGTGAGGGAACGCGGTTCCGCCGGGCGGCGCATGCCGGACGGCCCCGCCGAAGCTCGTGCAGAAGAAATTGCTCGGCGGGCTGGGCGTGTTGCCCATGTAGTGGACGATCAGATCGATCGCCTCGTCGGGGAACGGCTGGGTGACGAACTGCGAGTAGAACTTCCAGAGGGCGACGTCATCCGGGCCCCTGTCGACGTCGCCGTACACGGTCGGCCAGGCGTCCTCCGTCACAGTCACGTCGGGGTCGCCGATCGTCAGCAGCGGGCGCAGTTGGTCCTCGAGTTCTCGCCATGAACCGCCGTACAGCAGCGCAGACAGCTCGACCGCGGTCGAATCCACCTCGAGCGCGCTGGTCAGCCGCTCGTCGGCGACCGGCGCGTCGCGCTGCCACGCGCGAAGTAGGGCGCCCAGCTCGCCGTGACCGGTCCACCTCGCGACCAGGAATGTGACGTTCGAGAGCTCGTGCAGCCTCAACGTGTAGGACGTCGCAATCCCGAAGTTGCCGCCGCCTCCACCACGGCACGCCCACAGCAGGTCGGAGTTACTGTGCTCGGTCGCCTCCACGACCTTCGCCGAGCGTGAGCCGTCGGCTACCACGACCTCCGCTGCGAGTAGGTTGTCGCAGGCCAAACCCATGCTTCGGGTCAGTAGCCCGAAGCCACCCCCGAGAATCACCCCACCGAGACCGACGCCGCCCTCCGAGCCGGTCGGAACGACGAAGCCGCGTTGCCCGAGCGCCGCGACCGTCTCCTTCTGCGTCAGCCCCGTCCCGACCGTCGCCGTGCGCGCCGTTTCGTCGATCACGATGCTCTTCATCCGACTGACGTCCACGACCAGCCCGCCGTCGATCGACGACCAGCCCTCGAGGCTGTGGCGACCGCTGCGGGCACGCAGGGCGATGCCCTCCGTGCGTGCCCAGCGGACCGCGTGGACCACGTCCTGTGTGTCGCAGCAGAACACGATGGCTTCGGGGTAGCGGGAATACAGGCGGTTCCAGCCGACCCGCGCCGCCTCGTAACCGGAGTCGCCCGCACGCACCACGTCACCGGTGAGCATGGTGGTCGCGGCAGTCAGGGGCTTGACCTCTCGGTCAGTGTGAGAAGACATCGGCGTCTCCTGGCTCGGTGTCCAGTACCTCGCGTTTGAATATCAACAGGTAGCCGAAGTACAACCCGCCTGCGACGAGCAAGCCGACCGCAATGAGGATCGAGGTCAAAGCAGTCGAGGGCGAGACGATCACGAACAACACGACAGCCGACCACACCAGCGCGCTGATCGCGACCGGCAACTCGAAGCGCCCGAGATCGAACGCACCCGCCTTCCGATCCAGTCGTCTCCGCACCGCCAGATAGAGGACGATTATCGCGCCGTAGAGAACTGCCGAGATGACCGTCCCTACCGTGAGCAACTCCAGCAGGGCGCCACCCGGCAGCACGGCCATGAGGACGACCCCCACGACGACGATCAGGATGGTCGCCGGAATGGGTGTCTGCGTGCGCGGATTGACTCGGCGCATCAGCCGGTGAGCAGGGAAACGTGCGTCGCGCGACATCGCGAACACCATCCGCGAGCAGGTGGCCAGGGTCACCATCCCGGCGCCGAAGAATGCGAACGCGATCGCGACCAGCAGCGACCTCTCCATCACCGGACCCAGCTGATCGCGCAGGATCGCCGCCACCGGCGTGTCGCTGTCGCTCACCCGGGGGATATCTTTGATCGCGATCGTGAGCGCGATCAGGAACACCAGTCCCAGCACCGCCGCCGCCACGACCGATCCCACGATCGCGCGCGGGACGCTGCGAAACGGATCCTTGGCCTCCTCAGCCATATTCGCCGCGGAGTCGAAGCCGACGAGTGTGGCGAGCCCCATGATCATCGCAGCCATCAACCCGCCGCCGACAGCGAAATAGTTGGGGGCGCCCTCGGTGATACCGCGCGAGGTGAGGTTGCCGACCGAGCCCTCGCCCGAGATTGCGACAGCGACGAAGAGCCCGATCGCCAGCACCACCACGATCACCAGTTCGAGCCCCACCGCGCCCGACGTGATCAAGCCGACGAGGCGCGTGGAGAACACGACGAGCACCGCCTGAACAAGGACCACGACGAGCGTGATCATGCGCGCCGTGCCCTCGTCGGGCTGCATGCCGAACAGTGGCATGAGGGCGCTGCTTGCCATCGCATTGTCGACCGTCACCACGCCGAGCGCCAGGTAACAGAAGGTCAGCCAACCGAACAACCAGCCGACTTTCGGGTTGGCCAGCCGTGAGGCCCATTGGTAGGAGGAGCCGCTGAGTGGGATTCGGGCAGCGAACTGGGCGATCACCAGCGCAACGAGGGTCTGCCCCAACGCCACGATGACCCAGAGCCAGATCCCCACCGGCCCCGCGTCTCGAAGCACGTCGTCGTAGGTGCCGAAGATCCCGACCGCCACCGAGATGAACGCGAACGAGACAGCGAACACCTGAAAGGAGCCCAGAGTTCGCTTCAGTTCCGGTTTGTAGCCGCAGTCTTCACATTCTTGATCGGCGCTCTGTGCGCCCATCACGTTTTCTGCCGTCATCTCGGCCGCCTCACGTTCACTCGGGAACTGCGGAGAAGTCGATTCGCTTGAAACGACCCGTCACAACGAGACCCGTTCCACGATCAGAGCGAGACCGGTCTGTTTCATCCTCCACCTCATGGATTCGGATGTCATCGATGGTTCGTCTCTCTAAATACTCCGAGATGCGGAAGGCACACGTCATCGCACACGTCTCGGCCGCCGGGGCCAATGGCACCGGCGGCCGTGAGACTCTGCTGGAGATCCTGAGTGAATCAGCCACGAACGTATGTCACATCCAGGGCATGTCCGGATCGAGCGAGTGGGAGATCACTCCGTCGTCGGGCTCGAGAGGGTAGTTGACCTGGTGGATGGTGGCGGCCTGCTGGGAGTTCACGGAAGCGGCGGCGGGTCCGTAGAGGGATGTGCCGCCGGGCTCGACCAGGGTGGTGCCGGGTTCGACGAGGGTCACCTGCGGGGGCACGTCCTCGTCGGGGGCGTCGCAGGCGACCATGGGCCATGCGTTCGCGCAGCCGATACGGTCCCTGACGTCGACCTTGTAGGGAGAGAGTCCGGACTCGGGGGAGACGACTTGCGGGAACGTCGACTGCGCGGGTGCGGCGACGGCAGTCGCGCTCTGGGCCATGAACATTCCCAGTCCGAGGGCGGCGCCCGTTGCGGCTACTGCGGCGATGCGTGTCTTCGTCGAGTTCATTGCGTTGCTCCTGAGTGTGGTGTGTGAATTTCCGCGTCCCTTGTGGGCGAACACCAGTCTTCGCCGGAACTGGGGGCCGGCAACGCCCCCTGAAGGGGTGGGCGGCCATCCCTCCAGGGGTGGATTTCTGCACCCCGGGGTGTGTTCCGAATGCATGAAGAGACAGTGGCCTGCCGTGGTTGGGAGGTCAGAGATAGAGGTCGACGAGGGTACTGATCACCGACCAGTGCGTGGTTCGCGCCCGCACGGTTCTCAACTCGGGGTAGACGGTGCGGAAGGTGCGCGCGAGGGCGACGCTGAGTCCGCCGGTGATGTCGGGGAGCCCCGATCGAGTTTCGGTTGCGAGGATGCCGTCGAGGGGCGGGTAGTCGGACAGTCGCTTGACGATCGGGTCTACCCGGAGGCCGGGGCCGAGCTCGCGGAACAATCCGATGTTCTCCTGTAACCCTCGGGTGATCGGCAGGTCGGTGGGTTCGACGACGTGCCGGTGCTGGGCTGCCGCGCTCTCCTGTGCGACGAGGATCAGGTCGTAGAGTTTCGCGGTGACGACGTCGTCGAACCGGTGAAAATCGTCTCTGACGACGCCGAGGCTGGCGACGTCCCGGAAGATATCCGCGAACTGGTCGAACGTCATCAGCGTCCCGTGGCTTCCGGCCTCCGCACGTTCCATGAGGTGATCATCCCCCGGGATGCGGTCACAATTCCGACGAACCGCGCGCACAGGGCGCTCGGTCGGAAACGACGGGCGGGACGGAGGATCTCCAGGCGGTCTCGATGCGGCGGAGAATACTTGAATCTCATTGTCCGGCATGACGTCCTGCGTCCCCTCCGACCACGCCAAGCCACCCGGAAAGGCAACCTGTGAACACCACCATCGGCACCGGATCCGACCACGTCCGCCCCTACCTGCACTTTCTCGTCGCCGTCGAGGAACCCAGGAACTTCGGCATCCGGTGGTCCTGCCCGAGCTGACCGTCATCGAACGCGTCCGCGCCAGCACGGAAGCCACGCTCACCGATCGGCGCCCTCACCCCCGAGGCCTTCCGAGAGGTAGTCCAGCGCCCTCGTGAACCTGGACGCCTGATCACACTGCCGAACCAGCAACTGGTGGCCGGCCTCAGCCACCGCCGATGTATCGCTTCATGATCCGCCCTCGCAGTCCGGTGACCACCTCGTAGTGAATGGTGCCGAGTGGGTCGGCCCAGTCCTGTGCGACGGGTTCGCCGCGTCGGCCGTTGCCGAAGAACACGGCGTGGTCGCCTTCCCGGACGCCGCCGCCGTCCGGGCCGAGGTCCACGACCACCTGGTCCATGCACACCCGGCCGATTCCCGGCCGTCGGACGCCACCGAGCAGCACGTCGAACTTCCCGCCGAGAGCGCGCGGGATTCCGTCGGCGTAGCCGGCGGGCAGCAGGGCAACGACGGTGTCGCGCGGGGCGATCCAGCCGTGCCCGTAGGACACTCCCTCGCCGGCCGCGACCTCCTTGACCAACGCGACCCGCGTCCGGACCGTCATCGCCGGGATCAGCCCGAAGGTCCCCAGTTCGGGGATCGGTGTCAGCCCGTAGACGGCGATTCCCGGTCGGACCAGATCGAAATGCAGGTCTGGTCGGGTGAGGGTGGCCGCCGAGTTCGCCAGGTGCACGACTTCCGGTTCGAGTCCGCGCGCCTGCGCCGTCGCAATCGCGTCGAGGAATCGCTGGCGTTGGCTGTCGAGGACCGGGTTGCCCGGCTCATCGGCGTGGGCGAGATGGGAGAAGATCGTGCGCAGCCGGACCGTGCCCTCGCGGGTGAGCCGGATGAGTTCGTCGAGCAGCAAGGGGTATTCCTCGGGTGAGGCGCCGTTGCGGTTGAGTCCGGTGTCTACCTTGATCGCGATCGTCGCGGGTTTCCCTATCGCGGAGGCGGCCGCGGCGATGGCGAGCAGATGCGTGGTGGAGGGAACCCCGATCTCGATGTTCGCCTCGGTAGTCGACCTCGGGGGTGTTCAGCCAGCACAGGATTGGCGCCGCAATGCCGGCCCGGCGCAGCTGCAGCGCCTCCGCAATGGTGGTGACACCGATCTCGCGGGCTCCGGCGGCCAGCGCTGCCGCGGCGACGGCTGCGCCGCCGTGGTTGTATCCGTCGGCCTTGACGACGGCCATCAGACCGGCGTTACCGGCGTGTTCGCGCAGGATCCGGATGTTGTGGGCGATCGCGTCGAGGTCGATGACGGCTTCCGACTACGGGGCGGGCACGCCGGATACCGCCTGCCGGGCCGGGATCATTGCGTGCCCCCGGATCGGGTGCCCTGTTCGGCGGCATGCTGGCTGCTGGAGCCGCCGCGTCCTGCTGGTGCCAGTCGAGTCAGGGCGGCGTAGCCGACGCAGACCAACCCCACCCAGACGGCGCCGACCGCCAGCGCGGTGCGTCCGCTGTCGGTGAAGAACAGCAGGACCACGACCAGGCCGAGGAACCCGAGGGCGAGGGGGTGGTGACCGGTGCGCCGGGTAGGCGGTAGTCGCTGGCCGGCAGGGTGCCGTCGGTGACGCGGGACCGGTAGATCATGTGGCAGACCAGGATGACGGCCCAGACGAAGATGATGCCGACGGTGGACACCGAGGTGATGTAGGTGAAGGCCTTGTCGGGGGAGACGGCGTTGACGACGACGCCGAGGACCATGACACCCGCGGAGAGGCTGATTCCGGTGAACGGCACCGCGCGGGAGCTGAGGGTGCCGACCCTGGCGGGTGCCTCCCCGCGCAGCGACAGGCTGCGCAGCATCCGGCCGGTGGAGTAGATCCCCGAGTTGCACGAGGACAGTGCGGCGGTGAGCAGCACGAAATTGATGATGCCCGCCGCTGCCGGGATTCCGATCTGCTCGAAGACTTCGACGAACGGGCTCTTCCCTGACTGGAAGTTGCGCCAACTGGCGACGGACATGATCACCAGCAGCGCACCGATGTAGAACAGGCCGATGCGGACCGGAAGGGTGTTGATTGCCTTGCGCAGCGTCTTCTTGGGGTCACGCGCCTCCCCGGCGGTCACCCCGACGAGTTCGACGCCGACGTAGGCGAACAGCACGATCTGCAGGGTCATCAGGGACTGGCCGAAACCGTGCGGGAAGACCCCGCCGTCGGCCCACAGGTTGGTCACGGACGGGTGGGCGGCGTGACCGAATCCGATGGTCAGCACCCCGATCCCGATCAGGACCATGCCGACGATCGCGGTGATCTTGATTGCGGAGAACCAGAACTCGGCCTCCCCGAACAGCCGCACCGAGATCAAGTTCGCACCGAACAGCACGGTCAGCACGACCAGGGCGGTGATCCACGGCTGGATGTCGAACCAGTACTCGATGTACTTGCCGGCGACGGTGATCTCGGCCATGCAGGTGCTCACCCACACCGCCCAATAGGTCCAGCCGGTGGCGAACCCGGCGAACCGGCCGAGGAACTCGTGGGCGTACTCGGCGAAACTGCCGGAGACCGGTCGGTAGGTCAGCAACTCGCCCAGTGCCCGCATGACCACGAAAATCGCCAGGCCCGCGGCGAGGTAGGACAGGATCAACGCGGGACCCGCCTGTGCGATCGCGCCGCCCGATCCGTAGAACAGGCCGGTGCCGATCGCCCCGCCGATCGCGATCATTTGAATCGTCCGCGAACTCAACCCTCGGGCGTAGCCCTCCGGCTCGGGAGTCGCGAGTTGACTCGGGTGCGTACTCGTGTTCGTCAGGTGCTGGTGGTCGGGAATTGTCATGTGCACTCCTTCGGTGATCGCGGCCGCGACCGGACCCCGGCATCGACGTCGACATCGAGGGGGCGGCCCGAGGCGGCGCGGGTCATCGCCCAGATCGATTCCGGTGGTGTCGTCGCGAGCGGCCGATGATGTTGTGGCCGTACAGGGGTGCGGTGCGTCCGCACACCCCGGCGGAGGGCTAGGCGGCCGGCGTGTGAGCGGTGTAGCCGTGGGCGGCGGCCACCTCTTCGGAGAGCAGTTGTCCGTCGTGGGTGGACAGTCCCTCGGCGAGTCCGGGGTCGGTCGCGGTGGCCTCTTTCCAGCCCTTGTCGGCGAGGGCGGCGACGTAGGGGAGGGTGGCGTTGGTGAGGGCGTAGGTGGAGGTGCGGGGGACGGCGCCGGGCATGTTGGCGACGCAGTAGAAGACGGAGTCGTGGACCTGGT
>NZ_JAAXPA010000023.1 GCF_012396235.1 Rhodococcus opacus | reverse complement strand
ATCGAGCCCGAGGGTTGCCTGCCGAATTGCGGTCCGGGGATTCTGGAGACTCCGATCGAGCCCGAGGGTTGCCTGCCGAATTGCGGTCCGGGGATTCTGGAGACTCCGATCGAGCCCGAGGGTTGCCCCCCGAACTGCCCCGATCCGAGGATTCCACCGGAGACTGTATGTAGTGATAGTGCGTTGTGCCCGCCGGCGCGGGAGATTCCCGCTTCCCCGTCACCGGGGCAAGGACCTGCAACACCTGTTCCTGGATCGGTCGTGCCGATTCCCGGGATCCCAGCAACGGTGATTCCCGGGGTCGTCGTGCCCGGCGCCGCGCAGCCACTACCAGTGCAACAGGCCCTCGAGCTGAGTGATCCGGCGGTGGCCCCGGGCGCACCGGTGACGGCCTCGGGTTCGGGGTGCCCCCCGGGTGCCGGGGTGGCCCTGTCGGTGGAGGGTGTCCGGGCAGGCGAAACCCAAGCTGACGCGGGCGGCTCATTCGAGGCCCCGGTCAGCCCGGTTGTCGCCGACGTCGGGCGCCATCAGGTGTCCGCCGAATGCGGGCCGGTCCTGACCGCGCCACTCGATATCGTGTTGGTCAGTCAGGCCACCGGATCGACCGCCACCTCGGTGGTGATCGTCTTCTTCCTCCTCATCGGCCTGCTGATCTACCGGCGCCGCCTGCTCACACCACAGTCGTACCGCGAGGAGCCGCAGTCGGATCTCGAGCAGCCTCAGTCCGATCTTGGGGAGCGGTCATGATCACCCGGTGGCTCGTTGCGGTCGCAGTCGCCCTCGGCGCAGCGGTATTCGCCGCTCCCGGCGCCGGCGCAGCCGAGCCAGTTCAGATGTCGGTGACCGTCAACGGTCAGGACGCTGCCTCGGCTGGCCCGACCAACCCGATTCGCCTCGACCCGCACAGTCCGGCCCGCGTCCAGATGACACTCACCAACAACACCGCAGATGTTGTCACCGTCGGTGCCGTCGACGTGTCCGGGCACGTCCTCGGGTTGACCTTCTTCTCGTATCACACCGCGGTCGGCCTGACCGTGGAGCCGGGACAGACGCAGACCCTCGACTTCGAACTCGATCCTTCCGGCCTTGACGGTCAGGCCACCGGCCTGATCAACGGGACGGTCACCGTCACCGGCGGAGACGGTGCCGTCCTCGCCGAGACGGCCACCGTCACCGATGTGCGCGGCTCACTGGTCTCGGTGTACGGGCTGTTCGGGCTCGCCCTGGCAATCCTCACCGCCCTCGCGGTACTCGACGCCGCTCTCGGCATTGCTCGGCGCCGGCTGCACGAGAACCGGTGGCGACGAGCCACGCGGATGCTCACCCCGGGAATCGGGATCGGGCTGGTGCTCGCTTTCACCCTGTCCGCGACCCGGGTGTGGGTGCCGACCCTGGATCGGTGGCTGCTCCTCGCCGGCGGGTTCGCGGCCGGCTTCTTCCTGCTCGGCTACCTCACCCCGACCCCGGACACGGAGGACGACTTGGACGAGGACTTCGGCGACGAGATGGACGAGGACGAAGAGGTCGTGGAAGAGGACGAACGGACCGGGCGGATCGGTGAAGATCCCACCGACCGGTTCTCGCCGAGCACCCCTGCCCCGCACCGACCGCCGGACACCCGCCCCTTCACCGACCGACCCACCCCCTGACCGGACCGGCACATGGAAACCGACATCGATCGTGTCGCCGCCGCCCTCCCCGCGTACGAGGTGGGCGGCGAACTCGGCCACGGCGGATGGGGAGTCGTACTCGCCGGACAACACCGCGCCCTCGGACGCCCGGTCGCGATCAAACAGCTTCCGCCCGCCTTCGCCACCGACCCGGGCATCCGGCGACGGTTCACCGCCGAGGGCCGGCTGCTCGCCTCCCTCGACCACCCGCACGTGGTGCCCGTCTACGACTTCGTCGAACACGACGGCCTGTGCCTGCTGGTCATGGAACTGCTCCCCGGCGGCACGGTATGGAACCGGTTCACCCGCACCGGATTCAACGCGCACTCCGCCGTCGCGGTGGCTCTGGCCTGCGCCGCCGGGCTGACTGCCGCCCACAACCGGTCCATCCTGCACCGCGACATCAAACCCGAAAACCTGCTGTTCGCCGCCTCCGGGGCGATCAAGGTGACCGACTTCGGCATCGCCAAGGTCATCGGCGGCAACGAAACCCTGGCCACCAAGGCCGGCGACGTCCTCGGCACCCCGTCCTACATCGCGCCGGAACAGGCCCGCGGCGGCGAGCTCACCCCCGCCACCGACGTCTACGCCCTCGCCACCATGCTCTACGAACTCCTCGCCGGGGAACTGCCGTTCCCGGCCGCCGACGACGCCATGGCCTTGCTGTTCATGCACGCCTTCGACGACCCCACCCCCCTGCAGGAGACCGCCCCCGCGATCCCCGACTCGATCGCCGATGTGGTCATGCGCGGACTCGCGACGGACCCGACCCTGCGCTACCCGTCCGCCGAGGCCTTCGGGATCGCGCTGGCCTGCGCCTCTACCGGACGGTGGGGCCCGGGGTGGCTGACCACCGAGGGCATCCCGGTGATGGGAGCCGACACCATCGTCTCGGCCACCGGTCTCGGCCCCCCGCACACCCCGACTATGACCGACGGCGACGAGCATCCCCCGTTGCCGCTGACCCGACCACACGCCGCACCCCGGCGGCCCGTCCCGGGCTCTCCCGGCACCGAATCGCCCCGGGCCGACCCGGCAGCCACCACCGACCCGACGGCACCAACAGCACCGACCGGACCCAACGATCCGACCGCCTCACCCACCGCGCCGGCACCCGGGTCGCGTGCCACCGAGCCGCCGCCGACGGTGCGCCCGTCGATCACCGTCCACGCCCGCGGCGCCCGCCTGGCCGACGTCTCCGGCGCCGACCTCGTCAACGTCCGCACGGTCGTGAAGCTCCCCTCCCCCCGCATTCCGCTGCTCATCGCCGCCGCCCTGGCAGTCATCACCGTCCTGGTGGCCTTGCTCGGTCTCGGTTCGCCCCCGATCGATGTGCCCCCGGTCGGCGCTGTCACCATCGCCGGCGCGGACCCGGCCGGCGGTGCGCCCGTCCCCCTCGATCTGACCGCGCCGGTGCCAGTGACGGTGGCGGGAGCCGGCCTCGCCGACGCCGCGACTCTGGCCCTCGACGTCCTCGACATCCCGGTCAAGAACTCCGGCGCCGCGCCACTGATCAACCAGGGTGGTGCCGCGGCCGCGACCCTGCCTCCATTCGGCGGGCAGTATTTCGTGGCCGGAACTCTCAATGGAACCCTGACCCTGCTCCAGGCCGGTCAGGTGATCGAAACGTGGACGTTTCCGGTCCGCACCACGCAGCCGGCGACCACCACCGCGGCCGCCGTCGGACTCGCCGCTCTGGCCCTGTTCGCCGTGGCCTACCTCGAATCGTTCCTGCGCTCGCTGCGCCGGGGTCGGGGCCGGATCACCGGAATCATCGGTGCCGCCGTCACCGGCGGCGTGCTCGGCGCCGTGATCGTCGGTGCCCTCTGGATTCTCACCGCGCGCCCACCGACCACCACCACCGTGGTGGCCTGTGCGGCAATCGCGGCAGGGGCCGGGGTCGCCGCCGCCATCGGCGCCGCCCGGGTCGGCCGTCGCCGCCGCTACCGTCGAACCCACCGCAACACCAGATCCGCGGGCACCACCACCGACCAGCGGTAAAGCTCGTACCCGCCGACCGCATCGCCTGGGAACGATCCATCCCGAACGCGGCCACCCGTGGAGCCAGCCACGAGCCCGCCCGGAGAGCGCGGACCCGATGCCGCACCATCTGGTCCTCGTCGCAACACCCAGTGAACGGCGGGAAGTGGGACTGTCGCCGCGAACCGCGGCATCTGAGGCTGAAAGATGTTGTCGCACAGAAGAGGATGAAGCGGTTACGGGATCTCCGGAGGATCGGGCAGTCCGATGGTGGGGCCCGGGAAGGCGATCCCGTCGGTGCCGACACCGACACCACCGACGGTAATCCCGGGCAGGGAAACACCGGGGATGAAGACGGAGACGGTCGGTGCCGGCGGCGCAGCCGAGGGATCGGCCGCGGTAGCCTTCTCCGGCACTTCCCGGCTGTAGTCGACCCGCGGGTCGCTGTCGTTGGTTGCCGCACCGGCGATTCCCCCGCCGACGGACAGGGCAACTGCGGTGAACGCGATCAGCGGGACAGCGAATTTCATAGTGTTCGACATGGTCACACTCCTTGCGTGATGAGGTCGTGAGAGGTCTGGGGCGCCCGGAAACGGTCCGGATATCGCCAAGGTCAGCCTTCGGGCTCTGGACTCACCGCCGATCTCGAGAAAGTCCTTCGATTGGGCGCCCCGGCGGGTCGGGAAGTCGGCGGTCTGCGGCCGAGGGGGAGCGGCACTGGTCCGTCCCACCTACCTATTACCGGCCGGTCGAGCTGTGGCGCGCGTCACCACGGGCTCGAGGATGAGGACGAAAGATGATCCCCGGCGGTGGTGGCCGCAGGAGTGGTCTATGCGGAAGGGGAGTTTCGACACAGCGTCTTCGGGGTGATACGTCGCCGTGCCGTGCTTGGTGTGATCGACGGTGACGGAGTCAGAGCGGGCAGGTGCACCACTGTCCCGATGTCCTCGATAACCCAGTGTTCTCGGGTGGAAGGGCTCGCCGCAGGTCCCTGCGCGCATGTGCCCCACGGGGCCGGCCCGTGTCCCCGTGGGCCGGCCCTGTGGAGTTCGCGATCCCTTCCGGGCAGGAGATCGCGATCAGCAGACGAACGGAATCGGGATGAAGCAGGGGCCGTTGCCGCCGCCCTGCGCAGGTGCCTGCTTGATGGTGCCGCCGTCGCCTCCGGGGGACACTCCACCGTTGCCGCCCGCGCCGTCGCCTCCGAGGCCCCAGCCGCCGAACCCGCCGCCGCCGGTGGTCGGTCCCGTGGTGGCGTCACCGGAGCGTGCGTTGCCGCCGTCGCCCCCGCTGCCCGCCTCGCTGTTGCCGTTGCCGCCGCCGTTGTTCAGTCCGATGGTCGGACCGCCGAAGGAAATTCCGGGGGCACCGGCACCACCGTCACCGGCATTGGCGTCGCCGCTCTCGGCATTGCTCTGCGCGTCGCCGCCGGTACCGGGGGCGCCGACACCCGGTGCGCCGACACCCGGTGCGCCCGGGGCGCTGCCCCCGGCGCCGCCGGGCGCCGCCGGTTCGGCGGACGCGATTCCCGCACCCGCCGACAGCGCGAAGGCTGCAATGGCAATCGCCGTGATGGTGCGCTTCTTGATGTTCGACATGTGAAACTCCTTGTGTTGCTTGCTGGTTTTGCTGTCCTGACAAGATTCCCGCGAAATGAAGCGGATTGATATCCTCGGCAGGTCTGAAATTCCTCACCCCGCCTCGATAGGGCATCGATAGGGCATCGATGCGGCCACGCTCGGCGCTGTTGTGTCGCGGCGTCACCGAACCCGTTGACACACACTCCCTTCGCCAGGAATGAGACGGTTATCCAAAAATATTGGTGTAATGCGGATTTCGGTACGGCACCACACGCCAACGGGATCACACAGGACATCCGGCGCTCCGCAGACGATCCAACGCAGCCACCTCGGGGACGCCGCCTTGCTGCGAGATCGGCAGGAAGATCGATCGGCCCGAACTCGACAGGTGACCGCGCCGACGAGGGGTCTCTCCTCTGACCCTGAGGTGGAAGTCGTGTCCGACCACGGTGTTAGTCCATGTCGGGCCCGGGCGTGGATGCGCACGGAGCGGGTCCATGAACTCCATGGGGTGAGGAACTTCCACCCCGCTGTCGAAGATCCTCCGTGCCCGTACGGGAGAAGCTAGTAAGCGTTGATCGGCACGGATCGCTGCCACCCCGTCAAAGAAAGATTCGCCATGAGGCCCACCTCCCTTCGCTCGGCTCTTCTGATCAGTGCTGTTGTACCCGCAGCTCTCCTGCTCCCCGCACTGGCCTCGGCCGCCGAACCTACGTCGGAAGGTAGCCAGTCGGCCTTCGAGCGCGAGATCGACAAGATCGGCTGGCACGATGGCTTCGAGATCACCGTCGACAAGGTGACCGCGAAATCGGACGACGCCTCGACGACGCTCGATTTCGACCTGAACTACAAGAACCTGGTCGGAGTCAGCCACACCCCCACCGACAAGGCCTACCTCGAGGTCGATGGCGCGGTGGTCAAGCTGTCCTTCGACAGTCCCGAGATCGCTGGCGGCGGGGAAGCCTCCGGCACGGCGTCCGCCTCCCTGAAGACTTCGTCGGACACACCCGACGTCGACGACGTCGTCGACAGTGTCGTCCTCGTTTACGGCCAGGCCGACCAGAACCAGACCCGAATCCCGCTAGCCGAACACGACAGCGTCGAGAGCGTCGAGCCGAGGGGCATCCCTGCCGGGATGACATTCGGCACCGACATGGAGATCACCCTGGACGAGGCGTTCCTGTGGCCGAGTTACCAGCCCGGCGAGAAGGACAAGCACGAGGTCTGGGTCAAGATCAACGCAAACTGCGGGCGCTGCTCGACCGGCGGCTTTTCTGATGTCAACCCCGGCGACTTCGAGCTGACGGGACCGGACGGCCAGTCCAGCCGCGGCGACAAACGCGGCGGATTCATCTCCGAGAACGTCTCCTCGATTAGCAAGATCGAAGGCGAGTGGATCGTCTTCGTCATGGACGAACCCACGCCCGGCGCATACACCTTCCTGTGGGAGAACAGCAACGCGGCAAAGCCCGCGCAGGCCTCGACACAGATGACCCTCTGAGCGCCGAACGGCCAGGCCGCGACCTCAGGCGTTCCAGCGCTGCCACTGGGAGACAGGGTGCGAAAACATCCTCCACCCTGTCGTTGACGCTTTCCGCGCAGGTCGACGGCGACATGGTCGTTCCCCTCCGGGATCTGTTCGAACTGGGGGTTTGTCACCCGATGTCCGTAGCGCCTGAGCGGTGGGCTGCGCGGAGTTCACCTCAAGGTGCCAGGGCGTACCTACTTCCGGCGGCCGTGGCGGCGCTGACTGCAAACAGAGCCCGGCTGATTCGGTTCCTCGGCGCAACCCGGACGCCAGTGGGCGTGGCAGCCCTCGTGCGGCCCCAGCTGGTGCCGCTGCCTCTCGGGATCAGTGCCGGTTCCGACGGCGACACGGTGGCGCGGCTGTTCGCCATCCGCGAGGTAGCGGTGGGCGCGGCGGCCCTGCAACCGGACCCCACGGGACACCGGCTCGGGTTGGCCGCGGGCGTGCTGGTCGACTCGGCGGGCGTGATATCCGACGACGTCAGCGCGACCGGTGCCGTGCTCATCGGGGGCACTGCGGCACTCTACGCGGTCGCCGGCGCCTACGTGCTCGTCACCTGAGGGGCGCCGGGGGCCGGGTTCCCGCTTGACCTACAGGACTTGTCCACATAATTGAGGCGAACGGTGACACCGAGGCCGTGGAGGCATTGGCGCAGTGCCAGCGCCACTCGTTCGACTACGAGGCCCGCAGGTTACGGGCGGATCGGAAGGAGAAAGCAACCCGCGCCGAACGCACCGCCCCGTATGCCGAGGCCGGGTTCACCGTACTCGACCGCGATCCCGGCTTTGGCGACGACTCGAAGATCCACTGGCGGTACATCGCCACCGCTGAGGACGCCGAGGTGGACCCGCGCGCGCATGTTACCGAGGAGCAGGTGCGGCAGCGGCCGGACCTGTGGGGCGTGTGGGTGCGCACCGAGACGATGTACGTCGAAGTCGAGTCCGGAGAGCCGGTCGAGGAGGCCGACATCGACTGGGACACCTTCGACGACCCGGACGTCGAACCCGAGGAAGGGTTACGGCACGCGAACTCGGTCGAGGAACGCGACGTGTATGTGCCGCAGTTCTACTTCCTCGACGTGCTGCGTGCCGAGGAGGCCGGCCTGGTCCCGGTCAACGGTGGCCGCTACCAGTTCAACCGGGCGATCCAACTCGCCGGGTTCAACCCGACCAGCCCGTTGCCGGAGGACGAGGAAGCCCGCGAGGCCGCACTCCTGGCGGCTGAGGAAGCTAAGCGGGTGCAGCGTCGCCGGGTACGGGAGCTGAACAAGTTGGCCGAGTCCGCGACCGACGTGAGGCGTGAGTTCATCCGCGAGATGCTGTCGGCGAACAAGCCCCCGAAGAACGCCGCCACGTGGACGGCGATGATGGTCGCGCTCGCACCGCACCAGTTGTCGGAGTACCACTCGTCCGATCTGCTCCCGGAGTTGATGGGTGACAAGACCTGGACGACGTACGACGCGAAGAAGAAGATCGCGGCCGCAGCGACAGCGGCCAGCGAGTCCCGCGCCTGGATGCTCACGTTCGCGCTCACTGTCGCGGCGATGGAGTCGCGAATGGCGAAGGACGCATGGCGGTCGCGGCCGCAGTACGTGAGCGAGTACCTCGGGATGCTCACCGCCAACGGGCACACCCTCGCGAATGTGGAGAAGGTGATCAGCGGCGAGCTGCGGCCCGAGGACATCGACATCGCCTAGTCATGAAACGGCGCGTTCCCGGAAGTGCGGAGTCCGGGGGCGCGTCAGGGAGGGGATGGAGGGTGTTCGGGGCATCGAGCCCCGAACACCCTCTGCGCATCAGCCGTGTGCGTGCACCTGGGGGGCTGTGCGACGCACCGTCAATCACCAGAGCGTGAGTGGCAGGCCGGCGGCTTCGGCGCGGCGGATCCGTAACTCGATGCGGTCGGGTTTGTCGCCGTTCGCGAGGCCGGCGCGGACGGCGGCGGCGATGGCGCGGGTGCGCCCGGCGGGACCGCGGATGTCGGCGAGTGGACTGGCGAGGTTCCGACGCCGCAGGTAGTACTCGGTGCGGTTGACGGCGTTGGTGCCCAGGCGCATGTGGTGTGGGTTGACGCAACCGGCGAAGTCGCATTGATGGCACAGCACCGCGTCATCGGCACCGGACCACCCCAGCCTCGGGATCACTCCGTACTCGAGTTGGTAGGCGAACAGGTGCGCGGGCACGGTGCCACGTCGAGACGCGCCGGGCAGGCTCGCTGCACGAAAGGACCCGTGTCCGGTTGATGAGACTCCGGCCAGCCATGGGAAGCACCGGTTCCCGGCACGCAGATAGCGCTTGGCCTCGAACCGAGCGACGATCGTGGGCTCGTCGAGCCACGACCGCCACAGCCGTGCGGGTACGCGCACGGGTTGTGGCTGTCCCAACAAGGCGAGTTGCTCGAACTCTGCGATCTCCGGGGTCTCGGGCATGCCGGGAAGCGTGGGAATGCCGCCGGTGACGCTCACTGGTTTCTCCGCTCGAACCGCTCTCAAGGTGCTGTTACCCGAGGAGGGTAGAGGCGGGGACCGACAGGCCGGACACAGAGTCTCGTATGGATAGTCGCGGACGGTGTAGGCCGAGCGTCAGTAGTGACGCAACGAGAGTGAGGCAGGAGTCCCGCCCGCTCTACAACGAGGTCACGATGCCTAGCCGGGCGTACGTCGCGAGCGCGACGATGCTCCCCGGCGTTAGTCGCGAATCAGGCCTTCTTAATCGGGAGGCCGCGGTTGATCCCCGCCTCCTCAAGTACCCGCCTTGTGGAGATCAGCGTGTAGAGGTCGCCACCGGCCAGGTACCCCCACTCCTCGTCCATCTGGTTGTCCTGCACCTGCCGAGTCAGTCGGCCCGCATCTTGTCCGAGTTCGCTGTGATCGCATCGACTGTGTTGATCGACGAACAGCTCAGTTCTGCCATCTGGGTGATAGACGAAGATTGCGCACGCCACTTCGAGGTGGCGAAATTCGGCCGGCCCGTGTTTCCATCGACGTACCTGGCCGGTGAAGCCGGGCAGTGACGGCAGTGGAGCATCCTCGTGTGCAGGCTCCACCGCAAATTCCGTCACCACCCTGGTTCCATCGTTCAGTACATCAACGAACCAGTCGAACGGTTGATCCAAGGCCACTCCCGGGATGACCAATGGGATTCGCTTCGCCGCACGCACATCGATAGAAAGCGTCCTTTCAACATCGATCGGCAGGGTCTGATAGATCACTGCCACATGGCCGCCGTCCTTGCGATCCAACAGACCCACAAGATCGAGACCCTCAGCCTGAGCGTCTGGACCGCCCACTGCCAAGCTTACGAAGGTGGTAGTGCCCGGAATTCCTTCTGTCTGAACGGTCACGGCATCCTTAGATGGCGCTTCAGTAGGCTGTCGGAGTTGTGAAGCCGGGAACTGAAGTACGAGCGATGCGCGCCACCCCGACGTGATCTCAGTACCTGCACGCTTCCACTTCGCGATTGCATCTCTGTCTCCGGGCCGTAGCGACTCGCGGACTGACGCGCTGAATCCGAACTGTGAGTAGTTGTTCGAGTGCAGGCTGAACTTGAAATGTTCCGCGCGGTCCCGAGGTGTCGCATACAACTCGTTCGAGATGTTGTTGCCCTTCCCGGTCCACACCCGCCATTCGGCCGAGCGCCTTCCATCTGGCGCCTGGACGTAGAAGCGAATGACTGAGTTCTTCTTCGGCGCCACATTAGGCCTTTCAGGGGGAATTGGCGGAGCTTGACAACGATGACAGACGTCAGAGCGCCTCTTACTGGGACTCGTTGCATCAGGCACGAGGGCCCAAGAAACAATGGGGCGGGCGAGGACGAGCGAAGCTGGGGATGTCGGTGCTCTTTCAGGCCGACGCGGCCAGGGATTCATCCGCCGGCCGGGGCGCGGAGTCCGTCGAGGCGGTCGCGGTTGGGGTCCCCGGCTGGTCCTTCTGTGCGGCCTTGCGGGGCCGGCGTTGCGGTCCGCGTCGGTTGGGCTGGCTGTCGTCGGCCTGCCACCGCTTCAGGTCGGCGTCGGTGAATCCGGCGCTGCGCGCTTCGGCGATCGCGTCGGTCAAGACCTTCTTGTTCGCCGCATCCGTGCGAGCGAACTCCTCGCGGGTGTCAGCGAGAGTTTTGTGTGCTGTGGCGACGACACGGATCGCTTGCATCTTCTTCTCGGCTTCTCGTCGGATCTGTTCATCGAGAGCGGCGAATTCGGTTTCCAGCGACTGGTTCTCCATGCGGTCGATCGTATAGACGTTGCGCGCGAATCTCGAGCCGTACACGCGGAGTGTGCGCGAGTCGAGTCGCGCTCGGATTCCGTTGTCCCCGGGTGGGTGTCCGGGTAGGCGTTGGGTGCACACGACACAGCGGAGCGGAGACATGTCGTGTGTGCCCAATGCCGTTAAGCCCGGTACCCACTTGGGGACAACTCCCCCGCGGCGAAGTCGCGTCGGACGCGCGTAGCGCGGGCCCATTGTCAGCCCGTTCGGGCGCCGGCCGACCACAAGTGTGGAGCGCTCTGGTCCTCGTGTGGGTGCCCGAAGATTCTCTGTCCCGCTCCGCTCGATCTCAGGCACCCACAATCGGGTCCGCGCCACAGGTGGGGACGGCCGGAAAACCGGGCAAAAGGAACTCGCTGCGCTCGTCCTGTGCTTCTTTCAAGAACGGGCACACGCACACGCAAACGCAGGCGCTGCGTGCCAACTGATCGAGCCCCGGCGGAGCAAGATGGATACTTAGGTGCCCTAAGTTGGGGTCAGGTCTTCTGGACGCTGCGCTCTGGACCTGAGACACTGTCGTGTAGCCCCACGTGGTGGGGGCGCTGCGCTGGGCCGAACTGAGAGGTGACGACGATGAGCGATGAGACCGCTGATCGTCCGCGCCGATTTCGGCGTGAGCGTCGTGCGAACGTCGACGGTGGCCGGCAGGCCAGGCACGTAGTGAAGGTGACTCCTGAGGAGGAGTCGGCGCTGCTGGCGAAGGCGCAGCATGCGCGGGTGAGTGTGCCGCGGTTGCTCGTTGAGTCCGCCCTCGCGGAGCACTCCGAGACCGCGTCGGAGCGCCGTGAATTCGCGGAGCAGTTGTTCGGCGCGTTCCGGTTGTTGTCGGCGATTTCGATCAACGTCAACCAGATGGCCAAGGCCACCAACGCCACCGGGGATCTGCCCGAGAATCTCGGGGTCACGCTCGGCGAGGTGCGTCGGGTAGCGATGCGAATCGACGGCATTCTGCAGGAGTTCGACGCGCGATGATCGTGAAGATCACCAGCGGTGAGAAGATGACCGGCCTGCTGTCGTATCTGCAAGGTCCCGGGCGGTCGAACGAGCACACTGACCCGCACCTGGTGGCGGGAGATCCGGCGATCATGGCCTGGCATGACGACAACGAGTTGTCGCACCAGGACGCGATCGCGATTGCCCGTCAGATCGATGAGCCGCGCCGGGTTTTCGGTACCGAGGTCCGCGAACCGAATTACCTCCGCAATGACAATGGCGAGGATGTGCGGGACTCGCACGGCAAGAAGGTGCGGGACCCGATCGACCCGTGGCGGGATGCGAACGTGTGGCACTGCTCGCTGTCGCTGCACGTCGACGAGGGACAGCTCACCGACGAGAAGTGGGGCGCGATCGCGCAGGAGTTCATGGACGGCATGGGGTTCACCGAGACCTCCGGCCGCTCCCCCGCCCGCTGGGCCGCGGTCCGGCACGGTGTGTCCACCAAAGGCAACGACCACATCCACATCGCGGCGTCCGTGGTGCGCGAGGATGGTACGAAAGTCGACTTGTGGCGGTCGAAGAAGCGCGCGAGTGAGCTCGCGGGCGAACTGGAACGCAAGCACGGACTCGCGGTCATCTCCTCCCGTGAAACTAGCTCAGGCGAACGCGGTTACCACCGGGCCGAGAAGCATCGTGCCGCACGTGAGGGTGCGCCCGAGTTGGACCGCGAACTTCTCGCACGCCGCGTCCGGGCGTGTGCGACCGCGTCGAAGTCCGAGGCGGAGTTCGTGCGACGGCTGCGCGGGCAGGGATTGGTCGCGCGGCCCCGTTTCGCTTCGGGGCGAAGCGACGTCGTTGTCGGTTACAAGGTCGCTGTTCGGCCCGCCGCTGGGCACGCTCCGGTCTTTTACGGCGGAGGGCATCTCGCCAAGGACCTGACCTTGCCGCGGTTGCGCAGCGAGTGGGAGGACAGCCCGCAGGCGTCGTCGGCGGCAGTCGCCGAGTGGAACGCGGCTCGCCGCGACCTGCCGACGGTACGGGCGGGACGGGAGAGTCAGGAACTCGACCCGAAGCTGCTCGACCGGGCCACTGCGGACATCGGAAAGTGGAACGCCTACCTGCGGTCCATCCCGCTAGAGGACCGGGCACAGTGGGCACGCGCCGCCGGTCGTACCGCTGGGGTGTTCGCGGCGTGGTCCGCGAAGATCGAACCGACACCTGGACCCCTGGCCGCGGCGGCGCGTCAGCTCGCTCGGTCCGCGCAACTTCCGGCGCACCGGGCGTACCGGGCGCCGAATGGCGCGATGTCTGCGGGTGGTGCCGCGCTGATCGTGATGCAGACCAGTGGGCATCTTTCGAAGAGCGTGTCCGCGATGCTGTTGCTGCGGCAGTTGATGAAAGCGATGGAGGCGATCGCGGATGCGCATCGCGCGTCAGGTGAGTTGCACCGGGCACTCGACATCGAGTACGCCGTGCGGAACGAGCTTGCCACCATCCACGCCTCCCAGCCAGGGCTGTCGACGCCAGTTTCCGCGCGCGACGAAGTGTCGGTGGAGCAGACTCGCACAGCGACGTTGACACTCACACCGGAGCAGGAAGAGTTGCGGCGGCTCGTCGCGCTCGACAATGCCGCACCACCGTCCGAGGCAGTGCGGCGTTCCGGGTCACCGATTCCCGCGCCGCTCGACCCGTCCCCACGCACTCACGCCAGTCGCGACCGCACACGCGGCAACAACGGCAACGAAAAGTAGGAGTGCAGCGCCCGCTGACTCACCGAATATTGCTGCGCTTGGTCAGACCGATTGTTCCGTAGAGTTTTCGCTGTCCTCGATTGAGAAGTTGATTCTTACGCCTGTGGTGACGGTCAGTTCTCCGGAGGTGACTTTGACCGAAAGGTGTTTCGTGCGAAGCAGACGGTCGAACTTCGCGGTTGCGTTCTTGTCTAGTGGCCGAAACTCAAGATCCTTGGATTTCGCTGACATGAACAGGGACGCACTCTGTCGCGTTTCGGGATCCATCACGACGTTGAAACCGTGTGCCACGAACTTCACCGCATCCGTGACCTTTACTCCGATCAGAGTCGCGCCATAGAGATTGCCGAAGCCCGTCTGCTGCTCGGTAGTGATCGTTGCGGCGAAGAGCCTGGGGTTGATGATGACGGCGTTCGTCAAATTGGCGTCCTCAAGAGTTGCGCCAGACAGGTCCGTTCGGTCCAGTGTCGCGTTTCGCAGGACTACTCCGTCCATCTTCGCTTGGGAAAGGTTTGTTTTGGTCAAGTCGGCGTCTTCGAGATTGGCGTTGCGCAAGTCGACTCGGGCCAGGGGCAGATACGCGAGGCGGGCGTGGCGTAGGTCGAGACCGCGGAGTGTGATGCCGCGAAGATCGATCCGAGCCTTAGGGATAGGACCGGATCTTGCAAGCGTGCGATAGAGATCCTGCATCGCCTGGGCCAATCCCGCGGGGGATTTGTCCCTGCCTTCGGTTTCTAAGGTCCTGATCTCGCTGAGCGACTCTAGTGCGGCTTTACGGACGTCTTGATCCTTCTTGAGGAGGATCAAGAATTGCTTGTCACGATTGCCTTCAGTGACGCTGGCGCGGACTTCGGGGATGTTGCGCAGGTACGCGCAGAGCATGTCCACGCAGACTTGTTGCTGCCGGTAGTCCTGCACCGCAAGCCAGTCATTGGCCAGAGCGGATAGTACGTAGACGCCGCCGAGGCGGATCGTGGGATTGTCACTCGCGAGTTGCTCGACAGCCTTGGCGTACCGGTCGTGCAGGTTCGAAATCTGCTCGGCCTTCTGCTTCTTGCGCTCCAGGTCCAGGTTGGCCGCTGTCGTGGTGACTTCGTGTTGGTGAGCATCCTCGGTTGACTTCTGCCTTCGGTATCCCACGAGTAGCGCGGCGATGGCTCCGATTGCGCCGAGACCAAAGGCAGTGGATCGGGAGACATCGAGTAGCTCGCTGCTCTCCAACGACCAAGCAGACTCTCCAGGTGCAGTGAGGAGTTCGGCCTGCCAGTAGAACAGCAGTGCGGCAAGGACGAGCGTGACGATGAGGCCGATCGCAACCAACCATTTCAGCGACAGGTTCGTGCCATCCGGCTTGATATGGGTAGAAGACCACCGACGAAGTTTCGGGGCCGCCAACACCGCCAGTAGGGCTGGGCATGCAAGCACCATCACGAAGCCGATCCACTGCAACGTGCTCCAGTTCCACCGAACATCGACACCGTCAGGCGTCGCAGCTTCGGCGACGATCCACCAGAGTGTGAACGCGACTGCGGCGGCTGCAAGGAGGTAGACGATTCGGTTGCTCACGAATGCGTACGCTCCGCGCAGACGATCGATGATCGCCTTGCTGGACTTATCCGCCGTACTCATCTGCAACTCCCGCGCCGTACCTATTGTTTGGTGGAATTATGCGGGTGGGGAGTGTGGGCGCCGCAGGCGGTAGCTGTCTGTCGTTATCCCGTCTCGACGCTCAGCCCAGGTCGCGACCGCGCAACCTTAAGAAGATCACGCCAGCTCGACAGAACATCGCCAGAGAGATCGCTGAGCTCCTCCTTCACGGCCTCGTATTCAGTAACTCCGCCCTGCCGCGCGCCTTCAGCGCGAATGCGGCCTTCCCAGTGCTCTATCTCGCCCTCAGGGTCGTACTGGGGGGCTTCCAACTCGTCACGCTCATCGGTGGCTCGTCGAAAGAAGGTATCGATGGAAGCAAGAAAGCTACTTCTCGCCGCCTCCAGTTCTGGGTCGCGGAATTCCCACTCCTTGTAGCTATGCCACAGATCCCGCAATCCAATGAGATCGTCTCTCTTCCAGAACCATCCGTGGAAGGTCTCCAGCCAAGTCCAGCGCGCCCTGTCGCTGATCATCCGATTGAGATAGGTCTGGTCGTCGCGGTGGGAACGAAGTTTGAGGTCTGCGAGTTCGGCTTCGACGATTGCATGCGCTGCAGCGGTCGGCCGACGATTGCCCTCATCGCGGAGCGCAACTGCCCAAGTGTGCTCCTCATGCCATCGGATGGCGAGATAGGCGATGACGAGTCCCAAGACGAGGAGGATGATTGACAGCTTCTGTGGCGGATTTGCCAACCAGGGTACGGCTGTCTGGCTCAACCAGTTGGAAGTATCAGGGAGCACCAAACCGACCACACCCAGGAAGGTGGAAAGGCTGGCGATACCCAAAAACCATGATGTCTTTTTCTTGACAGGCATTTGAGCAGTATCTATCGCTCGGATGCGGACGCACTCTCTCAGGTGGGGGTGGCGGAAGGTTCGCGGTGGGTTCAGTCGATCGCCGGTGCTCTCGCCCCGGTCACGAAGATGTGCCTGACGGGAACTGCTGCGGGGGTGATCGCGCTGGCAGGCTTGCAGCGCGCACGTTCCCTTGGCACCTGGCGATCGACTGAACCTCGTGCCGTGCGGCTACGGACGCCGCAGGTCCGGTAGCGATCGACGTCGACGAACTTCACGCAGCTCCGACGCCGGAGTTGCATCGAGGGCGTCGGGCACAATGCCGAGCTTTGTCTGAATGGCATCGACGAGTGCCTCGAAGACGGAGTGGTCCCCCGGCGCCGGCGGGGACCATCCACCACCGAAGCGGTCAGCGTTCTCGCCGAGCCCGTAGTCGGTCGGGCTTTGCGGGAACTGGTTCCCGGATGGGTCGATTCGGAGGATGCGGTACGTGCCGCGCCCGTCTTTGTCTGGTCCGCCGTTCCACCGCTCGACCGAGTACACCAGCACCTTTTCGCCGGTGACAACGTTGGTGAACTCTGCGGCAGGGGTGTCCTGCCGCAGGTCTCGGCGGTCGTCCGGCACTGGGCACCCATGGCGGGCGATGACGAGATCCGAATGCAGATCCTCGCGGTGCCACGGTGAGGTGGTTGCGCTCGCGACGGTCCAGATCTCTTCGAGCGCGCCGTGCACGGCCAGAAGATGCTGCCTGTCTTCCGGCCCCATTGGCGAATTCACGTCGTACCCTCGGACGCGGTCGCCTGTCCGCTCGGCCCACCGACGCAGCACAGCCCCGGCCGTCTGTGCTGATGCGTGCGCACGCTCACGGCGAGTCATGCCGACCGCACGTCGCGCCTTCCGCACGCTCATCCCGCCAGTGACCAGCACACCTACGGCCTTGTCGCGCACCTGGTGGTCAACCTCCGTTGCCTGCCGTGCACGGCGGCGAGCCTCGGATACCGCGCCGCGCATTGCGTCTCGAACCGCCTCGTCCTGTGCTGTCATTACCCCTCCCTCTGTTGAGCCGGCCGCTGCATGCTCACCGGCCAGTCATCGTCCGCTCGGCAGACTTACCACGTCTGGCCCGACCCTTGCGGGCCTTGGGATGGCTGCCCGTGCCGGCCACCGCTTCGACCGGGTGTCTGGCTTGGTCGAGGTCGGCGCGCATGCGGGTGGCGACTTCTTCTTCGTCGATGCCGGCGGCTCTCATCTGGTCGGCGTCCTCTCCGCGTCTTTCGGCGGAGTCGTAGTCGTGGTCGGCCACCGAGCGCAGCGAATCACCGCCAGGTGCCTGCAGTTCGGCGTCGGCGCGGGCTTTTCGGTTCTCGGCATCGCGCAGCAGGGCGTCGACGACCTTCTCGTCCGCGCCCGGAGCGTCCACGTCGATGCCATACCGTTTGGCGGTTTCGGTGCGGATCCGTTCGACGGCTTCCGATGCGACCTGGGAGTGTTCCTTCCACGCTTGTGCGTGCTGCCACTGGTCGGCGATCTCGCCGGGCTGTGCACGGTTCCACCATTGGTCATCGAACGAGGCACGCAGGTATGCCTCGGCGCCAGCGCGACTGGTCTCTAGCCGTTGTGCAAGTTCGCGGGCACGTTCGGCCGATTCGCGGCGCGCCTGCTCGAGGTCACGCTCACGGTTTCGAGCTATCTTCTCGGCCATGCGAGAGGCCAGCTGCAGTGCGACCCGCATCATGGCGTTGACTTCGTGGTTTGCCGAGTCGACTTCGGGACCTTCGGACATGTCGTTCTCCTAACGGTGTTCGGAGGATTCGGGGTCAACGCCCCAGGTCGGTGTCGCGCAGCCGCGGTGGCCGGTTACGTGCGTCGTCGTTGCTCAGCGAGGTCTGTGCTGATGCGGCGCCAGGGGCCCGGGGCGGGTAGGGGAAGTCGAGGACGTGCGCTGGTGGGGTGCTCGCTTGCTGTGCCACGCGAGTATCGGCTCGTAGTGCATTGCGGACGTGGCCGGCGAAGAACTCGTCATTCGAACTGGTGTCGAGGGTGTTGATGGACACCCGAAGTTCACGCGCTGACTGTCCGTGCGCGTCGATCTCCGAAGCGACCTCCCTGATCGCCTGTTCGCGCCGCTCCGTGGCTCCAGGGCCGTCGAAGACCATTCGATGTAGTTGCTCGTACTCGAACAGTTGGCCGTGAAGCCTGTCAGCGCGCATTTCGAACTCGACCCGCGTGTGCACGTGTTCCTCGAACGCAGCGTCGATCGGTGTCCGCCTCAACACGTCCTGGGCCAGCGACTCACCGAGCTTGCCGTATTCGAGCTCGATCTTGTTGTGGAGGTCATACGAGTCGGAGCCGATCACATCACCGTGGACCACTACTTCGCGATCGTCTCGGAGTTGCCGGAGTAACTGCATCAGTTCGCCCGCACGAGTGTCGACATCCTGACGGAACTGCTGGTCCGGGGTGATCTCCGATTCCCCGGGCAGGTCACGGGTTACGGCCGTGTCGATGCCGTTGTGTGCCGCAACTCCGGTGACGGCCGCGGCCCGGGCGTCCTCACTGAGGGCGCCTTTGTGGATGTTGAGCTGGGTGACGGTGATCTCGGCCTGGTCGACGGCAGCGGAAAGAGCTGCCCGTTGCTGAGATGTGAGGGTGGAATCTTCGGCGAGGTTGCGGACGGTGTGGAGTAGGGCCGCAGAGTGCTGGCGGAGCGATTCCATATCCAGGTCCGGGTCTGTGCGCGTGGCGGCCTCGATTTGGGCTTCGCTGTGTCCGGCGTCGCGGGCGCGGCCCTTGGCTCGGTCGAGTTCTCCTGCGAGATGGGCTTGGAAGCGTTCGTGTTGCTGCACGTAGTAGTCGGCGGGTGTGGCGGGTACGTATCCGAACGGTTCGTCGACCGGTTCGTCGTGCCCCCCGACGGCCAGGTGGTCGCCGTCGTAGACGTTTCGGGCTGCCCAGGCGACGTCGTGTAGTTCGGGTGAGAGTGGTTGGTGGACGGGTGAGTGCGGGTTTCTGAGTTCGGAGAGGATCTCGTTGGCATGGGTGGTGAGGATCTCCCATGCGCGGGAGTATGCGGACCGCTGTTCGTCGAGCTCAGGGTGGACGGCATCGATATGTCGGGGGCCGGCCGCGAAGATCACCTGGGTCGCTGCGGTGTCGTCGCGGGTGAGAGACACGTCGACCTGGGATGCGCGGTCGGCCCGTGCTGCGTGGAGTGCGTGGTTGAGTGCTTCGAACGCGGCGGCCCGTGAGGTGTGCTGGGTGGTGGAGGTGCCATGCGGCAGCCCTTGCATGCCGTTGCTGCGGAAATAGTTGCAGGTGGCGGTGTAGATGCCGTCGTCGCGGTGCATATCCATGAGGTTTCCTTTTCCCTGGTGCTTAGAGGTTCCGGGTGTCCGGGAACATCCCGGCAGGTGCCGGATCGGTTGGCAGCGGCGCGATGGCGTTGTCCGCGGTGTGGTGGCCGTGCTGAACGCTGCACTTGCTGAACGGGCCGTCCGAGGACATCAGCACTGACATGTGGTGGTCGGCGTGGTCGCGCCACCACACGCTCATTCCGGTGGTGGGGTCGCGGCGAAAGTGTTCCCATGTGCGCCAGAGCGCTTCGAGTCGGGAGATCGCTTCTTCGTGTCGCCACCATTGCGGGCACCAGCGAATTTCCCGGTTGTCGACGACGTCACGGCGGTAACCCGGGGCCAGACGTACCCGGACGAACTCTTCGGTCGACCCGAAGACGGTGGTCGGCGGGTTTTCCGCCTCGTCCGCTGCCTGCGCCTCGGCGACCAGCTGCGTCTCCAGCTCGGCGGCGAGTCGACGCCGGGAGAGCTCTTCGATCCGCTGATAGATCTCCGGGGTGAGTAGCTCGGCGAGCTGGGTTTCGGCGATCGCCTTGATCTGCGTACTCAGCAGCGTCCCGGTGACCTTCCCGATCCGGGCGCTCAGCTCATCGGACAGCGCGAGGGCATCGCCTGCACCGTTCCCGTCGGCCGGGGTACCCGCCGGTGCGGGTGCGGACACGAGACCATCGAGCGGCGGCGCCCACGAATCCTCGGGTGGGGCGAGGTCCTCGTCGGGCGGTTCAGGCAGGTCGAACTCGTCGAGGCTGGTCATACCGGCTGTACCTCTTTCGGGTCGGCGGCGTCGGTGAGGGTCACCGCTTCGGCGAGGGTTGTGTTCGCTTCGGGATCGTGGCGTTCGATCGATGCCCGCACCTGGTCGGCGTAGGGGCCTTCCCACCAGGGCACGGTCTTGACGAGGGTGGCCCGGTTTCCGGACGAGCGGACGATCGCGCGGCCGCGGGGCAGTTCTTCGAGTTCGGACTCGGTGAAGGTGGTGATTTTCGTGCGCTGGCGTGAGGTGGAGCGGCCTCCGCGACCGGAGGAGACCGATCCGCTGTATTCCCAGTGCTCCCCGATCGCGGTGGACAGCGATCGGAGGTAGTTGTCGTCGACGGCAACTTCGCAGCCGCCGCCGTAGACCTTCACGTTGGCGGCCGAGTGCAGCATTCCCATGCCCTTGTTGCCCCACACTTCGGTGCCCTGGGCGTAGCTCTGCAGGATGGCCATGATCACGATTCCGCGAGATCCGTAGTGGGAGTATAGCTTTGGGAGCTGAGTCCAGCGGACGACGTTGGCTGCTTCGTCCAATGCGGCGAGCAGCGGCACCGGCAGGCGCCCACCTTTCGACCGGGTGGCCAGTTCCTCGGCGGCCTCGCAGATCGCGACGGTCAGCGCAGTCACCAGCGGTCCGGCGGATCCGTTGCCCTCGCGGGAGAGCAGGTAGATGGTGTCGTTCGAGCGGACGAACTCCCGCGGATCGAAATGCGGTACCCGGTTTCGCTGGCCGTCGGTCGACACCCACGGCCGGATGGACTGCATCTTCAAGCAGCGGATCATCTTCCGGGCCGTGCCGAAGACACCGCCGCGCTGTTTCGCCGGAGCGTTGTATTGGCCACTGAGACCGGATGCGTGCAGGTCGTAGCCGTGTTTGCGGAGAATGTTGACCGGTTCGACGTTCGTCTCGTCGGTGACCCACGTGTACACCTGGGTGATCGGCTTCTTCGCGGACGCGGCCGCCAGAAACAGGGCGGTGAGCAGGTCCTGGCCCTCCGGGTCGAAGAAGGAATCCTTCTTCGCATCCAGGCCGTCGTCGCCGGCCGCGAAATGCGCGGCAAGGTCCGCGGCCCGGACTTCGTCGGTCACCCACGACAGCGGATCCCACCACCAGGTGTTCTCCCCGTCAGCGACTTTCTGCGGGTCGAAGATCCACACCTTTCCGCCCTTGGCTTCACGCGGGTCGCGGGTGGCATCGACCACGTCCCGCTTGTTCGAGGTGGTCAGCACCGCGCCGGGCGCTTCGAGGATCGCCGGAATCACCCGGGAGCTGCTCTTTCCCGAACGTGGACCCCAGATGTCGACGTGCATGTCCTCGTACTTCGCGTACAGGTTCTGCCCCGACAACAGGTGCTTGCCGATTGGGACCCCTGGCGCCGCACCCTCTTCGAGGACGACGCCCAACCGGTCCGACTCCTTACGGCACTGCTTGTCGGTCAGCGATCCCACGTCCCGCAACCGGCCCATGTGCTTGGCCTTGTTGTCGACGCGGGTGCGCTTGCCGCGGCTGCGGGCCACCAGCACCAAAATCACGAATGCTGCCGCCAGCACCAGCACCGCGTACACCGTGATGATCACCGTTGCGGTGGTCGACCACTCCAGGTGGCCCTTTACCAGGTCGATCAGGACCACGGCCGGGTTCGACGGCACCTCCTGATCGGTGCCTAGGCACAGCGCCAACATCACCCCGCCGCCCACCACTCCGACGATGGCCACCACTGCCGCGATCAGATACACCTCGCGTGCCGAATTGACTGGATCCTTGACTCCACGGTCACTCATCGCCGCTCCCCTCGCCCGAGGGTCGTGGCCACGACCGTCTTGGTCGAACTCGTCATCATCACTCCTCCAATGTCGTTGCAGTTGTCGGTCACGCCTGTCCGGTGTCAGCGGACGGTCAGAGCGCTCACCCGCCACACCCCGAGACGGGTTGCACTCATGTAGACCGCCACCGTGGATTCGCCGAGCACCGCTCCGGCTGGGGTGGTCGCGGTCTGGGTGACGGCTACCACCCGCGAGATCCGGGCCGGCGCGTCCGGTGGATGGTTGTCCCCGGTCACCGCCGCGCGGGCTGTCACGGTCGCGTTCTCACTCGCCCACCGGTCCCACTGGGCACCGGTGATCGGTGCCAGCACGGAGAACCCCGCCTTGTTCTCGGCGTAGAACCGCTCGTCGAGCAGCGCTGCGGCCCGGTCGGCGCCAGCAGCCTGCGTCGGGTCCGTCGCGGGGGTGTAGCTGAACAGGGCCTGCGCGGCGGCGACCATCACCGCTTCCGGATCGTTCTGATCGACACCGCTGAACTGTTCCGGCAGCTGCGGCGGTGGTGGCGTTGTCAATGTTGCCGTCGGACCACCGGAATCCATCGGTTCGGCGGCATGGTCATGCCCGTCGTCGGAGCTGCCGCACCCGGCCGCCAACATGGTCACCGTCACCATCGCGGCGGCGACGCTGCCACGGATCGTCCTGCTGTGATGCCGATTCATGTCGTCACCGGCTCAGCCCGGCGAGCATGAACGCGCTGGTGAGCATCGCGACCACCGTGGCCACGCACACCACGATTGCGACGAGGACCAGGACCGATGCCTCACGGCTGTATCGCGGTCGGACGCGGCGCACGACCGTGACCACCGCGGCGACCAGCGCGGGCACCAGCAGGAGCGCGGCGGCGACGGCACCGGTCTGTCCGATCCAGAACAGCCAGTTCGCTGCTGTCTGGTGCCGTTCGGGCCCCAACCAGAGTGTGTCGTCGATCCGGAGGAACTCACTGGCGATGTCCCGCGCCACCTTCCAGGTGAGGCCGACCGTAATCGCTGCCACCGCCACAAGCAGTCCCAGCGACACCCTCTCCCAGGGCTTGACCGGGGCCGGCTCACCGGCGACCTTCCGCAGTTCGGTGGCCGTGATCTGGTGAATCGTGCTGGCGTACGCCGGGGAGGGTTGACCAGGTCCCCGCAGCGGCCGCCGGAGAACCTCGGCATCAAGTGCTTCCAGCGCCGACAGGTACGCGAGGTCGCGTTGACGTTCGGTGACCTGCCATCCGTTCGCCTCGAGGATTTCGGTCTGGTCGCCCAGCACCTTGGCAGCCCAGTTGTGCGGGGCGACTTCTTCCTGGCCCCAACTCTTGATAGCCGCGCTCTTCGGTGCGGGGTTCTCGGTCACGTTTTCCGTCATGTGCCCTGTCCCTTCGTGTTCTGAGTCGGTCTGTGTCCGGTCGTGTGAAGCCGCCTAGAGGAATGGGTAAGTGCTGGTAGATCCGGTCAACATGAGCGTGAATCCGAAGAACAACCAGATCCCGGGTGATCCCTCGCCCGTCCTCTGGGTCCACCGCCGCCACCCGTACGCGGCGCCCGCCACTGTCACGATGACCGCGCCGGCGACGAGCGCAATCCAGGAGAAGATCCACTCCAAGTGCTGCCCGAGCGGTGCGCCAATGACCTGCGCGGTGGCCGTCATCGGACGGAGTCCTGCTCTTGCCCGCAGACGCGCACGGTGGAGTCGGTCGTCGGGAAGTGGGTCCATCCGTCGAGGTTGTCGACCTCCGCGGTGTGCGTCGTCGGCCCGTCGTGGTCCACTTCCAGGCGCCACTTGTCGTCCACCCAGTGCACGACAAAGGAGCGGGCGGTGTAGCGGTCTGGGCTGCTCGGCGAGGCATAGTCGACGATCGCGTGCTGCGGATTCTGGTTACTCCACCCACGGACCCGGTATGCGACAACGTCGGTGACCGGCGTCGCCCACTGCGGGGCCGGACCGGCGCCGGGCGAATCAACGTCAGCAGCGTTGACGATCCGGTCGATGAGCGGTTGGCGATCGAGCATCTCGGGTGAGGCATCCGGCGCGGCAGTCGAGGCCACGCTGATCACCTCGACCGCGGATGCGGCGCTGCGGGCGGCGGCGTTGATCAGATTGAGCCCTGCCAGAGCGGCTCCGCGAGCAGTCGCAGAGATCCCGCGTGGCGGACCGACCTGATCGACTACCGGCGGGCCGTCGGTCGTCGACATCGGCACGGTGGTGCCCGCCACCCGCGCCCACACCAGTGTTCCGTCGCGGAGCTGCGGGTCACTGGTGTCCAGGTCAGCGCATTTCCCTTGCGGGATGCTCATTTCGGATCGTGGCGCCGTGAACACCAGTCGACCGAGATCGTCGATCGTCGGTGTGACTGCACGGTCGGCGTCCGCGACATCGACAACGGACATGGTGTCCTGTGTGGTGGGTGGCTGCGTTGACGGCTCCTCTGCTTGGGGCGCGCAGCCCCCGAGGATCAGGATCGCCGCCGCCGAGGCGCCAGCCCAGAACTTCGGGGACCGCGTCGGTCCACCGCCGAGATCGAGAACAATCGGGTTCATCACTGAGGTTGCCTTTCTGTGGGTTGGTCGCCGAACCGGCGGACGTACATTTCTTCGCCGGCCCAGTTGGACAGCGGCTGGATGGAGACGACATCGCCTGATTGCGGGGCGCCCAGGAGCATGTCCTGGCCGTCTTTGACGCCGTGGTAGATGCCGACGTGGTGGGTGCTGCCACCGGACCCGAAATAGATCAAGTCACCGGGTTGCTTCTGGTCGAACGGAATGTCCTGCCCGCGAGCGTCGTAGAGCTGGCCGGGGTTGGAGTGGTCTCCGGTGAAGTGCGGCAGACTGATCGCACCCCCGGATGCCTGGTAGACGGCGTAGAGGGTCAGGCCGGAGCAGTCGAAGCCGATCCTGCTGGTGTCCCCGTGGGCGTCGGCCGCGCCGCCGCCGTCGCTGATCCCGCGGGTGGGACCATTCACGTCACCGCCGCCCCAGGCGTATTCGGTGCCCAGCCAACGGGACGCGGCCTCGATGACCTTCTGCCCGAACGGGCCCGGTGCAAGCGGACCGTGCTCGCCGCCTGCGGGTGGGCACGCATCGGGCAAGATGCCTCCCGCTGCGACGGCCGTAGCCCGACCGGCGGACGAAATCTGCGACAGTTCGTCGGGGGTGAGTTCCATACTCGCACCCTTGAACTCGCTGTACATGGCGTGCGCGGCGTCTTCCCACGGGGCGTACGCCTCCGGGTGCGCCGATGCCTGCACGGTCTGAGCGGCGAGGGTGACCGGCATCGACTCCCACCCGGAGACCTGCAGAAGGGCCTGGTAGAACTTCACGTTCGCGGTCACCGGGTTCATCAACTCTTCGACCGTTCCCCAGATCCCGACCTGCTGCTGGTACTGGTTGACGGACTTGTTGTCGCTGCCGACGCCGTCGTGCGGGTAGTTCAGGGATTCGGGCACCACGGAGCTTGCGAGCATCCGGAACGTCGACTCGCGGCCGATCGTGGCGAGGGCGACGGTGATGCCGCGCTCGGAGACACCCATCGCTTCCCCGATCGCGACGGCCTGCTTGGCGATCGCGAGTTGGCGGGCGTTGTAGACCGCGAGCCCCGGGGCCGCGCCGGTGCCGGGCGAGGTCGGCGCCCCACCGTCCCCCTCCCCTGTCTCGGGAGCCGGTGCCTGGCCGGGCTCGATGGCCTGGTTCACCCAGGAAGCCGGGTCCACGGCGGTGCCGACACCGTCCGGGAGACGGCCCCCGTCCCAGACCTCGAAGTGCAGGTGCGCGCCGGTGGTGTCGCCGGCGTTGCCGATACGGCCGATCTCCTGCCCGGCGGACACCCGGTCACCGGCCTTGACCAGCACACCGTCGTCGAACATGTGCCCGTAGACGGTCGAAACCACCTTCCCGTCGATCTGATGATCGACGATGATCCAGTTCCCGAATCCGGAGGCGGGACCGGCAGCGATGACCCGGCCATCGGTGAACGCGTAGATGGGAGTGCCGACCTCGCCGGCGAAGTCGATGCCCCGGTGCTCGGTCCCCCACCGCGGACCGAACCCCGAGGTCAGCGTGGTGGTGCCGGACTTGGTCGGTTTGACCAGTGATCCGGCAGGAGCTGTGCCGCCGCCGGGCGTCGCCGGGGCCGGGCACTCGTTGCCGCTGTCGGAGGCGACGACGACCACCAGCAGCACGAGTCCCAACACGGCGGCCACGGCAACGGCGACCAGCTTCTTGATGTCCACGTCCGGGTTCAGTCCCGCCCGGCGTGGTCGCGGATCCGCGACGACAGGTCGGCGATCATCTCCGACGCCGCGGCCAGCGCCGCATCCCGTTCGCGCAGTTCGCGTTCGAGGTCGCGCCGCGGGGACCGGGGTCCGTCGGGGTGCGCTTCGACCCAGTTACGCAGCGTGTTCGGGTGCACACCGGTGGCTTCGGCGACGAGCTGGATCGCCCGCCAACGGGAGGACACCTCGTTCTGGAGGAGGGCGACACTTTTGACGGCGGCGGTCCTCAGTTCCGGGGAGACATCCCGGTAGCGGCGTTGCGGGATCACGCGGCGTCCTCCTCACGGGCGACGGTGTCGGTGTAGCGGGCGTTGGTGTTGTGGACTCCGGATTCGATCTCGGAGCGGGTGAAGATCACGTGCACCGGGATTCCGGGGGCGCGCGGGTCGTCACCGGTCTTGATCAGCACGTTTCCGGTTCCCGGCGGGGGCGGGGCGGGCTGGTCTTCCCGCGGCTGCTCACCGGTCATCGGCGGCGGGGACGACCACTTGGTGACCATGTCGGCTTCGGTGTCGGTGAAGGTGACCACGCCGTCGAGGCGGTCGATTTCCTTCTCCGGGATCGGGCCGATGATCTTCACCCGGGCGCGCTCGAGGAATCCGACCGCCCGGGAGGTGGTGGCGCCGTCGGCGGCGGTCTCGAGGTCCGCCATCGAGTGGGTGATCATCCACAGCCCGGTGGCGATCTGCCGGTTCAGGCGGGTGAGGGCATCGATTCGGTCAACCATGAATGGGCCCAGTCCGAGCACATCCCAGATTTCATCCATGACCGCTTCGAAGAACCGCTGCGGAGCCAGGCCCGCGTCGGTCAGGGCGTTCGCTGCGTCGATCAGGGCGAATCCGTCCGACCAGCACACCAGCATCACCGCAGCTCGCAGCTTCTTGTCCCCGTTGGGGATGTGGGAGACGTCGAAACCGATCGCCGGGTGATCGAGACTGAGTGGATGGGTGGTCTGTCCGTTGAAGATCCGCCCGAACCGGCTCTTGGGGTTGACGAAGGCACGCAGGGAGCGGCGCAGCGGCCGCACCGCCTCGCGGTAGTCCTCGATGGTGTCGACTCCGGCGTCTTCGAGGAGCTGGGGGTGTCCCTCGATGATCAGGCCGAGCATGTCCTCGAGCAGCGGCGGCTCGTCGGGGGTGAAGCCCTTCTCGTCGAACAGGATCGCGATCGCCGAGCCGACGATCGACTCTTCCCAGTCCTCAATCGCTTGTCCCCGCCGCAACTCGATCAGGGCGCTCACAGTCTCGGTCTGGCGGCCCCGCAGTTCCTCGAGCCAACGCAGCTGCAGATCGGGGAACGCGGCCAGTCGCGGGATGATCGACCCGAGCACACCACCGGCCAGTGGGTTGATGTGTCCGAAGGCGTAGCCGACATCGACGACCGCGTCTGTACCGGCGACTTCCTCGACGATCTTGCGGTAGTCGGGTTTCTTGTCGGCGAGGAATAGCGCGGTCACCCCTTGTGCCATCGCGCCGAGAATCACTTTGCGGACGAATGAGGACTTGCCGTAGCCGTTGAGGCCCAGGACAAACGCGACCGGGGCGGTGATGAAGCCGCGGCGGAACCAGTTGAGCAGCCCGAACGAGACCGGGGCGTGGGTGACCAGGTGGCTGCCGATCACCGGCCCGACCGCGGGGGCACCTGCGCCGACGGACCACGGCCAGAACGCGCCGGCAGCGTGCACACTCGTCGAGCGCAGTTCGGGTTGCTTGCCGACCGATGCGGCGCGGCCGCCGCCGGCACCGCGGTGGCCCCGATCGCTCAGCTTCGGGCCACCCGCGGTGGTGTTCAGCTCGGTGCGCTCGCGGGCGCTCGCGTTGCGGCGACGGTTGTCGTCGGTGCGGATCTTGAACTTCGCCCATGCACCGCCGATTCCACCGGCGTAGACACGGGTCTGATACTTGGCCCGCTGTTCGGGCGTCATGATCTCGAACATCAGTGTGCCGTCCTTCTTCTAGGCGGTCAGCGCCGACGGCATCGACGCGTGGTCGGGCAGCAGCACACCGATGCCGAGGGAGGCGGCGAATGCCGCGTCCTGGAACCGGTAGCAGCGGCGAATGTTGAGCTGGCACTGCACAGCCAGGTCGTTGACCAGGGCATCGATTCGGGGCATGTCGGCCTCGATCGGTTCGGTGACGGTGATCAGCAGCCCGATGCGGGTGGCGCCGTGTCCGCGGGCGAGTTCGTCGCGGGACCGTTCGGCGAGTTCGACGTCGATCTGGGCGGCGGCCGAGCTGATGCCCCGGTTGCGGTTCTGAGCGGCGACGATCGCGTTGCGGTAGTCGTCGTCGATGATCTTGACCGCGTCCGCGGCCCGGTGTGGGCGGTAGACGATTGCGACGCGCTTGCGGGGAAGGTCCGGGTGCGGGGCGATCAGACGTCGCAGCGTTGATTCGTCGACGGCGCTCTTCGGGCCCGCGCTCATCAGCCAGGTCACGGACCGGCCGCCGTCGTGCCAGTACTCTTCCCACTTGTTCTCGTGCGAGATGGGACCGGCGTTGTCCCAGGTGATCCCGTGGTCGTCGCCGGTGGCTTCGGCCCGTTCGATCGTCAGCTGCGATGCCGGGTCGAACGAGCGGCGCACCACCCCGGTGATCTCGGCGGCGGTCATCGGGCGCACCGCGACACCGGAGGCCTCGATGGCGGCGCGGATGCCGGGCAGACGGCGCCCGATCTCGACGGCCTGCGCACCGGGGTCCTTCTTGCGTTCATCGGTGGTCGCGGCGAAGGTGATCGCCACGCGGGCCGCGAGTTGCACTTCGTCGCGGTGGAACTCGGTCGCGCCTTCGAACACCACGGCCTTCGCCAGCGCCGGGGCGTCCACGCGGGTGATGGCCCGGGCCTGGGTGAGCAGGGCGTTGCCGGTCTCGGGGACGGTGTCGAGGACCGGGACGATTCCCTCGATGTCACTGGTCAGACCCGCAGAGGCCAGGACGATTCCCCACTCCCCGACCCACTGGTTGACCAGCCCTCGGTCGACGGCCTCGTCGCCCTGCGGCCAGGCGCGCATCACGATCGTGTACTGGTTCGTCTTCGGCATGTGGATCATGCCGAACCGGTAGCCGGCGCTGTCTTCGCCCTCGTACATCTTCGTCGGGGCCAGGACGCCGGGGAGCTGCGATTTCCCGCCGGGCATCTCGGAGAACAAGCCGCCGCGGTAGATGTTCTCCTTACGTCGGAGTGCGCCGAAGAATTGCATTGCCAGAAGGGACCTTTCGTATCCGGTGAGGCCGTGACGTTTGAGGACCATGGGGACGACGGCCAGCAGGAGGACCCCGCCGGTGATCGCGCCGACTTTGAGGCCCCAGCGCATGAGTACGAGCAGCGAGATGATTAGCGTGCCGAGGATGAACCAGGTCACTGGTCCGGACAGGCCCATGACGCCTTCATTTCGAGGTGCCCGGCCGCCGAGATAGACCTGCGGTTCGCTGTTCGTTCGGGTCGCGCTCACCGACGATCACCACCGTTGGGCGGCAGCGAGGTCGGTGCGTGGTCAACGTCGCACGAGCCGGGATCGGCGGCGCGGAAAGCCTCTACCGGCGGCAACACGCCAGCTCGGTAGAGCTCGCACACGTCGGCGGTCTTCCCGAACTGGATTCGCGCAATCTCACTGGTCATCGGTATCTCCTGGTCATCGCGGGATGTTGTGGCGGCTGGTGGGGTGGGCGTAGTTGTCCCCGGCGAGGTCACCGGCGGCGCTGTCGACGGACCTGCTACCGCGGCCTCCTCCGGCTCCGACCCATTTGCTGGCCTTCGCGCCGCTGCCCTTCTTCGGGCCGCTGCCGGCATTCGCCCCGTTGCCGCGGGGCCCGCCTTGGCGGGGCCCGGGGGTGGACGGGGTGCCTCGGCTTCCGCTGTTGTTCCCGCGGCTACCGCTGCCGTTCCCCGGGTTTCCGCCGCCGCCGACGAGACCGGGTGTGCCGCTTCCGCCACCGCCGCCGGAGAATCCGCCTCCGGGCGGGACTGCCTTGCCGCCGGCGAGTTTGCCGCCGAGAGCTTTGCCGCCGGTCAGCAGGGCTGCACCGGCGAGAAGTGCCCCGGCGGTGGCCTTTGCTCCGGAGCCGCCGCTGCCGACCGCCGAGATCGCGGGGGTGATGATCCGCATCAGCGCCGGAAGGACGAGCGCCGTGGCGGCGAGCAGCACGATTCCGATCAGCGAGTACTGGAACTGTTGGAGAGTCGGGGTCTGACCTTCGGGGACGGCGAGCGCGGAGGATTGGGTGGTCAAGAACGCCATCGCGTACGCAAACGATGCGACCGGTTTGAACAGGCAGAACGCGATCACCCAGGCGAGGAGTTTGTCGTAGGACTGGGAGCCGGTCTTGGTTCCGCTCGCCGCGGCCGCGACGGGCAGGGCGGCGACGGCCACGATGAGGAATCCTTGCCGGATCGGCATCATGAACGCTTGTGCGAGCGCGCCGAACGCGCCGAAGAATCCAATGATCAGCATCAGTCCCGGCGCCATGCCGGAGTAGGCGTTGAGGACCATCATCGACTGCACGGTCCCGGCGGGGTCGTTGTTCGAGGTCGCGTTGACGATCTCGATCGCGAACGCATCACCGGCGCGGGTCGCGAGCGCGACAATCACTGACATCGTCGCCGCGGTGACGACCACCCGGAACAGGGTCCGGAAGGTCTCTTCGGCCTGCTCGACCATCAGTTGCCGCCGGGCCGCGGCCAGCCGGAGCGACATGAATCCGATCGAGATGATCAGAAGGAACGACTGGATCCAGAGCGTGTATTCGTTGATCTGGGCGAGGGGTCCGAACGATTCGAGGTCGGCGTTGGGAATCTTGATCCACCAGGTGATTGCCATGATCATCGCCTGCGACATGCCGTCGATGATCGAGGTGACAATGTGCCCGAACTGCGAATCCCACTGCTCCTGAAGCTGTTCGCTCGCGAAGTCCTTGACCGCGCCGACGGGGTTGCCGTTGTTGTCGCAGAGGCTGCCGGACAAGTTGCCGACGACCTCGCCGGTGCTGGGCAGGCCCGGGACGTTGACTCCGCCGAAACCGGGAATCAGCTGGCCGAGCCCCTGGCCGGCGACTTCCACGCCCTGGCACACCACCGACCGGTCCTCACCGGGCTTGGGTTCGGTGTCCTGCGCGGCCGCGGTGGTCGCGGCCCCGAGCACGATCGCGAGAACAACCGCCAGGGCAGTGACGATGCGGGTCAGTTGGCGGCCCATTGGGTCCACCCCCCGAGGTTGCTGACCTCTTTCTGCCCGCCGTAGAGATCCGCGGTGAGCTTGATCTGCCAGTCCCCGTCGCGCCACAGCAGTTCCGCAGACTTCGAGACCCATCCGGTGCGGCTCTCCTTGAGCATCGCGTACTCCACCACCGCGTAGTCCGGGCGCTGCGGGTCCCACTGGGTGACCCGGTAGGCATCGACACGGAAGTACGGCAACAGAGCCCGCTCGTCGCCTCGACCGGACGCGATCGCATCGGTGGCCCGGCGCAGGAAATCCTGGCGCAGCTGCTCGAGCGGGTCGCTGTCGGGGACGACCCGGTCGGCATAGAACTCGGCGGCACCGGCCAGGGTGGCGCCGCCGCGGGTGTAGAGCTGAATACCGGCCAGTGCCGCACCACGAGGGGTCTGGGCGAATCCGGTGGCCATGCGGCCGTCGATGCCGGTGGGTCCGTCGGTGGTGGAGAACGGCAGCGGGAAGCCCTGGATCTGCTGCCACTGCAGACCACCCGGGGCGCCGGTGATGTCGCTGGCAGGCTTGCGGGAGTCGGTGTCCTGATCGAGGGCGACACCATCGGGATTCGGTGGGACCTCGACGCGGCGGCCGAGCTCGTCGGTGAACGGAAGCCCCCAGTCGGCGCGTTCGGTCTGCGGAGCAAGGGTGACCGGCGCCTGGCCCTCGGCGGTGTCGTTGTCGTCGCGGGAAGCGAAGTACGCGACGCCACCGCCGGCGACGACGACGAACACGAACACGACCGCGAGCCAGAACGTGAAGCCCAGGCCGTGCTTCGAGGTGGCGGCCTTGCGCCCCCACCACCCCCACCGCGGCCGCTGGTCAGCGGCCGGGGAACTGTCGGGCTTGTGGTCAGTGCTTTCGGTGTCTTCAGTGGTCACGGGGTGCCCTCCTGGTCGTTGCACGCGGCGGCGGGTGCGGCGAGAGCCACTTCACGGCCGGTGTCGTAGGTGGCGGTCTGCGGGTCGTAGACGTGGACGCGGGATGCGGATTCGTCGGCGGCCGGGAGCTGGAGCTTCCAGTCCGTGCCGGTCCACACGACCGTGGTGTCGGTGATCGCGGCCGACTGGTCGCAGAACGAGGTGCGGATCGAGATGTCGGCGCGCTCATCGGTGTAGTTGGCGACGACATACCCACCCAGCGTCGGGGCTTCGGCAGGGTCGGCGGCCGCGGTGACACTGATCTGAGCGCGGCTGACGGCGAACGCGTCACGTTCGGGTCCCGGTGCGAGGCCATCGTGGACGATGGCGGCCCACTGGTCGTCGCGGGCGACCGACATGCGCACGGTCTGATGAATCGCTGCCAGGGCGGCACCCTGCGGGGTGTGCGAGAACCCGGATACCGGCCCGTTGCCCGTGTTGCGAGTGGGGCCCTCCTCGGCGAACGGAAGCCAGATCGACTGGAAGCGGTCCCATTCGATCTGTGCGGGCGGGGTGGTCGGGTCAGGCGGCGCCGGGGTGGTGACCGAGTCGGTTGCGGTGGTCTCCTCAGTGGAACCGCAACCAGCGATCAGGGACGCCGCCGCGGCGGCAGCGGCCAGTGCCGCTGCCGCGCGACGGGTTGTGATCATCAGATGGTCCTTCCTTGTCAGAACGTCAGGAGAGCTGCGGCGATACCGCTGCCCGCCGAACACAGCACCGCGGCGACGAGCGTCATCCCGATTCGAGCGGCGGGTTCGGATTCGTACGGATTCTGCTGCTTGTTCCAGGCGAACAGTCCGCCGTACCAGACGAGGCGAATGGTCAAGATCGCGAAGATGATCCACATCACGTAGCGGCCGAGCTGGAGCAGCGGCTCGGTCACCGCCTCCGAGGGGATCCACATCGCGACGACCGTCATGACACGACCGAGGCCATGATTCCGCCGGCGCTGGCCGCGATCACGCCGCCGACCAGGGCTCCGGCGATGATCTTCGGCGACTCGAGCGAGCCACCGTTGAACTTCTCCCACCCGAACTTCCCGCCGCCGTAAACCAAGGCGAGAACGCCGGCGAACATCACCACCCACGACGCCCATCGGCCGAGTTCAAGCAGCTTCTCCGACTTCGGCGGCGGTTCCGGCGGCAGTTCGATCCCCTGTGCCAGCACGCTGATCGTGTCGAGTGTGCTCTGTAGCAGCATCATTCGAGTTGTCCTTTCCCTTGTTTTTCCAGGCCCGAGTCAGGTGCCCAGGCCCAGTCGACTGATGATCGAATTGCGGAGCGCCCCAGCGATCTCTGCGATTTCGCTGGGAACGGCCGTCGGGTCGTCTGCTGCGCGTTTCTTGTTCTCCGGTACCGGGTCGCGGTGCGACCAGACCGGAAGTTCTCGCGGAGCGCGGATCAGCGTGAAGTGCTCGATCCACTCGATCCGCCACGTGGTCGGGGCCAGGCCTCCGACGATCTTTCGGGTCTGGTCGATCTCCCTCGGGATCTTGCGGCCGGGCCGGTCCGCGATGGTGATCAGACCGATGAGCGTGCTGTTACCGGCCATGCCCGAAACGTGCTGGCGGATCAGGTCACCGGCCTTGTCCAGGGAATCGACGCGCTCGCGGGCGACGATCGCCACGAAGGGCGACTCCCCCTCGAACGGTGCCGGCCACTTCTGACCGCACTCGCTCGCGAAGTCGAGGACATGACCGAGCGTGCTGATTCCCGCGCCGCCGTGGGCGCCGAGCAGCCACACCAGCGGTGCCGGGCTGCCGAGCCCGCGCGGTACCGGCCGATCCCAGATCTCCGCGACCCTGTTCGGGGGGCGGACGGGGATGCCCGAACCGGTTGTCTGCGGTTGTGACCAGCGGGAGAAGCTGCGGGCCGACATCATCACTGCCGACCCTCGGCGGATGCTGTCGCCCGCCGAATCCGGTCGTATGCGGCGATCGTGGCCGCGCGCAGCTCCCAACTCGCAATCGCCAACCCGGTGGCCAGGTGCGGGTCGTAGGGCACTTCCTCGACGCGCACCAGCCCATCCAGATGGGCAATCAGTTCGGACGGGTCGACATCGGGCTCGGCGGAATTCTGGTGCGAGATGACTACGACGGTGCGCTCGAACACCCACTCCCCGACGGCGTTAGCGAGCAGGTCCAGGTAGCCGCGCAGCCGGTTGAACGCATCCGCCCGGGCCTGCACCACCAGTACGAACACTGCATCGGCGTCCTCGCGCAGCCGGACGCACTCGCGGCTGCCAAGCGCATCCGCGCCCAGGTCGTAGACCGCGGTGTCGACGTGAGAGCGCAGAAGGTCAGGCACCCGGTGTACTACCGCGTCGTCGAACCGGCTCTCGCCCCGGCCGATGATCCGCGCGCCGGACGCCGACCGGGGCAGTTCCGTCACGACCGCGGCGGGCTCAGGGGTGTCGATGAGGGTGTCGATCGTGGTGACCCGGTCCTCGGCGGCGGCGCGTGAGGCCAGGTCACCGCCGGTGACGGACAGATCGACCACCGCCACCGAGGCGTTGGTGTCGTGGGTCGCCCATGCCCCGGCGATGCCGACCGCGGTCGTTGTGGCTCCCGCTCCCCCGCCGACGCCGGTGACCAGTACCAGCGGCGGAGCTGTTACCGGCTGGTGCGGCCACACCGGTGTGGCCGCAGCCTCGCGCTTCGGGCCCTGGTCTCGGGGGGCCGGGTGCTTGGCTGGCGCCGCAGTGTCCGGGGTTGCGGCCGGGCTGTCTGCCCCTCGCAGCGGCACCACCGCTGCCGGGGGCAGGTCCGTTTCGGGCTCCGGCTCCTGGCCCAGCCATTGCATCCATTCGGGTTCGGTGCTCATGATGCCTCTCCGATCGACGTGATCACGTGACGTCCATCGACCACTCGTGTGGTGATGGCTTGCTGGGTGTAGGCGACTTCTTCACCGCTCGGCTGGCGTTCGCGCAGCGTGACGAGGAATCGCTGCGGCTCGGCCGCGCGGATGGTCACGCAGTGCTCCGCGCCGGCGGGAATGTAGGTGTCGATGGCGCTCTGGAGCAGGTTGGCGGGATCGACACCGACGGCGTCGGGGGCGACGACGGCGCGTGCCGCTTCTCCGGACCGCTGCACGTAGTAGGCGAAGTCGAACGCGAGGATCGCGGCGGGGCCGGAGTCGGTTCCACCGGGGCCGTTGCCGATGATCACGCCGTCCACGGCTGCGGCCGGGTCGCACCACGGGCGCGGGGCAGCTGACGTCAGTGGAGCCGTGGTCGGCTGCGCGGTCACGGCAGCGGCGGTAGGCGAGCTGTCCTGCCCACCACCGAGCGCCCACACGCCCAGGCCCGCCGCGACCGCGGCCGTCGCGGCAGCGGACCCGAGTCCGGCGACCGCGCGCGGCGAAATCCGGCGGCGCGTGCCCCCGGCCACGGAAGGTGCCGGTGCGGGCGTCGCGACCGGCGGGGCCGGGATCAGCTCGGTCGGGTCCTCCGGGTTGGGCTCGGCGGGGCGCTCGACGGGCGAGGTCTCCGCCAGGGCGGCGACAGTGGGGGTGAAGGACGGATACCAGCGGGTCAGCTCACCAGCTGTGGGATCAGGCCTGCGGAAGTTGGTATCTGTCATCATCGAATCCCTTTCTGTGCGAATCCGGTTCCCCGGACGAAACCCGTCCGGGGAACCGGGTCGGTCAACCGGCAGCGACCGGGCTGGTCGACGTCGGACGCGCACTCGTCGCCCCCGACGTGGGGGTAGTGGACGAACTGGTTCGCGGGGTCGTGGTGGTTGGCGAGGTCACCCGCGGTGTCGACGTCACCGACGACGAGTCGGTTCCGGCCGCGACATCCTTGGCGAGAGCGGCAAACCACTCGGCTACGAACTGCGCCGCGGACTGCCCGGTTGCGGTCACCGGCGTCGACCCGTAGGAACCGTGTGCCCGCACCGTGTTCCAGTACTTCGTCAGCGCTGTCGTCGACACCAGGTCGGCGTTGTCGCTGATGTTGTCCTTGACCACGTCGAACGCCTGCCGAGTGAGCCGCGACGTCGTCGCCGGGGGCATGAGCTTCGGGATCGCCCCCACCAACTTCGTGGCGAACAACGCGACGCCGGCAGCCGGATTCGCGAGACCGACCGTGGCCAGCTGGGCGATGTTCGCCGGAGTGAGGACTTCTTTCGCGACCGTCTTGACGGCGTTGAACCCGATCGTGCCGACCTTCAACACCGCGCTGATCGCTTCCTGCGCGGTCGGCATTTCCGTGCGCGGGTCGGAGGCGATCGCCACCCGCTCCGACAACGATTTCTTCGGGTCGATCGACAAGTTCGCCAGCGTGGTGCCCTGGATGTCCTCATTGATCACCGGCACTGCCGTCTTGATCGTCGTCAGCGCCAATGCCTCACTGATCGAGGTCAACGACTGAATCGGATCCCCCGACGAGAGCTCGCTCTGCCCGGCGATATTGGTCACCGCCCGCATGATCGGCGCGTTCGCCGGTGCATCACACGAGAGATCGCCCGGCTCGCAGATCGACGCCACCCGCCCGGTGAGGGAGCCGTAGGCAACTGCGGTGTCCGCGGTCGGTCCGATTCCGCCGCCTTCGGGAGTCGCCAGCGCCGGGGCCGAGATCTTCTCGACCTGGGCGCCGGTCGTGCCCGGGGCGGGCTTCAGTGACGTCTGGCCTGCGGCGCCGGGGAACAACGGCGAACCCGGTGCTCGCGTCGGATCGCCGAACAGTGCCACCCCGACGAGTTTGTTCGCCGGAATCGGCCCCTCACCGGCGCCGACACGCTTGGCGAACATGCTCATCACATGCGCGCCCTGGGAGTATCCCGCCCCGGTGAACACCGTGTTCGGGCACGCCTGCGCGACCTCTGCGGCGGTGTCGATGAGGTTCTGCAGGCCCTCCTCCACCGACTGCGAATACGGCACATTCGCACCGGGCACCGCGCCACCGAACCCGGCCGGATACGGCACATAGGCGCGGCCGGCGAGGGTGTCACCCGCAGAATCGGTGGTCTTGACCATCATTGGCATGAAGACCTGCGAGAGCATGCCGGTGTCGAGTGTCGCCGGAGTGTCCGGGGACGACTCCCCCGTTCCCTGGATCCCGAGAGCGAACAACGCCGGGCACGAGTCCCCGACCAGTTCGCTCGCCGGTCCGGCGGGCGCGGCATACGCCGTGCCCGCCGACCCGACCCCAATCACAGCCACTGCCGCTGCCGCGGCCACTCGGGGAAGTAATTTCATGTGGTCACCCCGCTCAGGCGTTCAGGCCGTTGACGACGGCGCCAGCGAACGCGGCCGCCTGCTCGATCACCGGTGCGGCCGCGGCCGCCGCGTTCGTCCCGGCCGATTCCACCGCGGCGACGACCTGGTCTCCGCCCGGCTGCGCCAGCGCCGCGTCCCGGACCAGGGCAGCTGACGCATCAACTCGCGGCGTCGCCTGCTCGACGTATGCAGGCGCCGAGGCCGCGAAATCCCGCGCCTGCTCGACAACTTCGCTGCCACCGGGAACGGCCTGAACCTGCTCGACAACAGCGGAGGTCTGAGCCGATACCGCCGCGGTATCGACCACCGGGGGTGTCCACAGGGGCTCCGGAGCGGCTTCGGGTGCGGGTGCAGGGGCGGGCTCTTGAACGGTCACGTCCTGGCCGCCGAAAACGGTGGCACCAGCCACCGCACCGCCGACACCACCCAACCCGGCACCCAGCACGAAAGCGGGTGCGCCGAGGACGACCGCCCCGGTACCGGCGCCGATCGCGGCACCCGGGCCGACACCCCATCCGCCGGTCGGGGCGGTCACAGCAGCACCGATACCTGCACCGATACCCGCGCCGACACCGGCACCAAGAACGGCGACAGGCACAGCCAGGCCGGTACCGACGATCCCCGCGCCGAGCAGGCCGCCACCGATCGCACCGCCGGTGATCCTGTCCGCCTGTGATGCATTCACGCCGGCGTCGGTCAGCGCATTTCCGGCGTCGGCCTGCACTGCCGCGATCGTGTTCGTGATCCGGTCCCGGTCCTCATCCGGCATCCAATCCGGCTGCTCGAGCAACCCGGCACCGGTGAAGATGTACCCCTCCGGTGCCTCGACCGGCGCGATCCCCTTTCGCTCGACCATCGGCGGAACCGGGACGGGTTCAGGTTCGACAACCGACGGAGCCGACTGGGTCGGTTCTTCGACGTACGCCTGCTGGTACGAGGGCGCCGCGTCGTAGTCGGTCTGCGGAGACGACCACTGTGCGTACTGCGGTGCCTCGTACTGGGGCTGCTGGTACCCGGTCTCCCAATCTGAGTACTGCCGCCACTCCGAGTTCTGCACATTCGGCGACGGCGTGTACCCAGGCAGGTAATCCCGTGACTGCTCCGGCGCCGGGGCAGACGTTCCGGGCTGGCTCCCACCACCGGTCCCCGGCTGACTTCCACCACCGGTGCCCGGCTGCGACGGAGCTGCCTGCGCCACACCCGCACACGCCACGCACAGCGCCACAGGAACCGCGCACCACACCGCGGCCCGCTCCGCCCGCCGACGATGCCGGCCACCACCTGATCTACTCATCGCTACTCGCTTTCTCTCGAAGGAAACGCCGTTGCGGTGCACCTCTGTGCAACCGCAGGTACCGAAGACGAATCGGAAATATGTGAATGACAACAACTTTGGAAGCCGGGCAGGAGGCTCACTGGCCCTTCATCGGCCCAGGGCGAATGGTCAGGCTGGTCAGCCAGGGAAGGCCCCGCCGAGACCAAAGAGCAAGGTGATCAGAAAGACGAGAAACATCGCGAAAATCCTTAATGGAGAATCGAATTGGGAATCTGTCAGCGAGTTAGACGACGGGTTGAATGCCGACCCAGGGTGACGAGTACGGCACCAGCGAGTGGCCCGCGGGACAGGTCGAAAACCCAGGAAGGTCGATGCTGTAGCACCTGTAACCAGGCGCCCGACCAGCGCAGTATGCGACGACGCCGAGCGGCCGCCCGCCCTCATTCCCCGAGATCGGAACGTGAGGAACGGACTCGCTGGAATCTGCCTGTAACGAAAACGGGGCAGCAGTACGATTAGTGGTCGGGTGGATCTGGGCACCCAAAGACATCGGAGCCTCCAACTGGGTACAGAAATGGCCCGCGGGGATCCGAGATCCTGCGGCGTGGACGTTTTCGCGTTGAAACGCTGCGGGGAGTAGAACCCCAGGTGCGGGCGAGGACGCCAATCATCACCGCACCTGGGGTTTTCTGCGCAGCACAAGTTGGCCCGCGTGCGAACCACGAGCTGCGAAGTGAGACCACTGAGCGGTGACTTGGGCAGAAGTTCAACCGCACAGTGGAAGTGTTGGGAATTCGGAATTCTGTCCGGAGCGAATGAGCCTGAGCCAATTCGACTTCAGAAACTCGACGAGCCGAACCGCTGGTCGCCGCGGTGGTGACGCGGAGAGTGTGGACGTCAGAAGCACGCGAAGGTGCGGCTCTACGCGAGCCACACCTTGTGTTAGTTGCTTCCGACACGATCGCCCCTGAGATTCCAAAGGGCACACCAAATAGACGGTGTGCAGCACCTTTTGCGCTACAAGCGGACCCGACGTGTACAAGGCCGCAGGACTCCCCGGTGGGGCGCGCGAATGGATCGTAAACCGCGGCAGCTTCTGTGTGCAACCTATTCACGCTTTTCATTCACGCCCCTTCCGCTGAGGGAGTCCGCTGGAAGCGGCTAGGATTAGCGCAACAATAACACGCAACTATAAAACGCGCTAGCGCATGACCGCACCCCGGGAAGGGCAACAATGGTCGGATACAGAAGTGGTCGGACCCCGGGAGTTGATGAAGTGCCTCGCAGCGGAGTCAGAGGATTCCGGGGTGACAAGCTCCGCGAACAGCGAGTGAAAGCACGGCTCACGCCGGACGATCTCGCGGCCCGAATCGGTACAACTCGTCAGGCAGTCTCGACCTGGGAAACCGGACGGTCAAGGCCGGCACCGGAAATGCTCGGCCTTCTTGCCGAAGCCCTAGACACATCAATCTCTGTGCTCGTGCCGATCCCGGCGGGCAAGCTCAGAATGAGCGACCTTCGAGTGCGGGCAGCGCTGAATCAGCGAAATGCAGCCTCCCGGCTCGGAATCGGGGCCACTACATTGGCCGAGATCGAGAACGGGGTAAAGGCTGTCCGCGATGACCTTGTGCCCAAGATCGCCGAGCTCTACGGGGTCGACAAGCGAATCATTGCAGAAGCATGGAAGCGCGGTCATGAACATCGCGAGACACGCGCGAAGAACCTATAAATAATCACGCAACTAAAGCACGGATTCGGCATCTCTGAGAGCGCTCGACGGCGTGTCTTCATCGTTATCGGTCCAACTTGTGACAGGTTTGATGCTGCAGATTGGAGTCCGAAGGTGGACGGTCGGGGTCAGGGAAGGAGAAGGGGATGGGAAACCCATACAAGGGAGACCGAACTCGCGTAACCAGCAGAGTCCCTGACGTGGTGTTCGAGGAACTCGAACGTAGGCGGATGGCCGCGGGTGTGAACATGAGCCAATTCCTGGCAGATCTTCTCGCAGCCGCTACCGGCCATACCCAACTCGTTCAGGAGACCAACCAGGAGGTGCTGAAACTTTCCGCGTGAACGCGATGGCGGCCTTGACGCTGCACAAACGAACACACATCACGTAGTGCATCACGCCAACTAACCAAAAAACCCCCGACCGGGCAGGGCCGAGGGCATTGGGTCTTTGAAGTTGGTTGAGAAACGAGTTAGCCGCTCGATTCTCTGTACTGCTCATCCCCGGAGGGACTGTCTTGCTGGACAGAGCCCAGGGTATAACACGCCCTGATTCAGGTCTAGAAACCCATGCGCGTGTCACCCCGCCAAGTGGTGACCCAGACAGCACACAACTGCTCTACAACACATGCACCCGCATGTGGTCGCCGCGGCGGCGCGTCCGCGTCGACCCGGACCGAAAACACAACTACGACGCCTCTATCTCCATGCCCCCGCAGCAGCCGGAAATTCCCTGGGCGATCTATCTCGCCAGCTCAGATCACCGCTTTCGGCTTCTCGTGCTCGACTTCGACACCTCCCGTTTTGGCGCCGATCAGGCGCGTGCTGATTCGGACCGTCTCGCCGCACACCTCGACGACCTGGGTGTCCATTACCTGCGTGCGCACTCTGGGCCGTGGGGCGGCCAACACATCTGGCTCCGACTTGGTGAGAACGGCGCCGACCCGGCCGCGGTCGGTGAACTCAACCGCGTGCTCGACCAGCACTACGCCACCTTCGACACATCGCCCCTGAGCAAACCCCGTATGGGAGTTGTGCGGCCTCCAGGCGCACCACATCGCGACGGTGGACGGGCCGTCCCCCACCTGGCCGGTGCCGAGTTGCAGCAGGCTCTCGAGCGCGTCAGCCGCGGGACGACGCCGGAAGTCGTCAATTGGCTCCTCGCGCGGCATCCCCATGTCGAGCCCGCTACACCGCCCGAAGAACATCGACGGCCGCGGATCATTGAGGATGCGGCGGGTCCGAGACTCGACCGGCCCCGGCGGCCGCTACCCCACCGAACTGCGGCTTTGCTCGCGACGGTGCCGTCGAAAGGGGCGGACCGCAGTGCCCTCGCGTACACCATCCTTCTTTCCATGGCGCGAGCCGGACACACACTCGACGACGCCCGCGCAGCCGTTGCCACCGCCCCAGGTCTGATTCGACTTCGTGAGGACGCGGACCGCGGCCGCGACGACACAGAACGCCAATGGTCCCGCGCCCTCGCCGGAGCAGCGACCTTCACCGCTGACCCCGGCCAGGCACCCCGTGAACCGATCGACGACGACCTCGACGCCATTGAACATGCCCTCGCAGCGACAACAGCGCACTGGGGCCGGCGAGGAGGAGCAAGTGACGAGCGGATCCTGCACGCACTGACTGCGCTAGCGCGCACCGCCCGGACTAGGGTCCTCGACATCGACTGCCGCCGCCTGGGACAGGCCTGCGCGCTCGACGCCTCCACGGTCTCACGCAGGCTTCGTGTGCTGGCACGGGAAGGCTGGGTCACGCTAACCACTCCAAGCGCCGGGACGCGAGCTGCACGGTGGACCCTCAACCAGCCGCGGGATGTGGGCGTAGAGACTACTTCTCATGCAACACAAGGGGAACCCGCCCCCGCTTCTGGGCCCGGGCTCACGCTCCTCACCCATCACGCCCACGATCTATGGAGTCCCTCGAGATCCGGTGGCCTTGGTGCTGCAACCGCCCGCGTTCACTGGTTCTACCGGTCTGGGGTCGCCAGCCTGACCGGTTTGTCGGAGAAGACTGGTTACGGCACCGAGTACATCGAACGAGCACTGACCCGCTTGCACTCGACAGGACTGCTCAGCTCGAAGGCCACGGGCGAGCAGCTGCTCCGGACGCTTGAGACCGTCGCACAGACCCGGGGAGTTGCCGGAATCAGCGCCCGCCGAGCCGCACGCCATCTGGTAGACCGCGAGCTGTTTACCTGGTGGAACGAAGAGCAACAGTGGCGAAGCACGCGGGGTAAGAAGCGCGGGACACGGCGGACTACCTCGACCGGAATGCTTGCGCTACCAATTTCGGCCCCGGCCCGAGTCCGCTACGGCAGGTTCCCCACCAGATCGAACGGGAGGGCTGACTACTCCACCGCCCGAGCCGTGGTGTCTCAGATCAATTCAGCCGGGCGGTCGGCCGCATGACAAAAGACCAAGTGGATCGACGAACAATGCAGCGACTGGGCATACACAGGCCCAGGCAGGACTCGTCGCCGCCAGCGCGGCACCCACTCCCCGGCGGCGGATCCCGACTAGGTTATCGAGCATGAGGCGCCCAACCACCTCGACACGTAACCCACAGTGCCGCACACCCCGGACTCCGTGCCGGACCGCTACCGACGTCGTAGCCCGGTTCGCTCAGGGCGCGAAGACCGTCATTGTCGACTCCCCGCCCGATCAGATCCTCGAACTCCACAACCTCATTGGCACCGGCACCCTGCGTATCACCGGCACCTCATGCGTCCGCATCACCACCAGCACACCGCAACAACAGACACGGTCGCCGGCCATCGTCGTCACCGACGCGGCCCAGGTGCAGCTCGAGGGACACTCTCGCTGCTACGCGTACACCACCGCCATCATCGAAGCGTTCGACGACACCCAGGTCGAAGCCCGCAACAAGACCACCGTCTACGCAGTCGACCGAGCCAAGGTCCGCGCCACCGACGAACCCACGATCTACGCCTACGACCAGGCCACCATCCACGCCGACGGACACACCACCGTCCACGCCACCGACAACAGCCGAATCCTCCTCCACGACAATGCCCACGTCACAGCGCAACGAGGTGTCACCATCCAAGGCCCAGCGCGTACCAACACTCGTATCCGCAATAATGGCTGGCGATAAACTTTTCCGATTCCACGCGAACAAAGAGACTCGATGGGCTTCCCCAAGCGTGTCAGCATCCAGCCGCGGCGCGGCTTGGCCGTCAGGTACATCGAGAACTGGCGCCGTACCGGCGCGCCTGTGATCGCGAGCTAGCAGCCACCGGTGTCCCGGCTACGGCGCGCTGACACAGTGACAAGTCCACCAGTCGTGTGCTGGTCAAAGACCATCAACGAGACCTCAAGGTGCAATGGCTTCCACTCACCATCCAGCCCGCGAAAACGAACAACACCAGAGGTGCTACCACGCGCAAGTTCTGCAGATAAACGCCGCGCAACCGCGACGTCATCCGGGTGCATCGCAGGCGTCGGCTCCCCTACCCCACCTTCCCAAGCAATTCCGGGCATAGGGTTGCCTCGCCATTTGATCAGGCTCAGCTTCTTGATATCCACGTAGGCCAGATACTCACCAGGCTTCAACTTGGCGTCCAAGACGCGATGTTCCAGAATGACCGGCGGCGGCGCAGTCGGCACATCGTCCGCCGGACCAATGTCATGTGTAACACCCCTCAGAATCACCACCTTCCGATCGCTGTTCGGATCTGGCCGTTCCTCAACAGCGCGGCACGAGAAATGCGCAGCACGGCGCTCGCCGTCGTCGCGTTTGACTGTCCACACCGCCTGGTGTTCCATCCCCGGGGTCGACTGAACGATCTTGGCTAGCGCTTGCCCCTCGTCGACGCCGGTATCCAACCGATCGAACGCCCCGGCCATTGCAGCTTCAGATCGACGATTCTCGGGTGCTACCCCATACAGGTCGAAAAGATCCTCGCTACCACTAACTTTGAGGTCGGTGAGATTGAAGTACCAGGCTCCAGCCGGATCACGATGTGCAACCTGCTCCTCAGCCAATCCGGACCACAGATAGATCGCGTGAAGTCTGCCCTCGAATGTGCACAAGGGGTCCGCGATAACCCGGCGACGGCCGTCACTGGAAAGCCTGTCAATCTTTGTCGCGTGCGCCATGACCTCGGTGATCGCCGAAGTCGCCTCTGCAAATGACCGCCTGCTCTTGATCACTTGCTCCAACGGCACGAAGGGCTTGGGCGTGCGGCCCTGTCCCACAATCGAAGGCACCGCGCCCCCGAACGTACTTACCAGCAACCACTTTGTCGCCATCCAAAACCTCCCCGACCGAATGAACGAGGAGATCCTAGCCTGTCCGGATTGAACGCCGTTCAGGTCGAATGTCCAGCTACGCACCAAGCTTCTTCAGGGCGGGCAGGATGGACAGATAGCGCGCTCCGAGCGTTCGCGTAACCATGTCGACCGCTCTGGCGTCTGCGCCGATCAAGACGCGCGCAGACCCGCGTTGAACGCCACGGAGGATCGTCCGAGCGGCGGCATTCGGATCTGTTCTCGCGATACGCCGCTCGAATGAATCTGCGAGTTCGGTCCCGTCTACTCCTGCCGCGTGCCTAGCAGTGCGCGCGATGGTGGTCCGAATTCCACCCGGGTGAACGCAGGTCACCTTTACGCGATGTCCCCCGAGAACCATCTCCTGGCGGAGCGACTCAGTGAAACCCCGTACAGCGAACTTGGCCGCGTTGTAGGCGGAATACGACGGAGCAGCCATCAACCCAAAGGCCGACGAGATGTTGACGATGTGGCCTCGATCCGAGCGCATCACGTGTGGAAGGAACGCCTTTGTTCCGTTGACGACTCCCCAGAAGTCAACGTCGACCACTCGCTCGTAGTCCTCGAAGGTCGTGGCGAGTACGTCCCCGGCGAAAAGTACGCCGGCGTTGTTGATCAGAGCATCAACTCGGCCGAATCGAGAAGCGACATCTTCTGAATGGGCGAGCACCGCAGCTCGGTCCGTCACATCGACAACCGACGTATAGATTTCTCCGGGTCCGCCTTCGCACAGGTCAGCGGTAGCGGACAGTTGAGACTCCGACGAGTCTGACAGCGCCAGATGTGCGCCAGACTGAACGAGCTGTAGAGCTAGCTCGCGTCCAATTCCTGCCCCGGACCCTGTTATTGCGACGACACGACCCTCGAAGTAGCCCATCCATTCCCTTTCACCTCACCGGTCGGCGTCCCTGTCTCCACCCTATCCAAGGTGGTAGGTCCGTCCGGGTGTGGAAGAGGGGTCTCCTGGCAAGACGAGCATCACGAGGACGGCCCGCCCTCGAACCCGCAACAAGCACAAGGCCGTCAAATACCAACGCAATGCCTGCGTACTGCAGCGAGACTATTGCGAACTCGCTGCGGCCCGGTGGGGGTGGGAACCGAATACGCAGGAAAGGGGCCGCGGCCCGGGGGGTCCTGGTCGGGGTCGCGCTTACTCCGTGGTGTCCCAGTAGACGCGAGGATTGCCTTCGGTATCCGTGCCCATAAGGTTGCTGGGATTGACCCCACCGGAACAGAATCCGGAACATGTTCCTGCAAACCGCGCTGGTACCGTTCCGCAGGTTGGTTTTTGTCGCGTTGTGGGCGGAGGTGCAAGTGAGTCGGCAGGCTAGGGGTTTAGCGACGAAAGGCCAGCTCATCGCGGGAGCGGCCGAGGCATTCGAGCAGAACGGCTACGTCGGGACCAGCCTGGAGGCGATCGTCGAGAGCATTGGGCTTTCCAAGGGTGCGTTGTACTTTCACTTCGGCTCCAAGGAAGAGCTTGCGCGCGCCATCATCGCCGAGCAACACGCGATCTCCATCGCTGCGGTCGAGGCAATCAGAGGAGAGCATGCGCCGGCGGTAGAGCAGATCGTGATGCTGTGCCACGAAATGGCCAGGCAGATCGTTCACGAGCCAATCGTAAGAGCCGGGATCCGCATCACCGTCGAGCTCAGTGACAAAGGCTATGGGCCCGCCGACCCCTACATCGACTGGATCAACACCTGTGAATACCTCGCACGGCGCGCCATCGACCAGGGCGACATCAGCCATGAGACAGATCCGGCGACCTTCGCGCGATTCGTGATCGGCGCGTTCACTGGTGTCCAAACCCTGTCGCTGATCCGCACCGGAGGGGCCGACCTCGAAGAACGCGTCGACGACATGTGGATGTTGCTGCTACCTGGCATCATGCCCCGCTACCGACACAAGGACCTACGCAGAATCCGGAATGCACGCAGTGTTGGCCCTCCCGGGCAGTTCGGGCCTGTTTTCTCGCTGTAGACCGGTGGTCGGCGGGGTGCCCGAGCAGGCATCTCGCCAGCGTGCCTACTGCGCTCGAGAGTCCGAGGTGGGGCGCGACGAGAACGGAGCGACCCTTGAAATCGCGCTGTGGCCGTACGCAGTCACCAGTCTCCGACTCTGACGAGGTTTCCCGAGGTGTCTCAACGTCGAACGAGGACGGCAGCGTGGTGTTTGGCATCTCAACCCGTCGATGTAGCCCCGATTGCGCAGTGCGGAACTCGGACGCCGCGACTGCGATGCGACTCGAACCGAAGCAACAGGATCGAGGACGCCCCTCCTCTGAGGGGTGCCTCCAAGGGTAACTGGCCCAAAAGATTGGTTTCCGCACCCGTTGGCAGGCGTCGGGGTTTCGCCGCAGGAATAGCTTCGGCGGCGGCGGCCTGTTTGGCGGTCAGGCGCTCTCCGGCTCAATCACGGCAGGCAACGCAACATGGGGCCGTGGCGCAACAGGATGACGTACTGCAACGCGGCAACGCAACGGCCGGACGTTGCGCCAGTGTTCCTTGCAATAGCCGGATTCCAAGCTTTGCCGTTAATGCTGGCAAAGCTTGCCGATGCAACAGTCTGAGCACCTCGGAAGCTGATGCCCCACTCGTTGCGCACGAAGTGCCAGCATTGCATGCAAAACAAGTATTACTTCCGGCGTGCATGAGGGATCTGTGCAGGTAATGAAAGCAATGCCAGCATAGGCGCTCTGACCTGTATAAAAGCATTGCCGGTATTACTGGCAGGGCGACACGCCGGGAATGACAGTAATGCTTGCAATGACTGCGTTGCCGGTAACATGGGCAATACCAGCAACGCTGGTAACACCTGCAACACCTGCAGCGCAGGTAATCCTGGCGTTGCGGCAATAGCCATCATTGATGGCAATGCCAGCATTAACAGTGAAACCCGCTCCGGGACAACAAGGGAGACACCGATGCCACCACCTCGCACGCACGTAGTCCCGCAACGCGATGCGGTCGCGTTGCATCGAGTCACCGCAGTAATCAACGGGAAGGGGGGAGTGTTCAAGACGACCCTGGCCGCGAACATCTCTGGTTTGCTGGCCGAGTCTGGTTACAAGGTCCTTCTCGTCGATCTCGACCCGCAGGGCAATATTGCGGAGGATCTCGGCTACACGTACGGCGAGATCGACGACGAGGGCAAAAATCTCGCGCAGGCTCTATCGTTCGGTGATCCAATCACCCCGGTCCGCGATATTCGTCCCAACCTCGACATCATCCCGGGCGGAACGCATCTGTCGATGGCTACCGCCGCGCTGGCCTCGAAAGCGACGAAAGACCCGCTAGGTGCCAAGTTAGCCCTTGCGACGGCTCTGGCGCCGCTGGCAGGCGAGTACGACATGGTGCTCATCGACTGCCCTCCCGGCGACGAGACACTGCAAACTGCTGCCGCTGCGGCCGCAAAGTGGCTGCTCGTCCCGACGAAGACAGACGGGTCGAGCCGCAAAGGCATGGCAGCCGTCGCGGCCCGCCTCACCTCGGTCATGGACGTCAACGAGGAGCTGGACCTCCTCGGCGTTGTCCTCGTCGGTGTCGGCGCGAACTCCACGTCCGTACAGAGAACGGCTCGTGAAGGAATCGCCACGGCGTTCGGTGGGGACGCCGACGACGTCGTGTTCGAGAAGATGGTGAGGCATTCAGAAGCCACAGCACTCGCAATCCGGGAGCGGGGAGTGCTGGTCCATGAGCTCGACGACGTCGTCCAGAGCGGACCGAAGTGGTACGAAGTCGTCCGCGGCAGTGCCAAGGCCCAGGAACACGCACCAAAAAGCGCGAAAGAGGTCGCCGCGGACTTGCTGGCCGTATGCCAAGAGATGGTGCAACGCATCACTGAGGCCGAGGCCGCGGAGGTGGCGGCATCGTGAGTGCAACGGATCGAGCTATCACGGGGCTGCCGCCGCGACCTGGGGCGTCCGCGCGAGCTGCGACCCCCGATGTGTCAGCACTGAGGAGACAACGCAACAAGGCTGCAACGGATCTGGCATCGACGGCTGCGGCCGCGCAACAGCCGGCCGAACCGGAGAAGAAGCCGAGCAACAAACCGACAACCGTCTACATCGCCCCAGACGTCCTGAAAGAAGCGCGCCTGGCATTCAAAGCAACGCAGTCCGCCGAGGCCGACCGCAACTGGTCGCACTTCGTGGAGAAGGCGCTCGCCGACGCAACACAGCGCCGCGCCGCGCAACACAACGACGGCAACGCGTTTGAGGGGGAGGACAAGCCCCTCCCACCTGGCCGTCCGCTCGCTGACTAGCAAAGAGATGAGGCCCCTGCCGTTTGGGTCGGCAGGGGCCTCGTTCCGACCGGTACCCCGTGGAAGGAAGACCAGTCATGAATGACCTTAGTATTCGAGCAGCACGAATCCAGGTCCGCGCGCTGATTGCGGCTCTGATCGTTGCGATTTCCATTGCAATTGGCATCACCACAGGGGCCTTTGTGTTGTCCTTTGCCGTGCAACGCGACCTCGCGTTGCAAGCCGGGATCCCGCACTACCTCACCTGGATCTTCCCGGCCATCGTCGACGGCGCAATCCTCGGCGCAACGATCGCGGTTGTTGCGCTGAGCAAGATCAGTGGCCGCGCGACAGGAAAGCGGTTCTTCCTCTGGCTCGCCGTCGTAGTGGTCTTCATCAGTGTGTTCGGCAACGCTTACCATGCCCGCCGAGCCGGGGAAGAAGCTGCCCGCAACGTCGCGGCCGGCATCGACCTGGGCTTCACACCGCTGACGCCGACAGGCGCGTCGCTCATTGCGATCATTCCGCCGTTGCTGGTGCTGGCATTCACCCATGGTGTCGGCATCCTCATCAAGGCAATCGGTACAGCACACACCGAGTACAACGCCCTATGCAACGACATCACCAGCAGGGCGGACGAGGAGCGAGGCAACGCAGGCACAGTCAGCTCTCGGCTAAACCCGCAGGTCATCCCCGACCGCAACGGCATGCACAGTTTCGCCATTAATGACATGAATGCTGGTAATGCAAGTAATGCTGGCGTCTATGGCGGTGCCGCAGAGACTCAGGTTGCGAGAGTACGAACGTCGCCTGATGCAATGAACGACGACATTGCAGAGGCCGGGACAACCCGCGTTGACGGTTGCGCTGATGAAGATGATGTCGTTGCAGAGTCCGTTGCCGACGATCAGGACATTGCGCGCAACGAGCTCGCAACGGCGGAGACAGAGACCTCGGTGTTGCCGGACGAACTGCAAACCACTGAATATCTGCTCGCCTTCATCGAGTCGAGCAAGCTCGATCCGATGGTCAAGGAGACCGCCCGACTGAAGATCGAGCAACCAGACGCAACGTTCGCAGCACTTGCGGAGGCAACAGGGGAGAAGTGGGCGAGCACTGCACTGCGCCGATACAACAAGGCCAAAGACCTCGCAGTTGACGCCGGATTCCGTACCCCGCCACTCCCACTTACCGATGAGGCAACGGACAACGGCAGCGAGAAATCCGAATCAACACCGTACGAACTGGTAGGTGCCCACTAGGAACTCCCGGAGACGGGGGCGGGGCGGACGCCTCGCCCCACTCGGGACGACCGTAACAAGGGCAGCTCCAACACGATAGGGCGCGATTGGCAACAAACAGGATGAGGACGATCGTCGAGGCAGGCAACAGGCACTTGTATGAGATCGCGGGCGAGTGTCCCGGAATCGACTGTTTCTGACGCATAGATCCGTGAGACACCGATCCGGCAGCACGAACCGTGTGGGGATCGGCGGTATCGGTCGAGTAAATGGATCAATGAGTACCGCGTAAGACGTGGCTTACCCGAAGCTCACTCTTGCTCCGTTCGAGAACATCGAGTCGTGCACTTCCAGGGCGATAGGCGCGGCCCCAATCGGGATGTCGAAGACCACCCGTGTCGAGCGTGTGATGCCGGGATTGATGTCACCGTCCCCTTCGTCTTCGCCGTCGAGACTGAACTCGGCTCCGCTGGCATTGGTGAACTCGCGGCCCGAGCACTGTGTCCGAGGCGGATTCGCACGGTGCGACGGATAGGCGGACATGCGGATCTACGGATCTCACCACCCGACGGAGTTCCGGATATGAGCCGACCACTCGCGCCGCGGTGGCGCACCAACGTGCCGATCTCGCGGTGACGTGGCTCCATGCCGATCCCCACCACGATCTGGGCCGTTCTCCTAACCGGCCCTCTGAGTAGTGCGGCTCCTTGTAACGGAGGGGGATTGCGGTGCGGTGTAGTAGGTGCCTCACCGGTTGCGTCAGTCGTGTACGGGAAACGTGGCACCGACGACCTGGGGAAACGCCCTCGGGTTCGGGGTGTCTCGCGAACCATCGATTGCGAACACGAAAGGCTGTGACTTCAGCGATAAGTGGCGCGGTTCTGACGGCCGAAGGTGGCGGGCTATTGCAGCTACGCTCGTCGACGCCGGATGGATTCGACCAGGTGATTCATGGTCGGGTCACCCGGTGCGGACGTAGGCTGACAGCATCCTTTGGCTGGCGTCGGTGTCGGAACCGAGAGCGGGCCACCAGGCAGGGAGGTCCATCGATGAGACCACGTCACCGTCTACGCCGAGCATCCGTCGTCGCTGGAGCCGGTGCAGCGCTGCTTCTCGCGGCACAGCCGGCCGCCGCCGCACCGATCGACAGTGTCTTCCCCATTCCTGTTGCCGGTCTCAGCGTCGGTGTGACCGGACTCCCGAGCTCGGGCTACTTCTACCTGACCGCCACTACCGACACTGACACCCCGGGAGTGACCCGCCTCGGGCCGTACACCGGTGTCCACGTCCACTGGCGAAACATCTCCACCGGTGCAGCGGGTGTCGCATACCTCGACAACCGCTACGGCACATCGGTCGAGACCGGTTCCGGGACGGTGGTCGCCGTGGCCACGATTCCCGCCGATGGGCCGGGATACCGGATGCTCGCCAGCACGCCCGGCGCCGGTGTCTGGACGGTCCCCTGACACCGTGCCAAATATCGCCGGGAGTCACACAATCCAGGGTTCGAGCCATCGAACGCCCCGCCGAAATCGCTCGGGAAGCCACCCGCATCGAGACAGCCCTGCGCGAAGTCGACTGGTTCGCGCTCGGCTGGTAGCACCGCCGGTTCCGCGACAGAAACCAGAAGCCCGATACGCTCACGCCCCGAAAGGTCGGCGGCGCTCGTGTGGATCCTCTCCCCAGAGGCTGCACACGACGCCGAGACCCAGGATCGCGCCGGGGTACAGCACTGCCAGCACCCCGTCCTGCACGTACCTGACCTCGACCTCTCTGGTCCTGGGTGAGACTTCCCCTCACGTAATTCGACGTGATGCGCGATAGTGGACGGGGTTCGGACTTGGCCGCCCGATGGATAGAGGACTTTCTGTGTCACAGTCGCTGATCGCGCTGGCGGACCTGGCAGAGGCGGATAGCCGGAACACCGTCGGTTTGGGAGCGTGGGTCTCAGTGATCCGACGCGTCGACACGTCCGACGCCGCGCGTGCCCTTGAGCTGCGTGTACAGGGCCTCTCGGCCGCTGAGGTGGGTAGGTCGCTCGGCGTCTCCCGGGCAACCGTCTACCGCTACCTCGCCGACGATACGCAGGTGACGGTGTGAACGCCTACAGAGCGGCCTACGAGCTCGGCGTCGCCCAGTCCCGCATCCTCGACGCCACCAACCCCTACCTGCCCGCCGAGCTCTACACCCGTCGCATGATGCTGGCCCAGTGCTGGCGGGCGGGCCGCCTGCACGATATGCCCGCCAGCTTCAACCGAGGGAGTGATCGCATGACCGACGAGAATGCGCCGGCCGACCTGAACGAGGAGGTCGGAAAGGCCCGCGACGACCTGCTCCAACTGATGCGCCGCGTCCGGGAGCTGTACGAGGAGTACGGCAAACTCGACCCCGAGCAGGTCGACGTCGACGAGCTCGGCCCAGCCATGAACGGCGCCGTCGCGGTCGCCGAGACCATTGACCGACTCGCCGATACGCAGCGGGCATTGAACGAGGTTTACGACGTCTTCGACGGGGCCTTCCAGCTCGGCTCACGGCTACGGGGCCGCTCATGAGCGCCACCTTGGCCCCGACCATGTCCTCGCCCACATCGCCGAGGCGACCCACCGACGCGACGAGCTCGTCGGCACCGTCCGTGCGGCCGTCGAGCGCAGGCGCGAACTCCTGGTAGCCGACATCCTGCGCGACGCCGCCGCCCTGTCCGACCGCCTTGTTGACCTGCACAAGCGGCGTATCGGTCCGGGAAAATAGGGCGGGAGCGGATTCTCCCGGGAGACTCATGGGTATGACTCGGTGTAGGTTTTCGCCCGACTTGTCAGTTGGCGACGGAGTTGGCCTGCGGTTTCTCGACACCATCTCAGTGCGGGAATCTCACCATCTCGTCAGGATCCGTCACAAGAAGGTCGATGGCGCGTTCTTCGGCAACACCGTCACCAACGGCCCGAGCGGTCTCCTCTCGGTCGCAGGTGTCCAGGTCGTCGACACCGGGGCTGGCTGGACCACGCTCGACTACGTCCACGACGCGAAGTCGCAGGCGATGGCCCAGGGTGCCGAGTGACCCATATCGTCCTCGCCCCTGACATGGCCCTGGCGCTGTCGAAGGCCAAGACCGCGACCGGCTCGAACCAGAGTCTCCTCGAGACCGTGGACGACGGAATCAAGCTCGCCGGTCTGATCGCTCTGATCTCCCCGGCGGTCCACCGCTGGCAACGCCTGGGCGCTGGACTCCTCGCAGGTGATGACCGTTCGCCGCAAGGGCACCACGGTCACCACGTCCACCGATGCCGCGTTCGGTCGGATGCAACCCAGATCCGCGCCGTATCCCGTGTCGGGTTCGGGTTCGCCAACCCGGCGGGCATCGTGCGCCTGCACGATGCTGCCGATCTAAACCCATACGGGTAAAACTGAATTCGGGAGCCCGGAGTCCGTTGTGGCTCCGCGCACTTCTCGTTCAGTCGGCGGACGTTCTGTGCAGTTCAAGCGTCCGGACAGAGGTGTTTGTGGGCGGCCAGGGTCTGTTGCCGGTACCTTTTCCGCACCTCCTCCGGTATGCCGTCTGTGCGAGGGTGCCGGTCCCACATTGTAAGTGTCGCCTCTTCTTCCGTGTGGCCAGAGCGCAGCAGTTCGCAGGCCGCGTAGCCCTGCTCGATGAACGGCCGCTTGGGAAGTAGCACGTCCCATTTGGAAGTGAAGAGCGCGTCGACGTACGCGTCTTCGTCTGGGGGTGGGGGTGGGGGTGGCGGGCCATCGCCGCCGAACGCGCCAGCCAATCCGACGCCGACAGCGACGACCACGGCCAGAGCGAACACGACACGCCCCTTGGTGTCGGATGGCTGTGCGGTCACCGGTTCCTCTGGGGCTGCCGTGGTCCCGGTGTCTTCAGTCTGCATCGGCACATCGTAGGACCGAGGACCGACCCCAGGTCGCGAGGGTATAGGCACCCAGGGGGATGCCCTCCCCGGCCCCTCTCTGACCGGGTGGTGCCGATTGCCCGGCTGCGCTACACCAAGGCCACGAAGACCTGGAGTCTGTACTGGCGAGACCGCGGTTGAGGAATCCGATGCCACGGCATCGGATTCCTCAACCGCATAACCACCCGGTCTAGATGGGGGTGGAGGGGGGATACCCCTGGGGTGCCTGGGCCCGAAACACCCGTCCACCTCTTTGCATTTACCTAGTCTGACCTGCGATAATCCGTAGATGAGGATGAGAGCTACCCACCGAGTCGAGGGACATCTGGCCGTCGAACTAGCACCTGAGGTGTTCCTGCTCGAGGGAGAGGATCGGTCGACGATGCGAGGGAGCCTCGCCAAGGCGTGTTCCCGCATCGAGGAGTACGACGGTGACGACACCGTCGAGGTGAGCGACGAACTCGCAGCTGAGGCCCCAGAGTGGAGCGCCAGGATGGGGGAGGCTAGTCGAAGAATCACTGCCGGGATGATGAAGTACCAATCGGGCACATAGTGAGCAACCCCTAGCCGGTGGTGACTCGGCCTCGGCGGATGTCCTGCCAAGGCTTTGGGCTGATGCCTGCCTCCATCGCCAGCATGGGAGCTGGTACCCGCGTTCGAGGTATCGGAACTCGGACCACTATCGGACACCGTGACAACCGGCCTCCAGACAGAACCTGGTCCGATCGTGATTCAGCCCGAGCGGTCCAGCTCAAGTCTGCTCTCGTATAGGACAAGAGCACGGTTGGTGACCGACCAAAACATCCCGGCGGCGATGTCGCGTGGATTTCATCGGGTCGGGCCGTTGGCAGCCGTTGATGCGGACGACGTCTTCTACAGTTCGAACCACTCGAGAGGGGGTCGCAATTGACCGCCGCTATACCCGGCGGCGATGTCCCGCTGGATCTGCTCTGCTAGGTCTGAGAGTTCCTCTCTCACAATGGTCTCTGTCTCATCCCAGATGACAAGGTCGCTTGCATCGATCTCACCAGTGGCGACAATCCGGCCACGTGCTCTGTCCTCGATGTGGAACTGTCTGGTCACGAGCGCCATAGTGCCATACGACCGCGTAGCGCTTCGGAATTCGTGGCATCCACAGGCGAATCTCCCGGGGTCTGTGTGCGGTAGCGCGGCGTCGGTGATTGCAGGATGTGCGCCCGACGGATCGCTCTGGCTCACCGACGATGTCCAGGCCGATGGTGACGTCATCGAATGGGTACGCGAGGACAACGACGCGACGTGTCCGAACTTTGACTGCTAGCCGGACAACTGCGCGTCGGCACAGCGTGTGAGTCGCCAACGAAATGTCAGTGGTGGTTCGTCACGGCGATGTCAGTAGTCCGGTTCGCGAGTGGATTTGGGCTCGGAGGGCAGTGCCACAGGCTATTTCGCGGCCCTGGCAGGTCCGGGAGTTCGCGCAGTTCAGCACCGAATGACTGACATCTGATGACGAAACGTGCTGACATGGAGTGACGAGTTCGCAGGTCGAGCTGTCCTTTGCCATTCGTCGGAGCCGGAACAGGGTCGCTGACCAGCGGTGCCTCAACAATGTGGCAAAGCGGCGCCGTGGCAGTCCTGCCACGTTTGCTCGGAATGCTCTGCTGGGGCTACCGAGGCCCTGCAGCGGCTTACTTCCGGTTTGTGCGCGGTTGGTGACGAGAATTCCGCTTCCCGCACCGTCTCCCGGAAACCCCACCTCAACGAGTTTTCGGAAGAGTATGGCCCTGCCCCGCGCTGACGGACTTCGTCGGCGTGAAAGTGGCGTGTGTAGTCGGGGGCACAGTCCTGGTGCCAGACTTAATTCATGAGTCACGGGTTCAGCGCGCGCCCCGGCGATGTCTGTGGTGTTGGCAGCAGCGCGGAGTTCGAACTCGTCGCCCCGATCGGTTCTCCCGGCGGGGAGGGGGAAGTCTGGGAGGCGCACTATCTCGGGTGGGAGACAACACGGTACCCAGCGCTAAATGCTGGGGATGTCGTGGCCTTGAAAATTCTCGGCGGTGAGCACGACGAAACAGTCGACTTGTTCGAGCGTCGATGGACGCGTGTTGCCGAGCTCTATGCCCAGCGGTGCACCCATCCGAACCTCGTCCGGATTTACGGAGCGCCGTTCAGGGGCCGGAAACCGCACTCCCTGCCCGAACTCGTAGATCAAGGTGACACGCTATTCCTGGTCATGGAATACCTACCCGGGCAAACCTTGAAGGCACTAATCCTTCCAGCAAAGAACCGGCCAGCACCCCCGTCGGTCCGCCGTGAATACCTCAACTCGCTTACGCATGTCGCCAGCGGTCTCACCGCCTTGGGATCCATCGAAGCTCCAAAAGCCGACTCAGGTAGCAGCTTCAGTCACAGAATCGGGTTGGTTCACCGGGACGTCAAACCGGACAACATCATTTATCCGCCTGGCCGTCTGCCTGTGCTGGTCGACTTCGGATCGATGCGCGAAATGTTCACCAGTCGGCAGTACTCGGGAATCAGCGGAACTGTCGGATACCTCGCCCCCGAAGTGTCCGACCCCGTGATCGACTGGGAACACAGATCCACACCCGCGGCCGACCTGTACTCATTCGCGTGCGTCGTCTATTTCACACTCACCGCCGAAAATCCACCAATCCAACATGGCCACTGGAAACATCTACTCGACTCCAAAACCGACCTCGGCATCCTCAACGGTCAGACGCGAAGCGTACTCGAGACGGTGCTGCTGGAAGCCGACCCGGTCATCCGAGGTCAGACGACCGTCGACGCTTGGATGGCGAGGCTGCTCGACACCATCAGCGGGTCTGGCGGGCCACCTCCGCATGCTCGGCGAGAACCGAGTCGCCAAGCTACTCCGGCGTCCGAACCGATACCTCGCAGTCCAGTTGAAGGCATGCAGGATCGCTACTTACCGTCGGGATTCGCAGATGAGGCTGCCACTGGCACGATTGACTATCTTCCCGGCCAGCGCCCAAGTTGGCGCCTTTATTCAGATTCGCCACTTGGGATGATAAAAGCTACAAAAGGTGGGGATGATGTCGCATTCGAACCTGAGGAGATTGACCATCTGCCACCCCTTTCGCGCGGCGACGAAGTATCATTTCGATACGCGAAATCGAAGGAGTTCGGCACCTATCGAGCAATCAACATCGAACTTAAATCGCGAACCGCTGTACCCTCAAATACATCGAGTTCGCAGAAACATCGGTCGCCCTCGCGAGAGCGACCGATGGCCGCGGAGGCAAGGCCTCGCTGGGGAAAGAAGCTGCTCCTGCTAGCACCTGCCGCGATGGTCGTGGGCGTCCTCGGTGCACACCTGGTCGAAAACGCGATCGGGATTCCCCGCGACTCGATCGACATCATCCACTTCGAACAGTTTCACCTATGGGCGCCGATCGCGATTGTCCTGTGGTTAGCGTTCTGGTGCGAGTTTTTATTACCCATCACACCATCTCCTGCGCGCAAGGGTGAGTATAAGTCGTATCGTCTACTTGAAAGGGAATTAGCGACACTGGTCTCAATCGCCGCCTTCCCTCTCGGGGTAGCAACGTATCTGACCGCATCGCAGCTTCATGGTAGTTCGATTGTTATTTCCGTTCTTCCGTTGTGCGGTGTCATTTTTCTGATTCTCAGCGCCGTACATCAGCGGTTTTGGAGTAACCGTGTGGGGGCGGCTGGAAAGCACGTAAAGCACGTACCGTTCAGGGTCTGGCTCTATCTGGTGTTGGGTGTCGGACTTCTAGGATTTGCTGGAACTCAATTCTTGGCATTCCGTTGATGTCAGTGGTCACCATTGGCTGGATATGACTTCCGTGCCGAGGAAGAACATCGCAAGTCGGTGGCGCACCCACTCCGCGTGTGCCACCGCCTGATCGCCAGAGCGTTCAGTGTCCCCGTCGGCGCTTCCGCCCATGCCGGGTACAAGGTTGTCCCGTGCCAGGCCGATCGCGCGTTTGAGCACGTAGTTGACGCTGTCGCCCGTGAAAGGCCGGTCTGGGTAGGCTCGTTTGATCGTCGGGTGATCAGCCAACTCGGCGACCACTGCTCGGACCGGACGGGGGCGCGGGAATACACCCGGTCGCGGATCCAGGTAATCCTGGAATATCGATTCGAAGATCAGTTGATGGTGTGGCGGAAACGATCCTTTCAAGGATGTGAGACCCGCCGCCTGACGCGTCTTTTCCCTATCGCCTCGTCCTGTCAAGCGTGTCCGAACTGCCTCGGCTCGCGCGGTAACCGTGTCCTGCAGCTGCGGAGCGGTGATGTAGAGCCCGTAGTTGGCTTTAGCCCCCTCCACCCAGAACATGAGGAATTCCTGACTTGCGGTGCCATGCGACTCGGGGGGCAAGTTCATCGTGAACCCACGCGGCCCGGTCGCTACTATCCAGTTCGTTGACGAGTAGTTCCAGATATCGATACCGCCGCGGCCACTGTCCGTACCGACTGCAGGGGTACCGACTATTTCACCCAAAAGGCGTGAAATCGCTGGGTCGAAGTCGTATTCGGTTTGGGTCGGTTGAAGGACAATATCGCAGCCCCTATCGCGACCGAACGTCAGACTTCTTCGTTCCGGAAGCTCATAGAAGCTACTGCGGGCGGTAACGCCCGGGGAGTGGTTCTCTATCCGCACCGAAACAGAAGTGATGACATCCATACAGAGGCACTGTATGGGCTCACCAAGCACGTCGGGCCGTGTCCAGTCGTTGCACCTTTCCGGCACCCGGTGCGGCATTTTCGGTCTTCCGCGCTGATCGCCTCGACTTCCGGGTTGATGCATATGCGGCGACGTTTGTCAAACGCCTAGCCGGAAGCCTTGTCCATGCTTCGGAGCCTTCAATTCTTCCTATCCCAGCCTGGCCCGGCTGGGCCCACAAGGAAGGTGAAGTGCAATGCCGATTTCGATGCCCCCGTTCCAGCAGCCGCCGGGCGAGTACCGCAAGGCGGACGCCGCTGCGCTGAAGCGTGCCCAGGAGTTCCGCAAGCACCAGGAGCAGCAGAAGCGCCGCCGCAGGGAAGAGCGTGAACGTGCCCTGATCGCGGAGCAGCGTCAGCGGTCCTCGGAGACCAGCCAGCGGAAGTGATCAGTTGGCCCCCGGCCGTTTGGCCGGGGGCCAACCTCTCATTCCATGGAACGGCAACGAGGAGTCGCTGTGAAAAAAGACATCAAGAAGCTCGTCAAGGAGCTCGACCGCCAGGGCTTCGACGTCCACGTCACACGCCGCGGCCACCTCGCCATCCGACAAGCCGGCATGACCGTTGCGGTCCTCGCCGGAACCCCCAGCGACTGGCGCTCCGCCCGCAACGGCCTGGCCCGCCTCCGCCGCGCGGGCTTCCAATTCGGCTGCGCCAGCTAGCCACAACCCATTCAGGAAGAGAGCCCGAACCCTTGACAGCCACCATCCGCTCCATCTGGGGTCGCCGACGCACGGCCACCCGCACCAACCGCATGCACAGCGCCCGCGTAAGAAGTCCGCGACGTTCACCACGCCGCGAGCATTCCCGTGCGGGCGTACTCAAGGTCGGCGCCGCCTTGCTCGCCCTCGCTTTACTCGTAGGCGCTGGGATTCTGTCCCGCGTGTTGGACGACGATCCAGCGGGTGCGGTCGCCGCCCAGATCGTCTATACGGCACCCACCGCGAACGATTCCACAGTGGCGCTTCCTGCAGTCGTCGAAGCCGACTTGCAGAGGATCGGCTTGGGCGGTGGCCAGGTCGCCGTCACCAGGATCGATTCGACCGCCAGTGTCGAGACCTCGGTGCTGGACCTTTCACCGCGTGACGCCCCCGATGCGCCGATCCTCAAGGTGCATGAGCGTGCTGTCGAGGCGATCGACGCCAAGCTCACCACGCTCGAGGAGGACATCAACAGCGCGCCCGCCACCTCCGGCAACCGTGCTCTGTACGTCGGTTTGTTGAAGACGAACGTCATCGAGGAGGGCCCGATCTACATCCTCAGCAGCGGTCTGGATCTGACCAGCCCGGTCGACACCCGGGCTCTCGCCTTCGATGTTCCCTCCAGCCAGGTCGTCGACCGGGTCAGGGCCGCCCGAGAGCTCCCGGCTCTCAACGGAGCCCGGATCACCTTCGTGATGATTCCCTCGACGGGCGCCCAGGAACAGCTTCGCGATCCGCAGAGGGGCTACCTCGAGGACTTGTGGACGGCGCTGCTGACTGCCGGCGGGGCATCGAGCGTCACCTTCGTGGATGCCACCAGTTCTGCAGCTGCCTCGACCGTCGCTGCGCCTGCGGTTCCGCTGCCCCCGTTGCCGGGGACGCCGATCAAGCCCGCTTCGCATCCTGAGCACCCGGCCGAGACGGTCTGCGAACTGGCTACGGCGACTTACTTCGTAGGCGACACCGCGGAACTGGTCAACGAGGAGACCACCAAGCTCGACTTGAAGGAATGCGTCGCCGAGGTCGGCGCGACCACGGCGGTCTCCCTCGACGCGTGGACGGCCTACTACGGGCCCGTCGACGCGGGCGGTGCCCCGGCGACGAACCTTACCGAGAACATCGCTCTGAGCGATGCCAGGAACCAGGCCATCGCCGATCTGCTCGTCGAGTTAGGAATCGACCGTGGCCGCATCACCCGCATGACGGGGCACGGCAACGCCGACCAGCCGTATCCCAATGATCCCAGCTCTGAGAAGAACCGGGTCTGCACGGTGACCTTCGTCAACCGCACCAACTAGCAAAAGGGAAAGCAAGATGTCCGCATTCATCGAACCCCGCCACGACCGGACCCCGGAAGACCGGAACCGTAAGCCGTGGCAGCCCACCTACACTGAAAAGGAAGCCGTCAAGCACGGCGTGCCGAAGTCGATGTACGAGAAGTGCAGCCTGTGGGCGCGCACCGTCGTCGAGCATCACCAGGATTTCGGCACGCCACGCCATCTGTGGGAACCCCCCAGCACGCAGGTGGAGCACCTTGTCGGCCCCTACATCGCGGCCGGGGAGAATGATCTGCACAGCAGGCTCGTTTCCGATGTTGACCCGAGACTCGATCGGGCCCAGCAGGCGATCGAGCAGACAAAGGCGCGCCTCGACACGGCCGAACAGCATCCGTACCCGGTCACGACCGCGGAATCCCACACCACCTACTCCGGGGCCGACGCGGTCGACGTCGTCGAGAAGGCCACCGCGGCGATCGAGTTGGACTTCGCCGCCGGCAAGGCTCACCACCAGCGGTCCCGTCCGGCACGGAAGCGAGCCGGAACGTGGGCACCGTGGTTCGAGGGCGTCGGTTTCCTCGCATTCGTCGCCTACTACCTCAACGTGCCCTTGCTTGAGCCCTGGCAGGACTGGCTGGCATGGACCTTTGCCATGACGGTGGTTGTCGTCATCATCCTCGGACAGACCATGCTCGTGCACCACGCAGCGGAGAGCCACAACCGCGCCCGCGAGGCCGCCGCCGACGGCAATCGCCACCAGTCCGAGGCCGCATATGGGCGCCGCAACCGGTACCTGGGAGCGACCGCGGCGGTGGCTGGCGCGATCACCAGCGGCATGATCCTGCGGGGCATCGCCGCCCTCGGAAATGCCAGCATCGGCACGACCGTCGTCATGGTGTTCTTGGCTATCGTCGCCGGGGCGGTAATGCCCATGCTCGCCTACCTGGCGGTCGCCCTCGACGGCTCCATGCGCTCCCGCGAGCGGGACACCCTCGTCCAGGACCTCGATGCGGACTTCGACGAACAGTCCCGCGTCAAGGACGAATGTCGGGACGACCTCGAGCTCATCACGGACATCACCGCAATCCTGACGCAGCAGGTATTTCCGGACGTCTGCACGAGCGTCCAGGCCACCGTTGACGCGGCGCACACGCCGTATAACTTCGGTCGCATCCAGATCGGTGGGCTCGTAGCCGACCCGCCGACCAGGAACCATCGGACGATCAACCAGGGACCCGACGGTACGTGGTCCGGGGCAATCAGCACCGGCCTCCCCGGCGTGCGTGGCGTCGACCTTCTGCCGATGCTCGACCGCATCACCCGGCTCCGCAAGCTCGATCTCGAACGCGGCCGTCTCGCGGAGCGGCTCAACGACATCCCTGATCACCCCTGGACCAAATCGAGCCACAACCCGAAGTGACACCCAGGGCCGGGCGGCGGCCAGCACCCGCTCGGCTCAAAGGATCTGCACGAGCTCGTTCATGTAGTGCGCCAGGCTCGTCCGCGATCATGGCCGGGCCAAGCTTCCCTCGCCCGCAGGTGATCCTGCCACCGTCGTAGACAGCATCGCCATCGCTCTCGAGTAGCGAGGAGAATTCCTCAAGGTCGTCCGCGAGTGGCCGGGAGCATCGGTGTCGATAGGTCCGAGCACCCATCGGACCCCAAGGCCGCCATATGCGCTGGCTGGACACCGTCATCGTCTTGTCGGAGGCGGCCGTTACCGTCCCGGCATGAGGATCGACCCGGGCCTGCAGCCCCGTGAGCAACTGGCCGTCACTGTTCCCAGCGGCGCCGCGGCTTTTCCGGATCTGCCGGCGGCGGTGGCGGAACGGATCGGGCGGTCGGTGGCCGAGTCCCGGTCCGAGGGCACCCGCCGCACCTACGCGTCGGCGTGGCGGCGGTTCGAGCAGTGGTGCACCGCCCAGGGGCATACCTCGTTGCCGGCGCACCCTGCGACGGTCGCCGCCTATCTCGTCGGTGCCGCCGACACCATCGGCCCGGACGGTATCCGGGTGTATGCGCCGGCTACCTTGACGAAATGGGTGGCCGCGATCGCCCATCACCACCACCGCACCGGCCACGAGTCCCCGACCGGGCAGGAAATTGTGCGAGCCACCCTGTCGGGAATCCGCCGCGATTACGCCGCCGTCGGTGACCGGCCCCGCAACCCCCGCGCCGCGCTGCTGACCTCGGACATTCTCACCATCGTCACCACGGCCCGGAACACGGTGACCGGGTGGGCGGACGCGGTACTCGAACGCCGCGACACAGCCCTGCTGCTGATGGGGTTCGCCGGCGCCTTCCGGCGCAGCGAGCTGGTCGGCCTGGAGGGTGCCGACGTGACGATGCACCGGCACGACGGCGTGCACGTGCAATTGCGCCGGTCGAAGACCGATCAGGAGGGCTCCGGAACGGTGCGGGCGCTCCCGTTCACCCACCGCCACGACAGTTGCCCACCCTGCGCGTACGTGCGGTGGGCGCAGGTCGTCGCCGCGTTCGACACCCGCGGCCGCCCTGGCGTGATTCGTCTGCTCACCACCGCGGGATCGTTCGATACGCACGTGTGCCGGGGTGCTGGCCCGCGTACGACACTGCGAATGCCTCTGTTCCGGTCGATCCGCAAGAACGGCAACCTGTCCGAGACCGCCCTGTCCGGGGCGGCGGTGCACAAGGCGGTCCGCCGCCGCGCCGGACAGGCGGGCTACGACCCTGCCCTGGTGAACCAGCTCGGCGGGCACTCGCTGCGGGCCGGGTTCGTCACCCAGGCCTTCCGCAACGGTGCCGATGCGCACGCGATCATGCGTCAGACCGGGCACACCACACCGGAAATGGTCGAAGTGTATGCCCGCGAACGCACCCCACTGATCGGGAACGCCGTCACCATCCTCGGGCTGTAAACGGTGTACGCCACCACATCCGGCACCGGTGCCGCCCCCGCGCAGCCCACACAGCGTCTCTCCGCTCGAGACCAGCATGTCTGGGCGCTGTTCACCGACTGGTGCGCCGCGACCGACCAACCCCCGATCCCCGCCACGCCGCATCAGCTGGCCCGCTTCCTGCACGACAACCCAGCCGCGGCGGCCACCCAACGACGTCGGGTCAGCGTCATCAACACCGTCCACCGTAGGCAGGGGCACCCGGCACCCGGCACCGATGAAGCGATCCGCCGCGCCCTCAACGCCAGGAGACGCGCCCGGCTGCAGCACGTATCAGCTCTCGTCGCCGAACGGCTCCCGCAGATTCCTATCGCCGGGTGGCCGGCCGGACTATTCGGCCGCCGTGATGCTCTCATCCTTGCCCTGGCCGCGGCGGGCGTGGGTTTCGAGCAGATCGCTCGGCTCCGCCGCTGGGACATCATCGCAACAGGCGATCACAGTGCACCTCTACTGCTGAGCGTCGGCCGCGAACGAATCGACCTGCCCGAATCACCCGAGATACCTATAGTCTCGATCTACCTGGAGTGGACCGAGGTCCTGGGATTTCTCGACCAGAACCACGGCACCCGCACAATCGCCCGGCACTTCGAAGCCGGCCGCGGCCTCGCCGGCTTCGACGCCGCCTACCGCACCGACGACAGACCGCTGCTGACCCCGATCAACCGCTGGGGTCACACTCCGCTCGCCCCGGCGCCGTTGACCGCACGTGCCGTCGCAGCAATCACCCACGCCCACTTGTCCGGAAAAGCACCCGCACACACCCTTCCGCCACGAAGGTCGCGGCCAGACACGGCGCCCCACGTGCACTCGATCGACGGGAACCGTAACCTCGATTCGCACTACTACGAACGGGGAACCCAGGCCCGCCGCAACGCCCACCAGGACTTGACCGACGTCACCGACCTTCTCGACGACATCGAAGACCGCGCCGACCAGCTGTTGGCCGAGCTGGCTTCAATCCTCGACGACGTCACCTGAGTACACCCGCCGCCGCTCAACCCGATCGATATCCTCCAGAGGAAGCCCTGACTCGAACGGACGATCCGCATGCAGATCAATGAGCGGTTCTACGACGACAGCAACTTTCTGCCGGTCGGATCGCCCATGCCTGGCACCCAGCACCACCGGTGTACTGCTCAACCGGCTGAAACTGGGAAGCGCCGACCGCACGCCGCAATCCACCGCCATCGCCGAGTGGCTCCGCGATCGCCTCATCCGCAGCCTCCGTCGTCGCGGTTTCGGCGACCTCGTCGACGGAGGGAAGGATCCGCAACCATGAGGCGAACGGGAGATCGCCAGCCGCTCCCGTGCGCGTTACCACCGTCAGATCACAGAGGCGGCGAGCCGGTCAATCGAGGCTAGTAACGCCATTGGGGATAATGACAGATCAAGCGCGTGGCAGTGGATAGTGACGTCCGACCGCACGATCTTGTGCTTGCGTACCAGCTCGTTTCCCTTCGCGTACACCAGGTGCCCTTCCCTCAGTCCTAACACGGTGCAGTAGGCGAGCAGCTGGTACAAATCGGCGCCGGGAAACCCGGCGGGCTTCTCCGCTTTGTACTTGGCGTCCATCACGGCGCCGACTGTGCCATCCCCGCGAAGCCACACGAGGTCAGGCTTCATGGTCACTTCTGCGGCTTCGTCCATCGCGGTGCGGCATTGCGGTACCGCCCGTCCGCCGTATGGGTTGAGCGCCTCGGCCAGCGCCGTGGTGACAAAGTCCTCGAAGATCCCCCACATGTCGAACATGAAGCCGCTCACGATCAGGTCACCGATGCGCTGCTCGAACGACTCCGCCGCGAGGACGATTTCGGCCAAGGTGAGTGCTGCGTGGTACCGCTCGTTCAGCCTCGATCGGTGCCACTTCGGTGGCGGCGACGTTTTTGCCGGACATGTCACGTCCGCGAGGGAGCGCTGCAACCGGAGCAGCTTCTTCCGTGCGCCGACGCTGACATCCGGCAGTCGCAGCAGCCGGACCACGGCCATCAGCAGGATTCGGTTCTCGGCAATATCGACGGTGTAGTCGTCGTACTCGACTTCGAGCGGGAGGGGCAGGCCGAAACGGTGGGACATCTGCTCGGAGGCTCGGAGGCGGCCTCGCAGGACCGGCAGGGATTCGGACACTGTCTGATAGCTCTGCAGCAGCCCCTGCTCGAGGGCACGCGACGCAAGTCGCGAGAACGCCTCCGCGAGCGCGGGAAGCAGCTCATCGTCGGCATGCAGATGTACCTCGTCATCGCGCCAGACGTCGAGTTTCTTCGCATATCCGAGGAGGAACACCAGCCGATTGATGTCCTGGATCTTCGGGTGCACGGTGATCTGGAGCGATCCGACCGTCACGACTCCGACCTTGCGGCCGGCAGCGACGGTGAACCATCCGGGGTCAAGTGTGGGGGCGATATCGATGAGACCCAGTATCTGCAGAGCCTGGTACTCGTCGACGGCCAATGCCACCAGCTCGGCTGGTTGGCCCTCAGTCAGTTGCAGCAGTCGCCTCATCTGCCCCGCCCGTAGTTTCCGGGACTGCGTCCGCAATTGCGGCACCGGATTTGGCGGCGATGCGCTTGCGGATGGTTTCCAACCCGTATCGCGCCGCGATGTTCGTGCCGTCACCGAAGTGGTGTTCCTCGAGTAACGGCAGGATCGCCGTGTCCCATACGCGTTCGAGGCCCTTCGGCTGGTACACGGCTGGACGCATGAAGTAGGAGGGGCCGATCTGGAAGTCGACGTCTCCGATGACCGTGTTGAGTTCCTCGAGGAGTTCCGCGGACTCGGTCGGTCGCCCTTCTGATTGCAGCCAGCTGCGCAGGATGCCTGCGGTGGGCGGTTCGGTGGGCCGCAGCGGCCGAAACGCGAATCGCCGCCGCATCGCCGAATCCACCAGTGCGATCGATCGGTCGGCGGTGTTCATCGTGCCGATGATGAACACGTTCTCCGGCAGCGTGAAGCCCTTGTCGTCGTCGCTGGACGAGTACAGCAGGTCGATGCTCTGATCGCGGTATTCGAGCAGGAAGTAGAGTTCACCGAAAATCTTCGCGAGATTGCCCCGGTTGATCTCGTCGATGATGAGAACGTGTGCGGTGCTCGGGTTCTCGGTGGCCTGGTCGACGAGTCGGCGTAGCGGTCCTGGTTTCAGGGTGAAGCCGACCTGACCGTTTCCGCCTTGGTCGGGGCGGTAGCCCTCGAAGAAGTCCTCGTACGAGTACGCCGGATGGAACTGGACGAGCTTGACGTTGTCGCCTGCGATGTGTGCTGCGAGTGCGCGGGCGAGATAGGTTTTTCCCGTCCCGGGTGGGCCGTAGAAGATCAGCTGCGGGCGATCGTCGAGCAGATCGATGCAGTCTTGCAGCCACTCTTGTGGAACATGGAGCCGTGCTGCCAATTCAGGTGTCGCGGCGGGCAGGACCACCTTCGACTCGACCACGACGCCCGGCTCTTCCTCGGTGAGCGCGACCAACTTGTCGAGGTACTGCGTGAGATCGAGGACCTCACGCTGGGCGTTGAGCCGGGCGGATACCTCGGTGGGCAGATCGGCGTAGTCGATTCCCTTGTCGTGCCCCTCCCAGTGCACGGTCCGACGCAGGTTGGAGCGCTTGTCAGCGCTCGCTACATATTCGGGGTCACCGGTGATCGTGCCCAGATACATCTGCCCCTGGCTGACGGTGGCGATTAGATCTCCCGGCCTCATCCGGGAAAGGAAGGCATAGAACTCGTCGAGCTTTTCCTGGCGGGCGGCATAGGAGGCGTGCTGGTAGTCCTCTTCGACGATGGCTTTGAGCTCGTCCCGTGCGAGTTCTTCGTCGATGGGGCGCAGGTGGCTGGCGGCCAGGGACACCGATCCCTTCGAAATCCACGTGGGAACGAGATCGCGCCCGTTGACGCTAGACCCTCGCACCAGCCACGCTCGTCGAACATCCTGCGCCCGACCGGGTTCGTCGGTCTGTTTGTCGGTGTCCTTGGCCGATTGCGGTTGCCAGCGTTCCTTCCACGGCGAGGCGTAGTAGTTGACCGGCGCTTCCTGCTGTGCGACGAGTGCCTCGTTGATCTCGAAGAGGTCTTCGTCGATGTCACCCGGTGGCCCTTCGAGGTACTCGTCGGCGAACGCGTTGCGGATGCCACGCCGGTGTTCGAACTTGACGATAGGCAAGAAAAACTTCGGAAACGCCAAATACATTAGCGACTGACGTTGCGCTGGCTCGCGTGGCCCCGCGGTGCCACGGACGACGGCCCGGAAGGCAAGCGGGTCACTGAGCGCTTCTGTCTGCTGAGCTTCGGGTTGTGTCTTGAAATGATGGGCGAAGGTGATGAGGAAGACCAACTGCGCCCAGCGGCGCGTCTTGAATGCGACACCACCGCTGAAGACCCCACGGGCCAAAGCGGCTTCGACATCAGGCGGGATCGGGACGGGCGGGGAACACCTGGCGAGGACGTGAGTGATGAGTTCACGCTTTTTGCCCGGTGTGTAGTCATCGAGGGGCAGCAGATTGAGCAGGAAGATCTCAGCGAACAGCTGGACTGCGTCGCTCGGGGTGGCGACAAGTTGCTGATCAAGCTTGTCGAAGAAGCCGGACGATCCCATATCGGGCTTATCGACATAGTCGCGCTTGAGCGCTTCCAGGTTCTCCCACGTCCAAATCGCGCGGCCAGGGGTGAGCACCGAGCCTCCACCGTGTAAACCGGTCTCGATGATCCGATGGGCTAACTCCTCTACGGCGGGCGCACCTTCCCTGCCCAGCGTTGCAACAGTCTCAATGCTCATCGGGATGATCCTTCCTTCATCCACTGCCTCACACCTCGCCTGAGACGGTGTCGAAGGGTGATTGGTATGTGACGCCCGTTCGCTCGGCCTCGGCCACCGCGTCGTAAATCTCTAGGATCATTCGCTTCGTGCGGTACTCGCCATGCGCCGCAAAGTCTCTGCGCTTCACAATCGAGAACGTCTCCATTATGTAATCCACGTCGTCACGGGCGACACCGTAAAGATGGAAAAATGCGGCGTCGACCCAGGCTCTGGCAATCTCGCGGTTGGCGTTATCTGTTTTTTCATCTGCTAAATATCTTGACAAATTTATAATGTATTCTTTTTTGTCGGCAAGTGACGTAACTGGGATTGTCGGGAGCTGTTTCAAAACGAAAAAATTCATCGCCGGGTTGCCCAATTTCTGGCGGGCGACGTAATCAAACACGAATGAATTCCAGACTGCCGATAATACTTCGGCATCCTGTGGAACAAACGCTATTGCAAACATATTACTTGCCGCCGAACGCGGAAAAATGCAGCTAATCATTGTTCGTTCATTCGTGGTATTGGTTATGACCCGGTACCCGAGAAGCCGTTCATTTTTAGTCCACTTGCCTAACTTGGAGTTGACGTCTGTCTCTCGAACCCAGTAGCGGGGGATGGGCATTACTTCAGGATCCCGTGACTCTTCCTCGGATAATTCGTGAATGGATCCATCGGTGTCGTGTGTGGCCCATTTACTATTGAATTGATGGATCATTCGTCCTTCGTACAGCGGAAGCATGCGCTCATTCTTACGGCTGAAGACATTGCCCTTCAAGATCCAGTCGTCCGACTCTAACTCGACACGTGTGTGGAACAAGTCGGAGTCATTCGACATGTGAAACATAGTCGTCAATTTCACATCCCAGGGGTTTCCCCTTGGATCGTCGTCACGGATCAGAACGGGCACCCGCTTGTAGATTCCGAGTGTTATCTCGGCGTCGCGTCGTGATCGGAAAATTGGGCAGGTGCCTGTATTGGGGTTGAGAAGGGTAATCTCCTCCGGGGTTAGCGCGAAACGTACGTCAGGCCGCTGGAGGTCCGAAGGTTCAGTTGCATAGAACGCGAAGTCAGCTGCGGATTCGCGGAGATCGCGTCCGGTCAGCGTCAGCAGGCAAAACTTGAAATTATTGTGTACACCCACGAACAATGGCTTCCGGTTCTCGAAGTCATACAGGCCTGCGATGGAGCCGCGTATGACCAGGTCCTTGAAGAAGTGCTGGGTGGTGGCGTCGGTGGCGATGCCGGTGGGGAGGATGACTCCGAGGCGACCCCTCCCGGCGAGCAGGTTGCGGTCGGCTTCGGCGAACACCGCGTAGGTATTGATGTCTCCGCGTCCAGTCAGCGGGTATCGGCCGGAGTTGCGCAGCAGGTGTGACACGCCTTCCGCCTGCCGCCGGGCAGCGAGGAATTCCTCATGGAGCCGAGGGTTGGTCTCGATCAGCGTGGTGATCATCCGTTTGCGTGCAGCCGCGTTCGGGGCCGTCGCCACGTGTGGGTCGCGGGCGGCGAAGAACTCCAGTTCCTGTAGCTTCACCCGCTCCCACGGGGGATTGCCGATGATGACGGTGAAGCCTCCGGCCCATCCGGTGGTCGGGTTGACGGTGTCGTCGCCGTCGGGGCTGGTGGGGAACAGGTGGGGGAATTCCAGGTGCCAGTGGAAGAACCGGTACTCGCCGGCCAGTTGTTCGACCTGCTCACGCTGCTGGTGCGAGAGGATCTCTGGTCGTTCGGCGAGCTCCGTCAATGTGCGGTGGGTGATTGGTGGGGGAGCGTCGGGTGTTTTGGGCCAGACGAAGGCGGCGCACCAGGTGTCGGCGACCAGGCGTTGGTGGCGGTAGGCGTGCGACTCGGTGTAGGCGCGTAGCCGTTGACGCTGCACGTGGACGTCGCTAAGCGACAGAGACTGTCCACCGACCACCTGCCCGAGATCCTCGGCAAGTGCGTGGTTGGTGGCGGTCAGCTCTTCGCGTTCGAACAGGCTTCCCTGGTCGTTGCGTTCGGCCTTGTTCTGTTTGGCCAGCGACGCGGCGAACTTTTTGTCGTCGCCTTCGATGGGTTTGAACGCCTCATCGGGTATCCCGTCGGCGAGCACGGCTGGTGTGGCACCGATCAATGCGTTGCCGACTTTGACTTGCGCGTCGAGGAAGGCGAGCGGTCGGCCGGGTTCGAGTGCCTCGAGCCACAGTGACACCTTGGCCAGCTCGGCGGCGAGGGGATTGACGTCGACCCCGTAGACGCAGTGGGCGACCACGTCGAGCATTGCCGACCGCACCTGCTCGGGCGGCGGTTCGGGGTCCCCGGTGCGCACCGCCGCAACGCGTTTGGCGATCCGGCGGGCTGCCCCGACGAGGAAATGTCCCGATCCACAGGCCGGGTCGCACACCGTAACCTGCAACAGGGCGGCTTCGGGGTCGGCGGCTTTCGAGGCCTCGTCGAGAACGGGATCCAGCGCGGTGTCGAGCAGACTCTCGACGAGGGAGGTCGGGGTGTAGTAGGAGCCGGTGTCCTTGCGTTGATTGCCGGAGGAGATTCCGAGTTCGTAGTTTTTGGTGGCCGGATTCCAGGAGGGCACGAATTCGAGCAGCGATTCGTAGATGCTGCCGAGCTCTTCGGCCCCGAGGTTGCGGTAGTCGACGATCCGGCGGATACCGGAACCGGGCTCGCGCATCTGAGACAGTGATCGGACCGCGGCGAGCAGGTCCCGATTGCTCAGGGATTGATCGAGCAGGAAGTCGAGTTCGCCGGGTTCGAACAGTCCGCCGATGCCGGGCAGGCCGAGCGCGGGGAGTCCGGTTTCGGATCCGAGGCCGCGCCACACCAGGGCCTGCGCTTCCCATTTGTCGCTGTGCCGGCCGCCGCTGCGTCGCCGGGCAACGGCCCGCAGCCGGGCGGTGGAGAAGTAGGTCAGGTAACGCTGACGGGTCTGCGGGTCGGCGTGCGGGTCCAGCAGGGCGCCACGATCCTCGGCGACGAAGGTGAACAGCAGCCGGTACACCACCCGCAGCAAACCGTGGTGGACGTCGGAGACGGTGACCGTGCCGTCCGCGAGATCGCCGCGTAGTGCGGCGTTGTCCGGGTGGCCGAGGAAGCCGGTGCCGAGCGTCTGCAGTGCCTGGACGACACCGTCGCGCAGCAGGTTCAGGGCGCGGGATCCGCTTGCGACCGAGGTCAGCCGCCACTGTTCGAGCCAGCAGGAGGCCGTCCCGATCTGCGGGTCACGGACCTCGAGACGGGACTGGTGGCACAAGGTGAACAGCAGCAGGAAATCGGAGAACAGGTCGCCGTCGAAGATCGCTTCGAGATCGAACTCGACGTACGATGCCCCCACCAACGAGGTGGAGTCGCGCAGCAGGCGCAGGACGTTGCCGTTGGACAGGATCGCCCACAGGTGCTGGTCGGAGCGGTTGAGCAACTCCTGGACCATCGACTGCGGTGAGGCGCCCGAGGCTCCGGCGACGCCGGGGGTGCGCCGGTCCAGTTCGATGCGCGCACCCAGCAGATGGATGGGCACGTTCTGCCAGGAGTGCGAGATCGCGAACGGGTGGCCCTCGACGGACAGTCCGCCCGCCGGTGTGGTGGGAATGCGCCCGTATCCGAGTTGGTCGAACAGCGGCAGGGTGAACCGTTCGCGGGTCAAGGTGGTCGCCCGGTCGGTGTCGGGCAATTTGTTCAGTGCGTCGCGATAGTTCACCCACGCGCCGCGCAGATACGCCCACACTCGGTTGGCGGCGTCGCGGACGGATTCACCGGCGGCGAGGTGGTAGTCGGTCGAGGTGAGTGAGTCGCCGTCGAGGTCTGTGCCGGTGGAGAGCCTCGCGAGCAGGTCGGCGGGGATGAGGCCGCCCTGGATGCGGACCCCAACGAACGTCGATTCGGTACTCACGAGGCACTCCTGACAGGGGGTATGAACACGAACACTCCCAAGATGTCGGCGGCCGGTTCCACCGTCACCTTCAGCCCGCGCCGGATCTCCCCGGAGGCCTGACGGACGCGTCGGTGCGAAGCCAGCATCCGGGCGGCGAGTTCTTCACCGTGCGACTGCAGGTGGGGACGCACCGCGGGTAGCCCATCGAGACTGCGTTCGATGAACTGTGCCGCCTGGGTCTGCGGCACGTTGCCCGACGCAGTCGCGGTCAGCAACGGTGTCGTGCACTCGTCGTCGAGCCACGTCGCCGAGGCCGGTGCCCCCTCGAACGCGAGGGTGGCGACGTCCTCGGCTACCAACTGTTTCGTGCCCGAGCGGGACGGCAGCTCGAGGTGAAATCGGTACCGCACCACCAGCAGCGTGGTGCGGGTGGTGACCGCGGCGGTGCGCACCACCGCGCAACGGCGCGCGGGCCGCAACGACGGATCGAGAGAAGCATCGAGCGCCGACTGCAGCACGAAGTCCGCGACGGCTTCGACGGAGTCGTCGGTGCGGTGCAGCACCGCCTCACCACGGCGGACCGGGAGATCGTCGGCGAAGACCAGCGGATCCTTCCGGTCAGGTGGAAGCGCGTCACGCAATCCCAACGGAAGCGGGGTGAGGGTGGCGGTGAACCCATCGGTGCGATCGGTGACGGTCGATCCCAGCGACCGCAGGCTCTGCGCCACAAACGATTTCACCTCGGCGTGTGTGCCGAGTCCGGCGCGCATCGACTCGAGTTCGCCGGCTACCTCTTCCGGTTTGATCGCGTGCTGGGCGTATTTGGTTAGCGCTTTGCGTTCGCGTTCGGCGGCGCTGTCCCACTCGATGTACAGGCTCTGCTGTTTTTCCTGCACGCCGAGGTCGAGGCTGAGCTGTTCGGCGTCGCGGCCCCTCAGCAGCAGCCCCTCCATCAGGGCCTGGACGACGGCTTCGCTGTTGTCGGGCACCGGTACCGAGACGCCGGTGGCTTTGCGGATCGCCTCGTGTTTGCGTAGCAGCACTTCCAGGACGATGCCGTCGATCTGGTTGTCGCGCCCGTAGAGGGTGACCGCGCGGACCACCGGTGCGCGCTGCCCGAATCGGTCGACGCGGCCTTCGCGCTGTTCGTGGCGGGTGGGGTTCCACGCCAGGTCGTAGTGCACCACGGCCTGGAAGTGTTCTTGTAGGTTGACGCCCTCGGAGAGACAGTCCGTCGCGACCAGGACATGACGTCCTTCCACTCGTCCCAGCTCCTCGATGCGGGCAAGGCGTTCCTCCGGGGGAAGAACTCCGGTCACCGAGCGCACGGTGGCGCTGCGACCGAGGGCGGCGGTCAGCTGCTCGCCGACGTAGTCGGCGGTGTCGATGAAGCGGCAGAACACGATCGGGTCGAACCCATCGGCGAGCAGGCCCTTGACGGTGGTGACGAGTTGTTGCACCTTCGTGTCCGGTTTTCCTTCGAGTTTTTCGGCGGCTTTGAGGAATCCGCGGAGTTTGCGGGTCGTGGCGTCGGCGGTGGTGTCGGAGGTGTCGGCGCCGGGGGTGGAGTCGGCGGAGTCCACGGCGTCGTCGTCGGCGTGGTCCATGACGATCGCGCGCCCGATCGCATCGGCTTCTGTGGTCGAGCCCGCCGCTGCGGACGCGGCCCGGGTGCGCAGCGTCTGGGCGGCTGCGCGCGGCGACGAGGCGAGTGCGCGCAGCAGGGCCAGGGCGGACCACCAGTTCACTCGCTGAGTGACACCGTCTCCCGTGCGTACCGTCTCCCGGGCGTAGTCGAGGACCTTGTCGAATAACTCCCGGTACTGCGGGCTCAGCAGGTAGGGCTGTTCCTTGGTGTTGCGGTCCTTCGGGAACGGGGTTTCCTGGTCGAGGTAGTGGCGGATGTCGGCGCGGCGCCGCTGAACGAAGTGGCGGGCCAGGGTCTCCCGGCCGCGTTTGTGGTCGAGGTCGACCGTCGCCAATTCCGGGTCGAGCAGGCCCAGGAGGTTGCGGAACGCTTCTTCCTTGCCGCTGTGCGGTGTCGCGCTGACCAGGAGCAGGTGCCGCGACCGGTCCGCGGCGAGGTCACGCACCAGCTCGTAGCGCTGGGTGCGGCCGGAGCCGCCGAGCGTCGACTCGGTGACACAGGTGTGCACCTCGTCGACGATGACGAGATCCGGGCAGGTGCGTAGGAACTCGAACCGTCGCCGGGAACTCTTGATGAAGTCGGTGGAGACGACGGTGACGGGGTGACGTTCGAAGATCGACTCCGAACCGATGCGGCCGCGTTCGAGGCGTTTGACGGTGCTCGGCAACACCAGTTCCGCTTCCAATCCGAATTTTTCTCGAAGCTCGGATTGCCACTGTTCGGCCAGCGCGGGGCTGCACAGCACAGTCAGGCCCGAAGCATCACCGACCTCGAGGAGCTCCTTGGCGATGAGCGCGGCCTCGACGGTCTTACCGATACCGACGTCGTCGGAGATCAGCAACCGGACCACGTCCTGGCGCATCGCCATCATCAGCGGCACCAGCTGGTAGGCGCGGGGCTCGACGTTGATCGACCCGAGGCTGCGGAACGGCCCTACGGTGGACCGGAATCCGATCCGTAACGCGTCGCGCAGCAGCCGGGCACTGTGCTGATCACCCAGATCCTGTGGGGTCGGCGGCGGGAACGTCGCCGGGCTCACCCCTTCGCTGAGGAGGACCCCGGCGATGTCGTCGTCGGCACCCCCCAGGGGGCGCAACACGAGGAAGTCGTCGGTGCTGTCGGGCAGTACCACCCACTCGCGTCCGCGAGCGCTCACGAGGTTGCCTGGTGCGTAAGCCACTTCTTTACATCCTTCCTTTACCGAACACGTCGGTGTTGCGGCGCAGCAGTGCAAGCCAGTCCTGATCGTGCCGGAACCGCAATACCGACCAGCCCGCGTCGAGGAGGCGGTCTTCGGCCGCGGTGTCGCGTTCGCGGGCGGAGTCGTCGTCGTGGACCGGGCCGTCGACGAAGATCGCCGTGGAGTAGTCGGCGTCGCGGTACACGAAGTCCGGTCGCACGCTCGCGTCGGCGATCAGCGTCTGGGCGGCATCGGGCATGCGGAATCCGTGTTCGGCGAGCAGGTCGATGAACGCGTGCTCGAGCGTCGAGGTGCATTGGCGGCGCAGATCATCGACCTGGTCGCCGCGACTGACCCCCGATCCGGCGGAGATGGTGGTGGCGGCGGCGAACCGCATCAGCAGATCGCGGACGGCGTGCCGGTTGATGCGCTCGTGCTGGTACTGGTTGCCGTACGAGAGTAAGCAGTCGTAGCAGGCGCGTTCGCAGCGTTCGCGGGCGCCGGCGGCGTGTCCGAGGTCCGCACCGGTGTCGGGGTCGAAGTGGGCGATCGCGAGGGCCGTGCGGGCGGCGACGGCCAGGGCGTCGGCCTCGGACTGCAGCCGGCGCAGCACCCCGGCGCCGCCCTCCGCCGATTCGGTGAACAGCATCCGGCCGTGGCCCGCGGTGTCGGGTAATTCCTCGCTCGACAGTTCGGAATCTTCGAGCTCGAACGCCGCTTCGATGCCGCGCTCGAGCGCGTAACGCAGGCTGACCGCGATTTCCTCGTCGACGGGGTCGGCAAGGCGGAGCACGGCGATGTTGCGGGTGTCCTCGACGAACGGGATCACCTTCTGTTTGGTCGACACCTGGGACGCATCGTCGAGGTTCTCGTCCTGGGGGGCGGCGTCGTCGGCCTTGTGGTCGGCCAGCCACCGACCGGTCACGGTGTCGAGGAGGTAACCGAGCTGGCTGGGATCCTTGCGCCGGCGACGACCGACGTTGGTGACGCGGACCGTCGCGGTGTCGCCGTAGGACAAGGTTGCCAGTGGCGCGTTACGGGCACTGACCTCGGCGTCGAGGCGACCCGAGCGCAGCCCGTGGTCGCTGAATCGGAACGAGGTCTCGAGCTCGAATCCGGCGCGGCGGCGTTCTTCCTCGTCACTCGAGATCCGTTCGCGGCGGCGGGTGAACACCGTTTGCAGGCGCATTAACCCGTACTGGGGTGCCCCCAGATCGGTGCCGCAATGCTCACAGGTGTCCAGGCCGGGACGCCGGACATGGTGGTAGCCGCAGGCCGCGCAGCGGCGGGCCTCCTGCAGGTCCACCGACCCGACCCCCTCGGCGGCCATCGGTACCTGTACACGGTTGACCTCATAGCGTGCGCCCTCGTGGTAGATCAGCGCACCCGGGCCGAATTCGCTGATCGCCAGGAATCGCGGCCGCTGCAGATAGTCCCCGCCGTCCCCGGCCGGTCCGCTGCTGCGCGTGCCGGGGATGTAGGCGGCCAGCGGCAGCCGGGGGAAGCTGTAGCCGGGCAGGAAGCCTTCCGACGCGAAGTAGCGGTAGGTGTAGAAGTCCGAGTGGCCGCGATCGGAATCCTCGTTGCGCAGGATCCGGAGCTGGCTCTCGGACTCGCGGCGCCGTGACTCGGCCGCTCGGCGGGCACCGTGCGAGACACTGTTGTCGAGCACGATGCGGTTCTGCTCCTTCTGATCTGCTGTGGCCGCCCGGTACAGTTCACGCCACCGGTCACATGCACGGTCAAAAGCTTCTGGGGCGCTTCGGATCACGTCCGCCACCCAGGTCGGTGTCCACCACGACGTGCCGCTCAGCAGATCCAGCAACGGTGCCACCACCGCCTCTGCACGGCGCGTCGCTCTCCGAAGCGCATCCGGATCGGCCAGTGCCCGCCGCACATCCTCGCGGAGCGGCATCGCCAGGTCCTCGCCGACATCGAGGAGCTGGATCATCCGGGATTCGAGGCTGCGACTGGTCTCGGCGAGCCAGATCGCGTGCAGGTGCGAGACCAACAGGGCCTCGTTGGTCAGGTCGAGTCTGGGTGCGGCGACAGCACCGGCGACCATGTCCGCCGAGCGGCGGAAATAGTACTGGTCGTGGGCGTTGCCGGTGGCGCAGTAAGTGACCACCAACGCCGGTTGCCCCGACCGTCCGGCGCGGCCGCTGCGCTGGGCGTAGTTAGCCGGGGTCGGGGGCGTGTTGCGCAGGGCGACCGCATTCAGATCGGCGATGTCGACACCGAGTTCCATGGTGGGTGAGCAGTACATCAGCGGCAGATCACCCGCACGGAAGTCGTGTTCGCGCAGCTCACGGTCCCGCGTGGAGACCTGGGCGGTGTGCTCGGCGGCGTGCAGCGCACGTAGTTGCGGTGCGATGGTCGAATACAGATCCCGGAAGAACACGTTGACCCGGGCGCCCTGCTCGGCGTCCACCTGTTTACGCAGCGGGTCACGGGCGCCGGTCTGACCGTCGCCGGCCTGCCAGATCACCGCCGAGGCCTTGAGCCGGTAGCCCGGTCCGCCCCGATCTGCGCCGACCACCTCGGTCAGCAGGCCGGCCTTCTCGAGGATGCGCAGGATGTCCTCGATGACGCGTTGACTGTCGGCGGCATCGAGCTTGCCGTCGACCTGTCGCAACTGCCCTGGCTGGCGCAGATAACGGCCCAACGCCGACCGCGCTGTCAACCGAATATCCGAACGCGGACTGTGGGCCTTGCCCGGCGAGGTGAACGCGGTGCCGACCGCGGGAAGTGTTTCGCGGTAGGGCAGCGACCACAGCCCCTGCAAATGCTGACTGGACTGGCGGCGCAACCGTTCGAACCCGTCCTCGGTGAGGCAGTCGACATCTATAGCCAGGCCGCGGCGGAACTCGTCGAGGACGATCCGGCAGATCTCCTCACGGTGGCCCGCGGAGATGATCCGCAGTGGCTCGTACGCGGTGGACCACAACCCGTCGTCGGCGGCGATCTCGGCGATCGACTCGTAGTCGATGCGCAGCAGACCCGTCTGTTCGAGATTGGGCATGGTGACCCGCCAGCCGCGCTGCAAGTCGGTATAGATGCGGTATTCGATCAGATCCTGAAACGCCCGTTCGGCCGCCTTGCGGGCCCCGTACACCGCCTCGGGATTGGCGGCATAATCGGCAAACTCGAGACCGAGCGTGGCTACGACCAGTTGCCCGATATCCGCGTGCGTCACACCGTCACGGTGTGCACACAACGCCTGGAAGAGTGCACCACGCAGTTGGGTGATCGAGACGAAGTCGTTGAAATGCCCGGCCTGCAGGCTGGCGTCTTGGCGGTTGTCGACGAACGTGAGAAGTTTGCGAGCAGTGCGGGAGAGTTCCTCCTCCGGGACCTGTTTGAGGGCGCGGACGATGCTGGCGCTGATGACCGAGACCGCCGAGCTTCGCCCCTCGGCGTCCAGGGTGGCGAGTTTGGCGAAATCCTGGCCGCGGATCTGCTCGTACGAGGTGCGGCAGCGGAGGCAGAACGTGAAGGGAGCGGGAACGAACGCCGCCTCCGTTCCCCCGGAATTGGCCTCCATGCCGGTGGCGTCCACCCGGATCCGCCGCGGCAGGTACTTGCGGCGGTTGTCGACGATGTCGCCGCCCTCCACCCAGGAGTCGGGCAGGCGCCCCTCTTTTTCGGGCTCGAAGGGCCAGGGATGCTCCTCCGAGATGTAGAGGTAGCCGTTGGCGAAGTCTCCACCGCTGGCGTCGCGGTCGCGGCGGGCACCGAATGTGACACCGCCGGTGTGCTCGCGGCGGGAGACGACGAGATATTCCTGGCCGCATTCGCGGCAAAAGGCCAGCGGCATCAGAAGGTGTTCGGGGCGGCCGGGAACGGCGACCTGATAGGTGGACGTGATGTGCCGGTCGCGTTCGTTCTCGATCGAGACGTGGACGGTATCGCCCTTCGACAGGAACTGATGCAGCCGGAAGGCGAATAACGGTCGGCTGGCTCCCGGAGGCGAGACCCGCGATCCCGCGAGCAGCGTGGCCCGGATCGCCCGCTCACACTCGTCCACCGTCAACGCGGTGTGTTCCGCCAGGCGGGCGGCGGCCTCACCCACCCGAATCGGATCTTGGCGGATGAGCCGGCCCGTCACAGGTTCCGTCGCGAGACCGAACGTGGTCTCCACCCACGCCGCGAGAGGCGAATTGGTCAGCGACTCGTAGCCGCCGCGGGCGCCGCCGCCGCGGACCTCGCCCCGAAGCTTCTCGAGGTCGTCGAATACCCCGGTCGTTGCGCGGTCCAACGTCTCCCCGATGACTCGATCCGGGGTCACTTCGGCCCCGAAGAGCTCGGTTGCGACCGCGGCGATCACCCTCACCTGATCCGCACGGCTGCCCCCACTGGCCATGGTGGCCGACGTCCCGACGCACTGAAGGTTCGGCGACTGGCAGGCATCACGCACCCGGCGTACCAACATCGCGACATCGGCGCCCTGACGGCCCCGGTAGGTGTGCAGCTCGTCGAGAACCAAAAACTGAAGGTCCCGGGCGGCGTTGACCAGTCGCCTGCGCTCGTCGGGCCGGGTGAGCACCAGTTCGAGCATCACGTAGTTGGTGAGCAGGATGTCCGGCGGATCCGCCAGGATGCGGTCGCGTTCCTCGCCCCGTTCCTGACCGGTGTACCGGGCAAAGGTCACCGGTTCGTTGCCCGGGCCGTAGCCGTGCCGCAGGAACTTCTCCAGCTCACCGACCTGACTGTTGGCCAGGGCGTTCATCGGGTACACGATGATCGCCTTGACACCTTTCGGGCGGTCCGAACGGGTCGAGCCCGACCGGAGAATGCGGTCGACGATCGGCACGATGTAGGCAAGGGATTTTCCGGACCCGGTGCCCGTGGTCAGCACGTAACTGTTACCCGACGCGGCCACCTCCACCGCGTCGCGCTGGTGACGGTGCAGCGTGATGCCCATCGAACCGGTGTCCTCGATCGAACGCTTGACCCTGAAGATGCGTTCGCATTCCGCATGCAAAAGCCCTTCGGAGACCAGGTCACCGACGGTGCCACCGGACGCGAAGGTCGGGTTCAGCGACAACCACGGCTCCGGCCACTGCTCGCCGCGTGCGAGATCGTCCTCGACGTGTTGCTTGATACGGGGATCGCGGACATCAACAGCGGCAGTGGTGAAGGATCGGTAGTCCGCGATCAACTGCTCATGGATACCGAAGACGTCCATTTCGTCCCTTCCGATTGTCCCTCGCTGACCATATCGGGGCGAGAACAAATAACGTGACAGGGACGAACCCGGTCCTCAAGCAAATCGACGGATCAAACTTCTATACTGTGCGCCCCGCGCCAGAGTGGTGTACATCGCCGAACGGGACAGTCCGCTGAGTCCCACGAACCCCGCGGCGCCTTGCCCGACTCGTAGTCCGCGGTGCCTGTGTCCCCAGCCACCGCATTCCCATGATCAAGCGCCCTGACTGTACCGATTCCTCTCGCACGGCAAGCGGAAGGCGCGCAGCTTGTCATTCATATGAATTACATTCGGTCTCTGTCTATCTCGTTAGATTCCTGCGATCCGCAGTGTGCGAATTAGAAGGGCGTAGCCGGTGTACTGCTCCCAGGGGGCTGACCTTTAGTTGTCCGTGGGTGGTTCCACGAGCACCAGGTGCGCCGGGTTTACATCGTCGCGTGTGCGGATCTGTGGCAAGTCGGAATCATCCAGCGAGGCAGCGAGCATTGCGACCTTTGCTTGCTCGACCGCGGTAGCTACCGATTGGGCCGAAGCTATCCCGGAATAGAATCGGGCGGCGAAGGTGATTGCGCTCGTATCGTTGATCGAGCTGGACATTGCGATAACGGTCGGCACCGTGCGCAACAGATCGTCAGCGCCAGCAAGGCTTTCACAGGCGTTGAGAACGAGAAGTTTTGGTGGTTCGTCGGTCGCTCCAAGTATCCGTGCCAGCAGGGTGAAACCTAGTTCGTCGCCACCCTCGGTTCCTTTGTCGTTCTCCATCAACAGTCCGAGTGTCGAGGCATGGCCGGAAAAGTGCACAACGTGCGGACGATGGTCGTTGAGGCCTTCGAGTAGATCCATGCTGGTGGCAGCAGGGAGGTGTTCCACAGTTACCAGATCGCGGAACTTCGACCGCTTGAGCATGTCCTTGACCTGTCGGACCTCGGTGTCTACGCGAAGCCAGACGCCGTTGACCTCCACTGTGCCGTCGGGATGCGCGATCGTTATCTCGACCGATTCCGGATTGGCTGTCAGGTACAGAACTCGGAGCGGCTCCGGTTTGGGTGGAGTCAATGCGACATAGCGGATAGTCGTTGTCTGCGAGCTTGCGAGGCGGCTCACCTCGCGCGCGTGGTCCTTCTCGTCTTTTCTGCGCCGGTCGGTATCACGATCTTGCTGGCGTTGTGCCGTGTTCTCAGCAGATTGGAGGGAGGCACGTTTGGTTGCGAGACTCTTACCGTTGGCGGCGATCTTTTTCTTAACCTCGCCAGCCTTCTTTGTTGCGTCATTCGCTTTCTTCTGCTCGCGATTGGCAGCTGACAGAGCCGTTCGTCGTGTCGAATCAGATTTTGTGCGCTCGGCTTCAGTGATCTTCTTGTGGGCGGCCGCCGTTGCCTTGCGAGCCGTCTCCTGATGAGCGGCTAAATCCATTACGAGACCGGAGCCTTTGCTTTCTAGATTCGCGATCTCTCGCCGCAATGAATCTGCCCGTGCCATGGTGACCTCCCTTGTTTCGGTCACTATGTCACGGCGACCCGACAACTCCGGGCACCTAGTCGTGTCTGAAAGCCGCCGCCACGGCGTGGAGTCGGCATAAGAATATCGGCAGTCGAGAAGGGTGAGGACGTCGCGGATGCGGGGCTGACAACTCCAGCACATCATCCCTGTGCAGCAGCCCGACACGATCGGGAACCTTGCCGCCGTGCTGGGCCAGCGCCACGTCCACGGTGTGCAGCGAGTCTCGGTGGGGCTTTCGAGAGCCGCTTTCCGCCAGCCCGGCCTGATCGTTGATCATGTTTAACCTCGTGATGCCGCGTTTGCGGTTCGGTTGAAGCCGCGGCCCCCGTACCGCAACGGGTACTCGAGTCTTCTGAACATCACGCTGTACGCCGCCGCTGACACAGGGCCGCGCGGCAGCTACCCGGACGTGTCTGACCAGCGCAGCGTGGGCACGCCCCGCCTGAGGTGAAGGACGGTGCCGGGCACCTGACGGTGCTGGCCGAGCTGCCGCGGTGCCGTCGAGATCTAGGTGCGGAGTACCCGCAGAACGCGGGTGACGCCTCGGCGGGCGTCGTTGGCTCGTCGGCCGCCGTAGAACTCTTGGATGCCTGCTTCGGTACCAGTGGCTGCGACATCCGTCATGCTTATGCTCCGGATCTGCCGTCGAGTGGAAGGTGAGGACGAAATGGCTGAGGGGAAGCGCGCGGAGAAGTCGGTGCTCCCCGCGGTGGCCGTGGGTGCCCGGGTCCGGGTTCGCCGGCGGGCGGAACCGGCGGTGACCGGTGAAGTCGTCGCGGACTACGCCGAACTGACCGATACGGAAGAACGCGGGCACGACTGGGCGCCGGTGCGCCGGTGGGCTGTCGCCCTCGACGATGGCCGCCTGGTTTTCGCCGATACCGCTGACCTCATCGTCGAGCCCGGCACACGGAAATCCGGGCCGGGGGCAAACCCGAATGGCTGAGGGCCAGCCGAGGGCGGTGTTTTCCGGTGTCGATGCTGAGGTGAAACGCTTTCCCTACGGTGGCGAGTCTGGTTGCGGTGGTCGGGTCATTTCACGGTCACGCTCCCGTTGAAGAAGAACGGTGCTTGGTTACCGAAGCAGAAGACGGTCACGTTGGACGCTTTCGTGAAGCCGCTCAGCTTGCCTACACCTGCGGCGAAGGCGCCGGTCTTGAAATTGAACCCCGAGTCGAATCCGAAGCAGGTCCAGCTTTCCCCGGCCGGCACGGTGACAGTGACTTCACCTGAACCGGTTGCTCCGACGCTCAGTGCCGGCACCGCAGTTGCGGTACCCGTCCCGAGCGCGAGCGCGGGAGCAATGACGGCCGACGCGAGGGCCGTGCGCACTGCGATTTTCCTCTTCATCGTGCTCACCTCATCCTTGAGAGTCCCGACTCCTGTAGCGAACGGGAGGGTGGTGAACAGGCGGTCACCGTCACGTCGAGCCCACCGTCGAAGCTTACGAACCCGTTCGGCTCATTCACGAGATCACCGATCCCGCTTACCTACGTATCGCACGGAGGAGCGCCTTACGTTTCATAAATGCTGGAATTGAACTCGATCTCCATTTGAACGAAAGTCCATTTCATTTCAATTGGACGACTGATCAAGAGAAGAAAATGGTATCTGATCAGAAGAAGTGAATTCCGGCGTGATTGAGGGTAGGGAGAGGGCTTTATTCGGCAGGGAAGATAGCTTCGACTGCTTCCCCTTTTCCGGTGTCGTAGCGCGACGGGCGACATCAATGACTCCGCGGCACGTAGCCAGTCGTTGCCGAGCGGACGGGAGGGGGGTGGCACCCTCGGGTCTTCCTGTTTCCGAGGCCACCCGCGGAACCCGGGGTGAGGGTCGGTCACCGAGGGCTCGCGGATGACGAGCGGCTCTCGGGTCGGGAGGGGCAGCCGGCGCGAGAGCCTGCACTGTGTGCGAGGCCGTCGACCCCGCGCGCAGTGTTCCTGAGGGATACCCGCGAGAAATCGCTTCACTCCTAGGCTCCGCTGGTGTCGGCGGTACCCGCTGGTTAGGCTCACCGGCTGCGGGATCGTGTCGTGGGTTCGGTCGCGGTGTGCCGGGTGTGCAGGTTGTCAGCGCTGATTTGCGACGGTCCTTGCGTGGAGGCGCGGGATGCTGGCCGGGGCGCATCGTCGCTGCCGGTGCTGGTCTGCACTTCAGCTGTCCTGCGGGGTGTGACAGCGCGGTCCGGTGATCGGGTTGGAACGGGTGCGATCCGGGCAAGCGTCGCGTGGGGCACCGAGCAGGTTGTTGCCTGCCCCCGGATGCGGTGACCGCAGCGGGACAGCTCGAGGACGGAGATGGGAGGTAGCGATGAGTAGACCACTGAACGGCCGCGGTGCCAATGATGATCCGCGGGGTGTGGAGCCCGGGGCCGACGGGCGTCCGGTGGCGGTCGAGGAGCAGCGGGTGGTGACCAAGCCGGCGCGCACCAGCGCGGCCGCCGCCTTCGCGCTCGCGTTCGGGGTGGCGGCCTTCGTGTGTGTGCTGATCGTGATTCTTTTCCCGACAACGTCGAGATCCCGCAACCCGGACAGTGAGGGCGACTGGCTCATCCGAGCAGCGGGCGGTATTCGCGGAGGTGGAGCAGTGCGCGGACGTATCCGGCTTCTGCCGCCGCGGTGACCTCGTCGAGGCGGCCGAGTTCGGTCGGCCCGGCCGTGTCGGGGTCGAGGTGCAATTGTTCGGCAACCCAGCGCCGGATGGAGTCATGGGTGGTCATACGCTCACCGTCCTCGGGCGGAAGGTGCGAGTCCTCTGTGTTAGGTCAGGTCCTCGGTGGCGGCTGTTGCCGCATTGGCTTTGATGGATGCAATTCCATTCTGCGCCGCCGCCTTCGAGGTGTAGCCCTGACTGGCCGCGATGATCTCACCGTTGGCGGCCTTGAGATGAAACCGGAACTGTCCGGCGGTGTCCTTGAACAGCTCAAACTTCGCCGTCATCGCCCCTCCTCGGGATGGTCTTCGGTGGTCGCGGACAACGCTCACGGTAAGCCCACCGATCACACGTCGGCAGCCGAACGAACGACTCTCGCTCGCACGGCGCTCCAAGGGTGTCCTCCTCGCGTCCACATCCCGTCCCGGCAGGCCCAGGTGGTAGCAAACGCGCCGAGTATCGGGTAGCCCAGCCCCGGCGGCTAGGTCGGCAACGCTCGCAGTGAGTCGGGCAAGATGTCTGCATGACCCTCGATCAGCAGGTAGAGGAACTGCGCGAGCAGCTGAACGCGCTGTCCCGGCGAGTGCTTGCGGTGACGGAAGCGGCTGGCGAGCAGGACAAGCCCGACGTTGTCGATGCGCTTGCCGATGTGACCCGGTACCTCAACGACGCCGCTGCGATTCTCTGGGACGACCAGTGGTACCCGCTCATAAGCACCTGAGATGACGATTCGAGCGCGTTGACGTGATGACAGCAGTGCCTGGACGCGATCACTGTTCTGCTCGGAAGTCCCAGCCGCTACCGAAACGAGTCGTTGTGGGGACAGGTTTGCCTATCGCGCGACTACGTCCTCGGTATGCGGATCAACCCCCACCGGCCGTTGTTCCGATCGGTCCTATCCGTCCGCCGACCTGACGACATCGGCATTATGACGCCGTGCGAGGAAGTGGGATGGGAGCGGATCGCCACGGTGGCAAACGGATGCGATGCTCCGACTCCCTCCCACCACGTTCGACCTCACCTTCGATGACGCCATGCGCAAGGGGATTCGGTGTATGCAGCGGGTCGGGCCTACCGATGAGAGGGTGATCGGGAACGGGTTCACCGAGAATGGCCAGACCGCCGCGGTGCAGGGTCATTCCGGTGATCGATCCGACCAACACGATGGTCTTGTCGAAGACGATGAGGATGATCGTCGAGGCAGCGACGTGATCGGCACGCAGCTTCCACACCCCGCGTCCGCGCTCCCACAACTCCGGCGGCGTGAGACCGGGGGCGTACCCGAGGTGTGTCCGGCCCAGGGGGTCGTCGGGTTCGGCGGGGCGGGATTCGGCGAGCGTGACCCGGACGGCGGTGATGCGCGGTGGGTGCTGCTTCGGGCGGAAGCCCCGCAGCTCGGACGACGCCCCGCTCTCGCGGTCCCGGGGAAGATGGGTGAACGGGGGATAGTGCCGGTCGGCGAGGTTGACCGTGGGCAGCTCCCCGGTCGCGGTGAAGCGTTGTTGCTCGCAGAACTGCAGGCGCCGCTCGATATCGCCGTCCAGGGGCGTGTCGAGGATGTCGAAGCCGAGCTTCTTCAGCGCCCAACCGATCTCGCTGTCATGCCCGCCGGGAAGATACGTGTGACGGAAATGGCCGGCATCTTCCGGTACGGCCGCGTGCATCTCCTCCCGGCAGCTGGGCGGCAGCGCGTCGAGGATGCGCAGCATGCACGCACCGAGCAGGCCCCCGGTCGGGTAGCTGGGCGCGGGTCGATGCTCCACGGCCGCGATGGCGACGTACACGCTGACCATCCGCACGAAGTACGCCTCCACCAGGGGAAAGATCTGATCCCACCACTCGACTGTGTCGGCCGCCGTGGCGCAGAACAGGGCGTAGTGGGGACTGTCGTCGAGGATGCGGACCGCGGCGGCCGCCGAGTCGTCGTGAGCGTAGAGGATCAGGCGTGCGTGCTCGGTGACCTCGCACTTGCGGCACGGGTCGGGAAGCACGCGGAAGGTGGATTCGCTGGGCTGGAACCGCCGGTGGCCGCAACTGTGCACGATGGCGCCGGGAGCGACGCAGTACAGGCAGGCGTGCAGGTCCCCGTTCTTCCACGCAGCGGGCGAGCGCCTTTGCAGCGGGGTTTCGCGCCACTCGTGCCCGGCAGGGCAGCGCCACCACAGCATCTCGTGGGACGAGTTCGTGGTCGAGTCGAGATCGACCCCGGTATTGCGGGTCGGATGTAGCTGGCGAAACAGTTCTGGGTGCTTCTCTTTGAAACGCACACGCCCCCCTCAAGGCTCACTCTTGGTGTATCAACACTCTCGGGCACCACCGGCACCGTCGCCACTGGGATCGCGTGCCCGGGGGCCGCTACGCCGGCCAGGCCATGAATCCGGTGACGAACGTTCCCAGCCGCCGAGGAGCACCGGGCCTTCGTTGCTCATGTTCATCCGGCCGACCACACCCGTGGACGAGATGGACCCGACCAGGGCGGCGATCCCGCCCAGCATCATCAGAAAGCCGGCCCCGAGCCGAGGAACTCGACGACACCTTCGATCGTCGGCAGCCTTGACTCCGTATCAGCAGGGGCGGATTCCAGGGCGCCGCCGTACAAGGCGGGGAAGTTCGTCATGACTGCGCACGTTAGACCAGATTCCGCAGGACGCAGGTGAGGATGGCGGCGGCCCTGACCAGCAGCGATGCCAGCGGGCATCGCTGAGCCTAACAAGACCGCCAACGCTCGGGCGTGTCGCAGCCGGTCCTACGGAGTGTCGCTGATGCGATCGGCTGTCCGGACGCCGCGTGTTTCCGGTGCCCTCCATCTGCCGCAGGCACCGGCGGCAGGTCAGTACTGTCATCTGGTTCGTACCGAAGACCTCGAGGAGTGAAATCTGTGGCACGCAAGGTCGTAGTAGAGCTGGTCGACGACATCGACGGCACCGTCTTCGGTGAGGACGGCGAGAGCATCCACTATGCCGTCGAGGGCGTCGAGTACGTGATCGACCTGAAGGACGAGCACGCGAAGGAACTCCGGGAGACCTTCGAGTACTACATCGCGCACTCCACCCGGGTCGGCGGCCGCAAGCACCGCACGGACCGGCCGGGCAACCCCACTGGCGGGAAGCGGCCGCGGGCCGAAACGAAGAAGATCCGCGCCTGGGCGCTCGAGCAGGGCTACGAGCTCTCGTCCCGCGGCCGTATCCCCACCGAGATCGAGCGGTGGTTTCACGACGCCCACTGAACGGTCTCACCCGACACGGGTGTCAGCTCCAGGAGTCCCACCACGACGAGTCTGTGGCCGACGATGGCGCGAGCCAGGGAAACCAGGAGGCGAGGGGCGAACATGGCGTCTTTGGGTCGTGGGCGGACTCCGTGTGCCGGCTTACCTGGTCTTATCAGGCATCCGGCAGGGGCTCGTCGGTGCGCCGTGGCACGCTATCGGTATGTGCGGTCGCTACGCATCGACGACGAGCCGGAACACACTGCTCGAGACCTTCGAGATCGACCCCGAGCGGGCCGACCCGGAGATGGCGCCGGACTACAACGTGGCGCCCACGAAGACCTCCCCGGTCGTGATCGCCCGCGTGCCGAAGGACACCGACGACGAGCAGCCCCACCGACAGTTGCGCAACCTCAAATGGGGTTTGACACCGTTCTGGGCGAAGGATCCGAAGATCGGCTCCCGCATGATCAATGCCCGCGCCGAGACCGTGCATGAGAAGCCCGCGTACAGGCAGTGTTTCAAGTCGAGACGCGGGATTGTGCCGGTGGCGGGGTTCTACGAGTGGTTCCCGACCGACGAGGTCGGAAAGTCCGGGAAACCGCTGAAACAACCGTATTTCATCCACCCGGCCGAGGGTGACATTCTGCCTCTGGCCAGCATCTTCGACTTCTGGCGCAACCCCGACGTCCCCGACGAGGACCCGGACGCCTGGCTGGTCACCTTCTCGGTGATCACGACCGAGGCCACCGACGACGTCGGGCACATTCACGACCGGATGCCGATGAGCGTGTCACCGGAGAACTGGGCGGACTGGCTCGACCCGACCAACACCGACGTCGACTACGCCCGCTCCCTGATGGCACCACCGGCGCCGGGCAGCCTGCAGACCTACCCGGTGTCCAAGGCCGTGAACAACGTCCGCAACAACGGCGCCGACCTGTTGAAGCCGATCACCGTCGAGGAAGCCCACTGACCACGGGGTGATCCCACGTGGGCCCCGTGCTCGGCGCCCCATAGAGGGTTGGAATACGACCACACCGCCCGCTGTTGAAGAGGCTGACGGTGGCGCGCATACCCCGGGTACCACACCAGAAAAGTCGCTGCGAGCGACCACTTGCCGAGAGGCGATATGGCGTCCCCGTCGCCCTGAACGGGGTAAGACCTGCACTGCGCAGCGTTCCCCGGGCAGGATGAGGAGCCGCTGACGCTGGGGAAGGTGTCGGCGGCTTTCCTCTGGCCTCCCTACAGGTCCTCCACCCGAACCGAGCGAAAATCGACGTCGAAGCGCCGGCCTTTCAGCGAGGGGTGCCGGAGCCCACCCGCCGTGTGTGCCCTGTAGGCGACGTCCACAACCAGCCGAGGAGTCAGCCACTGAACCCCAGGGAAGGTTTCCGCGGCCGCTGACGGGTCCGTGAGAGGGCTGCTAGGGCGTTCCAGCGGCCGGAAGTCCTCCCGGAGCTGTCGGCGCATCGACACCGTCAGTCCGGCAGAAACGGAACCCACCTGGACCAGACGATTCTCGGCGTCGTACGCTCCGAGGACCAGCGCCGCGACCGAACGACTCGAGCCGACGAAGCCGATCACCAAAACCGAACTGCGCGTGCGGATTGCATGCTTGACCCACGATCGGCTACGCTGGCCCGGAAGGTAGATCGACGCCGATCGTTTGGCCAAGATCCCTTCCATGCCAGCACTTTTGGCGGCATTCAGCATGATTTTGCTGCTCTGATTTTCCCAGTGCGGAGGGGCGGTGATGGGCAGGCCGCCGACCTTCTGGAGGATCGCATCCAGCTCGGACAGTTCTGCCCGCCGCTCCAGGTACGACGCGCTCATCAGGTCCAGGTTGTCGAGCGTAAGTACGTCAAAGGGTAGAAATGTCACAGGGATTCGGCGTTGCAGCGGCTTTGTCGCATGGGCTACACCCATTCTTCTCATGAGCAGTCCGAACGAGGGTTTGCCGTGATCGAGTACGACGACCTCGCCGTCGAGAACGATGCGGCCGCGGCCGCCGAACGCTGCTGTCAATGCCTCGGCGATCTCGGGATATGAGGGTGTCACCACGTTCATGTTGCGGGTCCACAGCACCGGTTCGTGGCCGCCGCCGACCGAGGCCAGCATCCGGCACCCGTCGTACTTCATCTCGAAACTCCATGGCCGTTCCGCCGTGTCGTCCGGGAGCGTGCCGGCCGTGGCCAGCATGGGCGCAATCAGCCGCATAGCCCCGATTGTGCCCGTGACCTGGGAGCTACGCAGGTAGAAGGCTCAGGAAAGCGCGTCGCCGGCGGCGCGCGATAGGTGCAGGGTCAGTGCCAGGAATTCCACCAGAGCACTATGGGCACCAGCCAGGGTGTCCACACCATCCAGCTGCCACCCAACCCGTACGGGGGGATCGGAATCACCGTCATCACCTCCGGGGTTAGTTGAATGGAAGCGACTGCCACCACCGCACTGCGTTCCCTAGCGCCATGATGGCGGCGGTGATCTCAGGGAAAGCGTAGAAAAACCCCAGGTCTAACATGACGAACTCCTTGGTCGGAAACGGGCTCAGTTGAATGGAAGCGCACCCCTCCTGCGCTGTGTATCGACCGCCGGAGGCGGATCGGTACAGCTACCCAATCGAGTGGGCCTGTAGGCGCAGGCCGAGTGATGGCGGATTCACCCCAGATCGCAAAGAGAAACAGGCCGCCACGCACCTGCCAATCCGCGGAACCCCGCAGATCAGGACCGTGATCAGATCACCGGTCTGGGCAGTGAGTGGCGACCCGTTGCTCGTCGCGGTTGCCAGAGTAGATCGTCCCTCCGACGATCAGGACTGCGCCGGGACGAGAAACTTCACCGCGGCGGGCTACCCACCTGTTCTATTCGATACCTGATCTGACGTACAAGCAGGCCAAAGCTCAGGCTGAGACGAATCCACGTTGTTCAGCGCTCAGGTAACGACAGTCAACCTAGCTCGATACACGTATCAGGTCGGGAGGCCGAAGGAGCACGTATGGGTGACCTGTACCCACCTCAGTTGGACTGGCTGCCAGCATGGGCGTACCCGCTGTACACAGGCGCGTGGGGCTTTGCCTGGCTGATCAGGAACGGCTACAACCCTCTCACCGGCTATCCCTGGTAAGTCCGACTTTAAGGAGTCTGCAATGCCTAACTCACCCTGGGACATTTTCCCGTACAACGTGTTCGCCTGGATAGGAACGATGATTAGGCCGTTCTTTGGCGGTGGATCATGATCGGCAACTTGCCAGACCTCTCCACATTGGTTCCCGTATGGGGATGGCTCAGCACACTGTGGAACGGATTCGCAGCACTATGGAATCCATTATGATCGGCAACTTGTTTGACCTGCCCTACATAATGTGGTTGGCACCGGGCATGGAAGTGTGGCACAACTTCGTGGACTGGTTCAATCAGTTCTAAGGAGCAATCATGAGTGGCAACGTGTGGGATCAGTGGGATCATTCAGGAATGATCGGCTTTGCCGCCAACTGGTTCATGAATGTCTGGCAGACCTTCTTTATGTAGCAACTGAATACTGAGTCTGATATGGCCTAGGACTAAAAAAATCCACAGTCCTAGGCCATTCCTATGCCTGAACAATTTATTAACCGGTATGTGGTCATTCCTCCAGTGCTTAAGACGCCGAAAGTGCAGGTCATCGGCGCACCTCGGCGGGTTCCCTCCGAGCCGAGGCATCAACAAGGTTACACCCGCTTCGAAAGTATGTTCGACTACACTGGTGGGTGGATCGGATCGGGTTAGGGATGTGAAGGCGGCGAGTATGAGCGAACTGCCTATCGCCTCGAACGGGCTCGCCAAAGCGGAGAAGCTCGACCAGCTACGGCGGAAGATGGCGGCGATTCCCGCCAGGTCCGAGGGCACCACACCGGCCATGCCGGCGGTGATGCTGCGGTCCGTCGATCAGCCGACACCGGTTGTGGCCACCGCTCAGACCACGCTGCGGACGCTTCCTGTGCCCTCTCCGATCGCGGAACTTCTCCCACGTAGAGGACTTGCACGCGGCACTGTGGCCAGCGTCGCTGGAACGTCGTCGGTGCTGGTCGGGCTCCTTGCCTCGGTCACTGCGGCCGGTTCGCACGCGGCCGTGATCGGAATGCCGGATCTGAGCCTGCTGGACGCGGTCGAACAGGGAGCTGACCTCTCCCGAATCGCGATCGTGCCCGCACCGAAGGACTCCGCGGTCGAGGTCGCCGCGATTCTTCTCGATGGCGTTGACCTCGTAATACTTGGGCTTTCGGGCGCGGCCGTGACCCCGTCGAGGGCGAGGGCGGTGGTGGCGCGGGCACGGTCGAAGGGCGCCGTCTTGCTGGTGACCGAGGGGCGCTGGGACGGGGTGGATCTGCGCATCGAGTCCCGAGTCGCTGGATACTCCGGTCTCGGCGAAGGGCACGGCCGCGTCACCGGGATACAACTCGACGTCGCGGCCGCCGGCAAAGGATTCCAACGGCGCACGCAGCGTATGGAGATCCGCAGCGACTCCGGTTCGGTGGCCTGGCGCACGGTCCCCGAGGTCCAGGCCACCGGACACGCCCCCTTGCGAGCTGCACTGTGATGAACACCGACAGCTGGACCGAACGATGGCCGGAGCACCCGGTCATCAGGACATTTGACCCGCCGCGGGCGGTCCAGGTGGACATCGGCAAGGCGCTGCCGCTCGGGCGTGGGGGCGCTGCGCGCGCCGATTACGTCAGCATGAGGGTGAAGAGTTCGTCGGTCTATCTGTCGGGTCTGCTGCCGGCGCTTCAAACGCATTGGTTCCAAATCCACGACGGACAGTGGTGCGCGGCGATCACCGTGTACGTCACCGACGCCGCGGGCACGAACAGCCTCGAGCTCGACATGGTCGTCACCGCCGACGCCATCAGCGAACCGCCCTCCGCCTAGCCGCCGAACGCGGGCCCCGTCCCGGATGAACCGGTGACGCGGCCGAACGCTGTCGTCTATCAGCTGGGGATCCGCCTGCCCGGCGGCCTGGCCACCTTCGGTGTCCTCCAAGCGGATGCTCCGCTGCGCTCCGCCCTGGTGAAGAGCGTTCTTGTTGTTCCCTTCTGGCCTTCCGAGTTTCGCCGGCGGTGACCTGCGCGCAACCGCCGACGCGGGGCGGCCTTCGGCTCCGAAAATTCTCTCCTCCGCAAGCTCCCCCGAGATTTTTCGGCTCGACAGTTGCACTCCGGCCCCCTCATACCGGCGCCCTCGCCCATGCCAGAAGGGCACAAAAAATGATCGGGCCGCCGCAGGTGGTCCGATTCCGACGAAAGGTTCCCGCTACATGGGCACACCGACAGCACCCGTCGCTCCCGCCGTGGAGACGTCAGAGGTACTCGACTACCGGCACTACGGAACCCTCGAGGAGATCTACCAACGGGAACTGATCCGACTGGCGGCGGTCGGCGTCGCCGATCCCGAGGTGACTTCGACCGGCGGCAACTGCTACGCCCTCACCGGCGACGCCGGTTACGCGCCCGACGGCCGATCGATCTACCTCCTTGCCACCACTAACGGCGATCCCGCTCTGACGACCGGTGAACCCATTACGAGCTGGGTTGTCGGCCTGTACGAGATACAGGGTGACTCAGTCGCCCTGGCAATGGGCGAGGCCAGCGTCGAGGCACTCGGCGACTCTCCCGATGCACTCGGCTGCGCAGTCATCCGCGCCCGTACGGCATTACACCAGTACACCGGCGGTGCACCGGCAGGGAAGGTCGCTCTCATCGGAGACCAGGGCGTGACCTGGATCCCCGCATAACCACCAAGACCGCACACCCATCACCGAAGGAGAACGAAAAACTATGTCGACGAACAGTTTCCAGGCTGGCGATCGCGTCATCATCGACCCCGTGGTCGCGAACAAGGACATGAAGGGGCGTGTTTTCGAGGTGGTTCGCCGGTTGAAGGTGAACTACGACGTCAAGCCACTCGACGGTGTCGGCCCCTTGGTGCGGGCGCAGCCGGAGGTGCTGTTACCCGCCCCCGCGGAACTGTTGGCGAAGCCGATCGTCGCGGTCGTGCCCTTGTCGACCGGCTCCACGGTCCGGGTGAAGCGAGCCCGCAATATCGATCCGACGACGCTGTTCGTGGTCCTCGCCAACGGCGCCAAGGTGAAGATCGCCGAGTCGGGCGGCGAAGACGGCCGGTACTGGAATGTGCCGCGGAGCGCGCTGGAGAAGGTGACGATCGACCTCGTCGCAGCCACGGCCAGTGCTCAGGTGGTCGAAGTCTGACGCAGGATCAGCCGATAGCGCGGCGCTCGGCAGGCTCATCCTGACCGCCGATCCGGCCGAATTGCGAGTGCACCGGGCAGCAACTATCTGCCCGGTGCGCTCGCCCAGAAGGAGAAGAGCGACCACCATGACCGAGCCCGGAAACCAACTTCCACAGCTTGACCTATTCATCTCGTGCGCCGTCCCCACCTGCGACTTCCCAGTCGCCGAACCCGGTGACGTGTGCACCGGATGTCAGGACGCGTTCGGCCACATGCTGCGAGCCCGACCCGCCGCACCGTGCGTATCACCGCAGCGCGATCCCGCGCACTCCGCTGGCATCCCGGAGCAGAACAGGACGAGCCGGACCTCCAGCGCCACTGACGCGCTCACGCGGTCTCAGCGGTGCTGGTTGTGCGAGGAACGCCGAACCTGCACGAAGGTGCGTGGCCGTTGGGAGTGCCGAGGGTGCACCCGCGGATAGCTAGACCGCCCGTCCGGTGCGGCGAGAATCCCGCACCGGACGGAACTAGGAGGATTTCCGAACATCGGGCCCAGGGTGGCTCCGCGACGATCGAGTGCGGTCGAATTCTATTCCCGAGCCATTCCTAAAAAGGTTGGAATTAACTGTTTATAATTCTTGGGATTCGGTACTTTCGAGCGGCTATATGCACCCACTTTCGAGGCGAAATGTATTCCGGGAAGTCGCTTCTTCCTGGAGTGAAACGCTATCGCCCGTCGTGCGCTAACCGCGAGTCGGTTCGACGAAAGTGCAGTTAATCGCCATGATCGCGAAGTGTGGTGGCGAACTGGAGGCGGACGAAAGAAAGGCTCTAAATTGCTCGAAAAACTGGCCGCTATATGTAGAAATATCTCTAATTTCGACTACAATAAGAATGGTAGAGAAAGCGCAAATGGGGAGGATTCAAAATGTCGGTTCAGGTGTACAGCAAAAGCTCGTGGCAGTGCAATGCACTGCCACCCACCGGGCCCTCGACAAAGAGGGGATCGAGTACTCCGTGATCGATCTGGAGGGCGACCCTCACGCCGTGAACGCTCTGCGGGCGCTCGGCTACAGCCAGGCCCCGGTCGTCATTGCCGGTGACCAGCATTGGGGCGGCTTCCGGCCTGACCGCATCAAAGCCCTCGTAGCTGCCTGAGTCCCCACCGACACCGGGCCGCCGAACATGTCATCACGAAAGGACCGCTCAATGAACGCCGCCGCCCTCGCGCTCGTCCCGGATGACACCGTCGTCGAGACCGACCAGATTCAGGTCGGCGACATCGACACCAACACTCATACCGATGTCGAGGCCCTCTGCCTGTGTGCTCTCTTGTGGGCGCCCTATGAGGCCGCGGCCCGGGCTGTCGCCGCCCTCGAGGTCGAAGATTTCGAACGACCCATCCACCGCGAACTGTTCACCGTTATCGCCCGACTCGTGCGCGCCGGAAAACCCCACGACACCACGATGGTCGCCGCCGAACTCGAACGCACCGGAAACCTCGCCGGCCACCACGGCGCCGAACGGTCCCGCTACCTGGCGAACATCACCACCCGTGGAGCCGATCACATCGCCGTCAACCACTACGCCCGCACCGTTGTCAGCCAGGCGTACCGGCGCAGCTTCCGCGCCGCCGCCCAGTCCCTCGCTCAGGCCGCCGAGCAGCTGCCCGAAGATCAGCTCTTCGAGCACATGATCGCCCTCGGTCGCCAGCAGCGAGCCGCCACAAACCGTCTCAATCACCTCAGAGGAGAAGGCCAGTGACCATCCACGCCAACGGCATACACACCGACGACGAACGTGACGCGTGGAACCTCCACGAAGCGGGGCTCAGCTGGACGCAGGTCGGCCGGGAGATCGGCTGCACCGAGGCCGCGGCCCGCGCCTTCGCCTTCGCCTACCAGCAGCGCACCGACGCAGCCGCGAGCGAGAACCAGGGCGCCTTGTTCTGATGCGGGCAAAGCACATGTCGGCTCGGCCGATGACTGGACTACGACCCGCGCCTGACGTCGAGGCGCAGCTGTGAAATGGCGCGAACACGTCGAACGAGCGGCTGCCACCATGCGGCCGTGACGGAACGATCAGAGCTGATTGAACCAAGCAACGAAGATGTTCCATAGATCTGCGAGCGGAGGCCACACCATGTAGCCAAGGTCAGGCAGTAGGCCGATCATTGCGCCCTCCTTAGAACTGATTCCACCAGGTCGCGAAGGCGATCCACGCAGAGCCCGGAAGTAGATAGGGGGCTGAGAAGATGTCGACGGGCAGGTCGGGCAGAAATCCAATCATCAGTTCATCGCCTGCCACCACTCGACGATCGGCCACCAGACCGGCATGGTCACGGTTGCGAACCACACGTAGAAGTCACCGATCGGGCCATACATTCCTGGGGGTGACATGGCTAGAACTGATTCCACCAGTTGGCGAAGTTGACGTACCAAACGCCCGGTGGCCAGATCGGGTCGCCGAACACTGGGATGTCAAACACGATGCCGATCACGGCTGTCTCCTGGTCCTCCCGACCTGCCTGAGGTATCGCCGACGTTGCAATGCCCGTTACTCCGGCAGAGCCCCACGAAGCCCCAAACGAAGGACACCCTGGCGCATCACGGCCGACCAGGCGACGGGGGTAGGAGCAAAAGAATGCCCATGGTGCTGCCGGGTCGGGATCCGACAGAGCCTCCCCTAAACCGCGCACCGCGATCCGAGCGGCTCGCCGCCACATCCGATCATCCGCCGCGGGTAACAGCGGCGACACCGCTCGCTGATGACCTTGACCAGCAGAGTTTCGGTGCGATCGTCGGCATCAAATGGCTCCGACTCCCTGCTTCGACGCTCGCCAACACGTACCGCAGTGGTATCGCGGGTGATACCATGCCGGTATGTCGAAGCAGGCGAAGCTGATCGCAAGGATGCGGGCGAGCCCGCAGAGCGTGACATATACCGAGCTGTTCAACTTCTGCTGCGACATATTCGGGGAACCGCGGCAGCGCGGCACCTCGCACGCGGTGTTCAAGATGCCGTGGGCGGGCGACCCGCGAGTGAACATCCAAAAAGGCAGCGGCGGCAAGGCGAAGCCCTACCAGGTCGGCCAAGTCGTCATCGCATACGACAAGCTCACGAAGGAGGCTGACAATGGCTGACGCATCGCACTACACCTACCGGGTGACCTGGTCGGAAGAAGACGGCGAGTTCGTCGGGGCCGTCGCCGAATTCCCGTCGTTGTCCTGGCTGGCGGAAACGCAGGCCGAAGCCCTCGACGGGGTCATCAGCGTCGTCCGTGAAGTGCTCGAGGACATGACACTGACCGGCGAACAACCACCGGTCCCGATCGCGGACCGTCCCTACAGCGGCAAGTTCATGGTGCGCACGTCCCCGCAGGTGCACCGGACCTTGGCGATCGAAGCCGAGGAACAGGGTGTCTCGCTCAACATGCTGGTCAACCAAAAGATCACGGCTCCGGCTGCGCCTCGGTCGGCGGCCGCCGGCGCCGCCTGAGGGAAGGCCGCAGGCGAAGTTGTAGAACTTTAACAACTTTGTGCTGCAAGTACTTTCGCGAAATCCGTCATAGGCTTCATGTGCTTTGTGTCCAACGAATGGGCGCACGGGAAGGTCACGCTTCGCGTGGCAGCGCATGAGAGGGGCCAGACGGTTGAGCGAACGCAGCGAGCACATCATCCAGGGAGGAAACGACGATGGCGGAGTTCGATCCGACGATTCGCGCGGAAGTGGAGCGGATCTGGCGGGAGCATCTGGGCGTGGACCCGGGCGCGACGGAGACACAGTTGACGGCGCAGTTCGACGAGGAGACAGCGCGGCTCTCGGAGCTGGTGGTGCAGCGAGTCGGGGGCGGCCAGGGGTATCTGGTGCGGAATTGGAAGGCCGAGCATCCGGGGCAGGATCCGGACGTGATGACGACCCATCAGCTGATCGCGCAGGCCGAGCACGACAGCCGGGAGGCAGTGCTGACCGAGGAGCTGTACTCGCAGGTGCCCGAGATCAGCGAGGAGAAGATCGCCCGGGAGCTGAAGATCGAGCAGCGGATCGAGGCGGAGATCGCGGCAAAGCGTCAGGCCCACGACCCCGACCGATGGCGGACGGGGATGGTCGAGGTGCCGGACCTGGCGCGGCAGGTGGTCCGCAGGGTGTGGCCGAGCGAGGCGATGACCTTTCGGACGTACGCGGAATCACTGATCGCGCAACGGATGGAGGACAACGTGAAGACGCCGCTGACGGCGGCGGATCCGCTGGCCGACGAGTTGGCGCAGATTATCGACGAGCAGATCAAGGCATCGAAGGCCGCGGGGAACCGAGTGGTGTAGCTCCACCGGAGTTGGTGGCCTATGCGCAGGCCGCCCGACATCTCGACGAGGTCGAGAGCAAGCTGTCCACGCTGATCCGCGGTGCACAGCAGATCCAGGTCCAGGCCGCCGAAACCGCGTTGCTGGGCACCGATCCGGAGCTGATCGAGGACCTGACCACCACCGCGGACCGGATGGCTGCCCGGGTCGAGCGAGTTTCGGCCGATGCCCACGAGGCCCGCGACGCGGCCGAGCGTGCCCGGCAGGCGTGCACTGATGCCGGCTACGACGTCGACGGGGTGGATGTCGCCGCGGTCAGCCGAGTACGGCCGCCGCGCCGGACCTGGCGGGATCGGCCCGCGACCGACCGCCAGCAGTCGTACTTGCGCACCTTGCGGCGTAGGCGTGGGTTGCCGGTGCGGCTGCCCGACGACCTGACGATCGGCCGCGCCGACGAGCAGATCAAGATGCTGCGCGCCCGGTCCGGGAAGGTCGCCGACGCCTCCGATCCGGAGATCGCCCGCATCCTGGCCGAAGCGGAATCGCAACGGGCGCGGGACGAGCGCGCCGAGCACACCGGACCGCCGCTGTCGCCGGGGCAGGCACGTGAGCGCTCCGCGCTGATCCGCGACCAGCTCGCAGCACAGAAGGCGGACCGGGAGCACCGACCACCGCAAACGCCCACCGCGGTACCGGAGACGGAGAACCTCGCGGGGCGGCGGCCGCTGCGGGAGCTGGTTGCCGAGTTCACCGCTCAGCGCGAACCCACCGCCCCCGCCGAGGACGTCACCGCGTTGCTCGACGAGATCACCGGGCAGGTGATGGCGGACGAGGACCTCAACCTGGCCGCCGGAGCGCAGTCGAACACCTTTGAGCAGTTCACGTCCTGGGCCATGCGCCGCGCCCACGACGAGGTGCAGGCCGGTCTGGTCGAGCAGGTGGTGAGCGAGGACCCGCAGGTCGCGGCCGTCGCCCGCGCCGCTCTCGACGACCCGGCGCACTGGCAGGCGGCCGCCGCACAGCTGCCCGCCCGCCTCTGGGCGCAGCACAATCGCGACCGCACCGCCGCCGACGCCGCGGTCACCGCACTCGAAGCCGACCCGGCCGTCACCGAGGCCGCGACCGGCACGGCCGAGCAGTTCACCGCCGCACTGCCGGTGCAGCAGGCGATCGACACCGTCACCGCCGCCGCCGGCCCCGAAACCGAAACCGAGCGGCAGCAACTGGCTGAGGACACCCTGACCCGGGTGCACGCCAACAGCCACCGCACCGATCCGGTGGACTGGCGGCAGATCGGCCGCGACGCCTGGACCGAACACGGCCTGAGCGGCGGAGCCCCCATTCCGGCGGCGGACCCGCGAGTGCGCGCCGCGCTCGACGGCGTCCCGGTCGGTGACCCACGCACCGAGCAGATCTTCACCGACTGGAACCGCGGCTGGAACGGCGCCCGAACCGAGTGGGCGCGCGAACGCGAGGACGAGGTCCTCACCGACCTCCAGGCCGAGATGGTCGTCCACCCCCGCCTGCAGGTGCTGCGGCGACGACCCGAGGACTACCTCAGCGTCGGCCGCCACCGGCTGCTCAACCACACCGTCAGCGACTGGCTGCTGTCCGTCGACTCCGCCGACCCGCAGTACCAGGCGGCGGCGCACTGGCTGCACGACAACATCGCCACCACCCTCGACACGGTCCACGAGGCGGTCAAGACCTCCCCCGAGCCGGCCGCACCCGCACCGGAAACCGCCCCGACCGTCGAGGCTGACGTGGCCGCCGAGGTCACGGCCACCGCGGTGGACGCCCCTGAGGCTGCTGTGGAGGCCGGCGACGAGATCCCGGACCGGGAAAAGATCCACGCCTGGCTCGATGCCCAGCGCGTGCACACCGCCCTGATGCTCGACGGCGCCGATGACGCCGTCGTGGCCGAGGCCAAGCAGGCGGCCGCCGCCGCCCGGGTTCTGATCCCGGACGCCAGCCTGCGCGCGTGGCAGGCGGCCGGGAGCATCGACGACCGCGCCGCCGACGTCGAAAAATGGCGGGACTGGGCCCAGAGCGAGCTACGTCAGGACCCGCTGGTGGTGGCCTTGGCGGCGAGCACCCTGGTGAACAAACGGACCAGCGTCGTCCTCGAGGCCGCCGCCACAGACCTCGCCGACCGCCTCACCGGCCGCCCGGACCTCGCAGCGGTGATCGACGACCACGGCGGTCACCAGTGGCTCACCGCCGAGGTCCGGGGCCCGCTCCTGGGCGCACTCGGGGACACCTACCGCGACAAGGCCACCGACTGGCTTGCCCGCGACATCAACACCTTCGTGGCGACGGGCCGTCCCCGCACCCAGGTGCACCGGTTCACCCTGCACACCGGCACCCCCGTGTGGGAGGTCACCACCGACGGCGGTAACAGCCGAGAGTTGTGGGGCGGGCACCACCTGCCCGCGGTCCGCCGCGCCACGACCTCAGGCCGCGACACCAGCGCGGGCCCGGTCCGGGAGGGCCTTACTGCCGAACAGGCCCGCGGCCGGTTCGCCGAGATCACCGGGCGGGCACTGAGCCAGGACGAGGTGTTCGCCGCGGCCGCAACATCGCTGCACCCGAGCCTGAACCGGACCGGGTTCTTGACCTCGCAGGGCTGCCGGGAACTGCGCGGCCGCGTTCTCACCGAGTTCGAGCGCGACCACCGCGACCTGGCGGCAGCCTGCCGCGCCCACGGACTCGACACCTCGGAGCTGTTGCGCCTGGACATCGCCCATCACGCGTTCGACACCCTGCACACCAGCGCCCGTGAGCCCGACGACCTGTTCACCGCGGCGACCGGACCGGCCGATCTCGAGGCGCTGCGGGACTCGGAATACCTTGTCGGCGAACCCGGCCAGGACCGGGCGCAGGTCAACTACCGGTGGCGCACCAAGGACTGGCAGGTCAGCCGCGGCGACGCCGAACCGGTCACCACGGCAACCCTCGCCGAGGCGATCACCACCGCCCGCACCGGACGGCGCACCGAGTCGGCTGCGGCGACCGAGGTCACCGCGAGCATCACCGGTGAACGCGACACCCGAGACCACGCCGTCCGGGACACCGAGAACGAACCCGCAACCGACGCGTCGCCCGTCGCCACCCAGCCGGTCCCGGACCAGCCGGAGGTGACGGCCACGAACTTCGTCCTCGGCGCCGAGGTACTGGCCCCGTCCGGGGCAAAGGCCCGCGCCCGGGCGAACATCGACGCGATCCGCCTGGTGCACCAGCTCGGCGACGAAAACCGGGCAGCGACCCCGGCCGAACAGCGGATCCTCGCCGCCTGGTCCGGGTGGGGTGCGGCCGGGGACATCTTCGACAAGCGCAAGCCGGAGTGGGACGAGCTCCGCACCGACCTCTCCGCCGTGCTGACCCCGCCGGAGATCGACGCCGCCCGCGCCTCCACCCTCAACGCCCACTACACCGATCCGGCGATCGCGGCCGAGATGTGGTCCGCGCTGGGCAGAGCCGGGTTCACCGGCGGCCGGGTCCTCGAACCGGGCTGTGGGGCCGGCAACTTCATCGGTCACGCCCCGAAGGGCACCCGGATGGTCGGGGTGGAGCTGGACCCGATGACCGCCCGGATCGCGCACCACCTGTATCCGGGGCACCAGGTCCGGGGCCACGGATTCGAGAAGTTCTCCCCCGACGAGGGCGCCTTCACCGCGGTGATCGGCAACGTCCCGTTCGGCAACTTCGCGGTCGGCGACCCGCTACACAACCCGTCCGGACTGACCATCCACAACCATTTCCTCCGCAAGTCCCTGGCACTGACCGAAACCGGCGGCTATGTCGCGGTCATCACCAGCGCCTTCACCTCCGACGCCCAGCGGACCAAGGCCCGCGAGGAGATCGCCGAACTCGGCGACCTGGTCGGCGCACTGCGGTTGCCGACCAAGGCATTCGACCGGCAGGCCGGTACCGATGTGGTCACCGACCTGCTGATCTTCCGCCGCCGCGAGGCCGGCCGCGCACCGGCAACGGCGACCGAGCAGTGGATCACCACCTCGAGAGCCGAGCTGGCCGACGGTGAGATCCAGGTCAACGACTACTTCCTCGCCCACCCGGAGAACGTGCTCGGCGAACTCGGGATCGGGTCGGGCATGTACTCGGCGGCCACCTTGAAGGTGACCGCCGACCCGTCCCGCCCGTTGGCCACCCAGGTCCGTGACCGACTGACCGCCATCGTCGACACCGCGAAGAGGGCGGGGCTCGGGCAGGACGCCGAACAGCCGGCCGCCGACCCGATGCTCGACAAGCCCGGGCTGGTCACCGCGGAAGAAGCCGCGATCACCGAGGTTCCGGGATCGGTGCGGTTCAACGACGAGACCCTGATGTTCGAGCAGCTCTCCCTCGGCCGGTGGACGCCGGTGCCGTCGAAGATCGACAAGGCCCGCACCGCCCAGTGGAAGTCCATGCTCACCATGGCCGGCACGGTCACCGACCTCGTCGACGCCCAGCGCACCGGCGGCGACGAGGACACCAAGAACCGGCTGCGGGCGCAGCTGAACCGCCAGTACGACGGGTATGCGCGCAAGTACGGGCCGCTGGGCCGGTTCACCTGGGTCACTCCGGGCCCGGCGACGCAGAAGGTCATCGACAAACGCTTCGCCGACCTGGAGAAGAAGTGGCGGACCAATAATGGCGACGAGACCGGCCCGGTCACCGGGGCACTGCCCGAGGACGTCGCCGCCCGACTGCTGGCGGAGGCCTCCGAGCCGAACCCGCCGTGGAAGAAGATGCGGCACCTCGAGGGCGCCATCCGCTACGACCCGGCGATCCAGCTGGTCCGCAGCATCGAAATCTTCGACGAGGACACCCAGCAGGCGCGGAAGTCGAAGATCTTCACCGAGGACGTCATCACCCCGCCGCAGCGGGCGGAAACCGCCCAGGACGTCGCCGAAGCGCTGGCAGTCAGCTTGGACGAGACCGGGCAGGTCGACCTGGACCGGATCTCCGGGCTGGTGGGCATCGACATCGACGCCGCCCGGGACCAACTCGCCGGGCTGGTCTTCCCCAACCCGGAAGACCCGACCGAGCTGATCCCGGCCCCGAGGTTCCTGTCCGGAAACGTGCGGGAGAAGTTGGCGGCCACCGAAGCCGCCGCCAGGCAGGACCCGCAGCTCCACGCCGGCGCGGTCGATGCACTGCGGCAGGTGATCCCGGCGGATCTGGATCCGACCAACATCACCGTCCGCCCCGGCGCGAACTGGGTGCCGACCCCGCTGTACGCGCAGTTCATCCGGGAAGCGTTCTCGGTGCACCCGGACACCCGCATCGCGGTCGAGTACTCCCCCATCACCGCGTCCTGGGACTTCACGATCGCCGGGGACCAGTACACCGATCCCTACGGGCTGCCGTACGAAACCGCCGGGGACCGGCGCGGCGTCGACGGGTTGTCGCTGCTGGAGAAGATCGCCAACAACCAGCCCATCCGGGTGTTCAAGACCGCGGCCGAACTCGAACACTCCCCCAAGCCGCGGTTCCACGAAGAGCTCACCGAGGAACTTCAGCAGCGAGCCGAGATGCTCGAAACGGCGTTCGGGGACTGGCTGTTCAACGACCCGGCCCGCACCGCCGAGCTGACCCGAGTGTTCAACGACCGGTTCAACTCCTTCGTCGACCCCGCCTACAACGGGCAGGGCCGCACCTTCCCCGGCCTGCGGATCGCACCGCATCCGCACCAGGCCGCCGTCGCGGTGCGGCAGATCAACGAACCGTCGGTGCTTCTCGACCACACCGTCGGCACCGGCAAGACCTGGTCGATCACGATGTGCGCGATGGAGATGCGTCGCCTCGGGCAGATCAAACAGCCCTGGGTGGTGGTCCCGAACCACCTCATCGACCAGTGGGGTCGCGAGGTCTCCGACGCCTACCCCGGTGCCCGGGTGCTGGTCGGCGACGACTTCAAATCCCGTGCCGACCGGCAACTGTTCATGGCGCAATCGGCCTCCCAGGACTGGGATCTGGTGATCGTCCCCGAGCCGGCCTTCACCAAGATGCAGTGTTCGGTCGACACCCAGGCCGCCTACATCGCCGACGAAATCACCAAGCTCGAACAAGCCCGGGAAGCGGCCACCGGACAGAACACCATCAAGGAGATCGAGAAGGCCAAGAAGCGGTGGCAGGACAAGCTCGAGAAGAAGATCAACGCCGACTCCAAGGACGTCGGCTTCTCCTTCGAGCAAACCGGCTGTGACTACCTGTTTCTCGACGAAGCACACATGTGGAAGAACCTCTCCCGCCAGTCCAACAACGCCGACCTGGCGCTGCGGGAAGGATCGAGCCGGGCCACCGACCTGGACATGAAACTGTCCTACCTGCGGCGGAAGTACCGCCAGCGCGCCGCCGTCGAGGGCCGCAAACCCGTTCCGGAGAAGGTCGTCACCTTCGCCACCGGCACCCCGGTCGCCAACAGCATGTCCGAGCTGTGGGTGATGACGAAGTACCTGCGTCCGGACCTGCTCGAGGCCGGCGGCATGGAGAACATCGACGCCTGGGCGGCGAACTTCGCCGCGATGCGCCAATCGGTGGAAATGAACGTCACCGGCTCCGAACTGCGGTCGGTGTCGCGGATCGGCAAGTTCGTCAACTTGCCCGCCCTGATGGCGATGAACGCCCAGTTCACCGACGTCGTCATCCGCGAGCAGGTCCCCGCGACCCTTCCCGAGATCGCCGGTGGCGGCCGCCAGAACCTGACCTTCGAAATGCCGCTACAGGTCCGAGACTTCATGATCGACCTGGACGAGCGGATGCAGATGTACACCGGCAAGACCGCGCACATCGACAACCCACTCAAGATCGGCAGCGACGGCGCCAACGTCACTCTCGACCCCCGCCTCGGCGGCCTCGACGCACCACCGGCGGGCGAAGGCCGGGTCGACCTGCTGGTGAACAAGCTCTGGGAGATCGAGCAACGCACCGCCGACACCGTCTACTACGACGAGGCCGGCAACCCGGAACCACGCACCGGCGGTCTGCAGATCGTGTTCCTCGACCGCGGCACCCCCAAGACCGGCCGCGACGACACCGTCTACGACATCATCCGCGCCGACCTGGTCGCCCGCGGCATGTCCCCCGGCGCGGTCCAGTTCATCCAGGACTACCCCAAGCCGAAGGACAAGCGGGAGTTGTTCGCCGCCTGCCGACGCGGCGAGGTGAAAGTGCTCATCGGCTCGTCGGAGACGATGGGCACCGGCATGAACGTGCAGAAACGCGCGACCGCGCTCTACCACGTCGACTGCCCCTGGCGGCCCGCGGACCTCGAACAACGCGAGGGCCGGATCATCCGGCAGGGCAACCAGAACAAGACCGTCGAGATCATCAACATCGTCGGGGAACGCTCCTACGACACCACCAAGTGGCAGACCGTGGAGAAGAAGTCCGCCTACATCGAGCAGCTCCGCCGCGGCGCGATCGACTTCTCCGAGGCCGAAGACATCGGCAGCGACGACATGACCTCGTCGATGGCCGCGACCAAGGCCGCCGCGACCGGCGATCCCCGCTACATCGAGGTCGTCGAACTCGAAACGCAGCTCCGCAAACTGGGCGCCGAAGCCCGCGCCCACCGCTCCGACCAGGAGCGAATCAAGTGGCAACTGCACGACAACCGCACCCGATTGCCGATCCTGACCAAGGAGATCGAGGAAGGCCGCGAGGTCGCCGACGCCCTCACCGCCTGGGGTGAACTGCCCCGCAAACAGCGGACCCTCACCGTGGGCGGCCGCACGGTCTCATTCGCCGAACCGGCGGAGGTACGCAAGGCGGTGCAAACCCGACTGGCGCACATCCTCCGCGACCTCGAACGCCAACCCGACGGCCAGCACCTGGTGGCCGAGATCGCCGGCGCCGAAATCTCGATGGGCCGGCTCCCGGTCGGCGGGTACGCATTCCGGCTCACCGGTGGCATCGTCCGCACCGTCGACGCCGAGGTCGTCGACCTGGCACTCGGCAGCGCCGACGGCGGATCCGGCATGGTGACCCGGCTGACCAACATGGCCGCCGACCTGCCCGCCGCGATGGACCTGCACGTCAAGGACCGCGACTACATGGTCACCCAGACCGAGCAGCTCGCCGACAAGCTCGGGGTCCCGTTCGCCAAGACCGACGAGATCACCCGCCTCACACACACCTACAACGAGATGCGGGCCGACCTCGCCGCCCGGGAGAACTCCCCCGAGGCGCTCGCCGAGAAGGAGGCGACCAAGGAACGATTGGCGGCCGCCGGCATGTACCGCGGGTGGACCCGCGACCTCAACCCCACCCGCGGACACGCCGAAGACCAGGGCATGACCGAGGACGATCTGCGGGAAGCCACCCCCGCCCGGATGATGGCGGCCGCGAAAGAGCACGCCGAACGCAAGGCCGAGCTGGCGGCGAACCCGCAACCCCCACGGTGGCAGCGCACCGACGAGATCGGCTCCGAGCTCACCGCCGGATTCGACCGCGGCACCGGCGATCCCGGCGCCGTGGTGAAGTGGACCGGCCGCGACTGGTACTGGTCGGCTCACAACGCCAGGGAAACCCTCGACAGCGGCACCTTCCCCAACCGGGACGCCGCGATCTCCGCCGCCGAGAAGGCAGTCGGAACCGCCCTCGCGGAAGCCGCCCTACTACCGGTGGCGGTGTGGGAACGAGACCACACTGCGCTGACCGAGGCGCGATCCAACGGCGGCCAGCCTGCGGCCGCCGCCGAAACGGTGACCGACCAGGAGCTGGCCGAAGTCATGCGGCTGGTCCAGTCCGACTACCCCACCCACGCAACCGCGGCCGCCGCAACGAACACCGCCACGATCGAGCGGATCCCACCAGGGCTGCGAGCCGACCGCAGTCGTGATACCGGTCAGGAAAGGTAGACCTGCTCCGGGTACGACCAGTAGGCAACCTGCTGGTCGTGCCCGCTGCCAAGCTGCCGGCGTCCTCGGTGGAAGCGCATCGGTGTCGTTGAGGACACATCCGAACTGCTCGTTCCTTACATTTTACTGAGGTATCGGGTAGCCGGATGTGATACTGCGCTATGGGGATCGACGAGACGTGTGCAACCGAGAACAACCCGTGGAGCATCATCTCGTCCGCGTCCACAAACTCAACCTTGGCAGGAGTTCTTGCCGCTTTTCTGATCGCCGCAATAGCTGTTCTATTCGCCAAGGAGCACGAAGCCTACGTCCAGACGATGGCCCTGTTCGCCTCGGCCATCGTCATCCTTGCGCTCGACAGCTACTTGTTCAGTCACATCACCGGCATTGAGCCGAAGGTCCTGCTATCTGAAGGCGAGGTACTCGTTGACGACACATACCTCAACGCCTGCGCGAGAGCCTGGACCCAGGCAATGCCCGCTAGCGGGATGCTGGCTACCGGCGGAGTAGCACTCATTGCCGGGTTGAGCTGGATGCTCGCCATACACGGGAGCACAGCGCGACCGATACAGCCGCATCTCGCCACACTCGGAGGAGGGTTGATATCCGTGGTGATCATCACGACCACACTCCTCCTCACCGCCACGACAATCCAGTATCTTGAGCTCCTCTACCAAGACAACGTCAACATTTGGGTAAAGGTCTCAATGTGGCTCGGAGTAGCGACGGCGATTGCCTATTGCGTCTACACAATCTGGGACCGAACAACGAATATTCGCGAAACCTTGGTAGCGGCGCAAAAGGCGACTGAGGAGCGGGCAGAAGCAGCGCGCAAGGAAGCGGTACGCGCAGAAGCAGCGCGCAAGGAAGCGGTACGCGCAGAAGCAGCGCGCAATGAAGCGGCACGCGCAGAAGCAGCGCGCAAGAAAGCCAAAAATTGGGCGGTGGCACGCAAGTGGGCGGAACACAAGGAGTCGCGGGTAGAGGTCAATGTTGCAGTGACCGAGGTCTCTGAGGCGAATGCGACGGCCTCTGAGGCGGACACGACGGCCTCTGAGGCGGACACGACGGTCTCTAAGGCGAGTGCGACGGACTTCACGCTCGACCTTGGGAAGTTGAAGGCAGCGACAGCGTTAATCGCAATCCTGGCGGCCGCGGGACCAATATTTGCCGGGCTTTTGGTGCATTTCAACGAAACATGGGCCGCGGAACCCGCCTGTGGGATCCTGACCATTGCACTGGTCACCGGGTGGATCCTGCCGATCGTCATCTCGATCTGCATAAGCCATTCCGTTCCCAACGGCCGCCTGAATAGACCCGTGTTACCGCCAGGCAACTCTTCGAGCGGATTCCCGGACGAGATGACCAGGGGACGGCGTTCAAGCCCCCGCATGCCCACAGGGCCTGCGAACCGAACGCAGCCGTGACACCGGCTGGCTCTCACCACCCGTAGAAGATCAGGCTTGCCCACGCCACGATTGCCATGACCGCGGCAACAGCGACGGCGCCGATGGCAAGCTACAGCACTACGCCGACGGCCCGGGGGCCTTGTCGCGAAGGGCCTGCGCAATCTCCTTCAGTGTTTCGGTCAGATTCGCCGGAACGACCGACACCTGCTCGGTTGCGGAATCCCGGAGATCAGGAGCCGCGAACACCCTCAAACCGAGGGTAAGGACGATTTGTTCGCGCGCAGTACTGTTCGGCATCTGTTCGAGAAATGCTGACAGGGAGCTGAGCTGTACTGCGGTTGTCTTGGCCCACAACGCTGACGTGCGGTGATGGCCCGAGATCCTGGCGGCATAGGCAGCCACGGCCAGTGCGGGCAGCGTCAGTGTTAGGTGGGACAGCATCGACGTCCACACCGCGGATGCATCGCGAGTAAGCACCCCTACACCGATGGCGAGGGCGGCTACAAAGCCCGCGATCGCCGTTAGTGTCCATTTGAACGCGCGGGACTCTTCCGAGGTAGCGAGAGAGGTGAAATGCCCGGCTAACGAGGTATTTCCTGTAACTCCAGCCGCCTGTTTAGCACTGTCGCGTGCCTGAATCGTTTCGAGTGCAGCCTGCTCAGCGATCCTGCTGAATTTCGTCGCCTCAAGGGATTCTTTGAAGTCTTCCTCAAGTCGACGAAGGTCCTCAAGCCACTGTCGGACCGCGCTCTCTTCGGCGGCCGTACCGAAGACCAAAAATTCTTCGGCGAAACTGAGCTTCGAGGCGGTGAGGCCGTGACTGACACTTGAAGTGAGTCTGTCGAGCCAAGTCAACAGAGTCCTAGCCGCAGAGTCTAGTTGACCTGTCGATACAAGTTCATCGGCTGTCGGTGCCAGCTGGCTGAGTTCCAAGATGAGATCGCGGCGGACGTACTCGACTGCGTACCTCCGAACTTTGGCACCTGTTTCGGGGTCCACCAGTAGCGTGCTTCGTTCGAACAGTTGATCCCGGAGGTTGATACAAAACGTCCGAACTGCGTTGCACTTATCGCTGAGTGCTCCGCCGCGATCAAAGTCCTCAGTGCCGCTGAGCGCCTTCAAAACCTTGGACAGCATTCGCAGTGTGTTTTCGGCCCCGAAGCGCTCGGCCCCGAGGGGTGTGTCAGTTGCCCAAGGCGGAGTCTGGTCGGAATCTGTGGACATAATCGCGCTCCCTCAGCTAACGACGGTCCACCGGCAGTTGGTGGGCGATACCCAGGCACGATGCCGGGATTCTTCGTCAAGACCAGCCCTCAATCTAGAAACCGGTGGTCGAGCGAATGACAGCGGGTACCGCGAAGAACGGCCTTTGTAGATCACCTGAATGACATCTGACCCGCGGTTCCGATTGCCGCGGTCCTCCGGCCCGGGCGAGGCCACCTGCGGTGTCCCCCAAGCGGATGCTCCTGTAGGGTCTCGCTGCCAGTGGCATTTTGAGACGCCGCGAACTGCGGACTTGTTGCTTGTCTCACGGCATGGCCACAGCAATCTGTCTCAAGACCCTGGCATTTCCTCAGCCACTACGAAGCGAGACGGGCCGCGCCGATGCCCCTGCCGCGACGGCGATCAGGACGCCCTGACACCCACACCGGGAGTGGTTGGCGACCCCGTAAGCGGATCGGTGACCGGGCAGCAGTGCAGAGTTCTTGCCGTTTACGCTTGACCTTCGAGTCGACTCGAAGGTTTACCGTCGTCTCATGAGCACTTATCGGATCTCGCAGCTGGCGGAGATCTCCGGGGTTCCGGCCACGACGCTGCGGTTCTACGAGACCGCGGGCCTGTTGTCCGCCGAACGGACGGCATCGGGTTATCGGGTCTACGGTGACGAGGCCGTCGAGCGGCTGGGGTTCATCTCCTCGGCCAAGCATCTCGGCCTGCCGCTGGAGGAGATCGGTGATCTGCTCGAGGTCTGGGAGCAGGGAGTCTGTGCCTCGGTGCGCCAGCGGATGCTTCCGATGGTCACCGACCGGATCGGCGACGCTGACAATCGGATCGCGGAACTGACGGCGTTTTCGGCGTACCTGGCCGGTGTCCGTGCCGACCTGTCGGAGCCGGCACCGGACGGGGCCTGCGGGCCGGACTGCGGCTGCCTCACCGCCCCAGCCACATCCACCACGCCGGCGCCGGTGCCTCTGACACTCGAACGCCGGCCCGAGCCGGCACCAGGTCTCTCCTGGCGGGATGTCCCGGTGGCCTGCACCCTCAGCGGCGACGAATACGGCGAGCGTGCCCAGCAATGGCAGCAGGTGCTGGACTCAGCCACCGGACGTGAAGAGATCGACGATGGTCTCCGCGTACGGTTCCCGTCCGACCCCAACCTGGTCGCCGAGGTGGCACGCCTGGCCGCCGCCGAACAAGGCTGCTGCGCCTTCTTCGACTTCACCCTCCACCTGTCTCCAGACGCGCTCGCGTTGACTGTGCGCGCCCCCGAGACCGCCCACGCCCTACTGGCCGAACTGTTCGGAGCGAAAGTATGACCTCACCCCGGCGTCCAGGATCTGCCCGGTGGCAGGCGATCGGGGTGGGCGCCGCCGCGGTCGGCGCGTGCGCGGTTTGCTGCGCAGCCCCCATCCTCACCGTCCTCGGTGGGCTCTCCGTGCTCTCCGCGGTGGGAGCGGTATGGGTCCCCGCACTGATCGTCGTCGCGATCTTTGCCGCGCTGGCACTGCTAGCAGTAGTGCGCCGGCGCCGCGCCAGCGCCTCCTGCGCGGCGACGACGGTGGACCTTCAGATGCCCACGGTGGGCGGCAGCGAGGGTGAGCGCACGATATCCGAATCACGATGACCTGTGATGCCCCCGATGGGCGAGAATTCAGTGCGCCCGCCAAGACCGGTCGGCGCGGGGCACACGATCGAGGAGTCGGATAAGTGGCGCAGCCGCAGGGCGTTGTCGAACGCATGGAACACCACCAGGTGGCGATCTACCTCGCGGCAATGGTCGTCGGCGCCGGGCTCGGCTGGGCCGTCCCGGCAGCAGGCCCGGGCCTCGAGCACGCGATCAACCCGGTACTCGGCGCCCTGCTGTACGTGACCTTCCTGCAGGTCCCCGCCGCCGAACTGGTGCGGTCGCTGCGCGACGGGCGGTTCCTGTCGGCCACGATGGTCGTGAACTTCGTGGTCGTGCCGCTCGTGGTGGCGGCCATGTTCACGTTCCTGCCCGCCGACCAGGCCGTGCGGGTCGGGGTGTTGCTGGTGCTGCTGTGCCCGTGTGTGGACTACGTGATCGTCTTCAGCGGCCTCGCCGGCGGCAGCAGCCGACGGCTCCTCGCCGCGACCCCACTGTTGTTGGTCACCCAGATGCTCCTGTTGCCGCTGTTCCTGCTCATGTTCATGGGTTCGGACCTGTCCGACATCGTCGAGACCGGCCCCTTCGTGGAAGCGTTCGTGGTGCTGATCGTCATCCCCCTGACGCTGGCGTGGGCGACCCAGTTCTGGTCCGCTCGGGCAGCATTGGGCCGGAAGGTATCCGATGCCGCGACGTCGATCATGGTGCCGTTGATGGCCGCCACCCTCCTGGTCGTGGTCGCCTCCCAGATACCGAAGCTGGACGGCAACTTCGCCGACGTGGCCGCGGTGGTGCCCTTCTACGCGGCGTTCCTCGTGGTGATGGCGTTCGCCGGATGGGCGATCGCCCGGCTGTTCCGCCTGGATGTCCCGTCGGGGCGGGCCGTGGTGTTCACAGGTGCCACCCGCAACTCCCTGGTCGTGCTCCCGCTGGCCTTGGCACTGCCCGACCAGCTCGCGGTTGCTGCGGTCGTCGTGGTCACCCAAACACTCGTCGAAGTCGTCGGGATGGTCATCTACGTGCGCGTGGTCCCGCGCCTCGTCCGGGACGACCGCACGGCCGTCTCCGCCGCCTGACTCGCTGTCACCCTGGCCACGGGCGGCAACGGATTCCGTATAGGCAACCAGCACCGGGACGTGATCGGCGCCCAGCGCGTACTCGCAGGGGTCAGCGCTCGTCCCGAGAGCGGATCCCGTTCCGGGACGAGCGTCGCCGGCAGCCGGACATGCGTTCGGCGCCGATCTCGTCCCGCTGGTGGTTCCTCATCCGGACCCTTCTATCGTCCAGTTTGCGATTCTCGGGAAGGCAGCTTCGAGTTCGTTGACCAGGTCCTTCCAATGCGGTCCGTACGCAAGCAGCGTGCCACGGAGGGCGATGAATGCGGCGACTGCTGGGTCGGGGTCAAAGCCATAGATGAGCGCGTTCATTGCGCCGTATACGGGATCGACAGGCTGTCCATCGAAAACGGACACGATCTGAGTAGCCGGCACGTCGGGATCTCCGCCGGTCTTCGCCTGCACGGCCGCGGCGTAGATGTCCTTCGGTCGTTCCCACAGCCCGGCCTCAAGTACGGTGACACCGTTCGACACCCACTCGATGTGGAGAAGTCCGATTTTTGTCAGGGCGCGTCTCGGAAGCCACTGGGCGACCGACCGGAGTTCGTCGTCACTGAGGGCTAGAAGTTTCTCGGCAAGGAGTCGATCGACGTGTGCCACGTCCTTGAACTCGTTGAAATTCCGCAGTTGGACTCGTGACACACTTTTGCGGTTTACCAGGCGCTTGAGCTTCGGCCGTCCCAGCGGCCGCGGACTCGGTGTCTGCACCGGCTCCCGAGGAGTCGGGGTCAGTGCCGATGGAAGCTCAGGGTCGACCTCGCTCCAAGCGGTGTCGGTCTTCTTCAGTCGCACGAAACCCTGGACGCGAGGGACTGGCCACAGTTGCACCAAGTAGTCTTCGCTCGGCTCGGCTACGTCCATGTCCCAGTTCGCATCACGGCCTCGAGCGTGCACCCGGACCCGGTATCTACCTGGGTCGAGGACTGTCAGCTCGGTGAAATCTTCGACTGGTTCGCCCTGCAGGGTCATCACACACAATGCGGAGGCGCTGATAGTGCACTCAGCAACGTTCTCCCAATCCTCGAACAACGTGCTTTCAGGCTGGTCGCCAAGTAACTCAACGCCGATCGAGACCGGGCCATACGCGACACCGGTATGTACCGTCAGGAAGTCGCTACCTGCGTCGAAGAGACTGCATTCGACAGCGACAGCCAGGGTGTCCGCATGTCGCTCGCCGATGGTGAATTGATGATGATCCGCCTCGACAGTGCTCCACTGCGTCATCATCCTGATGCTAGTCATCGACTTATGCGACATCTTGGTGATCGACTCGACCAGTGCTCCGGACGAGGATCGGGCACCGGGGCGGCCGGCGGAATCCATCCGCGGCTTCCGCTCCTATTCTGGACGTTGCCCTGGTCCCCGCTTTTGCAGAAGTTCCGTATTCACCAGGTCGCTGTCGACCGTGATCTCCTGCGAGGCTGATGCCGGCCACGCTTCGAGCGAGTCGGTGTGCAGCACATCATCGATACATCGTGTGCTGCCGCCGAGATAGGCGCATGGGAAGTCGAAGTGTGTGGCCACGTACCAGGCTCGATCGTCCGGCCACCACAAGTGAGCTTCCAGCCCGTGGAGCGTGTCTGCTGCCCGAGCGACCGGACCTCGTAGGAGGTAGTAGCGGAAGCCCTCGACCGTGAGTTTCGGAACGTTGCGGGGAATCTCGTCGAATGCGGTGTTGCCTTCCCAGAACCCGAACCAACAGCGTTCGGGGGTGGTGGTGTGCTGCGCGAGCACCTCGCCCAGAGCTGTCAACTGCTGGGGCCGCCACGGCGGTACGGGGGATTCCGGGACGATGGGGGTCGACTGGAAGTATCCCTTCGGGGCGAATTCGAGCATTGTCTCCAGCTCCATCGAAGGATGAGCCATCGCGCCCGTGACACGGGCGATGTCCGACCAGCGCAGCCACCGCGTATGCCCGCCGTCGTCGACCGACTGCACCGGGTGCAGCACGCGGCCATAGGCTTCGAACCCGGCGGGCACGAGTGAGACCACCGTGGTTTTCCGCGTCACCTCGATTCCGTCGCGAACCCAGTACCCAGCTGACATGTCGTATTGAAGGTCCGAATCCTGCCATTCGCTCTCCATACAGCCAGTCTCCGCCGGCGGCCGAATCACCACTCGCGTTCAAGCAACGGAGAGGACCGCTCGGTGGCGGCCGGTCGCGTTCGGACCCTTGGACGACGGATCAGGCCAGAGCCGTATCCCGTTGCAGGAACCCTCACCGGCTCGTCCCGAGAGCCGGCCGTTGACCGGAACTCGCTGACCAGCGCCGTTCCGGTAGCCCCGTCCGGTGATGTTTTTGCTTTCGGGGCGTCAATCGGGACACCCCGAACGATCTGGATCACGCCGAAGGTGGGCGAATCTCACCACGGTGGCGGATCCGCCACCGGCCCGCCACTCGCCGTGAGATTCCGCCACCGCATTCGAGATCCGCCACGCCGCCACGTCGAATGCAATCTCACCCAATTGGCCAACTGGCCATTGAGTGGCCATCCCAGATGAGATTTGGCCACGAGTTCTTTTCATGGTTGAAATCTGTCTCATCGGCCCTGTCTGTGTTGCACAAGTGATTGCTGTGTCGTAGCGCTCGTGTATCTATGTCCTCCGTCGTCTCGGAGGAGGATTGGGTGTTCCTGTCGTTTGTGGATCCGTCGTTGCTTCGTACGCACCTGGACGGCCACGGTGTGGACTCGGCCGGCGTGGTTCGGCTGCTCGAGTATCGAGCGATCCCGGCCGGGACACCGGTGTTCCTCGACGAGCTGACGATGCGGCCTGTCGAGCCGTTGTGCTCGTGGTTCCGACATCTGGTCTACGAGGAGAAGGACGCCAAGACGCTGCGCGAGTATGCCTACATCGTGCGGCGGTTCGTCCACTTCCTACGGTCCCGCGACCGGGGCCTGCTCGAAGCGACCGAATCCGACTTCAGGGCGTACCGCGTTCTGCGCACACAGGTGCAGGACAAGCCGGTCGGCGATGCGACGTGGGGGAAGGAGGCCCAGTTGCTCAACCAGCTCTACCGATGGCTGGTCGAGCACGGCTACCTGCGTCACCTACCGCTGCGGATGACCCATAGGGGACGCAATCCGCTGGCGCCCCGACTGCGTCGGGGCATGGATATTCGCCACATGAGCTTGCCGCAATACCGTTACTTCCGCGACGTCGGCCTGGGTGGGCAGTTGCCGGACTCGCAGGCCAGCACGGTGTTCCGTGGTCGAGCGCCGCTCCGTAGTCGGGCCGCCGCCGACTTGGCGTTGTGCACCGGGATGCGTCCGGAGGAGTGGTCGACGGTGTTGCTGCCCGAGCTCGGTGTCGGGCGGCGTCGACCGGGCGAATCCATGGAGTTCCCGGTGCAGGCCTGCGCGAAGTATGGCAAGTACCGCGAGATCTACGTGCCGACCGGAGCGTTGGACGCCGTGGACACCTTTCTGCTGGTGGAGCGTCCGGAACTGGTCGCCGCCTCGTCGAAGTCCCTGGCGCGTCGACGCCGGGAGTTGTTCGTCGTCGATCACATCGATCACGGGGCCGGGACGCTGCGCGGCGCCCTGGACGGTCGGCGCCGGACGTTCGCGATGTCCGCGATGGGGCCGGAACTGCGGCGAATCACCATGCGGGAGAATGAAGATGGCGTCGAGCCGCTGGCGGTGTTCGTCGGCCACGGCGGTCGGATGCTCGGCCCTTCATCCTGGTATCGCATCCGCTGCGACGCGTGGGCGCGGATGCGCGTTCATGCCGACGCTCCCGGTGCACCGTTGCTGCCGCGGCGGCGGTGGAGATGGCACGACACCAGGCATACGTTCGCTTTGCAGCTGCTGTCGTATCTGGAACAGCAGATGGACGGCGACGAACCGGACGCGGTGGCGCGGCGTCGACGCCACATGTCCTACCTGGGTGGTCATATCAAGCACAACCCGTTGTTGATCGTCAGCCGGAGGCTTGGGCATTCGAGCCCGGCAACGACGTACGCCTATCTGGAATACAGCGACGATCCGATGAACGCGGTGGACGCCGCGTTCTCCGAGTGGACGGTGCAGGAAGGCGACACCTACGCCGATATCGCCCGCCACGTGCTCGTCGAGGGTGGTGAGCGCTGATGCCTCGCCGGGGCGACCACCAACACGACTTTCCTGGGGTCGACGAGCCGGAGGCTCCGGTCGACCGGATCGGTATCCGTTTGGTGCGGGCACCGGACCGAACCGGCATACCGCGGGAGATCACGTTGGACCCTGCCGGGTTTCGGTGCGCCGCGTTGGCCGGGGAGCTGGCCGACGAGTGGGTCGACTACGCCGAGATCAGCAGGATCTCGGGCGGGTCGGCCGCCCTCGGCCGCCGAGCGATACGCAATTTCTGCACGAAAGTCGACTTCCTGCTCGCCGAGGACGCGCGCGAGGCCAGCCTGGCCAAACAGCACCCCGATATCGCGGCCGTGTTGGCCGAGTGGGAACGAACCCTTCCCGCCGACTACCGGGCGGGCTCGACGACGCCGTCCACCCTGGCGGCGATGGTGCGGGCACTGATCGCCCGACGCGCACAACACGATCAGCGACCGGTGGCCCCGCATCTGCGTCGGCTGGTCGACGGCGAGGTCGGGGTGGCGGCGGGCAGCACGCAGGAAGTCGACGAGTTCTCCCGCAAGGACAAACGCGCCGTCGTCCGCGCGGCATGGGCCTGGGCGAATGAGCTGGACTCCCGTCTTTCCGAGGGGTGGGCGTGGGCCGCCCAGGGCCGCGACCCGGCCGAGCACGGTTGGACCAGCGTGGCCGATCTGCTCTGGGGACTGGCTCGTCAGCAGGTCAGCCCGCTCGACATCCGCGACAACCTTCCGGTGATCCATCGGTGGCCGCCCGAGTTGCGGGCCTGCATCGAACGCCCCGACCGGCCCGTCTTTCCGGCGCGGGCGAAGGGGATGCTCGTCCGATGGCTGGTGCGTCAGCTCTATCCCGGTCACCTCGACCTGCACGCCTACCGTGTGTTACTCGTGGCCGCCACCGGGCACACATCCGAGGAGGTCACCGCGTTGACCGGGGAGGATGTCGAGTTCCTGCCCTCGGGCGTTCGATTGACCCTGACCAAGCAGCGGGCTCAGAAGGTGCGGCACCGCACCTTCGGCACCGAGACCGTTCCGGAAACGACGGTCCGCGAGTCTGTCGACTTCACCGACCGGCCCCATCGAGAAGTCGGTGCGATCATCCGGCGTCTCATGCACGTCACCGAGCAGGCCCGGCTACGAGCACCGGACGAACGACGACTGTTCCTGGCAGCGTCGGTCACGGCCGACTACGAGCTGCGCATCGCGCGATGGGACTACAACCTTCCCCGGTCCCGCTTCGTGAACTGGCTGGCCGCCGCGGACGTGACGGTCGACGGGGCGCCCGATATTCGTCGACTGCGTAAATCCACGAAGGTGGAGAAGGCCATCGCCTTCGGTGGCCGCATCGCCGACACGGCCAACGACCACCACGAGGAGGTGTTCCGGGGCCACTACGCGCAGGGCACGACCCTGCGCGTGATGTCCGGCCAGGTGATCGCCACCGCCCAGGATCACTGGTTCACCAAGGCGTTGGAGGGACCGACCGTGCTGACCACCTCCACCGACGTGCTCGATGCCCCCGATCAGGCGGAGACCTTGGGCCTGAGCCCGCGGCAAGCCGAGGACATCCGCCGGGGCGCACTGGACATGGGACTGACCCAGTGCGCCGACCCCCACAACTCGCCCTACGGCCGGTCGGGAGAGCTTTGCCCGGTGGCGCCCCTGCGTTGTCTGGAATGCCGCAACGCCTGGATCCTGCCCAGCGACCTGCCCCAGCTTCTGCTGTTCGCCGACCACCTCGACCGGCTCCGGCTGCGACTGTCCCCGCAGCACTTCGGTCAGCTGTGGGGACAAACCCACACCAACCTCCACGCGGTCCTGGCCGACCGCACGGACGAGGAGAAAGCGTTGGCCCGCAAGCACATCGAGGCCGGTCAGGCCGCTCTGCATCTGCCACTGGTCGCGAAAGTGGAGTTCGACAGTTGAGCATCCAACGATCGAGCCACCGGTCCAGCACCGCCTTCGACGCTGATGAACCCGTCATCGGGTCCCACCCGCTGCTGGCCGACGCGCAGGTGCCGCAGTTCGGCAACACCCGGGAATGGAATCTCAACGGCGTCATCCGCCGACCCGCCCGGCTCTATGCGGCCGCCTGGACGCTGGTGTTCTCCCACGAATTAGCGGAGCCGTCGTGGAATTTGTTGGCGCGTGAACTGAACATGGTCATGCTCAACCCACGGCACCCGGCGGTCATCACGGCGGGGCTGTCCCTGAAACCCACACCGGCGAACCCGTCCACGGTGATCAGCGAGTTGAGCCACCTCCGGCGGCTGGCCAGATGGGCTGAGGCGAACGGGCTGTCGACGGAACTGGCCTCTTGGCAGGACAACGACCTCCGTCGCCTTGTCAGCGACCTGCGCGAGCAGCTGTCCGGCAGCAGCGTCAGGCACTACATCGGCACATTGAAAATGCTGCACCAATACGGTCCCGCCCTCACCGGACAAGGACTGCGCACCGACCCGTGGGCAGGCAAAAGTGCCCGCGAAGCATCGCAAACTCCTGCGGGCGCGGTCGTGTCCACTCCTGCGATTCCGCCGGAGCAATGGTTTCCGTTGATCCGGGCTGCCTGGACCTACGTCCACACCTTCGCCCCCGACATCCTGCGAGCGCACCAGCGCCACCAGGAGCTCGTCGGCAACGCGACGACCACAGCCGATGATCAAGATGCACGCCTGAGCAGATGGCTCGCCGACCCCGCGAACGCCATCCCGGTCCACATCACGCCATACCACGTGAAGGCGGGCAGCGGCGAGGTGAATTGGTCTCTGCTTACGTTGATGATGGGCTGGAAGTCCTCTTGTGTGACAAATATTTTCGACGGGAGACGAGCGGTCGGCCGCCGTCGAATCGCCCAAGTTGAGCATGCGATCGCCGACGGTCACCCCACCACGACCGGCGTCATCGACGACCTCGCCCTGGTGCAGCGCGGCGACGGCACGAGCACCCCCTGGCATCCAGGGCTCAACCCCGTCGCTATCGGACACGAACGTCGCATGCTCCGAAACGCCTGCTTCATCCTGGTCGTGGGTCTGTCGATGATGCGTGATTCGGAAATCCATGAAATCACCCCCGGCTCGATCGTCGAGTACTACGGAACACCGGCGATCAAATCCACCAAGGGCAAACACGACCCGGATCTCCCGATCAAACACTGGTGGATCACCGCGCCGGTCGCCGAAGCCGTAATCATCGCCGAGCAGCTGTCCGAACGGCACGACCGGCTGTTCCCGCCCATACATAGAACAGATGCCGATGTCGCTCGCAGCCACCAGATGCTGGACGCGTTCATCGCCCACGTCAACACCACCAGCGCCGGGACCGGATTGCAGAAGATTCCGCCCGGCAAAACGCGACCGCACATGTTCAGACGGACAATGGCGATGCTGACGGACCAGTTCCCCGGCAGCGAGATCGCCCTGGGCATCCAGCTCAAACACATCGCGTCCAGGGCGCTGGCCAATCGCTCGACTCAGGGCTACGCCAACGCAGACAGCTCCTGGGCCGAGCATTTGGAGTCAGCTATCGAAGCGGCCAGGTTCCGACGAGTGGAAGACCTCTACCGAGCCCACAAGGCCGGGGAACCGATCGGCTACGGTCCCGGCGCCGAACGGATGACGCAAGCCTTCAGCGGCATTCAACAGACGGTGCAAGCTCGAGGTGGCGACGCGATCGTCGAACGGGCCATGCTGCGCAAAGCCCGGCTCTCCATCCGGTTCGGCGTTCTCAACCACTGCGTAATGGACGAGAACAACCCTGTCGGCGCGGCCTGTCTCGAAAACGCCGTCGTTCCCGAAGGCCACAAAGGACCGCTGCAAGACCGGTGCCGTCCGGACCGATGCGCCAACAGCGTCATCGGCCCCGAGCACGTGCCGATCTGGGCCTCGGAGCGCCAAACCCTGCTCACCCTCATCGACACACCAGGGCTGTCGGCCTGCCGCAAAGCCGTGCTGCAGCGCGAGTTGGGCGATATCGACACTGTCATCCGCAAAACTCAAACGGACAAGGAGCAAGAGTGACCACCACCCCCGAGGCTGCAGAGGCGGCCCAGCCCGAGGAGGGAGTGTCTGCCGGCACCGCCAAACGCTTGCGCGAGGCCATGGATCGGCTGATGGCCGGGCGGCCGCAGCGCACCGACGGAAGGTTGATCAAGGACAACCTCTGGAAAGAGGCCGACGTCAGCCGCGCCACCATGAACCGGGCCACCCAGATCATGTCCGAATGGGACGCCCGCGTCGCCGCCTGCGACGGATTCACGCCGGGCGAGGCCCGCAAGAGCGACGAAATCACCACCTTGCGCGCCGCCCTCGCCGACAAGACCCGCGAATGCACCCAACTGTCCCATCGACTCGACGCCGCGGCTACCGCGATCGCCGCTCTGCATCACGACAACACACTGCTACGCCAAGAACTCGACCACCGCGGTCAACTCGTCGTCCTCGACGCCCACCGCACCACGCCCTGACGCCGACTCCTTCAGCCGATAGGCGACGTCTCATGCGCCAGTCGGGGCAGCGTCCACCCGCTGGCGCATTCCCCTCACTGACCAGCCTCGGCGCCAGAATCCGTATGTCTCATGAGACATACGGATTCTGGAGAACAAGGTTCTCGAGACCCTACATGAGCTCCGCTGCGCTCCGCCCTGTTGAAGAACAGCGTTCTTTTGACCTGCTGGCCTTCCGATCCTGATCGACGGCGGCCGGGGAACAACCCCTGGCGGCGCAAGCGCCGGCACAAGGCTCCGAGAACTTTCTCAAAGCGCACTCGCTTCGCTCGCAGAGAAACTTCCCGGCCCAGGGGTTGCACCCCGTCCTGATACCGCCGATCCGACTCTCCTTTGCCAGCAGGGCAAAAAGAACGCCAGGGGCCATGGAAGTGGTCCGGCAGAGCATCGGAGGTTCACGTGAGCAGCACCATCGTCCTCGACAAGGTCATCGACCCCATCGCCGTCGCACGCGCGATCTACGCCGATCTGCGGGTCGAGGAAGACCCCGACTTCGACGACCTGGGCACGGACATGCGCGCCGAACTGGTGGGCATGGTCCTCAGTCTTGTCCCCGACGACCCGTACATCCAAGCGGCCGAGATCCGGCTGGTCCCGGCCGACTTCGGCCTCTGACCACATCCAACCTTCAGGAGGAGACGCTATGCGCACCACCTTTTCCGCCGTCGTGATCGAGATCGACGGCAGCATGACCGCCCAGGACCTCCCGGTCGACCCGTTGTGGGCGAGCCTGCGCATCCCGGCCGGTATCGGCGCGGCCATGGACGCCGTCGGTGACGTCGGCACGACTGGGTTCGTCCTCGGACGCGGCCCGCACCAGGGCACGGCGAGCCTGCTCGTGGGGGCGAACCACCAGCATGTCCCCGCCGTCCCGGTCAACCAGCTGGCCACCGCGATCGTTCACCGGTACGGCCCGGTCACCGACAGACCGATTCGTGGCCGCGCCGTTCTGGTCGCCGGATGGGACGAAAACCCGGAACCGATCCTCGGGCCGGTCGCGGAGGCACTGATCGCCAGCCGCAGCGCTCGCCCCGCCCAGGCGGCGTAAGCACTCCGATCCGGAACGTCGGTGGGAACCGGGCAGCAACTATCTGCCCGGTTCCCACCGACACGACGGATACCACACACGCGACCGGACCGCAAAGGCCCGGTCCCATCACCACCGAAGGGAACCTCAGATGAACGTGACACCGGGAGCGCCGAGTGTGCCGATGCGGGTGCTGCACAACGAGGCACGGGACGCGATGCTCATCGGCTACACCGACGGCGACTCACTGCGTGAGGTGGCCCGGTTCGAGATGGATCCGCGCCGCGATCTGGAGGTGAACCTCGAGGAGGTGTTCGCGGCGTTCAATGAACCCGGCCCCCAGCTTGTCGGACTCGAAGTGGTCCGCCGGTACCGGGCCGAGCGGCACCGATCGCTGAGCAAGGGCGACGTCTTGTTCTACGGCGAGGTCGCGTACGCCGTCGCCGCCGCCGGATTCGTGCGGGTGTACCCGACGCGCGAATCCATCACCTTCCGCTGACAACCCAGGAGATCGAGATGACCGAGGACACGGTCCGCATCATCCGCGAGCAGGGATTCACCGCCGGTGTGCTCGCGTCGTGCGGTGAGAGCGACGACGAGCCGCTGCACGTGCTCGCCGAACGTGCAGGCATCGAGTTCGGCTACATGGCCGCCGAACTCGACACCTTCAACGACGGCTTCGCCACCGGGTGGCAGATGGCACGGCAGGTGTACGGCACCGCCGATACCCCGGCCTCCCGCTGACGAGGAACCACCCGGAAACAAGAGAACACCGGGCAGCAACTATCTGCCCGGTGTTCTCGCCCGAGACAGTACAGGAGAAGGACATCATGACCGCAACACAGCAACTGGTGGGCGTTGAGCTGATCGAGGTCGACCCGCACACCCTCGACGTCGGCAAGAACGTGCGCGACCAGGTGGACCTGGAGGCGACACCGGGATTTGTGGCGTCGGTCCGCGAGCACGGTGTGCTGCACCCGATCACCGCGAACCGCCGCGAGGACGGTGTCCTGGTGGTCATCGACGGCCAGCGCCGCCTCCTGGCGTCGCTCGCCACGGACCGCGACACCATCCCCGTGCTGGTGCGCTCGCAGGACACGACCGATGAGATCGAGCGTGCAATCGCCCGGATCAGCGAGCAGATGAACTCGAACAACCACCGCACCGGCCTGACGACCGCGCAGAACGCCGCCGGGGTTGCCGAAATGCTCGACCTCGGGGTGCCGGTGGACCGGGTCTCGAAGGAGCTGAGCGTGAAGCGGAAGGCGGTCAAGCTGCTCGGCGCAGTCGGACGCCGCGAAGCCGCGCGCGCGAGCCTCGAGGAACAGGGCCTGACGATCGAACAGGCCGCGATCGTGGCGGAGTTCTTTCTTATGTGGACATCTCACGGCGAGTCGGCACGCGGATCGGATCACCCGGTGGTGGGCTGGGGTCATGCACGTGCAGACCGTGAAGACGGGCGGGATCGTGTCCTCGGTGGTCCTGGTGGGACCCGATGGTGAACCGGTGCCGCCGGTAACCCGGTTCCTGCGATACGTGCTTGATTCCGGCCGGAGCCCGAACACCGCGCTCGGGTACGGCTACGACTTGCGCCTGGTGTTCGAGTTCTTCGCCGAACGCGGAATCGATTGGCGCGAATTCCGGCCAGCGCTGGCCCTGGAGCTGCTGGGATGGCTGCGGCGACGACCGGTGCGTGGGCCAGCGCAGCGGCTGGGTCTGGCACCGGTCGGGTCCGGTGGGCGTCTGTTGGCGCCGGCGAGTGTGGCGAGGGTGCTGGCGGCAGTATCGAGCTTCTACGACTGGGCGATCGTCGCCGAACTCGTCACCGGCGAGAATCCGATGCGTCGCCGTCGCGATGTCGCGTTGGCGATGGTCGCCGAACGGCACCGTCCCTTCATGGGAAATGCAAGTCGGCAGCAGCCGGTCAGCCGGGAGGTGCGGGTCCGGTTGCCACACCGGTTGCCACGTCCGATGAGCGAGCCCGAGGTGACTGCGCTGCTGGAGAGCATGACCTGTTTGCGGGATCTGACGATGGTGCTGTTGATGCTCGACGGTGCCCTGCGGCCGGGAGAGGTTCTCGGGCTTCAGCTCGGCGACATCGCTTATGGCCGCCGGCGGGTCACGATTCGCAAACGCGATGACCATCCGCGGGGCGTGCGGGCGAAGTCCCGGAACGAACGGGTCGTCGACCTGCTCGAGCCTCGCACGTTGGATGCGGTGAATCGGTATGTGCTCCATGAACGTCCGGTCGACGCATCGAGTCCGTTCGTATTTCTGGTCGGGGGCAGGGGCGCTCGCCGTTGCGAGCCGCTCTCGTATGCCGCGCTCGTGCGGATGTTCGCCCGGCGGCTGGACACACTCGGGATACGCACGGTGGACAAAACCCCACACGCCCTGCGGCATACCCACGCAACAGCAATGTGGGAGGCGGGAATGCGGGAGTTGGCGTTGCAACGACGCCTCGGACATGCCTCACCGGAGTCGACCCGGATCTATACCCGGGTCTCCGACCAGCAGGTTCGTGACGAGTACACGGCCGCCCTGCGGGACCGCCGATGACCGGGCCGGCAGCGGCTGGAGCTGTACCTCTCCCGCGCCGGCACGTCGATGAAAGCGAATACCGGGGGTGGGTGGACGCGCACGTTCCCCACGTGCCGGCCAGGTGGGAGCGGATGGGTGCCTATCGGCGGTTCGTCGAGCGATGGCCGGACCTCGAGGCGTGGTTCGAGCAGTCACTGCCGGTGCGCTTGGGATTTGTCGGCGAGGGCATGCGATCGAACGGGCGCACCGACTCGCATCGCGCCAGCGGATATCTGGTGTATCTGTCCATGGTGCAAGGGGTTGGCCTGGACTTCGACTTCCTTCTCGGCCGGAAGTACGCACGTCTGCTGGACCGGCGCAGCGGCAGCACCGGCCTCGGCGTCGATCTCCTATTGTTCGAGCAGTGGGTCGCGCGGCTGACCGAACTGGGCCACTCCCCGGCCAAGGCACGGAACAGTCTGACGTGGTGCCTGGGCCGGGTCATGCTCCACCGCGGCGACCCCGACATGACCGCGATCACCGCCGCCGATCTGTTCGCATTCGGGTCAGCCATCCGCGACTTCGCCGCACGCGACGATTTCAATGTTCTGCGCCGGACCCTGTTCGCGAACGGCCAGTTTCACGATGATCCGGACGCCAACCGCGGGTTCCTCCGCAATCACCTCGCGAACCTGCACGCCACCCACGTGCTGCTGTACAACGTCGGCCAGGTCACGGCAGCGCCGCGGATAGGCACGCGAACGATCGAAAACTGGACCGACCGATTGCTCCCCGAACCGTGTCCGCCCAAGATCAGGGCGGTCATCGAGCGATACCTACAACTGCGGCTCGACGCCAAGCTCGATCGCCCGCAGACAGTGCACAACGCCCGGCAGGCTCTGCGCCGGTTCGTCAACTGGCTCGGCGAAAATCACCCGCAGGTCAACAGTTTCGCCCAGGTCGATCGCGCCATCGTCGAGGAGTACATGCGGTGGCTGCCGACCTGTCCGAGTCAACACACCGGTCTGCCGCTGGCGACGACCACGGTCAAGCACGAACTCAACGCGATCGCCGGGTTCTGCCGCGACACCGCGGTCTGGGGATGGGCGGAGGTGCCAGGGCGACCGTTGCTGACCTCTCGTGACACACCGCGGCGTCCGGAGTCGATCCCCCGGTATCTTCCGCAACACGAACTCGACGCGATCATGACCGCGGTCGACGACCTGACCGACCCGCTGCAAAGGGCCGCACTGCTGTTGCTGCGCTGGTCCGGCGCCCGCCGCGACGAAATCCGCCGACTGACCTGGGATTGCCTCGACACCTATCCGGGCGGGCATCCACGGCTGCGGATCCCTGTCGGCAAAGGCCGCACCGAACGGATCGTCCCGTTGCACCCGGACGCGGCCACGGCGCTCGAGCATGCCATCAGCCTGGCCCGGGCACAACGCTCGATCGCCCGGATCGACGAGGTCACCGGCCGCCGGGTCGATTACGTGTTCGTTCGGCGCGGCAAGCTGCTCTCGGGGCGCACCGGTTTCGGCACACCCTCGGCACCCAGCTCGCCGAGGGCGGCGCCCGGATTCAGACGATCATGGCGATACTCGGACATCGCAGTGCGACGATGTCCATGATTTACAGCCGCATCTCCGATCCCGAGATCCGGCGCCAGTACGAGACGGCCCTCGCCGACGGGCACCGGATCGCCGGCCCGGCCGCCGACGCCCTCCTGCACGACGCTCTCGACGACAAGACCGTGGACTGGCTGAAGACGAACTTCCTCAAGACCGAACTCGAACTGGGGCACTGTCTGCGGCTGCCCGCCGAGGGTCCGTGCGAGTGCGACCTGATCCTGACCTGCCCGAAGTTTCTCACCACCAGTGAGTACGCGCCGCGGATCCGGGCGCGCCTGGCGACCGAGCAGGTCCTGATTGATGACGCCCGCGCCCGCGGCTGGGACCGGGAAGTCGAACGGCACGAAGCGACGTGCCGGCGGCTGCAGCACTTGCTCGATGACCTCGACGACGGCGGAACCTGCTGAGGTTCAGGAATGGTTGGGGCACAACAGGTCCGACTCCACTGCCCAGTCCTGTTGCGCGAGCCAGTCCCGCACCGCCGCCGGGATTTCGTCGGTGCCGGAATCGGTGCCGGTGACCAGCGGACCGTCCCCGCACCGGGAGCAGCTGACCACCAGGACGTGGCCGTGGGGCTGACAGTGGGCGCAGTGCCGGGCCTCGCGCAGCTCGCCGCGATCGCCGAGGTGCAACCAGATGGTCGCGAGATCGGCGCGGTGCGGGATGAGGTCCCGTCGGGTGGCGGGCTCGTATCCGCAGGTCGGACAGGACGACGGTCCGGCCGCCGGGGACGAAGGCGCCGTGACGGGTGTCGGGGTCTTCGTGTCCGCGGGTTGCGGGATGTCAGCGGTGAGCGTCTCCGGCGGACGAGACGGGAGATGGCGGTAGAGCGTCGAGCGGGTCAGTCCGGTCTTGTCGGTGATCTCGGCGATGGTGGCGCCGCCGTCCCGGAGTTGGGTGGCGTAGGCGAGTTGGGCGGCGGTGACCACGCTGGGTCGGCCGGTGCGTCGTCCCTTCTCGGTGGCCACGGTGCGGGCGTGGGCGGCCCGCTCGACCGCGTAGGTGCGTTCCATCTGCCCGAACAGGGCCAGTAGCACCACCGCCAACTGGCCCATCGGGTCGTCCGGGTTCGACGAGTCGATCCGGATCGGATCGGCCAGGTTTCGGAATCCGATGCCGCGCTGGTGCAGGTCGTGGATCAGGTTGAGGGTGTCGCGGACGGTGCGGCCGAGCCGGTCGAGGGTGTGCACCACGATCACGTCGCCCTTGCGGGCGTAGCCCAGCAGCGCCTGCAATCCGGGACGTTCGGTGGTGGCCCCGGACTTCTTGTCCACGTAGATGTTCGCCGGGTCGACCCCGGCCTTGCGGAGCGCGTCGATCTGCCGCGTCAGGTCCTGCTTGCTCGTCGACACCCGGGCGTACCCTAACTCCATGTGACGAGAGTACCGAAAGTTAGCTCTGTACGACCTTATGACACGGAATACAGGACGAATTTTCGACTGCGAGCTGGGCTTTTGTTTGTATCCGGGACGGGCCCGATGGCGCTGGACGCCGAGCGGCAGGTATCACTCGGATCGACCCCCCCCGGGGGTCTGGTGGGCGATCGTGGCCCAAACTTTATTTTCGTATTACGATAATGGGCATGGCTGAGGAGACGATCAACGGAGTACCCGTCACGGACGGGATGATCCAGAAGTGGGCAGACGAGGCCGAGGCCGGTTACGACGTCGAGAAGTTGCGCAAACGCGGCAGACCGACCGTGGGGGACGGCCCCGGCGCGGTGGTGCCGGTACGGATGGACGAGGCATTGCTGAAGGCATTGAACGCCCGTGCCGAGCAGGAGCATGTTTCCCGATCCGAGGCGATTCGAGAAGCGGTGCGTGCCTGGACCCAGGTCGCGTGAAGGCGCATAAATCCGCGCTCAAACACGGGATCAGCGAAAACGATGGCATCTACGCGGCAGAGCATCACGTGTATACCGCTGGTCTGGACGACGACAACCCCGCGCGCGAGTTCCGGCTGGGTTTCGATCCGAACGGTCGGCTCCTGGAACTGGTTGTCCTGCGCTTCGACAGTGGGAACGAGCTGCTCATTCATGCCATGAAGGCGCGCTCGCAGTACTTCGACCTCTTGTAGCGATCGCCGCGAGGCCGGGGCGAGAGCCTCCCCTGGAGGCGGACGGTGCGGCCGCCGGTCGAGGGTGCGCACCACAATCACATCGCCCGTTCGCACGTAGCTGCAGTTCGGGACGTTCGGTGGTGGCCCCCGGACTTCTTGTCCGCGTAGACGTTCGCCGGGGGGTGATCCCAGCTTTGGTGAGCGCGTCGATCTGGCCGCGCGAGTTCCTGTTTGGGCGTCGTTATCCGTGCGTACCCCAAATCCATTTCCAGGGGCGTACTGAAAGTCAGGCCTGCACGAAGGTTGTGACACGCAATTGTGGAATTAACTTGTGAGACGCCTCGACCTGGGTTTTATAGGATCCGGAGACGGTCCGGGTGGCGTCTCATTTTTCAAGGAAATGGGACAGGTCTTTGTCGCGATCTTCCTCGAAGTGGTGCACGCCACCGACGGGATGGATTCCGTCGGTGGCGGTGTTCGCGCGGCCATTCTGTGCGCTCGCTTACGGGGACCTGGCTCGCGCCGTTTTGATGACCGATTGCGATCAGAATTAGAATGAGTCCGTCGGGTATTTTCCCCGACATATGGGAGTGGTCATGGATGACCTGTCGAGCGGTCCCCGCCTCTGTTATTCCGACCGCGCCGGCATACCGCGGGAATTCGTTCTCTCCGACCATGCACCGCGGGTGATGGTGGGGCGCTCCTCCGACGCCGATATCGCGTTCACTGCGGATCCAGATGTTTCCCGGCTTCACGCCACCGTCGAACGGATCGGGACGTACTGGACGATCGTCGACGACGGGATGTCCCGTAACGGGACTTTCGTCAACGGGGAGCGTGTGACCGGTCGCAGACGGTTGAGATCGGGTGACCGCATCCGCATCGGCTCCTCGATGTTGGCTTTCCGCCACGATGGGCGCGCCAGTGGCGCGCTGACCAATGTCGCCCATGCCGTGCCCACGCGCGAGTGCCTGACGAAGACGCAGCGCACGGTCCTGATTGCGCTCTGCTCCCCTCGCAAGCACAGGTCCGGTTTCGCCAGTCCCGCTTCGAATCAGCAGATCGCCGATCAGCTGGGCGTCAATGCCGAGACAGTCAAAACACACATGAGGGCATTGTTCTCCAAGTTTGGGGTCGAGGATCTTCCACAGAACCAGAAACGGGCCCGGCTCGTCGAACGGGCGATGCAGAGCGGGTTCATCACCGACAAGGATCTGTGACGGAACCTCTCCTCCGCCGATGTCGGCATACTGCGTTCTCGCACGATGAGGCATCGCCTATTCGTAAGCCTCGACGAGGTGCGGGGCGTCCGTGGCGACCGATGTCAGCCCAGTACACCGGTCGGGCGACACCTGCGGGTACCGCTTCCCTGTTCCAGCGCTGCCCTTCCTCGCAATATCGCTCGTACGCCTCGTCATATTGCTGAAAAGAGGTCCTTCGATTCCTGCTCGGTGATGGTGCATACGCTGACGCTGACCGCGACGTCTTCGCTCATGATGGTTACTTTCGGTGTCGGTATCGGCGCCGCCGGCCATCGTCTCCGGTGTGGATTTCGGGCGGGGGCGGAATGGTTCCGGCAGCCTCGTGTCGAAACGGCGGTGGCCGTTGTTCGTGTGAATCTTGCTCGTTGTGGGGGCACCAACAATTGTGGGGTCGGTGGTGGTGCGAATTCGTCCCCCGAAGTGGGGAAGTCGCCGCCTCGTCGGGGTGGACGATTTTCCACCCTAAGTGGGCGGGGGCGGGTGTTTCGGCGGGCCCAAGTTCCGGGTTGTCCGCAGTGGGTCAGCGAAGAATCCGGTCAACTGCCGGGCCGTGGCGGGTCTGAATGCCGCGGCGGAGACACCGAATTCGCACACCACCGGCCGCCTCCGGCCGCGATCCCGGGTCGGGACTTCCCCGGCGAGCGGGTCGATCGGCGGTGATGAGGGCGGACGAAAGTTCCACCCTATGGCCACTGTTTCCGGAAGGTGTCATGCAGGAAGAATCAGTTTCCTCGCCAATCGACGAACCGACCTTCGGCTCATATTCCGCTCGGAGAGTGAAAACCCCAATATTCGTCCGATTGGCTTTCCAGACGACTGATAAGAAATGGGAAAATCGTGAACACTCCACATCTCAACCTCGGCCCCATCGTGCTGAAATGGGCCGCATTGGGCGGACCGGACGGATTCCTCGGCAAGGCCGTCGGCAACGAGCAACCAAATCCGGACGGCCGAGGCCGCCGGCAACGCTTCGAGCACGGTTACATCTACTGGTCGCCCACCACCGGAGCCCACGAAATCCACGGAAACATCTTTACCAAGTGGGAATCTCTGGGATGGGAGAACGGCATCCTGGGGTATCCGACCAGCGACGAACAGGACGAGCCCGGCGGCGGTCGCATCAGCAATTTCGAACACGGCTCGATCCGTTGGCGCAAATACGCCGCACCCCTGTCGTTCGTGCAGCACAACCTGGCCCTGCTGCCTTTCCCCGGCAACTACAAGGGCAGCGAACGCGACAAGGCGATCGGCGCCCTCATCGACAACCTGCGCCGCACGCGCCCGGATGTCGTCGGACTGAGCGAGGTCTTCGTCGACGACGAAAAGGACACCATCCGCAAGCGCCTGCGGGCGATCTACCCCCATCACAAGTCCGGACCGGATGAAGCCGACCTCGAATCGGACGGTGGCCTGCTGCTGTTGAGCAAATATCCGTTGGTCGCCGAGCACAGCACGATCTTCCGGCAGTCCGCCGGCGAGGACAGTTACGCCAACAAGGGCGCCTTGCATGCCCGCATTCAGGTCCCCGGCCATCCCACCCAGTACGACATCTTCCTCAGTCATACCCAGAACCCCAACGCAGGCGGGCGCGGGGCCGCCCGTAAACAGGTCAAGGCGCAGCTGAGCCACCTGGCCAGTTTCGTCCACGGGTTGAGCAGTCCGCTGCGGCCCGCCCTGCTGATGGGCGACCTCAATACCGACGCCCTCGACCCGGACCTGTACAGGGATATGAAGAACCGGCTGGGGTACTCGCTCGATCTGTGGACCACCACCGGAAACGGCACCAAAGGCGTCACCTCCGGGGACCCGGCCAACACGTTCGTCCTCATCGACAACCCACTCGACCCGAGCACCTTCAATCCGCCGCTCCCTAGCGGCGATCCCACACGGCATCGCCGCGGCACCCGCATCGACTACTTCCTCAGCTGGCACGGGCCCCAGTACTGGCCGCTCTACCGCGACACCACCGTGCTGGTCTGGCAGTCGAGTCCGGGACGCGACATCTCCGATCACTACGGTCTCGCGACCCGACAGACCGACGTTCGGGAACTGCACGTGAGCGTGTATCGGCCGCTAAGCACCATCACCCTGACCCTCGAGCAGTTCCACTGCCTCGAGGAAACCGACGAACTCGGCGACGACACGGTGGACTTCCAGCTCTCGTACACCGCCGCCAACGGATCCCGCGATGCGCGATGGGTCGGCAACGTCGACGGCGTCGCCACCGGAGAGGTGTACAAGTACCGGTCGCCCGTCGTGTTCCGGATCCACGACCCCGGAGCCTGGTTGGACCTGACCGTCAAGGGCCGGGAAAAGGACGACTGGCCCAACGCCGACGACGAGATCGACACCGGCACCATCCGCGTCGAACGCCGTGAACTCACCGAACTAATCGGGCGAACCACACGACGGGTCGTGCGGCTGGCCGGCGACGGCGGCGAATACGCCGTCACGGTGAGCATCGGCGTCGAATAGGGATCCGGCCGTCGCCGCCAGCGCGGGATCGGGGACAGGGACCGATTTCGGGCTGCGCATCGCACCGTGTCCGACAGTTGCCAGGCCTCGGCAGGATGATCAGTGGCCCGTCGTGGGTGAGGGCGCGCATGGTGGTGTCGGGCGCCGTGTCCGATGACGAGGGTGGCGTCCGGCAGGATCTGCTCGTAGTCCCGGAAGCCGTGGGCGAGCCTGATGATGATCGATCTGCCGTGGCGGCGGCGTCGATCATGAACGATCGAGGCCGAATTCCCGGATGGTTTCGGCGGGGTGCCAGGTAGAGAATTGTGTACACAGAGCGGGAATCCCGACCATTCCGAATGTGATACCCGCAAATAGTTATCACAACAATTCCACCACAGCACTCGGCGCTCAGGCCGGGTACACGAACTAGTAAGTGCCCAATGAATAACAGATTTTTGAGCGCGGCGTCCGTTGCATCGGCCGCGATCGTGCCCCTGATTTCCTTCGGGTCCGGCATCGCCTCAGCCACTCCACCGGCAACCATCAGCAGCGGCGTAACGGTCGCGTACGTCTCCGATGCAGCTCAGCCCGAACCCATCCCTGGAGCGGCAGGTCAGCGGTGCTCAGTAGATCGGGTCGGAGTCGACGTGAACACCGGCGAGGACATCGTCTGCGTCTACTCCCGCGATTACTACCCGGACGGAGAGTGGGTCATCGCCGACATCGTCGGTGTCCACAACATTGGCGAACCATGCGACCCCTCGACCGACAGGGCCTCACAAACGCCGGAAGGAATTCCGATCTTGTGTGTACAGGGCCAGGGGTGGACGCCTGGGCCATAGGCCGAACAGGTGCAGTCGGCTCTCGTTGATCAGCACCTCCAGCAAGAACCCAGAATCCCCACCTCGGAGGGTCTACCCGGGTATACCGCCTGTTTTCGGCGCGTACTACCGCAACCTCAGCATTTCGTGGGCTGCGGCGCCAGCTCCCGCTGCACCGACTTGTGGCGGCCCCGCACGGAGCGGGGAGAGCCGGAGGGTCGAGGGATTTTCACAGATCGCTGGTGGTGATGATGCCGCTGTGTCGGGCGCGGGCGACGAGTTGCATGCGTTTCTGGTTGTTCGGCAGATCCTCAAGGCCGAACTTTGAGAAGAGAACGCGGAGATGGCATTTTATCGTGTCCACAGTCAAGAAGAGGTGGTCGGCGATCTCTTGGTTCGAGGCGGGGTGGGCATAGGCTGCGTCGTTCTTGTAGGGCCGGCACAACTCCACCAGGACCGCGAACTGCGCCGGGGTCAGGGCGGCGCGGGTGGGCAGGGCGTCGGCGGTGCCAGTCATCTCCCCGCTGGCCGCAATGAAGGTGCGGAAGGTCAGCGACGAGGATCCGATTCGGATGACGTCACCGGCGTGGAGTCGTCGGCGCCCACTGAGGCGGTCGCCATTGACGTAGGTGCCGTTGCGGGAAAGTCCGTCATCGGTCACCGTCCAATAGGATCCGATCCATTCGATGGTGGCGTGCAGCCGCGACACGTTCGGATCTGATGGCAACGCGATATCGGCCTTCTCCGAGCGGCCCACGGTGATCCGCGGTGCGTCCACGGACAACACGAACTCGCGCGTGCCGTCTCCGCCATCGAGATAGCAGAGGGTCGGTTCGCTCAGTGCGTTCATCGCCGTCCTCCCCGCAATTTCGGGCACACGACTTTCGGTCGGACGCTTCGCCTTGCTGCCAGTCTAATTCCGCAGGTCGGCGCGGCACCATGGTCGGCGGTGCGGTTCCATCCCGCACCGGCGTGCCGATTCCGGCGAGGGGTGATAAAGGTCCACCCGGCGGGTGAAGATTCGGCCGCGGCCAGCGCATCACACTGAAGGTCGACCACTTCGACCCGAGAAGATGCCATGCCTCGAACACGTCACCACACCCACCACGTCCGTCAGGAACTCGGTGCACGTCGGGTATTGCCCCGGCGCGCAGCACCGGCGCAGACTGAAAGCACCGAACGCGCACCCGAGGGGGTGGGGCAGATGCCCCGACCTACCCGCTGGCGGCGGGCGGTCATGGTGATGTCCACCCTTGTGGTCGTCGGCGCTCTCGGGTTTTTCGGGTTCCTCTCAGTCTCAGGGCCCCCGCTTGGGGGCGCGGCGCCACACTCGGTGGCCACCGATGTTGTGCGGCAACAACCCGTCGCGCCGTGGCCGACGATGCCCCAGCTTCCTCTCCCAGGGTTGGGAGAGAGTCTCGACCCGGCACCGTACCCCGCTGCCGACCATCAACAGCCGATCTGTGTCCCCGAAGGTGTGAAGTGTTCCGACCCGGGGATTCTGGACATTCCGATCGAGCCCGAGGGTTGCCTGCCGAATTGCGGTCCGGGGATTCTGGAGACTCCGATCGAGCCCGAGGGTTGCCTGCCGAATTGCGGTCCGGGGATTCTGGAGACTCCGATCGAGCCCGAGGGT
>NZ_JAAXPA010000022.1 GCF_012396235.1 Rhodococcus opacus | reverse complement strand
CGAAACCTAGAGGTGCTGCGCGTGCGCGTCCCTCATATCATCGGTGAAACGCCGAACAGTGCGGCCAACAACACAACCCACCCTGAGCAGCAGAAATGGCGCCCACATAAACCCGAGGAGCGCCATGCATGTTCGAGTCTAGCGAGTCGCCGCACGCGTGGCAATACTCGGACGGAAGACCTCACCGCACGCGATGCCGGCCACCCTCGGCCCACCAGGGGTCGTTACCGTTCTGGCAGAATTGACCAGACGTCGCGAGAACTGCGGCGCCGGTTCACGCCGCGTTGGTGCACTTCGGGAGGCGAACGATGCCGAATGATCCTTCGGAGATGACGCATACCGGAGACGATGGACCCAGCGCCGTCTTCGCGAAGCTGGCCGAGATGGTGTACAACGGCGACGAGTTCGCTCAGGTCTACCAGGCCATCTGCGATGCCGCCGCCACCCTGGTACCCGGGTGTGACCACGCCAGCCTCATGCTGAAGGAGAACGATCGCCACGTCACCGTGGCCGCGAGCGACGACATCGCGGCCCGGGTCGACGCCCTCGAGCGAGCCGAGCAGGAAGGGCCCTGCCTCGATGCGATCGAGAACGATGCACCGCAGGTCGAAGCCGAGCTGGCCCGTTCGACCCAGTGGCCACGCCTTGCCCGTCGGGCAACTGCCGAAACCCCGGTCCGGGGCGCTGCCGGGTTCCGGCTGATGATCCGCGGCCGCAAGGTCGGCGCACTCAATTTGTTCTCGGACAAACCAGGAGAATTCACCGACGAATCGATTGATCAGGCGATTCTGATCACGGCGTTCGCGGCGGTGACGCTGACAGCGCTCCACGAACACCAGGAAGCGCAGACCCTGCGTGAGGGCCTGGCCAGCAACCGCGAGATCGGAAAAGCGATCGGATTGTTGATGGCCTTCCACGACATCTCCGAGGGTAGAGCCTTCGACTTGCTTCGCAAGACGTCGCAGGACATGAACATCAAGCTCACGGGTGTCGCACGGGAAGTCATCGCGCATCACAATTCGAAGTTCGACTGACACGTCCTCGGCTCACGAGCGGGACCCCCACCTGCCTCCGTTAGAGCGCGTTGGCAATCGGTTGATGCCGATCTGGTGGAGACGTAGTGTTGATCGCGCGTGGTTGAGAACACAGCCGCAGATTGTCCGGAGGCCGCAGCAGTGCGCGGTGGACAAATATTGTGTGCACTCCCACTGCGGTCTTGGTGCCGCTGCGCTCCATTCGGCGCGCGGACACCAACTGAGTGCACGCGATCGGAGGGTCATGAAACCATCACGCACGTCGTTCCGGGTCACTCCCCTGACCGCAAAGCCGACCGGCCACGTCACACGGGATGCGCTCAACCGTGACCGTGGATTGCGGATGGCCGTCGAGTTCGCGCCGGACGCCGACGCCACGGTGGGACGAATCTCTGGCGACATCGATGTGCTCGCCGCTCCTGCCTTCGCGCTCGCTCTCGCGCACCTGACCGACGGGGGCTCCCGTTCACGCATCATCGTCGACATGACTGCAGTCGACTTCGTCGGAACCTCGGGATTGTCGATCCTGTCCGAGTTTGCGGAATCTGCTAGGCGGCAGCACATTGCATGGGTGCTGGCGGGCAATCGAGCGGTGCTCCGACCTGTCGAGGCCATTGGCCTCGACGCGATGATCCCCACGTGCCGCACGGTTCGCGACGCCTTCGAGAGGGTGGAGAAAATCGCACACAGCTGATCGGAGTCGACATGTCCGGGAAGCAGCCCACTCGTGGGCGTCAGGAGGCAAGCGTCGCGGAGACCGCGCGTGCACTTCTCGACAACGCCGGCCCGACGTACGCGTCCGCGTCGCACGTGACCTTGAAGGACACCCCGACGCCGCTCTTCCAACTGCTGACACTGTCTTTGCTGCTGAGCACGCGGATCTCCTCGGAGATCGCTGTCGCGGCGGCCCGGGAACTGTTCCGAGCGGGCTTGCGCAGCCCACGCGCGGTACGCACGGCGGACCGTCGCACCATCATCTCTGCACTCGGCAGAGCGGGTTACGTGCGCTATGACGAGAGCACGGCTACCCGTCTGCACGCCGCCGCAGTTCGAGTCGACGACGAGTATGGCGGCGACCTGCGCCGGCTGGCCCGAGCCTGCGATCAGGAGATCTCCGGAGCAGTTCGGTTACTGACGGAGTTCGATGGAATCGGCCCGGTGGGCGCCGACATCTTTCTCCGGGAAGTTCAGGACGTGTGGCCGTGGGTGCGGCCCTACTTCGACACGCGAGCGAGCAAGTCTGCGCGCGAGCTGGGACTGCCGGACGATCCCGACGCACTGTCCGCCCTTGCCCCGGAGGGTCGAGTGGCGGAACTGGCGGCCGCCCTGGTGCGGGTCTCTCTCGACACGCAACTTCGGGAGGATGTGCGCGGCAATACGTGCTGAGAACCGGCGCCGGTACTACTCCGCTCTGATCGCCTTCGACTCGCGCTCGTCGTCCTCGCGGAACATTGCTTCGATGCGGTTCTTGATCTCCATCGTGCTCATCGAGCCACGAGAGGGGGCGAAGCCGCGATTGCGAGCGGAGGTGGGCGTGGTGAAGGTGTTCATGTGAGTGCTTTCTGTCTTCTGCGCCGGCGAGTGCCGCGTGGTGGTCGAAGGGTGCGCCCGCGAGGCGGACGGTTAGATCAGGAGCGCGGCGAGTACTACGGCGGCGAGCATTGACACGGAGGTGGCGACGGCGACGAGCACGGATCCCGTCACGACGACTGCGGGCGCGGTTGCGGTTGCCGCCGAGACAGAGGCGATGTACACGGTCGGACGCAGCGTGTGGCGGCGTCGCAGCTCCTCGACAGTGGGCGGCGACGTCGTGCGCTGATCGTCCTGGTGCACCGTGGTGCGGGTCATGAGTTGGCGTACCCCGTTGTAGCAGCTGAGTGACTCGAGTCACAAACTTACGAGTATGTTGTACATCACAACATGCCCTCGCGCCAGTCGGTGCCATCTACACCATGCGCAGGCCGGAGGGGATCATCGCCGAACGGTGGAGCAGCTGACCGCCCGTCACGGATCGCGACGATCGAAAAGAATCCGTGCAGGGATGTCGAGAACCCGCGCGTCGCTTCGTCCCCGGAGTGAACACGGCCAGAATGGGCCGCACCGCACCAAGGAGAACATGATGGCCAAGTACCTACTGCTCAAGCACTACCGTGGCGCGCCCGCATCGATCAACGACGTGCCCATGGACCAATGGACGCCGGAGGAAATCTCGGCCCACGTGCAGTACATGAACGACTTCGCCGCCCGGCTCGAGGGCACCGGCGAGTTCGTCGACAGTCAGGCGCTCTCCGCGGAGGGCACGTTCGTCCGCTACGACGGTGAGGGGCGACCGCCGGTCACCGACGGCCCGTTCGCGGAGACCAAGGACCTGATCGCCGGCTGGATGGTGATCGACGTCGAGACCCGCGAGCGGGCGCTCGAACTGGCCGGCGAGTTGTCCGCGGCCCCGGGGGCGGGTGGGAAGCCGATCCACGAATGGCTCGAGGTGCGCCCGTTCCTGACTGAGCCCCCGACCATCACGGAGTGACGGTGGACGACGCACTTCTGCGGACCCTCACCCCCACCGTGATCGGCGTCCTCGTCCGGCGCGGAGCCGACTTCGCGGCGGCCGAGGACGCCGTGCAGGACGCCCTGATCGAAGCCGTGCGCGCGTGGCCGGATAACCCGCCGCGAGACCCCAAGGGCTGGCTGGTCACCGTGGCCTGGCGCAAGTTCCTCGACGCCACCCGCGCCGACAGCTCCCGCCGAAACCGCGAGGTGCTCGTGGAGGCAGAGCCCGTACCCGGCCCGGGCGAGGCGGTGGACGACACGCTCCAGCTGTATTTCCTGTGCGCGCACCCGTCCCTGACACCGGCCTCGGCCGTCGCGCTCACGCTGCGCGCCGTCGGTGGCCTGACCACACGTCAGATCGCGCAGGCCTACCTCGTGCCCGAGTCGACCATGGCCCAGCGGATCAGCAGGGCCAAGCGGACCGTCTCGAGCGTCCGGTTCGACCAGCACGGCGACGTCGCCACGGTGCTGCGCGTGCTCTACCTGGTCTTCAACGAGGGCTATTCCGGGGACGTCGATCTCGCCGTCGAGGCGATCCGGCTCACCCGCCAACTGGCGGCCATGACCATCCATGAGGAGGTCGCGGGCCTGCTCGCGCTCATGCTGCTCCACCACGCCCGGCGTCCGGCACGGACCCGCACCGACGGCAGCCTCGTGCCCCTCGCCGAGCAGGACCGCAGCCTGTGGAACACCCGCCTGATCGCCGAGGGCGTCGACGTGCTCCAGACAGCCCTCGCCCGCGACCGACTGGGCGAGTTCCAGGCCCAAGCTGCCATCGCTGCGCTCCACGCCGACGCCCAGAAGGCCGAGGAGACCGACTGGGTGCAGATCGTCGAGTGGTACGACGAACTGGTCCGCCTCACCGACAGCCCGGTGGCCCGCCTCAACCGCGCCGTCGCGGTCGGCGAGGCGGACGGCCCGAGAGCAGGCCTGGCTGCCCTTGCGGGGCTCGACCCCACCCTTCCCCGGTACTCCGCGGCCGCAGCGTACCTACACGAGCGCGACGGTGACCCTGCGACCGCAGCGCGGCTCTACGCCGAAGCTGCCCGGTCGGCGCCCAACCTCCCCGAACGCGACCACCTCACACGACAGGCCGCGCGGCTCAACACGCAGCTGCGCAGTTGAACCGCGTCGTATGTGTCGGTTGCTGAGGTGATTGGTTGAGGAGAGGGACGTTGGTTGTTGTGGTGAGGACGGTTGGTTCCTGCTGACGCAACTACGGAGGTATTCTGTAAACCATGGCGTTCCGTCACGGGCCGAATCATATCCTCGTGAGGGATGAAGATTGAGCGGCAATGACCAGCGGTTGCGCGATTCGCGATCCAGTTGTCCCCTGAGTGCCTGAGTGTCGGCCGATGTGTTCCACTCCCCCGTGACCGCTCGGCCGCCCTGGCAGGCCCTCTCCCCCGCTCCGGCATCGGGACAATCCCCAGGGTCCGAGCAATGGGAACGGGATGAATGAGGTCGGGAGTTGTCAGTGGTAGTGCCACTACCCCGGCTCCGTGAAATAGCCACGCCAGAATTCGGGTAATCAACGCGTTCCGTCCGATTCCGAGTCAGATGTGTTGGATTCCGAGGGGCCTGATGCGGTGTTGCCGACGATCATGCAGAGACGACACACACGGTGGGGATCCCACGTACTACCCTGCCGCCGAGTCCCCCACTCCCCCGATGGACGGACTTCAGAACCAGCCTTTGCGCTTCGCCCAGACGAGGAGTGCCCCGGACATGGCGAGCATCACGAGCACGATCGCGGCGACCGAGAGCCATTGTGTCCGTTCGTTCACGATCACATTCATGCCGATGATCGAGGACAAGGCAGTGATCGGCAACGTGACGGCCGCGATGACGGCGAGTCGCTCGGCGGCGATGGTCATCTTGGTGTTCGTGCGTGCCTGGTAGAACTCGATCGTGCCCTGGAGGTAGTCCTTCTGGCCCTTGGCCATCACGGTCAGATGCTGGAACTGGTCGACCGCATCGAGCAGGAGATCCTGCCCCTTGCCGGTGCCGAACGCCTCGATGGTGACCATTCGGCCGTAGACCTCTCGGCTCAACGCGGCCATGGTCCCGACCGTGAGCAGACCGTGTCGCACCCGGAACATCTCGTCGAGAAAGGTTTCCGGGTTACCGAGGTGCCCGCCGGTCACCTGTTGCTCGAGCTTCCACACGTCCTTGGTCAACTCGGCGGTGTACGCCCGCATCCGAGCCGTCAACGCGGCGAGCAACGCGAACGACAATTCGAACCCGGTGACCGGCTGCAACTTCCCCGACTCCAGCCGGCCCAGTACCGTATTCACCTCGACCATTGCGGTCGAGGGATCGATCGCAGGATTTACCGGGCCGTGCACCGTCACCAGGTACCGGCTGCCGATGAACTGGTCCAGTTCGACGTAATGTACGTGTCCGTGCGCTCCTGACTGCGGCGCGTGCAGAACCACGAAGAAGTGGTCCACATATCTATGCACCTTCGGCACCTGATTGCGGTTCATCGAATCCCGCACGGCGAGAGGGTGAAAGCCGAAAACCGTGGTCAATGCGTCGTCCGCCTGATCGTCCCAGGTCGGGACATCCACCCAGACCAACCCGTCGGGGCGGTCGAGCAACTCCCTCAGTTCCGTCACCGCACACGAACGCACACCGTCACGGGAGATGAAGCGGATATCCATATCGGCCTCCTCGCCACGACGGACCGTCACCTCTGTCATAGCACTGCGAGCAGAGACGAGAGGAGACTGAGGCCATGGCTGACGACAGGACTGTGCTGGTTGTGGTGGACGCTGCGAACGTCGTCGGCTCGCGACCCGACGGTTGGTGGCGTGATCGTGCCGGCGCGGCCCGACGATTACTCGCCGAGCTCGCCACCTTCGAACAGCGCCTGGATCAGCCCGCCGAGGTGGTGGTCGTCCTCGAGGGCGCGGCGAAGGCCGCCGTCACCGGAGCGACGAGCGCGGAATTCGAGGGCCTGCGGGTGGTATCGGCGGACAGTTCGGGCGACGACGCGATCGTCGACGTGGTGGCCGCAGCCGCCGAGGCGGACGGCGACCGGCCGATCATCGTCGTCACCGCAGACCAGGGACTCCGCAACCGAGTCGAGGCGCTCGGGGCCCACACGTTCGGTCCGCGCTGGCTCCTGGACCGTATCGACTCCTAGCGGTCCCGCCCCTCAGCGGTGGTGCGCGGACCGCTTACCGTCGGTGACCACGAGGTCGAGGATGCGGCCGCGGACCTTCCTCCGCACCAACCCCCACCGTCCGTGGTCGGCCAGCGCGGCACGGGCCGCGTTGTACCCACACATACCGTGGACACCGCCGCCCGGGTGGGTGGCCGAGCTGGCCAGGTACAGCCGGCCGATCGACGTGTCGGGCCCGGACGAACCGGGGGTCGGGCGGAAGACGAGCTGCTGGTACAGCTGGGCGGTGCCGCCGTTGACGGCGCCGCCGTGCAGGTTCGCGTTGCTCGCCTCGAGGTCGCCCGGACGCTGCACGTTGCGCCCGACCACCCGCTCGGCGAATCCCGGCGCGTGCGATTCGAGCATCGCGTCCACCCGGTGCGCGAGCAACTCCGCCGACTCGTCGTCCGTGATTCCCCGCGGCAGATGGGTGTAGGCCCAGGCGCTTTCGGTTCCCTCGGGCGAACGGCTGGGGTCGGATGTCGTCATCTGACCGAACAGCAGGAACGGGTGGGTCGGGATCACGCCTGTGGTCAGGTCGGCCATCCACCGGACCAGTCCGTTGTCGTCGGCGCCCAGATGCACGGTTCCGGCGGATTCGAGGCTCCGCGAGCGCCACGGAATCTTGCGGTCGAGTGCGTAGTTCACCTTGACGACGGGGGTATCCCATTCGAACTTCTCCAGGTCGGCTCGGACGCCCGCCGGCACCACGGAGGAATCCAGCAACCGTCCGTACAGTGCGGGCGCGGAGACATCCGCGAGCACCGCGCGTCTGGTCAGATAGCGGTCGCCGCCCGCAGTCCGAACCTCTGTCGCCACTCCCCCGGTGACCTCGATCGACGTCACCTCCTCGCCGCAACGAATTTCTGCGCCGTTCCGTCTCCCTCGTTCCGCCATCGCGGCGGAGAGTGCGCCGGCCCCGCCGACCGGGACGACGTACCCGTCGTCCTGCGCGAGCATGGTCAGGAGATATCCCATGACTCCGCTTCCGGGTGCGTCGACCGGTGTGTCGGCGTGCATTGCGTTGCCCAGCAACAACACCCGGGCGGATTCCCCGTCGAACAGCTCGTGCGTCATCCGGCGTGCGGGCAGCATGAGGAAACGCACGAGCCGGAGTGCTTCCGCGGTGCCGAGCTGCGACAGCAGTCGTCGTGGTCCGCGGACGGGGGGAAACGGGCTGAACAGGGTGTCGAGGAACGGTTCCTTGACGTCCTTCCACTGCTCGAAGAGCCGGAGCCACGCCTGTCCGTCCCCCGGTTGCCTGCGCTCGAGGTCGGCCGCTGTGTCAGTGGGGTCCCGGTGGATCAGCGGGGCATCGTCGTCGTCCGGGTGCCTGGGGTGCCCGACCGCAGCGGGCGCCTGACTCCATTGCAGACCCACACCCTCGAGGTCGAGGTGCCGGATCGCCGGCGACACCGCCGCCAGCGGATAGAACGCACTGAACAGGTCGGTGCGGAAACCCGGGAAGAGTTCGGCCGACCTGACGGCGCCACCCGGTTCCGGTTGCTGTTCGAGGAGGACGACATCCCAGCCGGCCTCCGCCAGGGTGGCCGTCGCGGCGAGACCGTTGGGCCCGGCTCCGATGACGACGGCGTCGACTGTCCGCACTGTCACGGCGTCAGGGTTTCGTGTTTCGCTCGGCGAGGAACGAGAGCCGGCGCAGGCACTCCAGATTTCGGGGGAGGACCGCGAGGTCCTGCGCCGTCCGCGGAACCCACTTCAGCGGTACGGAGGCTGCGGCCTCGGACATCTGGAGGTGGCAGCCGGATCCACGCGGCTCCAGTCGCAGTCGCACAACGGCCTTCGTGGGCGTCACCTGGGCCAGCAGCCGCAGTTCACGATTCTCTTCGGCGAACAGGACCTCGGTGGAGTCGTCGATCAACGCGGGCCAGGCACCGACCGAGTGATGCAAACGGCTTCCGACGGCGGGCCAGTCGGCGGAGACGGCACGCATGCGTGACGCCCCGACCACCCAGGACGGGTACAGCCATCCGTTGGCGAGAACGGACCACACGTCCGAAGCCGAAGCCGACGTGTCGCAGTGTGCTTCGATGACGACCACTCCCTCGAACGAGTACCTCATGGACTCCCAGCGCTTACCCACGTTCCCCGGATCGAAAACGTGAGCTACGCAATGGTCGCCACGCACCGGGCACTGTGGTTTGCTCGAGCCTATGTCTTCGGAATCCTCTACCGCCGTGAGAGCAGCGCTGTTCGACGTCGACGGCACGCTGGTCGACTCCAACTATCTGCACGTGCGAGCGTGGCAGCAAGCGTTCCGGGAGGTCGGGCACGACGTCGACGCGTGGCGGGTGCATCGCGCGATCGGACTGGATTCGTCGCTTCTCCTGGAATCGCTACTCGGCGACGACGCGGACACGCTCGGGGACCGCGCGAAGGACCTCCACAAGACGTATTACCTCGGCGCGCGGGACAGCATGCGGCCGCTCGCCGGCGCCCGGGAACTGATCCGCGAACTGCACGGGCGTGGTGTGCAGGTCGTCCTCGCCACCTCCGCTCCCGAGGAGGAGCTGGACGTGTTGCGGGAGGTCCTGTCGGTCGACTCGTACATCGCGCACACCACGTCGTCCGAGGACGTCGATTCCGCCAAACCGGATCCCGGAGTGGTTCGCGCAGCGATGGACCGCTCGTCCACGTCCTCGGACACTGCGGTGATGGTGGGTGACGCGGTGTGGGACGGCAAAGCGGCGTCCCGCGCCGGGGTCACCTTTGTCGGTCTCCTCAGCGGCGGAATTTCCCGCGCCGAATTGACAGAGGCCGGCGCGGAGGCGGTGTTCGAGGATGCACAGGACCTACTGGACCACCTCGAGTCCAGTCCGCTCGCGAGGCTGTTGGGGTCCTAGGCTCCGCGGGACGACCACGCCTGCGCGATCTCGGGATACGCGTCAGCGATCTCGTCGACACGCTCGTCGGTCGCGGTGTCTATCTCGGCGCGATGGCGCTGCGCTGTGACCAACGGCCCCTCCGATCCCCCGGATCCCGAACCTCCGGCAGGCGCGTTCGCCTCCCATTCGTGGATCACCTCGTCGAGGCGAAGTGCGACGAATTCCTTCTTGCTCTCAGTCATCACCTGTTCCTTTCGTTGCGTCGTGCCGAAAACGCCGTGGTTTCACGACTGTGCCCCTACGCCCTCACCGGCTGCGAACCGCGATTCCGAATCGGTGACCAGCCCGATCGACACGAGTGGGCGGGGGAAGAGCAGATCGGTGAGGTAGGCAAGAGCGACCGCCCAGCGGTTGGCCGCGTTCGGCATCGCGTAGAGGTGGTAGGCGCGCGTGACCACCTTCGCGAGGAACCCCGACAGCTGAATGCCGAGGGGGTTCGCGACGGCGAACCCCGGGCCGAGATCCACGACGAGACCCATGTCGCGATGGCTGTACGGTTTCGGGTCGCCGACGCCCAGGCTTGCCGCGACGTTGCGGGCCAGGGCCTGTCCTTGCCGCACGGCGTGCTGGGCGGTGGGAGGGGTGACCGATCCGCTGTTCTTCGGGTCGGGAACAGCCGCGGCGTCGCCGCCCGCGAAGACGTCGGGATGCCCGTCCACCGAGAGGTCGGGGCGCACCGTCAACCACCCATTCTCGGTGGGTAACCCGAGCGTGTCGATGAGGGGGCTGGCGGTCACTCCCGTCACCCAGGCGACGGTGCGGGTCGGGATCACGGTGCCGTCGTCGAGCGTGACATGTTCGGGTCCGAGTTCTGTGAGGGTGGTTTCCAGGCGCACGTCGATGCCGCGGGAACGCAGCACGTCCAGCACCTTGCCGCCCAGCTTCTCCCCCACCTCCGGCATCACCGTGTCGGCGGCGTCGAGCAGCAGGAAACGGATCTTCGCGGGGTCGAGGTTACGCCGCGCGGCCGCTTCGTCGGCGAGGGCGCGCAGTTGTGCGGTGAGTTCCGTGCCCGCGTAGGACGCACCCACCACGACGACCGTCCGGCGGGCGTCGGCGACCGAAGGGTCGGTGTCCCGCTCGGCGAGTTCGATCTGGGTGAGGAGCTGGTCGCGGAAGTACAGCGCCTCGGCCGGCGTCTCGAGCCCCCTCGCGTGCTCGGCGAGCCCGGGAATGTCGAACAGGCGGGTCACCGATCCGGGGGTGATTACCACCCGGTCCCAGGCCACGTCCTCGACGCCCTGCTCGCAATCGGTCACGTGCACGGTGCGGGCTCCGAAGTCGACGGAATCGACGCTGCCCTTCACCAGTTCGACGTGCGGCAGCGCCTCGGACAGAGGAACGGTGACGAACCGAGCGTCCAGGATTCCGCCCGCTACCTCCGGCAGGAGTGGGGTGTACAGCATGTAGTCGTGTGGCGAGATAATGGCGATGCGGGCATCGGTCCCCCGGAGGCGCCGCGCGAGAGCGCGTGCGCATTCGAATCCGGCGAAGCCGCTTCCCACCACTACGATGCGAGTTGGCTCTCCAGCTGATTCGTTGGTCATACAGAACACTGTCCCCACCCTGGGCTCGAACGAAACAATCGCCGGCGTCGCTGCACCGCGGTGTGAGGACGGCGAATACGGGTACTCGCCGTACCGAGAGCGATCGATGGGATCGAATGCGAAGGGCGGGAAGATGAGTGCCGTATCGAAGGCAATGTACAAACCGTTGGCGCTGGCCGCGAGTGTCGCCGGCGGAATCGCGGCCAGTGCGGTTTTCGGTCAGGTGTGGAAGCGTGTCGCCGGCGAATCGGAGGCTCCCGACCCCCAGGATCTCTCACGCAGCACCCGCGAGGTGCTGATCGCGGCGGCCGTGCAGGGCACCGTATTCGGCCTGGTCAAGGCGGCGGTGGACCGCGCAGGCGCGCAGGGATACCGGAAGGTGGCGCACGCCGACCCCCGGTAGATCGAGGCTGTTGTCATAGAACCCCTTAGGCTGAGCCGATGCGTACTCGTTTCGCGGAAAACCTCGACAGCCTGTCCGGCGATCTCGCCTCAATGTGCCGGCTGTCCGTTACCGCGATGTCGGAGGCGAGCGACGCACTGCTGCAGGCAGACCTCGAGCTCGCCGAGCACGTCATCGACGTGAGCGGCGAGCTCGACGATGCCGCGGCGCACTGGGAGAAGCGTGCCTTCGCCCTGCTGGCGCTGCAGGCACCGGTCGCGCACGACCTCCGATTCATGGTCGGCGGCCTCCACATTTCCGCGGATCTGCACCGCATGGGCGGTCTCGCTGTGCACATCGCGAAGATCGCCCGTAGACGGCATCCCGATCACGTCGTTCCCGACGAGGTGCTGGACGTGTTCACCGAGATGGGCGCCGTCGCCGTCGCGCAGGCGAGGGAAACCGAGCAGGTGCTGCAGCACCGCGATCCCGAGCGCGCACGCGGCTTGCTGACGGCGGACGAGGCGATGGACGATCTCCATCGGAGCCTGTTCACGATCACCCAGGCCGAGGACTGGCCGCACGGTGTCCAGTCGGCCGTCGACATCACCCTGCTCGGCCGCTTCTACGAGCGGTTCTGCGACCACACGGTCGAGATCGGCAGGCGCGTCATCTTCCTCGAGACCGGGAGCCTGCCCGAACAATGAGGGCGACTCCGGGTCAGCTCAACCCTTCCGCCGCGGCCACCGACGGCACCGGACCCCGGGTGTAGACGTCGAGGTGGAAGTCCGCGTCCCGGTACGCCCCGGCACGGTGGAGGCCGTCGGTCGCCGCGACCGTCTCGTGCACCGCGCGCCCGGTCTGCGGATACTCCGGTACCGAATGCTGCCAGTGGACCGCCACGAGGGTGCCACCCTCTTCGAGGGCGTCGACGGCACGTCCCAGCGTGGTCGTGAGGTCGGCGGGCGTCAGGTAGTACAGCACCTCACTGAGCACCACGAGGTCGAAGCTGCCGGGTGGCCACGGGTCGAGCAGCGATGCCCGGCCGAGTTCCACCCGGTCTGCCAGTCCTTCGCGACGCAGACGGTCCCGTGCGCTCTCCAGCGCACGCGGTACCACGTCGGTTGCGACGACCCGGTCGCAGCGTCGCGCCAGGTGCGCCGTGAGCACGCCGATCGAGCACCCCGGTTCGAACGCCCGCCGATAGTGCGGGCGGGGCAGGGCCGCGAGAGTGAGCGCGTACTTGCGGCGTTCGTACCATCGTTCGTCGAAGCCCCACGGATCCGCCGATTCGGCGTACATCGTTTCGAAGTAGCCGGGATCCATCGCGCTCACCACAGCACCCATTCCGTTGTCCGCATCAGTCTCGCGAGCACCCACGGCGGGAGGATCGCGGCGTCCCGCGGGTCTTCGGAAAGCGGGAGAATCTGGGTGCGGAATTCGTCGACGGCACGGCGTTTGCGTTCCAGGATCTCCGCGGCCGGGGTCAGGACGCGTATCCGGTTCCAGGGCACCGCCGGATCGGCCGGCCGCGCCCAGTGCCACATCCAGACCGGATACTCGATCAGTCGGTGACCGGTGATCGAACAGGCTTCTGCCGCAGCTCTTCCGGTGGCTTCGTGATCGGGATGGCCGTCGCCTCGCCAGGTGGCGAGCACCCACACCCTCTCCGCTTCTCCGGGGGTCGCGGTGAGCACGTCGACGAGGCGGGTGGTGAGTTCGTGCTCGTGCGCGCTCACCCCGCCGTCCGGTATTCCGAGTCGTAGTGGTTCGCCGACACCCAGCAGTGCTGTCGCCTGGTTCGATTCCGCGATCCGTGCGGCGGCCAGTGCGTCGGGCGTCAGCGTCGGCGAGTCGGGGTGGGACGCCGCACCGTCCGTCACCGCCACCACCACGACGGGAATACCGGCGGCCGCGGCGGTAGCCATCAGCGCGCCCACACCGAGTACCTCGTCGTCGGGATGTGGTGCGACGACGACCAACCGGTCGCACTCCGCGAGTGGTACCGGCTGGAAGGGGGTGGACGCCAGCCACGGCTGCCATTCGTCCTCCGGTGTGCCGCGCGCGGCCACCGGGAGCTCCCGGAATCTGGTGCCGTTGTCCACTGTCAGTCCTCCCCCGCGACGAGTGCGCCGAGTGTCGCGAGATCGCGCTCGGCGTGGGATTGCCGGATGTACACGAGGAGGTCCGCGACATTGCGGGCATGGCCGGCATCCGTCGCGAGGGGCGCGGCACCCAGCGCGCGGCCGACGCGGTCGATCACGTCGCTCGCGGTCCGCTCGATCAGCGCCCGCACCCGGAACGCGCGCGTCTGAGCGGACCTCCGATCGAGGGGGCTCGCATCCACCTCCCCGGCCGCGGACTCGAATGCCCATCGTGCCGCGCTGACGGCGACGTCGATCGCGCCGAGGTGCGCGAGCTGGTGACTGTCCGCGCGGCCGCTCCGGGCCCGCACCCGCAGCGGTTCGGCGACGGCGAGCGCGCCCCCGAACCAGCACGCCGCCACCCCGATGCCGCCGTGCCAGAACCCGGGACGGTCGAGGTACTCGTCCGCAGCGCCGACCGGTCGCGCGGGAACGCCGTCGAACGTCACCGATTCGGTGTCGGTCGCCGCCATGCCCGAATTTCGCCAGCCTCCGTGGCCCGCCGTGACACCCGATTCCCGCAGGTCGACGGCGAACAGCCGGGGTTGCCCGTCGACTCGTGCCGTGACCAGGGCATGCGTGCACATCGACGCCCCGGAGCACCATGCCTTCGTCCCCCGCAGGCGCCACCCGGCCGCGTCGTGGGAGGCGTCCAGCACGGGGTGCGGTGGCTCGCTGGCCCACACACCCCAGAACTCGTTCCGGCCGGCGCGGGTCCCGTCGAGTTCGGCGAGGATCGCGTCCGCGTCTGCGTGCGCCTCGAGGAGCCGGCCGACCGAGAGGTCGTGGCGGCACCACTGCGTCAGCCGCGCCCATCGGGCTGCGGTCGAGCCGCCGCCCGGCAGCGGCAGTTCCGCGTCCCCCGAAAGGATGATCGCCCGCACTGCTGCGGCGGCGGGGCTGCTGTCGTGGGTCACGTCGGCGCTCATCGGTCCTGCAATCCCTCGAGGTACGTGGCGAACCCCTGCGGAGCTCGGGCCTCGACTCGCGCCGACGTCTCCACCGGGGCGTCGATACTCCACACCACGTTCGCTCCCCGCCCGACCATCCGCTGCACCAGATCCACGTCCTCGTGCGCGGGCAGTGCGGCAAAACCTCCCACCGCCCGATACAGATCCGCGGAGAATCCGAGGGACGCGCCGTGCACGTGCCCATGGGCGGCGCCGGACCGGTAGGCGCTGCCGTACCGCGACCGGACGTGGTCGGGCCAGCCCGACCAGTCGGTGACCGCCACCGTGCCCGCCACCAACTGCGCCCCACGACTCGCGTGCTGCAGGTGGGACGAGAGCCAGTGGGCGGGGACCTGCGAGTCCGCGTCCGTCGTGGCGAACCATTCGTGTGAGCGTGGGGCGACCCAGTCGAAACCCGCACGACGGGCCGCGCCGACGTTCCGCGCACCCAGGACCACGACGTCGACGTCCGCTTCACGGACGACGGCTTCGCTGCCGTCGGTACATCCGTCGAGCACCACCACCGTCGTGACCGGCACGGACACCTCCCGCGCGGCGGCACGCAACCCCTCCAGACAATGCGGTAGCAGCGCTTCTTCGTCGTGGGCGGGCACGACCACCGTGATGTGCTCGACGCGCATGACGTCCCCCTCCTGATCACTCACTGTTTCCGGGTTCAGCAAGTACCCAGTCCGTCGTCAGGGGAACCACAACCGTTCGGCGTTGACGACGGCAACCTGGTGCGCGACCGGGACGGGTAGCGCACCCAGCAACGTACGGATTTGACGTCCCCGGGTCTTCACCGTCTCCGCCCTGCCCACGGTGTCCGTGCCGACGACGAATCGGTCGCGATGCCGGGTGATCACTTCCACCCAGTCGGCGGCGACGTCGGAGCCGTCGACGATTCGATCCAGCAGCACCCACGACAGTTCGACGGTCAAGTTCGGGTGCCGACCCAGTAGTTCGCGGACCAGGCCCAACTGACCGCTGGGGTCGACGCGGCGCGACACCCCCGCGTGGCACCAGACGACGGAGGTCGACCGATGCCGTTCGAGGGCTCGCTCGAGTGCGCCGATGTACTCGTGCCTGCCCGGCATTCCCATCGAGGCGGAATCGTGGTGGAGCGAGATCGGCACCTGCTTCTCGGCGCAGAACGCGAGAACCTCGTCCATCGCCACGTGGTCGGGTGAGGGCACCTCACCGAGAGTGAGATTCGTGAGGTCGTCATGCCGGAACATGACCTCACCGACACCGGCCCAGCGATCGGTGCGATTCCACACGAATTCGAGATGATCGACCGCGAGGCGATCGGTGGGATCGAAACCACAGACGAGCGGCGCCACCGTCAACCGGCCGTCGGATTCGAGTTCGGGTAGCAGGTCGAGGACGATGGCGTCGGTCAGCGAGTGGTAATGACACGGCGCGTTGTCGTCGAGGTAGTAGTCCGGCCGCACCGGCTCGGCCGTCGACCACTTCTTCTTCAGCGGGAGACCGAACACCACGGCGCGCTGCGCACCGGCGTCGACCAGGGTGTCTCTTAATTCGTGCACGGCGGCGGGATGTTGCAGGAAGTCCACCAGATGCACGTGCGTGTCGATCCACTGAGCAGAGGCCATGTGGTCCGATATACCAGCAATCCCCGCGGGAGCCGACTCTGATTCGGGATCTGTGCCCGCGGGTAACCTCCCGCCATGAATGTCGCGGACAGCCCCCGCTACCGGAAGATCACCCTCACCGTGGACGGTGAGGAACGGACACTCGAAGTCGACACCCGCACGACGCTGCTCGACGCGCTTCGCGATCACCTCGGGGTGACCGCGCCCAAGAAGGGCTGCGACCACGGCCAGTGCGGCTCGTGCACCGTCCTCCTCGACGGCAGACGGGCCACGTCCTGCCTCACGTTCGCCGTCGCCCACGACGGGGACCGCGTCGTCACCGCGCACGGACTGGCCGACGGAGAGGTGCTGCATTCCGTTCAGCAGGCGTTCGTCGAACAGGACGGACTGCAGTGTGGTTACTGCACGCCCGGTCAGATTTGTTCGGCGATCGGGATGTTCGACGAGTTCCTGGCCCTGCACCCGAGCGCCGTCACCGAGAACCTGACCGCTCCGCCCGAACTCACCGACGACGAGATACGGGAGCGGATGAACGGAAACCTCTGCCGGTGCGGCGCGTACCCGAACATCCTCGCGGCGATCAGGCAGGCGGCGGAGGCGTGATTCCCTTCGATTACGAGCGGGCCACCGACGTCGACAGTGCCGTCGCCACGGTCACGGGTGACCCGCGGGCCTCGTTCCTCGCCGGCGGCACCAACCTCGTCGACCACATGAAGCTCGGGGTGGCGCACCCGCATCTCCTCGTCGATGTGAGCCGTCTTCCCCTCGACGACGTCGCCGAACTTCCGGACGGCGGGCTCCGGATCGGGGCGGCCGTCCGCAACAGCGATCTCGCCGCGCAAGACGTCGTCCGCGCCCGGTACCCGATGCTGTCGCGCGCGCTCCTCTCCGGTGCGTCGGGACAGCTGCGCAATGTCGCGACCACGGCGGGAAACCTGCTTCAGCGGACCCGGTGCGTGTACTTCCAGGACGTCTCGACGCCGTGTAACAAGCGGGAGCCCGGCACCGGATGTTCCGCGATCGGCGGTTACGTGCGCTACCACGCCATTCTCGGCGCGTCGGAGCACTGCGTCGCTGTGCACCCGTCCGACATGGCCGTCGCGATGGCGGCGCTCGACGGTGTCGTGGTGGTGCGCAGTGCCGACGGTGAACGGCGAATCCCGTTGAGCGAGTTCTACCGGCTTCCCGGGGACCGGCCCGAGCACGACACCGTCCTCGCGCACGGCGACCTCGTGACCGCCGTGGAGCTGCCCCCGCCGCCCGCCGGAAACCGGTCCGCGTATCGGAAGGTGCGCGACCGTGCCTCCTTCGCGTTCGCGCTGGTGTCGGTGGCCGCCGAGCTGACGATCGAGGATGCGTCGATCACGTCGGCACGGGTCGCGCTCGGCGGGGTCGCACACCGGCCCTGGCGCGCCACGCTCGCCGAGGAGGTCCTCGTCGAATCGCAGCCGACGGAGGACACGTTCACCGAGGCCGCTGGCGCGGAACTCGCGGCGGCACAACCACTTCCGGGAAACGAATTCAAGGTCGAACTGACCCGGCGGGTGCTCGTGTCGGTACTTCGATCACTCACCGAGGAGGCGCGCCGATGACCCTCGTCGATCCGAAGGTGATCGGAACCTCCGCCGAGCGGCTGGACGCCCACGACAAGGTGACCGGTTCGGCGTTGTATGCGTTCGAGTACCCCGTGGAGCAGCCGACGTATCTGCATCCGATCCTGTCGACGATCGGACGCGGCCGGGTCAGGGCGATGCACACGGCCGACGCGGAAGCCCTGGACGGGGTGCTCGCGGTCCTGACGGTGTTCGACGCGCCCCGCCTCGCGGACACCTCGGACGGGGAACTCGCGATCCTGCAGGACCCCGAGGTTCACTTCCGCGGCCAGTTCGTGGGTGCGGTGGTCGCGGAGACACCGGAGGTCGCCCGGCACGGCGCGAGCCTCGTGCGTGTCGACTACGACGTGGAATCCCACGACACCGACTTCCATTCCGGCCGGGACGACCTGTACGCCCCCGAAGACGTGAACGCGGGGTTCCCGACCGACACCGAGGACGGCGACGTCGACGCGGCACTCGCCGCCGCCGCGGTCACGGTCGATCAGGTGTACTCCACCGCGATGGAACACAACAATCCGATGGAACCGCACGCCGCCATCGCCCGATGGACCCCGGGCGGCAGCGGACCGGTTCTGACGCTGCACGATTCGACGCAGGGCGTCCACTCCGTGCGGCAGACGCTGGCACCGATGTTCGGACTCGAAGTCGAGCAGATGCGGGTGATCGCCCCGTACGTCGGCGGCGGCTTCGGCTCCAAGGGACTGCCGCACGCGCACGACGTGCTCGTGGTGCTGGCGGCGCAGCGGGTGGACGGCCGGCCGGTGAAGTTCGCGCTCACCCGGCAGCAGATGTTCGCCCTCTCCGCGTATCGCACCCCGACGGTGCAGCACATCCGGCTCGGGGCGGATGCGGACGGACGGCTGACCGCGCTCTCCCACGAGGCGATCGTGCAGTCCGCGAAGATCAAGGAATTCGCCGAACAGGCGGCAGTCCCGTCGCGGCTGATGTACTCCGCGGGCACCCGGTACACCACCCACCGTCTCGCGTCCCTCGACGTGCCCGCCCCCTCCTGGATGCGTGCGCCCGGCGAGACCCCGGGCATGTTCGCGGCCGAGGTGGCGATGGACGAACTGGCCGAGGCCTGCGGACTCGACCCGATCGAACTGCGGATCCGCAACGAACCCGACGTCTACCCGAGTACGGGCCGCCCCTGGTCGGGTCGGCGCCTCACCGACTGCCTGCGGGAGGGCGCCCGGCGCTTCGGGTGGGCGGACCGCGACGCGACGGCGCGGGCCGGGTCGGACTCCGAGTGGCAGGTGGGGATGGGCGTCGCGTCCGCAACGTATCCCGCCAACACGTCACCGGGATCGGTTGCCCGGATCGTGTACGAATCCGACGGCACGTACACCGTGCAGATCGGGTCGGTCGACATCGGCACCGGCGCATGGACCGCGCTCACGCAAATCGCTGCCGACGCTCTGGGCTGTCCCCTCGACGCAATCGTCCTGCAGATCGGCGACACGAATCTTCCGTCGGCGACCGTCGCAGGCGGCTCCACGGGTACCAGTTCCTGGGGCAGTGCGATCGTCGCGGCGGCCCGGGCGTTCCGGGACCAGTACGGCACGTCACCCGCCCCGGGCGCGGCGACGAGTGCGGGGACGCCCGACAACCCCGACGCCGACAAGTTCGCGCTCCACTCGTTCGGTGCCCACTTCGTGGAGGCGCACGTCCACCGGGACACCTGCGAGATCCGCGTCGAACGCATGCTCGGGGTGTTCGCGATCGGCCGAGTGATCAACACCCGCACGGTTCGGTCGCAACTCCTCGGCGGGATGACCATGGGCATCTCGATGGCCTTGCACGAGAGCAGTGTGAACGACCCCCGATTCGGTCACGTCGTGACCCAGGACCTTGCCTCCTATCACGTCAGCACGCACGCCGACATCAGGTACCTCGACGCGGTGTGCCTCGACGACGTCGACGAGCACGCCAACCCGATGGGATCGAAGGGCGCCGGCGAGATCGGCATCGTCGGGGCCGCGGCCGCGGTGGCGAACGCTGTTCGTCACGCCACCGGCGTCCGGGTCCGGAAGGTGCCGATCCACCTGGACGATCTGCTGCCCGGGTGATCCACCGGGGCAGCTAGCGCACGTCCCACGCCTGCGCGAGGGACGTGCGCAGGTGACTTTTCATCGCACGGATCTTCTGGACATCGGTGGATTTCGGTGCGAGTCCCTCGAGCACGAGTTCCATGAAGCGTCGGCGGCTGACACCGAATCGCTCCAGCAGTTCCGCCGCGCTGGCACCACCGAACGGTGCCCACTGGATCGCGAAGCTGATCATCCACCGGGCATCCGAGCTCACCGAGTGCATCTGCGCGAGCAGATCGCACCGGCGAAGCGCCAGGCGCAGCCACTCGGTGCCGAACGCTTCCTCCGGTTCGTCCGCGGTCTGTGTCGCCACGCCGATCACCGCTGACCGGCGGAGCGGACCGCGAACACCGGCAATTGTTCCGCCCTCGACGCGGGGCGGAACTCGACGCGAACCGGACAGTCGGACGGTGCCGGGACGTCGCCGTCGATCCAGGTGTAGACCCACGGACCCTCGTCGAGTTCGACGATCGCGATCGTGCACGGGACGAGACCACGGTCCGCCTCGTTCACCTCACGGTGAACCACCTTCGAGGACACGATCGATCCGACGCCACACGACGGGACACGCTCGAGGTTCGACCCCTGACAAGCGGAGCAGGTGGCCATCAACGGCGCGAGCAGGGTCGTGCAGTTGAGGCAGCGTTGGATCATCAGCTCGCATTTCTGGGCGAGTCCCTGCCAGCGGGTCATGCCGTCCGTGGTCACGCCGTCACCCCCGTGAGTTCCTGCCCCACCACGTCGTCTGCCATTCGGTTTCCCCCGATCCACACAAGACACCGGTCGGTGTGCGCCCGACGGAGAATCGGGGGCCGTGGAAGTTGGGGGTCGGGCTTTCGGTGTGTTCGGGGATCAGTGGACATCGGGGGCCTCGGTCTGGAGCCGGATTGGGGGGACGCGTACGAGCATCCCGTCCGCGGCGGCGAAGTACAGCGGCTGAACGACCCGGGGACATACCTATTTCGTCCCGTGCAGGTGCCCGGTCAGGGGCGCGGGTCCTGTGCGTGTTCGACGATCCACGCCGCGATCTGGGTGCGCGAGTTGAAACCCAGTTTCGCGAGAATGTGCTCGACATGCCCCTGCGCCGTGCGCTGGGAGATCACCAACCGGGCCGCGATCGCCTTGTTGGTGAGCCCGTCGGCGACCAGTTCCGCGACCTGCCATTCGCGTCGGGTCAGGTGCGTCGCCCCGTTCGACGCCGACACCGCCTCCGGTCGCTGCTCGTCGAGCGCGTACGCGACCGCATCGTCGAACGACGTGTGCATACCGTGGTCGAAGGCGGCGTCGAACGCGCGGTCCCCGATCACGGCGCGGGCCTGCTGCTCGCATTCCGCGTGGTGGACGAGCAGGTTGGGGTAGACGGTGCTGGGGTTGCCGACGGTCTGCGCGACCGCCTCCGCGGCGCCCATCAGTTCGGCGGCCTGCTGGGCCCGGCCGGCACCCACGGCGACCCAGGCGAGCACCTCGAGTGCCCCGCACGCGCTGATCCGGTCGTCGACCAGATGGGACAGCCGCAGTCCCTGCTTCACGTAGTCGTCGGCGAGGGCGAGGTGTCCGCGTTGCCACGCAGCCATTCCCGCCGCCCACAGCGACCAGCCCCGGTACACGGACTCGCCGTGGGCCTCGGTCAGGGCGAAGATCTCGGATCCGCACATCTTCGCCACTGCCCCGTCGCCCTGCATGCCGCTCACCAGCGCCAACCCGAGCAGTCCCCACGTCAACTGGAGCAGGTTGCCCTTGTCGCGGAATTCGGCGAGCGCATCTTCGAAGCATGCCCGTGCGCGCGGGAGGTCCCCGGCGAACATGGCGCAGCACCCGGCGGCGTGGACCACCAGGGCACGCATCAGCATGTCACCGTTCCTGTCGGCGAGGACGGCGCCCTCGTCGACCAGTGCTTTCGCGGCCTCGCGGTCGCCGTGCATGCCCGCGAGCACGCTGTCGACGTACAGCGCCTCGATCCGTTCCCGGCTCGCGCCGCCCGGGTGCCGTCCCAGCAGCTGTCCGAGCCAACGGCGACCCTCACGGAGCAGTCCGCGGGCGCGCCAGTACGGGTACAGGGCGGCGGCGATCCGCAGCCCCGTCTGGGCCTCCCCCGGCTCGGTCAGGCTGAAATGGAGGGCCGCCCGCACGTTCAGCGTCTCCGCGTCGAGCCGGCTGATCCACATCACCTGCCGGGGTCCGATCCACTCGGCCTCGCACTGCACCACCAGCTGCTCGTACCAGTCGCGGTGCCGCCGGCGCAGCGACACGTACTCCCCGGTCTCCTGCAATTTCTCACGGCCGTAGTCACGCACCGTCTCGAGCAGGTGGTACCGCACCGCCGGCCCCGACTCCTCGCGGATCAGGATCGATTTGTCGATCAACGACGCCACCACGTCGAGGACGTTCTCCACCGGCAGGTCGCCGGCGCAGATTCCCTCCACCGCGTCCAGTTCGAAGCCGCCGGCGAACACCGACAGCCTCGCCCACAGCTCGCGTTCCTCCTCGGTGCACAGCTCGTGACTCCAGTCGACGCACAGCCGCAGGGTCTGCTGCCGGCTCGGCGCGCCCCGCGATCCGACCGTCAGCAGCCGGTAGCGGTCGGTCAGCCGCTGCAGGATTTGTTCCGCCGACATCACCCGCAGCCGCACCGCCGCCAGCTCGATCGCCAACGGCAATCCGTCCAGCCGGCGGCAGATCCGGGCCACCGCCACATGATTGTCCTCGGTGAGTTCGAACTCCGGCACCGCGGTGGCCGCCCGCTCGACGAACAACGTCACCGCCTCGTACTGCGGCAGCCCCTGCAGGGACGAGCGTTCGGGTTCGGGCACTGTCAGCGGCGGCACCCGCAGTACCGCCTCGCCGCCGATGGCCAGCGGTTCGCGGCTCGTCGCGAGGATCCGTAACTCCGGGCAGCTCCGCAATAACGTCTCCGACAACGCGGCGGCCGCGGCGACCACGTGCTCGCAGTTGTCGAGCACCAGCAGCAGTTGCCGGGTCGCGAGGTACTCGGTCAGCAGCACCTCCGGGTTCCCGGAGCGCTGCTCGCGCAGTCGCAGTGCCGCCGACACGGCGTCGACGAGTGTCGTGTCGTCGTCCAGCTCCCCCAGCTCGACCAGCCACACGCCGTCCTCGAATGCGCGGCTCGCATCGGCGGCCACGCGCAACGCCAGCCGGGTCTTCCCGACACCGCCGATCCCGGCGAGTGTCACCAGACGTGACACGGACAGCAGACGTCGCGCCTCGGTCACCTCACGGCGACGGCCGACGAAACTCGTCAGTTCGTGGGGCAGGTTTCCCACTGTGCCCTTCACTGCCGCCGGCATCACACCGTCACTCTCGACTCGCAGTCCCCTGCGCACACGGTACTCCCGGTGCGCGGCGGCAACGACGCTTTCGGCTGCGGGTCCGCGGTCTCGGGGCCCTGCGAACCGGATCACCTCGTCCAGCGGGTGGGCGCCCAGCGACCGGTGTAGGACCGGATGCGGTTGGCGCGGCGGGCCGGCCGGCGAGTGGCGGCCTCGGTCAGGCTGTGCGGGATCATGGCGATCCGGGCGCCGTCGACCACGTAGGCGGCCCCGGTGACGAACATTGCGGCCGGCGCGGTCAGGTACGACGCGACGGCGGCGACTTCCCGGTCGTCGGGGCCGGGCGATGCGAAGTCCGGTTCGACTGCGGGCACCACGACCGAGTTGACGGTGATCGAGTATCGCGCCAGTTCGGCGGCGAGCAGGCCGGTGAGTCCGCCGAGCCCGGACGACGAGGGGGTGATGTTGACGATCCGGCCGCCCTCACCGCTCGCGATCATGTAACGCACGGCGCGTTGAATGCACTCGACGGCGGTGCTGCCGGGGCAGCTGACAAGAACGCCGATTCCGCCCAGTTCCCGGGCGAACTCGTCGACGGCGGCCGCGGAGTCGGGCAGGTCGGCCAGATCCATGCGCTGCACGGCCGCGTTCACCGATCTGGACCGGATGTCGGCGGCGGTGGACTCGGCGCTGTCCCGGTCCGCGGCGTAGGCGAGGCCGATGTGGAACCCGTCGTCCGCGAGCGCCAGTGCGACCGCTCGGCCCATCGGCGAGTCCGATCCGGTCACGACTGCGGTGCGTGTGCTGGGGTGCATGAGTTCGGAATACCCCCTGGTAGATCTGCTCAAACGCTCAACTTTCGGACTGTGTACGGGCAGAACACAATCCGGCGACGAGCCGCACCCGCAACCCGTCGCTGATCGCCGCCGCACCAATCAGCAGTTGGACGGCGCCGGGTCGCCCCGGAACCGGGCGTCGAGGTAGTCCAGGGCGGTCGGCAGGCCCAGCACGGCGGTGGTCAGGTGGTCGGGGCTCGGGAACAGATCGGATTGCACCTTGGCGCCGGCGGCGCAGTAACGCGCGACGGTCGCCTCGATCGAGTCGACCGGGATGAGTACGTCTGTCGGGCTGTGCCATTCGAAGATCGGCGCGGTCGGAACACCCGGGTACAGCTCGACGCTGTTCTCGTTCAGCACCTCCCAGGCCTGCGGGCTGCTCATGAGGTCGGTGGTCTTGGCGACCTCCGTCGCGCTGCGACCGGCGCCGGCCGCCAGAATGCCGTTGGTGCACGCGTTGACCATCTCGTCGCGCATCGCCAGGCCACGATCGTTGAGTTGCTCGCTGATCGGCAGGCGGTCCGGGTACTCACGCTCGAGTCCGAGTGCCGCCGCCATCGCGAGACCGAATGCCGGATGCGGTTGCATGCCGAGTCCGTTGGCCATCTTGCCGATGTTCATGGGCACACCGCCCTCGGCGACACCGACGATGTTCAGTTCCGGCGCGTACGTGGGTGCGAGCGCCGCGGCCCACGCCGACGCCATGCCGCCGCCGGAGTATCCGGCGAGCGCGACCGGGCTCTCCGCCACACCGAGTTCGGGCACCCGCTGAACCGCGCGGATGCCGTCCAGGGTGATGGTTCCGCCGAGTTTCGCGGCACCGTAGGCACTGTTCGGGCCGAGGTGGTCGGGAAGCGCGACCGTCCAGCCGCGCTGCAGTGCGAGGTTCAGTGCCGGCGCCTCCTTGATCTGGAGGTCGGGGTCGTTCGAGTACAGGGTCCGCGACGGCGCGCACCGCGGTCCGAGCGCGTTGATGATGTGCTGATACGACAGCAGCGGCCCGTTCACCGGCCGGGTGCGGGGTACCAGCACGGTGGTGACCGACGAGATCGGGTGGTCTTCCGAGTTGGTGGTGCGGTACTTCACCTGCCAGACGTCGGTGTCGGGGAAGGCGAGCAGCGGCGGCATCGGACGGACCGCGAGGGGCTCCCCGACCGCTGCAGCGGCCAGCCCCTGCGACTGCAGGTAGAAGGGGTCGGGGTCGGATGCGGGATAGATCGGCACGGCGGCCGCGACTCCGACGTTCGCGACGGTGGTGCAGGCGACGAACGCGGCACATAACGCACCCGCGGTGAGGCTCGTGATACGTGCGCGCTTCATGCCGCCTCCTAGTTTGCCTAGAGATCGATTGTTACCGAGTTCGCAGGAGATATCGGTATTCGGGCCCGCCCGTTACGGCAATGCAATGGACGGCGGGCCCGCCGCAACGAAATCGGGTCAATGCGTGCTCAGATAATCCTCGAGGACCGGCCCCACCACGGCCAGGACCTCGGGTTCGATCATCTGGTTGTGCTCGCACTCGATCTTCACTTCCCGGATGCCTCCGGTGACGGAACTCCGCCACTCCTCGGGTGAATGCTGGTCCGTCGACGCCGATCCGGCGGCGGTGAAGAACAGCAGATCCCCGTCGAACACCTGCGGACGGAAGTTGTTCATGATCCGCGAGGAGTTCGTGAATCCGGCGCTGATCCGCTCGAGGTGCTGCGGCGTCAGTCCCGTCTTCTGCCCGAATGCGTCGTCCAGCAACTCGACCGCGCGCTCGTAGGTGAGTTCCTCTCCGGAGACGGACTCGAGGTCCAGTCCGAGCCCGTGGAGCAACTCGGACACGGTGAGACTCTCCGGGCCCTGGTCGGTCCCGTTCGTCACGTAGCTGTCCATGACGGCCAGCGTGTCGACCGCCTCGCCTTCCCGCCGCAGTTCGACGGCCATCGCGTGGGCGATGACGCCGCCGAGCGACCAGCCCAGCAGGTGGTAGGGCCCGTGCGCCTGGACCTTGCGCATCTCCAGCACGTACTGGTGCGCCAGCTGCTCGATCGACTCGAAGCTCGGGCCGCCGCTGATGATCGGCAACTGCAGGCCGAACGCCGGCCGGTCCTGCGAGAGGTGCTGCAGGAGTCCCGCATAACCCCACGACAGGCCGATGCCGGGATGGATGCAGAACAGGGGCGGCTTCTCCCCTGTCGGCCGCAGCGGGATGACCACACCGAGCGCCTCGTCCACCGGCGACCCGGCCGCGTTCTCGGTGTCGACCCGCAGTGCCAGGCCCGCGGGTGTCGGGTCCAGGAACATCGACTGCAACGGGATCTGCCGTCCGAGGCGTTCCTGCAGCACCGTGATCACCCGGGTGGCGACGATCGAGTTGCCGCCGAGGTCGAAGAAACTGTCGGCGGTGCCGACCCGGTCGACGCCCAGCACCTCGGCGAAGGCCTCGACGATGATCCTCTCGGTCGCCGTCGTCGGGGCCCGGAAGGCCGCGCCGGTGGTGCCGAACTCGGGCGCGGGCAGCGCCTTGCGGTCGAGTTTGCCGACCGGGGTCATCGGGATCTGATCGAGGACGACCACGGCCGACGGGACCATGTGCGCGGGCAGGCGGTCGGCGGCGTGGGTACGCAACTCCGCCGGCTCGAGATCGTGTCCCTCGGCCGCCCGCACGTACGACGCGAGGAGCGTGTCCCCGGACGGTCCGGTGTGTCCGATGGTGGCTGCGAACGCGACCGCGGGGTGGCGGGCGAGGACGGCGTCGATCTCACCGAGTTCGATGCGGAATCCGCGGACCTTCACCTGGAAGTCGGTGCGGCCGATGTACTCGATGGTGTGGTCGCCGCGCCAGCGCACCACGTCGCCGGTGCGGTACATCCGGCGACCGGGCTCTCCGAAGGGGCAGGCGACGAACCGCTCCGACGTCAGCGCCGACCGGTTGTGGTACCCGCGTGCCAGTCCGGGTCCGGTGATGTACAGCTCGCCGGGCACACCCACCGGGACGGGCTGCAGGCGTTCGTCGAGGACCAGCGAACCGAATCCCAGCGCGGGTGCGCCGATGTTCACGACCCCACCCGGACGCATCGGGGCGCTGACGCTCGCCTGGATGGTGGTCTCCGTGGGCCCGTACCCGTTGTGCATGTTGCGGTGCTTGCCCCAGATCTCCACCAGTTCCGGCGGGCAGGCCTCACCGGCCACCGCGAGGACGCGGAGCGATTCGAGTCCCACGTCCTCGATGGACGACAGCGCGGTGGGTGTGATGAACGCGTGCGTCACCGCGTTGCGCCGGAACAGGTCCGCCAGTTCCGTGCCACCGAAGACGGTGGGCGGCACGATCACGACCCGGGCCGACGCCCCGAACGCCATCATCAGCTCGAAGATCGACGCGTCGAAGCTCGGGGACGCCAGATGCGAGACCCGCGAGTCGTGCGTGACCTGGAACCGTTCGTGTTCCTCCGCGGTGAGGTTGGCCATGCCGCGGTGAGTGACGATGACGCCCTTCGGTTTACCGGTCGATCCCGACGTGTAGATCAGGTACGCCGGATTGGCCAGATGGAGGGGGCGCGGGCGGTCGGCGTCGGTGACCGGCGCCGAGGAGACGGCCGCGACCTGCTCGGCGAACGACTCGTCGTCGAGCACCAGCCACTGCACGGCGTCCGGCAGATTGTCGCGACGATCGGCGACGGTCAGGCCGACGGACGCGCGGCAGTCGGTCAGCATGTAGTCGATGCGGTCCCGCGGGTAGGTCGGGTCGACGGGCACGAACGCCGCACCCGACTTCGCGACCGACCAGATCGACACCACTTCCTCGATCGATCGCGGCATACCGATCGCCACGAACGTCTCCGGCCCGACGCCTTGGGCGCACAGCACCCGCGCCAGCCGGTTGGACCATTCGTCGAGTTCGCGGTAGGTGACCTGCCGGTCCTCGAAGGACAACGCGATCGAATCGGGGTCGAGTGCCGCGGCGGCCGTCAGCAGGTCGGGCCACACCTCGGGGCGCACGTCGGGCTTGCCGCGCGCCGGGACCATCTCCTCGATCTCCGCGTCGTCGAGCAGCGGGAGGGTGCCGATCGGCCGGTCCGGGTCGGCGGTGACGGCCGCGAGGATCCGGACGAAGCGGTCCGCGATCGAGCGTGCCGTGGCGGGGTCGAAGAGGGAGACTGCGAAGTCGAGTCCGCCGGCGACACCCGCGGGCGCGCCGTCCTGATCGAACCGCTCGGCCAGGATCACCTCGAGATCCTCTTTCACCACCTTGGTTTCGAGGTCCACGTTCTCGACCCGCAGGCCCGGCAGTTCCAGTGTCGGGTTCTCGTTGTTCTGGAATTCGAGGGCCACCTGGAACAGCGGTGAGTACGACGTGGACCGGGTCGGGTTGAGTTCCTCGACGAGCCGCTCGAACGGCAGGTCCGAGTGCTGGAACGCGGCCAGGTCGGTTTCCCGGATCCGTTGCACCAGTTCGGTGAACGTCGACGCCGGGTCGATCCGGTTCCGCAGGACCAGCGTGTTGACGAACATGCCGACCATGTCGTCCAGGGCGGCTTCACCGCGCCCGGCGACGGGGGTGCCGATGACGACGTCGTCGGTGCTGCCGAGCCGCGCGAGCAGCACGGCCAGCGCGGCGTGGACCGCCATGAACATGGTGGCGTTGTTGGCCCGGGCCAGTGCCGTCAGCCGCTGATGGATGTCGGCGTCGATCGCGAACTCGACCCGATCGCCCTCGAACGTCTGCTGGATCGGGCGCGGTCGGTCGGTCGGCAACTGGATGACATCCGGCACGCCGGCCAGCGTCTCCGACCAGAACCGCAACTGCTGGTTGATCATCGACTCGGGATCGTTCTCCGAGCCGAGTCCGGCGTGCTGCCACAGCGTGTAGTCGGCGTACTGGACGTGCAGCGGATCCCACTGCGGGCCGTCGCCGCCGAGCCGTGACGAGTACGCCACCATGACGTCGCGGGCGAGCGGCGCCAGGGAGAAGCCGTCCGCGCTGATGTGGTGCACCACGATCGTCAGCACGTGATGGTCGGGCGCAATCCGGAACAGCGCCGCCCGGACCGGCACGTCGGTGCTGACGTCGAACCCCCGGGACACCAGATCCATGATGTGCCGCGGCAGGTCGTCCGCCGCCACCGCGACGGTGTCGACCTCCGGTTGCGCACCGGCGGCGGGCAGGATCCGCTGGGTCGGTTCGCTGTCGACCGTCGGGAAGACGGTGCGCAGCGTCTCGTGACGTTCGAGGACGTCGGCCATCGCCAGCCGCAGGGCGTCCTCGTCCAGGGCCCCGGTCAGCCGGACGGCCAACGGAATGTTGTAGGCCGGTGAGGACGTGTCGAACTGGTTGAGGAACCACATCCGCTTCTGCGCCAGCGACAGCGGAATCCGGTCGGGCCGTTCGACCGGCGCGAGCGCGGGACGGGCGCCGCCGCTCACGCTGTCGGCGACACGTGCGGCCAGGGACCGGACGTCGGGCGCCTCGAACAAGGCGCGCACACCGATGTCGGTGTCGAGGGCGTCCCGCAACCGTGCCGTGACCCGGGTGGCGACCAGCGAGTTTCCACCGAGATCGAAGAAGTTGTCGTCGATGCCGATCCGTTCGATACCGAGGACGTCGGCGAAGATGTCCACGATCGTGCGTTCGAGATCGTTGGTCGGCGGCTGGAACTCGGTGGTGGTGACGTGGAACTCGGGCGCGGGCAGCGCCGATCGGTCCAGTTTGCCCACCGGGGTCAAGGGGATCTCGTCCAGGAACATGACGCTCGTCGGCACCATGTGCGCGGGGAGCCGGGTCGACAGGTGCGCGGTCAGCTCGGCCGGGTCGATGCCGCCGGCCGTGTTGGGCAGCAGGTAGGTCACCAGCACCGTGTCACCGGACGGGCCGGGAACACCGAGGGTCGCGGCGAAGCTGACCCCGGGGAACGTGGCGATCTCGTTGTCGATCTCGCCGAGTTCGATGCGGAATCCGCGGATCTTCACCTGGAAGTCGCTGCGGCCCACGTACTCGACGGTGTGGTCGGCACGCCACCGGACGATGTCGCCGGTGCGGTACATCCGCTCCCCCGCCTCCCCGAACGGGTTGGCGACGAACCGCTGGCTGCTCAGTTCCGGGCGGCGGTGGTAGCCGCGGGCGAGACCCGCACCGGTGATGTACAGCTCGCCGGGCACCCCGACGGGCACCGGCTGGAGACGTGAATCCAGCACGAGCTCACCGACTCCGCGGATCGGGCCGCCGAGAGTGATGGGTTCGCCCACCGTCATCGGGTCGCTGATGTTGGCCATCACCGTGGTCTCGGTGGGGCCATATGCGTTGGACAGCTGCCGGCCGGGCGCCCAGCGGGTCACCAGTTCCGGCGGGCACGCCTCACCGCCGAACACGACGTGCTGGAACTCGTCGAGCCCCTCCGGGTCGACCGTGGACAGCGCCGCGGTGGTGACGAAGGCGTGGGTGACGTGTTCGGACCTGATCAGTTCGGCCAGTTCCGCTCCGCCGTACACCGTCGGCGGTGCGATCACCATCGTGGCGCCGACCCCGAACGCCTGCAGGTACTCGAACACCGACCCGTCGAAGCTGGGCGTCGAGAAGTGCAGTGTGCGGGACGTCTGCGCGGCGGCGAAACGCTGCCGCTGGTCCTCGGCGAAGTTGTCGAGGCCCTCGTGGGTGACCACGACGCCCTTCGGCTTGCCCGTCGAACCGGAGGTGTAGACGATGTAGGCGGCGTTGTCGAGGCTTATCGGCGACCGTCGATCCGAATCGGCCACCGGCAGAGCAGGTTTCGACTGGCAGGCCTTCTCGAACTTGGGCGAGTCGAGCTGCAGCCACGGCACCGAGTCGGGCAGCGCCTTCTCGTACGCGGCCATGGTCAGTCCGATGGTGGCACCCGAATCGGTGAGCATGTGCTCGATGCGGTCCATCGGGTAGTTCGGGTCGACGGGGACGAATGCGGCGCCCGTCTTGGCCACCGCCCACACGGCGAGGACCGACTCGATCGACCGGGGAATGCCGAGCGCCACGAACGTCTCCGGGCCGGCGCCGCGGGAGATGAGGACCCGGGCGAGCTGGTTGGAGCGTTCGTTGAGTTCCCGGTAGGAGACGTTGCGGCCCTCGAACGTCAGCGCCGTGCGGTTCGGATCCAACGCGGCGGCGTCCTCGAAGATCTGCGGCAGCGTCCGGACGGAGAACCCCGGGCGGCCGCGTACCGGCGCGAACTCGGCGAGTTCGGCCTCGGTGAGCAGTTGCATGTGGGCCAGCGGAATCTGGGGCCGGTCGGCGAGGGCGTCGAGCACCCGCTGCAGCCGGTCCGCGATCTCGTCGACCGCGCTCTCCTCGAACACCTCGGGGAGGTACTCGAACTTGAAGTTCAGCCGCGCGTCCCCGGAGGCGACGACGGCGAGCGGGTAGTGCGCGGAGTCCTTGCCGTCGATGCCGGTGACGAACATCCCGGCGATGTCGGTCTGTTCCGTCAGCCCCGCCTCGTCCACCGGGTACGACTCGAACACGGTCAGCGTGTCGAAGGCACCGCCGCCGCCGACCGCCGACTGGATGTCGGTCAGGCCCAGGTAATGATGATCGAGCAGCGCGGCCTGCTCGCTCTGCACACGTTCGAGCAGCTCACCCAGCGACTCCCACGGGTCGAGGGTCACCCGCACCGGCAGGGTGTTGATGAACAGACCCACCATCGATTCGATGCCCGCGATCTGCGGCGGCCGGCCCGAGACCGTCCCGCCGAACACTACGTCGGAGCGGCCGATCAAGCCGCCCAGCACGATTCCCCACGCCGTCTGGACGACGGTGTTGAGGGTGAGCCCGCGTTCCCGGCTCAAGTCCCGCAACCGGGTGGTCTGCTCCTCCGACAGTGTGAAGGCCGTTTCCTCCGCGACAACGGAGTGCGCCTCACCCCGCTCCAGCGGGGCCAGGAGGGTCGGCTCCTCGACCCCGTCGAGCGCGGTGCGCCAGGCGTCGAGGGAGTCCGTGGTGTCGTGGCGCTTCATCCACGACAGGTAGTCACGGTAGGAATGGACCCGCGGCAGCAGGCTGCCGTCGGCGTCCAACGCGTACAGGGTCAGCAGGTCGCGGATGACCAGCGGAGTCGACCAGCCGTCGAGCAGGATGTGGTGGTTGGTCAGGATCAGCCGGTAGTCGTCCTCGGTGAGCCGGACGAGGGCGAGGCGCAGCAACGGCGCGTTCGCCATGTCGAACTTCACCGACCGGTCCCGTGCCACGATCCGGTCGTATTCGCGGGTGGTCTCGTCGGGGTCGAGTGCCGAGAGGTCGAACTCCGACCACGGCAGTTCCACGTGCTGCTGGATGATCTGGGCGGAGGCCCCCGCACTGTCGTGGACGAACGCGGCCCGCAGGTTGGGGTGCCGGTCCAGCAGGGCCTGCCCGGCCCGGCGGATCCGGTCCGGGTCGACGTCGCCGCGCAGTTTCAGCGCCAGCTGCACCAGGTACGGGTCGACCGTGGCGTCCGAGAACTGGGCGTGGAACAGCAGCCCGGACTGCAGCGGTGACAGCGACCAGATGTCCGACAGCGCCGGGAACCTGGTCTCGAGCCGGTCGATCGCGTCCTGGTCGAGGGTGACCAGATCGAGGTCGGACGGGGTCACGCCGCCCGCGTCGGGTCGCGCGACGTGGGTGGTCAGCGCGGTCAGGGCCTGCACCCACAGGTCGGCGAGCGTGCGGACCTCGGACGGGGTGAGGACACCGGTCGCGAACGCCCACGTGGCCCGCAGCCGGTTGCCGTCGGCCCCGGTGCCGGTGACGGCGTTGATGTCGAGCGCCGACGCCACCGGGATGTCGGAGGCCGGAATGTCGTCGAGCTTCGTGTCCGTCACCGGAACCCAGGCGTGACCGTGGATGTCGGTGGACGTCGCGCCGCCCAGCCGGCCCAGGTAGTTGAACGTGACCTGCGGCTTCGCCAGCGCCCGCAGCTGATCGGCGCTCTCCGGGTCCAAGTAGCGGAGCATGCCGTAGCCGATGCCGTGGTCCGGGATCGCGAGCAGCTGTTCCTTGATCGCCTTGATCGCGGACCCGGCGGCCTTGCCACCGGCGAACGCGTCGTCCAGGTCGATGCCCGACAGGTCGAGGCGCACCGGGAACATCGCCGTGAACCAGCCGACGGTGCGGCCCAGATCGGCGCCCGGCAGCACCTGGTCCTCGCGGCCGTGACCTTCGAGACTGACCAGCGACTCCCGGGTGAAGTCGCCGTGGGTGCGCCGCCACTGGGCCAGTGCCAGCGCCAGCGCGGTGAGCAGTCCGTCGTTGACGCCGCCGTGGTACGCCTCGGGGACACGGGTCAGCAGTGCGTCCGTGACGTCGGCGGGCACCTCCACCGTGACCTTCTCGACTGTCCCTGCCACGTCGATCGCGGCGTCGAGTGGACGCGATCCGATCAGCGGGTCGTCGGCTTCGAGCACCCGGCGCCACAGTTCGATCTCGTCGGCGCGGTCGCGTGTCGCCTCGACGAGTCCGTGCGACCAGCGTCGCATCGACGTGCCGACCGGCTCGAGGACCGGTTCCTGACCCGAGGAGACCTGCGCCCACGCGGTTGCCAGGTCGGGGACGAGGATCCGCCACGACACGCCGTCGACCACCAGGTGGTGGGCGACGACCAGCAGCCGCCCGCCCTCGTCGCCGGCGTCGAACCACACCATCTGCAGCATCACGCCGGCCTCGGGGTCCAGTCGTCCTGCCGCGGCATCGAGTTCCCGGGTCGCGGTCTCCGCGAACCCGGAACCGACGACCGACGCGACCTCGACCCGGTGCAGCACGTCGTCGACGTCGACCGCGCCCACGGCCTGCACCTCGATCCGCCACTGCGGCTCGGCACCGAGGAGACGCGCCCGCAGCATGTCGTGGTGATCCACGACGGCCGCGATCGTGCGCTTCAGCAGTGTCTCGTCGGCCGCGGCGGGCAGGGAGAGCAGCGCGGTCTGGGTGTAGCGGCGGAAGTCGCCACCCCGTTCGAGCAGCCACGCGGTAATCGGGGTGATCGGCATCTCGCCGATCCCGCCACCGGGCAGTTCGTCGAGCACCACCACGTCGGCGGCGCCCGCCCAGGAGGCGGCCTCGGCGAGCGCGGCAACGGTCTTGGCCTCGAACACGTCCCGCGGGGTGAGGACCACGCCCGCCGCCTTCGCGCGGGCCACCAACTGGATCGACATGATGCTGTCGCCGCCGAGCGCGAAGAACGAATCGTCCACACCCACCGATTCCAGACCGAGCACCTCGGCGAACAGACCGGCGAGGACGGTTTCCATCTCCGTGGCCGGGGCGCGGCCCGTCGACACCCGGGCCCCGAAGTCGGGTTCCGGCAGCGCGCGGCGGTCGAGTTTGCCGTTGCTCGTCAACGGCAGCGCGTCCAGCACCACGAGGGTGGCGGGCACCATGTACGAGGTGAGCTGGGTGCCGACGAATTCGAGCGCCGAGGACACCTCGACGGTGGCGCCGGATTCCGGAACCACGTAGCCGATCAGCCGGTGACCGCCGTGCCCGTCGTCGCGGGTGAGGACGACGGCCTGGGCGATGCCGCGGTACCGGAGCAGCGCGGATTCGATCTCGCCGAGTTCGATGCGGAAACCGCGGATCTTCACCTGGAAGTCGCTGCGGCCCAGGTACTCGAGCTGGCCGTCGGTGTTCCAGCGCGCCAGGTCACCCGTGCGGTACATCCGCGCCCCGGGACGGAGCGGGTCGGCCACGAACCGGGTCGAACTGAGCCCGGCCCGGCCGAGGTAACCGCGGGTCACCTGGTCACCCGAGACGTACATCTCCCCGATGGTGCCCGGGGGAACCGGGTGCAGGCGCCGGTCGAGGACGTGTACGTGCAGCCCGGCGATTCCGCGGCCGATGACGCTGGCCGACGCCGACTCGGCGAACTCGCGGTCGAGCGCCAGATAGCTGACGTGGACCGTCGTCTCGGTGATGCCGTACATGTTCACCAGGGTCGGGGCGGAGTCGTCGTGCCGGGAGTACCAGCGGCCGAGCTGTCCGAGGTCGAGAGCCTCACCACCGAAGATCACGTACCGCAGCGCCAGTGCCGCGGCGTTCACGTCGATCTCCGAGACGATGCGGTCGGTCTCGGCGAGCTGATAGAACGCGGTCGGGGTCTGGTTGAGGACGGTGACCTGCTCGTTCCGCAGGAGTTCGTGGAACATTTCCGGCGACCGCGCCGTGTAGTAGTCGACGACGACGAGTCGGCCGCCGTAGAGCAGCGGACCCCACAGCTCCCACACGGAGAAGTCGAACGCGTACGAGTGGAACATCGTCCACACGTCGTTCTCGTCGAACCCGTAGAGCGGCTGTGTGTTCGCGAACAACGTCAGCACGTTGCGGTGCGAGACGACCACGCCCTTGGGGCGGCCGGTCGACCCGGAGGTGTAGATGACGTACGCCACCGACGAGGAGTCGAGCGGTGTCACCCGGTCGGCGTCGGTGATCGTCGCGGGCGACTGATGCACGAGGTCCGCGGTGGTCTCGGGGTCGTCGAGCAGGATCGCCGGGGTCTCCGAGTCGGGCAGGGCGGAGACGTCTCCCGTGGTGGTGATGACACAGTTCGGTGCGGCGTCCTCGAACACGAACGCCAGCCGGTCCGCCGGGTAGGTGATGTCGACGGGCAGGTAGCCGCCGCCGGTCTTGATCACCGCAAGCAGAGCGATGATCAGATCGCAGGTGCGTGGGAGTGCCACGGCCACCAGCATTTCCGGCCCCACTCCCTGGGCGATGAGCAGGCGGGCCAGCCGGTTCGACCGGGCGTCGAGCTCGGCGTAGGTCAGTGCCACGTCCTCCGACGTCACGGCTGTGGCGCCGGGGAACCGGGCCACGCTCTGCGCGAAGCGGTCTGCGAGGGTGTCGGTGCCCGCGTCGAGTCCGGCGGTGTTCCATTCGGTCGCCATCGCCGACCGCTCGGCGGCGTCGGTGATCACGATGTCACCGACCGGGGCGTGCGGGTCGGAGGTGACGGCGCCGAGGATGCGCAGGAACCGGTCGGCGAACGTGCGGACGGTGCCGGCGTCGAACAGATCGGTGGCGAAGATGAACGACGCGGCGATACCCGACGCCACCCCGTCCGCGTCGAATCCTTCCTCGACGCTGAGCTGCAGGTCGAACTTGGCGACCTCCAGATCGAAATCGACGGCGGCCGCGGTCAGTTCTGGGAGCTCGAGCCGCGGTGTCTCGTTGTTCCGGAACTCGAGCAGCGCCTGGAACAGCGGCGAGTGCGCGGTGGAGCGCTCCGGCGCGAGGACGTCGACGAGCCGCTCGAACGGCAGGTCCGAATGGTGGAACGCGGCGAGGTCGGTGGCCCGCACCTGATCCATCAGGGCACCGAAACCCTCCGCCGGGTCGACGGCGCTCCGCAGCACCAGGGTGTTGACGAACATGCCGACCATGTCGTCGAGTGCCGCGTCACCACGGCCCGCGATGGGTGTGCCGACCGCGATGTCCTCGGTGGACGACAGCGCGGACAGCAGCACCGACAGGGCCGCGTGGACGGCCATGAACATGGTGGAGTTGTGCTTGCGCGCCAACGCCGCCAGCGCCCGGTGCACGTCCGCCGGAATCGTGAAGTCGACCTGCGCGCCGCGGAACGACTGCTGGACCGGTCGCGCCCGGTCGGTCGGCAGCTGCAGGAGTTCGGGCAGGTCGGCCAGCTGATCCGTCCAGTACCGGAGTTGCTGGGAGATCAGCGATTCGGCGTCGCTCTCGTCGCCCAGCAATTGGAGCTGCCACAGCGTGTAGTCGGCGTACTGCACCGACAGCGGGTTCCACTGCGGCGCGCTCCCCGCGATGCGGGCCGCGTACGCGGTCATGACGTCCCGGGCGAGCGGGGTGAGCGAGAACCCGTCGGCGCAGATGTGGTGCACCACGATCACGAGCACGTGATCGTCGGGGGCGAGTGCGAACAGCGCCGACCGCATCGGCACGTCGGCCGTCACGTCGAAGCCGGCGGTCGCGAGACCGGCGATGTGCCCCCGGAGTTCGTGCTCGGACACCTCGACGATCTCGAGGTTCGGCGTCCACTGACCGGGTGAGAGCACCACCTGGGTCGGTTCGCCGTCGTGGGACGGGAACACGGTCCGCAACGATTCGTGGCGGACGAAGACGTCCGTCACCGCTGCACGCAGCGACTCCACGTCCAGGTGACCGGTCAGCCGCACCGCCAGGGGGATGTTGTAGGCCGCCGACGACGTGTCGAACTGGTTGAGGAACCACATCCTCTTCTGCGCCAGCGACACCGGCACGTGCGCGGGCCGCGGCACCGGGCCGAGCGGGATCCGGACGTGGGCGCCGTCCTGCGCGGGTGCGAATGCCGTCGACTCGATGAGGCGGGCCAGCTGATGGATCGTCGGTGCCTCGAACAGGGTGCGGACGCCGATGTCGGTGTCCAGTTCCGCGGTCAGGCGTGCGGCGACACGGGTTGCGATCAGCGAGTTTCCGCCGATGTCGAAGAAGTTGTCGTCGATGCCGACTCGTTCGATTCCCAGGACCGTCGTGATGACGTCGGCGATCGTGTGTTCGAGGACCGTCGACGGTGGCCGGAAGTCGTCCGACGTGGGCAGGAACTGCGGTTCGGGCAGCCCGGCCCGATCGAGCTTGCCGACCGGGGTCAGCGGGATCTCGTCGAGGATCATGATGCTCGACGGCACCATGTGCGCGGGCAGCAGGTTCGCCGTCCACTCCTTCAGTTCCGGCGGTTCGAGTGCCGACCCGGTCTCCGGCAGCACGTAGGACACGAGCACGGTGTCGCCGGCGGGGCCGGGGCGCCCGAGTGTGACGGCGAACGACACGGACGGATGCGCGGCGAGTGCGCTGTCGATGTCGCCGAGCTCGATGCGGAAGCCGCGGATCTTCACCTGGAAGTCGGTGCGGCCCAGGTATTCGACCGTGTGATCGGACCGCCACCGCGCGAGGTCGCCGGTGCGGTACATCCGGTCGCCCGGTCCGCCGTAGGGGTTGGCGACGAACCGCTCGCTGGTCAGCCCGGCGCGTGCATGGTAGCCGCGGGCCAGGCCCTCACCGGAGATGTAGAGCTCGCCGGCGACGCCGACGGAGACCGGTTGCAGCCGCGAGTCGAGAATCACCTCGGAGACGCCGCGGACGGGGGCACCGATGGTGACCGTCTCCCCCACCTGCAGGTGGTCGCTGAGGTTGCTCATGATCGTGGTCTCGGTGGGACCGTAGCCGTTGTACATGGTGCGGCCCGGTGCCCAGCGGGTCACCAGTTCCGGAGGAACCGCCTCACCGCCGGCGACCACGTTCTGGAACACCTCGAGCCCCTCGGGGTCCACGGAGGCCAGCGCCGCGGGGGTGACGAACCCGTGGGTGACGCTCTCGGTGCGGATCAGCTCCGCGAGTTCCTCGCCGCCGTACACGGACGGCGGCACGATCACCATGGTCGCGCCGACGGCGAACGACAGGAGGTATTCGAGGACGGAAGCGTCGAAGCTCGGTGAGGAGAAGTGCAACGCCCGCGACGTCGAATCCGTCGCGTAGCGGGTCCGCTGCTCCTCGGCGAAGTTGTCGAGACCGCGGTGGCTGACCACCACGCCCTTCGGTTTGCCGGTGGAACCGGACGTGTAGATGACGTACGCGGGGTGTGCGAAGCGCAGGGGCGCGACGCGGTCGTCGTCGGTCACGGTGTCGGTGGACATCGCCAGAATGGCGGCGTCGGTGTCGGGGTCGTCGAGGGTCAGCCAGCTGACCGTGTCCGGGAGCCGGCCGTGGTCGGCGTCCAGGCGGAGACCGAACGTGCACCCGGAATCCGTGACCATGTGCTCGACCCGCTCGCGCGGGTAGGTCGGATCGACCGGAACGAACGCCGCGCCGGTCTTGGTGATCGACCAGACCGCGAGGACCGATTCGATGGACCGTGAGATACCCAGGGCCACGATGTCTTCCGGTCCGACGCCGCGGTCGATGAGCAGGCGCGCGAGCTGGTTGGACCGTTCGTCGAGTTCCCGGTAGGACATCCGGCGGTCGCCGAACACGAGGGCGGTGGCGTCGCCCGAGGTCGCGGCCGTGTCGGTGAACATCTGCGGCAGTGTGCGCACGGAGCGGCCGGGCACGCCGCGGGCCGGAACCAGTTCGGCTTCCTCTGCCTCGGTGAGCAGGCGCAGCTGCGCGAGCTTCATCCCGGGGTGCTCGGCGAGCGCGATCAGTGCCCGGATGATCCGGTCGCCGATCCGCTCGACGTCGGCCCGGTCGAACAGTTCCTCGACGTACTCGAGCTTCAGCTGCAGATTCTCGTGCGCCGAGGCGATCAGCGCGAGCGGGTAGTGGGCGGCGTTCGCGCTGTCGTGCACGTCGAGGACGTGCATGCCGGCGATGTCGGTCTGATCGGTCAGCCCCTCCCGGTCGACGGGATACGACTCGAACACCGTCAGCGTGTCGAAACCGGTACCGGGACCGGCCACCGACTGGATGTCCGTCAATCCGACGTAATGGTGGTCCAGCAGCGCGGCTTGCTCGCCCTGAATGCGTTCGAGCAACTCCCCCAGCGTTTCCCGCGGATCGAGAACCACCCGCACCGGCAGGGTGTTGATGAACAGACCCACCATCGACTCGATTCCGGCGATCTGCGGAGGTCGACCCGACACCGTCCCACCGAAGACCACATCGGAGCGGCCGACCAAGCCGCCCAGCACGATTCCCCACGCGGTGCGGATCAGGGTGCTGAGGGTCAGACCGTGCTCGCGTGCGAGCACACTCAGCTGATCGGTGCGGTCGACGTCGAGTTCGACGAGCAGTTGACCGGACTGCGTGTCGCTCTGCACCGACGCGTCGGCCGGGGCGAGCAGCGTCGGCTCCTCCACCCCGGCGAGGGCACGCTGCCACACACCGAGCGAGTCCTCGGTGCTGCGGTGCGACATCCAGGCGAGGTAGTCGCGGTACGGGTGCACCCGCGGCAGCGCCGTGGCGTCACCTTCCGTGGCGTACAGGGTCAGGAGGTCGCGGATCAGGAGCGGCATCGACCAGCCGTCGAGCAGGATGTGGTGATTGGTGACGATCAGGCGCTGCTCGTCCCCACCGATCTGGATCAGCATGAACCGCAACAGCGGCGGGGTGGCCATGTCGAACCCGCGGCGCCGGTCGGCGTCGAGGAGTCGCACGATCTCGGCTTCGCGGCTCTCCGCGTCGAGACCGGACAGGTCGATCTCGGTCCAGGGCAGTTCCGCATACCCGTGGATCGCCTGGACGGGGGTGCCGCCCTCGTCGTAGACGAACGACGCCCGCAGGTTCGCGTGCCGGTCGAGCAGGGCCTGCCCGGCCACCCGCATGCGGGACGGCACGGCACCGCGCAGTTCGAGTGTCACCTGCACGGTGTACGAGTCGATCGTCTGATCGGCCAGCAGTGCGTGGAAGAGCAGTCCGGACTGCAGCGGCGACAGCGACCAGATGTCGGACAGCGCCGGGAAGCGCGATTCGATGCGATCGATGGCGTCCTGGTCGAGGCTCACCAGTTCGAGGTCGGACGGGGTCACGCCGCCGGCGTCGGGGCGGGCCGCGTACGTCGTGAGCGCGGTGAGCGCCCGGACCCACAGTTCGGCGAGTTCCCGGACCTCGGCGACGGTCAGGACACCGGCCGCGTACGCCCAGGTGGCGCGCAGCTGAGGCCGGTCGTCCACCTCGGTGGTGACCGCGTTGACGTCGATGGCCGAGGTGACCGGGGTGTCGAGGTCCTGCGCGCGGTCCATGTCGACTTCACCGGTCGGCGTCCAGCCGGCGCGGGTGGCCGCCTCGGACAGGTCGGCGGCGAAGCGTCCCAGGTAGTTGAAACTGATCTGCGGCAGCGAGCGGGCCGCGAGCAGCGGTCCGGTGTCGGCGTTGAGGTACCGCAGCATGCCGTAACCCATGCCGTGGTCCGGGATCGCGAGCAGCTGCTCCTTGATCGCCTTGATCGCGGACCCGGCGGCCTTGCCACCGGCGAACGCGTCGTCGAGGTCGATGCCCGACAGGTCGAGACGCACCGGGAACATCGCCGTGAACCAGCCGACGGTGCGGCCCAGATCAGCGCCCGGCACGACCTGGTCTTCACGGCCGTGCCCCTCGAGGCTCACCAGGGTGCCCTCGACGGACCTGCCGTGCAGGGTGTGGCCGCGGGAGCGCCGCCACTGGGTGACCGCCATCGCCAACGCGGTGAGCAGTCCGTCGTTCACGCTGCCGTGGATCGCCTCCGGTAGAGCCGTGAGGACGGCCTCGCTGACCTCGGCGGGCAGCTGGACCGTGACGCGGCCGACGGTCGCGTTGACGTCGATGTCGGGGTCGAGCGGACGGCTGCCGACGAGCGGGTCCTCGCAGTCGAGGATGCGCTGCCACAGGTCCAGTTCGCCTGCCCGGTTCGCCGCCTCGTCGACCAGTCCGTGCGCCCACCGGCGCATGGACGTGCCGACCTGTTCGAGGACCGGTTCCTGGCCTGCCGAGATCTGCGCCCACGCGGTCGCGAGGTCGGGGACGAGGATGCGCCACGACACACCGTCGACCACGAGGTGATGCGCGACGACGAGCAGGCGACCGCCGGATTCCCCGGCGTCGAACCACACCACCTGCACCATGACGCCGGCCGCGGGATCGAGGCGGTCCAGCGCGGCGTCGAGTTCCGCGATCACGGTCGCCGCGAACGCCCGGGTTCCCGGGGCCGTGGACACGGCGACCCGGCGGATCAGGTCCTGCGCGTCGACCGCACCGACCGGGCGGACGGCGAGGTGCGAGTCCTCGGCGGAGACGATCAGCTGCGCGCGCAGCATGTCGTGCCGGTCGAGGACGGCCTGGAACGTGGCGATCAGAGGTTCGAGTTCGCGGAGGTTCGGCGGTGCGGTCAGCAGCGCGGACTGCGACATCCGGTTGAACTCGCCGCCCCGTTCGAGCAGCCACTTCGTGATCGGGGTGGTCGGCATGTCGCCGACTCCGCCACCGGGCAGCTCGTCGAGCACGACGATGTCAGCGGCGCCCACCCACGACGCCACCGCGGCGAGACCGGCAACGGTCTTGGCCTCGAACACGTCCCGCGGGGTCAGCACCACACCCGCCGCCTTCGCGCGGGCCACCAACTGGATCGACATGATGCTGTCGCCGCCGAGGGCGAAGAACGAGTCCTCGACACCGGCGGTTTCCAGACCGAGGACCTCGGCGAACAGTCCGGCGAGCACCTCTTCCATCTCCGACACCGGCGCGCGGCCGGTCGATACCCGGGCCCCGAAGTCCGGCTCGGGCAGCGCGCGGCGGTCCAGCTTGCCCGCGGGAGTGAGCGGCAACTCGTCGAGGACGATCAGTGCGGACGGCACCATGTACGGGGCGAGGAATCCGCCGACGAAATCGAGGACCGCCTCCGGGTCGAGTTCCGCGCCCGCCGTGGGGACGAGGTACCCGACGAGCCGGTTGGCGCCGGTGCTGCCCATGTGCGCGGACACCACCGAACGGGCGACTCCCGGGTAGCGGGTGAGGGCGGTCTCGATCTCGCCGAGCTCGATGCGGAAACCGCGTATCTTCACCTGGAAGTCGCTGCGGCCCAGGTACTCGAGCTGACCGTCACCGTTCCAGCGCGCCAGGTCTCCGGTCCGGTACATGCGGGCGCCGAGGCCCCCGTACGGGTTGGCGACGAAACGCTCCGCCGTCGTGCCCACCCGGTCCTTGTAGCCGCGGGCCAGACCGGAACCGGTGACATACAGCTCGCCGGTCACCCCGTTGGGCACCGGGTGCAGGCGTGAATCGAGCACCATCTCCCCGGTTCCCATCGGCGGACGGCCGATGGTGACGCCCTCACCGGGAAGCATCGGTCCCGTCACGCTCGACACGACCGTCGCCTCGGTGGGGCCGTAGGCGTTGAACATCCGCCTGCCCCCGGTCACCCACTGCGCCACCAGCTCCGGCGGGCAGACGTCGCCGCCGGTGGCGACGCACTCGAGCTGGTCGAGGCCCGCGGGGTCCACCGACGCCATGGCGGCGGGGGTGATGAACGCGTGCGTGACCCGGCCCTCCCGGAGCACGTCGGCGAGTTCGGTGCCGCCGATGACGGACGCCGGAGCGATCACCATGGTCGCGCCGGAGCCGACCGCCAGCAGCAGTTCCAGGATCGACGCGTCGAAGCTCGGCGACGAGAAGTGCAGCGTGCGCGACCGCGGGGTGACCCCGAAGCGGACGCGTTCATCGGTCGCGAAGTTCGCCAGGCCGCGGTGGGTGACGACGACACCCTTCGGGGTGCCGGTGGACCCGGACGTGTAGATCAGGTATGCCGGGTTCTCCAGCGCGAGCGGGTGTGTCCGGTCGGCGTCCGTGACGACCGCGGCGGAGTGCGCACTCACCTCGTCGTCGAATCCGGGTGCGTCGACCACGACGTAGGACGTGCAGTCCGGCAGCGTGGGACGGAACTCGGCGACGGTGAGCGCGAGCGCCGCACCGGAGTCGCTGAGCATGTGGACGATCCGGTCGGTCGGGTAGTTCGGGTCGACCGGGACGAACGCGGCACCGGTCTTGGCGACCGCCCACAGTGACAGGACCGACTCCGGCGACCGCGCCAGCGCCAGCGCGACCACCGATTCGGGGCCGATGCCGCGCCCGATCAGCAAGCGGGCGAGACGGTTCGACTGCTCGTCGAGTTCGCGGTACGTCACCTCGCTGCCCTCGTAGGACAGCGCGGCCGCCTTGGGATCCACGGAGGCCGCGGCCGCGAGCAGTTCGGGCAGGGTCCGCGGTTCGGCGTCGGGCCCGTCCATCACCGGGGTGAGCGCCGCACGTTCGGACGCCACCATCAGGTCGATGTCACCGACAGCCATGCCCGGCTCGGACGTCACCGCGTCGAAGATCCGCTGCAGGTAGTCGGCGAAACCGGCGATCGTGGACGCGTCGAACAGGCTCGACGCGTACGTGAAGGCCGCGGAGATCCCGGCGGGCTCTCCCGACACCCCGAATTCCTCGGTGAGGGTGAGTTGCAGGTCGAAGTTGGAGATGTCGGTGGCCAGGTCGAGGCCGGTGACGGTCAACCCGGGCAGCTCCAGCCGCGGCCGCTCGTTGTTGCGGAACTCGAGCACCACCTGGAACAGCGGCGAATGCGACGTCGCGCGTTCGGGCGAGATCGCATCGACCAGTCGCTCGAACGGCAGATCGGCGTGGTGGAAGGCGCTCAGGTCGGTGTCGCGGACCGTGGACAGCAGGTCGGTGAACGTGTCGGCCGGTTCGACCGGGGTGCGCAGCACCAGGGTGTTGACGAACATGCCGACCATGTCGTCCAGGGCGGCGTCACCACGACCGGCGATGGGGGTACCCACCGACACGTCGTCCGTGTCGCCCAGCCGGGCCAGCAGCACGGCCAGCGCCGCGTGGACGGCCATGAACACACTCGAATTGTGTTCGCGGGCAGTCGTGATCAATCGGCCGTGCACCTGTGGGTCGATGCTGAACGAGTGGATGCCGCCGCGCATCGACTGCTGCGTGGGGCGGGGGTGGTCCGTCGGCAGCGCGAGCAGTTCCGGAAGCCCGGCGAGCGTGTGCGTCCAGTAGTCGAGCTGGGCGGCCAGCAGGCTGTCGGGGTCGTCGGCGTTGCCGAGTACCCGGTGCTGCCAGAGTGCGAAGTCGGCGTACTGCACCGGCAGCGGCGTCCAGTCCGGTGCCTGTCCCCCGGTGCGGGCCACATAGGCGGTCATCACGTCCCGGGCGAGCGGGGCCATGGAGAAGCCGTCGGCGCTGATGTGGTGGACGACGATGACGAGAACGTGCTCGCCGGGATCGGTCCGGAACAGGGCGGCGCGCACCGGCACCGACACCGTGACGTCGAAACCGGCGCCCGCCAGTCGCGAGATGTGCTCGGGCAGTTCGGCTTCCGTTGTCACTATCGGCGACAGATCGGGCACCACGTCCTCGGTCGGCAGGATCACCTGGACGGGTTCGCCCTCCACCATCGGGAACCGGGTGCGCAGCGACTCGTGCCGGTCCATCACGTCGGCGACGGCGTCCTGCATCGCGTCCTCGTCGAGGTCGCCCGTCAACCGCACCGCGAGCGCGATGTTGTAGGCCGGGGAGTCGAGGTCGAACTGGTTGATGAACCACATGCGCTTCTGCGCCAGCGAGACCGGCAGTCGGTCGGGGCGCACCCCGGCCACCAGCGGCGGGCGTTCGGCGCCCTGCACGGCCTCGGATTCGATCCGGGTGGCGAGGGTCGCGACGGTCGGGGCGTCGAAGATCTCCCGGACCCCGATCCGGCTGCCCAGCGCGGCATTGACCCGCGCCACCAGCCGGGTGGCCACCAATGAGTTGCCGCCGAGGTCGAAGAAGCTGTCGTGCACGCCGATACGGGGAGCGTCGAGCAGATCCGCGAAGATCGACGCGAGGATCTCCTCGATCGGGTTGCGCGGGGTGACGAATTCGGCGGACGGGCTGAGGAATTCCGGTTCGGGCAGTGCGCCCCGGTCCAACTTGCCGGTGGCCCCGAGCGGGAACCGGTCGAGGACGATGATCCGGGTCGGCACCATGTAGGCGGGCAGCGCCTCCGCCGCCGCGTCGCGCACGACGGCGGTGTCGATGTCGGCGCCTGCCACGGGGATCACGTAGCCGACGAGGCTTTCGCCGGTGGCCTCGCTGCGATGCACGGTCACGACGGCCTGCGCCACCGACGGGTGCGCCAGCACCGCCGCCTCGACCTCGCCGAGTTCGATGCGCTGACCGCGGAGCTTGACCTGGAAGTCGCGGCGGCCGATGTATTCGATGTTGCCGTCGGCACGCCAGCGGACGACGTCGCCGGTGCGGTACATCCGCTGTCCCGGCGCGCCGAACGGGTTCGCCACGAACCGGTCCGACGTCAGATCGCTGCGCCCGACGTACCCGCGGGCCAGCTGGGTGCCGGCCAGGTACAGCTCGCCGTGCACCCCGACCGGCACCGGGTGCAGCCGGGAGTCGAGGACGTACACCTGCGTGTTCCACACGGGCGCGCCGATCGGGACCGAGGCCCGGTCGCCTTCCGTGCACTCCCAGTAGGTGACGTCGACGGCGGCCTCCGTCGGGCCGTACAGGTTGTGCAGCGCCGCGGAACCGAATTCCCGGAATGCGTCGGCGGTGGCGGGCGGGAGCGCCTCACCGCTGCAGAACACCTGACGCAGCGAACCGCAGAGTTCCGGTTCGGCGCCCGCCGTGAACACCGCCAGCATCGACGGCACGAAGTGCATGGTGGTGACCTGGTGGTCGGCGATGATGTGGGACAGGTACGTCGGGTCGCGGTGTCCGTCCGGCGCGGCGAGGACGAGTCGCGCACCGACCTCGAGCGGCCAGAACAGTTCCCACACGGACACGTCGAACGTGACGGGGGTCTTCTGCAGCACCACGTCCGTGTGGTCCATCCGGTACGTGTCCTGCATCCACAGCAACCGGTTCACGATCGCGCGGTGGCTGACGGCGACACCCTTGGGCCGGCCCGTCGATCCGGACGTGTAGATCACGTAGGCGGTCGAATCGGGGTGGATCGGACCGCCCCGCTCGGCGTCGGTGATCGGGGTGCTCGGCCGCCGGGACAGGTTCAGGGTGTCGATCTCGATCACGGACGCACCGGCCGCGCCGTCGACGCCCTCGCACCGGTCGCGGGAGGCGGTGAGAACGCATGCGGGTTCGGCACTCTCGATCACGTAGGCGATCCGCGACGCCGGGTGGTCGGGGTCGAGCGGAACGTATGCCGCCCCGGTCTTCTCCACCGCGTAGATCGCGATCATCAGCTCGAGCGAACGGCGCAGGGCGACGGCGACCCGGGATTCGGGTCCGACGCCGCGCGCGAGGAGTTCGCGGGCCAGCCGGTTGGCGCGGGCATCGAATTCCGCGTACAGCAGTTCCTCTTCGGCGAACACCACGGCGACGGCGTCCGGGGTCCGTGCCACCTGCGCCTCGAACAGGCTGACCAGGGTCGCCGAGTCCGGTACGGCGACGTCGGTGTCGATCCACTGCTCGAGCATCCGGTGGGTCTCGTCCGCGCCGATCAGGTCGATGTCGCCGACCTTCGCGTCCGAACCGGCGGTGATGGTCTCGAGCAGGGTGACGAAGCGTTCGGCCAGCGCCGTCATCGTCGGCGGGTCGAACAGTTCCGACGCGTACGAGAATTGGACGTCGATCGCACCCGGGGCGCCGGATTCCTCGGTGTGCTCGGTGAGGATGACCTGCAGGTCGAACTTGGCGGCACCGGTCTCGAGGGCCTCGACCTCCACGTCGAGGCCGGGCAGCTCGAGCCGCGTGTTCGCGAATCCCTGCAGCACCAGCATCACCTGGAACAGCGGTGAATGCGCCTCGGAGCGGGTCGGCTTCAGTTCGTCGACGAGCCGCTCGTACGGCAGATCGGTGTTGCTGAACGCCTCCAGATCCACGGAGCGGGTGTGCGAGAGGATCTCGGGGAAGCTGCGATCGGGGTCGACGGTGGTGCGCAGGACGACGGTGTTGACGAACATGCCGACGACGTCGTCGAGTTGCCGTTCGCCACGCCCGGAGACCGGGGATCCGATCGACACGTCGGACGACCCGCTCGACCGGGACAGCAGGACCGCGAGGGCGGCGTGCACCACCATGAACAGGCTGGCGTCGTTGGCGCCTGCGATCTCGAGCAGCGCGGCGTGGATGCGCGCCGGGATGGAGAAGTCGGCGGTGGCGCCGATCATCGACTGCCGGGCCGGGCGCGGCCGATCGGTCGGCAGATCCATGACCTCGGGGGCGCCGTCGAGGGTGCGGGCCCAGAACGCCAGCTGCCGGGCGAGGAGGCTCGTCGGATCGTCTGGGGAACCGAGCAGCTCGCGCTGCCACACCGCGAAGTCGGCGTACTGCACCTCGAGCGGCGCCCACTGCGGCGTGTCGCCTGCGGCACGGGCGTGGTAGGCGACCATCACGTCCCGGGTCAGCGGTGTCATCGACAGGCCGTCGGCGGCGATGTGATGCACCACGAAGACCAGCACGTGATCGTCGGTCGCGGTGCGGTAGAGCTCCGCCCGGATCGGCGGTTCGACGGTGACGTCGAACCCCGCTGCGGCGTCGGCGATCAGGCGGGATTCGAGCTCGTACTCGGCCACCTCGACCGCGTCGAGGGGCGGGCTCACCTCCGCGACCGGCAGAACCACCTGGATGGGACCGTTGGGGGTGTTCGGGAACACCGTCCGCAGCGACTCGTGCCGGGTGAGGACGTCACTCACCGCGGTCCGCAGCGCCTCCACGTCGAGCGTGCCGCGCAGCCGGATACCGACGGGAATGTTGTATGCGGGCGAGGCGGTGTCGAGCTGGTTGATGAACCACATCCGCTGCTGCGCCAGCGACACCTGCACCGGGCCGGACCCCGCCCGCGGAGCGAGCACGGGCCGGGCGGAGGTGCGGGGCCCGAGAGCGTCCACGCGGGCACTGAGCAACGCGACGCTGGGCGCCTCGAACAGATCGAGCACCCCGATCTCCGTGCTCAGCGCCGCGTTGACCCGGGACACCACGCGGGTCGCGACGAGGGAGTCGCCGCCCAGGTCGAAGAAGCTGTCGTCGACACCGATGCGCTCGACTCCCAGAAGCGCCGCGAACACCTCCGCGATCTGCATCTCGGTGGGTGTCACCGGCGCCCGGTAGACAGTGGAGGTGGCCTCGAACTGCGGCTCCGGCAACGCCTTCCGGTCGAGTTTGCCCGCCGGGGTCAGCGGGACCTCGCGGAGCACCATCACCCGGGCGGGCACCATGTGCGCGGGCAGCGCTGCTGCGGCGTGTTCGAGGATGTCACCGACGACGACGTCCGTCCCGTCCTCGGGGAGCACGTACGTCACCAGCACCGTGTCGCCGGACGGTGCGGTCCGTCCGACCGTGGTCGCGAACGCGACACTCGGGTGCGAGCGGACGACGGCGTCGATCTCGCCGAGTTCGATGCGGAAACCGCGGATCTTCACCTGGAAGTCGGTGCGGCCCAGGTATTCCAGCTGACCGGCGGCGTTCCACCGCGCCAGGTCGCCGGTGCGGTACATCCGCTCGCCCGGCGCACCGTGGGGGTCGGCGACGAACCGTTCGGCCGTCGGGATCGACCGATTGTGGTACCCACGTGCCACACCGTCGCCGGTGATGTACAGCTCGCCGGGGACCCCTCTCGGGACGGGGTGCAACCGCGAATCGAGCACCAGCAGACCGCAACCGCGGGACGGGCGGCCGATCGTCACCGGTTCACCGACCGTCAACGGTCCTGCCACGCTCGCGACGACGGTGGCCTCGGTCGGTCCGTATGCGTTGAACATGACCCGTCCCGGCGCCCACTGTGCCACCAGCGCAGGCGGACAGCTCTCGCCACCGGTGACGACGCACCGGAGGTGGTCGAGTCCGGTGGGATCGACGGATGCCAGCGCGGCCGGGGTGACGAACGCGTGCGTGACCCGTTCGCGGCGCAACAGGTCCGCGAGTTCGGTGCCGCCATACACCGTCGCCGGTGCCACCACCATCGTGGCGCCGGCACCCACGGCGAGAAGCAGTTCCAGGATGGACGCGTCGAAACTCGGTGAGGAGAAGTGCAGGGTGCGGGCCCCCACGGTCACGTCGAACCGCTGCCGCTCGTCTTCGGCGAAATTCGCCAGGCCGGCGTGGGTGACGACGACGCCCTTGGGTGTGCCGGTGGAGCCGGACGTGTAGATCAGGTAGGCCGGATCCGCGGTCCGCAACGGGCGGAGACGATCGGCGTCGGTGACCGCGCCGGCCGCGTGCTTCGGCAGGTCCCGGGCGAACGACGCGTCGTCCATCACGAGCCACGGCGTGGTCTCGGGCAGCGACGACCGGTGCGCCGCCACGGTGAGACCGACGACCGCACCGGAATCGGTGAGCATGTGCTCGATGCGGTCGGCCGGATAGTTCGGGTCGACCGGGACGAACGCGGCCCCGGACTTCGCGACTGCCCAGGTGGCCAGCACCGACTCGATCGACCGCGCGATCGCCAGCGCCACAACAGAACCCGGCCCCACTCCGTGGCCGATCAGCATGCGGGCGAGACGATCCGACTGATCGTCGAGTTCGGGGTAGGTCAGCGTGCGTCCCTGGTAGACGAGGGCGTCCCCGTCGCCGCCCGCCTCCGCGGCGCGCGCGAGCAGCGCGGGAAGCGTGCGGGGCTCCACCGAGGGCTCGTCACGGACCGGCGCGAGTTCCGCGTACTCGACCTGTTCGAGGAGGTCGATGTCCCCGACCGGTGCGGCGGGGTCCGCCGTCACCGCCTGCAGGATGCGGACGAAGCGCGCGGCGAGCGCCTCCGCGCTGTCACGGTCCCACACGTCCGTGGCGAACCGCAGGCGGCCGTTGATGCCGCCCGTCTCGGATTCGGTGAGGGAGAACACCAGATCCAGTCCCAGGGCCCGATGTTCGCGCTGGATCGGGCTGACCGTCACGTCCCCGGACGTGTCGTGCGGCTGCCCGCCGTCGGTGAATTCGAGCATCACCTGGAACAGCGGCGAGTGCGACGGATCGGATTCGGCCCCGAGGGCGGCAACGAGATCGTCGAAGGGCAGCGCCGCATGCGAAAACGCGGCCCGGTCGGCGTCCCGGACACGGCTCAGGTGGTCGACGAACGACGATGCGACATCCACCTGCGACCGCAGAACGGTCTTGTTGAAGAATGCTCCGGCTTCCGGGTCGTCGGAATCGGACGCCTCGCGCCCGACGATCGGCGTTCCGATCACGACGTCGTCGGTGTCGCCCAGCCGGCCCAGCAGGACCGCGAGCGCGGCGTGCAGCGTGGTGAAGATCCCGGTGCCCGCCTCCTCTGCCAGCTGCGCCGCGCGGCGCTGCACGTCGCCGTCGACGGCGAACCCGACGACCTCGCCCGCCCCGAGCCGCTCGGTCGGGCGGGGCCGGTCCAGCGGCAGTGCCGTCACCTCCGGCAGGCCCACCAACTCCCGCTTCCAGAACGCGAGCTGGGCCTCCCGCTCGAGGAACCGCGCGCCGAGGCGTGCGCTCTCGGCGTGGATGTCGGCGGTCCGCGTCTGCGGCTCGGCCGTGACGAACTCCTCGACCAGCTCCACGAACCTGCGGTGGTGTGCGCGCAACTCCTCCGAGCCGTACCGGTTGGGGTTGCCGCGGAAATCGAGGAGCGTCTGGCCGTCACCGCTCTGATAGATGTTGACCAGCAGGTCGTCCACCGGGCCCGACGTCACGATGTGGTACTCGCCCGTGACCGTGCCCAGCGTGAACGCCTGATGGAACAGCATGACGTTCACCATCGGACCGGCGAGGCCCTCCGCGGTGCCGGCGAGTCCGGCATCGCGGCGGATGTCCTCGAGACTGCACCGCTGATGGCGCAGCGCACCCATCAGCTCGAGCTGCGTCCGCTGCACGAGCTCGGCCACCGTGTCCTCCGGGCGGACGGTGATCCGCAGCGGGGCGACGTTGACGAGCATGCCACCGGACCGCTGCAAGGGCGCCGTGGTGCGCGCCGACACCGGCAGGTTGATGAGCACGTCCCGCTTGCCCGTCATACGGGACAGGTAACAGGCGAACCCGGCGAGCAGGACGGCCGCCGACGTGGCGCCGACCCGCTGATCCGACTCTCCGAGGAAACCCAGTGCGGTTTCGGAGATCTTCGCGCTCTCGAGCCGGCTCTTCGCCGCCGCGGGCGCATCGTGGGTGGCGAGTGTCGAACCGTGCTCGATGCCGACAATGCGTTCGGCCCAGTACAACCGGTCGTTCTCGAATCGGCTCGACGCCCGGTACTTCTGGTCCAACTCGTAGAGGTCGCGCAGATCCAGCGCACGGTTCGGTTCCGGTTCGGTGCCCTCGACCGCCGCGGTGTACAGTGCCGCGATCCGGTTCACCATGGTCATACCGCTGTACCCGTCGAGCGCGACATGGTGAATCCTGGTGTACCACAAGTAGTGCTGATCGCCGACCTGCAGGACGGTCATCTCGACGAGTCGGTCCCGGGTGAGCCGCAGCGGCGTCGCGTAATCCTCGTCGATCCACACCTGCGCGGCGGCCATCGGGTCCGACTCGCCCCGGAAGTCGAGGAAGCCGATCGACGGGTCGATGCTGAAATCGACCGCCTGGTAGGGCTCCCCGTCGACGTCCAGCAGTCGCAGGAACGGCGACTGGAACTCCTGACCGGCCCGCACCGCAGCATCGCTCAACAGGTCCAGGTCGATCTCGCCCCGCAACTCGATGTACTGGGCGATGAACTTGGGAACCGTCGGGCTCAGTTGCTGGGCAAACCACATGCTCCGTTGCACCGAGGAGAGCGGGAAGGCCCCTTCGGGAACGTTCACATCTTCGGCGCCGTTATTCGGCTGCGGCGAATTCACACTCGTCATCGCGTTCCCCCAGCGGGTAGAAGACCTTGGATGCGCAAGTCCTGCGCGTGAGACGGACCAACCGACGCCGGTCTCCCACGCTGTACTGATCGTGCTGTACGCGTGGGCCCGGTGTGCGTCGATTCGTGATGTTCGTTTCGGAATCGCCATCGACAGGCGACGGTCGGACCGGTCGAGCAGAGTGCGTCCTGCGCTCCCCTGCCTCTGTCCGAGGCTCAGCGGAAGCGTTCGGCCTCACGCGCGAGTTGCACGAGGTCGGCGCACAGGGACTCCACCTCATGGGCCGCCGCACCTTCGGCAACGGCTGTCGCCACGTCCTCGGCGGCACATCGAACCTGGAAAACCCGGTCGACCATGGCGGAGGCTTCCTCCGAGGTGAGCACCACCGCATCGGCGGGGATGCTCGTGCCTTTGACCTGGTTGCGCTGCTCGTACGCGCGCTGCCGGCAGGATTGGCGGCAGTACCGGCGGCGCCGCCCCATCCCCGTCTCGGCCACTTCCCTCCCGCACCACACACAGGAATCGGGTCTGCGGGAGGCGCCGGTCATGGTCAACCACCTTACTGCGCGGCGCCTCGAGGCCCGCCCGGTAAGATGTCGAGGTTGCATCTGCGCGGCGTGCGGGAACCAATCGGGAGGCCGTGGCGTTGTAGATGAGTGTGAACGCTTGGTTCTGGTCCAGGCGTACTCGCGCGGAGACGATCGAGGAGAGGACACAACCATGGCAGATCGCGTACTTCGAGGAAGTCGACTCGGAGCGGTGAGCTACGAGACCGACCGTGACCACGACCTCGCGCCCCGTCGGATGGCCAAGTACCGGTGCGACAACGGTGAGGTGTTCGACATTCCCTTCGCCGACGATGCCGAGATTCCCGGCACGTGGCTGTGCCGTAACGGCCTCGAGGGAACCCTGGTCGAGGGGACTGCGCCCGAGGCCAAGAAGGTCAAGCCGCCGCGTACCCACTGGGACATGCTGCTCGAACGCCGTTCCAAGGAGGAACTGGAGGAGCTGCTGAAGGAGCGCCTCGACCTGCTGAAGGCGAAGCGCCGCGGAGCCTGACACAGGCAACCGAACCGTACGAACGCCGTCTCGGCTCTGCCGGGGCGGCGTTCGCCGCGTCCGGGGAAGTTGCGACCCCGGCTTCGGCGCGGACGGGGTGTTCGACACGGACAAGCTTCTGTTGGTCACTGGGCTGGTCACCGTCTCGACAGGACTCATCCAAGTACTCCGATCTGCTGAACGCGGGCGCGTTACATTCCGAGCACACAAAGCACCGAGCGTCACGCCCCGAACACGCAGTCGAAGAAACCACGTATGACCGACCTCTCGGGCTTCCGTACCATTTGAGAGGTAGGTCACATGACCGCTCTCAATCTACTATTCGGTACCGCGGAGTCAAGGGTTTGGTCTTCTCTTCGGGTAAATCTCACACCTGGGGTATGAAATCGGCACCCCGAAACCACGACCGGTCGGGCGTCCACGATATTCGGGGTGGTCAACCGCTCGTTTTCTGTACAACCACTGCCATTTCGTGGTATTCCCCCATCACCGCCCAAACCAAACCTTCCGGTCTGTCGGGCGGTGCTGCGGTCAGCGCACCGAGTGCGGCCGGTTCGCGCTGTCGTCGGGATCGCTGTCCCTGCCGGTGTCGGGCGCGGCGTGCCGCGGCCGACGATGCGAACGCTCGAGGTGCGGTGCGATCGCGGCGAGAGCAGCCGGCGTCGTCATCGTCCAGTGCGTCGCGTCCACCGGATGCTCGACGATGCTCCCGCGCACGAACTGTCCCCAGCAGGTCACCGGGTCCACGTGGAAACCGTCGTCCAGGGCGGCGGTGAAGAACACCAGATCGCCCGCGAACACCCTCGGCCGGTGTGCGTCGATCAGTGTGGGGGCTCGCAGCGCATTGCCGTAGATCCGTCCGAGTTCGGGAGCGGTCAGCGCCGCCAGCGGCCCTCCGACGACCCGCAGCAGTGCCGCCGCACGCTCGGCGTCGAACTGCCCGTCCGGCGCGAGTTCGTCGAGCACGCTGTCGTCCGGGAGGTCCAGGCCGACTCCGCCGAGAAGATCCGCGGTGGTCGCGGAGTTCTCCACGCTGCGGTCGATCCCGACATAGCTGTCGAGGAGCCCCAGCAGACGCACCTCTTCACCGGCGTCCTGCAACTGCACCGCCATCTCGTGAGCGATGACTCCACCCAGCGACCACCCCACCAGGTGGTACGGGCCGTGCGGCTGGATCGAACGGATCTCCCGGACGTAGCGGGCCGCGAAGTCGGTGATCGTCTCCAGGTGCGGCTCGTCCTCGGTCAGCGCCGGCGACTGCAGCCCGTAGATCGGCCGGTCCTGGGTCAGCTCGCGGCCGAGCCCCGCGTAGCTCCAGGCGAGCCCGATGAACGGATGCACACAGAACAGCGGCTCCGCCGTCCCTCTCGTGCGGATCGGGAGAAGCACGTCGAGTGACGCACCCGCACCGTCCACCCCGTCGTTCGTCCACTTCTGGATGCGTTGTCCCAGCGACTCCGGCGTGGGGTCGCTGAACATCCATTGCAGCGGGAAGTCGATTCCCAGCTCGGACCCGAGTAAAGACGCGACCCGGGTGGCGATCAGCGAGTTGCCCCCGAGGTCGAAGAAGCTGTCCGTGACTCCGACGCTGTCGATGCCGAGTACGTCGGCGAACACCGTGGCGACGGCGCGCTCGGCCGCCGTCCGCGGCGCCTGGTACTCGTCGGCCGCCGACCGGACGGTCGGTGTGGGCAAGGCCTTGCGGTCGAGTTTGCCGTTCACCGACAGCGGCAGTGTGTCGAGGTGCACGACGTGCACCGGGATCATGTACGACGGGACGCGGGCCGACAGGTGCGCCCGCACGTCGGACCAGTCGGCCGCGGGCCGTCCCACCAGGTACGCCACCAGCGCTTCCTCGCCGCGGTCGTCGCGGTGCACCACCACGACCGCCTGCGACACGTCCGGATGGGTCTCGAGCGCGGTCTCGATCTCCCCCAACTCGATCCGCTGCCCCCGCAACTTCACCTGGAAATCCGTCCGCCCCACATACTCCAACGCACCGTCGCGGCGGCGACGCACCAGATCACCCGTGCGGTACATCCGCCCACCCGCCACGTGCGGGTTCGCCACGAACCGGTCCGCCGACAGATCCGGACGATTCAGATATCCCCGCGCCAGCTGATCCCCCGCCAGATACAACTCTCCCGCCACCCCGTTCGGCACCGGATGCAACCGGGCATCGAGCACATGCAACTCGGTGTTCCACACCGGACGCCCGATCGGCACCGTGTGCGTGTCCGCCGGACCCGTCTCCCAGTACGTGACGTCGACCGCCGCCTCCGTCGGCCCGTACAAGTTGTGCAGATCCGCACGACTGACCGCCCGGAACCGCGACACCTGCTCCGGCGTCAACGCCTCCCCCGAACAGAACACCAACCGCAACGAATCACACACCGCCGCAGCGGGTTCGGCAGTGAACACCGACAACATCGACGGCACGAAATGGGTGGTCGTCACGTGACGTTCCTGTATCAGCCCTGTCAGGTACCGCGGATCGCGGTGTCCGTCCGGCGCGGCGATCACCAGGGAGGCTCCCACCTGCAGCGGCCAGAACAGCTCCCACACCGAGACGTCGAACGTCACCGGAGTCTTCTGCAGAACGACGTCCGCACTGGTCAGGGTGTATTCGTGCTGCATCCACAGCAGGCGGTTCACGATCGCACCGTGGGTGACCGCGACGCCCTTCGGCCGGCCCGTCGACCCGGACGTGAAGATCACGTACGCCGTGTTCGCCGGGGACAGCGGCCACAGCCGGTCTGCATCGGTGATGGGCGAGTTGTCGAAGCCGGAGAAGTCCTCGGACGCGACGTCGAGGACGGGGACCGATCCGCCGCCGGGGAGTCCGGTACCGCTGACCAGCACACATGCCGGCCGTGCGGTGTCGAGTACATACGCGGTGCGCTCGGCCGGATGGTCCGGATCCACCGGCAGGTAGGCGCCACCGGCCTTCACGACGGCGTAGATCGCGACGAGCAGATCGATCGACCGGCGCATCCCGACCGCGACGACGGACTCGGGGCCGACGCCCTGCTCGATCAGGCGGCGCGCCAGCCTGTTCACGCGGGAGTCGAAGTCGGCGTAGGTCAACTCGTCCCGGTCGAAGACCACCGCGATCCGGTCGGGGTCGGCCGCGACCCTCGTGTCGAACAGCGACGCCAGGGTCCCGGCGAGCACGTCGTGTGATGTCGCGTTGGTGCCGGCGATCTGCTTCCGTTCGCCGTCGCCGAGGACGTCGATATCTCCGACCGCGGTGTCCGGACTGTCGGTGGCCGCGCGCAGAATCTGCAGGAACCGCTGTCCGAACACGTGCATGGACGGCTCGTCGAACAGGTCGGAGGCGTACGTGAGGCGGGCAGCGATCCCGTCCGGACGGCCCTCGGAGTCGAACTGCTCCATCAGGGTGAGCTGCAGGTCGAACTTGGCGATGTCGACATCGAAGTCGAAACCGCTCACCGACAGGTCACCCAGTCGGAGGGTCGCCTGGTCGAGGTTCTGGAACGTCAGCATCACCTGGAACAGGGGATGCCGCCCGGTGGACCGCGACGGATTGACGACCTCCACGAGGCGCTCGAACGGAACGTCCGCGTGAGAGAAGGCGGCGAGATCGGTCTCGCGCACGTCGGCGACCAGTTCGGCGAAGGTCTTGCCTCCGTCGACCTGCTGGCGCAGGACCAGTGTGTTGACGAACATGCCGATCAGGTCGTCGAGTTCGCGTTCGCCACGTCCCGCGACGGGGGTGCCGATGGCGATGTCTCCGGTGCCGGAGAGTCGGCTCAGCAGCACCGCGAGCGCCGAGTGCACGAGCATGAACAGGGACGCGTTCGCGTCCCGCGCCGCACCCAGGAGCATGCCGTGCAGGTCGGCCGGCACGGCGAAGTCGACGGTGCCGCCCCGGTACGACGCCACCGCGGGACGCGGGCGGTCGGTGGGCAGGTCCAGCTGATCCGGTGCGCCCGTGAGGGTCTGCGTCCAGAACGCGAGTTGCCGTGCCGAGACCGAATCGGGATCGGCCTCGTCGCCGAGGAGTGCCCGCTGCCACAGTGCGTAGTCGGCGTACTGCACCGGCAACGGCGCCCAGTCGGGCGTGGTGTCCGCCGACCGCGCCGCGTACGCCGTCATCACATCGCGCACCATCGGCGCCATCGACCAGCCGTCGCCGGAGATGTGGTGGACCACCAGGGCGAGAACGTGCTCCGTCGGGGACATGCGGAAGATCCGCACCCGCACCGGAACCTCCGTGGTGACGTCGAATCCGGTGGTCACCAGGCCGGCGATCAGCGCGGGCAGCGCGGCCTCGTCCGTCGCGTCGACGGACAGTTCGCCCCCCACCCGGTCGATGGGCAGGATCACCTGGTGCGGACCGTCCGCGGAGTCCGGGTAGACCGTCCGCAGCGACTCGTGCCTGCGGACGACGTCGGCGACCGCGTGCTGCAGCGCGTCGACGTCCAGCGCGCCCGACAGCCGGACCGCCACGGGAATGTTGTGCACCGCCGAGTTCGGGTCGAACCTGTTGAGGAACCACATCCGGTGTTGCGCCGACGACAGCGGAATCCGTTCGGGACGCACGGCCGGCGTCAGCGCCGGGCGGGCGGGCGCGGTCGCGTCGATCGAATCCAGCAGTGCCGCAAGGGCGGCGACCGTGGGCGCCTCGAACAGGCTTCGAATCTCCACGCGGCGCCCGAGTCGTTCGGACAGCCGGGCGATCACCCGGGTGGCGACGAGGGAGTTGCCGCCGAGGTCGAAGAAGTTCGCGGCGGTACCGACCTGTTCGACGCCGAGCACGTCGGCGAACACGGCGGCCACCGATTCCTCCGTGGGTGTCGCGGGGGCGCGGTACTCGACTGTCGCCGACACGAAGTCGGGCGCAGGAAGGGCCTTGCGGTCGAGTTTGCCGTTCGAGGTCAGGGGCAATTGCGCGAGCACGACGAGGGCGGCGGGCACCATGTAGCTCGGCACCACGGCGCCGACCTCGGCCAGAACCGCGGCGGAGTCGACGGTGGCGCCGTCCTCGGGGACCACGTACGCGACCAGGGCGGTCCCGGTGTGCGGGTGCTGGTGGGCGACGACGACGGACTGCCCCACCCCTGTGCTCGACATCAGTGCGGACTCGATCTCGCCGAGTTCGATGCGGAACCCGCGGACCTTCACCTGGAAGTCGGAGCGCTCGAGGTACTCGAGGATCCCCCTCGCGTCCCGGACGCGCCAGCGCACCACGTCACCGGTGCGGTAGAGCCGTGAACCGGGTGCGCCGAAGGGGTTGGCCACGAAGCGCTCGGCGGTCAGATCGGCGCGGGCGACGTAACCGCGGGCCAGCTGGTCGCCGGCCAGGTACAGCTCACCCGCCACCCCGACGGGGACCGGGTTCAGGCGGGCATCCAGCACGAACACATGTGTGTTCCACTCGGGTCCGCCGATGGGAACGGTGTCGACGTCGGTGGCGGTGTGTGTCCAGGCGGTCGCGGACACGGCGGCCTCGGTGGGCCCGTACAGGTTGTGCAGCGCGACGGTCCCGAACCGGCGGCGGAAGCGGACCGCGGTGTCGACGGGCAACGCCTCGCCGATGCACAGCACCCGCCGCAGGGCCGGCTGCTGCCCCGCACCCGGGGTCGCCAGGAAGGCCTCCAGCAGGGACGGCACGAAATGTGCTGTCGTGACGCGCTGCTGACGCATCAGGTCCGCCAGGTAGTCCGGATCGCGGTGACCGTCCGGGCGGGCGATGACGAGTCGGGCGCCCGAGATCAGCGGCCAGAACAGTTCCCACACCGACAGGTCGAACGTGACGGGGGTCTTCTGCACGACGGCGTCGGTGGTGTCGAGCGGGTATTCGTGCTGCTTCCAGCGGAGTTGGTTCGCAATGGCGGCGTGCGTCACGGCGACACCCTTGGGTCGGCCGGTGGACCCGGACGTGAAGATCAGGTACGCCGTGTTCTCCGGCCGCAGCGGGGCGAGGCGATGCGCATCGGTCACCGGTTCGGGTGGTGAGGCGGTGAGGTCGAGGGTGTCGATCTCGATGACCGGGACGTTCTCGGCGGCGAACCCGTCCGAGGACGTGGTGAGGATGCACACCGGGCGGGCGGTCTCGAGCACGTAGGCGAGCCGGTCGGCCGGATGGGTGAGATCGATCGGCAGGTACGCGCCGCCGGCCCGCAGCACCGCGTACATCCCGACCAGCAGTTCGATCGACCGGTTCATCGCCAGTCCCACCACGGATTCCGGCCCCACTCCGCGATCGATCAGCCGGTGGGCGAGGGCGTCGACACGGCGGTCGAACTCTGCGTACGTCAGTTCGGTGCCCTCGAAGAACACGGCGGCCTCATCGGGTGTGCGCGCCGCCTGGGCGGAGAACAGTTGGGCGAGCGTCGTCGGCGGCAGATCGACGCCGGTGTCGTTGAATTCGGCGAGGACCGAGCGCCGTTCGGGGCCGTCGAGCAGGTCGATGGCCCCGACGGCCACGTCCGGATCCTGTACGACCGACGCGAGGACGCGGGTGAAGCGTTCCGCGAATGCCCGCACGGTCGATTCGTCGAAGAGGTCGGTGGCGTAGGTGAACTGGGCCTCGATCACGTCCGGGGATCCATCGGCGTCGTGCTTCTCCGACAGTGTCAGGTGCAGATCGAAGTTGGAGATCGTGTTCGGCACGTCGAGTCCCTCGACGTGCAGCCCGGGAAGTTCGAGTGTGGTGGTGGCGAGGTTCTGGAACGAGAACGCGACCTGGAACAGCGGGTGGTGCGCGCGGGACCGGGCCGGGTTCAGCACGTCGACGAGGCGCTCGAACGGAATGTCGGAGTGCGCGAACGCACTCAGATCGGCAGAGCGTGCGTCGGCGAGGCTGTCCGCGAACGAACTCGCGAGGTCTACGTGGGTGCGCAGTACCAGGGTGTTCACGAACATGCCGACGAGTTCGTCGAGGGATTCCTCACCGCGGCCGGCGATGGGTGCGCCGACGGTGATGTCGGACTCGCTGCTCAGTCGGGCGAGCAGTACCGCGAGCGCGGTGTGCATCACCATGAACAGCGAGGTGTTCCGGCCGCGTGCGAGCGCCAGCAGGGCGCGGTGGGTGCCGGCGTCGATGGTGAACGGCACGTGCGCGCCCCGGTGCGACGCGACCGCGGGGCGGGGACGGTCGGTCGGCAGGGACAGCCGGTCCGGCAGACCCTCCAGCGTGCGGGTCCAGTAGGCGATCTGAGCGGCGGCGACCGATTCGGGATCGGCCTCGTCGCCGAGGAGTTCCCGCTGCCACAGGCTGTAGTCGGCGTACTGCACCGGCAGCGGGGTCCAGCGGGGCACGTGTCCCTCGGCGCGGGCGGTGTAGGCGAGCATGACGTCGCGGGCCAGTGGGGCGAGCGACCAGCCGTCACCCGAGATGTGGTGGGCGACCATCACGAGCACGTAGTCGTCGGGTCCGACGCGGTACATCCGCGCCCGCAGGGGCACATCCGCGGTCACGTCGAAGCCCGTCGTCACGAGTGCGAGCACCCGCTCGAGGACGTCGTCGGGGTGCGCCGCCACCGGTGTCAGGTCGGGCACCGCGTCCCCGGCGGGCACGATCACCTGGTGCGGGCCGTCGGCGGAGTCGGGATAGACGGTGCGCAGTGCCTCGTGCCGCCCGACGAGATCGGCGATCGCGATCTGCATGGCACGCAGGTCCACCTCGCCCGACAGCCGGAGCGCGACCGGCAGGTTGTAGGCGGGCGATGCGGTGTCGAACTGGTTGATGAACCACATCCGCTGCTGGGCGAGCGACAGCGGAATGTGTTCGGGCCGAGGCCTGGCCGTCAGCGCGGGGCGCCGGACACCGTGGGTGGTGGTCTCGGTGATGCGTGCCGCGAGCGCGGCGACGGTCGGCGACTCGAACACTTCACGGACACCGACGTGGACGTCGAGTGCCGCGTTGATCCGCGACACCACCTGCGTGGCGAGCAGCGAGTTGCCGCCGAGGTCGAAGAAGCTGTCGTGGATGCCGATCTCCGGCAACGCGAGGATGTCCGCGAAGATGCCGGCGACGATCACCTCCATCGGATTCCGCGGCGCCTCGAATGTCGTGGCCGCGGCGGCGAAGATCGGCTCGGGGAGCGCAGCCCGGTCGAGCTTGCCCGCCGGGGTGAGCGGCAGGGCGTCGAGGAGGGTGACGGAGGCCGGAACCATGTAGGCGGGCAGGGTGCGCCCGACGAAATTCGCGACCTCGACCCGGTCCACGTCCTCACCGGTGAACGGCAGCACGTACGCGACGAGGGAGGTCTCCCCGTTTGGGTGGTCGTACCCGATCGTGGTGGCGTACTCGATCTGCGGGTGTGCGGTGAGCGCGGCGTCGATCTCGCCGAGTTCGATCCGGAATCCGCGGATCTTCACCTGGTGGTCGGTGCGGCCGACGAAATCGAGGACGCGGTTCTCCCGCCACCGGACGAGATCGCCGGTGCGGTACATCAGGTCGCCGGGCGCGCCGTACGGGTCCGCGACGAACCGTTCGGCGGTCAGTCCCGGCCGTCCGAGGTAGCCGCGGGCGAGGCTCGGGCCTCCGACGTACAGTTCGCCCGGCACACCCACCGGCACGGGACGCAGCCGGCCGTCCAGCACGAGTGCCCGCACTCCACGGCTCGGCCCGCCGATGGTGACCGGTTCCCCGGCGCGGAGGGGTTCGGTGATGGACGACATGATCGTCGCCTCGCTGGGACCGTACGCGTTGACCATGCGACGCCCGGGCGCCCAGCGGGCGACCAGTTCCGGCGGGCACACGTCACCGGCGACCACGACGACGGCGAGGTCGTCGAGCCCGTGATGGTCCACCGACGCCAGCGCCGCCGGAGTGGAGAACGCATGGGTGACGTGCTCGGTAGCGAGCAGTTCGGCGAGTTCCGATCCGCCGTAGATCGTGGGCGGGGCGATGACCATCGTGGCTCCCGCGCCGAGTGCCATCAGCATCTCGAACACCGAGGCGTCGAAGCTCGGGGACGCGAAATGCAGTGTCCGCGAACGGGAGGTGACCCCGAGGAGCTCACGCTCGTCGGTCACCAGGTTCATCAGACCGCGATGTGTGACCGCGACCCCCTTGGGCCGGCCGGTGGACCCCGACGTGTAGATGACGTACGCCACCTGGTCGGACAGGATCGGCCGCATGCGGTCGCGGTTGGTGAGCGGCAACCGGGATTCGTGGGTGCAGCGCACCTCGAGTGCCGGGTCGTCGAGGAGCATCCACCGGATCGAGTCCGGGAGGAGATCCTGTTTCGCGGACACGGTGATCCCGACCATCGCCCCGGAGTCCTGCACCATGTGCAGAATGCGGTCCGCGGGATAGCCGGGGTCGACGGGCACGAAGGCTGCACCGGTCTTGGCCACCGCCCACACGGCCACCACGGATTCGAAGGACCGCGGCAGCGCCAGCGCGACCCGGGTTTCGGGTCCCACTCCCCTGTCGACGAGCAACCGGGCCAGTTGATTCGACCGTTCGTCGAGGTCCCGGTACGTGAGGCTCTCCCCCTCGAAGACGACGGCGGCTCCGTCGGGTGCCGCGGCGACGGCGTCGGCGAGGATCTCGGGCAGCATCTGCACCGGTCGCGCGTCGGCGCCGCGAACCGGGGTGAGCGCCGCATATTCCTCGTCGCCGAGGACCGGGATGTCACCGATCGGCCGCTGCGGGTCGGCGACGACCGCCTCGAAGATCCGCCGCAGCCGGGTCGCGTACCCGGCGGCGGTGCTCTCGTCGAAAATGTCTGTCGCGTACACCAGTTCGGCGTCGATGCCGGCAGCCTCGGACACGTCGTCGAGGCGCTCGGTGAGCGTGAAGTGCAGGTCGAACTTCGCGATGCTCGCGTCGAGGGTGAGCGGTTCCACCGACAGCCCGTCCAGTTCGAGCCGGTCGGCAGAGACCGCCTGCACGCCGAGCGCCACCTGGAACAGCGGGTGGTGCGAGGTGGAGCGGACCGGGCTCAATACCTCCACCAGCCGCTCGAACGGCAGGTCCGCGTGGGCGAACGCCTCGAGGTCGACGTCCCGGGCCTGTTCGAGCAGCGACACGAACGACGCCCCCGGGTCCAGCGTCGTGCGCAACACGAGGGTGTTGACGAACATGCCGATGATGTCGTCGAGTTCCACCCGGCCGCGGCCGGCGATCGCCGTGCCGACGGTGATGTCGGAGCTGGTGCTGAGCCGGCCCAGCAGGACGCTGAGCGCGGCGTGGGCGACCATGAAGATGCTGGCGCCGTGCGCGCGTGCCAGCTCGGCCAGGGCCCGGTGCGTGTCGGCATCCAGGGTGAAACGCGTTGCCGCACCCCAATGCGACGGAACGGCCGGCCTGCCCCGGTCGCCCGGCAGGTACAGCTGGTCCGGGACACCGGCGAGTGTCCGGGTCCAATACTCGAGCTGGGCGGCGGCGAGGCTGTCCGGGTCGGACTCGGCACCGAGCACCTCCCGCTGCCACAGCGCGTAGTCGGCGTACTGCACCGGCAGCGGCGCCCAGGTGGGCGCCTGGCCTGCCGCGCGGCTCGCGTACGCGATCATCACGTCCCGGATCAGCGGTTCCATGGACACGCCGTCGGCGGAGATGTGATGGACGACGAGAGCGAGCACATGCTCGGTGTCGCCGAGCGAGTACACCTTCACCCGCAGCGGCACGGCCTGGGAGACGTCGAAGCCGGTCAGCAGGAACTGCTCGAGATCCGCGCGCAGCCCGGTCTCGTTCACGCGGACCGGTGCGACGTCGAGGGTGAACTCCCCTGGTTCGAGGATCACCTGGTGCGGTCCACCCCGGGAATCAGGAAAGACGGTCCGCAGCGATTCGTGCCGGCTGATCAGATCGTCGATCGCCGCGGCCAGCGCCGCAGTATCCAGCGGTCCGGTGAGCCGGACCGCGGCGGGCAGGTTGTATGCGGGCGAGGACGTCTCGAACTGGTTGAGGAACCACATCCGCTGCTGCGCGAGTGACAGCGGGATCCGGTCGGGACGCGGCTGCGGCACCAGGGTCGGTCCGGCGGAAGCGCCGTCGCCGGCCTTGGACATTCGCGGCGCCAGCGAATTTGCCAGCGCCAGGACGGTCGGGGCTTCGAAGATGTCGCGCACCGTGACCCGGATGTCGAGTAGGGCGCCCACCCGGGCGGTCACCCGCGTCGCGGAGAGCGAGTTACCGCCTGCATCGAAGAAATCCGTGTCGAGACCGATGTCCGTACCGCCCAGCACTTCCGCGAACGCATCCGCGATCGACCGCTCGAGTGGGTTCCGCGGCGCCCGGTACGCGATCTCCTTGGCGGCCGCGCCGAAGTCGGGCGCAGGCAGGGCGCCCCGGTCGAGTTTGCCATTCGGGGTCAGCGGGATGGTGTCCAGGAACACGAGCGCCGACGGAACCATGTACCCCGGCAGGGCCTGACGCAGGAACGCGAGCAGAGCTGCCGAATCCCGGTCGGTGCCCGCACCGACGAGCACGTGCGATGCCAGTCGTGTTTCCGATGGGGACTCGTAGCCCAGCGTGGCAGCGAACTCGACGTCGGGATGTGCGTTGAGGGCCGCATCGATCTCCCCGAGTTCGATTCGAAGGCCACGGACCTTGACCTGATGGTCGGAGCGGCCGAGGTATTCGATCGCATGTCCGGGCAGAGTTCCGTCGGTCATGCTGCCGGTTACACCGGAATGCACTTCGCGCCAGCGCACTATGTCACCGGTGCGGTACATCCGGGCACCGGCGGCCTCGAACGGACTGGCCACGAAACGGTGTGCCGTGAGCGCGGCACGCTCGTGGTATCCGCGTGCCAGAGCCGGTCCCAGCAGATACAACTCTCCCACGACACCGACCGGCACGGGCCGCAACCTCGAATCGAGAACCACGGCGGCGACCCCGGGCAGCGGCCCGCCGATGGTGATGTCTCTGCCGGGGCCGAGCACCGAGCTGAACGTGGCGCCCACCGTCACTTCGGTGGGACCGTATCCGTTGACGAGTTCGACCCGGTCGGCCCATCGCGCCACCGTCTCCGGTGGGCAGGCGTCGCCGCCGACGACGATCGACCGCAGATCGTCCAGTCCCTCCGGGTCGACCGACGCCAGAGCAGCATTCGTGATGGTCATGTGTGTGACGCGCTCGGACTGCAACACCTCGTGTAGCTCTACGCCGCCGTACACACCGGGCGGACAGACCACCAGCGCGGCCCCGGAAGTGTGGGCCAGGAGGAATTCGAGGACTGACAGGTCGAACGTCGGGGACGCGAGGTGCGCGACCCGGGACTCCTCGGTGGCCCGCACTGCGGTGGTATACGAGCCGGCGAGATTCGCGAGACCGCGGTGGGACACCACCACGCCCTTGGGCAGTCCCGTCGAACCCGACGTGTAGATGAGATAAGCGGGATGATCGACGTGCAGAGCGGAGGTGCGATCCGCATCCCCGACCGGCTCCGTTCTCGCCGAGGACAATTCGCGGAGCACCTCCGGGTCGTCGAGCACGAGCCAGTCGGTCACACCCGGGAGGTGTTCGGCGAACTCGGCGCAGGTGACACCGACGACGACTCCCGAATCCCGCAGAATGTGCGCGATGCGGTCCACCGGATGCGCGGGGTCGATCGGCACATAGGCCGCACCGGCCTTGGCAGCGGCCCACACGCACACAACCGATTCGACGGAGCGCGGCAAGGCCACTGCGACGTAGGTTTCCGGGCCCACGCCCATCCCGATGAGTACACGTGCCAGCTGCGTCGATCGCCGGTCCAGCTCACGGTAGTCGATCGCGATACCGTCGAAGACGAGCGCGGTCGAGTCCGGATACCGTTCCGCCGTTGCGCCGAGCAGCTCGGGCAGGGTGGCGTTCGCGCGAAGCGGTCCGCCCCACACCGGTGCGAGGGACTGTTGCTCGGCCGCAGCCAGGATGGCGATATCGCCGACGGCGATGTCGTCGGCGGAAGCGACCGCCTCGAGGATCCGCAGGAATCGGTCCGCGAATCCCGCGACGGTGGCGCGTTCGAAGAGTTCCGATGCGAATGTGAAGGCACCGGAGATCCCGTTGTGGTGTCCGGCGTCATCCACGATCTCGGCGAGCCCCAGATCCAGATCGAACTTCGCGATGTGGGGATCGAAGTCGACGGCCTCCACCACCAACTGCGGCAGTTCCAGCGTCACCGGTCGCAGGTTCTGGAAGGCGAACATCACCTGGAACAGCGGGTGCCGATCGGACGACCGGGTGGGACGCAGGATCTCGACGAGCCGGTCGAAGGGAACCTCCGTGTCCTGGAACGCCGTGAGATCGACATCGCGCACCTGTTCCAGGAGAGCGTCGACACTGTCGCCGGGGTGAATCCGTGTGCGCAAGGCCAGGGTGTTCACGAACATTCCGACGAGCGGGTCGAGTCCCTCGTCGCCGCGGCCGGCGACGGGTGTGCCGATCACGATGTCCGTGCTGCCGCTGAGCCTGTGCAAGAGCGTCGCGAACGCAGCATGAACGACCATGAACAGCGTGGTGCCGCCCTTCTGGGCGCGCTCGACCAGCCCCCGGTGGGTGTCGGCATCGATCACGAAGTCCACAGTTTCGCCGCGGTGCGACGCTACCGCGGGACGAGGGTGGTCCGTAGGCAGATCGATTGCCTCGGGCGCACCGTCCAGAGCCGCACGCCAACGCTCGATCTGCTTGGCGGACAGACTGTCCGGATCGTCCTCGGCGCCGAGCAGTTCCCGCTGCCACACACTGTAGTCGGCGTACTGGACGGGCAGCGGCTCCCAGGACGGGGCCAGCCCTTCCGCGCGGGATGCGTACGCGGCCATCACGTCGGCGGCGAGCGGACCGAACGACCATCCGTCTGCAGCGATGTGGTGCGCGACGAGCAGCAGCACGTGTTCGGAACGGTTCTCCCGGAACAGGTGGATCCGGAACGGGATCTCCCGGGTCACATCGAAACCGGCGGCTGCGTACTCGGCGATCCGGGGCATCAGCTGGTCCGGCGCGGTTCGGATCGGTGTGAGATCGAATTCTGCCACGGCGGCCGGCAGGATCTCCTGATGCGCACCGTCCGCCGAACCCGGGTACACGGTCCGCAACGACTCGTGACGTTCGAGAACGTCACCGAGCGCTGCACGCAAGGCCGGGACGTCGATCCGGCCCGACATCCGCAGTGCAAGTGGGATGTTGTACGCAGACGACGAAGGATCGAACTGGTTGAGGAACCAGATCCGCTGCTGCGCCAGCGACAACGGGATCCGTCCGGGACGCTCGCGCCGCGTCAGCGCGGGCCGCCCCGAGGACGCGTCCGCCCCCGACGTGGCCACTGCGGACACGAGTTGACGCACTGTGGGGTTGTCGAACAGCGTGCGAACGGAGACACGGATGCCGAACGCCGACCCGACCCGGGAAACCACCTGGGTGGCGGACAACGAGTTGCCACCGAGCGCGAAGAAGTTGTCGTCCACACCGATACGTGATTCGCCCAGCACATCCGCGAACGCTGCGGCGACGGCGAGTTCGTCCGCCGTTGCGGGTGCGGTGAATCGGGTGTGGCTCGCGAACACGGGCTCGGGGAGGGCGCGGCGGTCAAGCTTGCCCGCCGGTGTCAGCGGCATCTTATCGAGAACCATGATCGAACCGGGGACCATGTGCGCCGGCAACGCCCCGCCGACGAATGCGGTCAGGTCGTCGACGTCGACGTCGTTCCCCGACGCAGCACAGACGTAGGTGGCCAGCGCTGTGCCGCCGGATTCGGTGTCGTGCGCGACGGTCGCGGCGAATCCGACCGCAGCATGCGCTCTGAACACGGAGTCGATCTCACCGAGTTCCACACGGAATCCGCGAATCTTCACCTGGAAGTCGCTGCGCCCGACGTATTCGATGACGTAGGCCCCGGTGCGGGACTCGACCCACCGGACGAGGTCGCCGGTGCGGTACATCCGCTGGCCGGGTGCACCGTGGGGGTTCGCGACGAAACGCTCCGCGGTGAGACCGAGTCGCTGGTGGTAGCCGCGGGCGAGCGCCGGCCCCGACACGTACAGCTCCCCCGGCACACCGGGGGGCACGGGATGCAGCCGCGCATCGAGAACGAGAGCCTCGACACCGCGCACAGGGCCGCCGATGGTCATCCGCTCGCCGAGCATCAGCGGTCCACTCTGCGTCACCATCATCGAGGACTCGGTCGGCCCGTATCCGTTGAACAGTGCCCGCCCCGGTACCCAACGCTCGGCGAGGTCGGCACCCCAGGCCTCTCCGCCGACGACGATGACGGCGAGTTCGTCGAGTCCCGTGGGATCGACGGACGCCAACGCGGCCGGTGTGATGAAGGCGTGCGTGACTCTCTGCTCGCCCAGGAGTTCGGCGAGCTCCGTACCGCCGTACACCGAGTGGGGAACGACCACCATCGTCGCGCCCCTGCAGAAAGCCATCAGATACTCGAACACGGAGGCGTCGAAACTGGGTGATGCGAAGTGCAGGGTCCGGGCGTCGGCGGTGAGTTCGTACTCGTCGGCCAGCTCGGTCAGGAGGTTCGCGAGCCCCGAGTGTGTGACGGCGACGCCCTTGGGCAGTCCGGTGGATCCGGACGTGTAGATGAGGTAGGCGAGTTGGTCCGCGTGCATCCGTCCGAAGCGATCGGCTGCTGTCACCGCCGCCGGGGAATGGGACTCCACCAGCGCAGTGTGGTCGGGATCGTCCATCACGAGCCACTGCGTCGAGTCGGGCAATCCGGCTCGGAACTCGATCGTCGTGAGACCGAGCGCGGCCCCCGAATCGCCGAGCATGTGTGCGATCCGTTCGGCCGGGTAGTTCGGATCCACCGGCACGAACGCGGCACCTGTCTTGGCAACGGCCCAGACGGCGAGCACCGATTCGATCGAGCGGGCGAGCGCGACGGCCACGAACGTCTCGGGGCCGGCTCCGGCCCCGATCAATTCGCGCGCCCAGAGGTTGGATCGCCGGTCCAGTTCTCCGTAGGTCATCGAACGGTCGCCGAAGACGATCGCAGTCGCGGACGGATCCGCCGCCGACGCGGCCAGGACTTCGGGCAGCAGTCGAGTAGGTCGACTCGCAGGCCCGCGAACCGGTGCCAGGCGGGCCCTCTCGGCGTCGTCGAGGAGATTCACGTCGCCGACCACCGTGGTGGGGTCTGCGATCATTGTTTCGAGGATTCTCACGAGCTGCACCGCGTACCGGCGCACGGTGACGTCGTCGAACAAGTCTGCGGCGTAGGTGAACTCGGCGCGAATACCCGACGGAACGCCCGCGGGGTCGACGGTCTCGCCCAATGTCAGCTGCAGGTCGAATTTCGCGACGCGCGCGTCGATGTCCTCGACGCGCACCCGGAGTCCGGGGAGCTCGATGTCGTCGATTGCCCTGGGCTGCATCGACAGCGCAGTCTGGATGATCGGGTGATGCGCGGACGTCCGCACGGGGTCGAGAACGTCGACGAGACGCTCGAAGGGGAGGTCCGCGTGGCCGAAGGCCCCGATATCGCCGTCACGTACCCGCGCCAGCAATTCCGTGAACGTCTCGGCACTCTCGATGCGCGTGCGGAGCACGAGCGTGTTGACGAACATTCCGACCAGGTTGTCGAGAGCTCGTTCGCCGCGTCCGGCGATCGGTGCGCCGACGGCGATATCGTCCGACGCGGACAAGCGGGCCAACAGGAGCGCAAAGGCAGCGTGCGCCACCATGAAGACCGTCGCTCCGTGTTCACGCGCCAACCGCTCGATGCCGCTGTGGATCTCGGGGGTGATGGTGAAGCCCACGGATCCCCCGGCGTAGGACTGCTCGGTCTGGCGTGGGCGGTCGAACGGGAGTTTCAGCTCGTCCGGGAGACCGTCGAGTGTCCGCGTCCAGTAGTCGAGTTGTCGTCGGGCGAGTGACTCCGGCTCGTCCTCGCTGCCGAGAACCGCCCTGTGCCAGACACTGTAGTCGGCATACTGGACCGCGAGCGCAGTCCATTCCGGACTTCGGGACTCTGCTCGGGCCGCGTACGCGGTCATGACATCCCCGCCGAGAGGTCCGAACGACCAACCGTCGGCGGCGATGTGATGCAGCGTGATCGCCAGGACATGTTCGCCGGGACCGGTCCGGAACAGCGTTGCCCGTACGGGCAATTCCTCGATCACGTCGAACCCGCGCGACGCGAATGCGATCATCCGGGAATCGAGCTCGCCGTCCGGTACGTCCACGACCTCGAGAGGCATCGAGAGATCCGCTGCGGACACGACGACCTGAGCGGGTCCGTCCTCCGTGTCGGGGAAAACGGTACGAAGCGACTCGTGACGTCCGACTACGTCGTCGAGTGCCTGCGACAGCGCTGCGACGTCGAGAACACCGGACATCCGGACCGCGAATGGCAGGTTGTACGCGGGCGAGGCCGGGTCGAACTGGTTGATGAACCACATCCGCTGCTGCGCCGGTGACAACGGTATCCGGGCCGGTCGCTGCATCGCGGACAGCACCGGGCGCGCGCCTCCTGCGTCCGTGGGCTCGGCGAGACGAAGAGCCAACTCCGCGACTGTGGGCGCGGTGAACACATCGCGCACAGAGAGTCCGGTGCCCGACAGCTCACCGAGCCGCGCCGCCACTCGTGTGACGGAGAGCGAGTTGCCGCCGAGATCGAAGAAGTTGTCGTGCACGCCCACCCGGACCGAGCCGAGTACATCCGCGAACACTGCCGCGACCGTGCGCTCGGCCGCATTTCGCGGCGCGACGTACTCGGTTGCACTCCCCTGGAATTCAGGAGCGGGCAACTCCCTGCGATCGAGTTTCCCGCTGGTGTTCAGAGGGAACTCGTCGAGCACTGTGACCGCAGACGGCACCATGTACGACGGCAGGGATTCCGAAGCCTGACGGCGAAGCTCCGCGACGTCCAGATCGCCTCCGGGTGTACCGACCACGTACGCGACCAGATGATCGCCGACGGTGGTGTCGGAATACACCGACACCACGGCACCGGTGACCGCCGGGTGCGACCGGAGCACGGTCTCGATCTCACCGAGTTCGATGCGCTGACCACGGAACTTAACCTGGAAGTCGGTACGTCCGATGTAGACGAGCGCTCCCGCCGACGTCCATCGCACTAGGTCACCGGTGCGGTACATGCGCTCCCCCGTGCGCCCGAACGGGTTCGCCACGAATCGATCGGACGTGAGATCGACGCGGCCGAGGTATCCGCGCGCGAGCTGAGCACCGCCGAGGTAGAGCTCACCCGGAACGCCGACGGGAACGGGGTGCAGCCGGAAATCGAGCACGTAGGCCTGGGTGTTCCATTCCGGCACACCGATCGGCACGTTCGTGGTGTCGGCTTCACCGGTCTTCCAGTACGTCACCGACACTGCGGCCTCGGTAGGCCCGTACAGGTTGTGCAATCCGGCCGCGGAAAGTTCCCGGAAACGCAGGACGGTCGCGGGCGGCAGAGCCTCGCCGATGACGAACACATGCCGCAGCGAACGGCACGACCCCACGGCGGCGGCGGCGACGAACACGTCGAGCATGGACGGCACGAAATCGGTGACCGTCACCGAATGCTCGTCGATGACCCGCGTCAGATAGGCAGGCTCTCGATGCCCGTCCGGAGTGGCCAGCACCATGGTGGCACCCACCTGCAGGGGCCAGAAGTAGCCCCACAACGACACGTCGAACGTGGTTGCGGTCTTCTGCAACCACACGTCCCGATCGGTGAGTGCGTACTCCGACTGCATCCAGAGCAGTTGATTCACGATGGCCGCATGCGGCACCGCGACCCCCTTGGGCTTGCCCGTGGAGCCGGAGGTGTAGATGACGTAGGCAGGGTGTGCAGGCCGCAACGGTGCGATACGTTCGGCGTCGGTCAGCGACATCGCGGAGATACCCGAAAGGTCGAGAGTGTCGAGGTCCGACACGGGGATCCGGTTCGGCAGGTCCGGTCGGTCGGCCGAGGTGGTCAGCACGCACACCGGTTGCGCCGACGCGAGCACGTAACTCGTTCGCTCTGCCGGGTGATCGGGATCGACCGGAACGTATGCACCACCGGCCTTGAGTACGGCATAGATTCCGACGACCAGTTCCAGCGACCGCCGCATCACCACGGCCACTCGGGTTTCGGGGGCTACACCCAGCGCGATCAGATGCCGGGCCAGCTGGTTCGCGCGCGCGTCGAGGGCTGCGTACGTCACCACGTCACCGTCGAAATCGACGGCAACAGCATCGGGTGTACGCGCCGCCTGCGCCTCGAACGACGTCAGCAGCGTCGACTCCGGCACGTGATGGTCGGTGGCGTTCCAGTCGTGCATCACCCGCGCATACTCGCCCGGGATGAATCCGGTGACCTCGGCTACCGCGGCGGAGGGCTCCGCGATCAACGCACGGATGACCGAATCGAGCCGCGCCGCAATCAGCTTCGCTTCGTCGCGCTCGAAGGTGTCCGGCAGGTAGGCCACCCCGAGCCGCAGGGTGTCGTCGACCTGGGCCATCAGGCTCAATGGGTAGTGGGTGACACTGTGCACGTCGACCGAGTCCACGCGCATACCTGCGATGTCGGTCTGCGCCTGCAGCGCCGCCTGATCCACGGGGTACGACTCGAAGACGGTGAGCGTGTCGAACAGCACCCCGACCCCCGCCTCTGCCTGGATTTCCGTCAGACCGAGATAGTGGTGATCGAGCAAATCGGCCTGCTGCCCCTGCACCCGGGCCAGCAGCTCGGCCGCCGACTCGTCGGCGTCGATTCGTACCCGGACGGGGACGGTGTTGATGAAGAGCCCGACCATCGATTCGATCCCGGGGATGTGCGGGGGGCGGCCCGAGACGGTGGCGCCGAATACGACGTCGTCCCGTCCGGTGAGTCGCCTGAGCAACAGTGCCCAGGCAGTCTGGATCACCGTGTTCGGCGTGACGCCGTGCTGTCGGGCGAACGCCAGCAGCGCGGCGGTGTCCGCCTCGGAAAAGTGGATCGGAACTTCCTCCGGGTCCGCCGTCACCGTGCCGCCGGTGCGCGCAGGCGCGAGCAGGGTCGGCTCGTCGAGGCCGTCCAACGCGTGCGCCCACGCGGCCCGCGAGGCGGAGGGGTCTCGGCGGGCCAGCCAGTCCAGGTATTCCCGGTACGGCCGCACCGCCGGCAGCGCGGACTGATCGCCCGCTGTCGCGTAGAGCACCAGCAGGTCCTGGACGATCAGCGGGATGGACCATCCGTCGAGGAGAATGTGGTGGTTGGTCATCGCCAACTCGTGCCGCTCGGTGCCCGTGCGCACGAGCAGCAGGCGCAGCAGCGGAGCCTCGGACAAGTCGAACGGCGCGGCCCGGTTCTCGGTGACCAGCGCCTCGAGTTCCCTTTCCCCGGAAACACTCTCACGGCCCGACAGGTCGACCACGGTCAGTGGGACCTCCACCCCGCGGAGGGGGATCTGCGCCGTGACGTCGCCGTCCTGCACGAACACCACCCGCAGGTTGGAATACCGCTCCAGGAGCGCAGCGGCAGCAGCCCGCATCCGATCCGCCGACACGTCGCCGAGCAGGGTCATCCGCAGCTGAGAATGGTAGACATCGACACTGTGCTCGGCGGCCAGCAGCGAATGGAAGTGGAAACCGGCCTGCAGCGGCGACAGCGCCCACACATCCTCGAGGGTCGGGTACGCCCGCTCCCAGACCTCGATCTGGGACTGGGTGAGCGCCACCGTGCCGACGTCCGACGGGGTCAGTCCCCCACCGGATCCGGCGACGACGTGCTCGATCTGTGAGACGAGCGCCTGCTGCCACAGATCGACGAGTTCGCGAACGTCGTCGGCTGCGAGCAGTTCACCGGCGAACCGCACTGAAGCACCGAGTCGCGGTCCGGCTTCGGTATCCGTCACTCCGACATTGATCTCGATCGTTGCGGAAGCGCCCATGTCCGGATCGGTCTCACCCGAGAAGACCCGCGACGACGCAAGATCCGGCACCCAGCCGATCTCACGCATCTCCTGGGACAAATCGCCCATCCCGGTCTTTCCGAGGTAGTTGAAGACGACCTGGGGCGGGTCGAAGCCCGCGAGAACGGTGGCCGTCGCCGGATTGAGGTATCGCAGCAGTCCGTACCCGACGCCCCGGTCGGGGACCGCCAGGAGTTGCTCTTTCACCGCCTTGATCGCGACTCCGGCCGACGCGCCGCCGACGAGTGCGTCCTGGGTGTCCACCCCTTCCAGGGCGAGACGCACCGGATACACGCTGGTGAACCAGCCCACGGTACGAGACAGATCGGCGCCCGGCACGACCGACTCCTCGCGGCCGTGACCCTCGAGGGTGAGGTACGCAGAGGCGGCGGGCACCCCACGTGCACGGCGCCACTCGGTGAGGGCCACCGCGAAGCCGGCAAGCAGCGAATCACCGACCGAACACCGGAATGCCTCCGGCACGCGGGCCAGCAGCGTGCCCGTGATCTCGGTGGACAACTCGACGTGCAGCTCCTGCGTGGTCGAGGTCCGGTCCCGCACCGGATCGAGAGCCCGGTCGCCGAGGAGCGGGTCCGGAGCGTCGACAACGCCTCGCCAGTAGTCGAACTGCGCGAGGGTGGACGGCTGACGGGCAGCCTCCGATAACCCGTGCGACCACCGCCGCAACGACGTACCGACCTCCGGCAGATTCGGAGCGTGACCGGCTGTGACGGCGCCTCCCGCCGCAACGAGGTCCGGCACGATGATCCGCCAGGACACACCGTCGACGACCAGATGATGAGCGACCACGAGGAGCCGCCCGGGCCGGGTCGCACCACGATCCAACCAGACGAACTGCGTGAGCACCGGGGTCTCGAAGTCGAACCGGTCGGCCGCGGCGGAGAGTTCGCGGTCGATCAGCGCATCGAAGGGTGCGTCGGCGAGGTCGGGATTGACCGGCACCGTCGTGACCAGTCGATCGGCGTCGACGGCACCGGCGGGCAACACCGAGTGACGCACGTCCGCACCGTCGCGGACCAGCCGGGACCGCAGCGCGTCGTGCCTGTCGAGGACCGCCTGCACCGTCGCCACGATGTCCGATCGCTCGATCCCGGTCGGCAGGGTGAGGAGCACGGACTGCGAATACCGGCCCACCGGACCCGACCGGTCGAACAGTGATCGGAGAACCGGGGTCAGCTCGACGTTCCCCACGCCGCCGCCCGCCAGTTCGGCGAGCGCGAGTCGATCCGCCGACGCGACGGTAGCCACTCCGGCAAGCGCGGCAATGCTCTTGCGCTCGAAGACATCCCGTGGGGTGAATACGATCCCCGCAGCCTTGGCTCGCGAAACCAGCTGGATCGACACGATGCTGTCGCCGCCGAGAGCGAAGAACGAGTCGTTCACTCCCAGTTCGTCGACGCCGAGCGCTTCCCGGAACAAGGCCGCGAGTGTTTCCTCCAGAGGAGTACGTGGCTCCACCCGAGCGACCGCGACGTCACCGACGGCGGGAGCAGGCAATGCCGCTCGATCCAGTTTGCCGCTCGCGTTGAGCGGGAAGGCGTCGAGCGTGACGAACCCGTCCGGAATCATGTATTCGGGCAGCCGACTCTCGGCATACGCCGTCAGTGCCTCGATGTCGACCGTCGCGCCCGCCCGTGTGACGAGGTAGGCCACCAATTGTTCGCTCGCCGCTCCGGAATAAACGGTCACGACCGCCTGGGCAACGGAGTCGACCGACTCGAGTACCGCCTCGATCTCACCGAGTTCGATCCGCAGTCCGCGCAGCTTCACCTGGAAATCGTTGCGACCGAAGTATTCCAACTCGCCCCGGCTGTTCCAGCGAAGACGGTCACCGGTCCGGTACATCCGAGCGCCCGGCGCGTCGAAGGGGTTCGCCACGAACCGTTCGGCGGTGAGGTCGGGGCGTCCCGCGTATCCGCGAGACACCTGGGTGCCGGCCAGGTACAACTCACCGGTCACTCCGGCAGGACTGGGATGGAGCCGCTGGTCCAGCACGTAGGCTCGCGTGTTCCAGACCGGTGTACCCACGGTGACGATGCCCGAGTTCGAGGTGTCCACCCATGAGGTGGTGGAGGCGGCCGCGACCTCGGCAGGACCGTACGCGTTGAGGACGGCAGCGTCGGAGACGGCCGCGAACCGCCGCGCCACAGTGACGGACAGTGCCTCGCCGCCGACGAACACGGTACGCAGCGATGAGAACCGTGACGGCACGATCACATCGGTGAAGACGGCGAGCATCGACGGGACGAAATGTATCGCCGTGATCTGCTCGGTGTCGATCAGTTCCGCGAGGTAGTCGGGATCCTTGTGCCCGTCCGGTTCCGCGATCACGACGCGTGCTCCCACAGCTAGGGGCCACAACAATTCCCAGAGCGACGCGTCGAACGACTGTGGTGTCTTGACGGCAACCCGATCGGTCTCGTCGAGCGCGCCGAGTGACACCAGGAACTCGAAGTGGCTTCCGAGACCGGCGTGCGAGACGGCCACTCCCTTGGGTCGGCCGGTCGAACCCGAGGTGAAGATGACGTAGGCCAGGTTGTCGGCCGCGAGGGGCCGCAGCCGGTCGCGGTCCGTCACCGGGGCATCGTCGAACCGGTCGAGTTCGAGACCGTCCATCGGGAGAATCCGGACGCCGGAGTCTGCCTCGAACTCGTCTCGAACTGCGGTCAGGACGAGAACCGGCTGGGCTGCCTCGATGACGTGGGCCGCTCGCTCCGCCGGAAGATCGACGTCGAGCGGCACGTATGCCGCACCACTCCGCAGCACGGCGTGCAGGGCAATCAGGAACTCGATCGACCGGCGGGCTGCGACCGCGACGGTGGTTTCGGTTCCGGCGCCTTCGGCGATGAGTGTGCGGGCCAAGCGGTTGACCCGCGAGTTGAATTCCCGGTACGTCAAAGACACGTCGCGGTACACCACCGCCACCGCATCAGGCGTCCGTGCCGCCTGCTCGTCGTAGCGGGCGAGGTAGGGCCGCTCGCTCACCTCCACGTCCGTGGCGTTCCATTCGCGCAGTACGCGAACCAGTTCCCGTTGATCCAGCACCGGCAGGTCCCCCACCGCCGTGCCCGGATCGGCCAGCGCCGCCGCCACGATCCGCGCGAAACGATCCGCGAACGACTCCACCGTGTCACGGTCGAACAGATCGACCGCATACGTGAACGCACCGGTGAGACCGGACACGGTGCCGCGCTCGTCTCGGATCTCGGTGAGCGTCACATTCAGATCGAATTTCGCGATCTCCGGATTCATCTCGACGGCGCTCACCGTCAGACCCGGCAGTTCCAGCACTCCCGGTTCGAAGTTCTCGTAGGACAGACCCACCTGGAAAAGTGGGTGACGGGCTGTGGACCGGGCGGGTTCGAGTACCTCCACGAGACGCTCGAACGGCAGATCGGCGTGCGCGAACGCGGCGAGGTCGAACTCCCGCACCTGTCCGAGCACGTCGGCGAACGACAGGTCACCGGATACTCGCGCGCGCAGGGTGAGAGTGTTGACGAACATGCCGACGAGGTCCTGCAGGGCGGGTTCGGCACGGCCGGCGACGGGCGTGCCCACGGTGACGTCCACCGCGTTCGACAGCCGTGAGAGCAGAACCGACAGCGCGGCGTGCCACACCATGAACGGCGTGGCAGCAGAGCGGGCCGCGAGGTCGGCGACGGCTTTCGCCGTGGCAGCGTCGACCGAGAACGGTACCGTCGCACCCGAATTCGTCGGCACGGCCGGGCGGGGCCGATCCGCAGGCAACTCGAGCAGATCGGGGATGCCGTCGAGCGCGGCGGACCAGAATTCGATCTGCTCGGCGGCCTGCGACCGACCGTCGGTCTCGTCGCCGAGAAACTCCGCCTGCCAGTGGCTGTAGTCCGCGTACTGCACGTCCAACGGCGCCCACGACGGTGCCCGCCCAGCCGTACGCGCCGTGTAGGCGAGCAGGATGTCACGCGCGAGCGGGGCCATCGACGATCCGTCGGCGGAGATGTGGTGCACCACAACGGCCAGCACGTGTTCGTCGACGGACAGTCGCAGCAAAGCCGTGCGCAGCGGCACCGCGGACGTGACGTCGAAACCCTCGGTGGCGAGCGCCAGGAGTCGCGCCGGCAGCTCCGCCTCGGTAATCGGCTGCACGTCGAGATCGAGGGACACCTCGTCGGCGCCGACGATCACCTGATGTGGACCGTCCACCGAGTCCGGATACAGGGTACGCAGGGACTCGTGTCGGTCGACGACGTCGCGGATCGCCGAATGCAGCCCGTCGCCGTCGAGAATGCCGGACAGGCGCAGGGCGAAGGGCATGTTGTAGGCCGCAGATGCGGTATCGAACTGGTTGAGGAACCACATGCGACGTTGCGCCGGGGACAGCGGAATCCGTCCGGCACGCGGGGCGGCGACCAGTGGGGCACGTGGTGCCGTCGGCACCGTTCCCTCGATACGCTCCGCGAGCGCCCCGACGGTGGGGGCATCGAACAGGTCACGCAGGGCGAGCGGCGCACCTAGCTCGGCCCGAATGCGCGAGGTGACCCGCGTGGCGACGAGCGAGTTACCGCCGACGTCGAAGAAGTTGTCCCGGAGGCCGATACGGTCGAGACCGAGAACCTCGGCGAAGATCTCCGCGAGGTTGGCCTCGACCGACGTGCGCGGGGCCACGTACTCCGAGGCGGAACCACCGAATTCGGGCGCGGGCAGGGCCTGACGATCGAGTTTTCCACTCGTATTGAGCGGGAATTCGTCGACGACCATCAGAGCTGCCGGAATCATGTACGCCGGCAGGGACGCGGCCATGCACTCTCGAAGTCGCGTGGTATCGAGGTCGTGTCCCGGCTCGGGCACGACATAGGCGACGAGGTGATCGCCGGTGCCGGGATCGGAATGGACCAGCACGGCAGCGCTGGTGACCGACGGCTGTGCCCGCAGGACGAATTCGATCTCGCCGAGCTCGATGCGCTGGCCTCGGAACTTGACCTGGAAGTCGGTGCGCCCGATGTATTCGAGTGCACCCGCCGACGTCCATCGCACGAGGTCACCGGTGCGGTACATACGCAGGCCGGCCGTGAACGGGTTGGCCACGAACCGGTCCGAGGTGAGATCAACGCGGCCGAGGTATCCCCGGGCGAGCTGTTCGCCCGCCAGGTAAAGCTCACCGGCAACGCCGGGGGGAACCGGGTGCAGGCGCGAATCGAGAACGTAGACCTGGGTGTTCCACTCGGGCACGCCGATCGGCACCGTGCCGGCGACCGTGGTCGCGGTGTCCCAGTAGGTGACCGAGACTGCCGCCTCGGTGGGCCCGTACAGGTTGTGCAGTCCGGCATCGGACAGCGCCCGGAATCGCGTGACGGTTTCCGGGGGCAGCGCCTCCCCGATCACGAAGACGTGCCGCAGCGTGGCGCACGAGGTCGCGGGCACGGACGCGACGAAGGCGTCGAGCATCGAGGGCACGAAGTCGGTGACCGTGACACCGTGCTCGTCGATGACCCGAGCGAGGTACTCGGGGTCGCGGTGACCGTCCGGGGTGGCCAGCACCATCGTGGCGCCCGTGAGCAGCGGCCAGAAGTAACCCCACAGCGATACGTCGAAAGTGGTTGCGGTCTTCTGCAGCAGCACGTCCCGTGCGGTGAGCGCGTATTCCGACTGCATCCACAGGAGCTGATTGACGATCCCGCGGTGCGGCACCGACACTCCCTTGGGCCGACCGGTGGAGCCCGAGGTGTAGATGACGTATGCAGGGTTGTCCGGGCGAAGCGGTGCCAGTCGGTCGGAGTCGGTGACGGGTTCGCCGGAACAGGAATCCAGCGCGATCCGGTCGATCTCGACGAATGACGAACCCGCGGGAAGTGCGCCGCGGTCGGCCGAGGTCGTGAGCACGCAGACGGGCTGTGCGGAGTCGAGCACATACCCGATCCGGTCCGTCGGGTGGTCCGGATCGACCGGCACGTAGGCACCGCCGGCCTTGACGATCGCGTACATGCCCACCAGCAGGTCCGGTGAGCGCCGCATCGCCAGCCCGACACGCGATTCGGGTCCCACCCCTCTGTCGATCAGATGGCGCGCCAGACTGTTTGCGCGGCAATCGAGTTGGGAATATGTCAGCGTGACGTCCCCGAACACCGCAGCCACCGCATCCGGGGTGCGGGCAACCTGCGCGTCGAACAGCTCGGGCAGACACATCGCAGGCACGCGGTGCTCGGTGTCGTTCCACGTGCCGAGGAGACGGTCGCGTTCGGCGGCGTGGAGCAGGGGAAGATCACCGACCGCCGTCGCGGAGGATGCCGCAACCGAGCGCAACAGGTTCACGAATCGCTCGGCCATCGACGCGACGGTCGACTCGTCGAACAGATCGGTGGCGTAGTCGAAGCCGGCCGCGAGACCACCCGGCGTGCCCGCGTCACCGTACCGTTCGGTGACGGTCAACTGGAGGTCGAATTTCGCCACATGGACATCGATTTCTGCCGCCGCGACCTCGAGGCCTGGCAGTTCGACGGTGGTCGGCGCGGTGTTCTGGAACGAGAGCATGACCTGGAACAGCGGATGACGTGCGGCGGACCGGTCGGGGCTGAGCACCTCCACGAGTCGCTCGAACGGCACGTCGGCGTGGGAGAACGCGGCAAGGTCGGCGTTGCGGACCCGGTCGAGAACCTCCTCGAACGTGTCGCCCGGCTCGGCGGTCGCGCGAAGCACCAGGGTGTTGACGAACATGCCCACCAGGTCGTCGAGCGCCTCCTCACCGCGTCCGGCGACCGGGGTGCCGATGACGACGTCCGTTCCGGCGCCGAGGCGATGGAACAGCACCACGAGGGCTGTGTGGGTGACCATGAACAGCGTGGTGCCGGTGCTCTGTGCCAGATCGACGAGACGCCCGTGGACGTCGGCCGGGATGGTGAAGTCGACACGACCGCCCCGATACGACATCTCGGCGGGCCGCGGCCTGTCGGTGGGCAGCTCGATCAGCTGCGGCACACCGGTGAGCGCCGCCTGCCAGTGGGCGATCTGCCTGGCGGACAGGCTGTTCGGGTCGTCTTCCGAACCCAGTAGTTCCCTCTGCCAGAGGCTGTAGTCGGCGTACTGCACCGGGAGCGGCGCCCAGGTGGGTGCGTGACCGGCGGCGCGCGCCGCGTACGCGACCATCACGTCCGCGGCCAGCGGCGTCATCGACCACCCGTCGGCGGCGATGTGATGAACCACGAGGACGAGAACATGCCGGTCGGGCGCCTCCCGGAACAGTCCGGCGCGCAGCGGTATGTCGGCGCTGAGGTCGAATCCGGCACCGCCGAGGGCCGCCACCGCGACGGTGATCGACTGGGCGTCGACGTCGATCGGATCGGTGTCGGCCAGCACGCTCACGGCGGGCAGGATCAGCTGGTGGGGTCCGTCAGGGGTGTCGGGGAAGACGGTGCGCAGCGCTTCGTGCCGTTCCTGGATGTCGCCGAGCGCCGCTCGCAGGGCTTCCCGGTCGAGATCGCCGGTGAGCCGCAGGGCGATCGGCAGGTTGTAGGCGGCCGAGGCCGTGTCGAACTGGTTGAGGAACCACATGCGTTGTTGCGCAACGGAGAGGGGCACGCGGTCGGGTCGTTCCCGCGCCTCCAGCACCGGCCGCGGGTCGGTGGGCGGGCTCGTGTTCGCCACCGCGACCGCCAATTGCGACACCGACGGCGACTGGAAGAGGTCCCGGACCCCGATCCGCACACCGAGGGCGGTGTTCACGCGGGACACGACCTGGGTGGCCATCAGGGAGTTGCCGCCGAGTTCGAAGAAACTGGTGTCGACGCTCAGTTCGGGGAGGCCGAGGACGTCGCGGAAGATTCCGAGGAGGATCTCCTCGGTGACCGTTCTCGGGCGCACGGTGTCGGCCGAGGGTGCGGCGAATATCGGTGCGGGCAGGGCATTGCGGTCCAGTTTCCCGGCCCGAGTCAGCGGCAGCGAGTCCAACACCATGATCGCCGACGGCACCATGTACCCCGGCAACCGCTGCCCCACGAACCCCGCCAACACCCGGGTATCAACCTCTACGCCCGGCGCCGGCAGCACGTACGAGACCAGGCGACTGCTCCCGCTCCCGTCGTCATAGCCGACCGTGTGGGCGAACTCCACCACCGGATGCGCCGCCAACGCCGCATCGATCTCCCCCAGCTCGATCCGGAACCCCCGAACCTTCACCTGAAAATCACTACGCCCCAAAAACTCCAGAACCGGAGGCCCGTCCGGAGCGGTCACCCAGCGGACCACGTCACCCGTGCGGTACATCCGCCCGCCGGTGCCGAACGGGCTCGCCACGAACCGCTCCGCCGTCAACCCGGTCCGGTGCACATACCCGCGAGCCAAGCTGGAGCCGAGGACATAGAGTTCGCCGCGCACCCCGGCCGGGACCGGACGCAACCGGTGATCGAGGACGACGAGGTCGACACCCACGGTCGGTGACCCGATGGTGACCGGCTGCCCGGGCCCCATCGGTCCGGTAGCGGACGACATGATCGTGGTCTCACTCGGACCGTACGCATTGACCATGATCCGGCCCGGCGCCCACCGCGCCACCAACTCCGGCGGACACACATCACCCGCCACCACCACCGTTTTCAGATGGTCCAGACCGCGGTGATCGAGCGACGCCAATGCCGCCGGCGTGCAGAACGCATGCGTCACCCGCTGCTCGGCGATCAGTTCCGCCAATTCGGTGCCACCGTAAATCGTGGTCGGCGCCACCACCAGCGTCGCGCCCGCACACACCGCCATTACCAACTCGAACACCGACGCATCGAAACTCGGCGACGCGAAATGCAACACCCGCGAACCCGAGGACACCACGAGACGGTCCCGCTCATCCGCCGCCAGATTCACCACACCCCGGTGCGTGACCGCCACACCCTTCGGTCGGCCCGTCGACCCCGACGTATAAATCACATACGCCGGATGATCCACCGACAACACACCCGTGCGGTCGGCGTCGGTGACCGCATCCGCCGGATAGGAGGCAACGGCCGACAAGAACTCGTCGTCGTCCAAGACGATCCAGTGCGTGCACTCCGGCAGACCATCCCGAAACGCGGCGGTGGTGATGCCGATCGGCGCACTACAATCCTCCAGCATGAACGCGATGCGGTCAGCCGGATAGCTCGGATCCACCGGAACGAACGCCGCACCCGCCTTCGCCACCGCCCACACACTCGACACCGACTCCCGCGACCGCGGCAACGCCAACGCCACCATGACCTCCGGGCCGACCTGGAGGTCGATCAGGAGTCGCGCGAGCTGGTTCGACGTCTCGTCGAGGGCGCGGTAGCTCAGGGCGGCGGACGTCCCGTGCCCGGGTGCGACGAGGGCATCGCCGTCCGGGTTGCCGCGGACGGCGCCGGCGAGCAAATCCGGCAGAGTGACGGGTACGAATCCGGCGCGCCCGGTGGCGGGTACCAGGGTGCGGCGTTCGTCCTCGTCGAGGATGTCGAGGTCGCCGATCCGTCGTGGTCCGTCGGTGCCGGAGGTCAGGAACGCGCCCAGGAACCGGGTGAAGCGGGTGTGATGGGCGCCGAGGGTGCGTTCGGAGTACAGGTCCGGGTTGGCCTCGAAGTCCAGGTTGAGGCTGGTACCGGCGACTCCGTGATAGACGTTGACCGCGAGGTCGGTGATCGGACCGGTGGATAGCAGTTCGAGCCTGCCGACGACGCTGCCGAGGGTGATCTCGTCGTGGAACAGCATGACGTTGATCAGGGGACCGTAGAAGCCCTGGTGCTCGGTGGCCGCGTCCCGCCGGATGTCGATGTGCGGGTAGCGCTGGTGGCGGAGTGCCGCGGTGACTTCCAGCCGGACCGCCGCCACCAGGTCCGCGTTCGTCATGTCCGGGCGGACGTGCAGGTGCAACGGGACCACATTGGAGACCATGCCGCCGGAGCGGCGGAGCAGCGCGGTGGTGCGGGCGGTGACGGGCAGACTGACCGCGACCTCTTCGCGTCCGGTCATCCGGGACAGGTACGCGGCGAACGCCGCAATGACCTCGAACGCGGTCGACGAGTCGTGACGATTTGTCGCGGCCTCGAGGTGGTCGACGAGGGTCCCGGGGATCTGCCCACCCGCCGTTCGGCTTCGTGCCCGTGCGGGTGCGGACCGCTCGACGAGGCTGTGCGGTTCGCCGATGGTGGATACCCGCTCGGACCAGTACTCCTGGTCGGCGCGGTAGCGCGGCGAGATCCGGTAGTCGTCGTCGACCCGGGCGACGTCGGTGAGTGCGGCGGCCTTGGACGGTGCCGCGGTGCGCCCCTGCACGGCTGCGGTGTACAGCTGCGTAGTCCGGTCGATGAGTGTCATCGATCCCATGCCGTCGAGCGCAACGTGGTGGACACGGCTGTACCAGTAATGACGATCCGGCCCGGTGCACAGGACCGCCGAGGTGACGAGCCGGTCGCGGCACACGTCGAGCGGAGTGGTGTACTCCTGCCGCATCCACTCCTTGGCTGCCGCCCTCGGATCGGGCTCGTGCTGCAGGTCGACGAACCTGACCGACGCGTCCAGGGTCGGATCGACGAGCTGATAGGGAACTCCGTCGACCTCGACGAGACGGAGGAAGGCGGAGCCGAGTTCGCGGCCTGCGGTGATCAACGACTCCGACAGCAACGCCACGTCGAGGGCACCCACCAGTTCCACGCACTGCGCGATGGTGACGGGCACGTCGGGGTCGAGCTGCTGGGCGAACCACATCCCCTGCTGAGCGGTGGAGAGTGGGAATGCACCGTCCGGAATACCACTCGCGGCGGTCACGTCACCACTCGGCACAGCTTCGACCACCTTGTTCGTCCTTCTTCCCACACCGGCGGTGGGCAGGGCACCCACCGGCCACCCAAGAAATTCATAGTGACCTGCGAACCTGGGAATTTACCGAACCTTACCCGGGAGTACGCTTCACGTTCCTATCGGACGTACGGTTCAAACCGTTTCAGGGCGTCCCAGAATGTGGACAGACCACGTCTTTGCCCATGGGTGTCACGTTTCGAAGCACCTAACCCAGCGCTGCCCCACCACTTCCGCGGAAGGAATGGGGCAGCGGTTGGTACCTGGTGTTATCTGGCCGCCACACCCTTGATCCTGGCAATACGGTTGCGCAGCCCCCACTGCGTGACCTTGAGCAGCGCCTCGCGAACGATCCCGCCGCTCATCTTGGATTCGCCGATCTCTCGTTCCGTGAACGTGATGGGAACTTCGCGGACGTCGAAGCCCTCCTGAATGGCCCGCCACGCCAGGTCCACCTGGAAGCAGTAGCCATGCGACTCCACCGCAGCGAGGTCGAGCTTCTCGAGCACCTCACGGCGGTACGCCCGGTATCCGCCGGTGATGTCTTTGATCTTCACGCCCAGGGCGAGCCGCGAGTAGATGTTCCCGCCGCGCGAGAGCCACTCGCGGTGCTTCGGCCAGTTGACCACCGTGCCGCCCGGCACGTACCTCGAACCGAGCACGAGGTCGGCGCCGGCGTCCACCTGGTCGAGGAGGCGATGCAACTGCTCGGGCGCGTGGCTGCCGTCCGCGTCCATTTCGACGAGGACGGTGTAGTCCCGGTCCAGGCCCCAGTGGAATCCGGCGATGTAGGCGGCTCCGAGACCGTTCTTCTCGGTGCGGTGCATCACGTGGATGCGGCCGGCGTCGTCGTTCGACGCGAGGGCGTCCGCGATGTCTCCGGTGCCGTCGGGGCTGCCGTCGTCGACAACCAGAACATGCGTCCGCGGCAGCGCCGCATGCAGGCGGCCCACGATCAGGCCGAGATTCTCCCGCTCGTTATACGTCGGAATGATCACCAGAGTCCGTGCGCTCGGTGCCCCGCTCTGCCCGGAATCGGTCTCCGATGCCATGAGGATCCTCCCTGCCGGCAACTGCCGGCGCCTTCTCGGTACTGCGTTGAATCAGTGGGCGAACTGTGCGTCGTCGTTGCACCACGGCGAACGCGACGGCAGCGACGGCGCCGACACAGAGGAGAACCTCCGGAATCGGGCCGAGCCGACTTGCCAGCGTAGTACCGGTGCGGAGCGGCACCTGCGACACCAGGGCCGCGGGTACGAAAAGTGGGGTTTCCGCCGCCGTGGACCCGTCGGGGCCGATGATCGCGCTCACACCGCTGGTCGCGGCGACGACGACGGCGCGACCGTGCTCTACGGCCCGCACCTGTGACATGGCGAGCTGCTGGTAGGTCATCTCGGTGTCGCCGAACGTGGCGTTGTTGGTGGGGACGGCGAGCAGTTCGGCGCCGCTGCGCACCGACTGCTCGAACGCCCGGTCGAACGCCACCTCGTAGCAGGTCGCGACCCCGACGGCGATTCCGTCCGCGTGGACGACCCCGTCCCCGTCCCCGGGAACGAAGTTGCCCGCCCGGTCGGCATACGAGGAGAAGTGCCGGAAGAACCCGCGGTACGGCAGGTACTCGCCGAACGGCTGGATGATCTTCTTGTCGTGCTGCTCCTGCGGTCCCGCATCGCCGTCCCACATGATCACCGAGTTGGTGGTGGTGCGGTCGGAATTCACGAGCACCGCACCCACCAGAATCGGCGCACCGATCGCCTCGGACGCCCGGGAGATGTCGGCGGCGGCGTCGGCGTTGCGCAGGGGATCGATGTCGGACGCGTTCTCCGGCCAGACGACGAGGTCGGGTTGCGGCGCCGCGCCCGACGCGACGTCGTCTGCGAGTTCGAGGGTGCGGTTCACGTGATTGTCGAGGACCCGCTTGCGTTGGTCGTTGAAGTCGAGTCCTAGTTTGGGGACGCTGCCCTGGATCGCGGCGACGGTGATCGTCCGGTCTCCCGAGTCCATGCCCGGCAGCGTCGGCCCCAGCGCGAGCGACACGACCGTCGCGGCGAGTGCGGCGACCAGACCGCCTGCGAGCGGCCGCGTCCAGTTCGTGGCGCCGCTCACCCGGGCCCGCACCGTCACGGCGACGGATGCCAGTCCGGCGCCGGTCAGCGCGACGGCGAAGCTGAGCAACGGGGCACCGCCAATGCTCGCGAGCGGTAGGAACCAGCCCTCCGACTGGCCGAACGCCAACCGCCCCCAGGGGAAGCCACCGAACGGCACGCTGGCGCGCAGCCACTCCGTGAGCGACCAGCACGCCGCGATCCACAGCGGGGCCCAGCGCAGCCGGGAGACGAGCACGGCGAGCACCCCGAACAATCCGATGTACAGCGACTCGACCGCGGCGAGGGCAAGCCATGGGAGGGCGCCGACGAACACCCCGATCCACGGGAGCAGCGGCACGAGGAAGCCGAGTCCCGCGAGGTAGCCGTAGCCGAAGCCCGCGCGCAATCTCGGTGCCGCACCCCCCGCACCGGTGAGGATCAGCGTCAGCAAGGCGATGCCGATGGGTGCGAGGAACCAGAGGGGGCGGGGCGGAAAGCCGGAGAACACGAGGAATCCCGCGGCCACCGACAGGACGGAACGTACCAGCACGCCGCGCTTTCCGGTGGTCCAGCGAGACGTGGTGCTACCGCTCATGGACGACGCTCCCCCGGTGCACCGAACGCAGCAGCACGGGTGTGGGCGCGTCGTCCTCGAGCCGCGGCAGGGCCGGGACCCGGGACCGGGGATCGGTCGACCACCGCTGCACGGAGTCCTTGGGGGCGCTGACCACGAGTTCACCGGCATCCCACACGGCGTACGACGCGGGCGCTCCGGGGTCGAGCGTCCCGGCAAGACCGTCCCGGACCCCGCCGGCCCGCCACGCGCCGCGCGTGGCAGCCGAGAACGCCGCGCGGGGGGAGATCCCGCTGCCGGGCGTGCGGTGGTGGACGGCCGCGCGCAGCATCGCCCACGGGTCGACCGGGGTGACGGGTGCGTCGGAGCTCAGTGCCAGCGACACCCCGGCGGAGGCGGCGGCGGCGAACGGGTTGAGGGTGAGGGCACGCTCGGTTCCGAGGCGCTGCGCGTACAGGCCGTCGGTCCCACCCCACAGGGCGTCGAACGCGGGCTGGACGCTGGCGATCACACCCCACTGCGCGAGCCGCGCCGCGTCGTCACCGGTCAACATCTCGGCGTGTTCGAGTCGGTGCCCGGCCTTCGCGACCGCGGGACCGCCCAGTTCGTCGGCGACGACGGCGAACGCGTCGACCGCGGCCCGGACGGCGGCGTCGCCGATGACGTGGAATCCGGCCTGAATTCCGGCGATGGTGCAGGCGCGCACGTGTGCGGCGATCTCGTCGACTCCCAGGTAGCTCTTGCCGGTCCCGCCGGCCAGATCGGCATAGGGTTCGCTGAGCCACGCCGTGTGGGAGCCGAGGGATCCGTCGATGAACAGGTCGCCGCCCAGCGCGTGGGCGCCGGTGGTGTTCAACAGCTTTCTGGCCTCGTCGGCGTCGGCGACCGCCTCACCCCAGTAGCCGCGGACCTCGACACCGTGCGGGGTGGCGAGGAGTTCACGGAAATCGTCGAGTCCGGCGATGTCGGGGCCCCCGCACTCGTGCACTGCGACGATGCCGCGGGAGGCGATGGCGTCGAGGGCGGCGATGCGGGCGGCGGAACGCTGCTCGGCCGTCAGCAGCGAGCGCGCGACGGTGCGGGCGGCGTGGTGCGCCTCGAATGTCAGCGGCCCCTCCGGCGAGAAGCCGGCGGTGTCGCTCAGATCCGGGACCGACCGGCGCAGGGCCGTCGAGCAGACTGCCGAATGGACGTCGATCCGGGACAGATACACCGTGCGTCCGGGCGCGGCCTCGTCGAGTTGCGCCGTGGTGGGACCGGCGCCGTCCGGCCACGCCGATTCGTCCCAGCCGTGTCCCCAGATGACTGCGTCGCCGTGGGTGCGGGCGAAGGAGGCGAGCCGGTCCAGGCATTCGCGAAGCGATCCGACACCGACCAGGTCGAGTCCGACCATGTTCAGGCCGAGCGCTGTGACGTGCACGTGGGTATCGACGAAAGCCGGGGTGACGAACGCGCCGCCGAGGTCGACCACGTCGGCACCGGGGTGCAGCGCACGGGCCGCGCGGTCGTCGCCGACCCACGACACGACGCCGTCGGTCACTGCCATCGACGTGGCGTCTGGAGCAAAGGAACTGTAGATTCGGCCGTCGACCAGCAGTTGTGTAGTCACAGGCAACCAGTCTGCCTGTTAGGGCAGAACGCGGGGATCACGGGTCGGGGTTCGGGGCTCCTCGTCGATCACTACGCCCTCGAAGACCTCGTCGACCACCTCCCCTTCGATCACTTCGCCGCCACCCCGCCGGGGTGCCCGCGCGAACGCTTCCGCCCCGGCCGCGACGGTGGCGGCACGTCTGCCTGCCAGCAGGACCACGACGGGCCGAAGTGCCCACCGGGTGGGGGGAACGAGGAAGAGCAGCCCGAGCACCGAGGTGACCAGGCCGGGGACGAACATCAGCGCGGAGCCCAACGCGACGAGTGCGCCGTCCGCGACCGCCGCACCAGGAGAGCCGTCGCCGCTCGCCGCCCGGCGCAGGCCGTCCATCACACGACGCCACTGCGACCGCATCAGCAACAGTCCGATCAGCGTTCCACCGAGCAGGAGGAGAACCGTCCACAGCACGCCGATCGCGTTACCGACCAGGACGAGAGCGGCGATCTCCACCACTACGTACAACAGGAACAGTGCGGCGTACATGACGCCCCCTTTCGGACGGCCGGGTCATCGAGGGTCTGGGTCAACCGTCTGATCGTTCAACGTTCGACGGCGCCGATTTTCTCCCGGCCGTTGATATCGAAGCGCTCACAATGCTAAACCTCAAGTTGACATTGAGAGTCTGCGCATGATGCAGTTCACTGCGATAGGGGTCTTCCGACCCCGCGCACAACGAGGAGCCGATATGACTCGTTCCACCGTCTTCCGCCGAGCCGCAATCGTTCTCGCGTCCGCAGCCGCCTTCGGCATGCTGTCTTCGGGACCGGCATCGGCAGCACCGGTCGCCGACTTCGCGAAGGGTGCCGCCGAACTGCAGGCGCTGGCCACCGAGGTCTCCCCCGCCGCGACGGCCGCCGTGGACGCTCTTCTCGGCGCCAGCGTGTTCATCCCGAAGGATGTGCTCGAGGTCGGACTCACCACACCGCAGGACTTCATGTACCCGTCCCCCACGCTCGGGTGCGGCGTCGCCGACAAGCCCGCGACGGTCACGCTGGCGAGCGCTCAGGGCGGACCGAACCTGTTCCCCCAGATCACCGCGAACCAACTCCGATTCCAGGCCATCCCCGCCTACGTGGCGATCCCGCAGTCGTCCGACCTCAGCGTCGCCTGGATCAACCTCACGACGTTCCAGGGCGGGATCGTCAAGCTCGACGACAAGCTTCCGATCATCAATACCCCGCTGCTGTCGAAGATCGTCGACACCGGCAAGGGAACCGTCCTCGCGACGATGTTCGGGACGGTCGGCTACGCCGACTCCGTCACGTGCACCGTGGTCCCGACCGTCGGCACCTTCACCGTCTAGCGGCAGTACGCTTCCCCACCCGCCGGCCTACGAGCCGGGTCGCACCAGGCCCGTCTCGTAGGCCAGCACCACTGCCTGGACCCGGTCGCGGACGTTCAACTTGGTCAGAATCCGGCCCACGTGCGATTTGATGGTCGACTCCGAGAGGAAGAGCTGACCGGCGATCTCCGTGTTCGACAAGCCGGTGGCGACCAGCTGCAGCACTTCCCGTTCACGCTCGGTCAGCACGTCGAGGACCTCCGGGTCACGAAGCGGACCGGGACCGTCGTCGAGGAACCTCGCCAGCAACCGGCGGGTCACCTTCGGCGACACCACTGCGTCCCCCGCGGCCACACTGCGGATCGCCGACACCAGGTCTTCCGACGGGGTGTCCTTGAGCAGGAAGCCGCTGGCCCCGGCCCGCAACGCACCCATGGCGTGCTCGTCGAGGTCGAAGGTGGTCATCACCAGCACGCGACTCGCGACCCCCGACTCCAGGATCTGGGCGGTCGCGCTGACCCCGTCCACCACCGGCATACGGACGTCCATCAACACCACATCGGGTTCGAGTTTGCGGACCGCGGCGACGGCCGCCGCTCCGTCGCTCGCCTCACCGACGACAGTGATGTCGTCCTGAGCGTCGAGCACCATGTTGAGGCCCATCCGCATCAGTTCCTGGTCGTCGACGAGTAGCACGGTGATCGGCACAGCGCCAACCTAACACCGCAGTCCCGGTGGGCGCCCGACCCGCACACCGGCCCGCGGGACACGGCGGTCACGAGTAGATAACCAAACCAAGACCGGCAGAAGCGCTGGCATACGCTCGAAGTCTGCCTATGATCGAATCGGCGGCCAGTCGGAGTGCCCACAGATCGGGGTGTCCAGATGCGAATCGCGGATGTGTTGCGGAACAAGGGTCCGGCCGTGGTGACGGTCGATCCGGAGATGCCGGTCAGCACACTGATCGGCGAACTCGCCAGGCACAATGTGGGCGCCCTGGTGGTAACGGAGAACGACGCCGTCGTCGGGATCGTCACCGAACGCGACGTCGTGCGCCGCATCCACGAGCGCGGCCCCGACATCCTGAATGCCCGGGTCGTGGACATCATGACGACATCGGTGTTCACCTGTCTCCCGACCGACACCGTGGACAGTCTCGCCGAAACCATGACCGAACGCCGGATCCGGCACCTGCCGGTGATCGTGGACGGGCAGCTGGTCGGCATCGTCAGCATCGGCGACGTGGTGAAGAGCCGGATCGGCGAGCTGCAGACCGAACGCGACCAGCTCGAGTCGTACATCGACCACGGCTGAGCGAGAACCTGATGGCCCTGTTCGTCGTGGAATACACGTACAGCCCCGAGACGTCGTCCCTGCGCGACGATCACCGGACGCAGCATCGTGGGTGGCTCACCGAACTCGTCCGCCGCAAGGTCATGCGTTCGACCGGCCCCCTCGCCGACGGCCACGGTGCGCTGTTCATCGTCGAGGCCGAGGACGAGGACGCCGTCGCGCGCCTGTTCGCGCAGGATCCGTTCGTACAGGAAAATCTGGTCGAGAAGGTGCAGATCCGCGAATGGACGCCCGCGATGGGCGAATTCAGCGAGTAGGACGCACGTCACACCCAGCCGAACAGGGCTCGGCTCCGAATCCCTCTAGCGGATCGTTCTGCGCACGCCGCGACGATCGGCTGTACGAGTCGTCGTCGGGGCGAAGAACTGAAGGAAGTACGCATGTCCGGGTTCCCCCTCGCACCGACCGACAGTCTCGGCCACGACGCGTTCACCTCGCTGGTGGTCTCTCTGCCGCGCCCCGTCTGCGTGTACGACGACCGACGGCGACTGGTGTTGACGAACCCGGCCGTGGCCGACCTCGTCGGCTACCGATTGGACGAGTTCGATCGTGTGGACCTCGCCGGTTTGATGCACCCGTCGGACGCGCCGCGGTGGTTCGGCCTCGTCGGGGGTGTCCTCGATACCGGCGCCGCCCAAGCGGGCTATGCCCGCGTCCGGCACAGGAACGGGAACTGGCTGTGGGCGCACGGGGTCGCCTCCATGTTCACCTCCGCGGACGCCCGCTTCGTCGTGCTCGTGTGGCAGGACAGGACCGACGAGATCTGGGACAACCCCCGCTTGCTCGACACGGCGGAAGTCGCTTCGCTCGACATCGTCCGTTCGCGGGCAGTCATCGAACAGGCCAAGGGTGCGCTGATGCTCGTCTACTCCATCTCCGCCGACGCCGCCTTCGACCTCCTGACGTGGCGGTCACAGCAGACGAACACGAAGATCCGCGTCATCGCGGAGCAACTCGTTCTCGCATTCGGCGACGAAATCCACACGCCCACTTCGTTTCGCGACCGTTTCGACGCTCTGCTGCTCACCGCTCACGAGCGGCACCGCCGATAGGAAAGCCCGGGGCGGTCCCGCGACCTGGGGGCTCAACCCGCGGAACCTGGGCCGGCGGTGCCACCGGTGACGCTTCCGGCCCTGGGGCGTCGATTTCCCGTCTTCTCGAATGACTAAACAGTCGACAGGCACCTGCGAGTTCGCGCGGGAGGACATTTCCGGGAACCGGTGACCGTGTCGCCGCCGAGTTCGGTGGCTGCGAGCAGCGGTCCCGGCTCCACTCTCTAGGATGTCGCGGTGTCCACAGGATTGCTGAACGAACCGCTCGAGCGGTCTGCCCCGCCACCGGTACCGAGCCCGTTTCGGGCGCCGGCGATCCTCGCCGCGTCCGGCGCGGTGGTGGCGGCCGTGTTGTTCTGGATCGTCTCCGGCAGCCTGACGGACGACGCCTACATCAGTCTGTCGGCCGCCAGGAACCTCGCCGTCCACGGGGAGTGGGCGATCGTAAACGGACTGACCGCGAACACGTCGACGTCCCCGCTCAACGTGCTCGTGCTCGGGGCATTGACGTTCCTGACCCGATTGTGGGGCCCGGGCGATCCCCTGTTCGCGCTCGGAATGCTCAACGTCGCGGTCACCGCCCTGTTGGGCTGGGTGCTGGCGCGCACGTGCCGGAGCCTCGGCCTCGGGACCGTCTGGGCGGTGCTCGCCGGTGCGCTGGTGGTGTTCAACCCGTTCGTGTTGTCCGCGGTCGGACTCGAGGTGCTGCTGATCCCGGCGGCCGTCGCGGTGATGGTGTGGTTCGCGCTCGAAGGCAGGGCCGCCTGGTTCGGCGCGGCCGCGGGCATGGCGTCGCTGGTACGTCTGGACCTGCTCGTCTTCGTCGTGGTCATCGCCGCCCTGTCACCGGCGATTCGCACGCAACTGCGCCGCGCTCTCGCCGGCTTCGCCGCGATCGCCGGGCCGTGGTACCTGTTCAGCTGGATCGTCCTCGGTTCGGCTCTGCCCGACACCTTCCTGATCAAGCAGGGCCAGGCCTCCGATGTGGGCGGCTACAACTACCTCACCGGCCCGATCATGTACTTCGAGTCCAACCCGTGGCGGACTGTGGCGGCATTCGGTCCCGCGGCCCTCGCACTCGTTCTGATTCTCGTCGCGCTCGCCTCGTACGCCAGGCCGGGGAAGCGACCGGTGCCTGTGCCGCTGCTCGCGCTCGGACTGTCCGGTGCTCTCTACTACGCCGCCTACGTCCTGCTCGACACCGTGCCGTACCACTGGTATTACGTGGCGCCCGCGACCACGCTGGCGATGTTCGCCGTCCTCGCCGCCGGCATCCACTGGAGCGCCGCGCGCAACGCCACGGACCGCGCTGTCGCCGGCACACTGGCCGGCCTGCTCGCCGTGCTGGGCGCCGGCGCCGTGTACTACGACGTCGAGAGCGGTCTCCCGTGGGACGCACCCCCCATCTTCGGTAACTGGGCGAGTGCGCAGGACTACGAGCGGGTCGGCCGGGCGGTCGGGACCCTCGTCGGGGAGGCACCGGTGCGATCCCCCGGTGAGATCGGGACCCTCGCGTACTTCTGTGAATGCGTCATCGTCGACGAATTCTCCGACCGCGGATTGGTGGTCGAGGACCGGTTGGTGCCCCGTCTCGCGGAGGCCACCGAACCGACGCGCACATTGCTGCGCGCGAACTACGCCTTCTTCGACTACCGGCTCGCACCCGTGAACCCCGCATTCGATCTCCGCTACCAGGAAGGCCGTGGTCCCGGCGGCCCGATGTCCTGGGACGTGTTCTCCGCCGCCCGCGGAGCCGGCCACTTCATCCTGGTGCCGCTCGCCGGCGGCTGACGTCGTCGCCCAGTCTGCCCTCGAAGACGGGGACCGTGCCTACCTGGTCTCGCTTCTGCCACCCGCGTTGGCGATGACGCGCCCGGATTTCGTCGCAGGCTGGGTGTGGAACATCCGTGGGAACCCACGGGTCCGGCTGCGGATGCCGGCGGGTTGGTGCGATGGACTCGCGCGAGAGATCACCGATCGTGCGGAGCTCGACGATGCCCGGGACGCTATCTGCGAGACGGTCAATGTGTTCGACTATGGCGAATGCGCCGTGCATCTACGCGGGTTGCCTACGCGCGCGAAGATCAAGGATCTGCACCGGTACTGGTTCGACACAGGTCGGCCACTCGTCATCGAGCTCCGGGATGCTCCCAGGTAATCCGGCGACTCCCCCGGCCCGTTCGGCCACGATTCGAGCCGAGCGCTTGTCACGACGTCGCGGATTCTCGCTTCGCGTCGAGTCGGTGAAGCAGGGTGCGAGCGCCGTCGAGGAGCAGTTCGAGTGCGTCGGGATAGGCGCTGCGGTCGGAGAGGTCGACGAGAAGACCCGCGGTCGCAGCGATGTGCGGATGCGTCTCGGCAGGCAGCTGCGCGTAGGCGGATCGCCACAGTTGCCGATCGGACTCGCGGACGTCCTCGGGTAGAGCGAGTTCGGCTCCGTCGAGGGCTGCGAAGGCCAGCATCTGGTCCACGAACGCGCGGTAGAGGCGCACTGCTGCGCCGTCGGGGAATCCCGCCTCGCGCAGTATTCCGAGGATCGTGTCGACGGCTGCTTTCTCCGAGGTACGACCGCTGACGCGGCTGGCCGACAGGACTGCCGCCTGGGGATGGTCCAGATACGCTGCATGCGAACGTATTCCGAGAGAGTGGAGGTCCCGCCACCAGTCCCCGGTGGGTTCCCACCCGTGGAACGACCGACCGATCAGCTCGTCGGCGATCGCTAACGTCAGGTCGTCGATGCCGCGGAAGTACCGGTACAGGGTGCTGGGGTCGGCCCCGAGCGCAGCCCCGAGGCGCCGGACGGACAGACCGGCACTGCCGTGGTGGCGGAGCAACCGCAGCGCCGTCTCCATGATCAGCTGCTCCGAGAGAACTGCACCCTGCTTCGTCGGCCTGCGCCTCTTCCTGGCCGAGTCCGAGACCACCTGCTTCGCCATCCCGGCTCCCTTCCGTCCACGGAAGCTTATGCCAACACCGTTGACGCTGCAATCGGCGACAGTGTTGCATGTCACAGGGAGCGAAGCCCCAGGCCGCGGACACGAGAATGCGGATCGGTGCGTGGCCTCTCATCCCTCCCATCCCTCCATCGAAAGCGACGCACACATGGCAGCAGTGAACAACGGCGCGGTCGACGCGCCGAGGGCGACCGCCCTCCGCAAATCCCTCGGCGTCATCGACGGAATTGCGATCGCCGCCTCGAGTACCGCGGCGACGACGAGCATCGGTGTCGGCTTGGGAGTCATCGCCGCCGTGGTCGGTCTCCAGATGCCGGTGGTGTTGGTACTGGCCTTCGTCCCGATTCTGGGAATTGCCAGCGGATACGCCCGGCTCAACAGGGTCGAACCCAATTGCGGCAACAGCTATGTCTGGGTAGGCCGCAGCCTCAGTCCGTGGCTGGGCATCCTCACCGGTTGGATGGCCATCGTCGCCGTTGTCGTGTTCATGGCCTACACCACCGCGATCGCCGGGTCCGCGATCCTGCAACTCGCCGGCATGGCCGGCCTGCACAGCATCGGCGGGCTCACCCTCGATCCCGACTCCACGCTCCAGTCCACGATGCTGGGGCTGACGATCCTGGGGGCGGTGACCTTCACCGCCGTCCGCGGCGTCGCGGTCGCGGCCCGGCTGCAGAAGTATCTCCTCGTCTTCGAGTACGTCGTGTTGATCGGCTTCTGCACGTACGGGTTGTTCGCCGGGAGCCAGCCGTTCTCCCTCTCCTGGTTCGATCCCTTTGCGATTCCCTCGTTCGCCGTGCTGGCTCAGGGCATGGTGATCGCGGTCTTCTTCTACTGGGGTTTCGAAGCGGCGTTCAGCGTGAGCGAGGAGGTGCGCGACCCGCGCGACGCGTCCCGCGCCGGGGTGATCACCGTCTTCCTGGTCCTCGGATTGTTCCTGCTCGGTGCGGTGGCGTTCCAGCGCGTCCTCACCCCCACGGAACTGGCGGACAACGGGACCGTCGGGCTCGCGTTCCTCGGCGAGGCACTCGCCCGGCAGCCATTGGCGGCTCTCCCCGTGGTCGCGTTGATGTTCTCCGTCGTCGCGTCGCTCCAGGCCACCGTGATACCCAGCGCGCGTGGACTGTTCGCAATGGGCCGGGACCGCACTCTCGGCCCGGTGTGGACCCGCATCCATTCCCGTTACGGAACCCCGGCGGCCGGCACCGTGCTGCTCGGCGCCATCTCCGCCGTGGTCGCGCTGCTGGCCACGGTCATCCCCAAACTCAGCGACCTTCTCGGTGCGGGCATCAGTTCGATCGGCCTGGTGGTCGCCGTCTGGTACGGCCTGACGGCACTCGCCGCCGCTGTCCGGTTCCGCGGCCTCCTGCGCGAGCATCCGTGGGAGGGGCTGCGCGCGGTGGTGTTTCCCGCCCTCAGCGCCCTGGTGTTGCTGGCGCTGGGCGGCTACCTGGGCTGGATCTTCTACACCTCGGCAGATCATCTCGAATTCAGTGCGACCAACGGCTGGTTTCAGCTGCTGTTCCCGGTCCTCATCCTGATCTCGGGGCTGGTGGTGGCCGCGCACGCGAAGTGGGTCCGCCGGTCGCCCTATTTCGTCACCGGCCGCGGAACGGATGCCGGCGACGCCGACCTGCTCGGCGCGCCCACCGAAGTTCCCGTGACCACCCCCTGACCGATCAGCGCGACACAACCTGATCCGAATACCGACGACAGCACTTCCCGATAGGAGATTTCCGATGTCAGCAGGACCCGCAGATCTGGTCTTCACCGGCGGATCGATTGCCACCCTGGACCCGGCCCGCAGCCGCGCCACGACGGTCGCCGTCACCGGTGGCCGGATATCAGCCGTCGGCCACGACGAGGTCCGGGAGCTGATCGGCACCCGCACCGAGGTCGTCGACCTCACCGGCAGGCTGCTGCTGCCAGGCTTCCAGGACGCGCACATCCATCCCGTGGTGGCCGGCCTCGAGTACGCCCGCTGCAACCTGACCGGCACCAGCGACGCCGCCGCCACCCTCGCCGCCATCCGCAGCTACGCCGGCGCACACCCGGAGTTGCCGTGGATCGTCGGCGGCGGGTGGTCGATGGAGGCGTTCGACGGGGGCACACCCACCGCGCAACTCCTCGACACCGTCGTGCGGGATCGGCCGGTGTTTCTGCCCAACCGCGACCATCACGGAGCATGGGCCAACACGAGAGCTCTGGACCTCGCGGGCATCACTCGAGACACTCCCGATCCCGTCGGCGGACGTATCGAACGCGACGCCGACGGCGCGCCGACCGGCATGCTCCAGGAGTCTGCGATGGAGCTGGTCGGCTGCCACACCCCGCAGCACACCCCCGACGACCGGCTGAAGGCGCTGCTCCACGCCCAGCAGCACCTGCATTCGCTCGGCATCACCGCGTGGCAGGACGCGCTACTCGGCGACACCTCCGGGATCTCCGATGTCTCCGATGCCTACCTGACCGCGGCCGGCGACGGCTCCCTCACCGCGCGGGTTGCGGGCGCCCTGTGGTGGGATCGCGATCGGGGCGCCGAGCAGGTCCCCGACCTGCTCCGGCGACGGTCCCTTCTCCGCGTCGGGAGGATGCGGGCCGACACCGTGAAGATCATGCTCGATGGTGTCGCCGAATCCCGCACCGCGGCCATGATCTCCCCGTATCTGGATGGATGCGGCTGCGCGACAGCCCATTCCGGGACCAGCTTCGTCGACCCGGACGAGCTGCGCGGCTACGTCACCGAGCTCGACGCCCTCGGATTTCAGGTGCACTTCCACGCGCTCGGCGACCGGGCCGTGCGGGATGCGCTCGACGCGGTCGACGCCGCTCGGACGACGAACGGATTCCGCGACACCCGGCCGCACCTCGCCCACCTGCAGGTCGTGGACCCGGGCGACATCCCCCGTTTCCGCGCGCTCGGCGTCACGGCCAACATGCAACCGCTGTGGGCAGCCCACGAGCCGCAGATGGACGAACTCACCATTCCGTTCCTCGGGGACGAACGCTCCCGCCGGCAGTACCCCTTCGGTTCCCTGCTGCGCTCGGGCGCAACGCTGGCGGCCGGCAGCGACTGGCCGGTCAGCAGCGCCGACCCGATCCACGGCATCCATGTCGCGGTCAATCGCGTACTGCCGGGCCGGGACGGGCAGGGACGCCCGGTGTTCCTCCCGGAGCAGCGAATCGACCTCACGGCCGCACTCACCGCGTACACCGCCGGGTCCGCGTACGTGAACCACCTCGACGACACGGGCAGCATCGAGGTGGGCAAGCTCGCCGACCTGGTGGTCCTCGACCGGGATCCGTTCACCGGAACCGCCGACGCGATCGGCGAGACCCGGGCCGTCCTGACCTATGTGGGCGGTGATCGCGTCTACACGGCACCGGACGCCTGAGGACCAGCGGGAGGCAGCCCTGGTCGGCGGCGCGGATGCCGGTCGGCGGACCGTCGTGGCGCCGATCGGCATCCGCGGCCACACTGGAGGTGTCCCGCCGAAGTCAGGAGACAGTGATGGGCGACAACAGGCCGTTCGGGTTCGACCCCGACGATCTCGACCGCGTGATCCGTGAGGCCGGCGAGGAATTGCAGGGCGTCAAGGACCGGATCGTCAGGTTCCTGGACCAGGCAGATTCTCAGATTCCGTGGACGGGCGTGTTCGCGGACTTCGCCCGGTCGCCGCGCGGCGCGTCGAAGCCGGAAACGACGGGTGAGACCGGTGACGGTGTGTGGGCGATCTACACGCTCGACGGCGAGGGCGTCGCACGGGTCGAGCAGGTGTATGCCACCGAACTCGATGCGCTCCGCGCGCACAAGCACAACACGGATCCTCACCGGTCGGTGCGGTTCCTTCCCTATGGCGTCACCGTCAGCGTCCTCGACCAGCCGGAGGAAGCGACACCACCAGAGACGGAGTAGCCGGGGCCGCTCAGTCCTCGAGCTCGAGCGGCAACTCCGCGGTGACCCGCCAACTGCCGTCGGTCTGCCGTCCCGCCTCGAGGGTGCCGTGCAGCACGGCGACCCGCTCCCGCATCCCCAGCAGCCCGTTGCCCGATCCGAGCGAGAACTGCCCGGACGAGTTGCCGTTGTCGGTGATTTCGACGAGCACGTCCGTCTCGCGGCGCCGCACCCGCACCTTCGCGCGCGGACGTTCTCCGGCATGCCGCAGCACGTTCGTCAGCGATTCCTGGACCAGCCGGTGGACGCCGAGACTGACCGCCGGGCTGATGTCGTCCAACTCCCCCGTCAGCTCGAGTTCCACGGGCAGTCCGGCGCTGCGCATCATGTCGACCACCCGGGCGAGGCCGGCCGTGCCGTGCTGGGGCATGTCGTCGGTCGCCGGTTCGGTGCGCAGCAGCGAGACGGTGCGCCGCAGTTCCGCCAGAGCCTCCCGCCCGGTGCCGGCGATGTTGGTGAGTGCCTGCTTCGCGATGTCGGGGTTGCTCTTCAAGGCGTAGGACGCGCCGTCGGCCTGAACGATCATCACGCTCACCGCGTGCGCGACGACGTCGTGCAATTCCCGGGCGATCCGGGTCCGCTCGGCCGCCACCGCGTCCTCGGCGCGACGATCCCGGTCGTAGTCGGCGACGACGAGGCGCGCGGCGACCTCTTCGTCGTAGGCCCGGCGGGCGCCGAGGAACTCCGCCGTGATCCAGGAGAGCGCGAAGACGAGGACCGAGAACAGTCCGGCCGCCAGCAGTTCCTGTTCCAGTAACCAGATCGACAGGGCCGAATCCACGGCGAGGCCCACCGCGTACATGGCGGCGGTCCGGCGGTCGACGTAGGCGACGAGCGTGTACAGGGCGACGGCGAGCGCCAGCAGACCGGGATGCTCGGCGTCGAGGTCACCGATCGAGTAACTGACGAACGTGATCGTGATCGACACCACCAGAACGGCACCGGCCGCCGCCCGCGGATACTTGCGACGCCACGCGATAGGCAGGCACAGCAGGAAACCCATGACCAGCTGCACCCACGGCGAGCGGTCTCCCGACGCAGTGAACACGAACACCTCGAGGGCGAACAGGATCGCCGCCAACATCGAGTCCGCAACCGTCGGCTTTCCTCGCAGCCACAGACTGAACCTCCGCATGTGCACAGCGTAAGTACCTCAGGGTGGGTGTGGTTGAGTCTGCACCATGAATGTGGGCGACTGGGCGCTTCTTCTCACCGCTGCGACGGCCGCCGGGTGGGTGGATGCCGTCGTCGGCGGCGGCGGACTGATCCTCATTCCCGCACTGTTTCTCGTCGCACCGCAGCTGACGCCGCAGGCGGCGCTGGCCACCAACAAGCTCACCGCGTTCACCGGCACATCCGCCGCCGTCGTCACGTTCGCGCGCCGCATCCCCATGAACTGGCGGCTGCTGGTTCCCGCCGGCCTGCTCGCGGCGGTGGCGTCCGCGCTCGGCGCGGCAACGGTGTCACGCATCGACAAGGACGTCTTCATCCCGCTCATCATGGCGGTGCTCGTCGGCGTCGCCGTGTTCGTGACGATCCGTCCGCAGCTCGGCACCACGCTGGCGAAGGATCCGCCGACACGGCGGAAGGTAATCGCGGTCGTCCTGCTGTCCGCCGGTCTCCTCGGGTTCTACGACGGACTGTTCGGGCCGGGCACCGGCACATTCCTCATCATCAGTTTCGCCACGTTCCTGGGCACGGAATTCGTACGCAGTGCCGCGATGGCGAAGGTGATCAATCTCGGATCGAATCTCGGTGCGCTGGTGTTCTTCGCCGCCGCCGGCCACGTGCTGTGGGCGCTCGGCCTGGGCATGGCGGTCTGCAACGTGATCGGCGCGATCACCGGTTCGCGGATGGCGCTGAGCAAGGGCGCCGGATTCGTCCGGATCACCCTGCTGATCGTGGTGATCGCGATGGTGATCCGGTTGGGTTGGCAGCAATTCGGCTGAGCGACCGACTACGGTGGTCGAGGTGACGGCTCCACGACAGGTTGATCCGGAATTCCTTGCCCTCCCCCTGCGTTCGCTGGCGGACGCGGCACTCGCCGCCGCCCGTGCGGCGGGCGCGTCGCACGCCGACCTGCGGGTGCATCGGCTCACCAGTCAGTCGCTGCGGTTGCGCGACGGCGAAGTGCAGTCGGCGGTGGACACCACCGAACTCGGCTTCGCGGTGCGGGTCGTCGTCGACGGCACCTGGGGTTTCGCCTCGCATGCCGAGCTGACCCCGGCGACCGCCGCCGCGACCGCGGAACAGGCCGTCGCCGTCGCCCGGGCGTTGCGTGGACTGAACCGGGAGCACGTCGAACTCGCCGCCGAACCGGTGCACGCGGACGTCCGCTGGGTGTCCGATTACGACGTCGATCCGTTCGAAGTTCCCGCCTCGGACAAGATCTCGCTGCTCGGTGAATACTCCCGCAGGCTCCTCGCCTCCGACGGCGTCGACCACGTCACCGCCGGATGCCTGCAGGTGAAGGAGCAGACGTTTTACGCCGATCTCGCCGGCTCGTCCATCGTGCAGCAGCGGGTGCGGCTGCATCCGCAACTCGAAGCCACCACCGTCGACCAGTCGGCCGGTGTGTTCGAGACGATGCGTACCCTCGCTCCCCCCGTCGGCCGCGGATGGGAGTACGTCGCCGGCGACGGGGTGTGGAACTGGACCGACGAACTCGCCCGGATCCCGGACCTGCTGGCCGAGAAGGTGAAGGCCCCCACCGTGGTGCCCGGTCTCACCGACCTGGTGATCGACCCGACCAACCTGTGGCTGACCATCCACGAATCCATCGGGCACGCCACCGAGTACGACCGCGCCATCGGTTACGAGGCCGCGTATGCCGGCACGTCGTTCGCCACCCCCGACAAGCTCGGCACCCTGCGCTACGGGACGCCGATCATGCACGTCACCGCCGACCGCACCGAGCGGCACGGTCTCGCCACGGTCGGTTACGACGACGAAGGCGTCAAAACCCAGTCCTGGGACCTGGTCGCCGACGGGATTCTCGTCGGCTACCAACTCGACCGGGCGTTCGCGCCCCGTCTCGGGCTGGAGCGTTCCAACGGCTGCTCGTACGCCGACTCGCCCCACCACGTCCCCATCCAGCGGATGGCCAATGTGTCGTTGCAACCCGATCTCGGCGCCGATCGCAGCACCGACGACCTGATCTCCGGTGTGGAGGACGGCATCTACGTGGTCGGCGACAAATCCTGGTCGATCGACATGCAACGCTACAACTTCCAGTTCACCGGTCAGCGGTTCTACCGCATCCGCGGCGGGAAACTCGACGGACAACTCCGCGACGTCGCGTACCAGGCGACGACCACGGACTTCTGGGGTTCGATGGACGCCGTCGGCGGCCGCTCCACCTGGCAGCTCGGCGGCGCCTTCAACTGCGGCAAGGCGCAGCCCGGTCAGGTCGCGGCCGTCAGCCACGGCTGCCCGTCGGCACTCTTCCGCGGCGTCAACGTACTGAACACTCGGACGGAAGGCGGCCGATGATCGCACCGCAGCAACTCGTCGAGCAGGTCCTCGCCCGGGCCACCGTGGACGAAACCATCGTGATCGTCACCGATGCCAGCGAGGCGTCCCTGCGGTGGGCGGGCAACTCGATGACCACCAACGGAGTGTCGACGTCGCGCAGCTGGACCGTCATCTCGATCGTCCGGGTCGGCGAGGACGCGAAGGTCGGCATCGTCACGTCCGCGTCCGTCGACGCCGCCGACATCGACGGCGTGGTCCGCTCGGCCGAAATCGCCGCCCGCACAGCCACACCCGCGTCCGACGCGATGCCGTTGCTCACCGGCACCGACACCGACGAGCGGTGGGACGACTCGGCGGAGCGCACCGAGATCGGCGCGTTCGAACAACTCGCCCAGGATCTGAGCATGGGCTTCGACGGCAGCGACCAGCTCTACGGTTTCGCCCATCACCAGCTGCACACGACCTGGCTGGGCACGTCGACCGGGATCCGGCGCCGGTTCGCCCAGCCGACCGGGTCGGTCGAGATCAACGGCAAACGCGGCGACGCCAGCGCCTGGGTGGGCACCAGCACCAAGGACTTCACGGATGTGGCCAGCGTGAAGTTGCTCCAGGACCTGTCGACACGCCTCGACTGGGCCCGCAACGGGGTGGAGTTGCCCGCGGGCCGTTACGAGACAATCCTGCCGCCGTCCGCAGTCGCGGACCTCATGATCTATCTCATGTGGACCATGGAAGGCCGAGCCGCGGAGGAAGGGCACTCCGCCCTGTCTGCGCCCGGCGGCACCCGCATCGGGGAGAAGCTGAGTGCACTTCCCCTCACCCTCTATTCCGATCCGGCCGCACTCGGCGTGGAATACACACCGTTCGTCGTCACCGGGTCGTCGTCCGAATCCGTGTCCGTCTTCGACAACGGGATGGACGCGGGCCGGGTCGACTGGATCCGTGACGGCACCGTCAACGCGCTCGCGTACCCGCGGGCGGCGGCGAAGGAATTCGGCGCCGACGTGACCGTGCCCGGCGACAACCTGATCCTCGACGCCGGCGGCTCGGTATCGCTCGACCAGATGGTGGCCGAGACCGAACGGGGGCTGCTGCTGACCACCCTCTGGTACATCCGGGAGGTCGACCCCGCCACCCTGCTGCTCACGGGACTGACGCGGGACGGTGTCTACCTCGTCGAGAACGGGAAGGTCACGGGCGCCGTGAACAACTTCCGGTTCAACGAGAGCCCCCTCGACCTGCTGCGGAGGGTCACCCAGGGCGGAGCCACCGAGCGGACGCTGCCCCGGGAATGGAAGGACTGGTTCACCCGAACCGCGATGCCGCCGTTGCGTGTCCCCGACTTCCACATGTCGTCGGTCAGCAAGGCGCTCTGAGTCGCGGATCCTATGCGGACGCTCGTCTAGGTGACAGCTCGTACTGTTTCCGTTATAAATGCTGCAGACATCGCGCATATGAGATTGCTCACTCCAGAGCCGTTTCGCCGCGCATGTCATATTCAGGTCTCCAGAGAACGGGGCCGAAACTCACCGTAGCGCCGCGTGGCCGGCGCATGCGCCGAGTACGTCCCTTGCCCGTCTGACCAGGAGGTTTCATGCACTCCGATACCACCACCCGCGAACTGCTCCACGACCACACCAAGGTCACGAGACGGTTCGCTCTCGCCGACGTGGCACTGACGACGTTCGTCTGCCTCGTCTGCGCCACCGGAATCGGCATCATCACCGGTTCAGTTCTCGCCGCCGCGACAGGAGGACTGATCGTCGTCCTCGCCACGGCCCTGATGGTGGCAGCGGTATGACCGCGCCGAGACATCAGCGAAGCACCACAATCCAGGAGATCACAGTGTCGAACGACGTACTCGAGGCTGCACCGCCCGCACATCCGATTCCGCACCGTCACCCCGACGGACGCGAGGTTCTCGCCACCGCGAAAGGCATCCTCATCGCCACCCGCGGTTACGGCGACGCCGAGGCGTTCGAGGAGTTACTCGACGTCTCCCGGCATCACCACGTCAGCGTGATGCGGGCAGCGAAGTCGTTGGTGGAGTTGGCGACTCGGCGACAGCCGTGCCCCTCCGTGACGACGCCCGCACCGTCGTACGCCCTCGAGTTCAAGGAATGGACGACACTGCTGGCGCGGTGACACCGTTCCTGTCCGCCCGGGTGAGACGCTGGTAGCCCCGGTGCGTGAGCCATTCGAGTGGCCCCCGATCGAACCGCCGCAACCACAGGCGTGACACGACGATCAGCGTCGCCGAGACGGCACCGAACAACACGATGGTCGCCGGAACGACGGTGGCGCCGTTCAACCGGGCCGCGAGGCCGAATCCCCAGCCGTAGCAGACGATCGAGCACAGGATGTTCTGCAGCACATAGCAACTGAGGGCAGTGCGGCCGACTCCCGAGAGCGCCCGACCGGCCGGGCCGGGTTCGCGTCCGCCCGCGTAGCGGTGCGCGATCGCGGCGAGTAGCCCCAACGCCACCACCGGAGCGGTCCCGTACCTGCCGAGGATCAGGCCTGCGTCTCCGCCGAACAATCCGAGCGCGAAGTCCAGCGGAAGTGCGATTGCCAGGCCCGCGACCATCAGGCGCCGACGCAAGTCGCCGCGGTCCGGGTCGAGGACGCGCGCACCGTAGAGGTGTGCGCCGACGAGAAACAGGGCGATCGACAGCGGCAGGATGAAGAGCACCTCGAGCCGGAACAGCAACACGTGGTCGGCGCGGAAGACGACGAGATCCCAGAAGCTGCCGTCCGCATAGGGGTTCGGTGACAGCGGCTGGGGCTCCCGCGCGGGCGCCGAGGACAACGCTGCGACGACGAGGCCCAGCATCGCCGCGTGGACGGTTACCGCACACGCCATCCAGACGCGTTGCGCGCGAATGCCTGTGGTCAGGATGAACGCGACGATCAATCCGGTGAAGGCGTATCCGGTCAGGACGTCGAACTCGGTGAACAGCAGAAAATGCAGTGCTCCGTCGAGCATCAGCAGCCCCGCGCGCCACGGGTATCCGCCCGGCCACCGCCGGCCCTGTCGCTGCGCAGAACGCTGCTGGATGAGCAGTCCGACGCCGAACATGATGGTGAGCAGGCCGAGGAACTTGCCCTGCGCGAACTGCTGCAGCACAGCCTGCACCGGGGCCCAGCCGCCGGTGGCTCGTCCGGTGCCATCGATGTACCCCACCAGACCCTCGACGTTGGTGAAGATCCAGATGTTGGTGGCGAGAGTGCCCAGGATGGCCGCACCGCGCATGACGTCGAGCGCGGCATAGCGGTGGGAACTCGACAGTTGCGACGTCATACCTTCAGCCCCTCCAAGTACTTGTTAGTACGATCGTGCCAACAAGCGTTCATGCTAGCACGGTCGTGTTAACATGGCGGGGTGCCGAAGCTCATCGACCACGACCGAAGGCAGCAGGAAATCGCCGAGGCCGTGTGGCGGGTGATCCAACGCGAGGGCATCGGCGCCGTGTCCGTACGCGATGTGGCCGCCGAGGCCGGAATCTCGAGCGGATCGCTCCGACACGTGTTCGCCAGCAAGGCCGAACTCCTCGCCTATTCGATGCGGCTCGTCGCAACGCGTGTCCGCGAACGAGCACAGGCCCACGCGTCGATCACCGACCCGTGGCAGCGCGCCCTCGCGGTGCTGGACGAAGTCCTCCCGCTCGACGACCGCCGACGCTGCGAAATGGAGGTGAACCTCGCCCTCGTCGCGGAAAGCCCCGCCCATCCACTACTGAAAGACATCGCCCTCGATGCCCAACGGCAACTCCGTGGTGCCTGCGCCGCGATCCTGACCGGCCTCGCTCAGCGGGGCCTGATCGCGCCCGACATCGACGTCGACACCGAGGCGATGCGCCTGCACGCACTCGTCGACGGCGCGGCGATGCACGTCCTGCTCGGGGACACCGACACCCCGGAAACCGCTCAGCGGATGATCGCCGAGCACCTTCGCGCACTCGCCTGACCGGCGCGCTGCCGATCAACCGACCACGCGCCAGCACTGGACAGGTTCCACATCACGGCCGCCCACGCCGAGCGGAGACCTGATTACCGGTCCTCGGCCGTGACGGCGAGTCCGATGGTTCCGGTCTTTCCTCGGCGCAGGAGGCTGCCTTTCATCGTGAGCCAGCCGAGGATGCCGTACTTGCGGGCGATCACGTCCCTCGTGTGATCGGTGCCGGCGGCGTCGAGGATGACCGCGCGGGCGGGAACCTCGGGGCCTTTCGGCTTGCCGCGCGCATCGCACGCGGCCACCGTCACCTCCGGGTTGCGGCGGATGCGTTTGACCTTGTAGGAGTCGGTGACCGTCCACATCAGCAGGCGGTCACCGTCGGCGGCGGCCCACAGCGGTGTCGCCACCGCGGTGCCGTCTTTCCGAAACGTGGTGAGCAGGACGTACTTCGCGGACGACACCCGGTCGAATTCTGTGGTCACCGGCCCCATGCTAGACCGAACCGCGGAGCCGGACGGTTGCTCAGTCTCCTTCGAGTTCGCCTTCGGTCTCGAGGTACACCTGCCGCAGGCCGTCGAGGGTCTGCTGCTCGGGGTGCTCCCACATGTTCCGCTCGGCCGCCTCGAGCAGGCGTTCGGCGATGCCGTGCAGGGCCCAGGGGTTGGACTGTTCCATGAACTTGCGGTTCTGCTCGTCCAGCACGTACGACTCGGCGAGCTTCTCGTACATCCAGTCGGCGACGACGTTGGTGGTGGCGTCGTAGCCGAACAGGTAGTCGACGGTGGCCGCCATCTCGAACGCACCCTTGTATCCGTGGCGTCGCATCGCCTCGAGCCACCGCGGGTTCACGACGCGGGCGCGGAACACCCGGGACGTCTCCTCCGACAGGGTTCGGGTGCGCACCGACTCGGGCCGGGTGCTGTCGCCGATGTATGCCTCGGGCGACTTTCCGGTGAGCGCCCGCACGGTGGCGACCATGCCGCCGTGGTACTGGAAGTAGTCGTCGGCGTCGGCGATGTCGTGTTCGCGGGTGTCGGTGTTCTTGGCCGCCACGGTGATTCGACGGTATGCGGTCCGCATGTCGTCGGCGGCGGGGGCGCCGTCGAGTCCGCGGCCGTACGCGAAACCACCCCACGTGGTGTACACGTCGGCGAGGTCGGCGTCGCCGCGCCAGCTCTTGGAGTCGATCAGCTGCAGCAGCCCGGCCCCGTAGGTGCCCGGCTTCGACCCGAAGATGCGGGTGGTCGCGCGGCGTTCGTCGCCGTGCTCGGCGAGATCCGCCTGCGCATGTGCGCGCACGAAGTTGCTCTCCGCCGGTTCGTCCAACGCGGCGACGAGCCGGACGGCGTCGTCGAGCAGTGCCAGGACGTGCGGGAACGCGTCACGGAAGAAACCACTGATCCGGACCGTGACATCGATACGCGGCCGGCCAAGTTCCTCGAGGTCGATCACCTCGAGGTTCACCACGCGGCGACTCGCCTCGTCCCACACCGGGCGCACACCGAGGAGCGCGAAGACCTCGGCGATGTCGTCTCCGGAGGTGCGCATCGCGGATGTGCCCCACACGGACAGACCCACCGAGCGCGGCCACTCTCCGTGATCGGACTTGTAGCGGTCCAGCAACGATTCGGCCATCGCCTGGCCGGTCTCCCAGGCGAGCCGGGACGGCACGGCCTTCGGGTCGACGGAGTAGAAGTTGCGGCCCGTCGGGAGCACGTTGATCAGCCCGCGCAGCGGCGAACCGCTCGGCCCGGCGGCGATGAATCCGCCGTCGAGCGCGTGCAGCACCTGGGCGATCTCGTTGTCGGTCTCGCGAAGGCGGGGCACCACCTCGGTGGCGGCGAAGCGCAGGATCTTCGCGACGGTGGCGTCGTCGGTGAGGGTGTCGGCGGCGTCCGGTTTCCAGTCGGCGTCGTGCATGCCCTGCACCAGTGCGTGCGCCTGCTGCTCGATGTCGTCGACGCGGGTACGGGATTCGTCGCCGTCCTCGCTGAGGCCGAGCGCCTCGCGGAGTCCGGGGACGTTCTGCTCGCCGCCCCACATCTGCCGGGCGCGGAGCATCGCGAGCACCAGTTCGACCTCCGCGTCGTCGCGGGGTGCGGCACCGAGGATGTGGAGGCCGTCACGGATCTGGACGTCCTTGATCTCGCACAGCCAGCCGTCGACGTGCAGCAGCATGTCGTCGAACACGTCCTCGTCGGGACGTTCCTCGAGTCCGAGGTCGTGGTCCATCTTGGCGGCGCGCATCAGCGTCCAGATCTGCTGACGAATGGCCGGCAGCTTGGACGGGTCGAGCGCGGAGATGTTCGAGTGCTCGTCGAGTAGCTGCTCGAGCCGCGAGACGTCGCCGTAGCTCTCGGCGCGGGCCATCGGCGGGATCAGGTGATCGACGAGGGTCGCGTGGGCACGGCGCTTGGCCTGCGTGCCCTCCCCCGGATCGTTGACCAGGAACGGGTAGATCAGCGGCAGGTCGCCGAGTGCGGCGTCGGTGCCGCACGACGCGGACATGCCGAGTGTCTTGCCGGGCAGCCATTCGAGGTTGCCGTGCTTGCCGAGATGGACGACGGCGTCGGCGCCGAAACCGCCGGCGGCGGCGTCCGCGGCGATCCACCGGTAGGCGGCGAGGTAGTGGTGGCTCGGCGGTAGATCCGGGTCGTGGTAGATCGCGACCGGCTTCTCCCCGAATCCGCGCGGCGGCTGCACCATCAGCACGAGATTCCCGAACTGCATTGCGGCGATGACGATTTCACCGGCGGGATCCTGCGAGCGGTCGACGTACAGTTCGCCCGGCGCCGGCCCCCAGTGCTCCTCGACGCCCTCGCGCAGTTCGGCGGGCAGCGCCGAGAACCACTCGCGGTAGCGGGCCGCGGAGATCCGGATCGGGTTGCCCTCGAGCTGCTCCGCGGTCAGCCAGTCCGGGTCCTGGCCGCCGGCGGCGATGAGGGCGTGGATCAGCGCGTCGCCGTCCTGGGCGGCGAGACCCGGCACGGAATCCGGTCCGTCCGCGGGGCCGAGGTCGTATCCGGCGGCCCGCATCTCGGTGAGCAACCGGATCGCGCTGGCCGGCGTGTCGAGACCGACGGCGTTGCCGATGCGGGCGTGCTTCGTCGGGTACGCCGACAGCATCAGAGCGATCCGGCGGTCGGACGCGGGGATGTGCCGGAGCCGGGCGTGCCGGACGGCGATGCCCGCCACCCGGGAGGCGCGCTCGGCGTCGGGTACGTAGGTGGAGAGACCGTCCGCGTCGATCTCCTTGAACGAGAACGGCACCGTGATCAGCCGGCCGTCGAACTCGGGGACCGCGACCTGGGTGGCGACGTCGAGCGGCGACAATCCGTCGTCGTTGGACTCCCACGATTCACGGCTGCTGGTCAGGCACAGTCCCTGCAGGATCGGCACGTCCAGCGCGGCCAGCGCGGCGACGTCCCACGCCTCGTCGTCGCCACCGGCCGAGACGCCGGCCGGCTTGGTGCCGCCGGCGGCGAGCACGGTGACCACCATCGCGTCCGCCCGGCGCAGCGTGTTCAGCAACTCCGGTTCGGCGGTGCGCAGCGACGCGCAGAAGATCGGCAGCGGGGTGCCGCCCGCCGCGACGACGGCGTCGCACAGCGCCTCGATGTAGCGGGTGTTCCCGGCCAGGTGCTGCGCGCGGTAGTAGAGAACGGCGATCGTGGGGCGGTCCGGGTTCCCGTCGGGAGCGAACGGCGCGACACCCCAGCTCGGCAGGTGGACCGGCGCCTCGAAACCGTGACCGGTCAGCAGCACGGTGTCCGACAGGAAGTGGTGCAGTTGGGCGAGGTTGTCGGCGCCGCCCTCGGCGAGATAGTTGTGTGCCTCCGCCGACACACCGGCAGTGACCGTCGAGCACTCCATCAGCTCGGCGTCCGGGGCGTGCTCGCCGCCGAGGACCACCACCGGCAGTCCGCTGGCGAGGACCGCGTCGAGGCCCTCCTCCCACGCCCGCCGGCCACCGAGGATGCGTACCACCACCAGGTCGGCGCCGTCGAGCAGTCCCGGCAGATCCTCCTCGACCAGCAGCCGTGCCGGGTTGGCCCAGCGGTAGTCCGCCCCGCTGGCGCGTGCGCTGAGCAGGTCGGTGTCGGAGGTGGAGAGCAGCAGGATCACGTGTGGAGCCTTCCTGGGGGTGTCGCGCCCCGTGGCGGTGGTTCTGTGCGGAACCGTAGGTCGGAGGACGGCAGGTGAGGGTCTGGCTCGCCCACCGGTTTCGGCGGGCTCACAGTGGCGCGACCGCACCGGATTTTCACCGGCTTCCTCTCCTGCTGTCGCAAGTGCTGGTGATGCTACCCGGGGCCGGACGTAACCTGGGACCATGGTCGACTCCCGTTCCCGCCCCGACGCATGCCCCGGCGCGCTGCAGGTCCACCGGGCCGCCGACGGTGCCCTCGCCCGGGTGCGCCTCCCCGGAGGTGTGCTGACCTCCACCCAGCTGCAGACCCTCGCGGAATCGGCCCGCGACCTCGGAAACGGCGAGATCGAACTGACCTCCCGCGGCAACGCGCAACTGCGGGCGGTCCGCGATCCGCAGGAGTTCGCCCGCCGCCTCGCCGACGCGGGCCTCCTGCCGTCGGAGACCCACGAGCGGGTCCGCAACATCCTCGTCTCGCCGCTGACCGGCCGGATCGGTGGTGTCGCGGACCTGCGGGATCTGGTCGACGAACTCGACCGGACGTTGTGCGCGGACGCCGCGCTGGCGGACCTGCCCGGCCGCACGCTGTTCACCCTCGACGACGGACGCGGCGACGTGTCGGCGCTCGGCGGCGATTTCGGCGTCCATGCGGTGAGCGAGACGGAGGTCGCCCTGGTCCTCGCCGGTCGCGACAGCGGTGCCCGGATCGCGGCGACGGAATCGGTGGCGGTGCTCCTGGACGCCGCCCGCGTCTTCCTGGAGCTGCGCGATCGGCACTGGCGGCTGTCCGAGATCGCCGACGGGGTCGAACGGGTCCTGTCGGCGTTGACGCTCGCACCGACCGCCGACCCGGTGAGCGGGTTCGCCGACCATCGGCCGCCGATCGGGTGGCTCGACCACCCGGACGGCAACGTGACCCTCGGCGGCGGCCTCGCGTTCGGGATCCTCGATGCCCGGCTGGCCGAGTTTCTCGCCGCGGTCGAGAAGCCGGTGATCGTCACGCCGTGGAAATCGGTGTTGCTGTGCGATCTCGACGAGTGGTCCGCCGAGCAGGTGGTCCGGGTCCTCGCCCCGATGGGCCTGATCTTCGACGAGAACTCGCCGTGGCTGAACGTCAGCGCCTGCACCGGGCAACCCGGCTGCGAGAAGGCGCTCGCCGACGTGCGATCCGACGCGCGGGACGCCGTCGCGAGCGGCGAACTCCCGGTGGAGGGCCGGCAGCACTGGTCGGGCTGCGAGCGGTGCTGCGGGCGGCCCAAGGGTGAGGTCGCCGACGTCGTCGCCACGGAGACGGGTTACCGGGTGGAGGAGCCGTGACCGCGGTGCCTCTATCGTGAGCGGATGATCGAGTACATCCGAGACGGCGCGGAGATCTACCGCCAGTCCTTCGCCACGATCCGCGCCGAGGCGGATCTCAGTGCCTTTCCCCAGGACGTCTCGCAGGCCGTGGTCCGCATGATCCACGCGAGCGGTCAGGTCGACCTCGTGGACGACGTCGCGTTCACCCCCGGTGTCGTGAAGGCCGCCCGCGCGGCGCTGGCGGACGGCGCCCCGATCCTGTGCGACGCGCAGATGGTGGCGGCAGGCGTGACCCGGAAGCGTCTCCCCGCGGACAACGAGGTGCTCTGCACGCTGCGCGACCCCCGGGTCCCCGTGCTGGCGGAGCAGATCGGGAACACCCGCTCGGCGGCCGCGCTCGAATTGTGGGGCAGCAAACTCGACGGTGCCGTCGTCGCGATCGGCAACGCCCCGACCGCATTGTTCTACCTGCTGGACATGATCGAATCCGGTGCACCCCGGCCTGCCGCGATCGTGGGCGGTCCAGTCGGGTTCATCGGTGCGGCGGAGTCGAAGGAAGCGTTGATCGAGCACCCGAGCGGACTGGACTATCTGGTGGTCCGCGGCCGCCGGGGTGGCAGCGCCATCACGGCTGCGGCGCTGAATGCGATTGCGAGCGAGATCGAATGAGCTCCGACGAGCGGGTGACCGGCAAACTGTGGGGCGTCGGCATCGGACCGGGCGACCCGGAACTGGTGACGGTCAAGGCCGCGCGGGTCATCGCCGAGGCCGATGTGGTGGCGTTCCACAGCGCCCGGCACGGCAAGAGCATCTCCCGCGCGGTCGCGGCGCCGTACCTGCGGGACGGCCAGATCGAGGAGCACCTCGTCTACCCCGTCACCACCGAGACCGTCGACCACCCCGGCGGGTACCAGGGGGCGATGGACGAGTTCTACGAGGAGGCGTCGCAGCGACTCGCCGCCCACCTCGAAGCCGGCCGGTCGGTCGCGCTCCTCGCCGCGGGCGACCCGCTGTTCTACAGCTCCTACATGCACATGCACAAAAGGCTGGCGCAGCGCTTCGAGGCGGAGGTCATTCCCGGGGTCACGTCGATCAGCGCCGCCTCCGCCGCGCTGGCGATGCCGCTCGTCGAGGGCGAGGAGATCCTCACCGTCCTGCCCGGAACGCTGCCCCGCGGCGAGCTGACGCGGCGCCTGCGGGAGACCGACGCCGCCGCGATCCTGAAGCTCGGACGCACCTACCCGGCCGTCCGGCAGGCGTTGAAGGACTCCGGCCGCATCGACGAGACGTGGTACGTCGAGCGGGCCAGCACGACCCGGCAGAAGATCGACGCCGCGGACGACGTCTCGGACAGCGACGTCCCCTACTTCTCGATCGCCATCGTGCCCAGCCCGTCGAACGCGCACCGCGACGACGCGGCACCGCAGGGCGAACTCGTCGTCGTCGGGCTCGGTCCCGGCGATCAAGCCTGGACGACACCGGAAGTGCAGCACGAACTGTCGCTCGCCACCGACCTCGTCGGCTACGGCCCCTACATCGACCGGGTCCCCGAACGTCCCGGCCAGCGCCGTCACTCCAGCGACAACCGCGTCGAGGCCGAACGTGCCGCGATGGCACTCGACCTGGCCAAGAACGGGGCCCGCGTCGCCGTCGTGTCGTCCGGTGACCCGGGTGTGTTCGCGATGGCCGCCGCGGTGCTGGAAGTCGCGGCCGAGGAGCAGTGGCGCGGCGTCCCCGTGCGCGTCCTGCCCGGCATGACCGCCGCGAACGCCGTCGCGAGCCGGGTCGGCGCACCCCTCGGGCACGACTACGCCGTCCTGTCGCTGTCGGACCGGCTCAAGCCGTGGGACGTGGTGGCGCAGCGCATCTCCGCGGTCGCGAGCGCCGACATGGCCTTCGCCGTCTACAACCCCGCGTCGAAGTCACGCACCTGGCAGGTCGCCGCGATGCGCGATCTGGTTCTCGAGCACCGCTCCCCCGACACCCCGGTGATCATCGGCCGCGACGTGGCCGGCGCGCAGGAGTCGGTGCGGGTCGTGCGGCTCGCGGACCTCGACCCGGCCGAGATCGACATGCGGTGCCTGCTCATCGTGGGCTCCTCCATGACGACCGTCGTCGAGAACGAACGCGGAACGAGGGTGTTCACGCCCCGGCGTTATCCGGGCTGAGTACCTCAGTCGACACGGCCGGAGCGGAGTTCGGTCACCGCGATCCGGGCGGCGTGCCCGATCGCGGCATCGACCACAGGAAGCACGGGATCGGTTCGGGCGGCGCGAGTGAAGACGGCGACCGCGACGGGAGTCTCGCCGGGAAACGTCACGACGGCCACCTCGTTGCGGATGGCGCCGATGGTCCCGGTCTTCCCGGCGACGTCCACCTCGGAATACGGGAACCCGGACCGGATGCGGTGCTGCCAGATCTGCGCGGACATCACGTGCCGGACGAACTCGCCCTGCGGACCGGGCACCGCGCTACCGGTCCAGATCGCGTCGAGAAGCGAGGTCATCTCCCGCGGAGTCGTCGCGCTCGCATACGACGGGTCGTAGGCGGACACGGTCCACGCCTCGTCGTTGTCGGCCATTGCCGCGAATGCTTCGGCGGTGGTGTGCGCGTGGGCGTCGATCACCAGGCTGCGGTGCGCATCCGCTGTGCCGCCGATGATGCGCGTGCTCGTCATGTCCAACTCGGACAGCGCCCGCTCGACGCTCTCCAGTCCCACCTGCCCGAGAACGAGGTCGGCGGCGGCGTTATCGGACACGGTCATCATCGACAGCGCCAGATCCCGCCAGCTCAGCACCACGGGATCCCGGAACGTCGACACCCCCGTCGGCCCCGGAGTGCAGTCGGCCGGATTGATCCGGACGGTCGCGGTCGGCGACAACTCCCCGGATGCGAAAGCACGGCACAGGGCTACGAGTAGCGGAAGTTTGTAGACCGACGCCAGAACCACGAGGTCGTCCGCGCCGACCGCGATGTCACCCCCGTCGTCGATCGGGGTCCCGACGCGGCGGGCGTGCAGCCATCCGGTGCACCCGGCGTCGGCGAAGACGTCACGGATCCGCTTCTCCGCCGACGCGGTCATCGATCGGCCCTCAGCAGCACCCGGTCGAGGGCGGCAGCGGACGGTGCGACGTCGGCCCCGGAGCGCCAGACGATGCGCAGGCGCAGCGCGAGATCTTCACGCAGCAGATCGACCCAGGTCACACCCGGCATGACCGTCGGTGCCGTCGCCGTCACCCCGAAATGACCGCCCGCGGCCACGTGCGTGAGAATCTCTCGCGGACCCGGTGCGACCACGATGTCCGGGTCCGCACCCCGGGCCCGCCACAGGTCGACGAACAGGTCATGGGCAGGCGGATTGTCCGACCGTGGACCGGTGGCGAGGGCCAGTCCGCGCAGCATCCGGACCTGCGCCTTCCTCGCGACCGCCGCCGGGTGGTCGTCCGGCACCACCACCCACCGTCGAAGCTTCAGCACCGGCCCGCTGTCGACGCCGGTGAGCAGAGCGGGATGTTCGACCACGGCGACGTCGAGACTGCCCGTGCGGACGGCGTCCACCAGTTCGGTGGTGGACGCCGTGGTCGTCACCACCCGGGTGGGCCGGGCCTCGTCCGCGTCGCGAAGAGCACGGACACACCGCACCACCACACCGTCGGCCACCGAGTGCGGGACACCCCACCGCACCACCGCATCGCGACCGCCGGCGATGCGGTGCGCCTCGTCCTCGAATCGGGCCGCGTCGGCAACGAGAAGCCGCGCACGCGGGAGCAATTGGCGTCCGGCATCGGTGAGCCCGACTCCTCGGGCACTGCGCTGGACCAGCTCCGCGCCGAGTCGCTGTTCGAGCCGCCGCACTCCCTGTGACAGCGGCGGTTGCGTCATACCGAGCCGGGATGCGGCGTTGCCGAAATGTCCCTCTTCCGCAACGGCGACAAAGAAACTCAGGTGGCGGAGCAGATCCATGGCGACCATTGAACCAGTTCCGACCGCCCCCGTCGGGCGACCCCACCGATTCCCGGGCACAAAACATTGCCCTGAACTGCGGCGATAGCGCACCCGACTCGCGACCACGCCGCTGTCGTCTTTGCGCTATGAGTGTCCGCATCCGACATTGGATCCATGCCCACATACCGAAATCATCCGAAGCCCCGGCGCACCGGTCGTCGCGGTGCCGTCACTCTCGCGCTGGCGCTGCCCCTGCTGCTCGGGGCGTGCACGGCCACCGCGGAACAAGCCCAGCCCACCACGTCGGTGGTTGCGGCGCCGGATCGGCGGCCCCTCGACGCGACGATCGACGCCCTGGAGGCGCAGCACTCCACGCGGATCGGAGTGACGGCAGTCAATCCCGCGACCGGCGAGGTCTACAGCCACCGGGGCGACGAACGGTTCGCGATGTGCTCGACGTTCAAGGCCTACGCGTCCGCCGCGGTCCTGCGCAAGACCGAGGACGGGTCCACGTCACTCGACAAGACCGTCGTGATCGAACCCAGCGACCTCGTCGAGAACTCGCCGGTCACCGCCGCTGCGGCCGGCACCCCGATGACCTTGGCGCAGATCGCCGAAGCAGCGCTGACGCAGAGCGACAACACTGCCGGGAACTACCTGCTCCGGGAGATCGGCGGTCCGCAGGCGGTCACCGACCTCGCCCGAGACGTCGGAGACGGGAGCACACGGCTGGACCGGTGGGAGACCGAACTCAACACCGCATTCCGCGACGACCCCCGGGACACGACGACACCGAACGGCCTCGCGCAGGGTTTCCGTGCACTGCTCCTGGGAGACGCCCTCGACACGGCCAGCCGTGACCAGCTCCTCGAGTGGATGCGGGCGAGCAAGACGTCGGACAAGAGAATGCGCGCCGGTCTGCCGACCGGATGGACTGCCACCGACAAGACCGGTGGCGGCGGCTTCGGCACCGCCAACGATGCCGGTGTCGCGTGGAGTCCGGACGGCGCGCCCATCGTCCTCGCCATCCTCACCGACAGCCTCACGAATCAGGAAGACGCGCAGGGAAACAACCAGGCGATCGCCGACACCACCGCGGCCGTCATCAAGGGCTTGACTGCACCGTGAGCCATCTGAGCAAGGGCAGGAACGAACGGGCGACGGCAGTCTCGTGTACCGGTACCGAACGTCGCTCTCGACTGCACAGATGGGGCAATCGATGGTGCGTCGACGGACGGAGCGAGCTGTCGCTAGCTCACGACGTCGTGACTGCGCACCACCCGGCGCAGAGGCCTTCCCGTCGTGGCGACGCGCCGCCCGGCCACCGTCAACATCGGGCGCGGAATTCCGATGCCCATCACCGGCACGCCCGTCACATACCCTTCCCGGTAAAGATAATTCGACGCATCGGCCACCTCGTCCCGAGTCAGGGGCGAGGGCGCCCAGCCGACCGTCTCACCGATGGCATCCGCGTCCAGAATCGGACTTCGGTACCCTTCCGTAGCCTTCGCGAGAAGCCAACGCAGAACAGCGTCACGAACCGCCCATTGACGATCGGTAGCTGCATTCACATTTCAGTCCTCCGGTAGATGCCGTTGATGCTTGCATGCACCATAGCCACCGCACAGGAATAAGCAAGTTCGTGAGCGTTCCTGCGGTTCTTGGGATCTCACGGATGATCGCTTCCGACACGGCACCCCGTTCGAGACGGATGCCGAAGTGGACTTATCCACTTTCCTGGGTATGGTCAGGATCAGTTCGTGGTGGCCACTCGAAGATGGAGCGACAATGGCTGACAAATCCGCCGTCAAGAGCTCGAAACAGTCCGCACGCGCACTCAGGGAGCGCCGGGCAGAGAAGCGGGCGAAGGCCCAGGAGTCGACGAAGATCATCCGAAAGAGGAAGGGCTGAAGCCGCATTGAAGATTCACGACGTGCTCAGCTGGCGATGAAGAGCACCACCGTCCCAATAGTCGGTGCTGGTAATGATGCGGTTGCCTTTCACTTCCAGCATCTGCACTCCGGCCAGGTGCACACTCTGCCCTTTCGGCTCGTACGGGCCCAGGCGGCCATTCAAGTGACCGGACAGTGCGTAGGTCACCGCCGCACGGTTGCCATCGATGAGCGTGTCATCGAGGCTCCATTGCGCGTCGGGAAATGCTGCGAAGAGCCCGGCGAGACCGGCGGCGATCTTCTCCGGTGTGCGATGGTCCGCGCCGGCTGCGATATCGCGGTGCCGACATAGCGGAGCGTAGAGCTTCGCGACGTCCGCGGGGCGGTGGTTGTTGTATGCCGTGTACAGATCGGTCACGATCTGGGTGAGTGAGTTCATGATCAGTGTCTCCTTTACTTGGCAGCCTTCGACGTGGGGGAAGTCTTTGCCGTCACAGTGATTGGGGAAGCTCTCCGTTCCACGCATCGCGGAGGAGAGAGCGAATCGGTCGCAGATCCAGCGGCCGAGGACTGACAAGATTCCCGGCCACGGCCGCTTCCGCGACTGCATCGATCTGGTCCCGCGTGATGCCGATGGCTCGGAGCCCTGTCGGTGTGCCGACCGACCGGGCCAGCGACAAGACGTTGTCGGCGAGTGTCGTCGGGTCACATTTCATCGCCTCGGCCACACGGGCGATGGTGTCAGGGATCGCAGGTTCCAGGTACCGGATGACGTAGGGCAGGACGATCGCGTGGGTTTCGGCGTGGGGGGCGTCGCACATTCCTCCGAAGAGATGACACAGCGCGTGATGCACACTGGTACCTACCGTGCCCAGCGCGATGCCGGCCAGGCAGGCGGCGAGGAGAACCTCTCCACGGGCTGCAAGGTCGGTTGTGGTGTACGCCCGGCGCAGGAAGCTCTGGAGTCGGCCGGCACCATCGAGAGCCAGTGCGTCAGTGATCGGGTCATGGTTCGTCGCCCACAGGGCTTCGGCGCAGTGGGCCAAGGCGTTCATCCCGCTGGGGCCGACGATCGAGGCGGGCAGCGCGGTCAAGAGCCGCGGGTCGTAGACGACGATCTTCGGCAGGGCCGCAGGATCGCGGGCGGTCTTCTTGACCGTTCCGCTGGTGAGCCCGTAGATGGGCGTCATCTCGCTGCCGGCGTACGTGGTGGGGACCGCGACCAGGGGGAGGCCGGTACTCACTGCGACCGCTTTGCCGAGTCCGACGGTGCTGCCGCCGCCGATGGCGACGATCACGTCTGTGTCGGCGGTGCTGGCGGCGACTGTGGCGCGTTCGGCCAGATCGCGGGGTACATGCTGTCGAACTTCGTTCCACTCCAGTGCCATTCGATGGCCTAACGCGGACCGTCCGGGGACCGCAAGTTTCGGCTGGCGGGCCGAGACGATGAGCATCGCTCTGCGCAGGCTTCCGCCGTCCAGTTCCGGTGCCAGCTGGGCCAGTGCCCCGTCGCCGAAGACTATTCGACCGGGCAATGTTGTTCGAGTGAAAGCTATGGGGCTTGGCATGTCGCGCTCCGAAATATCCTAGGACACTGAAGGTTCCGCCCTATTCATCGATGAACTCCACTCGTGGCGTGGCACCCACCACTGCTGTCCGGTCGGCGTCGTGAACTGACGCCGACGCCCGCCCGTTGCGGGTTCGACAATATTCACTCATTCCAGGTCGTCCGGTCCAACGGATGTCACAGATGCAATACATCGCTGGTGCCGATAGTGTGGACCAGATGAAGGATCTCCGCAGTGTCGACCTCAACCTGCTGGTTGATCTCGATGCCCTGCTGAGCACGCGAAGTGTCACCGAGGCTGCACGACGGTTGAATTTGAGCCAATCTGCGATGAGTGGCTCGTTGTCGCGGCTGCGGCGATTGTTCGACGATCCGCTCATGGTCCGCAACGGCCGAGTCCTCGTCCTCACCCCCGCGCGGAGGCCCTGATCCCGCCGGTGAAGGAGATCCTGCACCAGATCGACGGCGTCTTCGCAGAGAGCGACGACTTCGATCCACGCACAACGACCAGATCGTTCTCGATCAGCGCATCGGACTATGCGACGGCGGTCGTTCTGGCGCCCCTGCTCCGCGGACTCGCCGACGACGCCCCGAATGTCACGGTGAACGTGCTGCCCCGCTCCCCCGACGTTCCTGCTGTTCTTCGCCTCGATTCCGCCGACCTTGTCATCGAACCCCGAGAGATGATGGGCGACTCGCCACTGCCCGGCGTCTCACTGTTTTCCGACCGCTGGGTATGCATGCTCGACGGCAGCATGCACGAACCGGCAGTGTTGGCTCGACTCGAGCGCGACCATTATCTGCAGCTGCCCCATCTCGTGTATTCCATCGGCCAGGACAGGCAGTTGAACTACGCCGATCGCCATCTGGCCTCACTCGGGGTGCGAAGGCGAATAGAGCTCACGGTCGAAAGCTTTCTCATGGCGCCCCTCCTCATCCGCGGCACATCACTCGTCAGCTTGGTCCTCGAACGGGCCGCTTCCATGCTGCCGCTCGACGGCCTACGCCTCGTCGATCCGCCAATTCCGGTGCCGGGCATTACCGACGCGATGTACTGGAATCCGCGCCACAGCGAAGATCCGGGTCATCGGTGGCTTCGACAGCGCCTCGCCGACACCGCAGCCCGCCTCACCCCGACCGGAGACGTGTCGTAACGGGCGCGAGCGTTGAGCCCGTCTAGACAATTGCGGCACGGTCCTGCACCCCGACATATCGGCGCGGCCGATATTACCCATCTGCCACATCTGTTGGACTGAATCCGGATGGGGTTCTAGCGTTCTTCGTGTCAGGTAGATCACAGCCTTCCGCTCACACGGCGCAGGCCGCTCCACTCCGCCGACCGTGGCCGGGGCGCGTGAACGGCCGGGTCTAACCACCACTAACCCTGTTGGGCTGATGGGATCCGGTCCTGACCGAGTGCAGTCGGGTCGAAAGGTCACCGTACGCGCGCTCGCGGCGTCCGGGCTCATTTGTTGCGCGGCGTGTCCGACACGGCGGGCGACTCGAAAGTCTTGGGCGCCATGGAAACCCGTTTGCTCGTACATGAACTGTGGATTCGGCAGAGGCATGGGCTACGTGACCTTGACGCTCCCGGTGAAGAAGAACGGGGCCATATTTCCGAAGCATTAATTGATTTTTCAGTCCGCTCGATCAGGCCGGGCCGGGTATGTCGATCCGACGCGGACTGGAGGACGAGCACATGGCAGGTATCGCGTCGAAGGTTCGACAAGGCCTAAGAGACCCTTTCGGCAGACGAGCTCGCGCAGGCCCCGATCGCCGCGCTTCAGGGTGTGAGCGAATCCGACGCCGAACACCTCGAGGCCGCCTTCAACATCAAGACGTTGGCGGATTTGGGCACCAACAAAGTCCTTCCTCTGGGCGCAGGCCGTCGCCGAACTGGCGGAATCAAGGGCACCACCAGACTGCGGGGGTATTTCGTTTGATGAGTACCGCCCCGCTCCCTGCGAAGGTGTTGTGTCCGTCGATCGGTTCAGCCTCGGTCGCCAACGCAGAAACACGTCGCAGTCCGAACCGGGCTCGGCACCAGCCATGTTCGGCGATGTACGTTCGCCCGAGCCGGTCGGTTGTCGCGGCGTCGGACGAACCGGATTGGGCGGATCCACGTCCCTACACGTCGATTCGGGAACCCATGATCACCGTCCGCTCGCCCGGCAGGCGGAAGTACTCGGCAGCGTCGCCCGTGATGTAGGAGGCGGCGATGAACAGGCGCTTGCGCCATGTTGCCATCGTCGGTGCCGTCCCCATCGCCAGTTCGATCTTCGACAGGAAGTAGGAGGCGTCCTCGATCGCGATCGGACCCTCGGTGTCGGCGGGGTCGAGCAGGCGCAACGCGTCCGGGATGTTAGGCGTTTCCATGTACCCGAAATACACTGTCACGAGGACGATCCCGTCTTCGGCGTAGCCGCGGCGATCGACCTCCGTCCGTTCCGTGTCCGGTACGCGCGGCACCGGCAGCGCCGAGTAGGCGCCGGTGATCACCGCCTGAGAGTCGATCACCGTCGCAGCGGTGGCCAGTAGCACCATCGGCAACCGCGCCCAGCCCGGGGCGAGCAGGAAGAACGGGCTACCCACAGCGCCCTGGTCACCGAGAAGCAGCGCACCCTGGCCGAGGTAGCTCAGCACGCACGCCGGCAAAACCAGCAGCAGCCAGCCCCGGGTGATCGCCGGCCGTCCGAAATGGCCCATATCGGCATACAGCGCCTCGGCACCGGTGACCGCGAGCACGACCGCGGTTAACGCGAAGAACGCGATGCCGAAGTGCCCGAACATGAAGTTCAGCGCATACGTCGTCGAGAGCGCCCGCAGGATTTCCGGATGTCGGGCAATGCCGGCCACACCGCACGCACCGATCGACACGAACCAGACGAACATCACCGGCCCGAACAACCGACCGACCGCCGCCGTGCCGCGCCGCTGCACGGAGAACAATCCCACGATGATCACCGCCGTGATCGGCACGATCAGCTCCTCCAACCCCGGCTGGACGACCTTCAGGCCTTCCACCGCGGACAGCACGGAAATCGCGGGTGCGATCACGCTGTCGCCGAAGACCAGCGCGGCGCCGAAGACACCGAGCCCGGCCAGCACCGCGGTCACGCGACGGCCCCCCCGCGCCACCGCGGCGCCGCAGCAGCGTGATCGGGGGCATGATCCCGCCCTCGCCGTCGTTGTCGACGCGCATCACCAACAGAACGTAGGTCACGGTGACGATGATCATCACCGACCAGAAGATCAGCGACACGACGCCGTAGACGTTGTTCGTGCTGATCGGCACCGGGTGCGGGTCCTTCGGGTTGAAGACCGTCTGGATGGTGTAGATCGGGCTGGTCCCGATGTCACCGAACACGACACCGAGTGCCCCAACCACCGCGGCGGCCCGAAACGTTTCCCGACCGTCCACCGCACGAACCGGCGGACTACCTCCGGACTCAGTGGCCACGGTGCGCTCCTCGTCTGCAGGTCCGGCTCCCATTGTCGTCCTGGAGGCGCTAACCGCGGAATATCGAGCACCTCTCCCTGCGTGTCGCGGAAGCCAGGCACGCGCACAGCGCGAGCTGGTGGAGTTGTCCGGCACACAGTCCCACTCAGCTCACCTCGGCCGCCCAGGCGATCACCGCCTTCGACACCGGTTTGCCCGAACGCGGGGCATTTAGGACAGCGCCTCGTCTTCACGGTCGCTGACATCGACCACCACGCGGTCACCGCCGGGGGCGGCCTCGAACATGACCATGACGCCGGCAAACCGATCCCTTGCCGCGCGTATACGCGGCAAGCACGTCCTCGACGCGCGGATCGCCGGCGGCCCGATCTCGGGTGCGGTCGAACAGCGCCGCGAGGGGACGCTCCCCGGGAGCCGGTCGTGAGCCCGCTACCGGGGCACTGCATCCAAGCTGATGACTGCGAACGTTTTTTCAACGCGAGATTGATGCGTGCTCAGAGATCGGTCGCGAGTCACTCCAGGTGCCACCGCCACCACCGTGAGCCACGTCCGGGCATTTGCGGCTCGCGGCTCGTCCAGGACTGCCAATGACCAGCACCAGCCGGCAAGTTTCACGGGCTACCGCGGTGTTCGCGAGGGAGGGACGTTCCGTGCGCGCTCAAAGCGAAGCCAAGGAAAGTGCAGTCGCCGGTTGTCCTGCTGACCGCTGGCGGCGGGGTAGCCTTGCCCACCGTCTGCGCAGCTCCGCAATTCGGTGGTAGGACGGGCGGTGACGCCATGCAGCCTCGATCAGCAGCCGGAGGCTAACGGTCTTGGTGATCGACTCCGGGACACGCATAGTACCGAAAGAGTGTTGGGCAATCCCAGTAAAGTACCGATGGCGCACCCGGTCAGCCGCTGCCAATCCCCGATCTCCACGGCCGGCCAGAACGCGGTCAGGGTGGAGATCCCGCCCAAACATCCGGGCCGGTCACAGCCAGGCGGGTAGGTGCTGCCGAGCACTACCTGCGTGATCACCTGCGGGTCTAGGATTTCTTGCATGGCACATGCTACTGGCGACCCGGGCGCCGCCGGTAAGCGCGGTGAACTCAAACGGGTTCTGGGGCCCGGGTTGCTACTCTTCTTCATTGTCGGCGACATTCTCGGTGCGGGGGTCTACGCGGTCACCGGAAGCATGATCGAGAACGTTGGCGGGATGGCCTGGCTTCCGTTTATTCTCGCGTTCATCATTGCAACGCTGACGGCCTTCTCCTACCTCGAACTTGTCACGAAATACCCCCAGGCCGCCGGCGCCGCCCTGTACGCGCACAAGGCTTTCGGCATCCATATCGTCACGTTCATTGTTGCGTTCGCCGTCATCTGCTCGGGCATTACGAGTGCGTCGACGTCATCGAACGTGGTCGCAGGTAACCTACTAGCCGGGCTGCACGAAACATTCAGTGATGCAGAGGGAGTGGGCTGGTTCGACATTCCGACCGGGGATACCGCACAACTCGTCGTCGCGCTGCTCTTCATGAGCCTGCTCGCTGTGATCAACCTCCGTGGCGTCGGCGAATCTGTGAAGTTGAACGTGGTATTGACCCTCATCGAGATGACCGCGCTCGCAGTCGTCATCGTCATCGGCCTCGTCGCGGCCGGCAGCGGCAGCGCCGAAGGCGACATCGGGAATCTGGTGGTATTCGAGGACCCGAACGAGAAGGGATGGTTCCTCGCGGTCACGGTTGCGACCGCCATCGCCTTCTTCGCCATGGTCGGATTCGAGGACTCGGTGAACATGGTCGAGGAGACAAAGAACCCCGAACGCATCTTTCCCAAGATGATGCTCACCGGTCTCGGAGTCACCTGTTTGATCTACATCCTGGTCGTTGTTGCGGTCATCGCTGTGCTCCCATTGGACTACGACTCCGGAAGTGAGGGGATCCTGTTGCACGTGGTCCGGCTCGGGGCACCCGGGCTGCCGATCGATGAGTTCTTTCCCTATCTGACGGTGTTCGCGGTCGCGAACACCGCACTCATCAACATGCTGATGGCGAGTCGACTGATCTACGGGCTGGCGAAGCAGCAGGTGCTCCCGGGTGTACTCGGGTTCGTCCTGCCGGCGCGCCGCTCGCCCTGGGCGGCCATCGTGTTCACGACAAGCATGACTCTTGTGCTCATCGTCGTGGTCAACCAGATGTCCGGGAATTCGGTGGTCGGCGCCCTGTCAGGGACGACCGGGCTGTTGTTATTGTTCGTATTCGCGGTCGTGAACATAGCGTGCCTTGTGCTCAAACGGCGGGCGGACAAAACGTTCTTCCGCGCTCCCGTCTGGGTGCCGGTTATCGCGGCGGTGCTGTGTCTTTTCCTCGCCGGACCGTGGGCACGTACCGAGGAGCAGATGATCCAATACCGGATCGCCGGAGTGATGCTGGTCGTCGGCATCGTGCTGTGGGCGATCACGTTCGTGATCAACAAGCGCAGCGGGCTTGACACGAAATTCTCCGACATCGACCACCTGGCCGCGGACGAGGGCGCCTGATCCCGCCCATCGCTACGACCGGTAGAACGAAGTCCGATCCATTCGTCCCCTCCGTCGTTTCGTCGCCGGTCGCGACCGTGCCGTCCGAATCGTGCGAGCAGGTCGTACTCTTACTCCTGCGACCGCCGCACCTCGCAATTCGTCGGCTCCGAAACCCGGGGGCTGATGTTCACCAAGGGCCACCGTGCTGTCCCACTCACTCCCGTCCCCGCGTGTGTCGGGGTCAGGCATGGATCGCCTTCCTCCCTCTACTGCTGCTGATTTCGTGTACGGTGGGGCCTTCTCCGCGACGGGACGGGTCAACCGCGGTACCCGGCGTCGTACGTGGCGTCGATCTTGTCGGTCTCGAGATTCCCGCCCGGGAACAACTGTCGACCACGCCTGGTCTCCCGGCGACACTCAGTCACATCGCCTGCCAGGCTCCGGCCACCGGGGGCCCATTGCTGTGCTGGTCGCAGTCACAATGGCGGTGGCGACCGGTAGACGCCTGCGATCCTCGATCAAGGCGATCTTCGCGATAGACTCGCAGACGGTGCAACCACTGTCGACTCGAAGGCGGCCGACGATGAGTTGATCGAAGTTGGCCGGTTCACCGTTTCAGATCTGGAAGCGGCCAAACAGTCCATCAGAGATGGACGCTGCGTTACTCGACGAGATCACCGACGGTACGAAACAGGCTGATATACACCATCATCGGTTCACCGAGGTCATTGGTAAGCTCGTCGTCACCGACGAGTGGAACAGCATCGAGCCCTTCCAGGAAATTCTTCGAAGGCAATACGAAGATCGCCGAGGTCACCGAGCGCGCAGGGGCCCAGGGCCCGCCTGCCATCGAGTTCCTCGAACCGATCGACGCGGCCGGCACGCTCTAACTAACCCTCCCCCGGGGGCGGCGTAGCCCTCCACTGCCATTCCCGACAGTTGGCTGTGCTCACCGTTTTTCTGGTCGATTATCCTGAGGTGGTCCGCCGTGGGATAGCGGATCTTCTCACCGCGGACCCCGAACTGACCGTGAACGGGGAGCCGGCAACGTATTCGCGGGCGCGCTGGCTCGGATCCCGGCACTCAAACCCGACGTTGCCGTGCTCGATGTCCGGCTGCCCGACGGTAGCGGCATCGAGTTGTGTCGTGAGCTGCTATCCCGGATGCCCGGCTTGCATTGTCTGGTGCTGACGTCCTACACCGACGACCAGGCGATGCTCGACGCCATCCTCGCCGGGGCCAGCGGATATGTCGGCAAGGACATCCGCGGGATGGAACTGACCGAGGCAGTCCACGAGGTGGGTGCGGCAAGTCGCTGCTCGACAGTCGTGCCGCCGCCGCGTTGATGGCGAAGCTCCGCTGGGGCGCACCACGCGGAGGCCGGCCCTTTCGCGGGGCTCGCCGACCAGCAACGGGCACTCCTTACTCTTGCCCGCTGCTCATCGTCCGCTAATAGGCTCGGCGCCGCACCCGGTTGTTGCTGTAGTGCGCGAGTTCGCGCAGTACATCCGTGACAGCGCCAGCGATGGCGGGTGATAACCCGCAGCGGGGACCCGAGGTCCGCGGCCTCCACGATGAGCGTCGGATGTCACTGCGGCCGAGGACTTGCGGCCCTTCTCCGGCACTCCCGGCCGAGGTTCGATGGAGACGTACGAGACGCGCGTGAAGAAGAGATCGCAGAGTCCGGCGAGGACGGGAGTGGATGTGAACGGGGAGCAGTGGTCGGTGAGCATCGTCATCGATGAGCACAAACCGGACGACGCGGACATGTCGGTGTCGGCGCGGGCCCGCCTACCGAGACCGGACGACACCGCACTCGAGGGCACGGGATCTGCGCGCCTCCATTCCTCCCATTTCGACGTGGTGACGATCGGCAAGCAGCTCGCCGTCGCCCGCGCACTGGCCGACCTGTCACACCAGTTGTTCGAATCGGCCTCCGAGTGCGAGGCGATCACCCGCAGTGCTCTGCGGCTTCGACATCGAACGTCCCCGGCTCCCCCTCGCATGTGATCCTCGGCCGACTCACGGCGTCACCCGGGCGGCGACGTAGTCTGTCACGTCGGTGAGGGTGACGAGTTTTCCGTAGTCGGCCTCCGGTATGTCGATCCCGACGGCCGAATGCCGGCTGACGAGGAAGTCCAGCCAATCCAGCGAATCGAGATCCACCTGATCCCGAACCGGATGGTCCGCGACCACGTCGCCGCCCTCGACTTCGGGTGCGACGTCCTGCGGTGCACGCGTCGACCGCGGCGGCGGGTCGAGGTCGAGGGCGCTTACGGTGGTGCGCAGGGTTTGGATCCCGTCGAGTGCGAGCAGGTGATGGCGAGTCAGCTCGAGACGCAACGATCGTTGCTCGGGCGCCCCCTGCCTGAAGGTGACAGGCCGGGCTCGCCGCATGGTCTGTAAGCATTTTGGCCGACACTGGCCACGAACCGCATGCCCAGACCGTAAAATTGTCAGCCTCGTTGTTGATCCGTGTCGGCCAGATCGGACATATTATGCACTTCCGGAACATCACTATCAGTGGTGAACCGGGAAGCGGGAAGAGTTCCGTCGGGCGAGAGCTTGCGCGGATTTGCGGCATGGATATTGTCAGCACTGGCGCACTACAGCGAGAATTGGCAGCTTCGCTGGGCGTATCAATTGTGGATGTCAACAAGAGAGCTGAACTTGATCAGTCGATTGATTTGCGTATAGATAGCATTCTGCAGAGGAAGGGCGCGCAGACTACTGCATTGATATTCGATTCTCGACTGGCTTGGCATTTTGTTCCAAATGCATTCAAACTACATCTCATCATAGACCCGACTGTGGCCGCTGAGAGATTGCACCGGACTCGTGAATCAAATGTCGAAAGTTACACGTCCGTGGAACATGCTGCGCAGGATGCGCGTACTAGAAGTTCGAGTGAACGTTCGCGTTTTAGGGATAAGTACGGCGTCGATATCTTCAGGCTGAGGAACTACGACCTGGTGATTGACACTTCTGACGCACCGTTGGACATGGTCGTATCCGAAGTTCTTCAGGTAGTGAACGGCCCGCCGACGGATGGCCTCCAGCTGCGGGCGAGCCCACGTCGTGTTATCCCAACAATCGAACCAGTCCGGGAATTGGCTGCGATTGAGTCAGGCGCCGCACCGGCGTGGGAGCAACCTGTTGTCGGATACAGCTCGCCGGAAGTATTTGCGCTGCGGGGGCACGATGCTCTTAGCAGAGCGCTGATCGCAAAGCAGGTGTTGGTGCCAGCTTTGCTTGAGAGCGAAGGCGGAGAAGAGGTCACCGCCGGGATTACTGCGGATGAGTTTTTATTCACGGAAGCACAGCGAAAGTGGATGTACGATTGGGAGCATATTCACGGATTTCGTTTTCCCTTATATCCAGACACGGCTGACCAGGTAGGGCGTAAATAAGCAGGTTGTGTCATTGGAAAACATCGGGCAGCGAATGATCCACCCACCCCGCCCCGGCACCCGCCACTTCATCTGTCAGCTATTTTTTTCAGCCATACATCTGCGGGCGCAGGCCCTGGCCTTGCTTCCACCCCGCGGAGCCCACCGCGTGCGACAAACAGAACGACGCGCAGATCTCGGGCTGGACGGGCCTCGAATTCAGGTCCCGCCGCACAGGGTCGACGTCGACGGACAGACCATACTCGAAATCTCGAGAGGCATTCCTGCTGGGTTGGCAGGTTATCCATATCCTTGGCTGCACTACCAGTGAACTCCACAACCCGGCGGAACACACACGAGAATCAAAAGGGCAGAAGATCATTGGCCATATTCCGGGCGCGGAACCGCTCTCCGGTGGTCCGCCCCTCCCCTCAGCCAGGCCTGGCGACCCGGAGACACCCGGAGACACCCGGAGACACCCGGAGACACCCGGAGCAGGAACATACCCCCTCCCCGCGCCGCCGTACGACCCGTAGGGCGGCGAGCAGCGCAACGTCCCAGCAACGGGACCTGGACTACCTCGGCCTCAGCCCCGAACGAAGGCACGCGAGAACCTCACGAACGCGGCCCCGCGGGTCCACGACCAGCTCCATCAAACGGCGACCCGCACGACGGTGAATGCGCACAACGGTCACCGTTGACATCGGCGGAAGTGTAGGGACCGGCAAGGCCGCGGGTGGACCTCCGCCCCAAAGGCGACGACCATGGATCTCAGGACAAGCCCCCACCGTGCCACCATCCGCCAAGAAGGTAGGGAACAACATGGCTGCCGACCGTCCCATCGTCGTCGGAACAGACGGATCACCGTCGGCGCTGCAGGCAGTATCGTGGGCCGCGAAGGAAGCGGCACTGCGGAACGCTCCGTTGACGGTGCTCACCACGATGCTCCGTCCGGGCGTCTACGGCGCCCCCGTCGGCCTGCCCGCCAACTTCTTCGAAGAAGAGGAACTCGAAGCCAAGAAGAGGTTGGCCAGGGCCGCCGAGGTCGCAGCCGACGCGGTACCCGGTCACTCGCTCGAGATCCACACCGTCCTCGGCACCGAGACACCCGCCGGTGAACTCGTCGAGCGGTCGAAAACTGCGCGCATGGTCGTCGTCGGTGCGAACCGGCAAGGAATCATCGAAAGGATGTTCCTGGGCTCGGTCAGCTCCGCCGTCGCCACCCACGCACACTGCCCCGTCGCCGTCATCCACGGCCTGCCCGACACCGACATCACCGCCCTCGCAGGACCCGTCGTCGTCGGCGTCGACGGATCCGCGCACACCGAACCCGCCATCGCCATGGCATTCGAGGAAGCCGAACTGCGGCACACCGAACTCGTGGCCGTCCACGCCTGGTCCGACGTCAACATTCCCTTCGCCTTCGAGGACGGCGACCCCGTGTGGATGCAGATCGTCAAGGACGAAACAGCCCAGTTGTCGGAGTCCCTCGTCGGCCACGCCGAGAAATGCCCTGGCGTGACGATCCGCCCAGTCGTCGTCATGGACCAACCCGCACACAGTCTGCGCGAGCAAGCCGAAAATGCGCAGCTTCTCGTCGTCGGCAGCCGCGGGCGGGGCGGGTTCGCGAGCATGCTGTTGGGATCGACCACCAGGACGTTGATGAACTCGGTCAACCGCCCACTCCTCATCGTCCGGTAGCCGCCCCGGCCGCGGCCGATTGCCGGACGAGTTTCGAGGGAGTGGTGGTGGTGTTCGAAAAGTTCACCGAGCAGGCACGCAGAGCAGTGGTCTTGGCCTCCGACGCAGCCCGGACACACCACCACGATTATCTCGGCACCGAGCACCTGCTGCTCGGGGTCCTCGAAGCCGACGGTGTCGCGGCGACATCACTGACCTCGTGTCCACCGACGTCATCAGCAGCAAGCTCGCCGACATCGGCCCACGCGTGCCCGACCCGGCCGGGCACATCCCCTTCACCCCACACGCCAAGAAGGTGCTCGAACAGAGTCTGCACGAAACATCGTTGCTCGGCCACGATGGCATCGGCACCGAACACCTCCTGCTCGCTCTCATCGACAACAGGTCATCGGCCGGTGCACAGATCCTCGACGAAGCCGGGCCCGCGAGTTTGGACAGGCTGCGGGAACACGTTCTTCGTCAGGTCGCCGAAGACCGCCGCGAACCCGCTGGGCCGGGCCCGACCCACATCACCACCGTGCGGTTGACCGACGCCGAGCACACCCTGTGCGCAGACGCGGCCGCCGAGGCGGGCCAACGCCTCGACAGATGGATGCGCGACCGCATCCTCGACGCCGCACGCACCCGACGCCCCACCCGGCAAACCGATACCGAATAGAACCGGCGACGCACCCCCAGCAAGAGCGACTCGGCGTTGCGGGCGCACTTCGCGCCCCTCCGTCGTAGCAATCGTCAATCGCCGCAGGTGGAGTGAATCGTCCCCCGAGCGGCGCTGTGTCGGCGCACCATGCGCGTCTGCCCTCCCACCACCGAGACAGCGCCTGCTCATGCGCGGTGGCGCGGGGAACTTCGACCCCAATTATGCGTAGCGAAGTGTAGTTCTTGTCGACGAGCTCGGCGAACACCCTGGGACCATGATCGGGCCATCTCAAGGTCCCTTCGATCAGTACGTTCTCGCCCCGGTCCAGGCACTCCCTACGAATCTGGTCGATGAGGGCGGTGGATTCGTCATGTACCAGCGCCGCCAACTCTCGGGGAGCCAACCGGGCGCCGTCCGCCAGCACGGTGTCGAGGAGGTCGTCGTAGATGCCGTCGGTTAGTGCCTGTTCGATCAGAAAGTCTTTCACGACGTCCGCGTCCAGAGGACGGTAGTCGTATAGTTCGGCGACATGTTCGCGTAGCAAAGCGCTCTTGCCGGCGCCAGGTGCACCTGCCGTGAGAACCGCAGAACGCGCTTCACGCGGCGGTGTCTCACGAGACCGATACTGCTCAACGACGTTCTTGCGGAACGACCGACGCGAATGCGATCCGCATAGCGGATATTGGTGTTCGTCGAGACTTCGTGTCCAGCGGGCCCCCGCTTGCCGACATGCCGGCGAGCTGCGCGGCGACCTCACCGCGCAGTGAATCTGATTTGATCACGCAGACAACGCCGCTCGCTCGAGTGCGTCCTTGTTCCGCTCCATGAGCCGGCCGAGCTCATCCTCGGTCAGATGTCCGCGGCAGTAGCGCGTTCAACCTCATCCCAGCTACCCGGCCCATATGCATCAGTCGATATTCCACCGCTCACGGGAACACGATCGAACGTGTAATCCCAGTTGAGGAGAGTGTCCATCATCTCGTCGTCGGTGATGTCTCCAGCAGTACGGCGATCGATGACTTCAGTCGGTGTCCGATCGAGGAGCGCCGGGTTCTGCAAAACAGTGCGCAGCATGCGATGGATCGTGGGCTGCGAGATCCCGATGTGCTCACGGATCACGCGCTGCGCAATGTGGGCAGTGTCCGCCTCGACTATTGCTCGGAGGAGATCGAGTCCCGCGATCCTGCGACGTGCAACAGCAACGTCGAGCGCGCGGCAACCGCTCGGTCTCGATCGATCGTGTCCATCATCAACACCTCCTCTGATTCACCCACCGCAGGGGATCCGTAACGTGTTCACGCCCACACACGGTCGATCAGGGGTATAGCTTCGGCATCAGCGATCAGCGCTCAGGAAGGTCCCATAACGAGCGAACTTCGACGAGGATGTGACCTGCACCCCGGGAGCGTTCGCCGGCCGGGCGGCCGGAGAGGGTGTCGATGTTCGTCCTGGTACGTCATGCGCACGCAGGTAAGAAGCAGAGGTGGCGCGGCCCCGATGCCGACCGCCCACTGAGCACGCTCGGTCATCGGCAGGCACGCGGCCTTGTCGCTGCGCTGAGCGGCATCGAGGTACGGGCACTGAGGTCCAGTCCAGCGCTACGGTGCCGTCAGACCCTGATGCCTCTCGCCGCGGCGCGCGGGCTGCGTATCGACAATCACCCGCTACTGGCAATAGGCGCACCGACCAACGAACTCTTCGCCCTGCTCAGTGCGCCGGATGTCGACGGGGCCGTTTTCTGCACCCATCGGGAGGTGCTCGACGCCCTGGCAGAGTTCGCGCGGGCGCAAGGATCGACATGCGTGCCGCGGGCGGCGACTACCGCGAAAGGCGGAGCCTGGGTCGTCGACCGCACCGCCGATCCGGCCGAAACGCTGCGCTATATCGCGCCCGCCGATGGCTAGGTCGCGGCAGCACGGCCTCATCGAATAGTCGCGGGCCATCGCGCCCCCGCGGAAGCACCCGCCGGTACGGGAACGCAGCATCAGCTGCTCAACCATGATGTATCCGGGCAACGGGATCGGCTCGAACTCGACGCAGATCGGACAGCAGGCACGGCCTCGGGCTTCGCCCAGCGAGACCGACGCTCGAACACCTCAAGGCCGTCTTCAACATCACAATGGTGGCCGACTCAGGTACCGACAAACCTCTTCCTGTGGGCGTAGGCCCTCGCCAAGCTGGCCCGCCCATCGCCTGCAGACAAGGGCCGGCTTGCTACTTACACCGGCGTATTTCCCGCAGACCCTTTGACGGCGGCGGGGGTCTTCCCGTTATGGGTGAATGCGCTGACGGACAGGCCCGAGTCAGTTCAGGCCTGCGGCTTCCTTGTCGATGGCGGCGAGCCGGGTTTGGGCGGCCGAGACCACCCCGTGCCGATTCTTGTGCGCCTCCTCCTACGCGACGATCGCCCACACATCCGCAAGGCCGAAAGTTCCTTCACCGCCGCCGCCTCGGAGACGTCCAGGCCGTCGAAATCTTCGATGGGCCACTCGCCGGGTTCGAGGACTCCAGTAGCGGTGCGGGCCGAATGCAGCAACTCGGCGGGGCCGGCCCGGCGGCGTCTTCGCGGCCGGCGACCTTCTCCGCGGTCTCGAGAGCCGCATCCCGGGTCGCGGCCAGGGTTTTGACGGCGACGTCCCCGGCATGGGCGCCGCGGCTGACAAGTCCGCTGAACGCCAGCGGGGTGGCGCGGACAGTATCGACGGCCCGGTCCAGTCCGCGGGCCGACCAGGACACCGGCACGTTGAACAGCCGCACCGTGGTCCCGGCGGCCGCCTGCAGCGGGGTGCGGCGCAGCGCGCCCGGACCGCCCAGAGCCTCCTCGGCGAGGACGGTGGTGAGCCAGATTTCAGTGTGGGTCAGATCGAGGACTGCACGCAACTGCGCCAGCAGCCTGGTGGTATCGGGTGTGCTCATGCGGATTCGCCCCTTAGGCGTTGACGGCATCGGGTCGACGGAAGATGCAAACAGGGCGTAGATCACGTCCGGCGCGATGCGCGACAGGATGGCGGCGACCAGCGGCCGGGTCTGCGTCGTGAACACCTCGCGGATCGGGGCCTCGGCGCGGTCGCCGGATTCCTGCAGGGCCTTGAAGACGGGGGTGTCTTCGAGCTTCAGGCGAATCCAGAGTCCGAAGCCGACCAGGAGGGCGGACAGAAGGAAGGCAATACGCCATCCCCAGGACTCGAACTGGGCCTCGGTCCGGGGTGAAACGCGAGGACATCGACGTCGAGCTCATGGAACCGAACTGGTGGTGACCGGGAGCTGAAGGAGCGCGAGCGCAAAGGCCTGCTTCGTCGCCGTACCCGTCGGGTCGGGTCGGAGAGTTCGAGTATCGCGTCACGCTGCCGGGCTTCGTTGTCCAGTGGAGTTCTGACCGTGCGGGTGCAAAGCGGAACGCGCACAAACCAGGAAGATCGAGGTCACCGAGGCGGGCGCCAAATAGAACACCGAACTCGGACCCCAGTTCTCGTTGCTGATCGTTGGCGGAGGACCGATCCGGCTCATGTCGTCCTCGTGCCTCGAGTGCGATCAGTCCAGACTTCGGCGAGATCAGGGAGTAGGTGGACACGTGGCGCCTCGAGTCCTGCAACTGATTGAAGGTGGACTCCCTACTTCCTGTACGCGTGTGTAGGGTGACCGGCAATCGAAGGTTTTCGGGGACACGGATTGGCCCCCCACGCGGCCTGTTTGCGCACAATGAGTGAGTGGGCCCCGCGCACGAACGACCGATAGCACCGATGTTGGCGACCCTCGGTTCCCCGCCGGTCGGCGATGGTTGGGCGTTCGAAATGAAATGGGATGGCCAACGAATGGTGGCCTCTACCAGAGGGAATGCTCCGATCTTGTGGAGCCGGAACGGCCACGATGTCAGCGAATCCTATCCGGAGCTGGTCGAGGCACTGAGCACGGCGCTCGCCGGTAGACCGGCAGTCGTGGACGGCGAGATAGTGGCCCTCGACGCCACCGGCAAACCGTCCTTCCGCCGTCTGCAGCATCGAATGCATGTGGTGAAACCGACTGCGGAACTTCGCAGGACAACGCCTGCCACCTACTACGTCTTCGACCTCCTGGTCCTCGACGGCGCGGAAATCATGTCCCTTCCCTACCTCGACCGCCGCACAGCTCTCACAGATCTCGAACTGGATGGACCTCGTATTCAGGTCCCGCCGCACTGGGTCGACGTCGACGGACAGACCATGCTCGATGTCGCGAGAGAACAATCCCTCGAGGGTGTCGTGGCCAAACGGGTGGAGTCGACGTACCGCCCGGGGATCCGTTCACCGTCCTGGGTGAAAACGCCTCTGCGCAAGAACACCGAGGCCATCATCGCAGGCTGGGTGCCCGGCACCGGCATGCACCACAACGCCGTCGGCTCACTGATCCTCGGCGCACACGACGACACCGGCGCCCTCGTCTACATCGGGCATGTTGGAACCGGCTTCACGGCATCCATGCGCCGCAAGCTCCGAGACCAACTCGCAGAACTCGAACGCCCCACCAGTTCCTTCGACGTTCCCCCACCGCGATCCATCGCACGCGGCGCGCACTGGGTCGAACCGCTCCTCGTCGGCGACGTCGAATACCGCGAATACACCGGTGAAGGGCTCCGGCATCCCAGCTGGAAAGGACTGCGCAACGACAAATCAGCCGACGAGGTGGGTCTCCCCGGCCGCCATTGATCAGGGGGAACGGGAAAGCCGCCGGCACCGCCCGGTGTCAGCGGCTCCCACCCTCCAGGCGCGCTTGGAACATGCATCTACACCCTGGCAGGGTCCGGTGCCGCCAGTGCGCCCCTCGGCTAATGGTCGCTCGAAGCGACTCCGATGTGGCACACGGGGCATTTTGACCGAACAGCATCGACCTGAACGTCCTGTTTCAGGAACTTGCCTCGACCCCGCTCCCCTCATTGTTACGGAGGGGAGCGCTGCTTGGCGCGGGTCGCCGGCGGCGGGGCCGGGAGCGGAGTCCACCCCCGCGCGGACGCCGGGAGCGGTGGCGGCGAGCCGAGCCGATCGGTGTTCACCAGCGTGAGC
>NZ_JAAXPA010000021.1 GCF_012396235.1 Rhodococcus opacus | reverse complement strand
CCCCCCCCCCCGCCACTCACGTGCTCAGGGGACGGGTATGTGATCGGCGGCGGCGAGCGCCTGGCGGGCGTGCGCCCGCACGTCGGCGTCCGTGTCCTCGAGCGCAGTGGTGAGCGCGCCGACGGCGGCCCGGCCGCCCGGCCACCGGCCGAGTGCGAGGACGGCGGCCTTGCGCACGTCGAGGTGCGCATCCGTCAGGGCGTCCGCCAGCGCGGCCACCGCGACTTCGGGGTCCGCTCCGGCGAGTGCCCGCGCGGCGCCCTGCCGGATCTGCCAGGCCGACTCCCGCAGCGCCGCCGCCGCAAGGGTCACGTCGTCGCCGGTGCAGCCCAGACTCGCGAACGCCGTGAGCGCGGCGGCGCGCACGAGCGGATCGCGGTCGCCGGCCAGCGAGCGCACGGTGTCGACACCGCCGAGCCCGATGGTGGCCAGGCCGTGTGCGACGGTGATCCGCACTTCCCGGTTCTCGTCGTGCGCGCCCGCCGCCACCGACTCCCACCGGTCCAGCGACACCAGCGCCCGCACCGCTTCGATCCGGACGTGGTGATCGCCGTCGGACAGCGCCGTCAGGAACTGCTCCGCCGAACCGGCGTGCAACGCGCGCAGAACGTCGACCACGGCGGCCCGGACCACGGCGTCACCCGACCCCAGGTGGTCGGCCAGTCCGTCGGCGGACGGCAGCACCTCGACGAGTTCGCGCAGGCCGTCGGCGGCAGCGCGGCGCACCGTCACCGCACCGTCGCCGAGGGCGTCGACGAGGGCCGCCCCGAATCCGTCCGGGGTTCCTTCCGTCAGCACCGAGAGTGCCGTGACGCGGACCTGCGGGTCGGCGTCGCCCAGATACGGTGCAAGCTCTGCGACGCTCGGCGCGTCGAGTCCGAGGACTGCGACGATGGCCGGTGACGACGGCTCCTGCCGGACCGGCGCCGCGATGCGCGAGCGCTCCTCCACCGGGGCACGCCCCCCGACCAGCGGCGGCTGCGCGACGGGTACGACCGTCCGGTCCACCGGCGGAAGGGAATCGAGACCGGGCACCGGCACGAAGTACGGCTCGACGGGGCGCTTGAGGAATTCCATGTCGCCGTTCTCGCCGCGCCGCAGATTCAGGTGGTACCCCCATTCGTCGTCCCGCTGCTCCGGGAGATCCGCCCGTTCGTGGTAGAGCCCCCAGCGACTTTCGGTCCTGGTGAGGGAACTGCGGGACGCCATTTCCGCGCAGTCCCGGATGAACGTGACCTCCGCGCAGCGCATCAGCTCGTGCGGGGTGGTCGCGCCCATCCCGGCGATCTCCCCAGCCATCCGTTCGAACGTCTCGACGGCGATCGACAGCTTCGTCGCCGTCTTCGGCGGCGCGACGTAGTCGTTGACGAAGCGGCGCAGCTTGTACTCGACCTGCGGCTGCGGCGGCCCGTCCGGGTTGCGCAGCGGCCGGTAGATCAGCTCGTGCGCGGCGGCCAGCTGCTCCGCGGGCAGCGCGGCCGGCGCCTCGACGTCGGGCAGGGTGCCGGTGGCGTGCGATCCGGCGAGGTCGCCGTACACGAAGGCGCCGATCATGTAGTTGTGGGGGACGCAGGCGAGGTCGCCTGCCGCGTACAAGCCGGGAACGGTGGTCGCGCCGTGCTCGTCCACCCACACCCCGGACGCGGAATGCCCGCTGCACAAGCCGATCTCGGAGATGTGCATCTCGATGTCATGGCTGCGGTAGTCGTGGCCGCGGTTCGCGTGGAACGTGCCGCGGGTGGGGCGTTCCGTGGTGTGCAGGATCGACTCGAGCGTGTCGAGCGTTTCCTCCGGGAGGTGGCTGACCTTGAGATAGATGGGCCCGCGGGCGGATTCGATCTCGCTCTTGACCTCGCTCATCATCTGCCCCGACCAGTAGTCGGAGTCGACGAACCGTTCCCCCTCGGCGTTCACCTGGTAGCCGCCGAACGGGTTCGCGACGTACGCGCACGCCGGGCCGTTGTAGTCCTTGATCAGCGGGTTGATCTGGAAGCATTCGATGCCGCTGAGTTCGGCTCCCGCGTGATAGGCCATCGAGTAACCGTCACCGGCGTTGGTGGGGTTCTCGTACGTGCCGTAGAGGTACCCCGATGCCGGGAGCCCGAGCCGGCCACACGGACCGGTCGCGAGGATCACTGCCTTCGCCCCGACCGCGACGAACTCACCGGTGCGGGTGTTCAGCGCCGCGGCCCCGACGGCGCGGCCGTTCTCCGTCAGCACCCGGACGGGCATCAGCCGGTTCTCGATGCGGATCTTCTCCCGCATCTTCCGCTGCCGCAGCACCCGGTAGAGGGCCTTCTTCACATCCTTGCCCTCGGGCATCGGCAGCACGTACGAGCCGGAGCGGTGCACCCGGCGGACCGCGTATTCGCCGTACTCGTCCTTCTCGAACTTCACGCCGTACTTCTCGAGGCGCTGCACCATCGCGAAACCGCGGGTCGCCGTCTGGTACACGGTGCGCTGGTTGACGATTCCGTCGTTGGCTCTGGTGATCTCGGCGACGTAGTCCTCGGGTTCGGCCTTGCCGGGAATGACGGCGTTGTTGACGCCGTCCATTCCCATTGCGAGCGCGCCGGAATGGCGCACGTGCGCCTTCTCGAGCAGCAGCACGTTCGCGCCGTTCTCGGCGGCGGTCAGTGCCGCCATCGTGCCGGCGGTGCCGCCACCGATCACGAGCACGTCGCAATCGAGACGGACGGTGTCCGCGAGGTCGGGGATGTCCATCAGGTCTCCGAAGTGTGGTTCAGTGCGGCGAGCACGTCGGCGCGCGCGGCACGGGTGTCGGGGTGGTCGAGGTGGTCGCGGTCCCGGGGGTGCGGGATGTCGACGAGCGCCCGCAGCGGCTCGCCGGCCCGGCCGAGCACCGCGACGCGATCACCGAGCAGCACCGCCTCGTCCACGTCGTGGGTCACGAACACCACGGTGGTCGGGTGAGTACTCCACGTGTCGACGAGCAGTCGCTGCATGACGCCGCGGGTCTGGGTGTCGAGGGCGCCGAACGGCTCGTCCATCATCACGGCCCGCGGCGCCCCGGCGAGTCCGCGCGCCAACTGCACTCGTTGCCGCATGCCGCCGGACAGGTTCTTGGGCAGGAAGTCGCCGAACCCGGTCAGACCCACCTCCGCGATCCAGCGATCGGCGGTCTCACGGCGTCCCTTGCGGGGTTCGCCGCGGAGCGCGAGGGCCAGCTCGATGTTCGAGCGCACCGTGCGCCACGGGAGGAGCGCGTTGTCCTGGAAGACGACGGCCCGGTCCCGGGACGTCGACTCCACCGCCGCACCGTCGGCGACGACGCGGCCCGAATCGGGCGGCAGCAGACCGGCCAGTGCGCGCAGCACGGTGGACTTACCGCACCCCGAAGGCCCGGTGAGCACGAGGATCTCGCCGGGGACCACGGTCAGCGACAGCGAACGGATGACGGGGTTCCCGGTGTAGGACAGGGTGACGTCGTCGAGGACCAGCGACATGCCGGCGGCCACGGACGCTCCGGCGGTGGCGGTCATGCGCGCTCCCCTCGCGGCAGCCAGCGGGTGACGCGCCTGCCGAGCAGTTCGACTGCGCCGGACGTCGCGAATCCGAGGATGCCGATGGTGATCATGCCGACGAAGACGCCGGGATAGTCGACGATCGTGTACGCCTGCCAGGTGCGGTAGCCGACACCGAGCCTGCCGGAGATCATCTCGGCGGAGATCACGCAGATCCACGCCACCCCGATCCCGACCGACAGTCCACCGAACACGCCGGGCAGGATTCCGGGCAGCACCACCCGGGACAGCACGTCCCAGCGTCCGCCACCGAGCGTGCGCACCGAGTCCTCCCACAATGTCGGGAGGGCCCGGACAGCGTGCCGGGTGCTCACCATGATCGGGAAGAACGCGGCAACGAACGTGATGAACACGATGCCGGCCTCGTCGCTGGGGAACAGCAGGATCGCGACGGGCACCACCGCGATGGCGGGGATCGGCCGCGCGAGCTCCGTCAGCGGACCGAGGACGTCGGCGAACAGTTCCGATCTGCCGAGGGCGATTCCGGTGGCCACACCGACCACGGTCGCGAGTCCGAATCCGCTGAGGATGCGGATCAGCGACTGCCCGAGGTCGAGGTAGAACAGGTCGCTCTGCAGCTGGGTACCGAACGCGGACACGACGTCGGTGACGGTGGGGAGCGTGTCGAACCGCAACCACACCCGCACGTCGTTGGCGGTCAGCAACTGCCACGCGACGATTGCCGCGATCACGGACGTGATCCGTACGAGGCGTGACCGCCACGGCGAGGTTCGCCGGCGCGTCGATGCCGGATCGTGTTCTTCGACAGCGGCTTCGGTGTCGACCAGGACCGTCGACCGTTGCAGGGTGGTCACTGCCGCACCTCCTCGACCGCGCGGTCGTACGTGACCACGCCACCCGTGGGGTGCGCGCGCAGGTAGCGGTCTGCCGCGGCGCCGGTGGTGAAGGGCAGGAAGTTGTCGCCGTCGCGCACCCACACCGATTTGTCCGCGAACCACCGGGTGCCCAGTTCGGCGTCGGGAACGTAGGCAGCGCGCACGGCGCGTCCCTCGGCCCGGGCCTGCTTCACCGCCCGGAGCAGGCACGTCGGGTCCGCGGCCGGCTGCGTCCCGGTGGCGCCGTCGAACCAGACCTCGCCGGCCAGTGCCGGATCGCTCGGGGCGGTGGCGCACACGGGATCAGTGCCGATGACCGACGTCGGGTTGGCCGTGGACGCGAGCGTGGCGTCGTAGTCCTGCCCGTCGGCCTCGAACGCGGACCGGAGCGGAGCGTCGTTCACGAAACCGTCGACGTCGAGGTCGGCGAAGTCGCCGATCGACTTCAGGTACGGCACATCGTTCTTCAGCGCGCCGATCAGGTCCGGCTCGAGCGTCGTGTCGAACGACGTGCCGCCCGGGCCGTTGTACAGGTACACGACCTCCTGCGGCAGGCCGCTCGCGTCGGCCACGATCCGCGACGCCTCGAGCGGTTGCGTCTGGACGAACCGCGTGGCGTCGAGCTGCGCCCGGAGGAATGCGTCGAGAACTTCGGGGTGTTCGTCCGCGTACGCCTCACGGGCCACCACACCGTGCAGGGTCGGGGTTCGGAGTTCGGCGCCGTCGTACAGCAGCTTGGCCTTGTCCTGGAAGACGAGAAGCCCGGGCCAGGCGACGAACTGCGACAGCGCCGCCACCTGACCGGACTCCAGGGCAGAGGATCCGACCTGCGGCTGCTGGTTGAGCACTTCGACGCCGGTACCCGGGTCGATTCCGGCGCGGTCGAGTGCCTGGACGAGGGTGCCGTGGCCTGCGGAGCCGACGCTCGCGGACACCTTCTTGCCGGCCAGGTCGCCGAGTGTGGTCGCGGGTGAATTCGGTGGCACCACCACCATGTTCAGTGCGCCCTCGGGGTTGTAACCGGTGACCGAGACGATCTCCGTCTTCGAGCGCGGGTTCGCCTGGGTGCGGGAGCCGTTGATCAGCATGGGGTAGTCGCCCATCGATCCGATGTCGATCTTCTCGGCCACCATCTGGGCGGTGATCGGCGCCCCGGTGTCGTAGTCCTGCCACTCGACGGAGTACTTCGTTCCGGTCTGTTCCGTCACGTCCTGCAGGCGCTGTTCGAGGTATCCCTGTGCGCGCAGCAGCGTTCCGGCGGTGACGGTGTTGATCGTCTTGGACTGGTACCCGATCACGAGTGTGACCGCGTCACCGTTGTCGGCCGAGGGTTCGAGGGAGCAACTCGTCGCCACGAGTGTCAGTGCCGCGGCGGCGATCGCGAAGGTGGAAGAGCGTCGCTTCATCTGTGTGGTCTTTCGCTCAGCGGAGGAGGTACGGCATGTTCACGGTGACCGCGCCGGTCGGGCAGCGAGCCGCGCAGGGCCCGCAGTACCAACATTCGTCGACGTGCATGAAGGCCTTGCCGTTCTCCGGGTTGATAGCCAGCGAATCGAGCGGGCAGATCTCGACGCACAGGGTGCAGCCCTCGATGCACAGCGACTCGTCGATGGTGACGGGTACGTCGGCTCGTTGATTGACCAAAGTCATGAGGTGAGCTCCCAGTTCGTGATGTCGGGTCGGCGGACGAGGCTGCTGCGCATGGTGATTCGGTCACCGCGCATGCGGATGTATTCGAGGTCGACGGGACGTCCGTCGACGAGCCGGGTGAGGCGTTCGAGCAACAGGAGCGCCGCACCCTCGGGCGTCTGGAGGTTCGCGGCGGAATGGGCGTCGGCGTTCACCGATTCGATCGCCACATCGGCGGAGCCGAGGGGCTGACCGCAGACCTCCTCGATCAGCGCGAACACGTCGTTGGTTTCGAGGTCGTGGCCGAGGATCTCGGCTCCGATGTCGGGAACGAGGTACGTGAGGTCCAGGCTGAGCGGCAGGTCGCCGAGATAGCGCACCCGCTCGATGTAGACGGCAGGTTCGCTCGGCTCCAGCTGCAGGCGGCGGGCGACGGCGGGCGGCGGGCTGATCTCCAGGGCGGCGCGGACGTCGTTGCGGACCTCGCCGTGCCCCTTCAGCGTCTCCTTCAACCCGAGCAGGGCGTCGAGACCGTGGTCGTACTTGCGCTGCGCCACGTGCGTTCCCACGCGCGGGACCCGGTCGATGAGCCCCTCCTGCTTCAGCAGCGCCAGTCCGTCGCGTACCGCGTTGCGCGACACGCCGAACTCGGCGGCCAACTCCGATTCCGACGGCAATCCGCGCTCGGCGAAGGAGTCCGCGTGGATCTGCTGACGGAGCAGGTCGGCGAATCTGCGCGCATGGTCCGCGCGGGAACTGCGCGACGCCGTCTGGAGGGGAGTCGGATTCACCACCGTGGTTTCCTTCGTCGATAGTGCGTGTGAGCTGGACGAAGACAAACGCTAACGGCACTCGGCGGGGCCCGGAGTCGCCGCGAACAGCCGCTCGGGGCGCCCCCGTGAATCGGCCGGGTCCACGCCGGGACCGGAACGCCTCACCAGCGGAAACACGGCAACGACCCGGCAATGCGCCAGGCCGGGCCGGGCCGGGAAGTTTCAATCAGGGTGATTCGAAGTCGCGACGTCCGCCCGTCGAGCGATGAAGTCTAGGTTAGGCTTACCTTCTATCTTCGCCCCGAAGGAGTCGTTGCCGTGTTCGCACCCACCGCCAGACGTCAGCTCGCCGTCGCACTCGCCGTGGCCAGTTCGTCCCTCTTCCTCGCCGCGTGCTCGTCCGGCGACAGCGGAGGCACCACGGAAGCGTCCGGTGAGGGATTTCCGGTCACCATCGAGAACACGTTCGGATCGACAACCCTCGACGCGGCGCCCGAACGCATCGTCACCCTCGGATGGAACGCCCAGGACGTCGTCTACGCGCTCGGCGAGACACCGGTCGGCATGCCGAAATACACATACGGCGCCGAGGCGAACGGTGTGATGCCCTGGCTGCAGGACCGATTCGATCCGTCCCGGACCACGTTGCTCGACACGGCGACGTCCACCCCCATCGAGGGCGTCGCCTCGCTGGCGCCCGATGTCGTCCTCGCCCCATACGAGGGATTCGACCAGGCGACGTACGAGAAGCTGTCGGGAATCGCCCCCACGGTGGCGTACCCGGACAAGGCGTGGCAGACCACGTGGCAGGACCAGACCACGCTGGTCGGACAGGCACTCGGCAAGAGCGCCGAGGCGGAGCAGCTGGTGGCCGGTCTCGACGACACCCTCGCCCAGACCGCCGCCGCGCACCCCGAGTTCGCCGGCAAGACGATCTCGGTGATCAACTTCGACACCGACGCCGCGACGGTCAACGTCTACATGCCCTCCGATCCCCGTGTCCAGGTGCTGACCCAGCTCGGGTTCACCGTGTCTCCCGGTGTGCAGAAGCTGGCCGCTGCCAATGATCCGGACAAGTTCTTCGCCGACATCTCCGTGGAGAACATCTCCGATGTGGACGCCGACGTCGTGGTCGCGTTCGTCCCGGAGAACACCACCGTCGCCGCGAACCCGGCCTACGCGAATCTCGGTGCCCTCGGGCGTGGAACCGCGGTCGCGCTGTCGGACACGAAGATCATCTCGGGGCTCAGCCAGACCAGCGTTCTCGCGACACCGTGGGTTCTGGACAAGCTGACGCCTCAGCTGAGCGAGGCCGCCACGAAAGCGGGTGCCTGAACTCCCGCCTGACAGGCGGTCTCGGGCGTAGCGTGATTCGAGACACAAATTTCCGCTGTGCCCGCATCAGGAACGCTCGCCGAAAGCAGGTATGCGATGACGCAGATGTCCGAAAGACACACCGCGAAGGTCATCGGCGTCACCGTCGCCGCCGCGGTAGGTGGATTTCTCTTCGGTTTCGACAGCTCGGTCATCAACGGCGCCGTCGATTCCATCCAGGGCCACTTCGAACTCGGATCGTTCTTCACGGGCTTCGCCGTGGCGATCGCCCTGCTCGGATGTGCTGTGGGCGCATGGTTTGCGGGTCGCCTCGCGGACCGCTGGGGCCGCAAGAAAGTGATGCTGCTCGGTTCGGTGCTGTTCGTCGTGTCCTCGCTCGGAGCGGGTCTCGCCTTCAGCGTCCCCGACCTGATGCTGTGGCGCGTCCTCGGAGGCCTCGGCATCGGGATCGCGTCGGTCATTGCGCCCACGTACATCGCGGAGATCGCGCCGGCCCGCTACCGCGGCGCGTTGGCGTCGCTGCAGCAGTTGGCCATTACTCTCGGCATCTTCGCCGCGCTGCTGTCGGACGCGGTGCTGCAGAACGCCGCGGGCGGCGCCTCGAACGAGTTGTGGCTGAACCTCGAGGCCTGGCGCTGGATGTTCCTCGTCGGTGTGGTCCCCGCGGTCGTGTACGGCATTCTCGCCCTGCTCATTCCCGAGTCTCCGCGGTACCTCGTGGGCAAGCACCTCGATCAGGAGGCGGCCGACATCCTCGCGAACATCACCGGCGAAGTCGACCCGCACGAGCGCGTCTCCGAGATCCGGCTGACCCTCCGCCACGAATCGACGGCGTCGTTCGACGACATTCGCGGCCCGAAGTTCGGGCTGCAGCCCATCGTCTGGGTCGGCATCTTCATGGCCATCTTCCAGCAGTTCGTGGGTATCAACGCGATCTTCTACTACTCCACCACGCTCTGGAAGTCGGTGGGCTTCACCGAGAACGAGTCGTTCACCACGTCGGTGATCACCGCGATCATCAACGTGGGCATGACGTTCGTCGCCATCCTGTTCGTCGACCGGATCGGCAGGCGCATCCTGCTCATGGTCGGCTCGCTCGGCATGTTCGTGAGCCTGCTCATGGCCGCAATCGCCTTCTCCCAGGCGACGGGCAGCGGCGACGACGTCGTGCTCCCCAGCCCGTGGGGGGCGGTCGCCCTGATCGGCGCCAACCTGTTCGTGATCTTCTTCGCCTCCACCTGGGGCCCGGTCATGTGGGTGATGCTGGGCGAGATGTTCCCCAACAACATGCGCGCCTACGCACTCGGCATCAGCACGGCGGCGAACTGGATCGCGAACTTCATGGTCACGCTGTCGTTCCCGCCGCTCACCCGCTCGGTCGGGCTGTGGTTCCTGTACGGACTATTCGCGTTCTTCGCGTTGCTGTCCTTCTTCTTCGTCCGGTCGAAGGTCCAGGAGACGAAGGGGATGGAACTCGAGGAGATGCACACCTGACCCAGGCACGAACGGATCCGGCCGAATCACAGTGTGATTCGGCCGGATCTCTGTGTGGGGCGCCCGGTACTACTGTCCACTTTTCTCCGCGCGCTGCGCATCGAGGTCGGCGACGACACCGTTCTGCTGCCCGGGGCGCAGGTTCCCGAGGCCGGCGAACCATCCGGTGATCTGCCGGGCGACGTCCTGCGCGGTGAGGCCAAGCTCGGCGTGGATCTGCGCGCGCGACGCGTGGTCGAGGAACCGTTGCGGAACACCGAGGTCACGACAGGGGACGTCGACCCCGGCCGACCGCAGCGCGGCGGACACGGTGGAACCGACACCGCCGTGCAGCCCACTGTCCTCGACGGTGACGACCATCGTGTAGTCCTCGGCGAGCTTCACCAGCGACTCCGGGACGGGCAGGACCCACCGCGGGTCGACGACGGTCGCCGAGATGCCCTGCTGTTCCAGGCGTTCCGCCGCGGCGAGCGCGAGACCGGCGAACGCGCCGACCGACACGATGAGCACGTCGTTCCGCCCGGAGGGGGCGCGAAGGATGTCGACGACACCGTCCACGCGGCTCAGCGCGGGGACGTCGTCGCAGACCGTGCCCTTCGGGAACCGGAGCGCGGTCGGGCCGTCGTCGACGGCCAGCGCTTCGTCCAGTTCCTCCCGCAGGGTGGCGGTGTCGCGGGGAGCCGCGACCTTCATACCGGGGACGATGCCGAGCAGCGACATGTCCCACATGCCGTTGTGGCTGGCGCCGTCGTTGCCGGTGATACCCGCGCGGTCGAGAACGAGGGTGACGGGAAGTTTCAGCAACGCCACGTCCATCAGCAGCTGATCGAACGCGCGGTTGAGGAACGTCGAATAGACCGCGACCACCGGGTGCAGACCCCCCAGGGCGAGGCCGGCCGCCGATGTCACGGCGTGCTGCTCGGCGATTCCGACGTCGAACATCCGGTCGGGATACTTCTCGCCGAACGCGGCGAGACCGGTCGGGCCCGCCATCGCCGCGGTGATCGCCACGATGTCCTGCCGGTGGCTCGCCTGATCGATCAGCTCGGCCGAGAACACCGACGTCCAGTCGGCGGACGCCGACCCGGCCGACTTACCCGTGATCGGGTCGATCACGCCGGTCGAGTGCATCTGATCGGCCACGTGGTTCTCGGCGGGCGCGTACCCCATGCCCTTGCGGGTGACGGCGTGGACGATGACCGGGCCACCGAACGCCTTCGCGCGGCGCAGCGCGGATTCGAGCGCGGCCTCGTCGTGTCCGTCGACCGGCCCGAGGTACTTGATGCCGAGGTCCGTGAACATCACCTGCGGGGCCACGGCGTCTTTGAGGCCCGCCTTCATGCCGTGCAGGACCGAGTAGGCGGTACGGCCCACCCACGGAAGTTTCTTCACCATCCGGCGGCCACTGTCGAGGATGCGCTCGTATCCCGGCTGGAGGCGGAGAGCCGCGAGGTGGTCGGCGAGACCACCGATGGTCGGCGCGTACGAGCGGCCGTTGTCGTTGACGACGATGACCACCGAGCGGTCCTTGCCTGCCGCGATGTTGTTCAGGGCCTCCCAGCACATGCCGCCGGTCAGTGCGCCGTCACCCACGACGGCCACGACGTGGCGGTCCTGCCCGGTCAGTTCGAAGGCCTTCGCGAGGCCGTCCGCGTACGACAGCGACGCCGATGCGTGCGAGGACTCGACCCAGTCGTGGTCGCTCTCCGCCCGGCACGGGTACCCGGACAGGCCTCCCTGCTTGCGGAGCGAGTCGAAATCGTCCTTGCGGCCGGTGAGGATCTTGTGGACGTACGCCTGGTGGCCCGTGTCGAAGATGATCGGGTCGGCGGGCGACTCGAAGATGCGGTGCAACGCGAGGGTCAGTTCGACGACGCCCAGGTTGGGGCCGAGATGCCCACCGGTCGCCGCGACCTTCTGCACGAGGAACTCACGAATCTCCGCGGCGAGCTGCTTCATCTCCGCCGAATTCAGCTGACGAAGATCGTCAGGCGTCTGGATACGGGCAAGAACACCCAACGAGATCGCTCCCTCCGTGATGCACGCCGCCTTGCGTGCCTCTGCCGTGGCTTCGTGTCACGTCACAGTGGAACCAGTCTACGGAGCCGCCGGAGCGCGGGACACACGGTATGGGCCGGTGCGGCCCCGTATCGTGGGCTCGTCCTCGGGCATCCCGGCCACGGCCGTGACCGGCTTCACACAATTGTGCCGCCGGACGGACTCCTCGGAACACCCGACAGCGTCGTGAACAGCCTCTAGGGTCGACTCATGAGCACCGTCGTGGACGCGCTGATCGGGAAAGTCTTCGCCGCGACCCGGGAGAACCGCAGCGGCGAGCTCGCCGACTACATTCCCGAACTCGCCGCGGTCGCCCCCGACTCGTTCGGAATCTGCATCGCCACCGTGGACGGCTTCGTGTACGAGGTCGGCGACACCCGCCTGCCGTTCACGATCCAGTCCATCTCGAAACCGTTCACGTATGCCCTGGCGCTCGCCGATCGCGGGTCCGGCGCCGTCGCCGAGAAGATCGACGTCGAACCGTCCGGGGAACCGTTCAACGAGATCAGCCTCGACCCCCGGACGGAGCGACCGCGCAATCCCATGATCAACGCCGGGGCGATCACAGCGGCGTCGCTGGTGGCCGGACCGGACCTGGACACCCGGTTCGAACGAATCCGGGCCGCGTACTCCCGCTACGCCGGACGGGACCTGACGTTCAACCGGTCGGTGTACGAGTCCGAGTCACGGACCGGGCACCGCAACCGGGCCATCGGCCACATGCTGCGCTCGTTCGACATCATCACCGGCGACCCCGACGAGGCCGTCGACCTCTACTTCCGCCAGTGCTCCGTCGACGTGACGTGCCGGGACCTGAGCGTGATGGCTGCGACGATGGCGAACAACGGCGTCAACCCCGTCACCCGGGAGACCGTTCTCGACCCGGCCCTCGTCGAGCGGGTTCTGAGCGTGATGTCGACATGCGGCATGTACGACGCCGCGGGCAAGTGGGTGTACGAGGTGGGGTTGCCGGCCAAGAGCGGCGTCGGCGGCGGCATCATCGCGGTCCTGCCGGGGCAGATCGGCATCGCCGTCTACTCGCCGCGCCTCGACGAGCACGGCAACAGCGTGCGCGGGGTGGAGGCGTGCCGGGCCTTGTCGGCCGAGTTGGAGTTGCATTTCCTCCATGTCACCCGTGCCGCCCGTTCGGCGATCCGTGCCAGTTACTCCGTCGTCGACGGTCCGTCGCGGATGCGGCGCACTCCCGCCGAGCGGGCCGCCCTCGACGACGTCGGCAAGCGCAGCAGGATCTACGAGCTGCACGGCGACCTCCTCTTCGCCGGCGCGGAGTCCGCGGTGCGCGAGATCGGCGGGGTCGAGACCGAGCTCGAGGTCGTGGTGATCGACGTCCGGCGGGTCGACGACGTCGGCGGCATCGCGCGCCGCATGCTCGACAGTCTGCGCGACGAACTCACCCGTCGCGGCTGCGCAGTCGCCCTCGTCGATCCGGCGGGGCTGCTGGGCTACACGCGGTCGGATCTCACCGGAACGAGCGGGCGGGTGTTCGCCGACCTCGACGCCGCACTGCAGTGGTCCGAGGACACCCTCCTCGACCTGCACTGCGCCGCCCTCCGCCAGCCGGCATCGATCGACGTCACGCAACATCCGGTGCTGGCCGGACTTCCACCGGAGCAGCTGCGGCGACTCGCCCGCGACCTCGATATCCGCACGTTCACGCGCGACGAGCAGATCATCCACCGGGGCGACCGGGCGTGCGGGCTGTTTCTGATCCTGTCGGGCCGGGTCAGCATGAGAGTCACCGATTCCGGGGGTGCCGTGTACCGGATCATGACGCTCTCGACGGGCATGACCTTCGGCGAGATGACGATGCTGCTCGACTTGCACTTCCTCAACGACGTGTGCGCCGACTCCGACGTCACCGTCGCCGTACTCCCCGCGGAACGGTACGCCGACATGGCCGCTCACGAGCCCGGCCTCAAACTCGCTCTCCTCGAACGGCTTGCTGCCGGTGCCTACGAGCAACTCGACGTGGTGCTCCGGTCGCTGCTGCGGCCCTGATCCAGGACCGCCCACAGGAAATGCGATTGCCCGAATCGGAAAAATCGGACAGGCTTGGGGCTCGGAATCGACGACGCTCGAATCGAAAGCAGGGTGCAATGCTCTCAGCGACAAAGCTGGCCATCGAGACGACGGGACTCGTCAAGACGTTCGGATCCACCCACGCGGTCGACGGCCTGGATCTGGCCGTCCCCCTCGGGGGCGTGTACGGCGTCCTCGGACCGAACGGCGCGGGCAAGACCACCGCGATCCGGATGCTGGCCACGCTCCTGCCCCTCGACGGTGGAACGGCCACCGTGCTGGGGCACGACGTCGCGAGCGAACCGGACGCCGTGCGCAGCAAGGTTTCACTCACGGGACAGTTCGCCTCGCTCGACGAGGATCTGACGGGCAGCGAGAATCTGTTGCTGCTCGGCCGGCTGTACGGGTACTCCCGCGCGGCGGCCCGCACCCGGTCCGAACAGCTGCTGTCCGCCTTCGGGCTCGACGAGGCAGGCAACCGGCAGGTGAAGAACTACTCCGGCGGTATGCGCCGGAGGCTCGACATCGCGGCGAGCATCATCGTCACTCCGGAGATGGTCTTCCTCGACGAGCCCACCACCGGTCTCGACCCGCGCAGTCGCAATCAGGTGTGGGAGATCGTCCGCGCACTGGTGGCCGGCGGCACGACGGTTCTGCTGACCACGCAGTACCTCGACGAGGCCGATCAACTCGCCGACCGGGTGGCAGTCATCGACCACGGCAAGGTGATCGCCGAGGGCACCACCGGTGAACTGAAGGCCTCCGTCGGGTCGGGTGCCCTGCACGTGCGGGTCACCGACACCGCAACCCGTCCCGCGGCGGCAGCGCTGCTGAGGAACGTGCTCGAGGTGCCGATCACCGAAGAAGCCGATCCGGCCGCCCTCACCGCCCGTATCGACGACCCGGCCCGGGTCTCGCGGGCGCTGCCCGCACTCGACGACGCCGGAATCGCCGTCAGCACATTCGCATTGGGGCAACCGAGCCTCGACGAAGTCTTCCTCTCCCTCACCGGCCGACCCACCGAGGAGCATGCGTCATGACCTCCACCACCGACCGGACCGCCGACACCGCCACCGCTGTCGCCGACGTCCTGAAGATGCCCGGCCCGAGGCCCGCGAGACCCACCGCGTGGTCCACCTCGCTCTCGTTCGGCTGGCGAGCCCTGCTCAAGATCAAGCACGTGCCCGAGCAACTGTTCGACGTGACGATGTTCCCGATCATGTTCACGTTGATGTTCACGTACCTCTTCGGCGGCGCGCTGGCCGGTTCGACCAGTGCCTACGTGCAGTTCCTTCTGCCGGGCATCCTCGTGCAGACGGTCGTCATGATCACCATGTACACCGGGCTGACACTCAACAAGGACATCGAGAAGGGTGTATTCGACCGGTTCCGGTCGCTCCCGATCTGGCGTCCGTCCCCACTCGTCGGCGCGCTGCTCGGTGACGTCGTCCGCTACACGATCGCGTCGATCATCGTCCTGATCCTCGGGCTCGTCCTGGGATTCCGCCCGGACGGCGGTCTCGTCGGTGTGGTGGCGTCGATCGGCCTGCTGCTGCTGTTCTCGTTCAGCCTGTCCTGGATCTGGACGATGTTCGCGATGCTCATGCGCACCGAGCAGGCGGTCATGGGTGTGTCGATGTTCATCCTGTTTCCGCTGACATTCGCCAGCAACATCTTCGTCGACCCCGCGACCATGCCGGGCTGGCTGCAGGCGTTCGTCGGCGTCAACCCGATCAGCAAGCTGGTGACGTCCATCCGCGGGCTCATGGCCGGGACGGTGGAGATGGCGGATCTCGCCGTCGTGTTCGGGTGGTGCGCCGGGTTCGTCGTGATCTTCGGACCACTGACGATGCGCCTGTACAACCGTAAGTCGTGACGGTGGCGGCCACCGATCACACCGAGAGATCGGTGACGGTGCGGGGATCCGGAATCGTGTCGGCGGTTCCGGATCTCGTCCGCGCCACCGTCACCGTGACCGCGACGCGTCCCGCGGTGGCCGACGCGTTCGAGGCCGTCGCCCGGTCCACCACCGCCGTCACGGACACCCTGCACGGGTACGGCGTCTCGGGGCCCGACCTCGCGACCACCGGGCTCTCCGTGCACTCCGAGACCACCTGGACCGAGGGCCGGGGCAGCGAGGTGACCGGCTACACCGCCGCGACGACGCTGCAGATCACCGTCCGCGAGGCCGGGGCGTCCGCATCGTCACCGGCGCAGGTGGTGGCCGCCTGCGTCGGCGCGGGTGGCGACGACATCCGTCTCGGCGGACTCGAATTCGACTTCGCCGATCCTGCCGCGCTGACGGCGACAGCCCGGGACCGGGCCTGGGCCGATGCTCTCGCCAAGGCGGAGCAGTACGCCTCGCTGTCGCGTCGTGTGCTGGGCGAGGTGCTCGACATCGCGGAAGTCGACATCGGTGACGTGTCCCCGCGGCCGGTCGCGAAGGCGTTCGCGGCGGCCGACTCCCCGATCGCAGTCGAACGCGGCGAGAAACCGACGCGGGTCGACGTCCGCGTGCGGTGGCGTCTCGTCTAGGCCCGGGGGCCCCGCTGCTGGACCGACGCGGCGAACGTGTCGTTGAGCTGCGTCAGCGACGTCACCGCCGCGAGCGCCTGTTCCTGGGACCAGCCTTCGAGCATGCCGCGCAGCCGTTCGGCCCGGCGCTCGGTCGTCTCGCGCAGAATGTCCATCCCGTTCGGCGACACCCGAATGCGGGAGGCACGCTTGTCGTCAGGATCGGCGGCGCGCGACACGTATCCCGCGTCGACCAGTTCGGAAATCTGCCTGCTCAGCGAGGACTGACTGACGCACAGGTCGGCGGCCAGTTCGTTCTGGCGGCACTCCCCGCGCGCGGCGAGCACGAAGAGCACGCTCGTCAGCGCCGGCGGGATAGGGGTCTCGCCGCTCGCGGAGACGACCGCCCGCAGCGACCGCCCGAGTGCGAACACCGCATCGACGAGCGCTTGCGCAGTATCTGCCTGTACCGACATCCAGTCCCCGTCCCACACACCCACTACTTGCGGGCCGACTATAACGTTTTGTTGCGTTCGGTAACGATGCGCCGCTGTCAGCGCGTCAGCAACGCGATGCACTCCACGTGGTGGGTGAGAGGGAACGCATCGAACGCGCGCAGCTCGTCGACATGATATCCCTGCGCGAGGTACAGACCGATGTCGCGGGCGAACGACGCCGGGTCGCATCCCACGTGCACGACCCGTTCGGCGCCCGCGGCGGCGACCGCACCGATCACGTCACGTCCGGCACCCGCACGCGGCGGATCGAGCACCACGACCTGCGGCGGGGAGGCGAGCCCGGAGATGGCGCGCTCTACCCGGTCGGCGTGGAACCGCACCTGCGGCAGGTCGGAGAGTGCCGCCTTCCCGTCCGCGACGGCCTGGCGCGAGGACTCGACGGAATCCACGTGCCCGGACGGCCCAGCGCCGCCGGCGAGGGCGGCGGCGAACACACCCACTCCCCCGTACAGGTCCCATGCGGTCTCACCCGCGGACATCCCGGCCCATTCGGAGACCACGGCCGAATACGTTTCCGCGGCCCCGCGATGCGCCTGCCAGAACCCGGTGGCGGCCAGCGCCCATTCCCGGTCGCGCACCCGCTCCACCGGGCGACCCGATCCGACGACCACCCGCTCGGCGCGCGGCGCACCGCTGGCGGCGCGACGTGCCATGGCACCGCGGCGCCCTCGACTCGTACGGCCGGTCCGCGACACCTTCGGCGGAGCGATCTCGACCACGTGCCGCTCCCCCGCGCCGTCGAGAACGATCTGCACCTCGCTGCCGGGCTTCCAATCGTGTTCGCTCACACCGTCGTAGGCGGCCGACTCGATCTGCGGGCACGCCAGGTCCGTGACGATCCCGGAACTGCGGTGCCGGTGATAGCCGGGGCGGCCGTCCGGGTCGACGGCGAGCCGCACCCGCGTGCGCCAGCCGGTGCCGTCTCCGGTGCCGGGCAGTTCCTCGACGTCCACGTCCCGCTGCACCCGCGCGAGCCGCGCCAACTGCTCGGCCACGACCTGCGCCTTCATGTCCCGCTGCACGTGCAGGCTCGCGTGCGAGAAGTCGCAACACCCCGCGCCGCCCGGACCCGACACCGGGCACACCGGGGTGACCCGCTCCGGGGACGCGTCGAGGATCTCGATCGCGTCGGCCCGGCAGTAGGACCCGCCGCGGTCCTCGGTGACGAGGGCGATCACCCGCTCGCCGGGCAGTCCGTGCCGGACGAAGACCACGCGCCCCTCATGGCGGGCGACGACGAAACCGCCGTGCCCGGGATTTCCCAGCCGCAGTTCGATGCGGCGGTCCGACCAGTTCTCACTCAACGCTTCTCGCCCGTCACTTGTCGTCGGGTTCGTAGCCGCGGCGTGACGCCCCGGCCGTGTATTCGATGTTCAGCGTCTTCGCCTTCTCGGACGAGTTCAGTTGCCACGGAACGCTGGTGACCATCACACCCGGCTGGAACAGCAGGCGGCTCTTGAGCCGCAGCGCACTCTGGTTGTGCAGGATCTGCTCCCACCAGTGCCCCACCACGTACTCGGGGATGAACACGGTGACGACGTCCCGCGGCGAGTCCTTCCGGACGCGCCGCACGTAGTCGAGCACGGGTTTGGTGATTTCGCGGTACGGCGACTCGATCACCTTGAGCGGCACCGCGATGTCGGTCTTCTCCCACTGGCGCACGAGCGCCCGGGTGTCGGGTTCGTCGACGTTCACCGTAATCGCCTCGAGGGTGTCCGGCCGTGTGGCCCGGGCATAGGCGAGCGCGCGCATCGTCGGCATGTGCAGCTTGGAGACGAGGACGATGGAGTGAGTCCGGCTGGGCAGCACCCCGTCCCATTCCTGTTCCTCGAGCTCCCGCGCGACGCTGTCGTAGTGCTTCCGGATCATCTTCATCACCACGAAGATGGCGACCATGGCCACGATCGCGATCCAGGCGCCTGCCGCGAACTTCGTGATGAGCACGATGATCAGGACGGCGCCGGTCATGGCGAGGCCGATGGAGTTGATCACCCGGGAGCGGTGCATCCGCCGGCGCTGAACCGGGTCGTTCTCCGTCGTCAGGTGCCGGGTCCAGTGCCGGATCATGCCCGTCTGGCTCAGCACGAACGAGACGAACACGCCGACGATGTACAGCTGGATCAGCTTGGTCACCTCGGCGCCGAACAGGACGACGAACGCGATCGCCGCCCCGGACAGGAACAGAATGCCGTTGCTGAACGCCAGTCGGTCGCCGCGGGTGTGCAACTGCCGGGGCAGGTAGCGGTCCTGCGCGAGGATCGAGCCGAGCACGGGGAACCCGTTGAAGGCCGTGTTGGCGGCGAGCACGAGGATCAGGGCCGTCACGACGGCGATGAAATAGAAGCCGATGGGGAAACCACCGAACACCGTCTCCGCGATCTGCGCGATCAGAGTCTTCTGGTGATACCCGGCGGGGGCGCCGATCAGCTGTTCGGCCGGGCTGTGCGCGTACACGATCCCGATCTTCTGGGCCAGGATGATGATGCCCATCAGGAGCACGATGGCAATCGATCCCAGCAGCAGCAGCGTGGTGGCCGCGTTGCGGGACTTGGGCTTCTGGAAGGCGGGAACACCGTTGCTGATCGCCTCCACACCGGTCAGTGCCGCACAGCCGGAGGAGAAGGCCCGCGCGATCAGGAACGCGAACGCGATCCCGTACAGGTGGGAGTCCTCGGCTTCGAGTTCGAATCCGGACGATTCGGCGCGCAGGTCGTCGCCGAGGACGAAGATCTGGAAGAACCCCCACAGCAGCATGAGGGCCATGCCGGCGATGAACGCGTATGTCGGGATCGCGAAGGCGGCACCGGATTCACGGATGCCACGCAGGTTGATGGCAGTCAGCAGCACGATGGCCGCGACCGCGAACAGCACCTTGTGCTGGGCCACGAACGGCACCGCCGAACCGATGTTGGACGCGGCCGACGAGATGGAGACCGCGACCGTGAGGACGTAGTCCACCAGCAGGGCGCTGCCCACGGTCAGACCCGCGTTGGGACCGAGATTGACGGTCGCGACTTCGTAGTCGCCGCCGCCCGACGGGTAGGCGTGCACGTTCTGCCGGTAACTGGCGACCACCACCGCCATCACCGCGGCGACGGCAAGTCCGATCCAGGGGGTGTAGGCGTAGGCGGAGATGCCCGCCACCGACAGCACCAGGAAGATTTCCTCGGGTGCGTAGGCCACCGACGACATCGCATCGGAGGCGAAGACCGGGAGGGCGATCCTCTTGGGAAGCAGCGTGTGCCCGAGCTTGTCGCTCCGGAAGGGTCTGCCTAGCAGTAGCCGCTTTGTGGCGGTCGAGAGCTTTGACACTGCCAAAGCGTAAGCCGTCCGCAGAAAACCTGGACCCTCACCCACCAATGTGTCCGGATTGCGATCTCTGTCTCGGTTGCTCTTCCGCCTGGGCACTGTACGGTTCGATTCGGTACGCACGTACTCGAGACGTGACACCAGAGCCCATGAACGGAGTACAAGGTGTATGTGGTCATCATGGGATGCGGCCGGGTCGGCTCATCCCTCGCTGGCTCGCTGACCCGGATCGGCCACGAGGTCGCGGTCATCGATCGCGACCCTGCCGCATTCCTGCGTCTCGAACCCGACTTCCCCGGACGCACCGTCGTCGGCATGGGATTCGACCGTGACGTGCTGGTCAAGTCCGGTATCGAGCGCGCAGAGGCATTCGCCGCCGTGTCGTCCGGAGACAACTCCAACATCATTTCCGCACGCGTGGCCCGGGAAACGTTCGGCGTGGAGCGCGTCGTCGCCCGGATCTACGACGCCAAGCGTGCCGCTGTGTACGAGCGGCTCGGGATCCCCACCGTCGCCACCGTCCCGTGGTCGACGGACCGCTTCCTGCACACCCTCACCCGCGACAGCCAGACCGCCAAGTGGCGCGATCCGTCCGGGACCGTCGCGGTCACCGAGTTGTCCCTGCACGAGGATTGGATCGGCAGGCCCGTCGCCGAACTCGAGGCGGCGACGAATTCGCGTGTCGCGTTCATCATCCGCTTCGGCACCGGCGTCCTTCCCGACCGCAAGACGGTCTTCCAGGCCGACGACCAGGTGTACATCGCGGCCGTGTCGGGAACGGTGGCCGAGGCCGTCGCGCTCGCGGGCAATCCCCCGCCTTCGGACGACTGAGACGGCAGTGAGAATGTTCACGATCGACCACCCGAACGGAAGCAATCGATGAGAGTCGCAATCGCAGGAGCTGGCGCAGTCGGACGCTCGATCGCGCGCGAACTGGTCCGCAGCGAACACGACGTCATGCTGATCGAACGCAAGCTCGAGCACGTCGAGCAGGAGTCGGTGCCCGAGGCGACCTGGGTCCACGCCGACGCGTGCGAGCTGAGCAGCCTCGAAACGGCGTCCCTCGAAACCTACGAGGTGGTGATCGCGGCCACCGGTGACGACAAGGCCAACCTGGTCCTCAGCCTCCTCGCGAAGACCGAGTTCGGGGTCAGTCGAGTGGTGGCCCGCGTCAACGATCCCCGCAACGAGTGGTTGTTCGACGAGTCGTGGGGAGTCGACGTCGCCGTCTCCACCCCCCGGATGCTCGCCTCGCTGGTGGAGGAGGCGGTGTCGGTCGGCGATCTCGTGCGGCTGATGACGCTGCGCCAGGGGCAGGCCAACCTCGTCGAGGTCACGCTGCCCGACAACACTCCGCTCGCCGGGAAACCCGTCCGCAAGCTGCAATTGCCCCGCGACGCCGCCCTGGTCACCATCCTCCGCGGCGGACGGGTCATCGTGCCGCAGCAGGACGATCCGCTCGAGGGCGGCGACGAACTGCTGTTCGTCGCGTCCGTGGACGTCGAGGACGACCTTCGAGCGGCCGTCGGGCTCTCCTGACCCGGCGGGGACCGATCGACACCCGGGAGGATCCGTTGAGTACCACCGCAACACCCGAGAGCATCGTCGTCACCGACAGCCCGCAGCAGAGCCGGTACGAGATCCACGCCGACGGTGAACTCGCGGGAATCGAGCAGTACGAAGTCGACGGGGACGTACGCGTTTTCGTTCACACCGAGATCTATCCGCGGTACGAGGGACTCGGACTCGCCCGGACGCTCGTGAGTGCGGCTCTGGACGATCTGCGCCGCCGTGGACTGCGGGTGCGCCCGGTGTGCCCGTACGTCGTGAAATTCGTGTCGAAGCATCCCGAGTACCAGGACCTCGTGGCCTGATCGGTTCGGCGACTTCGTCTCCGGCACAACCGGTCAGCGCCCCCCGGCGGCCCCTACGAGGGGCGCCGTGCTCAGGCGCGGCCGGGCTCGTCCCGGGGGCCGCCTGCTTCCGTGTCGTCCGTCGGTTCGCCGGCCTCGTCGGAGGGTCCCGGTTCGACGATCCGGTCAGCCCGGCGCACAGCCCAGATCGTCACCAGGAGCGCCAATCCCGCCAACGGCCAGCCCATCGCGATGCGCGCGAACGCGAGCCACCCGGTCTGGTCCGATTCGTAAAGTTGCGACTGCACGAGGTAGCGGGCCGCGAACACCAGCGCCCAGGCGCCAGTGGCCACGTCGTAGGCCCGTACCGCGCCACGATGGCGCCGCCAGAGGTTGCCGTGGCCGTTGAGGAATCCCCAGATCAGGCCGACGATCGGCCAGCGCACCAGAATCGAGAGCAAGAACACCGCTCCGTACGCGAGGCTCGTGTAGATCCCGAACAGGAAGTATCCCTTGGCATCGCCCGTGCGGTAGGCGATGAACGCGGAGATGCCGACGCCGAAGAACCCGGACACCGCGGGCTGGATGGGGCTGTGGCGGACGAGGCGCCAGAGGAGAATGGCGACGGCGACACCGAGGGCCGCCCAGATCGCCGGACCCAGGCCCCACACACCGTTGACCGGAACGAAGACCAGGATGGGCAGGGTCGAATAGATCAGCCCGCTGATCCCACCGAGCTGTTCGAGTATGGATTGCTGCTTCGTTTCGGTCACTCAACGAGAGTGCCACATGGGGCGGCCCCTACGATTCGCCGCGCAACTCGTAATACGGGTTGAAGATCACCTTCTGGCCGTCGCGTTCGCCGACACGTCCACGAACCAGCAGAGTCTTGCCCGGCTCGATACCCGGAATCCTCCGCCGGCCGATCCACACCAACTTGATCTGTTCCGTGCCGTCGAAGAATTCGGCTTCGATGCTGGCGTTCCCGGACTTCGGACAGGCTTCGACACTACGGAGCCGTCCCAGCATGGTGACCTCTTCGCCGCGGCTGCAGTCGCAGGCACGTTGTGCGCCGGACGCCTGAGACGTCTCGGCCATTTCCTCGGCGTCCAGCTGCTCGAGGTCCTCGGTGAGCCTGCGAGTCAGCCGACGAAAATATCCTGCCGTGGCGGGTGCCATTGCGCGCTCCTGGAGCATGTGCGACGCGAGATCTTCGCGCCGCTCGTAGGGCTGTGTATTCGCCACTGTAGACCCATTGGTTCCCGGCAACCACACCACCGGAGGAGCACCGTGAGGGACGAGGCAGGATCGTCACATGCCCTCTGATGACCGTCCCTCCGTTGCCGTTGTGCTCCCGGGTACGGGATCCGACGCGGACTTCGTGGCCCGCGCCTTCACCGAGCCCCTGACCTGCCGTGGAGTGCGCACGGCTGCAGTCGAACCCGACCCCCGGCGAGTCGTCGAAAGCTACGTCGACGCGCTCGACGCCGCGGCCGCCCGGCACGGGCGCATCCTCGTCGGAGGGGTCTCCATCGGGGCCGCCGTGGCACTGCAGTGGGCAGGATCACACCCGGATCGCGTCGCGGGCGTCCTCGCGGCACTGCCCGCGTGGACCGGGACCGCCGCGGACGCTCCCGCCGCCGCCAGCGCCCGGTTCACCGCGGCCCGGCTGCGGGCGGACGGCCTCGAACAGGTCACTGCCGAGATGATCGCCTCCAGCCCGCCCTGGCTGGGCCGGGAACTGGCGAAATCGTGGCGATCGCAGTGGCCGCACCTTCCCGCCGCACTGGACGAGGCGTCCCAGTACCACGCCCCCGGTGTCGGCGACCTCGAGCGCATCACGGTGCCGGTGGGGATCGCCGCCGCCACCGACGACGCCGTGCATCCCCTCGAGGTCGCCCACGAGTGGTCCGAACGACTACCGCACGCGGGCCTCGTCACGATGTCGCTGGACGAGATCGGCGCCGACCCGGCGATTCTCGGCTACGCCAGTCTCGATGCACTCGACTCGGTACTGCACAGGACCTGAGCGTCGAATCTCCGGGACCGGGATCAGCGACCGAGTTGCTGCATCGCCGAACCCGATTCGCCGCGACGCTGCTGCGGCGGTGCCTCCGCGGGGGGCGCCTGCTGCTCGCCCGGCGGACCCGCCGGAGCCGGCTGCTGCGGCGCGGGCTGCTGCGGAGCGGCACCCTGCTGCTGCGCCAGCTGCTGCTGGTGAGCGGCGGCCAGCTGCTGGGCGAGGGCCTCGGGCAGGACCACCGGCAGCGGCGTTCGCACCGGGTTCGGCTCGTTGCCCCGCTTCACGACGGTGTCGCGCAGGATCGCCCTGGCGGTCGCGACGAGCTCCGAGTCGGCCGTGTTGCCACCGCTCGGTCCCGCGACCACGCAGCGCACCATCCACCGGTAGCCATCGACGCCGATGAAGCGCAGGTCGGCGTTCGGGGTGACGGCGAAGACCTCGCGTCCCCACGGTCCGCTCTCGACGCTCACCGTCGCGTTGTCGTTGCGCAGCGATTCTGCGAGGTCGCCCGCGACTTCCCGCCACTGGCCCGGAGACTTCGGGGCGGCGTACGCGGCCACCGTGATGCGCCCGTGCTGGGTGACGAGATGCACGGCCTGCGGCGACCCGTCAGGCGCCATCTCGACCTGCAACTGGGCGCCCTGCGGCATCGGGACGAGCACGGAACCGAGGTCGAGGCGGGTTCCCACCTCACCGACGGTGAGGTCGGCGCCCGACTCGAGGTCGTCGGCGTCGTACGGACCGCCGTCCACCTCGGTCACGGCGTCGTAGTCGTCCTCGTAGTCCGCGTCGGCGTCGCCGGCCTCGGCGTCCGTCTCGGCGTCCTCGAAGAAACCGGGCCGGTCGTCCTCGGCTTCCTTCTTCTTACGACGTCCGAACATGATCAGGCTCCTTCACTGGCATTGCCGACGAGGCTCGCGTGGCCTCCGCTCGACCCGTGTCCGTCACTGCCGCGGGTGGTGCCGTCGAGCGACGGGACCTCGACGAACGACACCAGTTCGACCCGCTGGACGAGCAGTTGGGCGATCCGGTCGCCCCGGCGGATCTCGATCGGGGTCTCGAGGTCGTGATTGATCAGGCACACCTTGATCTCGCCGCGGTACCCGGCATCGATGGTGCCGGGGGTGTTGACCACCGACAGACCCGATTTTGCGGCCAGCCCGGAGCGGGGATGGATAAGCCCGACCGTGCCCAGCGGCAGCGCGATCGCGATGCCGGTTCCGACGAGGACCCGGCGCCCCGGCTCGATGGTCACATCGATGGTGCTGCACAGGTCGACACCGGCGTCGCCGTCGTGCGCACGCTGCGGTACCGGAATGTCGGGGTCCAGCCGCTGGAGGGCGACGGGCGGAAGGACGGGGGTCGCGGCGGGAGAAAGGCCGGGAGATAGGTCGCTCACGTGCACCGAGCCTACTCTCAGACACCGACTATCCTGGTCGGGTGTCACAAACGTCCCGGCCCGAAGTCGCGCCCACCGATAACACCTCGCCCGTGCTGTACTCCGAGCGCCTGTGGGTGCCCGTCTGGTGGTGGGCAGTGGGCTTGTTCGTCGCCGGTCTGCTCGCCGCGGAGGTGCACATGGGTGCGCCGGGTCTGCGCGCCTGGCTGCCGTACGTACTTCTGCTTCCCCTGCCCGTGTGGGGACTCGTCTGGCTCAGCCGACTCCGCGTCGAGGTCGTCGAGGAACCGAACGGTGTCCACCTGCGGGTCGGCCAGGCGCATCTGCCGCTGGACGTCATCGCGCGGGTCGCCGAAGTGCCCGGTTCGGCGAAGAGCGCGGCTCTCGGTCGTCAGCTCGACCCCGCCGCGTTCGTGCAACACCGGGTGTGGGTCAAGCCGATGGCACTGATCGTGCTCGACGACCCCGAGGACCCGACCCCCTACTGGTTGATCAGTACACGACGGCCGGCCGAGCTGCTGGCCGCCGTCAACCGTCCCCGCCCGCAGGCGGACGGAGACTGATCGGACGGTGGCCTCCCACCGTCCGCCTCTCGTACTCGCCGCCGCTCAGGCCGCGCAGTCCCTGCACACCAGCACTCCGCCCGCGTCGCTGGCGAGTCGGCTGCGGTGGTGCACCAGGAAACAGCTCGAACACGTGAATTCGTCGGCCTGCTTCGGCACGACCCGCACCGAGAGCTCTTCACCGGACAGATCCGCGCCGGGCAGTTCGAACGATTCCGCGGTGTCGGACTCGTCGACGTCGACAACAGCCGACTGAGCCTCGTTGCGTCGCGCCTTCAGTTCCTCCAGTGAATCCTCCGAAACCTCGTCGGACTCTGTTCGCCGCGGTGCGTCGTAGTCAGTTGCCATGTCGCCTTCCCCTCATCCTCTTCGGTGTATCCCGGCCCGTGCGGTACGTCGAACCGATTGTTGGTCGACCGCCCACACGAAAACCGCCTCGGCGCAGATCACACCCCGCGGCTGCACAACGCTGCAGCGAATGGGTTCGTGCCCGGAACCACGCCCCGGAAACATGATCTACGCCTCTTTTGTCATCTTCTGCCGACCCTCGTTCTGCACGCTTTGAACGACTGGGGCCGCCAGACAGTAGCCGAAGGAAGTACAAAAGTCGTAACCGAATCGACCGATCGCGCAAATTGTCTGCTAATCGTCACCAACACCACAGCAAGCTGTGACATTCCACAACGGGGACGGGTTCGGGGTTATGACGTGCCAGGGATCTAAGGTAGGTGCCGAACCTGCGCCACGACGTGTGGCCGGGCCCTGTATCGGTGCGCTGCACGGGTGCAACGTACGAAGCGCAGTTCGTAGGAGAGGTCGAGGCACACTGTGGTTTCACTGATCACCGAAGGCAGCCCGCTCGACGACAAGGGTCGTCCGTTCCGGCGGCGGCGGGCGATGCCGATCCTCGTGGTGTTCGCGGTCCTCGCCCTGCTCGGCGCCGTCGTATGGATCGGCGTCCTCGGCGACGACGAGGATCTGGCCACCACGGTCGACTGCAACCCTCCCCAGCCCGCCGCGCAACCCGTCGACCCCGCCGCCCCGCCGCAGCAGGCACTGGGTGAGAAGGTCGACGGTTCGACCCTGCGGGACGTGGAGCCTGCCGCGCTGTCCGCCACGAAGGTCCGCGTGTTCAACGCCAACGGCGAGCACGGCCAGGCGGCGCAGGTGGCCGCACAGCTCAGCGACTACGGGTTCGCGAGCGCGCCCGACGTCCAGGCGGGCAACGACCCGGTCTACGTAGACCAGAACATGCAGTGCCAGGGGCAGCTGCGATTCGGACCCAACGGCGCCGCCGCCGCGAGCGCACTCTGGCTGGTGGCCCCATGTGCCGAACTCATCCAGGACACCCGCACCGACGACACGGTCGACCTCGCGCTCGGCACCTACTTCCGCAAGATCTCGCCGAACACCGACGCCGAAGAGGTCCTGCGGTCCCTGAAGGATCCGCCGCCCGGAAGCCAGCCCGCCCCCCTCGACATCGACCTGTTGAAGGCGGCGCGCACCGCCCGCTGCTGACCGGCGGTCACCGTTCCGGGATCGGGGCGTCCACCCCGATCCCGGCGAACAGCGCGTCCAGGGCGTCGGCGATGCCGGGGGCCGCGGCCACCACCACTTCGCCGTCCGCGCTCGACGTCTGCGGGGAAGGGATGCGTACGCGGGCCCCCGCCTCGGTCGCGATCAGCGACCCCGCGGCCCAGTCCCACGGGCTCAGCCCGTGTTCGAAATGAGCGTCGACACGACCGGCCGCAACCATGCACAGATCGAGGGCCGCCGAACCGATCCGGCGGATGTCGCGCACCCTCGGCAGGATGTCCGCGATGAGGGCGCCCTGTGCCTTGCGCCGCGCCGCGCCGTACCCGAATCCGGTGGCGAGCAACGCCATCGACACGTCGGTGACCGGGTTGCACCGGAGGTCGCTCACCCGCCCGTCCGCGTCGGTGAGGGTCGCCCCGCCGCCACGTGCCGCCGCGTAGGTCGATCGGGCCGCCACGTCGACCACGGCCCCGGCGACGGACACGCCGTCGATCTGGGCGGCCACGGAGACCGCGTACGCGGGGACGCCGTACAGAAAGTTCACGGTGCCGTCGATCGGATCCACGATCCACCGCACCTCGGCGACGGAATCCTCCTCTCCCCCACCTTCTTCGCCGAGGATCGCGTCGTCGGGGCGAAGCTCCGCGAGCCGGTCGCGGATGACCTGCTCGCTCTCGGTGTCGACCACCGTGACCGGGTCGGTCGGGGTGCTCTTCGACGCGACGGAATCGCCGGATCCCGCTCGCTTGCCGACGATTCCGAAGACCTCGGGCCGTCGCGCCCGGACGTGGGCGGCGGCCTCCTCGGCCACCGCCACGGCTACCTCGAGTAGTCGCCTGGGATCGGTGCCGACGTGGCCTGGTGCGGACTCTGAACTCTGGGGTGCATGCACCCACCCATCGGAACACACTTTCGCTGCCTCACACCACCGCTGACGTTTCGCACAGCTGGTGTCATCGCCCACCGAACACGCGTCGACACACTAGTGTGACGGGCAGCAGAACTGCGCCGGAGAACACGTCGTCGTCGACACGAAGGAGCACACGCCATGACCAAAACGGGGTTCGGTGTCGACGTCGGAGGCAGTGGCGTCAAGGGTGGCGTCGTGGATCTCGAGACGGGCCAGCTGGTCGGGGACCGGATCAAGCTCCTCACTCCCCAGCCGTCCACCCCGGAAGCGGTCGCGGAGACCGTCGCCGAGATCATCCGCCAGGCGGAATGGGACGGACCGGTCGGTATCACGCTGCCGAGCGTCGTCACCGGCGGTGTGGCGCGATCGGCCGCCAACATCGACAAGAAGTGGATCGGGACGGACGCCCGCGCGCTGTTCTCCGACGCACTCGGCGGCCGGCTCGTCACCGTCCTCAACGACGCGGATGCGGCGGGGATAGCGGAGGACGCGCTCGGCGCCGGCAAAGACGCGAAGGGTGTCGTCATCCTCCTCACGTTCGGCACCGGCATCGGCTCGGCGATCCTCCACGACGGCGTCCTGCTTCCCAACACCGAGTTCGGGCACATGGAGGTGGACGGCAAGGAAGCCGAGCATCGGGCGGCGTCCTCGGTCAAGGAGAAGAAGGATCTGTCGTACAAGGAATGGGCCGGCGAGGTGAGCCGTGTCCTCACCCGGTTCGAGAACCTACTGTGGCCGGATCTGTTCATCGCCGGCGGCGGAATCAGCCGGAAGAACGAGAAGTGGATCCCGCATCTGACCAACAGGACACCCGTCGTACCTGCTGCGCTCCTGAATACGGCGGGCATCGTCGGTGCTGCGCTCGCAATGGAAACGGGCATCGCTCCGTAACTAATTCGGATGGGTCGTTACAATGGAAGAGCCCGGCTGCGCGCCGGCGAAACCAGTAGACCTCTCCGCCGGATGACCACTCTGGCGTGACGCCGCACGACACCGTCACGAAAGGGCGTACGTGGCAGCCACCGATACACGTCAGACTGCTGATTCGACTTCGGAGTCAGGACCGGAAGCACCAGTCGGAGCGGCAGCCACCGGCACTGCTCCGGCAGCCGAGGAAGCTCCCGCGAAGAAGCCGGCGGCCAAGAAGGCTCCCGCCAAGAAGGCAGCAGCGAAGAAGGCTCCCGCCAAGAAGGCGGCAGCGAAGAAGGCGGGCGGCAAGAAGGCCACGGCCGGTAAGGGCGCGGACGGCGAGGACGTCGACGAAGACTCCGCCGACATGGAGGACATCGACATCACCGAGGGCGACCTCGCCGAGGTCGAGTCCGACGTCGTCGAGGTCGTCGCAGTCGGCGAGGACGAGGAGACCGAGGAGCCGTCCGAGAAGGACAAGGCCTCCGGCGACTTCGTGTGGGACGAGGAGGAGTCCGAAGCGCTCCGCCAGGCCCGCAAGGACGCCGAACTGACCGCGTCCGCCGACTCGGTCCGCGCCTACCTGAAGCAGATAGGCAAGGTCGCCCTCCTCAACGCCGAAGAGGAGGTCGAGCTCGCCAAGCGGATCGAGGCCGGGCTCTACGCGACCCAGATCATGCAGGAGCTGTCCGATTCCGGAGAGAAGCTCCCCGCCGCCCAGCGCCGGGACATGAGCTGGATCTGCCGCGACGGCAACCGCGCCAAGAACCACCTCCTCGAGGCGAACCTCCGCCTCGTCGTGTCGCTGGCCAAGCGCTACACCGGCCGCGGCATGGCGTTCCTCGACCTGATCCAGGAAGGCAACCTGGGCCTCATCCGTGCCGTCGAGAAGTTCGACTACACCAAGGGCTACAAGTTCTCGACCTACGCCACGTGGTGGATCCGTCAGGCCATCACCCGCGCGATGGCCGACCAGGCCCGCACCATCCGCATCCCGGTGCACATGGTGGAGGTCATCAACAAGCTCGGCCGCATCCAGCGTGAACTCCTGCAGGACCTGGGCCGTGAGCCCACTCCCGAAGAGCTCGCCAAGGAAATGGACATCACGCCCGAGAAGGTGCTGGAGATCCAGCAGTACGCTCGTGAGCCCATCTCCCTCGACCAGACGATCGGCGACGAGGGCGACAGCCAGCTCGGCGACTTCATCGAGGACTCCGAGGCCGTCGTGGCCGTCGACGCCGTGTCGTTCACCCTCCTGCAGGATCAGCTGCAGTCGGTGCTGGAGACGCTCTCCGAGCGTGAAGCGGGCGTCGTGCGCCTGCGCTTCGGCCTGACCGACGGACAGCCCCGCACCCTCGACGAGATCGGACAGGTCTACGGGGTCACGCGTGAGCGCATCCGTCAGATCGAGTCCAAGACCATGTCGAAGCTGCGCCACCCGTCCCGGTCGCAGGTGCTGCGCGACTACCTGGACTGACGAACACACCTCGATGCCCCCGGACTCCGAGCGAGTCCGGGGGCATCGTCGTGTGCGCCCGCGGCATCCGCCTACGGCCCGCTACGCGCTGGTGCGGACCCGGATCCAGGCCCCTGCCACCGGTTCGACCACCCGTGCCGCCACCGGGCCGATGACGGCCATCAGAAGGACATACGCGGTGGCGAGTGCCACGAGTTCGCTCTCCACCGCTCCGGCCGACAATGCCAGGCCTGCGATGACGATGGAGAACTCGCCGCGCGCGATCAGCGCGACCCCCGCCCGGGCCCGGCCCAGCCGCCCGACGCCCTGCTGTTTCGCCGCCCAGGCGCCGGTGACCATCTTCGTCAGCGCGGTGACGACGGCGAGCAGGACGGCCCAGCCGAGAACCGGTGGAATCGCCCGGGGGTCGGTGTTGAGTCCGAACACCACGAAGAACATCGCGGCGAACAGATCGCGGAGCGGTTCGAGGACGCGGCTCGCGTTGTGGGCGGTCGTACCGGAGATCGCGATTCCCAGGAGGAACGCCCCCACGGCGGCCGAGACCTGCATCGCCGAGCTGATCCCCGCGACGAGGAGCGCGGCGCCGAGCAGTTTCAGGAGCAGCGTCTCGCTGTCCGGGCTGTCCAGCAGGGCGGACACGTAGCGGCCGTACCGCAGGGCGATCACGAGGACGACCGAGATGACGACGAGGGAGATGCCCACCGCCTCGAGTCCACCGGCGAAACTGACGCCGGCGAGCAGAGCCGTCAGAATGGGCAGGTACACGGCCATCGCGAGATCCTCGAACACGAGAATCGAGAGCACGACCGGCGTTTCGCGGTTACCGAGCCGACCCAGGTCGCTCAGCACCTTCGCGATGATGCCCGACGACGAGATGTAGGTGACGCCGGCCATCACGACCGCGCCGGTGGGTCCCCACCCCAGCATCAGTGCTACGACCGCTCCGGGCGCGGCGTTGAGGACGGCGTCCACGACCCCGGCCATCCACGACCGTCGCAACCCGGTGACGAGTTCCGACGCCGTGTATTCCAGCCCCAGCAGAAGCAGGAGAAGAACCACGCCGATCTCGGCCGCCAGGTGGCTGAACTCGCTGATGTCGCCGAGATTGACGAAGCCGCCGCTGCCGAAGCAGAGTCCGCCGAGGAGATAGAACGGGATCGGCGACATGCCGAACTGAGCTGCCAGACGGCCCAGCAATCCGAGCGCGAAGAACACCGCGCCCAATTCGATGAGCGCGAGCGTAGTGGTGTTCACGGGACCGTCAGCCGTTGGCCAGAAGCTTGGCTGACGCGTCCAGTCCGTCTGTGGTTCCGACGGCGACCAGGAGGTCGCCGGAGGTGAGGAGGAAATCGGGCTTCGGTGACGGGTACACCTGACCGGCCCGCATGACCGCGACGATCGAGACTCCGGTGCGGGTGCGCATCGCCGTGTCGCCGAGCGGGCGGCCGTCGAACCGGGAGTCCTCCTTGATGTAGAGCTGCTTGGTGCGGATTCCGGGCAGGTCCCGGTGCTCCTCCTCCAGCTGCGCCACCAGTTGCGGTGCTCCCAGCAGGTTGCTGAGGACTGCCGCCTCCTCGGTGGTGAGCGGCACGGACGCAGCGCACGCATCGAGATCGTCGGCCTTCGAGACGATCAGATCGGTGCGACCGTCGCGGTGGGTGATGACACCGATGCGGCGACCGGCGGCGAGTTCGAAGTCCTTACGCACCCCGATACCCGGTAGTGGCGTCACTTCAACGTTCATGCCTCCACGGTAGACCGATCGGTGTGACCAACCGCGGAAGGCTCGCGTCAGTGCCGGGCCGGGAACAGTCCGTCGGTGTCGGGGCGGTAATCCTCGACCGCGGTGACCGCCGTGACGGGCAGCGTCCCGTACAGGTGTGGGAACAGCATCGACGCCGGATCCGCCGGCACGCCCGGCTCCCACCTCACCGGCGCACCGAGCGCGGCGGGGTCGAGCCTCAGCAGGACGAGGTCCGTACGCCCGGCGAACAACCTGTTGGCGGGCAGATGCACCTGGGCCGGCGTCGAGAGGTGCACGAAACCGTCCGCGGCGAACGTCGCGGGCACTCGACTGCCTTCGCGTTCCGCGGTGCGCCATTCCTCGCGGCTGCAGATGTGGACCAGCTGGTCTTCGGATTGCACACGGTGAGACTAGCGTCACGCCCCGAAACGAATCAGCTGTCAGCGAACTCGGACCGCGCGGTCTGTTCACATCTGCGCTCGTCACGTCCCTGACTGGGCGTTTCCGGCGGGTTTCGTGTGTGATGCAACACTGAGAAACGCCGATGGGAACAACGCGTAAACCCCAAACGTCTGACAGAGTAGATCCACCGCGCCACCCCCGACGCGGCGGACCAAGGCCCCAGGCACTCGGCGTCAGTCGAAGCCAGTACGGAGGAGTCATGCCCGGAACACTGACCAGCCCCCCGTTGACCGCAGCCGACCGGTGCGACCGGTGCGGTGCGGGAGCCCGCGTTCGCGCGGTACTTCCGACCGGAGGAGAGTTGCTCTTCTGCGGTCACCACGCCAACGAGCACGCAGACCGCCTTCGCGAGATGAACGCCACGATCGTGTCCGAAGCCGAAGCTGCAATCTGATACGTCAGCCCGGGTGACCCGTCCCAGGCTCACCTCTTCAGCAGAGAGACCGGCGAGTGCGATGCACTCGCCGGTCTCTTTACGTCCGCTCACCGGGTGACGGCGGTCACCACTGTCGCAGGGTGGAGATCCGCTCGGTGAGCTGATCGACGGTGGCGATCGCCGTGGGCGGTCCCCCGCAGACGCGACGCAGTTCGCCGTGGATGGTGCCGTGCGGCTTGCCCGTCCGGTGGTGGTGCATCGCGACGAGACTGTTCAGTTCCCGACGCAGCTGCGCGAGCTGTCCGGCGGCGGCCACCCGGTCCGCGACCTGGGGCACGGGCGTGTGCACGGGCGCGGGGGCGGGCTCCTGCTTGTCCAGCTGCTCCGACTGACGCTGACGGAGCAGCGCGCGCATCTGATCGGCGTCGAGCAGTCCGGGCAGACCCAGGTAGTCGGCCTCCTCGTCGGAGCCCGAGAACGTCGCCGTCCCGAAGGACGACCCGTCATAGATCACCTGGTCGAGCTCGGCGTCCGCGCCGAGCGAGGTGAACGCCTTCTCCTCCTCGCCGAGCTCGTCCTTCTGCTTGTTCGCGTCGGCGAGAAGATCGTCGTCGAAGCCGTCCTTCTCCCGATGGGGCTTGCCGAGCACGTGGTCGCGCTGCGCCTCGAGCTGGCTGGCCAGGTCGAGCAGCACCGGAACCGACGGGAGGAACACGCTCGCGGTCTCGCCCTTGCGACGGGACCGCACGAAACGCCCGATCGCCTGCGCGAAATAGAGCGGGGTGGACGCACTGGTGGCGTACACACCGACGGCCAGGCGGGGAACGTCGACGCCTTCCGACACCATGCGGACGGCGACCATCCACTTCTGGGTGCTCGCCCCGAACTCGGCGATCCGCTTGGACGCCGTGGGGTCGTCGGAGAGCACCACGACCGGGTCTTCCCCGGTGACCGCCTTCAGGGTCTGCGCGTACGCACGGGCCACGGTCTGGTCGGTGGCGATCACGAGACCTCCGGCGTCGGGCATGCCGCCCGTGCGCAGCTGGCCGAGCCGGGTGTCGGCGGCGTGCAGGACAGCGGGAATCCAGTCGCCCGACGGATCCAGGGCCGTTCGCCACGCCCGGGCCGTCTGCTCCGCGCTGAGCGGCTCGCCGAGTCGCGCAGAGAACTCCTCGCCCGCGTTGTTCCGCCAGCGTGCCTCGCCGGAGTAGGCGAGGAACACGACGGGCCGGACGACGCCGTCCGCGAGGGCGTCCGAGTACCCGTAGGAGTGATCCGCCTTCGAACGCATCAGACCCTCGCGATCGGGTTCGTATGTCACGAACGGGATCGCACTGTCGTCGCTGCGGAACGGCGTACCGGTCAGGGCGAGGCGGCGGGTGGCGTCACCGAACGCCTCCCGGATGGCGTCACCCCAGCTCTTCGCGTCGCCACCGTGGTGGATCTCGTCGAGGATGACCAGCGTGCGCCGACTCTCGGTGCGGACCCGGTGCTTGAACGGGTGGGAGGCGACCTGCGCGTACGTCACCACGACACCCTGGTAGTCGCTGGACGTCTGTCCCGTCGAGTTCGAGAAGTACGAGTCCAGCGCGATGCCGTTGCGCGCAGCCGACTCTGCCCACTGGTGCTTGAGGTGCTCGGTCGGTGCGACCACGGTCACCTGATCGACGGTGCGGTCGCGCAGCAACTCCGACGCGACCCGCAGCGCGAACGTGGTCTTACCGGCGCCCGGCGTCGCGACCGCGAGGAAGTCCTGCGGTCCGGTCGACAGATACTTCGTCAGCGCACGTCGCTGCCATGCGCGCAGCGATCCTGCGGGTCTGGCAGGTTCGGTCTGTGCGAGGTAGGCCTCGGTGCCCACGATCTGCGCGGCCTCGGTTTCCATTCTCGGCGCCGACTGGGAGCCCACTGTCTCAGCACTCACGGGCTGCCCTCCGCTGGCATGGCACTGTTTGCTCGCACTCCTCGGTATTCGATCGACATGTCCGGGTCCAGACCCGAAGGCGCTGTCCGTCAAGGAGCCTAGCGTCCGGATCCGACGCGGACCGCATTCGCGACATCCGAAAGTGACAGATTTGTCGCGACACGAGGACAGCAGCGGTGGGCAACCGGGCGTGTCGTCAGGGATGCTGGAAACATCATGACCGAAACACCCTCGACAACGCCGCAGAGTGGCGGTGACCCACCCCGGTCCGGGTGGCATCCGCTACGTCGCGCACTGAGCGTGATCGGTCACACAGCGAGCAAGGCCTGGGACGATTCGATCTTCGGAAAGGCGGCCACGGCGGCGTTCTGGCAGACACTGTCGCTGCCTCCGCTCCTGCTGGGGCTCCTCGGAATGCTCGGCTACGTCGGCGGCTGGTTCGGGCCCGACACCGTCGACATCATCCAGTCGAAGATCATCAACTTCAGCGGGACGGTGTTCAGCGACAGCGTCGTCGAACAGATCATCCGCCCCACCGTCGGCGACGTACTCGAACGTGGGCGCCCCGAGATCGTGTCACTGAGCTTCCTGCTGTCCCTGTGGGCCGGCTCCTCCGCCATTTCCACGTTCGTGGACTCGATCGTCGAGGCCCACGGCCAGCAGGAGGCGCGGCACCCGGTGTGGCAGCGCGTGTTCGCACTGCTCCTCTACGTGATGTTCCTGATCCTCGCCGTGTTCACCCTGCCGCTGGTCGCGCTGGGGCCGACGCTCGTCGGCAGGGTGCTCCCGGAGGCGTGGCGCACGATCGGGACGGAGATCGTCGACACGTTCTACTACCCCGGCGTGGGCCTGTTGCTCATCGTGGGCCTGACGACGCTGTACAAGGTGGCACTGCCCCGGTCGCTGCCCTGGCACCGGCTGCTCGGCGGCGCGCTCGTGGCGGGGGTGTTCTTCCTCGGCGCGAGCACCTGCCTGCGCCGCTACCTCTCCTGGGTGGCCGGAACCGGATACACGTACGGGGCGCTGGCCACGCCGATCGCGTTCCTGCTGTTCACGTTCTTCCTGGGTTTCGCGGTGGTGCTCGGCGCCGAGTTCAACGCCACCGTCCAGGAGTTCTGGCCCGCCCGTGCCACCCGCATCGACCAGATGCGGGATTGGATCGCCGCACAGGCCGAGAGTTCGCCGTCGACGGGTCCGGTGACCAGCCTCACACGTCGCATCGCCACCGGTCCGATCAAGGTCGTCGGCGACCGTGCCCGTCCGGATGCGGGCGAGCCGGAGCCCGGGAACGACGACGAGCCCGACGGCCCGGTACGAGAACCTCCCGAGCCACCGGGTGTGCGACGAGCGCCGGTGAAGCCTCAGTCGCCCTTGCGTAATCCTTCGTAGATCTTCTTGCAGTCGGGGCAGACCGGCGATCCCGGCTTCGCGGACTTCGTCACCGGAAACACTTCGCCGCACAACGCGACGACGTGAGTGCCCATGACGGCGCTCTCCGCGATCTTGTTCTTCTTGACGTAGTGGAAGAATTTGGGAGTGTCGTCATCGGTCGACTCGTCGGTGGTGACGTCGGGCCGTTCCTTGGTTTGAGTGCTCACCCCTCAATAATGCCGCAACCGGCCGACGAACCCACCCCCTGTGTGCATTTGCCGCCCGACAGTGGAACAGTGGAGTCATGGCACGAAGTGCAGGGTTCGGTGGGTCCCACGACGCCGGCTCCCCGAGCAATCCGGTTCTCATCACCGAGGCGGCGCGATCCATCGAGGATCAACATCGCGCCCGTGTCCGCAAGTACCTGCTCATCATGTCCTTCCGGTTCCCCGCGCTGATCTTCGCGGCGGTGGCGTACGGCATCTGGGAGAACCCGTGGATCTCGATGGCGATCATCGGTGTGTCGATCCCGCTGCCGTGGATCGCGGTTCTCATCGCCAACGACCGCCCGCCGCGCACCAAGGACGAGCCCAGCCGGTACGACCACCGCGAGTCGCCGTCCACCGCGCTGCCCGCGCCGCCGCACCACACGATCGAGGGCTGACGCGGTCGGGCGTGCTGCAACAATGCACGGGTGAACCGTGACGAGCTGCTGTCGATCTGCCCCTCTCTGCGTGCGGCCCTCCGCCGCAACCGGTACGACACGGACACCCTGCTCGATGCGCTGGGCCCCGAGGTCCATGCGGCGCTGAGCCGCAACGAGCCGGTCCCGGTACGCCGGGCCAGCGCGGCCTGCGGCGAACTCGGCACCCTGATCCGCCTGTTCCTTCTCACCGACGACTGTCCCGTCAGCGAGGTGGCCGCGGCGCTGTCCCCGCTGCCGGTCGAAGACGCCGTGGCGGCCGGCCTGCTCGAATCCGACGGCGACGTCGTCCGGGCAGCCCTCGACCTTCGTCCGATGGACATCGGCGGGGGCAACCGCTGGGTGCTCTCCGACCTCGACGGCTCACTCCGCCCCCGCGAGACCCCCGTCGACCACGTCATCGGCGTCGGGCACGCGTCGCTGTCGCTGCTGCAGGCCACCCCGACCGCGCCGGTCGGGACGCTGCTCGACGTCGGGACCGGTTGCGGCATCCAGGCCCTGCACGGCGCGTCCTACGCCGACTCGGTCACGGCCACGGACCTGAACGTCCGTGCCGTCGATCTGGCGGCCGTCACGGCGGCACTCAACGAGGAAGAGATGGAACTGCTCGCCGGGTCGTGGTTCGATCCGGTCGAGGGCCGCACGTTCGATCAGGTCGTGGCCAATCCGCCGTTCGTCGTCAGCCGCGCCCGGGTGGGTCACACCTACCGCGACTCCGGACTCGACCTCGACGGCGCGAGTGAGCTGATGATCTCCCGCGTGGCCGACTATCTCGCGCCCGGCGGCACGGCGGCGCTGCTGGCGTCCTGGATCCACGTCGAGGGCGAGGACTGGCGCGCCCGGGTGGCCTCCTGGCTTCCCGCCTACGGGATCGATGCGTGGGTGGTACAGCGGGATGTCGCGGACCCGGCCCTGTACGTCGGCACCTGGATGCGGGACGGCGGCCTCGACACCCGGGACCCGGCCACCGCGACCATTGCCGAGGACTGGCTGGATCACCTCGCGAGCGCCAACGTCGAGGGGGTCGGCTTCGGGTTCGTCTACCTGCGCCGGACCGACGCACCCACCGATCTGATGGCGGAGGATCTCACCCACGGCTTCAGCGACCCCTTGGGCGCGGAGGCGCTCGCGTACTTCGAGCGGGTGGCGTGGCTGCGCGACCACGACGTGCTCACCGCGCGTTTCCGTGTCGAGGAGAGCACCGCCCTGGAGCGGGTGTTCCTGCCCGGCGACGAGGGATGGAACCAGGTGGTCGCCCGGCTGCACCGGGGGAACGGCCCGGCGTGGCAGCACGAGGTCGACGATCTCGTCGCCTCGCTCGTCGCGGGCATGCGCGGTGACGGCCTCGTGCTGGGCGAACTGATCGAGCTTCTCGCCGCCGCCCACGGCGTCGACGCCGAGGAACTCGCGCAGTCGTCCGTGCCGCTCGTGCACGCTCTCGTCCGGCACGGACTCGTGCTTCCCGCGTAGCCGCCGGGTTCCCGATCCGTGGCCCTTATACGTGTTCTCAGCAACTTCTCAGGACTGAATCGAGGAACCCGCAGGTCACAGCGCCTTCACAAATTACCGGCCGGGAACTTTCCCAGGCCTTCGGTGCGTTGATCCATATGAGACACCACCGATGAGGAGGCAAGTCATGACAAGCCCCAGCACCACTACTCGCATTCGCCCCAGCGCTGCCGATCTGGACGCCCAGAGCCCCGCTGCCGACCTGGTCCGCGTCTACCTGAACGGAATCGGCCGCACAGCTCTGCTGACGGCCGCAGACGAGGTAGAACTGTCCAAGCGAATCGAGGCTGGGCTGTACGCCGCGCACATCCTGGAGACCGGGAAGCGACTCTCTCCCGCCAAGAAGCGCGACCTCGCGACGGTCGTCCGTGAAGGACAGTCAGCCCGCGCACACCTCCTCGAGGCCAACCTGCGGCTCGTCGTCTCACTCGCCAAGCGGTACACCGGACGCGGCATGCCCCTGCTGGACCTCATCCAGGAGGGCAACCTGGGTCTGATCCGCGCGATGGAGAAGTTCGACTACGCGAAGGGGTTCAAGTTCTCGACGTACGCCACCTGGTGGATTCGTCAGGCGATCACCCGCGGCATGGCCGACCAGAGCCGGACGATCCGGCTCCCAGTGCACCTCGTGGAGCAGGTCAACAAGCTGGCCCGTATCAAGCGTGAGCTGCATCAGCAGCTCGGGCGTGAGGCGACGGACGACGAGCTGGCCGAGGAGTCGGGCATCCCGGCGCACAAGATCGCGGATCTCCTCGACCACAGCCGCGACCCGGTGAGCCTCGACATGCCGGTCGGCAACGACGAGGAAGCTCCCCTGGGCGACTTCATCGAGGATTCCGAGGCCACGTCGGCGGAGAACGCCGTGATCGCCGGTCTCCTGCACAGCGACGTGCGCAGCGTGCTGGCCACCCTCGACGAGCGTGAGCAGCAGGTCATCCGGCTGCGTTACGGTCTCGACGACGGTCAGCCGCGCACTCTCGACCAGATCGGCAAGCTCTTCGGGCTCTCCCGCGAGCGGGTCCGCCAGATCGAGCGCGAAGTGATGGGCAAGCTGCGTCAGGGCGACCGCGCCGAGCGGTTGCGCTCCTACGCCAGCTGACGAGAACCTCCACCGGAATCAGCGCCGGTGCCGGTCGTACGCGACCGGCACCGGCGTTGCGCTGTCTGCGAGGCCGGGTGACCGGTCAGCGAAGGCGGCGGGGCCCGAGGTCGGCGACGCTGGGCTCCGGGCCGATCCGAACACGCGAATCGGTGATCTGCGCGCCCTCGGCCGATGCGAGCACGGGTTCGCAGGCCAGTTCCCGCACCTCCGGGAGGTCGTCCGCGAGAGCCGAGATCCGCTGCACGAGGTCGACGAGAGCCGATTTGTTCACCGGGACCGCGCTGCGGTAGCCGGACAGCAGCGGTGCGGCTTTCGGTGCGTCGATCAGTTCCGTTGCGGCGTCCTCGGTGAGGGGCAGGACCCGGTAGGCGCGGTCGCCGAGGAGGTCGGAGATCACGCCGGCGAGCCCGAACGAGATGAGCGAGCCGAACGACGGGTCGTCCTGGACGCCCACCACACAGCCGATTCCCTTCGTGGCCATCCGCTGCACGTGGAGTAGCGGTTCACCGGACGCGGCGGCGAGGTCGCGGTAGGCCCAGCGGACCGAATCGGGCCCGACCAGATCGAGGCGGACGCCACCGAGGTCCGGCCGGTGCCGCCACTGCTCCCCCGTCGCCTTCACCGCGACCGGGTACCCCAATTCCTCGGCGGCCTGCACGGCCTCGTCTTCGGTGGTGGCGGAACGGAATTCCACGACATTCACGCCGTAGCACGCGAGGAGTTGCGATGCCTCGAAGTCCGACAGCCAGCGTCCGGACGACGTCCCCAGCCAGCCGTCGACCATCGTTTTCGCCCGCTCCGGATCGATCCCATTGGGGCGCACCACTTTCGAGGACGGTTTGCTCTTCCACGCCGAGTACCGCCAGGCGCGGGCCAGTGCCAGCGCCGCACGTTCCGGACCGGGATAGGAGGGAACCGAACCGCGCGTCGGGTGCCCGTCCTCACCACGGACCGCCAGGACGTCGGGCACACCCTCCGCCGCGAGGAACGTCGTGAGGACGGGTTTGTCGGCGTCCCGCACCGCCTCCCGCAGCGCCTGGGCATAGGGTTCGACGGGAACGGCGACCGGTGGTACGAACACGGCGATCACCGAATCGACGTCGAAGGACGTGAGCGCCGTCCGCACGGCCGCCGCGAACTCCTCGGGACCGGCCTGCGGACCGAGGTCGACGGGGTCGCCGACCTGCAGACCCTCACTGCGTGCCGCGTCCGCGGCGAGCACACCGAGAGCGGTGGAGTTCCCGACCACGGCGAGCCGGGGTCCCGCGGGCAGCGGCTGATATCCGAACAGCAGCGCACAGTCGAACAGCTGGGAGATCGACCCGACCTGCACGACACCGGCCTGCTCGAAGAGGGCGCGGACGATCGAATCGTCCATCTCGCCACCGCTGGCCGCCAATGCGGGCGGGACGGCGTGCCTGCCGCTCTTGACCGCGACGATCGGCTTGTTCCGTGCCACCCGGCGTGCGATGCGCGAGAACTTGCGGGGGTTGCCGAAGCTCTCCAGGTACAGCAGCACCACCTCGGTGGCCGGATCCGAATCCCAGTACTGCAGGAGGTCGTTGCCGGAGACGTCGGCGCGGTTTCCCGCGGAGACGAAGGCGGACAATCCGATTCGGCTCCGCGCGGCCTCGTCGAGGATCGCGATGCCGAGCGCGCCGGACTGGCAGAAGAATCCGACGTTGCCCGGGCTGGGCAGCACCGGTGCGAGGGTGGCGTTCAACGAGACCTCGCTGTCGTTGTTGGCCACACCGAGCGCGTTGGGACCGATCAGCCGCATCCCGTGCGCTCGGGCGGCGTGGACGAGGCGACGTTCGGACTGCCGTCCGTCCATCCCGGTTTCACTGAATCCCGACGACACGACGACGAGTGCCTTGACCCCCTTGTCCAGGCAGTCGTCGAGGACGGCGTTGATCGACTCGGCGGGTACCGCGACGACGGCGAGATCCACCTCGTCGGGGATGTCGCGGACCGACGGGTACGCCCGCACTCCGTGGACCGAACGGTGCTCGGCGTTGACCGGGTACACCGGGCCGGTGAATCCCGCCCGCAGCAGGTTGGTCAGCACGGCGTTGCCGACCTTCGCCCGGTCGGTGGACGCACCGATCACCGCGACCGACCGCGGACTGAGCACGTTGCGCATGCTGCGCGCCTCGGCGGCCCGCTCGCGGGAATTGCGCACGGACACCATCGCTTCGGTGGGGTCGATCGCGAACTCGAGCTTGAGTACTCCGCCCTCGAAGCTGCGGCTCACCTGATATCCCGCCTCGCGGAACACCGTCACCATGTTCCGGTTCTCGGCGAGAACCTCGGCGACGAACATCGTCAGGCCGTTCTCCGCGGCTGCCGCGGCGAGATGCTCGAGCAGGATGGGCCCGAGTCCGCGGCCCTGATGCGCGTCGGCGACGACGAACGCCACCTCCGCGGACTTGCCGTCCCCCTCGCCGATGAGCCGCTCGTACCGGCCGACGGCGATGATCTCGTCCCCGAGCAGCACCACGAACGCCACCCGGTCGTGGTGATCGACCGTGGTGAAATGAACGATGTCCCGTTGCGACATGGTCGGGTAGGGGCCGAAATACCGCAGATAGCGGGTGCGTTCGGAAAGCTTCGAGTGGAACGCGACGAGTTTGTCCGCGTCCTCCGGCACGATCGGCCGTAACGCCACCGCTCCGCCGTCCGCCGCCAGCACGTCGGCGACCCAGTGCCGCGGGTAGTTGTGCGCGGCGTCGGGTTTCCCCTTCGCCTCGGTCTTGACCGCCGCCCCGGCGCCGCCCGACGTCTCCGCGCTCGCCGACGTCTGGATGCCGTCGGTGGTCTCGCTGCCGTCCGTCGGCTCAGTCACGGGGATCCTCCGGGTCGAGTCCGAGTAGCGGGAAGCAGGCGCGGCGAGTGGCGATGACGGCCGAGTCGATCCGCGTCAGGGCGCGATCGACCGAGGGGATCCCGGTTTCCGGTGTGCCACCGGGACCGTCCCAGGGCCGGTAGTCGACCTCGCCGCCGTCGCCCATCGTGTCCGGCAGGTCCACGCTGGGTGCGAGCGCGTGCGCCCGCTCCTGCCAGGCCTCGGGTACGGCACGGCGCGTGTCGATCTCGCGGTCGAGCGCGGCGGCGATGAGGTGGGTCCACGCGCGCGGGACGACGCGGACGAGGCCGTAACCGCCGCCGCCGACGGCGAGCCAGCGTCCTTCGGCGTAGCGGTCGGCGAGATCACGCATCGCGAGGAACGCGGCCCGCTGGCCGTCGACGGTCAGGGCGAGGTCGGCCAGCGGATCCTCGCGGTGGCTGTCGACACCGCACTGGCTGATCACGATCTGGGGCCGGAACGACGCGAGTGCACCCGGGACGACGGCGTGGAAACCGCGCAGCCACAACGCATCGACGGTGCCCGGCAGCACGGGGAGGTTGACGGCGGTGCCCTCCCCCGATCCCTCACCGACCTCGCTCGACCACCCTGTGTTGGGCCAGAGCGTCGCCGGATGCTGGTGGAGCGAGATCGTCAGGACGCGGGGGTCGTGCGCGAACGCGTGCTGCACCCCGTCCCCGTGGTGCGCGTCGACGTCGATGTAGGCGATCCGGTCGAAACCGTGGTCCAGCAGCCAGGAGATCGCAATGGCGACATCGTTGTACACACAGAAGCCGGAGGCCCAGTCGGGCATCGCGTGGTGCATGCCACCGCCGATACTCACCGCGCGGCGTGTGCGTCCCGCTGCGATCTCCTGCGCCGCGGCGAGGGAACCGCCCGCGAGGATCGCGCTCGCCTCGTGCATCTGAGGGAAGACCGGATTGTCCTCGGTGCCGAGCCCGTGCGGGGCGTCCGCACCGAGCACACCCGACGTCGCCGAGTGCCCGGCCTGCTTGACTGCTTCGACGTACGCGGGAGTGTGGATCCGCAACAGGTCTGCGTCCGAGGCGGCGTCGGGCCGCAACAGTTCGACCCCTTCGAGAATCCCGAGGCTGCGGGCGAGCGACATGGTCAGCTCGAGCCGGGTGGGATTCATCGGGTGGTCCGCACTCCACCGATAACTGAGATAGTCCGGACTCCACACGACTGCACGGTGCGATACCAGTGCAGCCGAATCCTCCCCGGAACTGAACGACGCGGTCATGAACTCACGCTACTGGTCCCCCGCGGAGGGTGCGAGCAGACCCCGGCACGACCGGCACCGACGCGCTGCGGGGACGGACGGCGCCGGTGGCGGGCAATGACCGGTAGAATCAACCGAGACGAAGGGGTGTGAGTGTGAAGGATCTGGTCGACACCACGGAGATGTACCTCCGGACGATCTATGACTTGGAAGAAGAGGGCGTCGTCCCACTTCGAGCACGTATTGCCGAACGACTCGAGCAGAGCGGTCCCACGGTCAGCCAGACCGTTGCCCGGATGGAGCGTGACGGTCTCCTCCTGGTCGCCGGTGACCGCCACCTGGAACTGACGGAGAAGGGCCGCGAACTCGCGGTGTCGGTGATGCGCAAGCACCGCCTCGCCGAACGACTGCTGGTCGACGTCATCGGCCTCAAGTGGGAAGAGGTCCATGCGGAGGCGTGCCGCTGGGAGCACGTCATGAGCGAGGAAGTCGAGCGGCGTCTCGTGGAGGTGCTCAACAACCCCACTACTTCGCCGTACGGCAACCCTATTCCCGGGCTCGCGCTGCTCGGGCTGGACCGCCCGGTCGACGCCCCCGAGACGCTCATCCGGCTCACGGACGTGCCGCCCGGCAAGCCGACCGCTGTCGTCGTCCGGCGCCTCGCGGAGCACGTGCAGTCGGATCCGGACGTCATCGGGCAGCTGCGCGAGGCGGGCGTCGTTCCGGACGCGCGCGTCACCGTCGAGACCAAGCCCGGTTCGGTCACCATCACGGTGCCCGGCCACAGCGGGTTCGATCTGTCCGAGGAGATGGCACACGCCGTCCAGGTGAAGCAGGTACAGGGATAGTCGATGAAACTTCTGGTCACCGGCGGCGCCGGCTACGTCGGCAGCGTCTGCAGCACGGTCCTGCTCGAACGCGGACACGAGGTCGTCATCATCGACGACCTGTCCACGGGTAACGCCGACGCGGTGCCGCTCGGTGCCGAGTTCGTCGAGGGCGACGTCGCGGAGGTGGTGTCGGACGTGCTCGGCACGAGCGGCACACCCCGCTTCGACGGCGTTCTGCATTTCGCGGCGCAGTCGCTCGTCGGCGAGTCCGTCCAGTACCCGGAGAAGTACTGGCGCGGCAACGTCGTCACCACGCTCGAGCTTCTCGAGGCCATGCGGCATTCGGGGACACGGAAACTCGTGTTCTCGTCGACCGCCGCGACGTACGGCGAGCCGGAGCACTCGCCGATCACGGAGGCCGATCCGACCCGTCCCACCAATCCGTACGGGGCGACGAAACTCGCGATCGACCATGCCATCACGTCGTACTCGGTGGCCCATTCGCTCGCGGCGACCAGCCTGCGGTACTTCAACGTCGCGGGAGCGTACAAGTCGGCCGGCGAGAACCGGGTCGTCGAAACGCATTTGATTCCTCTCGTGCTCCAGGTGGCGCTCGGTCAGCGGGAGAAGATCTCGATCTTCGGCACCGACTGGCCGACTCCGGACGGAACGGCGATCCGCGACTACATCCATGTGCTCGACCTCGCCGAGGCGCACGTGCTGGCACTGGAGTCGTCGATCGAGGGCAGGCACCGCATCTACAATCTCGGCAGTGGTGCGGGTTTCAGTGTGCGCGAAGTCATCTCGGCGTGCGCGCGGGTCACCGGTCTCCCCATTGCGGTCGAGGACGCACCGCGCCGGGCAGGCGATCCCGCCGTACTGGTGGCGTCGAGTGATCGTGCAATCGCGGAGCTCGGGTGGCGGCCGGAGCACACCGACCTCGACGAGATCGTCGCCGACGCGTGGGCCTACCTGCAGGAGCTGGGCGACCGGTCGCACGCGGCACGCCGGTGACGCCGGCTCAGGCCGCGATTCAGCGGGGCAGCACGACACCGATCGCTTCGGCTCGCTCGTAACCGATGTCGGCCAGGCCCCGCACCTCGGTCGGCCGGAGCCCGGAGTGCAGTGCACCGTCGAGCAGGGTGGCCAATACGTGCCCCGGCTCCGAGTCCAGGGCGGCGGCCAGCGCGATGCCGGCGAACGGCCCGTCGCCACGAAGGTAGGCGCTGTATCCGAGCAGCGCCGCCGGGTTCGCGCGTTCCGGATCCGGGAGGTTGCGGGCGAGGAGAATCCACAGTTGCTCCGCGTCGTCGGCGTACGGGCCGACGGCCAGAGCGAGCGCGCTGTCCCGGACGGTGACGTTCTCCAGTGCGAGCGCGAGTTCCGCGTACTCCGGCGCGAGGAGCCGCTCCCCGGACGACACCCGCGCGACGTGTGTCAGCACGAGCTCGAGTTCGAGACGGTGACCACGCTCCGGCGTGGCCGATCGTCCTGCCAATTCCCTTCGCAGAAGCGATGATTGACGGCCACGTTCGATGAGGGCGGCGATCTGCATCCGTTCGAGCACCGGGCCCACCTCGATGGTGGCTTCCAGCTCCTCGCGCGAAGAACGGATGGCCCTGCCCTCGACGACCCGCGCGAGCGCGACCCGGGACGACGTCGGATCGGACTGGGCTCCGCACTCACCGCCGCCGAGGAGGCTGAACCATTCGCGGCCGGCCGCGATCTCCGCCGTGACGAACACGTCGAGAAGTTCGGTCGGTGTGAAGTCGAGGAGCTCTTCGAATTCTTCGACGATCGCGGACAGCTCGTCCAGGGCGATCGCGGCCGGGTCGGTGAAGCGGTCGTCGACGAGCACCAGGAGCACCCCGGTGGCCTGCTCCCTCTCACAGACGGTGGCAAACTGACCCAACGCCGCGTACATCGGCGGGGTCGGCACGTCGCCGCCGCTGAGGACCAAGTCGTGTCTCATGACGGCTCCGACCGACGGGTTGCGCTCCCCGGACAGACACACCGCCACGATCGAGCGGGCGGGCCGGAATCCGAGCAGTGCGGGAACCGAGGCGAGAAGGTCGCCCGGGGCGGACAACGTGACGGTGTGCTGGTGCGGGGGCGGTCCCCCGCCGGGATCGTCGGAGAAACCGGAACCGTGCGGGAATGCGGGTGTCGTCATGCATCAGACTCTGACGGGTCGACGCGTCGCCGCACGGCGGGCGAACTGGGAAAACCCAGAGGGCTGTGGATGGGCCGTCGGTTGTGGACAACCGGGCCGCCGCGCCGCGCAGACGCGCCGATCGACCGAGAAGTCGTCGGAGCCCTGTGCTAGGGCACGCTCAGCTGTTCTGCACCTTCTGCACCGCGGCGGTGAACAACTCGTCGAGCGCGACCGTGTCGGCCTTCGCGTCGCCGAAAGACATGAAGGTCGCGGACACCCGCACGTCCCCCACCTGCGCGATCAACGTGACCATCGACTGGGTGACCTTGTCGCTCTCATTGCCGGACTTGACGGTCCGCCGCAGCGCGAGGGTGTCGTCGGCCCGGACCGGAGGGGCCGGCGTGACCGCGGTGGTGACGGTGGACTCGGCCCCACTGTCCGTCACGGTGACCTCGCCGCACTTCTTCGTCTGTGCCGCCAGTTCGTCGAGGGGTGTATCGGTTCTGGTGAGCTCGACCGAGATCGTCGAACGGCTCGCGTTGTCCGTGCCCACCGCCATGACGGTGCCGGTCGGTCCGTAGTCCTGCGCAGGCGGCGCACAGTCCGCAGGGTCGACCACCGCGCCCTGCGGTACTCCCGTCAGGTCGGGTGCCGCCATCGACACGGCCTGGGCGGGCAGCACGATCGCCTCGTACCGGGCCGGGAAGTCGGCCGGATCGACCAGAAGCTTCGACAGTCCCTTTCCGGACGGCGAACCGGCCGCGATGGTCGTGCTCGGCTGCGCGACACCGGAGACCGTCGAGGAACACCCGGAGAGAATCGTCACCGCGGCCAGCGAGACCACCGGGACAACGATGGCCGTCCGTACCGCTGTGCGCCGAGACCTCACCGTCGACCTCCCGTGTCGGATGTGTGGTGCCCCCGCCCGGGGAGCCTTTCCGCCACTCTGCCACGCCGGCGCACCGACAGCGGGGAGGCTGCGGCTCAGTTGCCGCGGGCGATCCACTCCTCCAGATGCGGGGATTCGGTCCCGATGGTGGTTCCGTCGCCGTGCCCGGTGCGGACCGTCGTCGACGGCGGTAGCGCGAACAGACGATCGCGGATGGACCCGATGATCGTCGGGAAGTCCGAGTAGGAGCGCCCGGTGGCTCCCGGTCCGCCCGAGAACAGGGTGTCACCACTGAACAACTCCCCCGCCTCCGGCAGATACAGACAGCAGGAGCCGGGCGAGTGCCCGGGCGTGTGGAGCACGCGGAGGTCGGTCCCGGCCACGGCGATCTCCTGCCCGTCCTCGATCGGCGTGTAGACGACCGCGGGGTGAGTCTGTCGCCACAACACGTCGTCGGCCGCATGGAGGTAGAGAGGGGCGTCCAGCGCCGTGGACAGTTCCGGCGCCACCGTGACGTGGTCGTTGTGGCCGTGCGTGCAGACGATGGCCCGCACGTGCCTGCCGCCGACAGCCTCGATGATCGGGGCGGCGGTGTGCGCGGCGTCGATCACCACCACCTCGGAGTCGTCGCCGACGATCCACACGTTGTTGTCGACGTCCCAGGTGCCCCCGTCGAGACTGAAGGTGCCGGAGGTGACCACTCGGTCGATGCGCACACTCACGACTCGACCGCCGATCGCCGAACCCGGTACGCAATTCTTCGTACCCGTGCAGACATCGTGCACCTCCAGGATCTCGTCCGTCTCGGCCCGTGCCGTTCCTCACATTGCCACAGACCGTGCGCGGGATCTCGCTGTGGGCGAACACCGGAAGGCCCCGGACGGGAATTATCGGTCGCCCGCGCCGTGTTCCCCCAGAGCGGGACCTCCGAGAGCAAAGTCCGACGTATCGATGCCGGAGACGATAGGGGACACTGGAGGCCAGGCACGAAGGAGAAGAGGTCTGTAATGGACGAACAGTCGAAGATGTACGAGCTGGAGTTCCCGGCACCGCAGCTGTCCTCCGCGGACGGCCAGGGACCTGTCCTGATCCACGGACTCGAGGGCTTCTCCGACGCAGGCCACGCCGTCAAACTCGCCACGACGCATCTCCGCGAGAGCCTCGAGAGCGAGCTGGTCGCCTCCTTCGCGGTCGACGAACTCGTCGATTACCGCTCCCGTCGGCCCACCATGACGTTCAAGGCCGACCACTTCTCGGACTACGACCAGCCCGAGCTGAACCTGTATGCGCTGAAGGACACGGCGGGTACCCCGTTCCTGCTACTGGCCGGCATGGAACCCGATCTCCGCTGGGAGCGGTTCACGACGGCGGTGCGCCTGCTGGCCGAGCAGCTCGGTGTACGCCGGACCGTGGGCATCAACGCCATTCCGATGGCCATCCCGCACACCCGCCCACTCGGGGTGACCGCGCATTCCACGAACAAGGACCTGATCAAGGACCACCAGCGCTGGTCCGGCGAACTGCAGGTTCCCGGCAGCGCGTCCTCGCTGATCGAGTTGCGGATGGCGCAGCACGGGCACGAGTCGGTCGGGTTCTCGGTTCACGTCCCTCATTACCTGGCGCAGACGGACTACCCGGGCGCCGCCGAGACCCTCCTCGAGAATGTGAGTGACGTCACCGACCTGGACCTGCCGCTGGCCGCGCTCGGCGAGGCCGCCGCACGCGTCCGCGAACAGGTCGACGAGCACATCGCAGGTAACGAGGAGGTACAAACCGTCGTCCACGCCCTGGAACGCCAGTACGATGCGTACGTAACAGCTCAAGAACAGCAGTCCACGCTCCTGGCCAGCGAAGAAGACCTGCCGAGTGGTGACGAACTCGGTGCAGAATTCGAGCGTTTCCTCGCCGAACAGGCCCTGCAGGACGGCGAGGACGGCGGCTCCGAGGAGGAGGGGGGATCACGGGGCGGGGCGTGACCGAGGAGGAGGGGGGATCACGGGGCGGGGCGTGACCGAGGAGCTGTTGTGCGGTCGCCACTCGGACACTGTGCGACCGCACGGTCCAGTTGTTCGGCCGAGAGCGGTGCAATAGCGTCGAGACCAAGCGGATGATTGAGCTGTCAACATTCGGGAGTGCACCCAGTTCAGGAGGCGACATGAGCGACACTCGCATTCGTAAGCTCAGGCCCGTTCCGAACGCCGAAACCCGCATGATGTTCCGCACGATCCACGGTTACCGCCGCGCGTTCCGCATGGCAGGTGAGGGTCCCGCGCTGCTGCTGATCCACGGCATCGGCGACAACTCGTCCACCTGGACCGAGATCATCCCGCACCTCGCCAAGAACTACACCGTCATCGCCCCCGATCTGCTGGGTCACGGACGCTCCGACAAGCCGCGGGCCGACTACTCGGTCGCGGCGTACGCCAACGGCATGCGCGACCTGCTGTCCACCCTGGGGATCGACAAGGTCACCGTCGTCGGTCACTCCCTCGGTGGCGGTGTCGCCATGCAGTTCTCCTACCAGTTCCCGCAGATGGTCGACCGGCTCGTCCTGGTCTCGGCCGGCGGCGTCACCAAGGACGTCCACCCGCTGCTGCGGCTCGCGTCGGTGCCGGTGGTCAACGAGGCGCTGAAACTGCTGCGCATTCCCGGCGCGATGCCCACCGTGCGTCTGGTGGGCAACGTGTTGAGCCAGCTGAACGGGACGCGACTGCGTCCCGGTGCGATGCTGCACGACACACCCGACCTGGTGCGCGTACTGGCGGAGCTGTACGACCCCACGGCCTACGAGGCATATCTGCGCACCCTGCGCGCGGTGGTCGACTGGCGCGGCCAGGTCGTCACCATGCTCGACCGATGTTATCTGACCGAGAATCTCCCGGTGCAGCTCATCTGGGGCGATCAGGACGCCGTCATTCCGGTTAGCCACGCCCACCTCGCGCACGCGGCGATGCCCGGCTCTCATCTCGAGATCTTCCGCGGCGCAGGCCATTTCCCGTTCCGCGACGACCCGATGCGGTTCCTGCGCACCATCGAGAAGTTCCTGTCAGTGACTCATCCCCTGCAGTTCGACGAAGCGAAGTGGCGGCAGATGCTCGTCACCGGCGTCGGTGAGAGCACCATCACCGGCAGCGCGTCCACCCGCATGGCGGTCCTCGACGCGATGGGATCGGACGAACGCAGCGCGACATAGGCCCGGCAGCGGTGCACCGCCTTCCGGCTAGCCTGTAGCAGTGCTTCTCTCCGACCTGCTCCCCGCGAACGCGGATTCCGATTCCGTTTTCGACGCCTTCACCTCCTGGACCGAAGAACGGGGTCTGACGCTCTACCCCGCCCAGGAAGAATCCGTGATGGAGCTGGTGTCGGGGGCCAACGTGATCCTGGCGACGCCCACCGGATCCGGCAAGTCGATGGTGGCGGTCGGCGCCCACTTCTACGCCATGGCCACCGGCAAGCGCACCTTCTACACCGCCCCGATCAAAGCCCTTGTCAGCGAGAAGTTCTTCGCCCTGTGCGAGGTGTTCGGCGCGGAGAACGTCGGCATGATGACCGGCGACGCCGCCGTCAACTCGCGGGCACCGATCATCTGCGCGACCGCCGAGATCGTCGCGAACCTCGCACTGCGCGAGGGCCCCGAGTCCGACATCGGTCAGGTCGTGATGGACGAGTTCCACTTCTACTCCGAACCCGACCGGGGCTGGGCGTGGCAGGTCCCCCTCGTCGAGCTCCCCCACGCCCAATTTCTGCTCATGTCGGCCACCCTCGGCGAGGTCGACTTCTTCTCTTCCGACCTCACCCGCCGGACCGGCCGCCCCACCACCGTGGTGGCGGGCACCGAGCGTCCCGTTCCCCTCATGTTCTCGTACGCCACGACACCGGTGAGCGAGACGATCGAGGAACTGGTGACCACCAATCAGGCCCCCGTCTACGTGGTTCACTTCACCCAGGCCGCAGCCCTCGAACGCGCACAGGCCCTGACCAGCGTCAACTTCTGCTCGCGCGAGGAGAAGGACGCCATTGCCGAAGCGCTGGGCGGCTTCCGGTTCACCACCGGATTCGGCAAGACGCTCTCGCGTCTCGTCCGGCACGGTATCGGCGTCCACCACGCGGGCATGCTGCCGAAATACCGCCGTCTCATCGAGAAGCTGGCGCAGGACGGTCTGCTGAAGGTCATCTGCGGTACCGACACCCTCGGTGTGGGGATCAACGTCCCCATCCGCACCGTGCTCCTCACCGGGCTGACCAAGTTCGACGGCACCCGCACGCGGCACCTCCGCGCCCGCGAGTTCCACCAGATCGCGGGACGCGCGGGACGCGCCGGCTACGACACCCTGGGCACCGTGGTCGTGCAGGCCCCCGAACACGAGGTCGAGAATCTGCGTGCACTCGCCAAAGCGGGCGACGACCCGAAGAAGCGCCGGAAGGTGCAGCGCAAGAAGGCGCCGGACGGCTTCGTGTCGTGGAGCGAGGCCACGTTCGATCGGCTCGTCGCCGCGTCACCCGAACCGCTCGTCTCACGGTTCTCCGTGTCGAACTCCATGCTGCTCAACGTAATCGCGCGACCGGGCAACTGCTTCGAGTCCATGCGGCACCTCCTCGAGGACAACCACGAGTCGCGACCCGCGCAGCGCAAGCACATCCTCAAGGCGTTGTCGTTGTACCGCGGGCTGATCGACGCCGGCGTGGTGCAGAGACTCGACGAACCCGACGCCGACGGCCGCATGGCCCGGCTCACCATGGAACTCCAGCGGGACTTCGCACTCAACCAGCCGCTGTCCCCGTTCGCCCTGGCCGCCCTCGAACTCCTGGACGTCGAATCCGATTCCTATGCACTGGATGTGGTGTCGGTGATCGAGTCGACCCTCGACGACCCGCGGCAGGTCCTCATGGCGCAGCAGCACTTCGCCCGCGGTGAGGCGGTCGCGCAGATGAAGGCCGACGGGATCGAGTACGAGGAACGAATGGAACTGCTCGAGGAGGTCACCTGGCCCAAGCCTCTCGCGGACCTGCTGTTCCCGGCGTTCGAGATGTACCGCGGTGGGCATCCGTGGATCACGGAGTTCGCGCTGTCGCCCAAGTCGGTGGTGCGCGACATGGTCGAGCGGGCCATGACGTTCGCCGAAATGGTCAGCCACTACGGTCTGGCCCGTTCGGAGGGGCTCGTGCTGCGATATCTCGCGGACGCGTATCGCGCACTGCGCCAGACCGTTCCGACCGAGGCCCGGACGGAGGAGCTGGACGACCTCATCGAGTGGCTGGGCGAGCTGATCCGCCAGGTGGATTCGAGCCTGCTCGACGAATGGGAATCTCTCACCGACCCCGGCGCGGAGGGAGACGACCAGCAGGTCGCGTTCGGCGCCGATGTGCCGCGCCCGATCTCGGCGAACACGCGGGCATTCCGGGTGATGGTGCGCAACGCCATGTTCCGGCGTATCGAACTCGCGTCGCGGCGGCGGTGGGCCGAACTGGAGGGACTCGACGACGGCATCGACGCCGAGGAGTGGGAGGACCAGCTCCAGCCGTACTTCGACGAATACGACTCCCTCGGCACCGGCCCCTCGGCGCGCGGCCCCCAACTGTTCCAGGTGGAGACCGCGCCCGAGCTGTGGCGGGTGCGGCAGGTCCTCGAGGACCCGCAGGGCGATCACGGGTGGGCGTTGACGGCGGTCGTCGACCTTCCCGAGTCCGACGCGGCCGGCGAAGTGATCTTCGACGAGCTCAGCATCGTCGAGGGTTAGCGGTCAGGAACGCGGCCGGCGGGGCTGATCACGCCGCGCCGCGTTCTTCTCCTTGATGCGGACGGTCTCCTTGCGGACCTCGGCCTGGGTGGCACGTTCCTGCTGCAGCCATTCGGGTCGATCGGCCATGAGCGCGTCGATCTGCTCGGTGGTGAGCGCCTCGGTGACGCCGCCTCGGGCGAGGCCCGCGATGGACACCCCCAGCTTCGCCGCGACCACCGGCCGCGGGTGCGGGCCGTTGCGGCGCAGCTCGAGCAGCCACTCCGGCGGATCGCTCTGCAGTGCACTCAGCTCGTCGCGGGAGACGAGACCCTCCTGGAACTCCGCGGGGGTGGCCTCGAGGTACACACCCAGCTTCTTCGCCGCGGTGGCGGGCTTCATAGTCTGAGGGCTCTTGTGCGACGTCATGGTGTCAAGAGTAACGAGCGTGTGCGGCGTCGTTGACCAAGGCCGGTAGCCTGACGGAGTGACAGACGCGGATGCATCCCCTTCGTTCCGGCTCGCGTATGTCCCGGGCGTGACCCCTACCAAGTGGGTGCGGATCTGGAACGAACGGCTGCCCGACGTCCCGCTCACCCTCGTCCCGGCAGCGGCCTCGGCCGCACCCGACCAGTTGCGCGGCGGCGGCGCGGACGCGGGCCTGGTGCGGCTGCCGATCGACCGGACCGGTCTCAGCGCCATCCCCCTGTACACCGAGATCCCCGTGGTCGTGGCGCCGAAGGACCATGTGGTGGCGGCGGTGGACGAGGTGTCGATCGCGGATCTGGCCGACGAGATCGTGCTGCACCCGCTCGACGACGTCCTCGTCTGGGACAGCGTGCCGGGACTGCCGGCCCAGGACCGCCCCGCCACGACGGCCGACGCAATCGAACTGGTCGCTGCGGGGATCGGGTTGCTCGTCGTCCCGCAGTCGCTCGCTCGGCTCCACCACCGCAAGGACCTCGTCTACCGGACGGTGTCGGACGGCCCGGAGTCACGGATCGCGCTGTCGTGGCCGGAGGACGAGACCACCGAACTGGTGGAGGAGTTCATCGGCATCGTCCGAGGCCGGACCGTCAATAGTTCCCGGGGCCGCACCCCGACGCCGGCGCAGCCGAAGAAGAAGCGTCCCGCCGCGGCGACTGCACGCCAGAAACCGGCCACGGGAGCCAGGACGTCCCGGTCGGGCTCCGGAGCGAAGGGTGGCAAGAAGGGCAAACCGCGGCGGCGGTCCTAGGCCCTGAGGTCAGGCGGGCGCGCCGACCGACGCCGTCTTCGTGAGGAGGGCAGCGAGTTGCCCGTAGCCGTCCGCACGGGCACTGGACGAGCGGAATACGAGGCCGATCGTGCGGCCGGGCGCCGGAGCCGCGAAGCGGGCGGTCGCGAGCGGTCCCCGTCCGGTCTCCACCTGGACGGCGGATTCCGGCACCAGGGTGACGCCGAGCCCGCCGGCGACGCACTGCACCACCGTCGACAGTGACGTGGCGCGGGTGTCGCCCGCAACCGGGTGCGCGTCGACCGAGCGGCACAGGTCGAGGGTCTGGTCGCGCAGGCAGTGCCCCTCGTCGAGCAGCAGGAGGGGAAGCGCGTCCAGCATCTGCGGCGAGACGTCGGTGCGACCCGCGAGTGGGTGTCCCTCCGGGACGACCATCACGAAATCTTCTGTGTACAAAGGAATATCGACGAGACCGCTGACACCAGTCGGCAACGCCAGCACCGCGACGTCGAGCGCACCCACACGCAACGCCTCCAGAAGTCGCGCCGTCTGGTCCTCGATGACCTGCGGCTCGAGGGCGGGCATCTCCTCGCGCAGCGCCGGCAACAGGGCTGGCAGTACGTACGGGGCCACGGTGGGGATCAGCCCGATACGCAGCGGTCCGGCCAACCGGTCGCCGACACCCGCGGCCGTCGCGACGAAACCGTCCGCGGCCTCGAGGATGACCTTGGCCTGACCGAGGAGCCGCTCCCCGGCAGTGGTGACGAGGACGCGTCGGGTGCTGCGCTCGATGAGCTGCACGCCGAGCCCGTTCTCCAGGGCGGCGAGCGACTGCGACAGTGTGGGTTGACTCACACTCAATCGCGCTGCCGCCGTGCCGAAATGGCGGTATTCCGCGACTGCCACGAACGCACGCAGCTGCGACAGTGTGGGTTGATAACTCTGATCAGCCATGCCTATCAGCCTAGCGTTATCCATCACCTCTGCCTTTGAACCCGGGGCCGGTGGCGAACTCTCCCACCGTCGAGGCACTGCCTCGAGGTCGACGAGCGATAGGGTGCGTCAATGCCCATCCACGTAGATGTCGTCCGGGTGTTCACCGACGACAAAGGACGCCACGGCAATCCGCTCGGCATCGTCGACTCCTCGGCCGTCCCGCCCGAAAACCGGCAGTCCGTCGCCGCCGCACTCGGATACAGCGAGACGATCTTCGTCGACGTGCCCGGACCCGGCGACGAGCACGCGCGCGCCCAGATCTTCACCCCCACCACCGAACTGCCCTTCGCCGGACACCCCACGGTCGGACTGTCCTGGTGGCTGCACGAGCGCGGCGCCGCGGTCACCACACTCGACGTGCCCGCGGGCCCGGTCGCCACCCGCCGTTCCGGCGCCTTCACCTGGGTGCGGGCCCGGCCGGAGTGGGCGCCCGAGTTCTCGCTGTACCCCATGAACAGCGTGCGCGAGGTTCAGTCTGCGGACCCGAAGAAGTTCGGTTCCGGACACCATTATCTGTGGGCCTGGACCGACAAGGTCGAGCACTCGATCCGGTCGCGAATGTTCGCCCCGGACATGGGCATCACCGAGGACGAGGCCACCGGTGCCGCGGCCGTCCGGATCACCGCGCACCTCCGGCACGCCCTCCTGATCACCCAGGGCAAGGGATCCGAACTGCGCACCACCTACGATCCCGCCGGCTGGATCGAGGTCGGCGGACGAGTCCACCCCGAGAAGTCACGCACCCTCTGACGACGGCCGCCGACCTCGCCCCGCGGTGAGGTCGGCTTCGCTCAGAGTCACCTCGATCTCCCGGCCCAGCGTCACACCGGGAGCGAGGGGAAGCCTGTCGCCGCTCCAGAACTTGCCGGGGTCGTACCAGTTGGTGCGCCTGCGCCCGCTGATCAGACCCATCTCCTCGTACGTCTGTGCAACCACCTCGGCGCAATAGGCACTTTCGAGGCCGCCCGATTTCTTCTGCCGGCGCCCCGTCCGGGGAAGGCGCCCGCCGAACCACCGTGACGCAAGTTTCGCGGTGGACGGGAACGGGGTTCCGTCGAGCCGTGCGATCGTCCGCAGCAACGCGTCCTCCTGCTGCGACGTCGCGGGTTCGGCGAGTTGGCGCAGCCATCCCCGCTGCCCGTACCGCGCACCCCACACCTGGACGGCGGCGCGCAGGTCGTGGAGTTGCACACCGCGCTGGAAGCGTCCCGTCCACATGTCCTGCAGCGAATGCCCCAGCTCGGCGTGCCACATCAGCGGCGGCAGGTCCTCGAGGACCACCGACATGCCGACGTGGTTGACCGGACTGTTCGTCAGCGTCTGAATGGCCCTGTCGGCCGGAGACTCTCCGCGGAAGATCCAGATGTCGCCGGTGCGGGTGACCTCGACCGCGGTGTCGAGGTCGATGGTGGAGCCGTGTCGTCGTGCGTCCGTGTGCCGTGGCGCGTCCATGGGCCCTAGCCTAGAAGGATGCGACCCCGTGGCAGGCAATGGTGGAAACTTCTCGGACTCGCCGGTGTGGTGGGTGTCGCCGCGACCGGGGTCGTCGCGGTGCGCGCGGATCGGCAACGCAAGGCGTACACGCCCGACGAGGTCCGGGCGCGTCTCCACGAGCGCTACACCCGCGCGTACGCGGTGCACGACGGGCAGAAGGAGATCGACCTGACCCCGCCCACCTGGCGGGACCGGGTCACCGGTGCCCTGCGCCGCCTCCGCAGGCGGGGCACCGGGACCGATCAGCCCAGGGCCCGGCGGATTCCGTCCGCGAGCTGAGCGACCTGCTCGTCCGTCATCACGAACGCCGGCGAGATCTGCATGGCACCCTGACCGGCGGCGCGCCCCGAGATCCCGTGTTCGCGCAACGTGTTCACGAACGGGAGCGCTTCCGCCGGATCGGCCAGCTGCACCGCCGCGACCGCACCGAGACCGCTGCGCACTTCCTCGACCCGCGGGTGGTCGGCGAGGGGCGCGAGGTGCTCGTGCAGTGACGACTCGAGCCGCTTCGACTCTGCCAGCAGGTTCTCGCGCTCGATGATGTCGAGGTTGGCGAGAGCAGCCGCGGCGGCACCCGCGTGCCCACCGTAGGTGTAGCCGTGCCGCCACCAGATCCCGCCGGCGTAGAACGGCTCGGCCACACGCGGGGCGATGAACACCGCCCCCATCGGGACGTATCCGGAGGTGAGACCCTTTGCCGTCGTCATCATGTCGGGCTGCAGGTCGAATCGCGTCGACGCGAACCACTCGCCGCCGATGCGACCGAATCCCGTGACCACTTCGTCGACGACGAACAGGATGTCGTGCTCGCGGCAGATGTCGCGGACCTCCGCGAGGTAGCCCTCCGGCGGCAGGTAGACGCCGCCCGCACCGATGACGGGTTCGCAGAAGAACGCGGCGATCGTGTCGGCGCCGATCTTCTCGATCAGCTCGAGCAGGCCCTTCGCGTCGTTCCAGGCGACCGTGGCGGCGTCGGCCATCAACTCGCCGTAACCCTCGCGGTTGGCGGGAATTCCCGCCAGGGCGGTGCCCGCCACGTGCATCCCGTGATAGGCCTTTTGGCGGCCGACCACGATCGTCTTGGACGGCTTGCCCATCTCATGCCAGTAGCGGCGGGCGAGCTTGGCCGCCGTGTCCACGGAATCCGAACCACCGGACGTGAAGAAGATCTTGCTGCCCGGCACCGGCGCGATGGTCGCGAGACGATCGGCCAGGGTCGCGGTGGTCTCGGGAACGAAGTCGCCGAAGTTCGAGAAATGGGCCACGGTCCGCAACTGCTGCGCGACGGCGTCCGCGATCTCCGCACGGCCGTGCCCCACGTTGGTGAACCACAGCCCGGCCGTCGCGTCGAGGTAACGGTTGCCGCGGTCGTCCCAGATGTAGGCGCCCTCGCCGCGGGACACCACGAAGGGCCCCTTCTGTTCCACCGCGCCCATGTCCGCGAATCCGTGCCACAGTGCCGACGCCATGCTCATCCCTTCGTGAAACCCGCCCCGAGCCGACTATGCCATGTGGCCTGGGAATCCCCTCGCCCGACTCACGCGTCCCTCGACTGGTCGGCCCAACCTCCTTGCCTCGGTCGGAGTCGGACCGCGGGCTCCGGCAGGCACAATCTCTCCATGCCCGGAGCGAGATGTCGCGAGAACTGGAAGACCCCGTGCCGGCCGTCGAGCTCGACTGCACCGAACTGACATGCGCATGTCCTTCGAAGTACTCGCGCTGATCTCCGCCGCAGCCTTGGCCGGCCCCGTGCTCGCGAGTCGCCGGACCTGGCATCTACCGGTCGTTCTCGGCGAGTTGCTTGCCGGAATCCTCCTCGGCTTTACGGGTTTGCGCATACTCGATCCCGGCGATCCCACCTTCACTTTCCTCGCGGACATCGGCTTCGCACTCGTCATGTTCGTGGCCGGCACACATGTGCCGATCCGGGACGCACGCATCCGGCCTGCGCTCGCGAAAGGCGTGGTTCGGGCTGTTCTCGTCGGTGTCGGTGCCACCCTGGCAGGGTTCGGGATCGCTCAGGCATTCGGTACCGGCCACGCCGCTCTGTACGCGGTCCTCATCGCGTCGTCGTCCGCAGCGCTCGTCCTACCCCTGATCGACTCGCTCGGGCTCGAGGGCACACCGATCGTGCAGACCGTAGCCCAGGTCGCGGTTGCGGACATCGCGTGCATCGTCGCTCTGCCGCTCGTGATCGATCCGGCGCAGGCCCCACGCGCCGCAGCAGGCGCGGTAGCCGTGACGGGGGCGACCGCCGTCTTCTACGCGGTCCTCCGTGCGAGTGACAAACGCGGCTGGCTTCACAGCTTGCATCACGAGTCCAAGGAACGCGGCTTCGCACTGGAACTGCGGATCAATCTCGGGGTCCTGTGTCTCCTGGCGGCGTTGGCCGTTCACTCCCACGTGTCGATCATGCTCGCCGGTTTCGCACTCGGACTGGTGATCGCGGCAGTGGGCGAGCCGCGACGCCTGGCCAAGCAGCTGTTCTCGATCACCGAAGGATTCTTCGGGCCCGTTCTTCGTCTGGCTCGGCGCATCCTTGAATGTCCGGGACCTCGGGGCGGACCCCTCCTTGATACTGCTCGGCGTTGCGCTCGGCCTCGCTGCCGTTCTCGTCCACTGCCTGACACGGCTGGTCGGTGTGCCGCTGCCCCTCGGCGTATTGGCCGCCGCTCAACTCGGCGTGCCCGTGGCCGCGGCGGCGATCGGTACGCAATCGCATCTCCTGGGCCCAGGCGAGCCTTCGGCACTGATCCTCGGCGCGCTGGTCACCATCGCTTCCACCACATTCGCCGGCGCGATGGCGGCACGTCGGGGGTTCGGCGCGCCCTGACAGGCGTCAGGGGCACACCCACACGCGTCACTTCTCCGCCAGGGCGGTGGGGTGTGGCTCCGTGTCGATTCCCGGTATCCCGCGACCACGGATGGACGCGCCCGCCGTCTCGGCCACGAAGTACAGCGCAACGAGGCCGATTGCGCACGCGGCCATCATGTAGAACGCCGGCATCAGCGTGTTGCCGGTCCATTCGATGAGCAGTTCGTTGACCGCGGGTGCGGTGCCACCGAACAACGACGTCGACACGTTGTACGCGATGGCGAAACCCGCGAACCGCACGTGCGTCGGGAACATGGCCGGGAACGTCGCCGAAATCGTGGACAGCTGCAGGACGTACAGCAACCCGAGCACCGCGAACGCGAGGATCGCCCATCCGAAACCCTGACGCATCAGCAGGTACATCGGGACGGCGAGCACGATCAATCCCACGAGCGAGCCGTACCACAACGGTTTTCGGCCCACTCGGTCCGACAACCCGCCGGCGAACGGAATGACGGCCATCATCACGAGCTGCCCGACGATGAACAGGGACAGCGACGCGGTGGACGTCAGGCCGATCTGTGTCTCCAGATATGTCGGCATGTAACTGAGCAGGGTGTAATTGGTGACGTTCAACGCGATGACGAGGCCGCCGAGCAGCAGCAACGGCTTCCAGTACTCGGTCACCAGATCCTTGAACTCGTGGGTCGGCGTCGACTCCACCTCGCCCTCCGCGTCCAGTTCCCGGAACACGGGTGTCTCCTCGAGCTTGGTCCGCAGGTAGAGGCCGATCAGACCCATCGGTCCGGCGATCAGGAACGGGATACGCCAGCCCCAGGTGGACATGAACGGATCGCTGGAGAACAACTCCACCGCCAGGACCACGATCGCACCCAGCGCATACCCGCCGAGCGTGCCGAACTCGAGAAAACTTCCGCAGAAACCGCGCTTGCGGTCCGGCGAGTACTCGGCCATGAACGTTGCCGCGCCGCCGTATTCGCCGCCCGTCGAGAAGCCCTGGATCATGCGCAGCAGCACCAGCAGCAGGGGCGCCCAGAAACCGATGACGTCGTATCCCGGCACGAGGCCCACGCAGAACGTCGCACCCGCCATCAGGATGATCGTCAGTGCCAGAACCTGGCGGCGTCCGAGCCGGTCACCCAGCGGACCCCACACGAGGCCGCCGAGCGGTCGCACGACGAACGACACCGCGAACACGAGCAGGGCGTACAAGGTGGCCGAACCGGTGTCGCCGGGAAAGAACGTGGCCGAGATGTACGACACGGTGAACGCGTAGACGCCGTAGTCGAACCATTCGGTGGCGTTACCCATCGCCGACGCCGCGATCGCGCGACGGAGAACACCTGGTGGGAGGGTTTCCTGCTCGGCTGACGAACTCGCAGATGCCATGGTGATCCCGTCTCCTCGGGCCGGTTTCGCGTTCACTCATTGTGGCCCGAGTGGCACGTGTTGTCGCGCGTTTGCCGGTTACAGACACGCCACGGAGGCGCGCCCGAGCCGTCCCCGTGACAGTGTGCGACCACCGTGGCGCGGGTATCCGCAACCCATGACCAACCGAATCATCGCCATCGCCGTCGACTGCCGTGACGCGGAAACACTGTCACGATTCTGGTGCGACGCCCTGGGCTATCCGTCGACCCGCCGCTGGAAGGACTCGTACGGGCTCGAGTACGTCGAATCGAACGCACCGGGGTCCCCGTCACTGGTGTTCCAGCCCGTCGACGACCCGAAGTCCGGGAAGAACCGCCTGCACCTCGACATCGCGCCGTCGTCCGGTACCCGCGACGAGGAGGTCCGGCGGCTCCTCTCGCTCGGCGCACGCCGGCTGAGCGACGCCCCGAATGTTCCCTGGGTGGTCCTCGCAGACCCCGAGGGCAACGAATTCTGCGTGTTACCGGAACGTGGGGCCGACGACGGGACGACCACGTAGCCCTCGCCACCAGGCGGCGGGCCCGCCGTGGGCGACCCAGTGCCGTGCGTGGTCCACGTAATCCGTCGCCACCCGGACCCACTCACTCCAGGCACTCGGCGTGGGAAGGGTTTCGACCGAACGGGTCAGGAGACGATCGATCGCGTCCGAGACGAGCTCTGCGCGCTCCAACTGCACCATGTGCCCCGCACCGGGGACCTTCACCAGTTCCGCGTCGGGCAGATGCCCGGCGATCGCCTTCGAATACCGGAAGGGGGTCAGGAGGTCGCGGTCGCCGCACACCACCAGCGTCTCGATGGGTGCGAGCAACGGCACCGCCGCCGTCTCGTCGTGATTCTTGAACGACGGCAGGAAGTCGACGAGCGTCTTGAGGGACGTGTCGTTGATCATCTGCTCGGAGTGCCACATGATCGCCGGGCTGATGCTGCGGTCACCGAACGACGCCGACCTCAGGATCGGCGCCAGCACCCTCTTGCTCGCGCCGCGACCGCTCTGGACGACCCGGGGCAGGTGGCGGGCTGCGGTGCTGAATCCGGCAACCACCGGCGTGTTGAGGGTCCGCGCGAGCCCCACGTCACCCAGCTTCTCCGCCGCGGTGGCGATCAGGCCCACCCCGACGATGCGGGACCCGATCAGATCGGGATGCTGTCCGACGTACGACAGGACCGCCATACCGCCCATCGAATGGCCGACCAGCACGACCGGCCCCTCGGGCACGAGCGCACGGATCACGGCGTCGACGTCCTGCGCGAGATGCGGAATGGTGCAGGTGGCGCGCCGCGGCACCCCGGAGTCGCCGTGCCCCCGCAGGTCGAAGAACACCATGCGAATCGTCGAGCCCCACGCCTCCTCGAGCTGAACCCGCTGGAAGTGCCACCCGGTCATCCTGTTGCAGAAGCCGTGGACGAACACCACCGTCAAGGGCGCGAACGCCGGACCCACCTCGCGCACCGCGAGCGGCACACCGTCGTCGGCGGCCACGACACTGCCGCGGTCGCGGCCGAGCAGGTCGAAGGTCTCGCCTGCGAACTCGTCGAACATAGTCTCCCAGCCGTTGCCGAAGTCACGGATGATCGCGCGGACGCCTGTCGTTGTGGAGGATAGCGCGGTCGACGAATCGTCTGCGCGCACCTTCGCCGCTACCGATCCTCGTCGTACCGCCGGCGCGCACCGAGACGTCCCACCGCGTTGACGGCGAACGCCATCAACGCCATCGCCAGCAACAACACGACCGCCGTGACGGCGAGCTGAAGGTACCCCTGCTGCCGGAGGTCCAGGAACGGGTACGGGTACCAGTCGACGATCGGACCCCGTATCAGGGAATAGGCGCCGTACACGGCCGGGAACACCAGCCAGCTCAGGCTCTGCGCCTCGGAGATCCGCACCCGGGACGGGGCCACCACCCAGTCCAGCAGCAGGACGAGCGGCAGCAGACGGTGCAGGGCCGTGTTGATCCAGGCGTCCTGCAGCATGACGTCGATGTTCGCCAGCAGCACCGCGTACACGATTCCGGTGATGACCATGTACAGCGTGGTCGCACCCCGGAACAGCTGCCAACCCCGTGACTGCGGATCCCGGATCGCGCCGACGAACAGGACGACGACGGCGAGGATGTTGCTCTCGATGGTGAAGTAGCTGAGGAAATTGGCCAGTGAGAAGTCGCCGCTGCCGGCGCTGCGGAGAGGAATCCACAGCAACGCGATCAGCCCGTAGGCGGCGAAGACCGCCCGCAGAACCCGAACGATCCTCTGACCTCGCAGGTCCGTGACGACGGCAGCGTCCATCCGCCGATATTCGCACACGGGCGGGCGCGGCACAGGGCGATCCACCGGGTTGGCTAGGCTGGGGTCCAGCATGTCCACCACAGCACCCAGCCGGCGGGAACTGAAGAACAGCCTCGGCGAACTCACACTGCGCGACGAACACCGGCTCCGCCGGCGACTCGACCGTGCGCGCACACCCGACGCACTCGCATCCCTGTCCGACGAAATCGCCGCCGCACGCGGACGCATCACACGAAGACTCGACAGCGTCCCCGTCATCGACTACCCCGACACGCTGCCGGTCAGCCAGCGCCGCGACGACATCGCGAAGGCGATCTCCGAGAACCAGGTCGTCATCGTCGCCGGCGAGACGGGATCCGGCAAGACGACGCAGATCCCGAAGATCTGCCTCGAACTCGGCCGCGGCGTCCGCGGCCTCATCGGACACACCCAGCCCCGCCGTCTCGCGGCGCGGACCGTCGCCGAACGGATCGCCGAGGAACTTCGCAGCGAACTCGGTGAGACCGTCGGCTACACCGTGCGATTCACCGACCAGGTGTCGGACGGCACGCTGGTGAAACTGATGACCGACGGAATCCTGCTCGCCGAGATCCAACGCGATCGGATGCTGCGCCGGTACGACACGCTGATCATCGACGAGGCCCACGAACGCAGCCTCAACATCGACTTCATCCTCGGGTACCTGCGACAGCTACTCCCCCGCCGGCCCGATCTGAAAGTGATCATCACGTCGGCCACGATCGATCCGGAACGCTTCGCGCAGCACTTCGCCACCGACGGCGTGCCCGCCCCGATCGTCGAAGTGTCCGGGCGCACATTCCCCGTCGAGATGCGGTACCGCCCACTCACGGTGGAAGTGGGCGACCAGACGTTCGACCGCGACCCCGTCGACGCGGTGTGCGAGGCGGTCGAGGAGCTCTCCGGCGAGGGCGACGGCGACATCCTGGTCTTCCTCTCCGGCGAACGGGAGATCCGCGACACCGCCGACGCGCTCCGAGACCGCAGACTGCGCGGCACCGAGATCGTGCCCCTCTACGCCCGGCTGTCGGCGGCGGAACAGCACAAGGTGTTCACGCCCCACACCGGGCGGAGGGTGGTGCTGTCGACGAACGTCGCGGAAACGTCGCTCACCGTGCCCGGCATCCGGTACGTCGTGGACCCGGGAACCGCCCGCATCTCCCGCTACTCGGTGCGCACCAAGGTGCAGCGGCTGCCCATCGAACCGATCTCACAGGCATCCGCCCGCCAGCGTTCCGGGCGTTGCGGCCGTGTGGCCGAAGGCATCTGCATCCGCCTCTACTCGGAAGAGGACTTCGAGGCGCGGCCCGCGTTCACCGAACCGGAGATCCTTCGCACCAACCTCGCGTCCGTCATCCTGCAGATGACGGCGCTCGGCCTCGGCGACATCGCCGCGTTCCCGTTCGTCCAGCCGCCCGACCCCCGGGCGGTCCGCGACGGCATCGGCCTGCTCGAGGAACTCGGGGCCATCGAACGGAAAGCCCAGAACGAGCAGCCCGTCCTCACCGCGGTCGGACGCGAACTCGCGCAGATCCCCGTCGATCCGCGCATGGCCCGGATGCTCGTCGAGGCGCACCGGAACGGCTGCCTGTCCGAGGTGCTGGTCATCGTCTCCGCCCTCTCGATCCAGGACGTGCGGGAACGTCCCGCCGAATTCCAGCAGGCAGCGGACGAGAAGCACGCCCGGTTCACTGTGGAGAACTCCGACTTCCTCGCCTTCCTCGAACTGTGGAAGTACCTGCGCGAGCAGCGGAACGAGTTGTCGTCCAACCAGTTCCGGAAGATGTGCCGGAACGAATTCCTGCACTGGCTGCGCATCCGCGAATGGCAGGACCTGCACGGTCAGCTCCGTCAGATCACCCGTGGGCTGGGCTGGGACACCACCGACACCCCGGCCGGTGAGGCGGCGATCCACCAGTCCCTGCTCGCGGGGCTGCTGTCGCACATCGGGCTCCGCGAGGGTGACAAACGAGACTTCCTCGGGGCCCGCGGAAGCCGATTCGCGGTCTTCCCCGGCTCGAGCCTGTTCAAGAAGCCCCCGCGATGGGTCATGGCCGCCGAGCTGGTCGAGACGTCCCGGCTGTGGGCGCGGATGTCGGCCGGAATTGAACCCGAGTGGGCCGAGAAGCTGGCGCCGCACCTCGTGAAACGCACCTACTCCGAACCGCACTGGTCGTCGAAACGCGGCGCCGCCATGGCCTACGAACGCGTCACGTTGTACGGCATCCCGCTCGTCGCCCGGCGTGCCGTCACCTACAGCACCATCGACCCCGAAACGTCCCGCGACCTGTTCATCCGCCACGCCCTGGTGCAGGGCGAATGGCAGACGCAGCACAAGTTCTTCCACGCCAACCGCGCACTCCTCGAAGACGTCGAAGAACTCGAACATCGCGCCCGCAGGCGCGACATCCTCGTGGACGACGACACCCTCTACGACTTCTACGACCAGCGCGTCGGCCCGGAAGCGGTCTCGGCCCGGCATTTCGACTCCTGGTGGAAGGTCGCCCGCCGCAAGAATCCCGACCTGCTCACGTTCACCCAGGCGACGATCGTCAACGCCGAATCGGCCGCAGTACTCGGCGGCGAATACCCCGACGCCTGGCGCCAGGGCGACATGCAGTTCCCCCTCACCTACCAGTTCGAGCCCGGCACCGAGGACGACGGCGTCACCGCCCGCATCCCGATCGCGCTACTGGCGGGCCTCCGCCCGGTCGGCTTCGACTGGCTGGTCCCCGGCATGCGCGTCGAACTGGTCACCGCCCTGATCAAGACGCTCCCGAAGACCCTTCGCCGACAGGTGGTTCCGGCACCGGACTTCGCGGCCGCCGCACTAGCCGCCGTGAAGCCCCGCTCCGAACCGCTCACCACGGCGATGGCGCGCGAACTGTCGCGGCTCGGCGCCTGTCGCATCGATCCCAAGGACTTCGCCGTCACCGCGCTCCCCGACCATCTGCGCATGACGTTCGCTGCCGTGGACGAGAAGGGTGCCGTCCTCGGCCGGAACAAGGACCTCGTGTCGCTGCGCAAGTCGCTCGCTCCCCGCGTCCAGGTGGAAGTGGCGAAGGCGGCCTCGAACTCGGAGCGGCCGCCCGCACTCACGTGGACACCCGCCACCCTCGGTTCGCTCGAGGCCACCGTGACCCGCGAACTCGGCGGCCAGAAGGTCACCGGCTACCCCGCCCTGGTCCCGGAGGGCGACGGTGTCGCCGTCCGCGTGCTCAGCACCGCCGCGGCACAACGAACCGCGATGCGCGCCGGAACGCGCCGGCTGCTCCTCGCTGCCGTTCCCACCCAGGCGAAGACGGTCACGTCCGGCCTGAGCAACGCACAGCGACTGGCGCTCGGGCAGAACCCCGACGGCAGCCTCGACGCCCTGATCGACGACTGCCGCAACGCCGCCGCGAACCAATTGATCGCCGCACACGGCGCGCCGGTGCGCACACCGCAGGAATTCGACGCCCTCGTGGCGACGGCGCGCGCGGAGATGGCCCGGAACGTGGCGGTGCTCCTACGACTGGTGTCGCCCGTGCTCGAAGCGGACCACCGGCTCGCCGTCGTGCTGGAACGCGCCACCGGTGAAGCCGCCGACGACGTGCGGGAACAACGGCAGTCGCTGCTGTTTCCCGGATTCGTCGCCGACATCGGTACCACTCGCCTCCGTGAACTCCCCCGCTACCTCGCCGCCGCGGCGGCACGTCTCGAAGCCCTTCCGGGGAGCGCACCGCGCGACCAGAAGGGGATGGACGTTCTCGACCGGGTGTACGCCGGATACGAACGCATGCTCGCGGGCCTGCCGGAAGAACGACAGCACTCACCCGAGGTCGATGCGATTCACTGGATGATCGAGGAGTTGCGCGTCAGCCTGTTCGCTCAAACACTCGGGACACCGATCCCGGTCTCGGAGAAACGCGTGCTCAGTGCTATGGAGAAGGTGCGCTGACGCGCAAGGCCATGGAGAAGGTGCGCTGACGCGCAGGCTCAGGCCTCGTCTCGGGATTCGCGGTGTTCGCGTAGCTCTTTGATCTCGCGGGCGAAGTCCTCGGCGGAGCTGAAAGACCGGTACACCGACGCGAAGCGCAGGTACGCCACCTCGTCGAGATCACGAAGCGGACCGAGAATGGCGAGGCCGACCTCGTTGCTCGGAATCTCCGCCGAGCCCGACGCCCGGACCGCGTCCTCGACCTGTTGGGCAAGAAGATTCAGTGCGTCGTTGTCTACCTGCCGGCCCTGGCAGGCGCGGCGCACACCCCGCACCACCTTCTCCCGGCTGAACGGTTCGGTGACACCACTGCGCTTGACCACCGACAACACGGCGGTCTCGACGGTGGTGAATCGGCGACCACACTCGGGGCACGAACGTCGGCGACGGATGGCCTGTCCTTCGTCGGCTTCTCGCGAATCGACCACACGTGAATCGGGGTGCCGGCAGAACGGGCAGTGCATGGCGATTCCTTCGTTGTAGCCGTCGTGGCCGCAACTGTTCGCCTCCCCCGATGGCGAACCGACGAAAACGGATTCACGCAGCGGATGCACGATCTCGACGCGACCACACGAAGTGGTGGGACTGACAGCATCCGAGACTACTCGGCCGCCCGATGGGACAGACATGCAGAGCCACCCCCGTCACCGGGTAGAGGACGACGGGACGATCAGACTCTGGCCCGGGTGGAGCGCCGAATTGGACATGGCGTTCAGCTCCATGATCCGCTCGACCACCTGCGCCACCGGCAATTCCGGGGAGATCCGGGCCGCGAGCGCTGCCAGGCTCTCCCCCTGCTGCACCTGCACGACCTCCGTGGCCGCCGAGTTACTCACACCGTCGGTGGTGGCCAGCTGAGCCACCCCGACGAGCCCGCACAGCACACCCGCCGTGATCACGACACTCGCGAGCACCATCCGCCAGCCGACGTCGTTCGCCCCGCGCGCGTGATCGGCACGGGAGACACCGGTGTGGGTGGGCCGGTACGCGACGGCACCGGACGAGGGACGCCGCAGCTCGCCGTCGGTGCGCCGGCGGCGCGGCTCGGTCCGGTACGACCGTGCGGCGCCGGAACGGATGACACCCCGTTCGAGGGCCTGCCGGTTCAGCACTGCCTGCCGATGGAGAACTGCGTTGCTCATCGGTACCTCCGCTGCTCGTATCCGTTGTCAGATCCGTTGTCGTATCCGCTACCGACCCGGTCGGCGTCCGATCGCTCCGGGTGTTCGATCACGCGTTCGAAAGAACACATGTTCGATTTCTACCACGACCCTCCGACAATGTCTCTACTTCTCGCGACACGTGTCGAACAGATGTTTGAAACTCCGAGGAAAGCGGGATAGATTCGTGTCACGCGGCACAGCAGTCACATGCGACCCATACCGAGAAGATCCACATACAGACGGAGGCACCTCGCCATGAAGGACGACAGCTCGACCGACGGTTCGACTCCACGTGTGAGCGGTGGCTCCGCCGCCGGGTTGACCGACCGGCAGCGCCGTGTCCTCGAGGTGATTCGCACGTCCGTGAACGAGCGCGGATATCCGCCGAGCATCCGCGAGATCGGCGACGCCGTGGGGCTCACCTCCACGTCGTCCGTCGCTCATCAGCTGCGCACGCTGGAGCGGAAGGGCTTCCTCCGCCGGGATCCCAATCGTCCGCGCGCCGTGGACGTGCGCGGCCTCGACGAGGTGGCGGCGGGAGCCGCCGCGAACGCGAGCGCCGCCGTCGGGTTGGCCGCGGTCAAGTCCGGCGCCGACGGCGCACCCCTGCCGGAACCCACGTTCGTCCCGGTCCTCGGCCGGATCGCGGCCGGTGGCCCGATCCTCGCCGAGGAAGCAGTGGAGGACGTCTTCCCGCTTCCCCGCGAACTGGTGGGCCAGGGCTCGCTGTTCCTGCTCAAGGTCGTCGGCGAATCGATGATCGATGCCGCGATCTGCGACGGCGACTGGGTGGTGGTCCGTCAGCAGAACGTGGCGGAGAACGGAGACATCGTGGCAGCGATGATCGACGGCGAAGCCACCGTCAAGACGTTCAAGCGCACCGAGAACGAGGTGTGGCTGATGCCGCACAATCCGCTGTTCGATCCGATCCCCGGCAACGACGCGGTCGTTCTGGGCAAGGTCGTCACGGTCATGCGCAAGATCTAGTCCCGGCACGAGGAGGGCCCCACGGCGATCGCCGTGGGGCCCTCCTCGCATCCACCCCGGATACGCAGGCCGTGCCTCGTCAGAGATTGAGGCCGCGACCGATGATTTCCTTCATGATCTCGGTGGTACCGCCGTAGATGGTCTGGACACGAGAATCCATGTACGCCTTGGCGATCGGGTACTCCTTCATGTATCCGTAGCCGCCGTGCAGCTGCAGGCACCGGTCGATCAGCCGGACCTGCGCCTCGGTGGTCCACCACTTGGCCATCGCCGCTTCCTGCACCGACAGCTTCTCGTCGTTGAGCAGTTCGATGAACTTGTCGACGAGGACTCGGACGGCCGTTGCCTCGGTGGCGAGTTCGGCGAGCACGAAACGGGTGTTCTGGAAGCTGCCGATCGACTTGCCGAAAGCCTTCCGGTCGCGGCAGTACTGGATCGTCATGTCCAGTGCCGATTCCATTGCGGCCGCGGCCACCACGGCGATCGACAGCCGCTCCTGGGGAAGGTTCTTCATCAGGTAGAGGAAGCCCATCCCCTCCTCGCCGAGGAGGTTGGCGGCGGGAACGCGGACATCGGTGAAGCTGAGTTCCGCGGTGTCCTGCGCCTTCATACCGATCTTGTCGAGGTTGCGGCCGCGTTCGAAGCCCGGCATGTCCCGTTCGACGACCAGGAGGCTGAATCCCTGCGCCCCCTTGTCGGGATCGGTACACGCGACGACGATTACGAGGTCGGCGTTGATGCCGTTCGTGATGAAGGTCTTCGAACCGTTGAGGACCCAGTCGTCGCCGTCGCGCACGGCGCGGGTCTTGATGCCCTGCAGGTCGCTGCCGGTGCCCGGCTCGGTCATCGCGATGGCTGTGATCAGTTCACCCGACGCGAAGCCGGGCAGCCAGCGCTGCTTCTGCTCCTCGTTGCTCAGTTCGAGCAGGTAGGGCGCGACGACGTCGTTGTGCAGGGTGAAGCCGATGCCGCTGTACCCGCCCCGGGTGGTCTCCTCGGTGACGATCGCGTTGTACCGGAAGTCGCGCACGCCGCCGCCACCGAATTCCTCCGGCACGGCCATGCCGAGGAAGCCCTGCTTGCCGGCCTCGACCCACAGGCTGCGGTCGACGATGTTCTGCTCTTCCCACGTGGCGTGGTTCGGCTCGGCGTGCTGTGCGAGAAACTTGCGGTACGACTCCCGGAACAGTTCATGCTCCGGTTCGAACAGGGTGCGCTCCACGCCGACTCCTCGTATCAACTATCTGGGTACGTCTCGTTCGACGGTAGAGGCGAGGAACTACGTGGTGAATGACCCAGGTGATCGGGATTCGTGACCCATCCGGTCACGGTCTCAGGGCTTGCGGAACCGCGCGAGCGAGCGCATCACCGGGTAGGCGACGAGGATGCCCACCGAACCCCACGCGATGCCACCGAGTTCCACGGATCCGATCGTCAGCGTCAGGTCGCCGATGCCGGCGACGAGCGCCGCGGCGACCACGGTGAGGTTCACGGGGTCGGTGAAATCCACCTCGGCGTCCATCCAGATGCGCACACCGAGGACACCGATCAGTCCGTACAGCACGAGGGTGGCGCCGCCGATGACACCGTTCGGCACGGTGAACACGAGGGCACCGAACTTCGGTGAGAACGCGAGGACCACGGCGGTGGCGGCCGCGACCCAGTAGGCGGCGGTGGAATAGACCCGCGTCGCGGCCATGACTCCGATGTTCTCGGCGTACGTGGTGGTCCCGGAGCCGCCCCCGAATCCGGCGAGGGTGGTGGCCAGTCCGTCCGCGACGAGGGCGTCACCGGCGACGTCGTCGAGCGACCGACCCGTCATGGCCGACACCGCCTTGACGTGGCCGACGTTCTCGGCGATCAGGACGATGACCACCGGCAGGGTCAGTGCGATCACGGACCATTCGAACGTCGGCCCCCGTAATTCGGGCACACCGAACCAGGCCGCCTCCCGCAGCGCTGTGACCCGCTCCTCGGCGAGCCCGCCGATCACGGCGGCGAACACCCAGCCGACGACGACACCGACGAGGATTCCGAGACGGCCCAGCAGTCCCGGACCGAGCACTGTCACGAGCAGGATCGCCAGCAGGGTCACCCCGGCGATCAGCGGTTGCGATTCGAACGAATCCACCGCGGTGGGTGCGAGATTGAGCCCGATCAGGGCGACCACGGCGCCGGTGACGACGGGTGGCATGACGGCGTCGATGACCCGCGATCCGGCCAGCTTCACCGCGATGCCCACCACGAGCAGCAACAGACCCGCGGCGGCGACGCCGCCGAGTTGCGCGGCGGGACCCGAACTCTGCGACGCCGTCAGCGGCGCGATGAACGCGAACGACGAACCGAGATAGCTGGGGATGCGGCCGCGGGTGATGATCAGGAACAGGGCCGTACCGATACCCGAGAACAGCAGTGTCGTAGTGACCGGAAACCCGGTGATGGTCGGCACCAGGAGGGTGGCGCCGAACATCGCGATGACGTGCTGCATCCCGATTCCGACCGTGCGCGGCCAGGTGAGGCGCTCGCCGGGAGCGACCACCTCACCCTCACCGATCCGCCTGCCGTCGCCGTGCATCGTCCACCCGAACGCCCGCGTGGGGGTGGACGGGCCGGCAGAGCCGCCGGCCGGACCGTCGGGGGCGTCGGTTTCTCTTTTCGTCACAGTTCGCCAATAGTAGGCACGATCTGGGAGTTTCGCGTCTTCGGGACCGGATCCCGCGGCAAACCGGGACTACGCGCCCAGCACCCGTACCGCCGCGGTCCGCGCCTCCGCCGGATCACTCGTGGCGAGCACGTCCTCGGCGGCACGACGGCAGTCGTCCAGCGAGACCGATCCCACCTTCGCCCCGACACCGGACACGGCGGCACCGGCGCAGGACAGCGACGTGACCCCGAGTCCGATCAGCACGCAGGCGAGTAGCGGGTCGGCGGCCGCCTCGCCGCAGACGCCGACCGGTTTGCCCGCCGCGATGCCCGCCTCGGCCGTGCGGGCGACGAGCGCGAGGACCGCCGGTTGCCAGGGATCGGTGAGCGATGCCAGGTCGGAGGACATCCGGTCGGCGGCCATCGTGTACTGCGCGAGGTCGTTCGTGCCGATGGACAGGAAGTCGACGTGGCGCAGGAGGCGGTCGGCCAGAAGCGCGGCGGCCGGTACCTCGACCATCACGCCGGGCACGAGTCCGCGGGCGCGGACCTCCGCCGCGAAGGATTCGGCCTCGGCGGGAGTCGAGATCATCGGCGCCATCACCCACGGCTGCGACTGTGTCTGCTTCGCCGCGGCGGCGACGGCGTCGAGTTGCCTGCTGAGGATTCCCGGGTTCTGTTCGGCGATCCGGATTCCGCGGACCCCGAGCGCCGGGTTCGCCTCTTCTGCGTGGTTGGCGAAGCGCAGCGGCTTGTCCGATCCCGCGTCGAGGGTCCGGATCACCACCTTCCGGCCGGCGAACGCGTCGAGCACCTCTCCGTAGATCTCGGCCTGCTCGTCGACACCGGGCTCGGAATCGCGGTCCAGGAAGCACAACTCGGTGCGGAACAGTCCGACGCCCTCGGCGGCGGTCGTGGCCGCCGAGCGCGCACCGGCCCCGTCCTGGACGTTGGCCAGAATCGACACGGAATGCCCGTCGCTCGTGCGGCCGGGTCCTTCCCACGACTGGATGCGGATCCGTTCGGCGCGGCCGTGTTCCACGGCGGCACGGGCCTCCACGGGGTCCGGTTCGACCACGAGTTCGCCCGCCGACCCGTCGAGGAGGACGGGGGTGCCCGCGACGACGGATTCGAGGTCACGCACCGCGACCACACACGGTATGCCCAGCTGCCGCGAGATGATCGCGGTGTGGCTCGTCGGGCCGCCGAGGACGGTCACGAGTCCGACGATCAATTCGGGATCGAGACCGGCGGTGTCGGCGGGCGCGAGGTCCTGGGCACACAGGATCGACGGTGTCGTGGGCACGGGGATGCCGGGTTCGGGCAGGCCGAGGAGTTCGGACACGACACGGTCCCGGATGTCGCGCAGGTCGGTCACCCGTTCGGCCATCAGCCCGCCCATCTTGGTGAACAGGGTGGCGAACTGCTCGGTGGCTTCGGCCGCCGCTTCCTCGGCCGGGGCTCCACCGGCGATCAGCTTCTGCGCGGCACCGAGCCAGCCGCGGTCGGCAGCCATCGCCGCGTTCGCCTGCAGCACCTCTGCCGCGGCCCCGGAGACGCTCGCCGCGCGGTCGCGGAGTCGCCCTGACACGACGGCGGCCGCTTCCTCGAAGCGGACCTTCTCCGCGTCCCGCGACGCCTCGTCGATCCGGGCCGATCCGGATGCGACCTCCGGCCGCGGAGCCGGCCAGATCACCGGCGCGTAGGCAATGCCGGGTACCACCGGCGTACCTCGCACGATTTCACGGTCTTCGGTCATCGGGTCCTCCTGGCCGGCTCGTTCTGTCTTCACACAGTCGGAAATGCGAATCGACTGTGTGACGGAGATTACTCTCAACTCTTGACATGTCAACACACTCGGGCGTAAAACAACATGACACAACATTTCGTGTGATGCAGACCATAACGGATCACATCACCGAACACTTCACCGACGAGAACAGGAACGGGGTCACGGTGTATCCGGAAGAACGCCAGCAAGCGGTCACCACGCTGATCTCGCAGCGCGGACGCATGTCGGTCGCGGACCTCTCCGACACGTTCGGCGTCACCACCGAGACCGTGCGCCGTGACCTCGCTCTTCTCGAGCGTCTCGGCCACGTCCGCCGCGTGCACGGCGGCGCGGTGCCTGCGGGGTCCCTCACCGTCACCGAGCCCGGCATGACGGAGCGCGATCACACCCGCGCCGAGCAGAAGGACCGGATCGCCAAGCGCGCCGCCGCCTACCTGCCTCCGTCCGGTGGCAGCGTGCTGTTCGACGCGGGAACCACGACGGGGCGCATCATCCCGGAACTCCCGTCCGATCTGGACCTCACCGTGATCACCAACTCCGTGCCGATCGCAGCCCGGCTCGCGGGACTCAATTCGGTGACGCTCCACATGCTGGGCGGCCGGGTGCGCGGCATCACGCAGGCCGCCGTCGGCGAGGAGGCGCTGCGCATCCTCGACGTCCTCCGCGTCGACGTCGCGTTCATCGGCACCAACGCGCTCAGCGTCGGCCACGGCCTGTCCACCCCGGACACCGAGGAGGCCGCGGTCAAGCGCGCGATGGTCCGGTGCGCCAACCACGTCGTCGTGGTCGCCGACTCGTCGAAGGTCGGGAGGGAACACCTCGTGAGCTTCGCCCCCATCCACAGCGTCGACATCCTCGTCACCGACGCCGACATCAGTTCCGCAGACCGAGCCCACTTCCACGACCAGGGAATCGAGGTGGTGATCGCATGATCGTCACGCTGACCGCCAATCCGAGCATCGACCGCACCGTCAACCTGGTGGGACGCCTCGAACGAGGAACCGTTCTGCGCGCGGCCGCCACCCACAGCGACCCGGGAGGCAAGGGCGTCAACGTCGCCCGCGCGCTCACGTCGGCCGGTGTCGCCGCTGTCGCGGTACTCCCGGGCAACGAGGGTGATCCCCTGCTCACCGCCCTGTCCGAGCACGGGATCGAGCACGTGACCGTGGCGACGTCCGGTCCGGCGCGCACCAACATCACCATCACCGAACCCGACGGCACCACCACCAAGGTCAACGAACCCGGCGTCGTCATGTCGGCCGAGTCCCTCGCCGATCTGCAGTCGGAGATCATCGAACGCGGGTCCCGGGCCGAGTGGGTCGTGCTGTCCGGTTCCCTTCCCCCGGGCATTCCCACCGACTGGTACGCCACGCTCGTCGAGGCACTCCGCTCGGCACCATGCCGAGTCGCCGTCGACACGTCGGACGCCCCGCTGCTCGCGCTCGCGGAACGGTTCCCCGCGGCCGCCCCCGACCTCGTGAAACCGAACAGCGAGGAACTCGCTCAGCTCACCGGCGCCGACGGGCAGTTGCTCGAGGAGTCCGCGCTGCGCGGGGACCCGACGGCCACCGCCCATGCCGGCAGGCAACTCGTGGACCGCGGGGTCGAAGCCGTCCTCGCCACGCTCGGTGCCGCGGGTGCGGTTCTCGTGACGGAGGCCGGCGCCTGGTGGGCCACGCCACCACCGATCGTTGCCCGCAGCACCGTCGGCGCCGGCGACTCGTCGCTGGCTGGCTACCTGGCAGCGCAGATGTCCGGCGCGTCCCCCGCGGACTGCCTCCGATCCGCCGTCGCCTACGGCAGCGCGGCGGCAGCCCTTCCCGGCACCACCCTGCCGACCCCCGAACACGTCGACATCGACGCCGTCACTGTCACCGCCCTCATCTCCCCCGCCCCCGATCCGGCCTGAACCAGAAGGAAACACCATGTCTCACTCGACACCCGACCGCGATTCGGGGCCGCAGATCATCAGCGAAGATCTGATCTCCCTGGACACCGACCTCGGAGCCTCCAAGGAGGACGTGATCTCCGCGCTCTCCCGGCGTCTGGCCGACGCCGGTCGCGCCACCGAAGCGGACGCTCTCCGCGACGCCGCACTGGCGCGTGAATCACAATCGGCGACGGGACTTCCCGGTGGGATCGCGATCCCCCACTGCCGTTCCGAAGCCGTTGTGGCGGCGTCCCTCGGATTCGCCCGGCTCGCCCCGAAGGTCGACTTCGGTGCCCCCGACGGACCTGCAGATCTGGTGTTCCTCATCGCCGCGCCCGAAGGTGCGGGCGCGGAGCACATGAAGCTGCTCTCCTCGCTCGCGCGGGCGCTGGTGCGCCCCGCCTTCGTCGGAGCGCTCCGTGATGCGAAGTCCCCCGCCGAGATCGTCACCCTGGTGAACGACGTCCTGGCACCCGCACCCGCACCCGCCGCCACACCGGCGGCCGCGGCCCCCGCAGCAGCCGCAGCACCCGTGGCGGCCGCCGCGGCCCCGGCCCCGGCTCCGACGCCCGAACCGGTCGCCCCGGAGAAGGAACCCGAGCCCGAAGAGGGACCGAAGCACATCGTCGCGGTCACGGCCTGCCCGACCGGCATCGCCCACACGTACATGGCCGCCGACTCCCTCGTCGCCGCCGGCGAACGCGCAGGCGTCGTCGTCCACGTGGAGACTCAGGGTTCGAGCGGAAGCACACCGCTGGCACCGGGAGTGATCGCGGGCGCATCCGCCGTCATCTTCGCCACCGATGTCGGGGTGAAGGGCAAGGAACGCTTCGCAGGCAAGCCGGTGGTGGCGTCGGGCGTCAAGCGCGCCATCAACGAGCCCGACACCATGATCACCGAGGCACTGCGCGCGGGCATGAACCCGTCCGCGGCCACCGTGGACGCGGGTAGCGCCGGCAGCGCGGCGGACGAGCCGGCCGGATCGATCGGCTGGGGCACCCACCTGCGCCAGGTGCTGCTCACCGGTGTCAGTTACATGATCCCGTTCGTCGCCGCCGGCGGTCTGCTGATCGCCCTCGGCTTCCTGCTCGGCGGGTACGAGATCTCCGGTCCCGCGGAGGACATCGTCCTCAGCAACTCCCTCGGCCAACTCCCCGAGGGTGGCCTGGCAACGTACCTGGGCGCGGTGCTGTTCCAACTGGGTTCGCTGGCGTTCAGCTTCCTCGTACCCGCTCTGGCCGGTTACATCGCCTTCGCCATCGCCGACCGGCCCGGTCTGGCGCCGGGCTTCACCGCGGGCGCCGTGGCTGTCTTCGTCGGCGCCGGATTCATCGGAGGCCTCGTCGGTGGTCTGATCGCCGGCGTGGTCGCGCTGTGGATCAGCCGGATCCCGGTTCCCCAGTGGTTGCGCGGCCTGATGCCGGTGGTGATCATCCCGCTGTTCGCGACGCTGATCGTCGGCGCACTCATGTTCCTGGTTCTGGGCCGTCCGCTCGCCTCGATCACGTCGGGACTGACGAACTGGCTCAACGGTCTGTCCGGCAGCTCCGTCATCTTCCTCGGCATCATCCTCGGCCTGATGATGTGCTTCGACCTCGGTGGCCCGGTGAACAAGGCCGCCTACGCGTTCGCGGTGGCCGGCCTCAACGTCAACGATCCCGCCTCGCTGCGGATCATGGCGGCCGTGATGGCTGCGGGCATGGTCCCGCCGCTGGCGATGGCTCTCGCGTCGACCGTCCTGCGTCCCAGCCTGTTCAGCGAGGCGGAACGCGAAAACGGCAAGGCGGCCTGGCTTCTCGGCTCGGCGTTCATCTCCGAAGGTGCCATTCCGTTCGCCGCCGCCGACCCGCTGCGCGTCATTCCCTCGATGATGGCCGGCGGCGCCGTCACCGGCGCCCTGATCATGGCGTTCAACGTCACCCTCAGCGCACCGCACGGCGGAATCTTCGTCTTCTTCGCCATCGGCAACCTGCTGTGGTTCCTGGTGGCGCTGGCCGCCGGTGTCGTCGTCGCCGCACTGTGCGTCGTCGCCGCCAAGGAATTCATCAAGCCCGGCGCGTCCGACGCCGAACTCGACCCCGACGTTGCGACAGTCGCAGCGTAAGAGAAACAGATCGACCCGCTCGTCCCGCACCACCCCCCACCGACAGAGGAGAGAGTCCATGCCCAGCACCACAGTCGCCGTCGGTTCGTCCATCGGCCTGCACGCCCGTCCCGCCGCCGTCATCGCCGAAGCGGTTGCCGCCGCCGGTGTGCCCGTCACGCTGGCCGTGGCGGACGGCGAACCCGTGGACGCCGGTTCCGCACTGCTCATCATGACGCTCGGCGCCACCAAGGGCACCGACGTCACGGTCACCAGCGACGACGCCGACGCCGTCGAGAAGGTGGCCCAGCTGGTGGCGGCCGACCTCGACGCCTGACCGCTATCCGGCCGTCAGCTGGTGAGACCCAGCTGACGGCCGGTCCAGTCCATCTCCCGCTCGAGCGCCGCACCCCAGGTTGCGCCCTCGTGGCCACCGGGGAGCTCGTAGTACCGCACGTTCAGGCCGGCCGCCCGCGCGGCAGCGAACATCCGCTGCTGCTGCGGGCGGTATTCGTCGTCCGCCGCCCCGGCGACGAACACCCCGGTCAGCTCCGGAAACTGCCGCGTCCTCAGCACGTCGACCGGATTGACCGCCGCGAACGCACGCCCGTCGCCGGCGAACGTCGCCGCAACCGTCCCCGCGTGATCGCCCAGCGAGGGCTCGTCCTGACCGAGGAAGTCGAGAAACGTCGGGTAGATCGCCGGATAGTTCACGGCCAGCTGGATCGAACAGGTACCCCCGTACGAGAATCCGCCGATCGCCCACTGCGCCGGATCGCGCGACACCTGCAGGGACTTCTCGATCCACGCGGGCACGTCGCGGGCCACGTAGGTGGCAGCGTTGCCCAGCGCCGAATCCAGACAGAGCGGATTCGCGTCCTGCGACCCCAGTGCGTCGACCACCACGACGACCGGCGCGAGGCCGTCGTGCCGCGCGGCATACGCGTCCACCGTGGACCCCAATCGTCCGCTGCCGAACCAGTCCTGGGGGCGCCCCGGCTGTCCCGCGATCATCACCATGACGGGGAGCACGGCGCGGGGCGACGTCAGGTACGCCGGCGGCAGATACAACACGGCCGGCCGGGCCGGGAATCCGGATTCGGTGCCGGGGATCTCCACTTCCGTCACCACACCGGAGCCGGGTGTGCGCACCGGACGTGTCCACACCGAGTCCATCGGGGTCCCGGACTGCACGGCGCTTTCGAACCCGGGGACGGCACCGAACGACACCGGCTCGACTACCGTCGGCGGGCGGTGCCCGGCCAGCGAACCGACGGTCGGGAAGACGCCGACCTCCGCATTGACCTGCCCGACCGCCGCGGCCGCGACCATGGCACCTGCCGTCCCGATCACCACTGCGCGCCGGACGCCGGGCTTCCGGAGCAGGAGAGCCGCTGCGAGTACGAGGGTGCCGACGGCGAGCCAGATCCACGCGTATCCCGCCGGCGGTATCTGATTGGGAAGCGGCCGGTACGTCGCCCACACGGCACCCCCGATCACCGCGGTCACGGGCACCGCGACCGCCGAGGCGCGGAGGATCGGCGGCCGGGCGGAACGCGACGCCGCGAGCATTACGACGGTGCCCGCCACCACGGCGACGGTCGATGCGGTCTGGGCGCGACCGTGCTCGAGTGACAGGTGGGCGATACGCGACAACAACTCGTGGGCCTGCACCCCGCCAGTATTCACACCGTGCCGGCCACCGAAAGAATCAGGCTCGCAACATTTCTCGCAAAACAGACCTATCGGACACGGCGGCGGACCAAGAAGCCGGCGCCGACCACGAGCACGACCGCGCAACCGGAGATGCCAATCCCCCACAACGTTCCCGACGAATGCGCCGACGCCTCGTCCGCGACTGTCTCCGTGCGGGCCTGCTGCTGCACCCTCGATACCGCCCCGGGCAGCGCCTGAATCGGCGGAACGGGACCCTCCCGCGCCTCGGAGGCGACCAGCAGGTCGCCGTTCTCGGTGAACGCGATCGACTCCCCCTGCGGCTGCTGCGGCACGTGTGCGCGCACCACCGGACCCGCAGCGAACGCGGCGGCCAGGTCGCCGTCCGGCGCCGAGAACAGGAACACGTCGGAGTAGCTGCGGACGGCGGCCACGGTTCCGTCGGCGGACACGGCGCCGCCGGTGAACATCGTCGAATGCAGGGCCGGGGCCGTGGTGCCGCTCCCGGTGGTGGCGTCGTCGGCGCCGTTCGTCTCGGCGACGTCCAGCGTCCCCACCTTCTCGAGCGGGGTCGGGCCGGGGCTCGCGAGGCCGCCCACACCGGCGCCCCCCGCAGGCCGGTACACGTTGCCCGCCCCGAACACTTCCTTCGTGACGATCAGCGGGGTGCCATCGTGCTGTACGAGAACGGTCTCGGCGTCGTGCGGGCCGTCCGGATACGTCAGCCGATGCAGTTCCCCTGCGCCGGTGTCGCGGTCCATCGCGATCAGTGCCACCGTGTCGCGTCGGCGTCCGTTGTCCCCGGTGTCGGCGAGCCACAGCCGGCCGTCGGGGCCGGAGGCCATGTCCTCGACGTCGTACGGATCGACCGGCAGCGGAAGCCACCGCTGCACGGCGCAGTTCCCGTCCATCACCGCGACCGCGCGATCGGACCCGCTGTCACCGACCGCGTAGAGCAGTCCCCCCGCCGACACGAGCCCCGACAGCTCTTCCAGCGAGGCCTCGTCCGGGGTGCCGACCCCCGAATCGTCGGGAGTGCAGAGCGGACCGAATTCCGACGCGTCGACGGCGGTCTGATCGCGGAAGAACGGCTCTGCGGACCCGGCGCCCGCCGCCGCGAGCGGTGTGCACGCAGCGAGCACCGCGACCGCGACACGGGCCGACCACCGTGAGCGGTCAGGCACTGCCGCTGTACTGAACCAGTGCCGACGCCAGCGCTTCGGGCACCCGCGCGTGGACGCGCGTGCCGTCCTCTTCGTGGGACGAGTCGAGGATCTGTCCGTCCGAGTGGATCCGGGCCATCAGGTCTCCCCGGTTGTACGGGAGGAGAACGCTGACCTCGATCTCCGGGCGGACCAGCACATCGCTGAGATGCGCGCGCAACTCGGCGATGCCTTCCCCGGTCCGGGCGGAGACGAACGCCGCTCCGGGCAGCAGGCCGCGCAGCTGGGTCAGCGTGACCGGGTCGGCCGCGTCGATCTTGTTCACCACGATGAGTTCCGGCGGCGCTGCGGCGTCGTTCTCCCGGATCACCTCGGTGATCACCTCGTGGACGGCCCTGATCTGATCCGTGGGCAGCGGATCGGAACCGTCGACGACGTGAAGCAGCAGATCCGCGTCCGTGACTTCCTCGAGCGTCGAGCGGAACGCCTCGATCAGCTGCGTCGGCAGGTGCCGGACGAACCCGACGGTGTCGGTGAGGACGTACTCGCGGCCGTCGTCCAGCGCCGCCCGCCGGGTGGTGGGGTCGAGGGTGGCGAACAGCGCGTTCTGCACCAGCACCCCGGACCCGGTCAAAGCGTTGAGCAGGCTCGACTTGCCGGCGTTGGTGTATCCGACGATCGCGATGGACGGGGTCTCGCTCCGCAGACGCCTGGTGCGTTTGGTGTCGCGGGCGGCCTTCATGCCCTTGATCTCGCGCCGCAGCTTCGCCATCCGCTCACGGATTCGCCGGCGGTCCGTCTCGATCTTGGTCTCACCGGGACCACGCAGCCCCACGCCGCCGTTGCTGCCGGCGCGACCACCCGCCTGCCGGGACATCGATTCACCCCAGCCACGCAGTCGCGGCAGCATGTATTCCATCTGGGCCAGTGCAACCTGCGCCTTGCCCTCCCTGGACGTCGCGTGCTGAGCGAAGATGTCGAGGATGAGGGCCGTCCGGTCGATGACCTTGACCTTGACGACCTTCTCCAGCGCGGTCAGCTGCGCGGGAGTGAGTTCACCGTCGCAGATGACGGTGTCGGCGCCGGTCGAGAGGACGACCTCACGGAGTTCCTCGGCCTTGCCGGAACCGATGTAGGTGGCCGCGTCTGGTTTGTCCCGCCGCTGGACGAGGCCCTCGAGGACCTCGGACCCGGCGGTCTCGGCCAGAGCCGCGAGCTCGGCCATGCTGGATTCGGCCTGCGCCGCGGTTCCCTGCGTCCAGACACCGACGAGCACCACGCGTTCGAGGCGCAGCTGTCGGTATTCGACCTCGGTGACGTCTGTGAGCTCGGTGGAGAGCCCGGCAACTCGGCGCAGCGCGCTGCGGTCCTCGAGTTGCATCTCGCCGACCGAAGGCCGCCCGTCGTCGTAGGCGAACTCAGTGGAGTCGGAGATCGGCGATTCTTCTGTGCGATGTGTTTTCGTCATACACCCTCATGATCCCACGGAATGTCGAGGGTGCGCACGTGCATTTCGCGCAGGGCGATCAGGCGAGGCCGTTCCACCAGCCGTCGTCGAGGTTCCCGGACGCCACCAGGACGGACGGTCCGCGCAACGTCGCCCGGCCGTCGGACACCGCAACGGTGACCTGACCACCGGGAATACGGACATTCACCTCACCGGAGTCGGCCCCGTCGAAGCGCAGAGCGGCGGTGGCCGCGGCCACCGTCCCGGTGCCGCACGACCGTGTTTCGCCGACCCCGCGCTCGTGTACCCGCATGTCCACGGCACCGGAATCGATGCGGGTGAGGATCTCCACGTTCACGCCGTGCGGGAAGAAGCCGGGATCGAACCCGGGTGCGGCCGTCAGGTCGAGGGCCGACAGGGACGCCGCCGTGAGGTGCGCATCGACACACGCCAGGTGCGGGTTGCCGACGTCGATGCCGATCCCGTTGAACACCTTGCCGTCGATGGTCGCGGCACTGGTTCCCAGATCCCGCACCACACCCATGTCGACGGTGACCTCGCCGAAGGCGCCGTCGGCCGAGTGCACGATCACCGGTTTGCCGCCGGCCCGGCTGCCGACCACGAACTCGTCGCGTGTCTCGAGCCCCGCCGCGCGGAGGTAGTGCGCGAAGACACGGACGCCGTTGCCGCACATCTCCGCGATCGAGCCGTCGGCGTTGCGGTAGTCCATGAACCAGTCGTCCTCGGACGTGCCGTCGGGGAGTTCGGCGAGCACACCGGCGGCAGCCAGCGCACCGGCCTTCGCGACGCGCAGGATTCCGTCGGCGCCGAGCCCACGCCTGCGATCGCACAGCGCCGCTACCCGCGGGGCCGACAGGTCGATGCGGACATCGGGATCCGGGAGGACCACGAAGTCGTTCTCGGTGCCGTGTCCCTTGCTGAAATCCATGCGCACCACTCTAACCAACGGTCGAGCAGGTGCTGTTCATCTGCGCGACCGCGGTGCGGTTCATCGGCGCGACCGCGGTGCGGTTCATTTACGCTGCCGGGCGATTTCGTAGAGGGCGACGGCGCCGGCGGAGGGGGCGCCGAGGGAACTCGCGGCGCCTCCGATCGGGATGTTGACCACCGTGTCGCAGGCGTCGCGCCAGGCAGCGCTCATCCCGCGCGTCTCGTTGCCGATGACGAGCACGGTGCCGCCGCCGAAGTCGTGGGCGTCGATGGTGACGGAGCCGGTCTCGTCGGTGCCGACGATGTGCAGGTCGGTTCCGGACGCCCGCCGGGCGTCGCGGAAGGCGAGGATCTCGTCGACGGACGACACCGTCACGACGGGCATCGCGAAGAGGGATCCGGTGGAGGCACGGACACTCCGGGGGTCGAACGGATCTGCGCCGTGGCCGACGACGACGACCGCGTCGGCGCCGAACGCGTTGGCGGAACGGACGAGGGTGCCCAGATTTCCGGGTGAGGCGGGCCGGTCGAACACGACGATCAGGGGGACGGACTGCAGTCGCAGGTCCTTCAGTCGCGGGGTTCGTGTCTTCGCGACGGCGATCAGTTCCGGCGCGGTGGTGGTCTTCTCACCCAGTTCGGCCATCAGTTCGGCACTGACACCGATCTGTTCGACGGACCGGGTGTCGAGCAGTTCCCGTGCCCAGTCGGACAGTGGCGGGCCGTCGATGCGGTGCAGCAGCGATTCGATCGGCCAGCCGTGTTCCAGCGCCAGGTTGAGGGGACGGACGCCCTGGATCAGGAAGCGTCCCGCCTTCGTTCGCTTGGCGCGGTTGGTGAGGTACGACTGCCACTGCTGAAAGCGGGCGTTGCGGGTGGTCACCAGCAGGGACGGGGCCGGACGGTTGCGTCCGGACGGTGCGCGGCTCATCGTTCTCCCAGTGTTCGGGTCTCGCCGAGGGTGCGGATCGTGGTGTCCGCGAGGTCGGGGTCGCTTCCGTCGACCCAGTGGATGCGGGTGTCGCGGCGAAACCACGACCGTTGCCTGCGCACGTAGCGCCGGGTGCCGATGAATGTGCGTTCCTGCGCCTCGTCGAGGTCGTATTCGCCGTCGAGCCAGGCGAGGACCTGTGCGTAGCCGATGGCCCGGGGTGCGGTGACCCCGTCGCGCAGTCCCAGCTCGATCAGCCCGTTCACCTCGTCGACGAGTCCCCGTTCGAACATCAGCCGGGTGCGGAGCCGGATCCGGTCGTCGAGTTCGGCGGTATCCCGGTCGACACCGACGATGTGTGTGCCCCAGCGCGGTTCGCCGATCCGCGGGGCCGACGCCGCGAACGGCTTCCCGGTGATCTCCACGACTTCGAGGGCCCGGACCAGGCGCCTGCCATCGGTGGGGAGGATCGACGCGGCGGCGTCGGGGTCCACCCGGCCGAGTTCGGCGTGGACGGCCGCGACGCCCTTCTCGGCGAGGACGGCTTCCCACCGCGCCCGCACGGACGCATCGGTGGCCGGGAAGCTCCACTCGTCGAGCAGCGACTGCACATACATCATCGATCCGCCGACGATGACCGGCACTGCGCCGCGTGCGGCGATCGCCTCGACGTCGCGGACCGCCGCCTGCTGATAGTTCGCGACGGTGGCCGTCTCCGTCACGTCGAGCACGTCGAGTTGGTGGTGCGGGATTCCGCGGCGTTCGGCCGGGGCGAGTTTGGCGGTGCCGATGTCCATGCCCCGGTACAGCTGCATCGCGTCGATGTTGACGATCTCGCCGCCGAGACGTTCGGCCAGGTCCAGTGCGAGATCCGACTTTCCGGTTGCGGTCGGTCCGACGACGGCGATCGGCACGGGTGACCTCACGGACGCCACTCCCCCACGTGGTAACCGACTCCATAGGGTGCCGCGCTGTACAGCGTCCGGCAGGAAGCGGGTGGCGCGTCGAACACGCCGGCGAGAACCTGCCACGGGACGCGCCCGCCGATGCCGAGGGAATCGCACTCCGCAGGTTCGAGGGCCAGCAGCGCGTCGCGGTCGCCGGTGTCGAGCGCGGCGTCGATCCTGGCCTGCACGCCCTCCGCACGCGGGTCGAACGCGCCCGGCGCCTTCGCCGTGAGAGTGTTCGCCCCGTCCGCGACGATCACCAGACCCCGCGGCTCCGGATCCCGGTCGAGAAGGGTGCGCAGTTCCGCGCCGTACTCGGCGCACTGGTGCGGCGACAGGTCGGCGGAGAGGATCCGCGCGTCGACGACGGCGTCCGGCGCGCACGTCCCCCGGATCCACCCGGCCGTCAGCGCCGCGAGCGGCAGGTCCGGGTCGGGATCGCCTGCCGGACCGGGCCGCAACGCGACCCGCACGTCGACGCCGTAGCCGCGATAGGTGCCCTGGGCGTCGGAACGTACCGCCACCGCGGCGGGCGCCGCTCCGACCGCCACCCACTCGGTGGCGAGCGCGGACAACGCCTTCGCCGCCGTCTGGACCGCATCCCGCAACGGCGCCGTCTCCGCAGCGGCCGCCCCGGTCAGTTCGGGTACCAGTAGCGGTGGAGACGGCACGAGGATTGCGGCGGTGAACACACAGTCACGCTAGTCGACCGTCCGTGCGGACCCGACATCCGATTCTGGCAGGCCGTCAATCGGTACCAACGCGGACCGTCCGACCTGATTCAATAGTCCACAGGGCCCGTACCGGGTTGAATGGAGCCAGCACCCGTCCCGGGTCGTATGGAGCCAGTATTGCGTTCAGGCAGCCGTGACGCGCGGCAGAGATGAGGAACCGATGACCGACAGCAGCGACGCGAAGCCCGCCGTGGAGCCTGCCGCTCAGCAGCACGACACACCGAAGCCCAGCCTCCCGAAGCCCGGTGCCGCCGCGAAACCGGGTGCACCCAAGCCCCACCCCACACCGACACACGCCCTCTCCGCCCCCGCCGTCGCCGCCCCCGCCCACAGTGACCCGAGCAAGTTCGGCCGCGTGGACGACGACGGCACCGCCTGGGTGAAGACCGCGGACGGCGAACGGCAGATCGGGTCGTGGCAGGCCGGGGACGCGGCGGAAGGTCTGGCGCACTTCGGTCGGCGCTTCGACGATCTGGCAACGGAAGTGGCACTCCTCGAGGCCCGGCTCAGTTCCGGCGCGGGCGACGCGAAGAAGACCAAGGCGGCCGCGCTCGCACTCGCCGAATCCCTCCCGACCGCCGCGGTGATCGGTGACATCGATTCTCTCGCGGCGCGGCTCGACGTCATCATCGCCGGATCCGACGAGGCTGCGGCCCACGCCAAGCACGAAAAGGAACTGTCGCGGCAGGCGCACACCGAACGCAAGGAAGCGCTGGCCGCGGAGGCGGAACAGATCGGTGCCGAATCCACGCAGTGGAAGGCCGCCGGCGACCGGCTGCGCGAGATCCTGGACGAGTGGAAGACCATCCGCGGTATCGACCGGAAGGTCGACGACGCCCTGTGGAAGCGGTATTCGAAGGCGCGGGAGGCGTTCAACCGGCGTCGCGGCGCCCATTTCGCCGAACTCGACCGCGAGCGCGCCGCCGCCAAGACCAAGAAGGAAGAGCTCGTCGAACGGGCCGAGGCACTGTCCGACTCCACCGACTGGGGTCCGACGGCCGGAGCGTTCCGTGATCTGCTCGCCGAGTGGAAGGCCGCGGGCCGCGCACCGAGGGAAGCCGACGACAACCTGTGGAGGCGGTTCAAGGGCGCTCAGGACGTGTTCTTCGCCGCCCGCAACGCCGCGTCCTCCGAACGCGACGCCGAGTTCGAGGAGAACGCGGTCGCCAAGGAAGAGTTGCTGAAGAACGCCGGCCACATCGATCCGGCCAAGGACATCGACGCGGCGAGGGCCGCGCTCCGCGACCTGCAGGAGAAGTGGGACGCCATCGGCAAGGTGCCCCGCGAGCGGATGCACGACCTCGAGGGCAAGCTGCGCGCCATCGAGAAGCGTGTTCGCGACGCCGCCGACGAGGAATGGCGCCGCACCGACCCGGAGGCCCTCGCCCGGGCCGCGCAGTTCCGGGAGCGGGTCACGCAGTTCGAGGAGCAGGCCGCCAAGGCGACCGCCGCGGGCAAGACGAAGGACGCCGAGAGCGCCCTCGCGCAGGCCCAGCAGTGGCGCGAATGGGCTGAGGCGGCCGAGGGCGCCGTCAGCGGCCCGTAGGCACGATCAGCCGACGTTCCAGTCGCCGCGTCGCTCCGCTTCGGCGGCAGCGGCGCGGCGTTCTTCTTCGGCGGCCAGCTGCAGGGCGGTGCGGCTCCAGACCACCTTCAACCAGTGGAACGTGAGCACGATGACGGTGAGCCAGCCGATGATCAGACCGATCCCCGGTCCGGCCGCCTCGACGCCGGGCGCCGGGGTCTGCCGCGACCAGATGGCGAGCATGCCGAACACGATGGACACGGCGGTTCCGGCGAGGGCCACCCAGGCGAGCGCCCAGCGGCGGGTGACGAGCGCCAGCATCGACACGACGACCCCGAACACCACCTCGAACCACACGAACAGCCGCGAGGGCAGCGCGATCGTCTCCGCGCGGGCGTCGTCCCCGTACACCAGCACCTCCCAGCCGTTGGCGATACCGGAGTGCGGCAACGTCAGCGAACCGAGGAGTACGACCACCGCGACCGCGACGACGAGGGCACGCGCGCCGGGATCGATCTCGCCGGCCACCTTCTTCTCGGCGGCGTCGAAATCCTTCAGGTAACTCTCGATCGGCTCGCTCTCGGAACCCGAACCGTTGTCGCCGGTCCGGTTTCCGTCGTGCCGCTTGTCGTCGAACGGGGTGGTCATGCGTTGCATCCCATCTGGGCGGGTAGTGGTGCGGGCGCACCGATCTGCGGCAGTCCGAGTCCCACGCCGATCGGCGGGGTCTTCGGGGTGATGCCCTTCTCGAAGGAGTCGCCCGCGCGGGTGCGGCGGTGGGTCAGGACCGGGGTGTCGGCGACGAGGTGGTGCGGTGCGGCGGCACTGACGACGACGGTGACGACGTCGCCGGGCCGGACGTTCCCGTCGAGGTTGCCCGCGGGCCGGAAGTGGACGAGGCGGCCGTCGCGGGCGCGCCCGCTCATCCGGGCGGTCTCCGCGTTCTTGCGGCCCTCCCCGGCGGCGACGAGCAGTTCCACCTCGGCGCCGACGAGCTTCTGGTTCTCCTCGAGGGTGATCTGTTCCTGCAACGCGATGAGACGCTCGTACCGTTCCTGGACGACGGCCTTGGGCAGCTGCTCGGCCATCTCCGCTGCCGGGGTGCCCGGACGCTTGGAGTACTGGAAGGTGTAGGCGCTGGTGAAGCGTGCCTGCCGGACCACGTCGAGGGTGTCCTGGAAGTCTTCCTCGGTCTCACCCGGGAAGCCCACGATGATGTCGGTGGTGATGGCCGCGTGCGGCATCGCGGTGCGGACCTTGTCGATGATCCCCAGGAACCGCGACTTCCGGTAGGAGCGGCGCATCGCCTTCAGCACGCGGTCCGATCCGGACTGCAACGGCATGTGCAGCTGGGGACACACGTTGGGGGTCTCGGCCATCGCCTCGATGACGTCGCCGGTGAATTCGGCCGGGTGCGGAGACGTGAACCGCACCCGCTCGAGCCCGTCGATCTCTCCGCACGCGCGCAGCAGCGCGGCGAACGCGCCGCGGTCGCGGGGCTGGTCGGGATCGGCGAAGGACACGCCGTACGCGTTGACGTTCTGCCCGAGCAGGGTGACCTCGACGACGCCCTCGTTCACCAGTGCCTGCACCTCGGCCAGGATGTCGCCGGGGCGCCGGTCGACCTCCTTGCCGCGCAGCGCGGGCACGATGCAGAACGTGCAGGTGTTGTTGCATCCCACCGAGATGGACACCCAGCCCGCGTATGCCGACTCCCGCTTGGCGGGCAGCGTCGACGGGAACGCCTCCAACGCGTCGAGGATCTCGACCTCGGCCCGCTGGTTGTGGCGGGCCCGGTCCAGCAATGCGGGGAGCGAACCGATGTTGTGGGTGCCGAACACGACGTCCACCCACGGCGCCTTCTTCACGACGACGTCGCGGTCCTTCTGCGCCAGGCACCCGCCGACCGCGATCTGCATGTCGGGGTTCTGTTCCTTCGCAGGCGCGAGGTGGCTCAGGTTGCCGTACAACTTGTTGTCGGCGTTCTCCCGCACCGCGCAGGTGTTGAAGACGACGAGGTCGGGCGCCTGCCCCGCGGCCGCCTTCGTGTAGCCGGCGTCCTCGAGGAGCCCCGACAGCCGCTCGGAGTCGTGCACATTCATCTGGCAGCCGTACGTGCGCACCTCGTAGCTGCGGGGAGGGGTCTGGTCGATCGTGTCCACGTATGCCAGGGTACGGCCCGCGCCAGATCGCCTCGTCGCGGCCGGTGTGCGCCCGGACACACGCTCGAAGCCGGACAGTAAAGTTTCCGTGACATCCCGAGGATTCTCGGAGCAAATGGCAGGTGCTCCCGCTCCCAACACATAGGGTCATCGACTATGACGCAAGCCGACGACGCGACGCCGACACCCTCCACGGGCGCGGCCCCGTCCATGATCTCGATGAAATCGGTGAACAAACACTTCGGCGCCCTCCACGTCCTCCGGGAGATCGACCTCGAAGTCCCTCGCGGACAGGTCGTGATCGTCCTCGGACCGTCCGGCTCGGGTAAGTCGACGCTGTGCCGCACCATCAACCGCCTCGAGCCCATCGACTCCGGTGAGATCGCGGTGGACGGGAAGGTACTACCGGCCGAGGGCAAGGCCCTGGCGGCGCTGCGCGCCGACGTGGGCATGGTGTTCCAGTCGTTCAACCTGTTCGCCCACAAGACGATCCTCGAGAACGTGATGCTCGCACCGGTCAAGGTGCGGAAGAAGAGCAGCGCCGACGCGAAGGCGAGGGCCTACGAGCTTCTCGAGCGGGTCGGCATCGCCAACCAGGCGGACAAGTACCCGGCGCAGTTGTCGGGCGGTCAGCAGCAGCGAGTCGCAATCGCACGCGCACTCGCCATGAACCCCAAGGTCATGCTGTTCGACGAGCCGACGTCCGCACTCGACCCGGAAATGGTCAACGAGGTTCTGGACGTCATGACCTCACTCGCCAAGGACGGCATGACCATGCTCGTGGTGACCCACGAGATGGGCTTCGCCCGCAAGGTCGGCCACCGTGTTCTCTTCATGGCCGACGGCCAGATCGTCGAGGACGCCGAGCCCACCACGTTCTTCACCGCTCCCAAATCCGAGCGCGCGAAGGACTTTCTCGGCAAGATTCTCAGCCACTGACCCGAAGGAGCGCCGCTGCGGTGCTCTCTCGGTCGACCGTGCTCCACACGCAACACCCGTCATTTCAATTGGAGGAACTCGATGAGGATCAATCGCTCGATTCGCGTGGGAATCGGCGTCATGGCGCTCGCCGTCGTCGCATCTGCCTGTGGCGGAGGTGAAGAGAAGAGCGCATCCCAGAGCGCGTCGGAGGGCAAGCTCACGGTCGGAATCAAGTACGACCAGCCCGGCCTCGGATTGCGCAACCCCGACGGTTCCTTCAGCGGCTTCGACGTCGAGGTGGCCGAATACGTGGCCGGCAAGCTGGGTGTCGCGCCCGAGAACATCGAGTTCAAGGAGTCCCCGTCGGCTCAGCGCGAGACGTTGATCCAGAACGGTGAGGTCGACTACATCGTCGCCACCTACTCGATCACCGACGCCCGCAAGGAGAAGGTCGACTTCGCCGGGCCGTACTTCATCGCCGGACAGTCGCTCCTGGTGAAGTCCGACAACACCGACATCACCGGCCCCGATTCGCTCAACGGCGGAAAGAAGCTGTGCTCCGTCACCGGGTCCACCCCGGCGCAGAAGGTCAAGGACACGTACGCGCAGGACGTGCAGCTGCAGGAATTCGACACGTACTCGGCGTGCGTCGAGGCACTGCGTAACGGTGCGGTGGACGCCGTCACCACCGACGACATCATCCTCGCCGGCTACGCGGCGCAGTACCCCGGCGAGCTGAAGGTGGTCGGCGCGCCGTTCACCGAAGAGCGCTACGGCATCGGCCTGGCCAAGGGCGACGACGAGACCCGCGCCAAGATCAACGACGCCATCGACGCCATGATCGCGGACGGCTCGTGGGAGCGCGCGTTCAACGAGACCGTCGGCGCGTCGGGTTACCCGATCCCCGCCCCGCCGACCGTCGATCGGTACTGAGCTACTCACTCATCCGGGTCGGACGACTCCCCATTCGCGGAATCGTCCGGCCCGGTTCGACACCAACCACCGGTCACCTGGGGAGACGGTAAGTGGACCTACTGAGCAAATACAGCGATCAGCTGATCGACGCATTCTGGACGACGGTGCAACTCACCGCGTTCTCGGCTGTCGGTGCTCTGATACTCGGCACCATCCTCGCGGCGATGCGGGTGTCACCGATCCCGGTCGCGCGTGGCGTCGGCACGGCGTACGTGACGATCTTCCGCAACACTCCCCTGACGCTCATCATCATCTTCTGCTCCTTCGGGCTCTTCCAGACGATGGGCGTCAAGCTCGCCCCCGAGCAGTCGCCGACGTTCTTCGAGGAGAACAACTTCCGGCTCGCCGTGCTCGGCCTCAGCGTCTACACCGCGGCGTTCGTCTGCGAGTCGCTGCGGTCCGGTATCAACACGGTGCACGTCGGACAGGCGGAGGCGGGCCGGTCGCTCGGCCTCACGTTCTCCCAGAATCTGCGGTTGATCGTGCTGCCGCAGGCTTTCCGCGCGGTCACCGCCCCACTCGGTAGTGTGCTGATCGCCTTGACCAAGAACACGACGATCGCCTCTGTGATCGGCGTGGCGGAGGCGTCGCTCCTGATGAAGGAAATGATCGAGAACGAGGCCGCCATCTTCGTCGTCGGTGGCATCTTCGCGCTCGGCTTCGTGATCCTGACCCTGCCGATGGGGCTTCTCTTCGGATACCTGAGCAAGCGATTCGAGGTTGCACGATGAGCAATGCCGCCACCGTCCTCTACGACGCACCGGGTCCGAAGGCGAAGAACATCTATCGCCTGATCTCGGTCGTGGTCGCTGTCGCGCTACTGGGAATCGGCTACCTCGTCTACGCCGCGCTCGACGACAAAGGTCAGCTGACGGCGGCGAAATGGGATCCGTTCCTCGAATCGACGTCGTGGACGACATATCTGATCCCCGGTATCCGCGGCACCCTCGTGGCAGCCGCCGTATCGATCCTGTTCGCGTTGATCCTCGGCGCGATCCTCGGCATCGGACGCCTGTCGAACCACCGGCCGGTGCGATGGGTCGCCGGCGGGATCGTCGAATTGTTCCGCGCCATCCCGGTACTGATCCTGATGATCTTCTCGTACCAGCTGTTCGCCGAGTACGAGGTCTTCAAATCGAAATACCTTGCGCTCGCCGCGGTCATCGTGGGCCTCACGCTGTACAACGGCTCGGTGATCGCCGAAATCGTCAGGGCAGGCATCAATTCGCTCCCCAAGGGGCAAAGCGAGGCCGCCATGGCGCTGGGTATGCGCAAGGGCCAGGTCATGGGCACCATCCTGCTTCCGCAGGCCGTCACGGCGATGCTCCCGGCGATCATCTCTCAGATGGTGGTGGCCTTGAAGGACTCCGCGCTCGGTTACCTCATCGGCTACGTCGAAGTGGTGCGGTCCGGTCAGCAGCTCGGTGCGTTCTACGGCAACTACCTTCCCGCCCTGATCGTGGTGGCGATCATCATGATCGTCCTCAATTACACGCTCACCGTGGTGGCGACCAAGGTGGAGAAGCGACTCCGGGCCAGCCGCAAGGGCGGAGGCCCCAAGGGGGCCGTTCCCGAGCTTCCGGCGGTGTCGGTTCCGGGTATGGACATCACCGACAAGCGGTTGTGATCTGACGCGGGCGTGACGTGACACTGCGGTCGGACGCGAACTCTGTTCCCGTCCGACCGCAGTGTTGTCGTCTCGTCGGTGTTGTCGACGTCTCGTCAGTGTTGTCGTCGTCTCGTCGCAATCAGGTCTCGTCGAACAGGCCGTCGGTTTCCGCACCCGCGCGATCGAGTTGTTCCTTGACCACCTCGAACGCCATGCCCTGGGGGAATCCGCGGCGCGCGAGCATCGACACCAGTCGGCGGACCGCCCGGTCCCGATCGTCCGCGGACACCGTCCGCAGTTTCTTCTCGACCAGTTCGGTGGCTCGCGCTCGTTCGTCTTCGCTGTCGATCTGAGCGAGCGCCTCGGTGGCGTCTTCCTGACCGATGCCCTTGCGGCGCAGTTCCAGTGCGAGCGCACGTTTCCCCTTGCCGGAGTACGTGTGCCGCGAATGCACCCATTGCTGGGCGAAGTCGGCGTCGTTGACGAGTCCGACCTCGGTGAGGCGATCCAGCACACGCTCAGCGATCTCGGGCGAGTAGCCCTTTTTCGCCAGACGCTCGGCCAATTCCGCTCGGCTCCGGGCACGGTCCGTCAAGAGACGCAGGCACAAATCCTTGGCCTGCGTCTCCGTCCCACCTTCGCCCGTCGGACGCACGGCGGCGCCTTAGAATTCGACCGGGGCGGCGTCATCCGTAGCAGCAGTGACGTCGGCGCCGATTCCGAGCTTTTCCTTGATCTTCTTCTCGATCTCGTCCCGGATGTCGGTGTTCTCCAACAGGAACTTGCGGGCGTTTTCCTTGCCCTGTCCCAGCTGGTCGCCTTCGTAGGTGTACCAGGAACCCGACTTACGGATGAACCCGTGCTCGACACCCATGTCGATCAGCGAGCCTTCCTTGCTGATTCCCAGGCCGTAGAGAATGTCGAACTCTGCCTGCTTGAACGGCGGCGCAACCTTGTTCTTGACCACCTTGACGCGGGTACGGTTACCCACCGCGTCGGTGCCGTCCTTCAGGGTCTCGATCCGCCGCACGTCGAGGCGCACCGACGAGTAGAACTTCAATGCCTTACCACCGGTGGTGGTTTCGGGGGAACCGAACATGACGCCGATCTTCTCGCGCAGCTGGTTGATGAAGATCGCGGTGGTGCCGGAATTGCTGAGCGCACCGGTCATCTTACGGAGCGCCTGGCTCATCAGACGCGCCTGCAGACCCACGTGGCTGTCGCCCATCTCACCCTCGATCTCGGCGCGCGGGACCAGAGCGGCCACGGAGTCGACCACGAGGATGTCGAGGGCGCCGGAGCGGATCAGCATGTCTGCGATCTCCAGCGCCTGCTCACCGGTGTCGGGCTGCGACACCAGCAGCGCGTCGGTGTCGACGCCGAGCTTCTGGGCGTAGTCGGGGTCGAGCGCGTGCTCGGCGTCGATGAACGCGGCGATGCCGCCGGCCGCCTGGGCGTTGGCGACCGCGTGCAGAGCCACGGTGGTCTTACCCGAGGACTCCGGGCCGTAGATCTCGACGACACGGCCGCGGGGCAGCCCGCCGATGCCGAGGGCGACGTCCAGCGCGATGGAGCCGGTCGGAATGACGGCGATGGGCTGACGGACACCTTCGCCCAGGCGCATCACCGAGCCCTTGCCGAAGTTCTTGTCGATCTGCGCCAGCGCGAGGTCGAGCGCCTTGTCTCGATCGTGTGCCTGTGGTGCCATCGTCGTCCCCATTCCTCGAGTCTCATCAGTGATCTGCGGTCAGGTTAGATCCAGGTACCGACAAGAACCGTGACCACCGAACATCCCCAGCATAGGGGAACGTGTGTTCGATATGTGCGGTCGGTCCGTTCGACACGCCGGATTTCTACCGGCGCTGCGGCGGGACGTCGAACTCGACGCAGAGTTCACGCCACACCTCGCGGGGTTCCCGGCCGTCCTCGATGGCTTCGGCGGCGGTCTTGCCCCCGAGACTGAGCAGCACGTGGTCGACGAGCAGCGCGTCGCCGCGCATCTGCCCGAACTCTTCGCGGACGAGTTGGTGAAATTCGGTCAATCGCACACGTCCACGCTAGCCGAACCGCGTGCCGGGCCCTCACCGCAGCGCGGCGCGGCACACCTCCACCGGATCGGTGACATCCGCGATGCTCCGCGCGGCCCGCTGCGCGGCGTCCGCGTGGGCACCGTTCGAGAGCACCTGTTCGACTGCCGCGCGGAGGGCTTCCGCGCTCGGGGGACGCACCACGACGGCGCTCCCCTGCCGCGCGGCCCGGTTCGCGAGTTCCCACTGATCGCCGCCGCCGGGAACCACCACCGCCGGAACCCCTGCGAGCAGGGCCTTGGCCAGCATTCCGTGTCCGCCGCCGCAGACGACGGCCGAGGCCTCGCGCAGCATCGCGTCCTGACGGCCGAGACCAGCTCGCGCCCAGGGCGGAACCGTGGCCGGCGATCCGTCGAGTATCGACGCGATCACACGAACACCTGCCCCGTCGAGCCCCGCGAGCGTCGTCTCGAGCATGCCCTCGGCGCCGGTGAATGCAGTCGACGGAGCCACCATGACCAGAGGATCGGCGCCGTCCGGCGGTTCGAGCACCTCGTTCGTCGGTTCCCACAGCAGCGGCCCGACCACGTGCGCCTCGGCGGGCCAGTCCGGTCGTGGCACCTCGAGCGCGGGGAGTGTCGCGATCAGCCGCCGAACGGGCCCCGGGTCCTTCGCAGGCAGTCCGACGCCGACCCGGGCCTCGGAGCGTTGCCGCTCACCCTGCCGGATCGACCGCGCCGTCGCGGTACGCATGAGCGTGTCGCGGAGCCTGCCCCGAATTCCCACACCCGGGGCCAAACCGCTTCCGATGGGCGGCAACCCCTTGGACGCGGCGTAGAGCGGGTGCGGGGACAGCTCGACCCACGGGATCCCCAGCCGCTCCGCGGCCATGCCCCCGCCGGCGGTGAGGATGTCCGAGACGACGAGGTCGGGTCCCATCGCGCGCAGGTCGGGGAGCAACTCGGTGGAGATGTGCGCGGCGCGGGCGTGAATGCGCGCGCCCGCATCGAGGTCGTCGTCCGTCGGGCGGGGCGCGAGACCTTTCAGCAACTCGGCAGGCACACCGGCCGCCCGTGCGGGCTCGACCCACCGTGTACCTGTGAACAGGACCGGATCGTCTCCGGCCTCGATGAAGGCGAGGCACAACGCAAGGGCAGGGAAGGCATGTCCGGGATCAGGCCCGGCGACCACGGCGACTCGCACGAACCACAGAGTGTCACACGGTCGGCGTCACCGTTTCTCGAACACGGCTTCGGCGGCGGCGAGGGACCGCGCACGGTCGGCGGGGACGAGTCCGATCCGGGTGCGCCGGTCGAGTAGGTCGTCGACGTCGAGTGCCCCCTCGTGAGTCACCGCGAACTCGAGCTCGGCGCGGCTCACGTCCACACCCTCGGCGATCGGCGCCAGCAGTTCGGGGTCGGCGGCGGCGATCAGCGCCGCCTCCGTTCCGTAGCGGGCGAGCAGCGCCGGCGGGGCCGAGACCTTCCGCAGCACTTCGGGTGTCGCGGCACCGACGAGCGGCAGGGCCCGCGTCCGGCACGGGCCCGCGTCGAGTCCTGCCATCTCGACCGCGGCGTCGACGGCGTCCTCCGCCATCTTGCGATAGGTGGTGAGCTTGCCGCCGACCACGCTGACGAGACCCGTGTCCGAACGCAGGATGGCGTGATTGCGCGAGAGGTCCGCGGTGGATCCGTCCCCGGTGTCGAGCAGAGGTCGCAGCCCGGCGAAGGTCCCGACAACGTCCGAGCGCTGCAACGGAACCTCGAGCGCGGTGTTGACCGTGTCGAGAAGGAAGTCGATCTCCTGCTCCGACGCCACCGGGACGTCCGGAACGGGTCCCGGCGCCGCCTCGTCGGTCAAGCCGAGGTACACGCGGCCGAGCTGTGCGGGCAGCGCGAAGACGAAGCGATTGGTCTCACCGGGGATCGGAACCGTGAGCGCCGCGGTCGGGTTCCCGAGCCGCTCGGCCGGGAGCACCAGATGTGTGCCGCGACTGGGCCGCAGCGTGATCCCGGGATCGATCTCACCCGACCACACGCCCGCCGCGTTGACCACGGCGCGCGCCGTGATCGGCAGTTCCGAGCCGGTCAGCTCGTCGCGCAGGGTCGCGGACGTCCCGGTCACGTCGTACGCGCCCGTCCGGGTGAGCACCTTCGCACCGTGGAGCGCGGCGGTGCGCGCGAGGGACACCACGAGTCTGGCGTCGTCGATGAGCTGGCCGTCGAATGCCATCAGGCCGCCGCGCAGGCCTTCCCGCCGCACCGCGGGGGCGAGTTCGACTACCCGGTCGGCCCGGACCGACCGGGATCGAGGCAGGACCGACGACGGCGTGCGAGCACTTGCACGCAGCAGATCACCTGCCAGGAAGCCCGTGCGGACGAGGGACTTGCCGAACAGCGTCGTCGAATCGAGAACGGGCACGAGCTGCGGGAGCGCCCGGACGAGGTGGGGGGCGGTGCGGGTCATGAGGATTCCGCGTTCGACCGCGCTCTCGCGGGCGATGCCGACGTTGCCCGATGCCAGATACCGCAGCCCGCCGTGGGCGAGTTTCGAACTCCACCGGCTGGTCCCGAACGCGAGATCCCGCTTCTCCACGAGCACGACGTCGAGGCCGCGTGACGCCGCGTCGAGCGCGACGCCGACACCGGTCACTCCGCCGCCGATCACCAGCACGTCGACGACTGCACCGTCCGACAGCCGGTCGAGTTCGCGCGCCCTTCGCGCGGCGTTCAGAGCCGACGAGCGGCTCACGGGCGGCGTGTTCGGGTGGTTCACCGGTCTCCTCGTTCTGTCGGGTGGTTGCCGGCGGCGTCCGGTGCCAGGTAGGCGCCGACAGCGTGCCGGAGTTGCTCCGTCAGGGCGTCGCCGGGAAGTTCCTCGGCCACCATCACGGCCGACTGGACCGCGGACTGCGCGATGAGCAGGACCATCGTGGCGATCTGACGGCTGTCCCCGGCGCGGATCGAGCCTTGGTCCTGACCCGTCGACACCGCGAACGCAACCTGGTCGATGATCGCCCGCTGGCTCGTGCCCAGCCGCTCGAGGATGTAGGTGGTGAACAGTTCCTGATCCGAACGCAGGATCTTCACGAACAGCGGATGGTCGCGCACCTCGGTGGACACGTGGACCACGGCGTCGACCAGCTGGCGGTGGACCGATTCCTCGGCGGAGAATTCGGGCATCACGGCAGCGATCTCGCGGGTCATGAGATCGGCGACGACGGCCCTGGTGTCGGACCAGCGCCGGTAGACGGTCGGCCTGCTGACGCCTGCGCGCCGGGCGACCTCCGCCAGTGTGGTGCGGCGCAGTCCGAAATCGAGGATGCACGAGCGTGCGGCGTCGAGAATGGAGTCCTCGACGCTCGCTGAGGTGTCGTCACGCGACGGAGAATTACGGATAGACATTGTGTGTAACACCGTAACGCATGAATCCCCTGCCGGCACCGAACCGGTACTCGAAGCACATCGCCAGGCGCACGATGCCCGCCCCACTCCCCCGACCTCGGGGATGTGAGCAGCGCAGACGCGATCAGAGGGCGAGTCGACAGCAAGATTCCGCGCGTCGGAGAAAAGCAGAGGGCAACCACTCAATTATTCGGATAATTTTGGTATTCCGTCCGGGTCGGATTCTTTTCCATCAGACCGGAGCGTCGCCACGTTCGTTCTCGGTCGCGACCTCAGCCGAAGAAGTAGAGCTCGAATCCCACCGCGCGTTCGGCGTCGAATCCCGGTTGCGGCCCGGTCACCATCTCGACCTGGGCCCTCGCCTGCTGCCCCACCGGGACGTCGCTGAGCGCTTCGAGATAGCGGGTGTGCTCGGCCAGCGAGAGCACCGCCCGATCCACGGTGTGGGTGACATCCACCGCGTGGGTGGGGGTCATCGTGTTGACGGCGACCCAGCGGACACCGCGCCACGGCGGTAGCCCCGACTCCCCCAGCTCGGGAAAGATCCATTCGTTCGCGGCGTCCGCGGTGGCGTCGAGAACGGAACGGCCGAGTGCGCGGTGGTCCGCGCTGTTCAGCTGGCCGGGCCCCCACGTGTCCGCGAAGTTCGCCGTCACCACGAGATCCGGGCGATGACGACGGATCGCCGTCGCAAGGTCGCGGCGGAGCGCGAGACTCTCCACGAGAGTGCCGTCGGGGTACCCGAGGAACTCGACGTCGGTCACTCCCACCATGGCTGCGGAACGCCGCTCCTCCGCCTCCCGGAGCGGGCCCGACTCCGCGGGGTGCAGGCCCGCGATCCCCGCTTCCCCGCTGGTGGCGAGCACGTAGCGGATGTCCTTGCCCTGCTCGGTCCAGCGCGCCACGGCCGCCGCTGCGCCGTATTCGATGTCGTCGGGGTGCGCGACGACGACGAGCCCACGATGCCAGTCCTCGGGTACCGGTTCCATGGGTAGAGCATGCCTGTCAGCTCCGCGTGATGTCCGATTTCTCGCCGGATCCGGACATCGCCTTGATCAACAGGTACACGCCGAACACCACGGCGCTGACCACGAGAATCCAGAACAGACCCTTGACGAGGGCACCGACGACCGCCAATGCGATCCAGATCGCCGCGACCGCCAGAACAATCTTCCAGAACATGATTTCCTCCACTCACGTCTCCCCGATCGATTTCTGCGCCCGACATCTGGTCGACCCCACTTATCGGGTTCGCACACCAGCGTGGCACGGCGGAGCGGGTAAATCACCAGGTCAGCGTAAAGATCAGGGAAAGATCAGGGTTCTCCCCCACACGATGTACCGAAAGTCACCGGACCGGTCGATCGACGACATCAGCGGTAGCGGCGAACGATGTCGTCGATCTCACCGAGAGCCGCCGCGAGGCCGGCGAGCTTTTCCGTCGCAGACACCAGTTCTGCACGTTCGTACGCCAGTTCACCGACGGCACTCGTGGTTCCGGGAACGGCGACCTCGGCGGCAGCGGCCACCAGTTCTTCGAACTGGTCGACGCCGTCGTCTAGTTGCGCGGCTGCGGAGGTGATCGCCCGGTGGAGCGGTGCGGCCGCGGCACGGCTGCCCTGGGCGGCGTCCTCCATGGACGTGATGTCGAGGGCGACCGCCTGCAGGGCGGCTGCCGCGGAGCGGGCCGTGGCGTGGGTGTCCTCGATGTCCTCACCGCTGATCGTCCCGGACCGGGACAGCACACCGAGGATGCCGTGCAGTGCGCGCTCGCTGTGCACGAGTCGTTCCATCGGCTCGCGGGCGGCCGAGGACGGCGCCGGAAGGACCCGGCGGGCAGGCAGGCCCGGTGGCAACGTCACGGCGTCGAGCTTGCGGTATCGGCTGACGGCCAGCACGGCGGGGACCGCGAACACGACGGCGCCGCCGCCGGCCATCAGCATCGACCACTCCGGCGCGGCCATCAGAGCGAGACCGGCGGCACCGGTGGCAGAGGACCCGGACACGATGCCGTAACGCTTCGCGCGACGCCTGGCCCGCCGCTTTTTCCGCAGCAGACGTTCCCGGGGGTCGCGCCACTTCTGTGCTGCGTCCGCGACGGACTCACCGGCGTCACGCAGCGCGCCCTGGATCCCGGCGAGTCCGGACACGACAGTGGCCGACCGGACTGCGCGTCCAGGTCGGCCACGTCGGGTGGAACTCATGCGAATACTGTTCGGCTACTACGCAGTGCCGGCCTGGCCCGCTGCCGGCGGCTGCTTGTCGAGGTTCGGGTTTGCTGCCGGGGTCGCGGGCGCGTTGGCGGCACCGCCGGACGGCAGGGCGTCGCCCTTCATCGAGGCCCGGATCTGCTCGAGCCTGCTGTGTCCGGCCATCTGGATGCTCGCCTGCTGCACCTCCATCATGCGGCCCGACACCGAGTTCTGTGCCAGCTCGGCGGAACCGAGGGCGTCGGCGTAGCGGCGCTCGATCTTGTCGCGCACGGCATCGAGACTGGGCGTGTTGCCGGGAGCCGAGAGGGTGCTGTCCATGGAGCGCAGCGACTCGCTGACCCGTTCCTGCATCTTGGCCTGCTCGAGCTGGCTGAGCAGCTTGGTGCGCTCCGCGACCTTGGACTGCAGAGCCATCGCGTTCTGCTCCACGGCCTTCTTCGCCTGTGCGGCCGCCTGCAGCGACTGGTCGTGCAGCGCCTTGAGGTCTTCGACGCCCTGCTCGGCGGTGACGAGCTGCGCGGCGAACGCCTCGGCGGCGTTGGTGTACTGGATAGCCTTCTCGGTGTCGCCCGCGGCCTGGGCCTGGTCGGCCAGGTTGACGGCCTGACGGGCGTTGGCGTTGAGCTTCTCCACCTCGTCGAGCTGCCGGCTGAGCTTCATCTCGAGCTGGCGCTGGTTGCCGATGACCGACGCGGCCTGCTGCGACAGAGCCTGGTGCTGGCGCTGCGCATCCTCGATCGCCTGCTGAATCTGAACCTTGGGGTCAGCCTTCTCATCGATCTTGGAATTGAAGAGCGCCATCAGGTACTTCCATCCCTTGACGAAAGGATTAGCCATGGGTTTGATCCTGCCTCCATCTGTTGCGCCGCGCGATGCGCGACCCGATACGCGACCGTCACGCACCGGAACAAGGGCTGCGCCCCGACTGCCTGTCTGCCCCGCCGACAACGAGACCGGCGGTTAACTGAAATCTATCGGTTCGGCACGGGTGTTGCTACGCGGCAGCCAGCGCCTGCGCGGGTGCAGGGATGACCACCCGGGTGTCGCGAGCGATGGTCGTCGAACCCGGTCGTGCGCTCGCGGCGGGAGCCTCGGCGGGCGCGGATTCGACGGCGTGCCGGTCGGTGTCCGCACGCTTGGCCGAAGAACCGTCGGACAGCGATTCGCTGACGTCGACGAGCACATCGGAGAGTGGGACCTCCAGCGCGTCGCAGATCGCCGCCAGGAGCTCACTCGAGGCTTCCTTGCGCCCTCGTTCGACCTCGGACAAGTATCCGAGGCTCACACGAGCACTGTTGGAGACCTCACGCAGGGTCCGGCTCTGCGAAACGCGCGTACGCCGAAGACTGTCACCGATTGCCTCACGCAATAGCAGCGCCATCTCGCTCCTCCTTCATCCGTCACCTGTCTCGCCTATCTCAACGCGCGAACAGGACCGATTGGTTCCCGACCTTAGCCTGCGGATGTTTCCTGCACACGATCGAGGAGTCCCGACACGGCGGCGGAAACCGCAGATTTACGGATCTGCCACCGGTCCCCGGTCAATCCGAGCTCGCGGACGGCCGTTCCGGATGCCCCGGAAATGCTCAGGAACACGGTGCCGACCGGGTGTCCGTCCTGCATGTCGGGGCCGGCGACACCGGTCAGTCCGACGCCCCAGTCGGCGCCGCAGCGGGCGCGGGCCCCGTCCGCGAGTGCGCGTGCCGTGGATGCCGCCACGGGCCCGTCCGCGGCCAGTCGGGTGGGATCGACCCCGGCGAGGGTGGCCTTCAGGTCGGTGGCGTAGACGACGAGCCCGCCGCGGAGCACGTTGCTGGCGCCGGGCACTCCGGCGATGGTCGCGGTGAGCAGTCCCGCGGTGAGCGATTCCGCGGTGGCCACCGTCTCGCCGCGGTCGGTGAGCACGGCAACCAGGTCACCGGCCCGCGTGCCGTCCACCAGTGGGTCAGTCATGCCCCGGTGCCCGCGTTCGCCTCGACCTTGTGCACGCCGGCTCGCAGGCGGACCGCCTGCACGACGTAGTCCAGCCCGGTCACCACCGTCAGCAGCACGGCGGCGCCCATCAGAATCCAGCCGGCGACCTCGAACCCGTCGGGCAGCGGCAGCAGGTAGTAGCCGATCGCGATCGTCTGCACGAGAGTCTTGAGCTTGCCGCCCCGGCCCGCGGGAATGACGGCGTGTCGCAGGACCGCAAATCGGAGCAGCGTGATGCCCAGCTCCCGGACCGCGATCACCACCGTCACCCACCAGGGCAGGTCTCCGAGGATCGACAGCCCCACGAGGGCCGCTCCGATCAGCGCCTTGTCCGCGATGGGATCGGCGAGTTTGCCGAAATCGGTGACGAGGCCGTACTTGCGGGCGAGTTGCCCGTCGATCCGGTCGGTGATGGCCGCGACGGCGAACACGCCGGTGGCGATCAGGCGCCACGTCGTCGAGTGTCCGTCGCCGACGAACAGCACGACCAGGAAGACCGGAACCAGCAGGATCCGGAGAATCGTCAGGATGTTCGCGATGTTCAGAAGAGGTACGGCCGTCTCACTCGCAGGCTCCACCGACGGGTCCGGGGCCGCCGGTTGGCCGGCGGCCGTCCAATCCTCGCGCTGCGTGCTCATCGGAGCACCGCAGCGGAGAACTGCACCCCGGGACGCAGCGGGGAGTGGGGAGGAATCGTAGGTCGTACCGGCACGTGCCTAAGAATATCGGTACGGCCGTTGGCTAATGTTCACGACATGACTTCTCGGACGCCGGACACCGCCGACAATCAGCTGATCGTGCGGCGAGCACGAACCTCCGACGTTCCCGAGATCAAGCGCCTGATCGACATCTACTCCGGCAAGATCCTGCTCGAGAAGAACCTCGTGACCCTGTACGAATCCGTCCAGGAGTTCTGGGTGGCCGAACGCGACGGCAACGTGATCGGTTGTGGCGCAATGCACGTGCTCTGGGCCGACCTCGGCGAGGTACGCACGATCGCGGTCGATCCGTCGGCCAAGGGCCAGGGTGCGGGACACCACGTGGTGGCCAAGTTGATCGAGGTCGCGCGGGAACTCGAACTCGAGCGTCTCTTCGTTCTCACGTTCGAGGTCGACTTCTTCGGCAAGCACGGATTCGTCGAAATCGACGGCACACCCGTGACCGCCGAGGTCTACGCCGAGATGTGCCGCTCGTACGACACCGGTGTCGCCGAATTCCTCGATCTGAGCTACGTCAAGCCGAACACCCTCGGCAATACCCGAATGCTTCTCACCCTCTGAAATCCCAGTGCGTGAGACAGAAGTGCCCTGATCCCATTTTTGTTCGACGAACCCGTCCCGAGAGAGCGAGAACATGTCCCTGTTCGTAGTGGAGTACACGTATTCGGCCGACACCGTCGCAGGACGCGACGAGCATCGCCCCGCCCACCGCGAGTGGCTCGGTGAGCTCGCCGAGCGGAAGACCGTCGTGTCGTCCGGCCCGTTCGCCGACGGCAGCGGCGCATTCATCATCGTCGACGCCGCCGACGCGGAGACCGTGGAACTGCTCTTCACCCACGACCCGTTCGCCCGCAACGGACTCGTGGCGGCCTCGCGGATCGTGGAATGGGTTCCGGTACTCGGCGAATTCAGTTCCTGACTCGCCGAGCACCGGACACCCTCGAGCACGACGTCCGGCGGACCTACTTCACCGGCGTCGTGTTCCGCGTCTTGAGAAGGCTGGCGACGGTGGTCACTGCCAGCACACCGATGATGACGGCGAGCGAGAACACCGTGGACACCTCCGGTACGGCCACGTGCTCGCCGCCGTTGATGAAGCCCAGCGTGTTCTCGTGCAGGGCGTGCAGCACGAGCTTGACACCGATGAACGCGAGAATGATCGACAGGCCGTACGACAGGTACACCAGGCGGTCCAGCAGGCCGCCGATGAGGAAGTACAACTGACGCAGACCCATCAACGCGAACGCGTTGGCCGTGAAGACCAGGTACGGCTCCTGGGTGAGTCCGTAGATCGCGGGAATCGAGTCGAGTGCGAACAGCACGTCGGTGAAGCCGATGGCGACCAGCGCGAGCAGTAGCGGCGTCACGACGCGCTTGCCGTTGATCCGCGTGACGAGCTTGTCGCCGTCGTAGGTGTCCGTGGTGGGGAGGATCTTCTTCGCGACGGCGACGATCTTGCTGTCGCGCTCCTCCTCCACCTCCTTCTCGTGCCCGTGATCACGTACCAGCGTGTACGCGGTGTAGATGAGGAACGCACCGAACAGGTAGAACACCCAGCTGTAGGCGTTGATCGCCGCGGCACCGACCCCGATGAAGATGCCGCGCATCACCAGTGCCATCACGATGCCGATCAGCAATACCTTCTGCTGGTACTCCCGCGGCACCGCGAATGTTCCCATGATGATGACGAACACGAAGAGGTTGTCGACCGACAACGCCTTCTCGGTGACGTAACCGGCGAAATACTCGCCGCCGTACTGACTTCCCCACAACCACATCACGACCAGGCCGAACAGGATCGCGACACCGATGTAGACCGACGACCAGAACGCCGACTCACGGAAGGTGGGGGCGTGCGGGGTGCGCACGTGCGCGAAGAAGTCGAAGACAAACAGTCCGAGAATCACCACACAGGTGATGACCCAGACCAGCGGTGACACATGCATGAACACAGACCTCCGGTAGACCTAGCGGGTACCGGAGGTCTCTCCCGCCGCGCCGGAACCTCTTGTCCGCGCGACTGACAGCACCGGATCGGCAATGGTGCCGATCGTGTTGACGATGCAGTCACAGAGGTGGGGATACTCCCCTCCAATTCGGTGACCATTCAACCACACTGCGCGAGAATCGCCCATTTCGGACACGCGCACGGGGGTTACTCCTGGTCGGACGGGGCCTCGTTCGGATCGCCGCCGCGGATCGACCACAGCAGACCGTCGAGTTCCTCGGGCTTGATGAGCACCTCACGGGCTTTCGAGCCCTCGCTGGGACCCACCACTCCCCTGGTCTCCATCAAGTCCATCAGGCGGCCTGCCTTCGCGAACCCGACACGCAGTTTGCGCTGCAGCATCGACGTGGACCCGAACTGGCTGGAGACGACGAGTTCAACCGCCTGCAACAGCACGTCCATGTCGTCGCCGATGTCGGGATCGACGTCCTTCTTCTCCCCGACCTTGGCGGCGGTGACGCCGTCGGTGTACTCCGGCTCCGCCTGGTTCTTGCTGAAATCGACGACCGCGGAGATCTCCTCGTCGGTGATGAACGCACCCTGCAGGCGTGTCGGCTTGCCTGCGCCCATCGGCAGGAACAGCCCGTCACCCATACCGATCAGCTTCTCGGCGCCGGGCTGGTCCAGGATGACCCGCGAGTCGGTCAGCGACGACGTCGCGAAGGCGAGCCGTGACGGCACGTTGGTCTTGATCAGACCGGTCACGACATCCACCGACGGCCTCTGTGTGGCCAGCACGAGGTGGATACCGGCGGCGCGCGCCTTCTGGGTGATCCGCACGATCGCGTCCTCGACGTCACGCGGCGCGGTCATCATGAGGTCCGCGAGTTCGTCGACGATGGCGAGGATGTACGGGTACGGCCGGTAGACCCGTTCGCTGCCGAGCGGCGCGGTGATCTCCCCCGACTTCACCTTGGCATTGAAGTCGTCGATGTGGCGCACGCGGTTGGCCTGCATGTCCTGGTAGCGCTGTTCCATCTCCTCCACCAGCCAGGCCAGCGCGGCTGCGGCCTTCTTCGGCTGGGTGATGATCGGCGTGATGAGGTGCGGTATGCCCTCGTAGGGCGTCAACTCCACCATCTTGGGGTCGATGAGGATCATCCGCACTTCGTCGGGTGTCGCACGGGACAGCAGCGACACCAGCATCGAGTTCACGAAGCTCGACTTACCGGAACCGGTGGAACCCGCCACGAGCAGGTGCGGCATCTTCGCGAGGTTGGCGCTGACGAAGTTGCCCTCGATGTCCTTGCCGAGACCGATCACCAGCGGGTGGTGGTCCTTGCGGGTGCTCGGGGCCGTGAGCACGTCGGCGAGGCGCACCATCTCGCGGTCGGAGTTGGGGACCTCGATGCCGACCGCGGACTTGCCGGGGATCGGTGCCAGCAGGCGGACGTTGTCGGTGGCGACGGCGTACGCGATGTTGCGGGCGAGCGCGGTGATCTTCTCCACCTTCACGCCCGGTCCGAGTTCCACCTCGTAGCGGGTGACGGTCGGGCCGCGGGTGAATCCGGTGACGGCCGCGTCGATCTTGAACTGCTCGAGGACCTCGGTGATGGCCTCGATCATCGCGTCGTTGGCGGAACTGCGCTTCTTCGGCGGATCGCCCTCGATGAGCAGCGACGTCGGGGGCAGCGTGTAGTCGCCCTCGACGACCCGGTCGGTCACGAACTTGTCGACGTCGGGCAGCGGTTCCGGTTCGGGTTCCGGCTTGGGGGCGACGACCGGCTTGGCCTTGGCACGCGCCGGTTTCGGCGCCGGCGCCGGCGCCGGCACGGGTTCCGTGGCGGGCTCGGTCTCCCACAGACCGAGCACCTCCGTCTTCGCGGTATCGCTGACGTCGTACTCGTCGGTGGGATAGTTGTCGGCCGGTGCACCCCGAGACCCGGTCTTGTAGTCGTCGACCGGGTAGCCGTCGGCGTCGAACAGTGTGGGGTCGTATTCGCCGTCCTCGTAGTACTCGCTGTCGTAGTCGGCGTAGTGGTCGCGGCCGAACGACGTCCCGAAGTACGACTGCAGCTTGCCGGGCACCTCGCGGACCGTGGTTCCGGTCAGCAACAGGACACCGAACAGTGCCGCCATCAGCAACAGCGGCGCGGCGAGCCACACGGTCAGGCCGTCCGTCAGTGGACCTCCCGCCGCGTACCCGACGAAACCGGCGCCGCGTGCCCTGCCCTCGGCGTCGGTAGGCGAACCGGTCGCGATGTGCCAGAGACCGAGAGCGGGCAGACCGACCAGCAGCGACCCCAGGACCAGCCTCGGCCGGATCTCGGGTTTCGGCTCGGTCCTCATCAGGATCACCGCGACGGCGACACCGATCAGGGGCAGGACGCCGGACGCCCCACCGAACACGGCACGGACTCCGGTCTCGATCCACTCGCCCACCGGACCGCCCGCGGAGAACCAGATTCCGCCGGCGACCACGACGCTGATCGCGATCAACCCGAGCGCGATGCCGTCGCGCCGGTGACCCTGTTCGATCTCGGCAGCCTTGCCGACGGTGCGGGTGGTGGCCCCGACGCCCTTGGCCATCAGCGACCAGCCGGCACCGATCCCCCGGCCCACCGACTTGAGGGGGCCGGACGCGGACGACTTCTTCGCGGCGGGCCTCCGGGCGCCGCCGCGGGAGCTGCCGCCGCGCGGCGAGGTGGACTTACGCGGAGTACTGACCGTCCGGGTCGTGCGGGACTTGGGCTTGGACGTGGTCGAGCCGCCTCGCACGCCCGTCCTCGCCGTGGACGTCGTCGTGCTCGAACCGCGGGCGCTCGCCTTACCTGCCATGGCTCTCAGATTAGTCGCTACGGCACCTTCCGGACCATCCGCAACACCCGTAACACGGCGAGACCTGCGGTGAAATGCCCTCAGAACCCCCGGTCGAGGGAGGTCACGGCGTCGATGTCGGCAGCCTCACCGTCGGTCTCGATGCGCACCTGGTCCCGGCCGAACGCGTGCAGGGCGAGTTCCGACGGTTCGCCGCGCAGGATCACCCGGCCGGCACCGGCCTTGCGGACGGTGGCCTGCTCCCCGGACGGCCGCTCGAGCACGACCGTCACCGGGGCGTGCCGGTAGCCGAGCTTTCCGACCTTGCGTGCGAGACCCCACAGCGCGTCCTGGCGCTCGTCGGGCAGGACCCGCGGCTCCCAGCCGTCGTGGGCGCGGCGCACATCCTCGTGGTGGACGAACATCTCCCCCAGGTTCACCTGTGCGTCCACCCAGTACATCGGCGACCACATCGGCGGACCCGACCGGACCTCGTCCAGCAGTCGGCTCCACGGACGCGTCGCCGTGTCGTTCTGGACGCGCTCCGTGTAGCCGGCGAGCCGACCCACGACGATGCCGGGGGCAGCGTCGAGGCGTCGTTCGCGCACGATCAGGTGGGCGGCCAGGTCCCGGTTGGTCCACGTCCCGCAGAGGGTCGGGGCGTCGGGACCGAATTCGGCCATCGAGTCGACGAGGGCGAGGCGTTCATCTCGGGCGAAGGTCACCCGTCCGAATCTACCTGCCGGAGAACTACTTGCCCTCGGCCGACGGAACCGCGATGACGGTCGGGACGATCATCGGCCGGCGACGGTACTTGTCCGCCACCCATTTGCCGACGACGCGCCGGATCGCCTGGGCAATGCGGTGGGCGTCGTTGATGCCCTCGGTGGCCAGGCGCAGGAGTTCCGCCTCGACCAGCTGCGCCGCGTCCTTGAGGGCCGTGGGGTCGTCGGAGAATCCGCGTCCGGACACCTCGGGGGTGCTGACCGCGCGTCCTGTGTGGTCGTCGATGACGACGTTGATGGCGATGAACCCGCCCTCGCCGAGGACCAGCCGGTCCGACAGCGTGGAGTCGCCGACGTCGCCGACGGACAGTCCGTCGACGTAGACGTGTCCGACGGGAACCTGCCCGACGATCTCGGCGAGACCGTCGACCATGTCGACCACCACCCCGTCCTCGGCGAGCACGATCCGGTCCTCCGGCACGCCGGTGGCCTTCGCGAGGGCGGCGTTGGCGCGCAGGTGACGCCATTCGCCGTGGACCGGCATGGCGTTGGTGGGCCGGACCGCGTTGTACAGGTACAGGAGCTCGCCCGCCGACGCGTGGCCGGAGACGTGCACCTTCGCGCTCTGCTGGGTGACGACGGTGGCGCCGCGCTTGGCGAGTCCATTGACGACGGCGAACACGGAGTTCTCGTTGCCGGGGATCAGCGAGGACGCCAGCACGACGAGGTCGTTGGCCCGGATGTTGATCTGCCGGTGCTCACCGCGGGCCATCCGCGACAACGCCGACAGCGGTTCACCCTGCGAGCCGGTGGAGATCAGGACGAGCCGGTCGTCGGGCAGGTTGGCCGCGGTGTCGATGTCGACCACCAGGCCGTCCGGCACGCTCAGATATCCGAGATCCTGCGCGATCTGCATGTTGCGGACCATCGACCGGCCCACGAACGCGACCCGCCGGTTGTACCGGTGGGCGACGTCGACCACCTGCTGGATGCGGTGCACGTGGCTGGCGAAGGACGCCACGATCACGCGCTGCTTCGCCTTGCCGATCACGTTGTCGAGCACTCCCCCGATCTCACGTTCGGGGGTGACGAAGCCTGGCACTTCGGCGTTGGTGGAGTCGACGAGGAACAGGTCGACACCCTCGTCGCCGAGACGGGAGAAGCCGGCGAGGTCGGTGAGCCTGCCGTCGAGCGGCAGCTGGTCGAGCTTGATGTCACCGGTGTGCAGCACGACTCCGGCGTCGGTCCGGATCGCGACGGCGATGGCGTCGGGGATCGAGTGGTTGACGGCGAAGTATTCGCACTCGAACGGACCGTGATCGGTGCGCTGCCCCTCGACGACCTCGACGAGGTTGGGGCGCTGGCGGTGCTCACGGCACTTGGCCGCGACGAGTGCAAGCGTGAACCGCGAACCCACCACGGGCAGATCCGGCCGCAGGCGCAGCAGGAACGGGATGGCGCCGATGTGGTCCTCGTGGCCGTGCGTGAGGACCACGGCCTCGACGTCGTCCATCCGGTCCTCGATGTGCCGGAAGTCCGGGAGGATCAGGTCGACACCCGGCTGCTGGTCTTCCGGGAACAGCACACCGCAGTCGACGATGAGCAGCTTGCCCTGGTGCTCGAAGACGGTCATGTTGCGACCGATCTCGCCGATACCGCCGAGCGCCACCACCCGCAGACCCTTGAACGGAGCCTTCGGCGGGGCGCCGAGCCGGGCCGTCGGATCGACCGAAGCCGGCCGGGCGTCCTGACGCTTGTTGCCGCCGCCGCGCCTGCCGGACCGGGACGACGACTTGTTGGCGGCGCCGCCCTTCGTGGAGGAGGTCTTCACGGGCGCGGACTTCGCCTGCGCTGACTTCGGAGCCGACGGCTGGTCTGCGACGACGGGCGCCGACTTCGGCGGCTCGGCGACGACCGGCGCCGACTTCGGCGGCTCGGCGGCCACGGGCGCCGCCTTGGTCGGCTCGCTCGCGGTGGGAGAAGGGGGACCGGCCTGACGGCTGGCGCTGCGACGACGAGGCGGTCGGGTCACGCGAGCACCCCCGCAGCGTGCAGATCGGCGGCCAGGAGGTCGAGTTGATCGTGGGTGGGCGCCACCTGCGGCAACCGGGGTTCGCCGACGTCCAGGCCGATCAGGCGCAGACCCGCCTTCGACGCGCTGACGCCGCCGAGACGCGCCACCGAGCGGATGACCGGGATCAGGCTGAGGTTGATCGCGCGGGCGCGGGCGATGTCACCGGCCGCGAATGCCGTGTGCAGTTCGCGCAACCGGCCGGGCACGAGGTGCCCGATGACGCTGACGAATCCCGTCGCGCCCACCGACAGCCACGGCAGATTGAGCGGATCGTCACCCGAGTAGAACTGGAGGTCTGTGGTGCCGATCAGCTCGGCGCCCGCGTTGAGGTCGCCCTTGGCGTCCTTGACCGCGACGATGCGCGGGTTCTCGGCGAGGCGCCGGATGGTCTCCGTCTCGATGGGGACCACGGAGCGGGGTGGAATGTCGTAGAGCATGACCGGAAGGTCGGTGGCGTTGGCGACGGCGGTGAAATGCGCGAACAGTCCGGCCTGCGGCGGACGCGAGTAGTAGGGGGTGACGACGAGGAGGCCCTGCGCGCCCGCGCGGGCGGCGTCACGGGCGAGTTCGACGCTGTGCGCGGTGTCGTTGCTGCCTGCGCCGGCGATGATCTTCGCGCGGTTGCCCACCGCGTCGATCACTGCCCGGAGCAGCTCGAGCTTCTCGTTCTCGGTGGTCGTCGGCGACTCACCGGTCGTACCGGCGAGGACGAGGGAGTCGCATCCGTTGTCGACGAGGTACGCCGCGAGGCGGACACCGGCGTCGACGTCCAGCTTTCCGTCCGAGGTGAACGGCGTCACCATCGCTGTGGACACGGTGCCGAACGGACGCTCGACGGGAGAAGCGGAATCACCGTAGGTCATGGTCAGAAGGCTACCCGGTGACCCAGGTACTTTTGCACACCAGTCACGCGTCGGCGGAAAACGTGCTCCGCGCCACCTCCGTGCCGTCGCCCCAGTCCAGTACCTCGAAGTCGCCGAAGACATTCGGCGCGGCCGCCTGCAGCTGCCTCAGGCACTCGACCGCGACGCGGCGAATCTCCACGTCGGCGTGCTCGGTGGCCCGCATCGAGACGAAGTGCCGCCACGCCCGGTAATTGCCGGTGACCACCACGCGGGTCTCCGTAGCGTTGGGCAGGACGGCCCTCGCGGCCTGCCTCGCCTGCTTGTTGCGCAGCGGCACGCTGGAGGTGTCCGCCAGTTTCGCTTCGAGGGCCTCGAGGAGTTCGCCGTACGCCGCCCGACTCGCGTCGGTGGCCTTCGCGAAGAGTTCCTCGAGTTCGGGGTCGCCGGCGATCGCGGGCGGAACGACGACATTGCCGTCGTTCTCGCGTACGAAGCGCTGCGACAGCTGCGAGTAGGAGAAGTGGCGGTGCCGGATCAACTCGTGGGTGCAGGACCGGGAGATGCCGGTGATGTAGAAGCTGACGGTGCCGTGTTCGAGGACCGACTCGTGCCCGACCTCGAGCAGATGGCGCAGATATCCGGCGTTGGTTGCGGTGCGGGGGTTGGGCTTGGACCAGCTCTGGTAGCACGCCCGGCCCGCGAACTCCGCCAGCGCTTCGCCGCCGTCGGCGTCGGTCTCCCACGGAATGTCCGCCGGCGGAAAGAACTCCGTCTTCGCGACGAGTTGCACCCTGAGCGGCACGGTCTGCGGCACTGCGCTGTTCCTCCTACCGAACTCCCTGGTCGGGAGTCCCTCCTGAATGCATCGACCCTAGTCGCAGCGGTGATCGGGGTCTCGGCGTGCCCCGTTCCGGCAGCGGCCTGGTTGCCGTGTGTTCACCCGCGCGTGTCAGTCTCGTCTCGCCCACACTTTCGGTGACACCGCAGATTCGTGGGGAGACTTCCTGTGCAGTACCGGACAGGCCGCGCACGCGCCGTCGTGATCGCAGTTCTCGGGACAGCGGTTCTCGGGGCCGCTCCCCCGGCGTTCGCCGGACCGCTCGCAGCGGGACCGTCGGTCGCCGAGAGTCCGGCACAACCCGCGGCAGGGCGACATCGCCCAACTGAAGTCACGCCAACTTGACTGACGTCACCAATGACGCCATGCTGGCGTCATGGACCTCGGCATCTACGTCTCCCGGCTGCGAGACGACCTGAACGCAGCAGCCGCACTCGGCGACGAGCAGACGCGGGCGACGGCAGCGGCGCTCGCCGCCGCGGTCGAACCCGCCGCCCGGCTGCTCCTGCTCTCGGCGCTCACCGATTTTGCAGGTGAGGTGACGTCCGAACTCGGCAATCGCACCGTCGGTGTGCGACTGGACGGCAACGAGGTGGCGGTCGACGTGCATCGCACCCCCACCGCGCCCGGACCGGAGGGGGAAGGAACCACGACAGCCGAGGACCTCGGTGCCGCCTTCGATGACGTCACCGGTGACATCAGCCGCGTCACTCTGCGTCTGATGGATCAGATCAAGTCGAAGGCCGAGGAAGCCGCCTCCCAGAACGGGGTGTCGCTCAATTCCTGGGTGTCGCAGGCGGTCCAGGGCGCACTCAAGGACCAGATGCGCCGCAACGGGAGAGACAATTTCTGAGCACCGGCGCACTCACTCCACGCCTCCGTCGGCGGCGGTGATGTAATTACGTCGCATCAGCCACACGGTGAGAGTCGCCACGGGCTCGAAGGAGCGAAGAACATGGCCGTTTCCGGCGTCAAGGAATTCGAGATCAAGGCCGATCCGGCCACGGTGATGGCCGCGATCGCTGCGGTGGATCGCCTGCCCGAGTGGTCCTCGGCCCACAAGTCGGTCACCATCGAGAGCACACACGACGACGGCCGCCCCCATCGTGTCCGAATGAGCGTCTCCATCCTCGGGATCAACGACGAGCAGGTCGTCGACTACACGTTCGAGGGCGACGACACCGTGTCATGGCACCTCGTCGAGAGCGGCCAGCAGAACGCCCAGGACGGCTCGTACGTCCTCACCGAGTCCGGCGCAGGCACCAAGGTCACGTTCGAGTTGACGGTCGACCCGAAGATTCCGCTGCCCGGGTTCCTCGTGAAGAAGGCTCAGAAGACGGCACTCGAGACGGCGAGCAAGGGCCTGACGAAGTTCGTCGAGAGCCTGTAGTTCCTCACTCTCCTCGCGGCCGCGCCGCCGCGGCCGCGAGGAGGGCACCGAGGTTGCCGCGATCGTCCACCCGGATGTCGTCCAGACCCAACCACGTTGCCATTCTTCGCAGTTCCGGGAGCAACGCCTCCACCACACACCCCGGATTCCGGTCGGGTTCCACGAACGCGGATCGCACCTCGAGCGTTCCCGACGCGCGGTCGGCCTTGAGATCGACCCTCGCGACCAGTTCACCGTTCAGCAGGAACGGAAAGACGTAGTACCCGTGGACACGTTTGTGCGCGGGGGTGTAGATCTCGAGGCGGTACCGGAAGTCGAATATCCGCTCGGTCCGCGGACGGCAGAAGACCAGCGGATCGAACGGGCACAACAGCGCCGCCCCCTCCACCTTCCGGGGAACCCGGACGTCGCGGTGGACGAATGCCGGCGCATCCCAGCCGCGGACCCCCACCCGTTCGAGCACCCCGTCCTCGACGAGTTCCTCGATGGCCGAGGCGGTCTGCGCCGGCGACAGTCGGTAGTAGTCACGAAGATCGGGTTCGGTGGCCACACCGAGGGCCCGCGCGGACCGCTGCACGAGGCCACGGACGGCATCCTCCTCCGAGACTTCCTCGGCGAGTATCGCTTTCGGCAGCACACGTTCGCTCAGGTCGTAGTGACGGGTGAAGGCGACCCGCTTGTCCACCGCCAGCGCGCCGGACGCGAACAGTTGCTCGCACACCACTTTGGTGTCGCTGCGATCCCACCACGGGCCCTTGCGGTCCGGCCGGTCGACCTCGAGGTGTTTCTCCACATCGCTCGCGCTGCACGCACCGACGGCGCCGATCACGTCGAGCACGTCGGCGGCGAGCGTGGGATTGCGGTCGAGTACGCGGGATTCGCCGGACCAGCGACCGTGCCGGTACCGGTGCATCCGCCAGCGCATCAGCGGCCAGTCCTCCACGGGGATGAACGCCGCCTCGTGCGCCCAGTACTCCGCCAGCATCCGGGGTGCGCGGGCCGAATGTGACCACGCCGCCGAATCGACCAGCCCGCGGTCGTAGACGCCGAGGCGGCTGAACAGCGGGACGTAGTGGGCGCGCACGGCCACCGACACCGAGTCGATCTGGAACAGCCGTACCCGGTCGAGAACCGAACGGACGTGCCGGCGCGTCGGCGCCCCGGCCGGTTTCCGGTCGGCGAACCCCTGCGCCCAGAGCGCCGATCTCCGGGCCGCGGCAGCGGTCATCTCACGCATGCCCGCAGCCTGCCATCAACCACCGACACGTTCCACCGCGACGTCAGACGTCCTCGGCCAGCGTCACGGCGACCGTCGCACCGAGTTCGTAGCACCGCTCCCGCGCGCTCGCGTCGAGCGATCCGGTCAGTTCCAGGATCTCGGCCACCTGGGTGAGCGCCAGCCCGGTCACGATCTTCTGCACCGATTTCACGGCCCCGGCGGTGTCGTTGTTGCCGTGCACCCAGAGCCCGTAGGGGCGGCCCGCGACCGCGTCGAGGCACGGGTAGTAGACGGTGTCGAAGAAGTGCTTCAGCGCACCGGACATGTAGCCGAAGTTGGCGGACGTCCCGAACAAGAACCCATCGGCTGCCAGGACGTCGGGCACGGTCGCGCCGAGAGCGGGAATCGACTTCACGTCGACCCCGTCGATGTCGGGGTCCCGCGCGCCTTTCAGCACGGCTTCGAGGCACTCACGGGTCACCGGCGACGGCGTGTGGTGGACGACGAGTAGTGACTTCACAGTCGTCAGCGTACGACCGGGCCCGCTTCCTATCGGCCGGGCTCGCCTTCCCGTTCGACGCGTTCGAGTTCCACGGCCCGTTTCATCGTCTCCCGGGCCCTGCCGCGGTCGCCGGCGTAGTCGTAGGCGCGGGCGAGGCGGTACGAGTTCCGCCAATTGTCCGGTTCTGCTTCCCATTCGGATTTGACCTGCCGGAACAGTGCGTCCGCGGCGTCCCGGTCGATGCGGCCCGAGGGGCGCTTCGGCAGATCGCTGACGTCCAGTTCGAGCCCCTCGTCGGCGATGCGGCGGGACAGATGCTGATGCTGGAATCCGGCACGCAGCGTGGCGTAGACGATCCAGGCGCCCAGGAACGGCAGGATCAGGACGCCGACACCCAGGCCGATCGCGGCCGCTCCGCCGGCCTGGATCAGCTCGATCCCGCGTCGGCCGAGAAGGACGAAGTAGAACACCAGCGCCGCGACCAGCAGTCCGATCGTGACGACGGTCTTGGTCGAGCCGTCCTTCACAGGTCGAGAAGGGGGTCGATACCGACGGTCAGGCCGGGACGGGAGCCGATCTCCCGCACCCCGAGCAGGACGCCGGGGGCGAAGGAATTGCGGTCGATCGAATCGTGCCGGATGGTCAGCGTCTCCCCCTGTGTGCCGAGGATGACCTCCTGATGGGCGACGAGCCCTGCCAGCCGCACGGAATGCACCCGCACGCCGTCCACGTCGGCGCCGCGCGCACCGTCCAGTTCGGTGGTCGTGGCGTCGGGGCTCGGTCCGACGCCCGCCTTGCGGCGTGCCTCCGAGATGAGGGCGGCGGTCCGGTAGGCGGTGCCGGACGGCGCGTCCGCCTTGTTGGGGTGATGCAACTCGATGACCTCGACGGAATCGAAGAATCGTGCTGCCGCCTCGGCGAAGCGCATGGAGAGGACGGCACCGATCGCGAAGTTCGGGGCGATGAGCACACCGACCTCGGGCCGCTCCGACACCCACGACCGCACCGTGTCGAGCCGGGCGTCGTCGAATCCCGTCGTGCCCACGACCGCGTGAATACCGTTGGACACGAGGAACTTCAGGTTGTCCATCACCACGTCCGGGTGAGTGAAGTCGACGACGACCTGCGTGCCGGCCTCGACGAATGTCTCCAGCCGGTCGCCGTGATCGACCTCCGCGACGAGTTCGAGGTCCGGTGCCTGCTCCACCGCCTCGCAGATCGCTCGGCCGACCTTGCCCTTCGCTCCGAGAACCCCGACCTTGATGGGTGCTGCTGCGCTCACTTCTCCACGCTCCGTCCAGTCACAACGATTCGCCCGAAAGCCTACGCAACCGACGGGTGCCGGCCGGTGCGCAGGGGCGGGGCGGGAGACCTACGTCTCGCCGTCAGACGCGGCCGGCCTCGTACTCGGGGTGCCAGTGCGGTGATCGGCCGAGCAGCGACAGCACCGCACCGAAATCGGCGGCGTCGGGGTCGGTCGGCAGGCCGGGCGCGAACGCGGCCCCCTCGCGCAACCGGTCCGCCCCGTCCGGGACGAGTCGTGCGATCGGGAGAACCGCGGCCACCATGCCGGATTCGGGCGCGAAGTCGAGCCCGAGCGACCGGGCGACGTCCCACGAATGGACCACGTAGTCGAGGAAGTGGAACCCGACGGCGATGGCTGCGGGGAACGGGAACTCGGTGCTGATCTCCGGCAACCAGAACTGCCGCTCCCCGACGCCGTCCCGGGCGAAGGCCTCGATGACGGTGTCGGCCGCCGAGCGGTACGCGGCGACGGGATCCGCCGACGCGTGCGGCCGCCAGTTCGACGGGTCGGGACCTCCGCCCGCTGCCGCTGCGGCGAATCCCCGGTGCTGCACGGTCATGTGGTCCAGCAGTTCCCCGAGAGTCCACTGCGCACGCGGTGTCGCGCGCTTCAGATCGTCGCGCGTCACCTGCGACACGAACTCCACACTCGATTGCACGGCGCGGATATCCCAGCGCCGGACCTCGTCCACATCCATCGTCGACACCTCGTCACTCGAATCGATTTGATACGCGTTCGCTTATCATCTACCTCGGTAGATGATCGGTCAAGGTGTATTTTCTGCGGTATGCCCAGCCGCGACCCGACGCACGGACAGCACGAACGCACCCGCCCCGATCTCGCGGCGATGACGACCGCCCTGAACCGCTCGCTGGTGGCGGCGGAACTCCCCGTGCTCGCGGAGCACGGGCTGACCATGTGGGGATACGTCGTGCTCCTGGCACTCGACGAGCACCCGCTGCGCACCCAGGCCGCGCTGGCGGAGGCAATCGGCGCCGACAAGACCCGGATCATCGGCGTGCTCGACGACCTGCAGGACCGTGGCCTGATCGACCGTCAGCGCGATCCCGCGGACCGCCGAGCCCGCCTGCTGTCGCTGACCCCGGACGGGCACGACGTGCGCGACTCGGCGCAGGCGGCGATCCGGCAGGGCGAGGAGCGGCTCTTGGCCAGGTTGCCGGAGCGCGACCGCGAGGGTTTCGTGTCCGCCCTGATCGCGCTGTCGGCACTGCCGGTCGAAGACGTCACCGGGCGCCCGGGCGACTCCACCTGACGGAGTTCGCGCCGGCTCCCCTTCAGCCGTGCCGCAGCGCGTCCACGGCCTTACCGATCCGGCGCTGCCGCGTCTCGTCCGTCTTGGCCCCCTCGACCGACAGCAGGTGCCGGCGCTGGTTGCTGTACGACAGTGCGTCGAACGCCTTTCGCGCGTCCGGCTGCCGGCCGAGCGCCTCGGCGAAGTCGGGCGGAACCGTGACGAACCTGGGTTCGGTGTCGAGCTCGACGTCGACGTCCACCTCGTCGCCTGCCGCGACCCCCGCACCTGCCCGGTTCTCGGGGATCCGGAAACCGGTCGCGGTCTTGCCGCCCAGCTCGATGGTGGTGCGGAACCTCATGGGCAGAATTCTGCCCGCGACCGGCCCGCCGGTTCAGTCGAACACGATGATCTGCCGGATCGCCCTGCCGTCGGCGAGTTCGTCCATGCCGCGGTTGATGTCGTCGAGGGTGATGCGGGAGGAGATGAGATTCTCCACGGGAAGCTTCCCGGCGCGCCAGAGGTCCTCGTAGATCGGGATGTCCCGGGACGGCACCGCCGACCCGAGGTAGCTGCCGATGATCGTGCGGGCCTCGGCCACCAGGATGAGCGGGGAGATCGACGACCGCGCGTCGGGCGACGGCAAGCCGACGGTGATCGTCTTGCCACCGGGAGCGGTTGCGCGAACAGCCGATTCGAATGCGCGCGCGTTCCCCGCGGCCTCGATGACGATGGACGCCCGGACCCCGGCTTCCTCCAGCTCCGCCGGGGTGTAGACGGCCGTCGCGCCGAGTTCGCGTGCGGTCTGCAGTTTCTCGGGTACGGCGTCGACGCCGATCACCTCGCCGGCACCCCGGGAGACCGCCGTCAGGATCGCGGCCATCCCCACTCCACCGAGCCCGACGACCATCACGGCCTGGCCGGGTTGCGGATCGCCCGCGTTGAGGACGGCACCGCCGCCGGTGAGGACCGCGCATCCGAGCACGGCCGCCACATCGGCGGGGACGTCGTCGCCGACGGGAACGACCGAGCGGCGGTTGACCACCGCGTGCGTCGCGAATCCGGACACCCCGAGGTGGTGGTGCACGGCATCGCCGCCGCGGTGCAGTCGCGCTCCCCCGTCGAGCAGGGTGCCGTCGTTGTTCGCACTGGTCCCCGGCACGCACGGCATGCGGCCGTCGGTGGCGCAGCCCTCACACTCACCGCAGCGAGGAAGGAACGTCATGACCACACGCTGTCCGACCGCGACGTCGTCGACCCCGGCTCCGAGCTGGGTGATCCGCCCCGCGGCCTCGTGCCCGAGCAGCATCGGGACCGGGCGCACCCGGTTCCCGTCGACGACGGACAGGTCGGAATGGCACAGGCCCGCCGCTTCGATCCGGACGAGGATCTCGCCCTCGCCGGGCGGGTCGAGGTCGAGTTCGGAGATCGAGATCGGTGCCGACTCGGCGAACGGGCGCGTTCTCCCGATCTCCTCGAGTACCGCTCCACGGATCTTCATCTCGGGCTTCTCCTCTTGTTGTCGGCGAATCCTCGTTACCGGACGATGCCGCGCACCGAGGCCGGCAGGTCACGCTTGCGACGATACGGTCCGACGACGGCGGCACCGAACGGGCGCTGCAGCAGAACTCGCGCGACGTCGCGCACCTCGTCGGTAGTGACCGCGTCGATCTTGCTCAAGGTTTCGGTGATGCTGCGGTGATTGCCGTAGTTGAGCTCGCTGCGACCGATGCGATGCATCCGGGAACCCGAATCCTCCAGTCCCAGAACCAGTCCGCCCCGCAGCGATCCCTTGGCGCGGGCGCACTCGGCGTCGGTGATGCCTTCGGCGGCCACGTTCGACAGCACCTCCCGGATCACCGTGGTGACCTCACCGAGGTTCTCGGGCTGGCACCCGGCGTAGATCGAGAACGCACCCGTGTCGGAGAACGTGTCGATGCCCGAGTACACGGAATACGCGAGGCCCCGGATCTCCCGCACTTCCTGGAAGAGCCGGGAACTGAGTCCGCCACCGACCGCGGCGTTGAGCACCGACAGCGCCCAGCGGTGCGACTCGTGCCGCCCGAACGCGCGCACCCCGAGGGAGAGGTGGACCTGTTCGCTGTCCCTGTTGGTCAGGCTGAGTGTCGGCTCCGTCCGCAGGCGCAGGGTGCCTGCGCGTCGGGGGGCAGGTTCGGACGCCGATTCGAGGTGCCCGGCGAACGCGCGCCGGACCAGCTCGACCGTCGGTTCGTGCTCCACGTTGCCGGCGACGGCCACCACCATGCGCGGCGGCGTGTAGCGCCGCACGTGGAACGAGTGGAGTTGGGTGCGGGTCATCGATTCGATCGATTCGACGCTGCCGATGACGGGCCTGCCGACGGGATGGTCGCCGTACAGCGCGGTCAGGAACGCGTCGCCGAGGAGGTCTTCCGGGTCGTCGTCGCGCATCGAGATCTCTTCGAGGACCACCTGGCGTTCCACGTCGACGTCGGCGGACCGGCAACGACCCCGCAGGACGACGTCGCTGACGAGATCGATGGCGAGGGGCAGGTCGTCGTCGAGCACGTGCGCGTAGAAACAGGTGTGTTCCTTGGACGTGAACGCGTTGAGCTCGCCGCCGACGCCATCCATCACCTGCGCGATGTCGAGGGCGCTGCGCGACGGCGTGGCCTTGAACAGGAGGTGCTCGAGGAAGTGCGCGGCCCCGGCTACCGTGGGCTGCTCGTCGCGTGATCCGACACCCACCCAGACGCCCACGGACGCGGATCGGACACCGGGAACGTATTCGGTGACCACCCGGAGTCCGCCGGGGAGCACGGTGCGCCGGACGCCGCCATCCGGCTCGTGGAGGGTCGGCGCTTGGGTCAGTGCGGCAGTGCGGCTGCGATCGATCTTGGCCATGTAGTGGTTCAGCAGTCCTCGAAAGCTGGGCGTCGTCGAACGGCAAACTTTACACGCGGCATCCAGCCGTCGTTCACCAGCGTCGACGATGTGGTTGCGAACCCGATCAGTCGCTGTTCCCGAGGACGGCCACAGCGCGAACAACATCCTGGGCATCGTGTCCCGGGTTGCGGCGAGGCACTCGAACCACTCACCAGCGCGCCGTGGCGAGAACAGTTCGACGGCGCAGTCAGAGTCCGGGTCGGCGTGGGGCGTCGCCGGACCGGAGGTCGGTCGCCGTCAGCACCGCGATGCGCTCGGTGCGCTGGCCCGGCCGGATCATCTCCCTCGCCTCCAGCATCCTCGCGCGGGACGAGAGGGCGGGACCGAACGGCACGTCCTCCGACGCGACCACGTCCACCCGAAGTCCCCGTTCCTCCAGCATCGCCCGTGTCTTGTCCACCCCGTTGAGCGTCGACTGGACGAGGAGCAGGGTACCGCCGGGAGCGAGAAGGTCGGGGGTTTCGCTGCAGATCCGATCGAGCACGGCCCGCCCGTCGACGCCGGCATCCCAGGCCCGCGCGAGTATCCGGCCCGGCCTGCCGTCGTCCGTCGCCGGCGCGTAGGGCGGATTGGCCACGACCACGTCGAAGCGAAGGGTCCGGACGGAGTCCACCAGGTCGCCCCGCACGACGCGGATCGTCCGGCGGTTCAGTTTGGCGTTGAGCCAGGTACTGATCGCGGCCCGGCGCGACACGTCGACCGCAGTCACCCACCCCGCCCCCGCAGCACACGCCTCGACGCTCAACACCCCTGTGCCACAGCAGATATCGAGCACACGGGTGCCCGGTCCGAGATCTCGGGCCGCCAGCACCTCGGCGAGCAGCCAGGTGTCACGCTGGGGGCGATACACCCCGGGCAGACGAACGAGCATGATCGGCTCCCTCCCTCGCCGTTCCCCACAAGCGTGGCCAGCACCCCGAGTTACATGCAACTCGACACGGGCCAATTCACCCGGTGTTCACGTCCGACCCCTCCCCGAGCCGCGTCTGCGGTGTCTGCCGGGGTCGAAAACGGGTATTCGTTCGCAGTGCCGCATTCCTTCTCAGCTGATTCCGACGCCGCGGTGGGCGTCGCGTGGGCCCTCGTCGCTCGGCCCTCGCGCTGGTCCGAGTGGGCGCCGCACCTGCGCGGCGCGTGGGGTCTCGGGTCCCCCGAGGTTCAGGCCGGCCGGCGTGGAGCGGCGCGACTGCTCTGGATCGTGCCTGTTCCCGCGTCGATCTCGGCCAAGACACCGGGCCGTTCCTGGGCCTGGCGGGTGGGACCGATGACGCTCGATCACGCCGTCGAGGCCCACGGTGCCGGCTCGCGGATCACGATGACCACGTCCGCTCCCGGCCCCCTCGACTCGGTGCTCGCCGCCACCTACGGCCCGGTGGTGCGAACTCTCGTCCGTCGACTCGCCCGCGTCGCGGGCGAACGCTAGCCGACGGCCATCGGCGGCGCGTCGTCCGGAGCGAGTTGAGCGCCGATCTTCCGGAACAGCCTGTCGGCCTCGTTCTTGTAGGCCCCCGTGTCGTCGAAGGCGGCCGGCTCGTAGGTGACGGCGACGGCGACGGCGATCTTCTGCGAGGGCAGATAGGCCTCCACCGCCGCGGATCCGCTGAACAGCGGATTCTGCATCAGCCAGTTGCCCACGATCGGCAGTCCGAGCCCGTAGGTGTAGTCCTCCGATTGCGGAAAGCACGTGGTGCAGCCGGGCAGGGTGGTCGTCTTGCCGCGCAGGTCGGTCGACACCATGGCCTCATAGGACTCGGACGAGAGAAGTTCGCCCGTGCCGATGGCGACGGCCGTGTCGTGGAGGTCGTAGATGTTCGTGGTCTGGATGGCTCCGTGGGTGATGGTCCAGGACGGGTTCCAGTACGTGGATTCCTCGTAGAACGGCGCACCGGGCGGGATCTGCAGGGCCTCGCGCCGCTCGGACGAGAACGCGTGCAGGACGGGTTCGGTGATCGCCGCCGTCCCCGGGTCCGTGGTGTCGTCGAGGCCGAGCGGACCGAGCACCTTGTCCTGCATGAGTTCCGTCATCGGCTGACCGGTGATCTTCTCGAGGGCCAACCCGAGGATGACGTAGTTGGTGTGGGCGTAGTTCCAGTTGGTCCCGGGTTCGTAGAGAAGCGGCTTCGACGTCGCGAACGCCAGGAGTTCCTCAGGCGTCCAGCTGCGGAACGGTGCCGCGTAGAGGGCCTCGGCGAATTCGGTGTTGCCGATGACGTAGTCGACGTAGCCCGAGGTCATCTGGGCGAGCTGACGGAGCGTCACGCGGTCGGCGTGCGGAATGTCGGGCAGCCACTTCGACACCGTGTCGTCGAGGCTCACCTTCTTCTCGTCGACGAGCTGGAGCAGCAACGTGGAGACGTAGGAGATGGCGACGGCTCCGTTGCGGAAGTGCATGTCGGTGGTGGCGGGCACCCCGGTCATCGACTCCCCGAGCGCCTGGGTGACGATCTCCTTGCCGTCGACCGTGACACGCACGATCACCGCCTTCAGGTGGCTCTCCGCCATGGTGTCGCGCACGATCTTCATCACCGCATCGGCCTGCGCCGGGTCGGCCGACGAGACGGCAGAACCGTTGCTCGTGTCCGAGGAGGAAGAATCGGAGGACGAGGTGTTCGACGTGCACGCGGCCAGGAGAGCGAGGACGCACGTCAACAGGAGAACCCGCCGGTTCGGTGTCATACCCGAGCTTGGCAGATGCGGGCGGCCACTGGATGTGAAAACCGTGGAGCGGGCCAGGATTCCGGTCAGATTACCGGCCGGCGCAGATAGAGATCGCGGAGCAGCGCCACCTCGGCGCCGTGATGGATGACCTCCCGGTTGATGTGCAACACCAGCGCCGCCATCGGATAATCCGCGAACGGTCCCTCGCTGGGGCCGCACGGCCGGGCGAACCCCTCGACTCCGAGGTTCCGGACACCCGCAGACCAGGCCGCATAGTTCTCGTCGAGTTGCGCGAGCGCCTCGGCCGCGGTGCCGGCGTACTCGAACGTCTGATAGTCGACGGGCAGCCCGCCGAAGTGACTGGCGATGCGCACACCGAAGACGCCGACGATCACATGCCCGAGCCGCCACGCGATGGTGGTGACCGGTGGCGGGTCCGGTTCGGGGAAGGCGAAGTCGATGGTGAACGCGCCACTCCCGGCCTGGACCGGCGCCTGCGACTCGCCGCGCGGGCGCACACTCCAGCCATCGGTCGCGGGTTCCCAGAAATACTCCTCGTCGGTCAACCCCTCCAGCCGGGGACGCAACTGATGCTGCCAGTGCCAGCTGAGCTGATCGGCAAGTTCGTGCGGCCAGTCCATGTCCTGACTCCCCTCTCCTTGTCGCCGATCGGACGTCGATCTCGAGACGGCTACCGCACACCGTCCGGGACCCGGACCCCCGGATGATGTGCCCGGAGGTTCATCGCCGCCAGCGCGACCGTCCGCTCGATCCGCCGCTGCCTCGTGTCCGGCTTCCTGGCTGACGCTATCCATTCCAGGATCAGCCGTGTCGAAGACGGCGGAAACTTGTCGAAGTTCGCGCGTGCAGCGTCGTTTCGCCCGAACGCTGCCCGCAGATCGCCGGGGACGACCGAGCTGTCCCCGTTCGCCGTGTTCTCCCAGGTCCCCTTGGCCTTGGCCAGATCGATGGCGGCGTAACCGTGCTCGGTCATCAGTCCCTGCTCGATCATGTCCGCCACGCGCCGCCGGTTCACCCGGCTCCAGGTGCTGCGCGGGGTGCGCGGCGTGAAGCGCAGTTGAGAACTGTCGGCGTCCCGTCTGCGGTGCAGGCCGTCGATCCACCCGAAGCACAGGGCCTGCTCGATCGCCTCGTGGTAGCGCACGCTCGGCGTTCCGCTGTTCTTGTGGTGGATGATCAGCCAGACCTCTGTCTCGGTCCGGCAGTTCTCCGAAAGCCAGGCACGCCATTGCGCGGTCGTGCGAGCGACGACGGTGTTCACGTCGTGGGTGTCCATCACGCGCCTGCCTTCGCAGCCAGAATGTCCAGGTAGTGCTGGTTGAACATGACGCCGAGGATGTTCCCGAACGGGTCGGCCACGGATGCGGTGACGAATCCCGGCCCGTGTTCGATCGGCTCTCCGTGCAGGGTGGCGCCCAGGGACAGCAGCCGCTCGACGGTCGCCTCCAGATCGTCGACGTGCCAGTAGGTCATCGTGTTCTCGGCTTCGCGTGACCGGTCGGGCGTCGCGAATCGGCTGTCGATGATGCCAAGTTCGTGCTGGTAGTAGCCGATCCGGAATTCGATGTAGGCGGGTGCCCCCGCCACCGAGCGCACGAAATACGGCTCGATTCCGAGCAGTTCGGTGTACCAGGCCTGGGCGGCGGTGAGGTCGTCGGCGTAGAAGTTGACGGTGGTGAGTCCTCGCAACATGGGTGGTTCCCTTCCTCGGTCGGTGACAACATTCATCCTCCGACTCAAAGTGCTCACCAATTGAGCACTTTTCGAGGGAAACTGAGGACATGCGCGCTGACCGACTCGTCGCCACCCTTCTGCTGATGCAGTCCCGGGGTCGAGTGACCGCCGCCGAGGTGGCGGACGAACTCGAGGTGTCCGTCGCGACCGCTCGCCGCGACCTGGAAGCGTTGTCCGCTGCGGGGATCCCGGTATACCCACAGTCCGGGCGCGGCGGCGGGTGGTCGCTGGTGGGCGGCGCCCGCACCGACCTCAGCGGGTTGTCCGCGACGGAGGCGCAGGCGCTGTTCCTTCTGGTCGGCCCGGCGGCCGCCGTCTCGGGCGAGGCCAAGGCCGCGCTGCGCAAACTGGTGCGGGCGCTGCCGCAGACCTTCCGGGCCGACGCCGAGGCCGCCGCCAGTGCCACCATGATCGATCCCACCCGGTGGGGCGAACGCGATCGCCGCAGGCCCGAGATGGTCGACCTGCTGCAGGCCGCCGTGATTCGGCGCCGGAAAGTGCGCCTGACGTACACGAACAGCGCCCGGCAACGGTCCGAGCGACTGGTCGACCCGTGGGGTCTCGTCGACAAGGACGACAGCTGGTATCTCCTGGCCGGGACCGAACGGGGACAGCGGACCTTCCGGGTCGACCGGATCGTCCACGCCGAATCGACGGAGCAGCCCGCCGAGCGCCCCGACGACTTCACACTCGCCGCGGCGTGGGACGAAGTGGTCGGCGAGGTGGAACAGCGGCGCTCGACGACGTGGGCGACCGTGCTCATCGACGCCAGGTTCGTGCCGATCCTGCGCGATCACTTCGGGCGGCACTGCCACCCCGACGGTGCGGACGACGACGGTCGCGCCCGGATCCGTCTCGCCGCACCGACCCCGTTGGACATCGCCCGGAACCTCGCCGGCTGGGGGTCGATGGTCGAGGTGCTCGAACCTCGATCGGTCCGGGCCGAGCTCGCCCGGATCGGCACGGAACTCGCCCACCACTATGCCGGCGAACATGGTGCGGGCGGATGACCGAGCGTCAGTCGGTCAGGTAGCGCTCGACCGTCTCGACCTTCGCTCGCAGCTGATCGCTCCGCCCCGGCCGGATATCCGCTTTGAGAACCAGACTGACCCGCGGAAACTGTTCCAGCAGAACGTCCGTTGCACGCTTCACGACGGCCATCACCTCGTCCCACTCACCCTCGACGGTGGTGAACATCGACGTGGTCTCGTTGGACAGCCCGGATTCGCGGACCACCCGCACGGCCGCGGCGACCGCGGCACCGACGCAGTCGGAATCCCCGCCCATCGGGCTGACGCTGAATGCCACCAGCATGTGCTCTCCTTCTCTGGGCATCGAAGACTTCGCGGCGTTCCACAGACACACGTCGGACGGCGCCCCTGATCAAGGGGACGCCGCCCGCGAGCACGAACGTCTGGTTACCAAGCTGCATGGTTGCGCGGGGTGAAATGTGGCCTCGGCGTCAGACATCCCCCCGTCTGACGCAAGCCCGCCGCGCTGAGCCCAGTTAGTGGGCTGTGCTTTCTGCGTGGGTGCCTACAACTCGTGCTGGGTGCCACGACCGAGAGGTGGAATCTTCTCTTCCGGTTCGACCTTGGTCTGTCGTGGATCCGTACCTCAGGTCTACCCCGCATATCCGGATAAGGCAACGAACCCGAGCTCGAGCGCGCCGGCCGCTGCGTCCAATTCGCCCAATCGCCGAGCTGCAAGGTCACCGACCCGGTCCGCTGGGCACGACAGAACTCACTGCCGAGGCGTACAAAGGAAAGACACCCGGGAGGCTCGGCAGTGGCGCGACAAGCCGCCACCCGCGCGATCTACGTGACAGGAAGAGCGATCTCCTCCAGCCACACGCACAGAGAGGACTTCGCATGGGAGTTCCGTGGGCACCACGGGCACGATCGGATGCGTACTGGGAGCACCAGGTTTCCGCCGAAGCGCGAGGCTGCGACAGTAGCGAAGCCAGAGAATCCGCACCCGCCGACAAGCGCCCGACCCTGGCCGACCACAGCATGACTCACCGCAACACTGACGCCCCACCTGCAGATAACAGCGAGTAATGGGCACTAGGCCGTTCGGGGCAGGGACGACCCTCTAGGCGTGCAGGCGCGCGCCTGCCGCCGCAGCGCCTTGAGATTCTGCTGCATCTGCGGCCGCATGTCCCGGTGCTGCGGCTGCAGGCGTGAGTAGAGCGAGAGCAGCGGGCCGTACGGCAGTACGTCGATCCGATACGCGTGCGTCACCCGGGTCCCGTCGCCGTCCGCTCTGAATGTGTATGACCAGGTGGTCGAGTCGTGGTACAGCGGGTTGCGCCGATCCGACACCGTGTGGAACTCGAACTTCCTCCCCGGATCGGCGGCGGTCACCTCGCAGACCCGGGACCAGCGCATGTGATGTGCGCGGTTGTGCCCCCGGAATCGGGCGCCCACGGTCCCCGGCGACCGTCCCGGTAGCCACGCGCAGCTGCGGCACTCGGGGCTCCGTTCGCTGATGCGGGTGACGTCGGCGACCGCGTCGTACAGCTGCCGGGCCGGGATGTCGATCCACAGTTCTGCCGAGCCCTCGGTGCGGAGTGGCTGGTGGAGCCGGGGGCTCACGTCGAGGTCGGCGCCCCACCGGGCGGCGCATGCCCGCCGATATGGTCGTTTGAACGTATGGAGCAGCATGAACCGGGTGGCGGGATCGACTTTGCGAACGGTGACGTCGTAGTCTTCCCGATCGACACCGTCGACGATCCAGTGAGCTTCGATCCCCAGCTCCCGCTTGGTCTTCGAGGCGATGAACACCTGCTGCTCTACGTCGTCCCACTGACGACAGGTCAGGGTGCGGGCGACGACCGGCATCATCTCGTCCTCTTCGCGCTGCAGGTGCGGCAGCAGAACCTGTTCGAGAGCGGCGAGGGAGCGCGACAGTTCTTCTCGGGCCGCCGGATGCGCACGGTATTCGGTTGCCGCAGCGGTGACCCGCTCCATCTCGGGGCCGATTCGCGTGTGGTCGGCGTCCATCGCGTCGAGCAGCGCTCCGGCGGCCGGGTTCAACTCGCGGACCAGCGGCCACAGTCCACGGTCCTCGCCGCTGTGGTGCAGGTGCAGGAAATGCATCATCCACGCGAGATGATCGGCGAGGGCGACCCGCTGAGTCTGCGCGGGCGGAGGTGTTGTGCGCAGCACCTGCGCGGCGCGCGCAATATCGCGGCGCAGCGCGCTGTGGACGATGCGCATGATGCGAGTGTCGGCGGGAGGCCGAGTTTCGGTTGTCATGACCTACTCCAGACAATGGTGCCCGTATGTCACACCGGGCGGTCGAAGATTTCTGCGATGCGGTCGATCAGCCATGACTCGTAGCGGAGGCGACTCCAACCGCATTCGTCCACGAGCAGGGCATAGACCTGATCGTGGGTTTGGACCCACAGTTCGTCGACCTGACCAGGATCGGCGTGGTGGCCCATTATCAAATTTGCGACGTCGGCGACCGAGCGCCTGCGCTGCCCCTCCAGGTCGGCGGCCACCGCTGCGAGCGTGGCATCCGCCGTCGCACCCTGGCGGATTGCCATGGCCAGGCGGTAGATGCGCTCGTTGATCATGGCGATCATGCGCGCACCCATCTCGATGCGGTCGCTGGTCGTGCGCCCCGTACCGATCGCCGTGTAGACGGGCCTGTCGGCCAACGGCACCTGTGCGTCATCGCCGACTATGGCGACCTCCAGCGCCAACTTCAACAGGTCCGCCTTGGATCCGAACGTCGTGTAGACGGTTTCGACGGAAACCGCCGCGGCCCGCGCGACATCCCTCATACCGGTGGCGACCCAGCCGTGCTCGGCGAACAACCGGGTAGCGGCCTCCAGTACGACCGCCCGCGTCTGGGCTGCCTGCATCCGACGCAGCGGCGAGCGGTACCGGCGGGTCCCAGATCCGCCCGGCTCCGCAGTGTCGTACTCGACCGTCGCCATACCCCAATTTTAGAACGCACAAGTTTTCAATACAACACTGTTCAAGCGATTTCCGGGCGGGCCCGTCCGCACGCTTCGCTCCTCCGAAGCGGCCATCCGTGCATGCCACGATGCGCGCGTCGAAGTGCATTCGTTGCCGATGGCCACCCCGATGACGGCATGGATGGCACGGCGGCGGCATTCGTGGCCGGCGATCGCCGCTCGCGTTCGTCGTGCTGTTCCTGCCGCTCTGGCTCGGCCTGCTCTCCGGCGACGGCCTGATGCTCGCCGGCCATGTGCTGATGCCCCGCAATGGCAGCGGCCATGCTGCACCGCAGGGAGGAATACGTCGGGGCGCATTGACTCCCCCACCGGGGCGCTCTGCCAATCGGCACCGGGTGGTGAGTCCGGTCGAATTGCAGGATGACCCGGGCGGCACCAGGGCTGCCGCGGCGGTCGGGGCACGACGGTAGCGCCGATCCGCAATGATCACACCGTGGCAACGTTCAACGACTACGACACGTACGCGTCGGCGTATGACGCCGACACCGAGAACAACGTGTACAACGCGTTGTACGAGCGACCTGCGACCTTGGCGCTGGTCGGCGACGTCGCAGGCCGGAAAGTGCTGGATGCGGGCTGCGGCAGCGGTGCGCTGTCGCGTGCACTCCTCGCCGCCGGTGCCGCCGTCACCGGCGTCGATCTCAGCAACGGTCTGCTCGCGATCGCCCGAACGCGCCTGGGTCCCGACGTGTCGTTGATCCGGGCGGATCTCAACCAGCAGTTACCCATCCGGTCATCGATCTTCGATGTCGTCGTCGCGTCGTTGGTGATGCACTACGTCCACGATTGGTCGAGACCGTTGACCGAGTTCCGCCGGGTACTCGCGCCAGGCGGGTACGTAGTCATCTCGACCCATCACCCGTTCGTGGACTTCAGGCTTGCCGGGCAGGGCGATTATCTCGGAACGTACGAGTTCACCGAGGAATGGGTGAAGTCCGGCGAGACGTTCCACATGAAGTTCTGGCACAGGCCGTTGCACGCCATGTTCGACGCATTCACCGCAGCGGGATTCACCGTCGAACGTATTTCGGAGCCGCGGCCCGGTGCGGCGGTGCACGATCGCTCCCCAGAACACTTCGAGCGGCTCAGCCGTGAGGCACCGTTCATCTTCTTCACACTGCGCGTCAGGGAAGATGCATCAGCTTCCTGGCGAGGGTGAAGAGGCGGCGTGCCAGCCTCACCACGGGGAGGCCCAGAGGAAGCAGGATGACTGTTACGCAGAGCACCCCGCCGACAAGCCATACCACCGCCGCGACGATGCCCAGCACCGTGCCGAGAATGGCCGTGAGGATGCCCAGCACCACGTCGAGCAGGCCCCGTAGTAATCGCATGACGACCTCCTGACCTCCTGGTTCCAGTTTGCGCGCCGACGGGCCGAAGCGCACCACTGAAAGCTGCCCATCGGGGAAGGAATACCGCTGCCCCGCGAACCGTTTACACACTCGACGGTGTTCGACCCAATGCCCCGGGTACCACATTGAAAATTGTCGCTTCGAGCGACCACTTGCCGAGAGGCGCACTGGCGGGCACCGTCACCACCCGCCCGGGTCAGACCTACATTGCGTAGCGTGCCTGGGAAGGAAGCGAAGCCGCTGACACCGTGAGGTGCCGGCGGCTTCTTGCGTGCGCAGACGAATGTGGGCACCACTCGCGTGACTGCATGGCGCTCATCGGGATCGAACGGCTGCGCCAGACCACCCGCTCCAGCGCGCGCACGTCGGCATCGAGCTTCCGGTACGTCGGCGCAACCCGCGAAGAACGACGATGTCGTGCGCAGTCGTGAGGCACCACCGCTCGACGCACTGATCGATTGCATCGCGGTAGCTCGCAAGGCCGGTGTCGACGAACTGGCCACGCTGGACGACGCGACCGCGCTTGCGGAAGCGCATGAGGTGTGGCAACTGCTGAGCCTCGCCGAGTACCTGGCGCTGGTGGGATAATCCACCTAGGAGGATCTTCCACCCCGAAGAAGCAATGCCCTCGCAAGAACGTCGACCCCGGCCCAGGGCCTCAGGACCGCCCGAGTGCGCCGCGACGACGCTTTGATCGACGCGATCGCCGGTGGCGGTCCTGTCGCGACGGATTCGCCGGAGCAGTACGAGCTCGCGCTTCTGCTGACCAATTGGCGCGCCGACATCGTGGCGACGCCGATGCCGACCGGGCCGCTGCTCGACGACGTGATCGCGGCGATCGACGCCTCGGACGCCCGTTCCGCACGCAGCGCTGCCCGCGGCAAGCTCCGCTTGTTGCGACCCATCGCCGGCGCTGCCGCCGCGATCGCGGTCGTCATAGGTGGCGTCACCATCTTCTCGTACAACGCCGCACCCGGCGATCCGCTGTGGAGCGTCAAGTCGGTCGTGTTCAGCCAGCAGGCCGATTCGACCGTCGCGCAGATCGACACCACGTCGCAGCTGCAGGAGGCCGAGCGGCTGATCGCCGCGGGCGACGCGGAGGCGGCGAAGAACCTGCTCGAGGGCGCCGCAGACCGTTCCGGCGGGGTACGTGACGCCGACCTGCGCAACGAACTCGACGTGTGGCGTGCGAAGCTCGCCGCGGAGGTCGAGAAGATCGCTCCCACCACGCCGCCCGCGGCGACGACGCCCGGTACCACCACCACCGACGCGCCGACACAGACCACCGAATTGCCGGCCACGGTGCCGGGGACACCCGGTTCCACGACCGCGCCGGGCGTCGAGCAGTTGCCGGGAACCCTGCCCACGGATCTGCAGATTCCCGGACTGCCGCCCACTTCACTGCCGCCGCTACCCACGACGACGCTGACGTGCCAGCCGCAGCCCATGTTCTGCTCGACGAGCTCACCGTCTGGGGCACACCCGACACCGCTCGAGACCAGCTCCAGCACTGGTACACGGCAGGCGCCGAGATGCCCATCCTCACCCTCCCACCCCACCGCACCATCGCCGAACTCGACTACATGCTCGAAACCATGCGCCCACACCCCTGACATTCCCGCCTGCTCGCGCAACACCGAGAACGGAAGCTGTTGGGACAGTTCGCGTTCAGATAGGTAGTTGACGTACCAATTGTTATCGGCAAATTGTGGGAGACTCGACATCTCGCCTCTCAACGGTCCCGAGGGTTGCGCGGTCTCTTCGCTCACTTCCGCCTCGACGACGTGGCTGTTGCGGATCTCGCCCGACCTCCGCCTGGTGCCCGCAACCTCGCCCACTCCCCCACCAGGTCCTCGCCGCTCGACTGGAGCGGGCGAAGACCGCGTGCACCGTCCCGGCCGGGGGAACTCGATCGGCATTGCCGCCAGGCGATACCACCGCGCACGAGGTACAGAAAGCTTCATGCCGATGCAATCCCCGGCTGCGCCGTCCCCAACTGGCGAAACGGGGAAACGCGCCCGCCATCGTCGCGGTCGGCCGTTCCATCCTCGTGATCATTACAGCAGACACATCACCCCTGAGGTCAAGAGACGCAATCACTTTCGTGCGCCGGAGGCCCTAGTCACACCGTCACCCTCCGCGAATGGAACCGACCATTTGCTCTGTGGATTACCCGGATGGGTGCCCTTGTATCCACAGACTTTCGTGACTTAAGGTGGAGTGCGCGCCTCGCGCGGCGTGTCGGGGTCTGGGCGGGTTGCGTTGATAGACAGGCTAAATAGCCCTCCTAAGGATTGATCATGTCCATCAGGCCCACCGTATCGACGGTACAAGGACCCAGTTGTCCCCCGGCCGGTTCGTCCCCAAAAATGCACACGAGCGGGCATCGCCGGCACTCAGGCGCAGCCGGTCAGTTTTCCTCAGGTCGGCGGAGCCTCCTAACGGGGCCGACACGTCGAGAGGTCTTGGTGGCAACGCCCCCAGTCAATGAATCACACGAGCTTTCCCCGTGCTGGAGGAGGGCGCCACGGGTGGTGCGCGCTCAGACGAAAGCTCCTGCAATAAGTCGAGGGACCTCTTCACGTCGGTGCACCGGCGAGTGACACCGCAGTGTCGCATCCCTCACACGCCGAGAACCGGGCGAACGATGTTTACCAAGACGTTGTTGATCGACAACTACGACTCCTTCACATACAACCTCTACAGCTTTCTCAGCGAGGTCAACGGGTGCCCGCCGACGGTGGTGCGCAACGACGTCGACTGGCGTGCGATCGAACTGACCGAGTTCGACAATATCGTGATCTCTCCGGGGCCCGGTCGTCCAGCAAGCGAACGCGACTTCGGCATCAGCTCGCGGGCCATTCTGCGGGGTGGGCTTCCAACGCTAGGAGTGTGCCTCGGCCATCAGGGTTTATGCCAACTGTTCGGTGCGCATGTCGTCTTGGCACCAGAGCCGAGGCACGGTCGCAACTCAGAGGTATTCCACGACGGAAGAGAATTGTTCGCGGGCCTCCCCTCGCCCCTGTCGGTCGTCCGGTACCACTCTCTCTCCGTCGAAAATCTCCCTGATGAGCTGGAGCCAACCGCGTGGACATCCGACGGGATCCTCATGGGAGTAAGGCACCGCCGGCGCCCGCTGTGGGGGGTGCAATTTCATCCGGAATCGATCTGTACCGATCATGGACATGAACTCCTCGCCAACTTCCGTGACCTCACCCCGACCCGCCGGAAGGGATCCGCCCCGAAGCCTCGACGTCGGCCGCGGACCTTATCGCCATACGTGGTGGAAACACGGCGGATAGATCGGCGAGTCGACCCGCAGACGGTGTATGAGCGCCTGTTCGCAGACGGCCCCAACAGTTTTTGGCTCGACGGCAGCTCCACAGTGGAGTCGGACGCCCGCTTCACCATCATGGGCGACGCATCTGGCCCACGCGCCGAGTACATCACGTACGACGTTGCGGACGGCACCGTCCTGGTGCACCGTTCCGGCGTTCCGGCCGGCAAACGACCCGTGCGATTCTTCGACTATCTCGACGAACAGTTGCGGGCCCGCGCTGTGCCGCCATCGCCGGACCTGCCGTTCTCGTTCAATCTGGGTTACGTGGGCTACCTGGGCTACGAGTTGAAGGCCGAAGCCGACGGCAATGCGCAACACTCCGCGGACACACCGGACGCTGCCATGGTCTTCGCCGACCGCGCAGTCGTGATCGACCACGTCGACGGCAGCTGCTACCTCCTGGCGCTCAGCGAGCAGGCCAACGAACCCGAAACCCGCGACTGGATGCGCCGTACGGCCCAGGTAATCAACCGGTTGCCCGTCACGACCGACGATGCGCTTCCCGCGCGGCCGCTCATCAGGTCGGCGGCAGACCCGCGCATGACGCTGCGCCACAACCGTGAAACCTACCTCGACAAGATCCGTACCTGTTTGGAGAACATTCGCGTCGGCGAAACGTACGAAGTGTGCTTGACGAACCACGCCCAGATCGATGTCGAGATAGACCCCGTCGAAACCTTCGCCTACCTCCGATCGATCACTCCAGTGCCCTACGCAGCACTCCTGAGGTTCGAGGCAGCGGACATACTCAGCGCCTCCCCCGAGAGGTTTCTGCGCGTGGACGCCGACCGGGTAGTGGAGTCCAAGCCGATCAAGGGCACCCGGCCGCGGGGAGCAACCGCTGCGACGGACGACGCGCTCCGCCAGGACCTGCTGACGAGCGAGAAGGACCGGGCCGAGAACCTCATGATCGTCGACCTCGTGCGTAACGATCTCTCACGGGTCTGCACTCCCGGTTCTGTGCACGTACCGCGATTGTTCGACGTCGAAACCTACGCACCGGTCCACCAACTCGTGTCGACGGTGCGGGGGACGCTGCGCAGCGACGCGACTGCAGTCGGGTGTGTGCGCGCCTGCTTCCCGGGTGGCTCGATGACCGGAGCACCGAAGATACGCACCATGGAAATCATCGATCGGCTGGAGGAGGGGCCGCGAGGCATGTACTCGGGCGCCCTCGGCTGGCTGTCCATCAACGGCACCGCCGACCTCAGCATCGTCATCCGAACCATGGTGTCCCGGCACGGGACAGTGAGCTTCGGGATCGGGGGCGCCATCGTCGCATTATCCGACCCCGACGAAGAGTTCACCGAGACCCTGGTCAAGGCGGCCGCCATGCGCAGGGCCCTCACGATCAGCGCCGGCAGATCCCCCGCCCTCGCACACAGCGTTGGTCCGCAGACCTCGAGTGACGCCATCGATCGAGCTATGCGACGACTCTCGCGGGCCGAACTGGGCGGTGTAGAAGTGTGGGTCTGCCCCGGTGTGCCGGCACCCAGGGCCAACACCGAACTTGTACTTGCCGAGGCCCTCGCCGATATTTCACATGTCACGACTCCAGTGGTCGTGGATCTGTGCACCGGTTCGGGAGCAATCGCCCTGGCAATCGCGCATGCCCGAGCCGACGCCGGTGTACATGCCGTGGATGCGGATCCGACAGCCCTGAACGTGGCGCGACGCAACATCGAACGTCAGATCCGCCTCGGCGAGAGCCCGATCGTGCTTCACGAAAGCGCCGTCACCACGCCCAATCTACTGTCCGGCCTTGCCGGAACGGCCGATCTGGTCCTCGCCCGTCCACCGTGCATTCCCGACGACGAAGACCTTCCCTCACAGTGCGGCGAGTACCGCCGACGGGCCTTGGTCAGCGGCACAGATGGGCTGAAGCTCGCCCGGCAAACGATTGTTGCGGCGGCACGGCTCCTGCACGCGGGCGGCAGCCTCGTCGTCGAGCACCGTCCCGACCGCTACACGACAGTGCTCGCACTACTCGACGAGAACAAGTTATTCGCCAACGTGGCAACACATTTCGATCAGGCGGGAGAAGCGGCCTACACCACGTGCGCGCGGACATCCATGCAACTCCAGCACGCCGAGGTCGGGCCCGAGCCCAACCCTTGCACGCCTCCTGGTGCGAAGAGCAGATCGGAGAAGAGTCGTGGACGCCGTCCCGCCACCGATTCCAGGAATTGAAATGTGCTCGGGAGCCCTTCCGTCCGAGGCATGCCGTTTATCGGCCGCGCAAAAGGGAATCTGGTTCGCCCAGCAACTGGCCGGCGAGCTCCCGATCACGATCGCGCAGTACGTCGAGGTCTTCGGCGAGTTGGATATCGATTTGCTCGAGGCGACCAGTCGCGTCGCGGCCAGGGAGTTCGGTTCCGGGTTCTTACGCCTGGTCGATCACGACGGTGAGCTGTATCAACTGGTCGACGACTCTTCCGACAGCGGGGTCCGGCGAATCGACTTTCGCGCGGAGGACGACCCGAGCGTCGTCGCGCAGCAGTGGATGCGCAGCGAGTTCAGCGCCCCGATAGACCTCCTCCACGATGCGCTCGCAGTCTCGGCGATCCTCCGAGTCGGCGACCGGCACTGCTACTGGTACTCACGCGTTCACCACATCGCCCTCGACGGCTACGGCGCCATGACGCTGATGCAGCGTATTGCCGAGTTGTATACGGCCGCAGTTGCCGGTGTCGAGGCCCCGCCGCTCCGCGTGCTGGACCTCGCACAGATCGTTGAAATCGATGCTGCCTACCGGAACTCGGATCGCTTCGAGGCGGATCGGCGGTACTGGGCGGAACGGACCTCGGGACTGCCGGAACCTGCGAGCCTGGCCGGGCGGTCGGCGCCCGTCGAGGCGCATCCGCGAGTGGCCAGCGCGGCCTTGTCACACGACGTAGCCTCATTGCTCGATTCGGTCGCAACGAAGCACAACTCGAGTGCAGCAACGGTCTTGGTCGCTGCTCTTGCCGGCTTCCTGTGCCGGATGACAGGCAGATCGGACATCGTACTCAGTCTGCCGGTTTCGGCCCGAACGACCGCACCGCTGCGACGCTCAGGTGGGATGGTGGCCAATGTCGTGCCGCTGCAGCTCGACGTGGGCGCGGACGTGACGATCGGGACACTGATCCACTCCGCCCAGCTCGAGTTGACCGGGGCGCTGCGGCGGCAGCGGTACCGCCGTGAGGACATCTGCCGTGATCTCGGCACGGACATCAGCCGCAATCGCTCGTTCGGTCCGACTCTCAACATCATGCCGGCCGACCGAGAGATCCGGCTGGGCCCGCACCTCGGCCGACTGCACGTGTTGACCTCCGGGCTCGTCGACGATCTTTTCGTCAACATCTACCCGAGCGTGGGCGGCACCACGACGCACATCGACTTCCAAGCCAACCCGAGCCTGTACGACGACGACGTTCTCAAATGTCATCACGACCGCTTGTTGTCCTTTCTCGACCGCTTCCTTTCTGCCGATGCGGGGAGTCGGGTCGGTGACCTCGACCTCCTCGACGCCGACGAACGACGGAACCTGCTCGACCGCACCGGCGGCCCCGAACACCCCGCAACGACACTGCCACAACTGCTCACCACCGCCGCAGCACACAACCGCACCGCACCGG
>NZ_JAAXPA010000020.1 GCF_012396235.1 Rhodococcus opacus | reverse complement strand
TCTTCGGCGACACCCACGCCCACGGCACCGAAGGCGTGCACTTCTTCACCCGCGGCAAGGTCGTCACCACCCGCTGGCTCGACCCCAGCCACGGCGGACTCAACCTCGGCTTCCCCCAGAACAACTAGCCCTCCATGAGGCTTTCGTAGACGGAAAACCCACCAATCACCTGTGCGGGGTGCGGATCTCGGACCGCACCCCGCACAGGCCCCAACCGCACGATCACCCATCACACCATCAAGGAGCACGTCATGCCTCTCGTTCACATCCACGTCATCGAGAACAGGCGTACTCCTGAACAGCTTCGTCACCTCGCGGATGTGGTGCAGGGCGTGATGCTCGAGCACTTCGCAGCACCGGACCGAGACCGCTACCAGATCATCTCCGAGCACAAGCCGGGTCAGATCATTGCCGAGGACACCGGGCTGGGGTTCGAGCGAACCGACGACATCGTGGTCGTGCAGGTGGCCCAACAGGGCCGCAGCCAGGAGCAGAAGAAGGCCATGTATCGGGCACTGGCTGATCGCCTGCACGATGAGACCGGGTTGGCGCCAACCGATGTCATCGTATCGGTGCTCGAAAACACACGCGACGACTGGTCCTTCGGCAACGGTGTTGCCCAATTCGTGGAAGGACACCTCTGAGAACGGGCATCGACATGACCGGATATCAAACAGAGATCCTCACCTTCGCCGTGACCTGGGCACGCTACGACGGCTACACGGACATCTCGGCGCACCGATCCGATGGCGGATCCGCCTGCGGGAACCCGAGGGATTCGTCGCTGCTGATTCCGGCCTGTCCAGCATCGGCACAGCGATCCGCCGGGTTTCGACGTACAGCCGCCACAACCAGTCGAGAGCGAAGGAGGCGAGGTGCTCTCGAAACGCACCCTTGTCCGTGACCAGCATTCCGGTCGGTTCTACCCAGCCACGACGCATGATCTCACTGACTGAAAAGTGCACTGCCCGGCTCGACGCTGCGTACAGATAGTCATACGGCTCGCGTTGGCCGACACGGTCTGCGACACACACCCCCGTCGGTACGATGCCACCCGACCACCCGTACTGCTTCCTTCAGCACCGTCAGCACAGCTCTGGTCTCCTCGCTCTTGGCAACTGCCCACTCGAGGAAGTACTTGGATACCAGAGCCGTGCCATCTCCTTGTCCCCGATATAGTTCGATTCGCAAGCAGTGCTCGCAGGGAGCCGAAGTTGCCCACCGACACGAACAACTCCTGGGACTCCTCCAGGTCGAGCGACGCGAAGAAACCGAGATACGTCTCGTCCTGGAGAGCCGCGCGCACAAATGCCACGCCCAGATGACCCACGTCGTGTCGACTGAGCAAAATGGCGGCTCGAATGCTTTCCTGCTGGCGACGAAGGGAACTGTTGACGGCCAACAGCCGGAATCCTTCGCCACGTCAGCCCACTGCAGGTCGCCGACAGTGAGCACATGTTCGGTACAGTCCGCGAAACGTTCCACCGCCCCGATCCGAGACGTCGAGGGGCGTCCAGCGATGAATCGGTCCGTCATTGTCTTCCGACATCGGGCTCATCACGTCGGAGGCTCCGTTGCATGCGCCGGGGACGGTGTGTCGCTCGGGCCTCCTACCTCAGGCATCGCCAGGGCCCCGACGGTGCAACCTTGTTCGATGAAGCCGGCCCATTTCGCGGGCAAATCGACTCCCCGGCCCACCTCGAACTCCATCCGCTGATTCCCGTCGAGCGACTTGTACCCGCTGCCCTGAGCCATGGTCGTTCACTCCCTGCAGCCGGCGAGCCGGCGCCTCCCACCGAGGGCCGATCGCGAACACCTGACCGTCTTGTTACTCCGGATGGCCGGAGGCCGGAACTCAATTGGTCGCGGTGTCCTCGATCCGGAGGATGTCAGAAGAGAGCACCCTGTGTGTAGGGGCAATGGTGCTGCAATCGCCTCGGCACGCAAGCGCGGGTCGTCCTTCGACGACGAACATTGAGCAGTGCCGGGCATCTGCACGCTCCGGCACTTGCACCAACAGTCGGTTCGCTGCCGAAGTCGGCGCCCACGCCCCTGGTGTCCGGCCACCAAGCAGAGAAGAATTTGTATATGCCCAGCTCACACCGGACGCTCCGGAGGAGAAGGAGATGGTTGGGATGGCTGACGAACATCCCCCGCCCGTGTCGGCAGCGGCGGCCGCTGCGGCCGCGTTGCGTGACATCGCAGATGTGATCGGAAAGGAATCCGAGAACGCGACGGCGGTGGTGCCGACCGAGGAGGGCTGGTCGGTGGAAGTGGAGGTGGTCGACGACCGGCACATACCCCCGTCAGCGGACATGCTCGCACTCTACGAGGTGGTGCTGGACCTCGATGGAGAATTGCTGTCGTACCGGAGGACTCGCCGGTACCGGCGCGGCTCCGCCATCGAGGTGGCAGACGAAGCGCTTCCCGTCGACGAAGATGACGAGCCCCACCGTGACCGAAGCGACGGTGCCCGGTGACAGGTGCCGGTGCGAGTTCGCGTCCGCACACCGCAGGTCCTCGGCGCTCACGTCGGTGCGCGTGTCGACGAGGAACTGTCAGGAGGGCGAGTGTCGTGGAGAGCATGAGAACACACCACCCCGATGGTCGGCAGGTGCGCCGACAGCCGTGGTCGATGCTCCCAACCGACGAGTAGGGGAATCCGCCGGCAACAAGCGAATCGAGCGCGTAACTCACGGAATTCATCACCCGGCGCGCCGGCCGGGCGTGCGCGCCTAGGACCGGGCGAGCCGGCGGTCCGCGAGCGCAACGTGCTGTGCGAGGACGGGGCCGATGCCGGCGAGCGCTTCCGGACTCGTCATCTGCTGGTGCGTTACGGGAACGGCGTGTTCGAGGATCTCGCCGCTGATGTGCGGCCTCCACGCGGAGACGCCGGTGGATGCATCCACGGAATCTGCCGCACCGAAGTACAACAGATCGAGACCGCTCGGTGTGGACGGGCGGTGCGCGAGGGCGAGGTCGACCGTCTGGGTGAACACCCGGTGGACGGAGTCGAGGTCGTCCACGGTCACACCAGCGAACAGTCCGCCGGTGCGACGCAATACTTCCACGGCACGATCCGTGGTCGCCGCCGCATTCTCGTCGCCCGGGACCACCGCGCCGAGCTCCGCCAGAAGTGCTGCCACGGTGGGCTTCTCCGTCGTGTGACCGAATCCTTCGGCCAGGTGTGTGTCGAGCATCGCGAGGGTGGCCACCTCCTCGCCGACACCCGTGAGCTGCACCGCCATCTCATGGGCGATCTGACCGCCGACCGAGTAGCCGACCAGGTGATACGGACCGTCCGGTTGCACCGAGCGGATCCGTTGGACATACCGGGCGGCGAGATCCTGCAAGGAGTCGACACGCAGGTCCGGGTCGGTCAGCGCCGGGGATTGCAGCCCGTACACCGGACGGTCGCCGAGATACTGCACCAGTCCGGTGAAGCACCAGGCCAACCCGATCGCGGGGTGGATGCAGAACACCGGGTTGCCGGTTCCAGTGGTACGCAGCGGCAGCAGGACGTCGAGCGACCGGTCGGCGGCATCCTCCGCCCGGGAGTCCTCTGGCGCCGTGGCGATCATGTGCGCCAGGGCTTCCGGTGTCGGATGGGTGAAGATCCACTGCACCGGCACGGCGCGCGCGGACGATTCGGCAATCCGCGCGATCACGCTCGTCGCGGTGAGCGACGTGCCGCCGAGCGTGAAGTAGTTGTCGTCGAGGCCGACCCGGTCCAGGCCGAGCCCCTCGGCGAACGCGGCGGCCACTACTTCCTCGGTCGCGTTGCGCGGCGCCCGGTACGCGGCGCGCACCGCGGCGAAGTCGGGCTCCGGCAGGGCGGCGCGGTCGAGTTTCCCGTTCGCGGTGACCGGCACGGCGTCGAGCACGGTCACGGTCGCGGGGACCATGTGCGGGGCCAACCGCGCGCGGGCGTGCGCCAGGACCGCGGAGGTGTCGAGTAGCGAACCCGCAGCGGGGACGACGTAGCCGGCCAGCCGGTCGCCGCTGGTGTTCACGACGGCACGATCGATACCGGGGTATCCGAGGAGAGCCGATTCGATTTCGCCGAGTTCGATCCGGAAACCACGAATCTTCACCTGAAAATCCGAGCGACCCACATACTCGAGCACCGGCCCACCCACCGACCGCCGCCACCGCACCACATCCCCCGTCCGATACATCCGCTGCCCCGGCCCACCGAACGGATCCGCAACAAACCGCCCCGCCGTCAACCCCGACCGATTCCGATACCCCCGCGCCAGCGCCGGACCCGACAAATACAACTCCCCCGCCGCCCCGAACGGCACCGGCCGCAACCGCCCATCCAGAACCAATTCACCGAACCCACGAACCGGACCACCCACCGTGACCGACTCCCCCACCACCAAACCACCGCTCGCATTCGACATGATCGTCGCCTCCGTCGGCCCATACGCATTGAACATCCGCCGACCCGGAGCCCACCGCGCAACCAACTCCGGCGGGCACGCCTCACCCGCCACCACCAAAGCACCCAACGCCCCCACCGCAGCCGGATCAACCGACGACAACGCCGTCGGCGTCAACACCGCATGCGTCACCGACTCCCCCACCAAAATCCGCGCCAACTCCTCCCCACCGTAAACCGTCGGAGGAACCACCACCAACCGCGCACCCAACCCCAACGCCCACACCAACTCGAACACCGACGCATCGAAACTCGGTGACGCACAATGCAACACCCGAGCACCCGCACACACCCCGAAACCCGAACGCTGCGCAGCCACCACATTCGCCAAACCCCGATGCGTCACCACCACACCCTTCGGCACACCCGTCGACCCCGACGTATAAATCACATACGCAGCCTGACCCACCCGCACCGACGCACCCCGATCCACATCGGTCACCACCCCCGCCGACACCGACAACAACCGCGACTCCGTCACCGCATCGTCGAGCACCACCCACCGCACCGAACCCGGCAACCGATCCCGAAACTGCGAAAGCGTCACCCCCACAACCACACCCGAATCCACCACCATGTGCTCCACACGACCCGCCGGATACTGCGGATCCACCGGCAAAAACGCCGCCCCCGTCTTCGCCACCGCCCACACCGACAACACCGACTCGACCGACCGCGCCACCGCCACAGCCACCACCGACTCCGCACCCACCCCCGCCTCGAGCAACACCCGCGCCAACCGATTCGACTCCTCATCCAACTCCCGATACGTCACACTCCGACCCTCACACACCACCGCAACCGCACCCGGATCCGCAACCACCGACGCCGCCAACAACTCCGGCAACGTCACCTCCGACACCGACACCTCACCCACCACCGGCGTCAAGCACTCCAACTCCGCCACACCGATCACCGCGATGTCACCGATCGGGCGGTCCGGCGACGCCGTGACCGCGTCGAGGATGCGGACGAACTGGTCTGCGAAACCGCGCACGGTGCTCGCGTCCAGGATGTCGGTGGCGAAACCGAATGCCGCAGACATTCCGGCAGGTTCGCCGGCTGCGTCGACGTTCTCGCTCAGGGTCAGGTATAGGTCGCATTTGGCGACCTCGACACCGGCGTCGACGACCTCGACGGTCAGTTCGGGCAGTTCGAGGCGGCCCTCCTCGGTGTTCTGGAACTCGAGCAGCACCTGGAACAGCGGGGTGTGCGCGGTCGACCGCACCGGGTCGACCGCCTGCACCACCCGGTCGAACGGCACCTCCGCGTGCCCGAACGCCCCGAGATCGGTCTCGCGGACGTGCGCCATCAGATCGGTGAAGGAGCGCTCGGGTGCGACGCGGGTCCGCAGCACCACGGTGTTGACGAACATGCCGACCATCTCGTCCAGTGCCGCGTCGCCGCGACCGGCGACGGGCGTGCCCACCGCGAGGTCCGTCTCGCCGCTCAGCCGGCCGAGCAGGACGGCGAGTGCGGCGTGCGCGACCATGAACAGCGTCGAATCGTGACCCCGGGCGAGGTCGGACAGCTTCGTGTGAAGGTCCGCGCCGATCGCGAACGCCACGGTGGCGCCGTGTGAGGACCGCTGCAGCGGACGCCGGCGGTCGGTCGGCAGCTCGAGCAGCTCGGGCATCCCGTCGAGGGTCCGGCGCCAGTAGTCCAGCTGCGCCGAGATCGGCGAGTCCGGGTCGGTGTCGCTGCCCAGGGTGCGGCGTTGCCACAGCGCGAAGTCCGCGTACTGCACCGGCATCGGCGCCCATCCGGGCGGGCGTCCGTGCGTACGCGCGGTGTACGCGACCATCACGTCGCGGGCGAGCGGCGCCATCGACGAGCCGTCCGCCGCGATATGATGAAGCACCAGGACCACCACGCGCTGATCCGGACCGGTCCGCAGTACCGCGATGCGCATCGGGACGTCGCGACTCACGTTGAATTCTGCCGACGCCAGAGTCACCAGCTCGGTGCGCATCGCAGCCTCGTCGGACACGGTGACCGGGGTGAGGTCGACGGTCACCCGATCCGCGGGCAGCACCACCTGATGCGGGCCGTCAGCGGACCCCGGATAGACGGTGCGGAGCGGCTCGTGCCGTTCGACGACGTCGCCGAACGCGGCGCGCAGAGCGTCGATGTCGAGTTCCCCGGTCAGGCGCAGCGCGATCGGAACGTTGTAGGCGGGCGAGGTCGTGTCGACCTGGTTGACGATCCACATCCGCTGCTGTGCGAGGGAGAGGGGCACCCGGTCGGGGCGCGGGCCCGCCGTGAGGGCGGGACGCGCCGCGGTGCGGCGATCCGCGGCAGCGGCGCGGGCGGCGAGCCCCGCCACCGTGGGCGACTCGAACAGCTCCCGGACCCCCAAGCCGACACCCAGGGCGGAGTTGATGCGGGCGACGGCGCGGGTCGCGCTCAGCGAATTACCGCCCAGGTCGAAGAAGTTGTCGTCCAGCCCCGCCCGGCCGAGTCCCAGCACCTCGGCAAAGACGTCTGCCACGGTGTGCTCGGCCGAATTGGTCGACGCACGGAACACGGTGCGTACGATCGCGAAATCCGGGGTCGGCAGACCCTGCCGGTCCAGCTTGCCCACCGGGGTGAGGGGCAGCTCGTCGAGGATCACGATCGTCGCGGGAACCATGTGGGCGGGCACGAAGCCGCGCACATGGTCGGTCAGTTCGGCGACGTCGGGTTCGCCGTCACCGGACGGCAGGACGTAGGACACCAGGACGGTGTCGCCGGACGGGGCGGTGCGGCCGAGGGTCACCGCGAACGCGACGCGGGGATGCCGGGTCAGCGCTGCGTCGATTTCGCCGAGTTCGATCCGGAAACCACGAATCTTCACCTGAAAATCCGAGCGACCCACATACTCGAGCACCGGCCCACCCACCGACCGCCGCCACCGCACCACATCCCCCGTCCGATACATCCGCTGCCCCGGCCCACCGAACGGATCCGCAACAAACCGCCCCGCCGTCAACCCCGACCGATTCCGATACCCCCGCGCCAGCGCCGGACCCGACAAATACAACTCCCCCGCCGCCCCGAACGGCACCGGCCGCAACCGCCCATCCAGAACCAATTCACCGAACCCACGAACCGGACCACCCACCGTGACCGACTCCCCCACCACCAAACCACCGCTCGCATTCGACATGATCGTCGCCTCCGTCGGCCCATACGCATTGAACATCCGCCGACCCGGAGCCCACCGCGCAACCAACTCCGGCGGGCACGCCTCACCCGCCACCACCAAAGCACCCAACGCCCCCACCGCAGCCGGATCAACCGACGACAACGCCGTCGGCGTCAACACCGCATGCGTCACCGACTCCCCCACCAAAATCCGCGCCAACTCCTCCCCACCGTAAACCGTCGGAGGAACCACCACCAACCGCGCACCCAACCCCAACGCCCACACCAACTCGAACACCGACGCATCGAAACTCGGTGACGCACAATGCAACACCCGAGCACCCGCACACACCCCGAAACCCGAACGCTGCGCAGCCACCACATTCGCCAAACCCCGATGCGTCACCACCACACCCTTCGGCACACCCGTCGACCCCGACGTATAAATCACATACGCAGCCTGACCCACCCGCACCGACGCACCCCGATCCACATCGGTCACCACCCCCGCCGACACCGACAACAACCGCGACTCCGTCACCGCATCGTCGAGCACCACCCACCGCACCGAACCCGGCAACCGATCCCGAAACTGCGAAAGCGTCACCCCCACAACCACACCCGAATCCACCACCATGTGCTCCACACGACCCGCCGGATACTGCGGATCCACCGGCAAAAACGCCGCCCCCGTCTTCGCCACCGCCCACACCGACAACACCGACTCGACCGACCGCGCCACCGCCACAGCCACCACCGACTCCGCACCCACCCCCGCCTCGAGCAACACCCGCGCCAACCGATTCGACTCCTCATCCAACTCCCGATACGTCACACTCCGACCCTCACACACCACCGCAACCGCACCCGGATCCGCAACCACCGACGCCGCCAACAACTCCGGCAACGTCACCTCCGACACCGACACCTCACCCACCACCGGCGTCAAGCACTCCAACTCCGCCACACCGATCACCGCAAGCGGAGTGCCGGGGTCGGCGGCGAGCAGTTCGTCGATCAATTCGACGACGCCGGCGTGATGCGACTGCAGGTCGTCGTCGCGGTAGCGGTACGGGTTGGCCTCGAACTCGACAATCGTCGACGCCGGGGTGCCGCTCCGGTACACGTTGACGGACAGGTCCGGGACGGGACCGGTGGTGAGGATCCGGAAGTCTCCGGTCAGCGACCCGAAGGTGAGATCCTGATCGAAGAGCATCACGTTGATCATCGGTCCCGAGATCCTGCGGGCCTCGGCGGACACGCCCAGCTCGCGCAGAATGTCCTCGACGTTGCCGCGCTGGTGCCGCATTGCTCCCATCAGTTCGTGCTGGACCCGGGTCACGAGGTCGCCGACGGTGTCGTCGGGTCGGACCTGCACCCGCAGGGGGGCGACGTTGGCGAGCATTCCGCCGGATCGGCGCAGTACAGCGGTGGTGCGTGCGGACAGCGGAATGTCCACGAGCACGTCCTGCCGTCCCGTCCGCCGCGAGAGATAGCAGGCGAAGGCGGCGATCAACGCGGCCGCTGCCGTCGCGCCCGGCCGGCCGTCGGTGTCCTCGAGCCGTGTGACGGTATCGGCGGACAGCGCCGTGCGCACGGTGAGACTGTGGGCTGCAGGCGGAGCCTCGACGTCGGTCAGGGAGGCGCCGTTCGTGCGTGTGTGGAGACGTTCGGCCCAGTAGTCGCCGTCGGACGAGAACCGGTGGGATGCCCGGTACTCCTCTTCGAGGCGGTGCAGGGTGTGCAGGTCCGCTGCACGGTTCGGTTGAAGCTCGAGGCCCTGGACTGCCGCGGTATACAGGGCGGCGACACGATTGACCATCGTCATCGCCGCGTATCCGTCGAGGGCGACGTGGTGGATCCTGCTGTACCACAGGTGCCGCTCGTCACCCACCCGCAGCAGCGACGATTCGCACAGATAGTCGTGCTCGAAATCGACTCGTGCCGTGTAGTTCTCCTGCATCCACGCCTCGGCGGCGGCCATCGGGTCGGATGCACCGCGGAAGTCGACGATTCCCATGGCCGCGTCGGCCGGTGGGTCGACCACCTGGTGCGGCTCACCGTCGACGTCGACCAGACGCAGGAACACGGACTCGTATTCGTGGCCGGCGACGAGTGCTACCTCGCGGAACAGATCGACGTCCAGCGGCCCGCGGATGTCGACGTACTGCGCAATGCAGATCGGCACCTCCGGGGCGAGCTGCTGCGCAAACCACAGCCCGTGCTGCGCCGCGGACAGCGGGAACGGATCGGATCGATGCTCTCGGTAGTTCACTCGCGCAGCGTGTTCCATCAAATCACCAACCAGTGTGCTTGCGCCGCTGGGTTGACGGCGGGACGCTCGGTCCTTCTGGACAGGGGGAGCCGGACATACCGACGCCACTACAGTCCCGCGGATCGCCGTGCGCGAAAACACACCCTAGGTGTGCGGTGTCGACACCCTGACCGCCCGCACAACCCCACGACGAGGATGCCGGAGAACTATGCTTGGCCGTGAGCTTGTTCGAGGCGCGACGACCTGGAACGCCGCCGAGGAGGTCCGCGATGAAGGCGATCATCCACACCCGGTTCGGCGGACCCGACGTACTCGAACTCGCGCAGGTCCCGAAACCAACGCCCAAGGACGGCGAAGTCCTGGTGAAAGTCCACGCGACAACGGTGACAACAGCCGAATGCAAGATGCGGCGGGGCGAACCGCTCTGGGGCCGGTTCATCCTCGGGCTGCGACGGCCACGAAGGAGACTGCGGACCCTGGGCCTCGAGCTCGCCGGAGAGATCGAGGCCGTCGGCAAGGACGTACACCGGTTCCAGCCGGGCGATCAAGTATTCGGGTTCACCGGTTTCGAGATCGGCGCCTACGCCGAATACAAGTGCCTGCCGGAATCCGCCTCGCTCGCACTGAAGCCAGTCGACAAGACCTACGAAGAGGCCGTCGCCGCCGTCGACGGCGCCACCACCGCACTGTTCTTCCTCCGGGACAAGGCGAAGGTGCGAACCGGACAGAAGGTCCTGGTCAACGGCGCCTCCGGCAGCATCGGCACCTACGCGGTGCAACTCGCCAAGTCCTTCGGCGCGGAGGTCACCGGCGTGTGCGGTCCGCACAACATGGAGATGGTGAAGTCCCTGGGCGCCGACAAGGTCATCGACTACACCAAAGAGGACTTCACCGAAAACACCGAAGCATATGACGTCGTCTTCGACACGGTGGGCAGGAACTCGTTCGCTCGGTGCAAGGGCTCGCTCACCGAGAACGGGTGCTACGTTCCCACATCCGGGCTGAACAACTACGTGCTGTCACTCTGGACGTCGCTCCGAGGCGGTAGGAAAGTCGTCACCGGTATGTCCGTCCGCAAGAACGACGCATTGGCGTACATCAAGCAGCTCCTCGAAGCGGACACATTGCGGGTCGTCATCGACCGCAGCTATCCCCTGGAACGCATCGTCGAGGCGCATCGGTACGTCGACACCGGACACAAGAGGGGCAACGTCGTCATCACCGTGGCCTAGACGAGCCCACACGAAGCAACACTCGGGTACGCACGTTTACGAGACCGCGACCTGGGGGAATCTCGTAGACAAAAGGACGATGCCACATGTTGAAATCCGATACCCCGAACCCCCCGCGACCCACCCGAAGCTTCCTCGACCGGCGCCGCGGGCCGTCCGACCGTGAACTCCTGACCACCGCGAAAGCAGTTCTGATCACCAGCCGCGGCTACAGCGATGCCCAGGCCTTCGACGAACTGCTCGACGTGGCACGACGGCACCACCTCTCCGTGCAGGGCGCCGCCCGGTGCCTGATCGACCTCACCAGCAACACCCGGCACCTCACCAGTCGCCGTCCGGGCTCGTTCCCCGAATGGGAAGGACTCCGCGGACAGCCGGCGGGGCACCACCGTCCTTCGCGGCGAATAGCCAGCCTGCACGGGCGACACCATCCCCACCTCGCAACCCAGATACGACCGTGACCAGCCTTCGGCAGATCCCCGTTGGTCGCTACGCCGGACTGCGCGGGACGGCGACCGTCGATCCCACCCACCGTCGCAGATACGCACGCAGTTCGTCCTGGCTACGCGGCGGGTTTCCGGGCGAGATGAAAAACGACTGCATCGTCCGCAGCTGATATTCGACGAGCTCACGCAGGGCCGGCTCATCGTAGCCGTGCCGCTCCCAGTCGACGTCGAAGCGCCTGATCATCGTCATTCCGAACAAAAGGGCTTCATCGGACGTGATTCCCGCGGTGTGGGAGTGAGAGCCGGACAGCATGATGCCGAGCTGCGGTATGCGGGGCGCTTCGTTGAGCGTGTAGATCACGGCCTCGACCACAGCTTCTGCGGGATCCTCGATACCCACGAGGTGTGCTGCGAGGCGGTCGAGGAATCCGTCGACGGCGGCGATGGCGGCGGCCCGTAAGAGGGCGTCGGTGCTGGGAAAGTACCGGTACACCGTCTGACGGATGACGCCGAGGGATTCCGCAACGTCGGCGATGCTGATCGCCGTATCTTTCCGGCTGATGAGCTCGACTGCGGCGGTGACGATTCGCCGGGACGCTTCTTCGTCACTTTCAGGCGGACTGCCACCCCACCCACGCCTGCCAGCCACTGTCTTTTCCCTACCTCTCACAACGCGGGGCCCGAACGTCGCGCAAGGGCTGTCGGCGCACCTCCCGACCTGGACTCAGAGGTTACCGCGAACGCATAAGCCTCCGACTCGAAGGCCTGCTTCGCAGACAGTCTCCAGGGAACCATCGAAACGTAATCATACAATCAGTTCGATGTATGTATGTTATTAATCACTTGGGTCTCTACCCACCCAGAGGCTGCAGCCCACTCATGCCGCACGAGACGAGGTATCCCCATGACCGACCTGCACCCCAGAAAGATGGATTTCGCCTTCGACGAACAGGACGTCCCGTTCCTCTGGAACCCCGACAACCCGGCCTGGTCGAGCATGTCGAATGCGATCTCGTTCCTGGCCGTCGGCTTCGAGAAGATGATCGTCAAGGCGATCATGCAGGCCAAACCGCGGATGACCGATCCCGAGGTCGCAGAAGAGGCCATGGCGTTCATGCGTCAGGAGGGTCACCACTCGACCGCGCATCGCCAGCACGTCAAAGCCCTGATCAAGCGATACCCGGGGCTCCAGAACACCCTCGACGCGGTGATCGGCGAGTACGACCTCCTCACCGAGGCGACCACTCTGAACTACCGACTCGCCTACACCGCGGACCTGGAGGCGACTTTCACGCCGGTATTCAAACTGATGCTCGACAACGACGCGACCCTCTTCCGGCCGGGAGACGACCGGGTCGCCTCCCTGTTCATCTGGCACTTCGTCGAGGAGGTCGAACACCGAAGTTCGGCGATGATCATCTTCAATTCCCTTGTCGGGGAAGAGCTGTACCGGATGCGGATGGCTCCGTCGATCTTCGCACACGTGATGAAGGTGATGCGGATCGCCTGCGCCGGCTTCAATCAGCACGTGCCGATCAAGGAGCGGAAGGTCGATTCGATGTCGATGTTCGCCACGCACCGGACGAAGCAGAAACTGCTCACGGTGTTCGCGCCCTACCTGAGCAAGGGCGTCATGCCGCGTGCGTTCGACGACCTCCCGCGCGGTGAACAGCTGACCGCCCTCGCCGGCATCGTCCGTAGTCAGATGCCGAAGCACGACCCCACGCACGAAAAACTGCCCGCGCTCGCCGACGAGTGGTTCATCCGATACGACGCAGGCTACGACTGCACCCGCTGGTACACCGCAGAGTCGCGCACACGCCGGACCGATCCCGTCGCGGCGGTGGTCGACTGATGGCCGATCTCTGCTCGCCCACCTTCGACCAACTCTCGACTGCGCTCGGATTCTCGTGCGCCGAGGCCGGCGGACTCGTCGAGGTCCGTAGTCCCTTGGCGCTGGAGAACTGGACCCTGCCGGTCCTCGAGCTCACCATCGTGCTCGGGTCGGTGCTCGCGCTCGTATTCGCGATCCTGCGCTGGCGCCGCAACGGCGATCCGACCAATCTGGTGCTCTGGTTCGGGGCCACCGCGTACCTGTTCGTCATCGAGCCACCGCTGTACTTTCCGGCGGCGTTCGGAATCGAGGAGCACGTGGACACGATGTTCGCGCACAACGTGTTCACCGTGGACTTCCTGTGGGGCCGGTTGCCGCTGTACATCATCGCGATCTATCCGCTGATGGCCACGCTCGCCTTCGAGCTTGTCCGGATGCTCGGCGTCTTCCGGAAGTGCGGGATACTCGTCGGCGCGGTCTGCGTGGGCTTCGTGCACCACGCGTTCTACGAAATCTTCGACCAGCTCGGACCGCAGCTGAGGTGGTGGGAATGGTCGACCACCAACCCGGTCAACCAGCCCATGTTCGACTCGGTCCCACTACCGAGCGTGGTGGTGTTCGCGGCCCTGTGGCCGATGTCGCTGGCCCTGTGCGTTCAGTTCTTCGTGGGGCGCTACGCCGACAAGGGACGGGACTTCACCGGGCTCGAGCTGGTGTGGCGCACGATCGTGATCGGTCTCCTGGCATCGGCGGGCACGTTCATCCTCCCGATCCCGGCGACGGTCCTCGGAATGGAGAGCACCACGGTCCGTGGAATTCTCTACGCGACCGAACTGATGGTCGTCGTGCTCGTCGCGATCCCGATCCTGCTCCGGCAGTGGTCGCGGCTGCGGCGGGGGACGTCGGACGTACCCGCCTACTCGAACGATTTCGTCCGTGTCTACAGCGTGGTGTACCTCGCCGTGATGGGCATTCTGTGGGTGACCGCGTTGCCCAGCTACTTCGGCGCTGTCGACGGCATCACGAGCAATGGCGACCCCATCGGAAATCTCTGGTACACCATCGCCTGCTTCGCGATTGCGATTCTGTGCGTCGCCGCCACCTTCACAGTGCCGCGGGGCCCCGCTGACGGCCGCGGCCCGATCTCCGGTGAGGGTGCGGTGCCGAACGCGGTCCGATAGGCGCGACGACGGGAGCGACTGGTCGGCCGGTGCGACCCCACCCGTGAACTGGCGGTGATGCGCAGATCACGGGCTGGGATGTCGCGAACTACAAGGCGCCGAGGGTTTCACAGGCCTTTCGCACGCCTTCGCCGTAGGCGGGGTCGGCCTGGGTGCAGTTGGCGATGTGGCGCTCGATGACGGCAGCCGACGCTCCGGTGATGGCACGAGCGGTGTTCTCGAACAGCACTGTCTGCTGGTCGGCAGTCATGCTGCGGAAGAGGTTGCCGGGCTGTTCGAAGTAGTTGTCGTCGTCTGCTCGGTAGTCGAACCGGTCGGCGACCACGCCGACTTCGAGTGGCGGTTCGGCGTAGCCGCGCTGGTCGGCGAATCGGCCGTGTGAGTTGGGTTCGATGCTCGGGACGCTGCCCTGGTTGCCGTCGACGCGCATGACGCCGTCACGGTGGAAGGAATTGACGTGGGTTGCCCCTCTGGGACTGTTGACCGGAATCTGGTGGTGGTTGACGCCGAGCCGGTAGCGGGCGGCGTCGCCGTAGGAGAACAGCCGGCCCTGCAGCATGCGGTCCGGGGAGAAGCCGATGCCGGGAACGATGTTCGCCGGGGAGAACGCGGCCTGCTCGACGTCGGCGTGGTAGTTCTCCGGGTTGCGGTCGAGCTCGAGTTCCCCGACCTCGATGAGGGGATAGTCCTTCTTGGACCACACCTTGGTGAGGTCGAACGGATGGTAGCGGTAGGTCTGGGCGTCGGCTTCCGGCATGATCTGCACGAAAAGGGTCCACTTCGGGTAATTGCCCTCCTCGATTGCATTGAAGAGGTCGCGCTGCGCCGACTCGCGATCGCCGGCGACGACGACGGCGGCCTCTTCGTCAGTGAGATTCTTGATGCCTTGCCGAGTGCGGAAGTGGAACTTCACCCAGGAGCGTTCCCCGGCCTCGTTGACGAACGAGAAGGTGTGTGAACCGAATCCGTGCATGTGCCGGTAGCCGTCGGGGATGCCGCGGTCGGACATCACGATGGTGATCTGGTGCAGCGCCTCTGGGAGATTGGTCCAGAAGTCCCAGTTGTTCTCCGCCGACCGGAGGTTGGTCTTCGGATCGCGCTTGACCGCGTGGTTGAGGTCGGGGAACTTGAGGGGGTCGCGGAAGAAGAAGACGGGGGTGTTGTTGCCGACGACGTCCCAGTTGCCTTGCTCGGTGTAGAAGCGGACGGCGAATCCACGGATGTCGCGTTCGGCGTCGGCGGCGCCGCGCTCGCCGGCGACCGTGGAGAAACGCAGGAAGACCTCGGTCTGCTTGCCGATCTCCGAGAATACGGCGGCGTTGGTGTGTGCGGTGATGTCGTGGGTGACGCGGAAGGTGCCGAACGCGGCCGAACCTTTGGCGTGCATGCGGCGTTCGGGGATGACTTCACGGTCGAAGTGCGCGAGCTTCTCGAGAAGCCAGACATCTTGCAGGAGCATCGGACCGCGTGCGCCGGCGGTGAGGCTGTTCTGGTTGTCGGGTACCGGCGCACCGGCGACTGTGGTGAGTCCGTTCGGGTTGGTCATCGATTTCTCCTGTCTGACACCCGAGGCTGGGCGGGTGAATGTGGTTCGGCGAGAGCATCCCTCGAGGGAGAGCGCAGCGATGTCTCAATCTGACATTCCAGGGGTACGGTCGGTCAGAGCACGATGCCGAATTCGCGGATCTTGCGGTAGATCGTCGCTCGGGACATGCCGATGGCGGCGGCGGCGGCAGTCTTGTCGCCGGCATGAAGCGCGAGCGCGTCCACGATCGCGTCCCGCTCGAGCGCCTGCATCCTGGTCAACGTTCGGCGTGTGGTGGAACGGCATGCGGGAGGCAGGGTGTCGATTTCGACGACACCGGACCGTTGCCGCCGGTAGGTGTCCTCGAGAGCCTTCTTCAGCTGGGTGACGTTTCCGCGCCACGCCAGACGCGCGAGCTGATTCAAGGCGGCCGGAGACAGGGTGAGGCCGGTGGCCCCCAGGGTGTCGAGCAGGCTGCGCACAAGATCGGGAATATCGTCCAGGTGGTGCCGCAGGGGTGGCACCGTGATCGATTTGGGGAACATGCGCAGCAGTGGAGTGGTGTCGGTCGAGTCCTGGGGATACCGGGTGAGCACCACCCACGGTCTGCGAGGTGGCTCCTGCGCCTGGGGGCCCTGCAGTAGGTCCGCGAGTGCGGCGAGATGAGTGTCGTTCAGGACGTGTGCGTGCAGTATTGCCAGGTCGGATCCGCTGTCGAGTTCGTCGGAGGCCTCGGTGAGGAGGTCGTCGCCGAGTGCGGTGGCGTCGAGTACGGCGAGTCCGCGGTCCGGTACGAGTTGGTGCGCCGCTCGGATCAGGGCGGTCTTGCCGACGCCGGGTTCTCCGTCGAGGACCAGCCAGTCCTGTCGCCGGCAGGCGTCGACGACCGCCTGGACCGTGTGCCGCCAGAGCGGGCTGGCACCGGCAATCGCGGGCGGGGTGGGTACATTCGCCTTCGAAGTGGAAAGGCGCAGCGAAGCAACCTGTTTCGTGATCCGGACGACGCCTCCTGCCAGCCGGCTACCGGTGAATGTCGGCTCGTAACTCAGGCGTGCGACCGTTCCGCTGGGCAGCTCGGTGAGGATCGTGACCGGTGTCGTTTCACCGCCGATGTCTCGGGTGCGTTCGAGAATCGCCATCTGGTCTGGTGAGTCGAATTGTTGCCGGGTCAGCGAGTTCATCATCACGACCTCGTCACCGACAGCGACGACGGGTCGGCTGGAGCGCCGGCATGCGGACCGGTACGCACTGAAGATCGCCCGGTCCAGTTCGGTTGCGTCGTCGAGCATGCGCTCACGAAGGCGGGTTGCGGCGAGTGTCGCGAAGGACAGCAACAGGGTGTTGGAATTCTGCGCGGCGGTGGTCAGGTCCACGACACCGAGAATCGCCCCGGTGATGGGGTGCGTCACCGGCGCTCCCGCGCAGGAGAAGGACCGCAGCGGACCACTGAAGTGCTGGTCTCCGTCCACGAGGAGAGGTCGGCCGACCTCGAGCGCGGTGCCGATTCCATTGGTGCCGACCTGGGTCTCCGCGTAGCGAAAGCCCGGGGCGAGGTCGACTCGGTCGAGTGCGGTGAACAAGGCGCTGTCGCCGCCCGTGCGGGAGAGCACGATGCCGTTCACATCGGTGAGAATCAGTGATACCGGCTCATTTTCGATGGCGACGGTCAACTCGAACAGTACGGATCGGGCGGCACGCTCGAGCACCGTGTCGGTGGCCATGCGCTCGACATACGCGGCGGCGGGACGGTCGTCGTCTCCCAACGCCTGCCGAGATCGCGACCAGGATACTTGGAGCCAATTGCTCAGACGTAGGTAGTCCGATCCTGCAGGCGAACTCGAGGCCGGAGCCCCCTCGGAGTCCGAGTCCGAGTTCGACTTCGGCGTCGTGCGGTGGTGTGACGTGCTGGTGGGCTGTGGGGTCACTCGCTCTGGTCTCCTGCTTCGGCTGATCGAGGGCTGCGTGGGTCTGCCGCGGCGCGGGGCAAGTGTAGGCAGCCACCACCCATCCGGAAGTGACCTGCGTCTCACACTGAGACGGATGAGAGCTGGATCACGGGGTTCAATCAATTTCCACAACGTCCCCCCACAGCCGGCGCCCGGCCGGCTCACGATCCAGGAGGCGCACATTGAGTAGGCAAAGCCTGACAAAGGCCCACGCGAAGATCACCGAACTGTCATGGGATCCGACATTCGCAACCCCGGCCACCCGGTTCGGCACCGACTACACCTTCGAGAAGGCTCCGAAGAAGGATCCTCTCAAACAGATCATGCGGTCCTACTTCCCGATGGAGGAAGAGAAGGACAACCGCGTGTACGGCGCCATGGACGGTGCCATCCGCGGCAACATGTTCCGCCAGGTGCAGCAGCGGTGGCTCGAGTGGCAGAAGCTGTTCCTGTCGATCATTCCGTTCCCGGAGATCTCGGCCGCCCGAGCGATGCCGATGGCCATCGACGCCGTCCCCAACCCGGAAATCCACAACGGGCTGGCGGTGCAGATGATCGACGAGGTTCGTCACTCGACGATCCAGATGAACCTCAAGAAGCTGTACATGAACAACTACATCGATCCCGCCGGTTTCGACATGACCGAGAAGGCGTTCGCGAACAACTACGCGGGCACCATCGGCAGGCAGTTCGGTGAAGGGTTCATCACCGGCGACGCGATCACCGCGGCGAACATCTACCTGACCGTGGTCGCCGAGACGGCGTTCACCAACACCCTGTTCGTAGCCATGCCCGACGAGGCGGCCGCCAACGGTGACTACCTGTTGCCGACGGTCTTCCACTCGGTGCAGTCGGACGAGTCGCGGCACATCTCCAACGGCTACTCGATCCTTCTGATGGCACTCGCCGACGAACGCAACCGTCCACTGCTCGAACGTGACCTGCGGTACGCGTGGTGGAACAACCACTGCGTCGTCGACGCCGCGATCGGCACCTTCATCGAGTACGGCACGAAGGACCGCCGCAAGGACCGGGAAAGCTACGCCGAGATGTGGCGTCGATGGATCTACGACGACTACTACCGCAGCTACCTCATCCCGCTCGAGAAGTACGGGCTGACGATCCCGCACGACCTGGTCGAGGAGGCCTGGAAGCGGATCACCGACAAGGGCTACGTCCACGAGGTGGCCCGGTTCTTCGCCACCGGATGGCCGGTGAACTACTGGCGGATCGACGCGATGACCGACAAGGACTTCGAGTGGTTCGAGCACAAGTACCCGGGCTGGTACTCGAAGTACGGCAAGTGGTGGGAGGAGTACAACCGGCTCGCATACCCCGGCCGCAACAAGCCGATCGCGTTCGAGGAGGTCGGGTACCAGTACCCGCACCGGTGCTGGACCTGCATGGTTCCCGCCCTCATCCGTGAGGACATGGTCGTGGAGAAGGTCGACGAGCAGTGGCGGACGTACTGCTCGGAAACCTGCTACTGGACCGACGCCGTCGCGTTCCGCAGCGAGTACCAGGGCCGGCCGACCCCGAACATGGGCCGGCTCACCGGATTCCGGGAGTGGGAAACCCTGCATCACGGCAAGGACCTCGCCGACATCGTCTCCGATCTCGGCTACGTCCGCGACGACGGCAAGACCCTGGTCGGCCAGCCGCACCTCGATCTGGACGATCCGAAGAAGATGTGGACTCTCGACGACGTGCGGGGCAACACCTTCCAGAGCCCGAACGTGCTCTTGAACGAGATGTCCGAAGCCGAACGCAACGCGCACATCGCCGCGTACCGCGCCGGCGGCACAGTTCCGGCCTGATCTCAGGCTCGGTGGGTGGCGCCGCGGCCACTCCGGCGCCACCCACCGCTTCACCATTCATTTTCACGAGTCCAGGAGAGACCCCGTGGCCGACAAGCACCGTATCAACTTCGAGCCCGTCGACATCGAGATGGAAGTCGGCGAAGACGAGTACATCCTCGATGCCGCGTTCCGGCAGGGCATCCACCTGATGCACGGCTGCCGCGAGGGACGCTGCTCGGCTTGCAAATCCTTTGTCCTCGAAGGCGATATCCAGATGGAGGACTACTCGACGTTTGCGTGCAACGACGCCGAGGTCGACGAGGGACACGTCCTGCTCTGCCGCTCGACTGCATACAGCGACTGCACCATCGAGCTGCTCAATTTCGACGAGGACGAACTTCTCGGCGGTGTCCCCATCCAGGATGTGCGCACTCGGGTGACCGGGATCGAGCCGATGACCAAGGACATCGTGTCGCTCCGGTTGGCGCCGGTCGAACCGGCGGGATACGAATTCAAACCCGGTCAGTACTCCGACCTGCACATCCCAGGCACCGAGGAGCATCGGTCCTTCTCCATGGCGACGACCCGATCGACGCCGGGGCATGTCGAGTTCCTCATCAAGAAATACCCCGGTGGCAAGTTCGCCGGGCTGCTCGAGGACGGGATCTCGGTGGGTGACGAGATCGCCCTGACCGGACCGTACGGGTCGTTCACCATCAAGGAAGGCCATGTCCTGCCGATGGTCTTCATCGGCGGCGGCGCGGGAATGGCTCCGCTTCTGTCGCTGCTGCGGCACATGAGCGAGACGGGCAACACTCGGCAGGTGCACTTCTACTACGGTGCCCGCACCCCGCACGACCTGTTCTACGTCGACGAGATCCTCGAACTCGGACGAGGACTGACGAATTTCACGTTCGTGGCCTGCCTCTCGGAATCGATGGACCCGCTGCCCGTGGGTGCGATCGCCGTCGAGGACGGCAACGTCACCGACGTCGTCGGCCGCCGCGAACCGGACATCGGCCGGGCCGAGGTGTACCTGTGCGGGCCGCCGCCGATGGTCGACGCCGCCCTGGAACTACTCGAGGCGAACGACACACCGAAAGACCAGATCTTCTACGACAAGTTCACCAGCCCCGCCTTCGAGTAGACGTCCTGGGAAACCACCTTCCTGCTTCACCGACAGAACTGAGAAACGAGATGACCGCAACCGCCGAGTCCAAGCAACGCAGCTTCCCGAAGATCGAGTTCACCGACTCCGAAGCCGGTGCGCTGGAGTTCCCCAGCTCCCGCAGCCGCAGCTTCACCTACTACACGCCGGCCAAGAAGCGGTCGACGATGTACGAGGACGTGACCGTCGACGTGCAGCCCGATCCCGACCGCCACCTCTCCCAGGGCTGGATCTACGGGTTCGGTGACGGTCCCGGCGGCTATCCGCAGGAGTGGACGGCCGCGAAGTCGTCGAACTGGCACGCCTTCCTCGATCCGAACGAGGAATGGGACCAAACCATCTACCGCAACAACTCCAAGGTGGTCCACCAGGTGGAGTTGTGCCTGTCCAACGCCAAGCGTGCCCGGGTCTACGACGGCTGGAACACCCCGTGGCTGACGTTCATCTCCCGCAACCTGGGGGCGTGGATGCACGCCGAGAACGGGTTGGCGCTGCACGTGTTCACCTCCATCCAGCGGTCCTGCCCGACGAACATGATCAACACCGCCGTCGCGGTGAACGCCGCCCACAAGATGCGCTTCGCCCAGGACCTGGCCCTGTTCAACCTGGACCTGTCCGAGGCCACCGAGAACTTCGACGGCACCGCCCACCAGGAGGTCTGGCAGTCCGCGCCCGAGTGGCAGCCCACCCGCGAGGTCGTCGAGCGGCTCACCGCGGTTCCCGACTGGTGTGAGCTGCTGTTCGGCTCGAACATCGTCTTCGAACAGCTGGTCGGCACCCTGTTCCGCAGCGAACTGGTCATGCAGATCGCCGCCGGCAACGGTGACTACATCACGCCCACCATCGTGGGCACCGGCGAACACGACTACGACCGCGACCTCGCCTACACCCGCAACCTGTTCCGGTTGCTCACCCGAGACCCCGAGCACGGGGAGGCGAACAAAGAGCTGTTCGGCACCTGGCTCGCCATCTGGGTGCCACGGTGCCTCGACGCCGCCCGGGCGCTGCAGCCGATCTGGTCGCAGCCGGCCGACAAGGCGATCACCTTCGCCACCAGTTTCGACGCCGCCACCGACAAGTTCCGTTCCCTGCTCGAGGACCTCGGGCTCGACATCCCCAAGGAGTTGGACCAGTGAGCATGCAATTCGGATCGTCCACCGAGTTCTCCAACATGTGTGGCGTCACCTTGATGAACACCCCCATCGGCCGTGTCGTCGCGGAGGTGATGGGCGCCAAGGACGGTGTGGAGCTGACCGAGTACCCGTCGATGATCCGCGTCGACGGCCAACGCCTGCTCGACTTCGACTACGAGGAACTCACCGACGCCCTGGGTCAGGAATTCGACGGGTCCATCTTCGAGGAGATCAGCTCCACCCACTACGGGCGCATGGTCCACCTCGACGAGAAGACCCTGCTGTTCGCCAGCCCGGAGGACGCCGCCGAGTACATCGGATTCGACCTCACAGCGCAGTAGATCGCAGCCGTCCGGGGCCACACAGGGTGGCCCCGGACACCCCCAGCCCATCCGAAAAACAGGACCAAGCGAGGACCCGATGTATCAGAAGGACGGTCAGAAATACTTCATCGTGGACGGCCACGTACACGTCTGGGACGCCCGCGAGTCGAACCAGAAGAACGTACATGGCAAGCAGTTCATCGACTGCTTCTACGACTATCACAAGAACCTCAGCCCCGAAGAGGTCATGTGGGACTACGACACCTACACGTACTACGGCAGCGAACGCTTCGAGCGTGACATCTTCGTGGAGGGATACGTCGACCACGCGGTCTTCCAGGCCACGTTGCTCAGCGACTTCTACCACAACGGATTCGGGCGAACCGACGAAGCACTCGCCCTGGTCGCCAAGCACCCCGGCAAACTGACCTACAACCACGCCTACGATCCCCGCCACGAGGAGGCCGGGCTCGAACAGCTCCGCAAGGACGCCGACCGGATGAACCTGCAGGGCGTCAAGCTCTACACCGCCGAATGGCACGGCGACTCCCGCGGCTACAAACTCGACGACCCCTGGTCGCGACGCTACCTCGAAGAGTGCATCGAGTTGGGAATCAAGAACATTCACGTCCACAAGGGTCCGACGATCCGTCCCCTCGACCGCGACGCGTTCGACGTCTCCGACATCGACAAGGTCGCCACCGACTACCTGGACCTGCGGTTCGTCGTCGAGCACGTGGGCCTGCCACGCCTCGAGGACTTCTGCTGGATCGCCACCCAGGAGTCGAACGTGTACGGCGGCCTGGCGGTTGCCCTTCCGTTCATCCACACCCGGCCCCGCTACTTCGCCCAGATCATCGGCGAGTTGCTCTACTGGATCGGCGAGGACAAGATCCTGTTCGGCAGCGACTATGCGCTGTGGACCCCGAAGTGGCTGATCGAGAAGTTCGTCGACTTCCAGATCCCCGAGGACATGCAGGGCGAGTACGCCCCGATCACCGTCGAGCAGAAAAAGAAGATCCTCGGCCTCAACGCGGCAGCGCTGTACGACATCGACGTTCCCGCGAACCTGCGACTGGCCGAGCCGGCCGGGCAGGAAGGTGTGGAGGTCGCTGCCGGGGCGCGGGAAACCGTGTCGTCATGACCGCCGCCGTCGTCTGCACCGAACAGGACGTCCTGATGGCCCTGTCGACGGTCACCGACCCGGAACTGGACGAGCCGATCACCGATCTCGGCTTCGTCCGGTCGGTCACCCTCGACGACGACGCGGTCACCGTGCACCTGCGGCTGCCCACCGCGTTCTGCTCGCCGAACTTCGCCTACCTCATGGCCTCCGACGCCCTCGACGCCCTGCGTCTGGTCGAGGACATCGGCGAGGTGCGGGTGCTGCTCGACGACCATCACGACAGCGACAAGATCAACGCCGGTCTCGCGGCGGACGCCGGATACGTCGGGACGTTCGGCTCCGAGGCGGAGGAGAGTCTGCACGAGCTGCGCCGAACGTTCCGGTCCAAGGCGCACGCCGCGGCGATGGAGCGGTGTGTCGAGGCGCACCTGAAGACCACCGATGTGGGTGTGAACGAGATCTACCGGCTCACCCTCAGCGACCTCGCTCCCGGGAAGGCCAAGGCCGCGCTGCTGCGTCGCCGGATCGGCATCGGGTTGAGCATCTGCCCGGCCAGCCGGGTGTTCGTCGACGACGACGGCAAGCGCATCGCCCCGGAATCGGTGCCGATGCGGCTGCGCTTCGCCAAGTCGGTGCGCATTTCGATGGAAGGCAACGCGCACTTCTGCCGCGGCCTGCTCGCCACCCGCTACGCCGACAGCGAATCCGTCGGCGCCACACCGCGAATCACCAATCTCAGAACCAGGAGCCCGCGATGAAGGCCGTGCAAGTGGTGGGATACCACACCAAACTGCAGCTCACCGACATTCCCGAACCCACGATCGAGGGCCCGCTCGATGTCATCGTGCGCATCGGCGGCGCGGGGGTGTGCCGCACCGACCTGCACATCCTCGAAGGGCAGTGGGAGGCGAAGACCGGTGTCGCGCTGCCGTACACGATCGGACACGAGAACGCCGGCTGGGTCCACGCCGTGGGCGACGCCGTCACCAATGTCGCGGTCGGCGACAAGGTGATTCTGCACCCGCTCATCACGTGCGGACTGTGCCGGGCGTGCCGATTCGGAGACGACGTCCACTGCCAGAACAGCACATTCCCCGGCATCGACGTCAACGGCGGCTACGCCGAATATCTGCGCACCACCGCCCGCAGCGTGGTCCGGATCGACGACTCGCTCGAACCGGCCGATGTCGCCGCCCTCGCCGACGCGGGCCTGACGGCGTACCACGCCGTTGCCAAGGCCGCGAAGACGACTCGGCCCGGAGACGTGTGCGTAGTGATCGGGGCCGGCGGACTCGGTCACATCGGCATCCAGGTCCTGAAGGCGATCTCCGGTGTCACCGTGGTCGTGCTCGACCGCAACCCCGCGGCCGTCGAACTCGCCGTGAAGATCGGCGCCGACCACGGCATCGTCGCCGACGGCACCCACATCCAGCAGGTGCTCGACCTGACCGGCGGTCACGGCGCCGAAGCCGTCGTCGACTTCGTCGGCGAGGGCGGCGCGACCGCAGAAGGGATCGCGATGCTGCGCCGCGCCGGGAACTACTACGTCGTCGGGTACGGCGAGAACATCGACGTCCCGACGATCGATGTGATCTCCACCGAGATCAACCTCATCGGAAATCTCGTCGGCTCCTACAACGACCTCCAGGAGCTCATGATCCTTGCCGCCCAGGGCAAGGTCACGTTGCACACCACCCGGTACCGGCTCGAGGATTTCCAGCAAGCACTCGACGATCTCGATGCCGGCCGGGTGCGCGGCCGCGCGATTCTCGTCCCGTAGCACGTCGCATCCTCCGCTCGAAGCACGAAAGGACATCAGCCATGGCAAAAGAGCTGCGGTACAACACGGACGCCCGGGCGCGGCTCGAGCACGGCGTCAACGCCCTCGCCGACGCGGTCAAGGTGACCCTCGGCCCCAAGGGGCGCAACGCGGTGCTCGAAAAGCTCACCGGACCACCGACGATCACCAACGACGGCGTGACCATCGCCCGCGAGATACAGCTCCGCGAACCCTTCGCCAACATGGGTGCCCAGCTGGTCAAGGAAGTGGCGATGAAAACCAATGGTGTGGTCGGCGACGGCACCACCACGGCAACCGTGCTCGCCCAGGCGATGGTCCGCGAGGGGCTGCGGTCCGTCGACGCCGGCGCCAACCCCATGCGGGTGCGCCGCGGCATCGAACGGGCCGTGTCCGTGGTCGTCGACTCCCTCCACGAGCAGGCCTCCCAAATCGGGGGGCAGAGCGATCTGCAGCGGATCGCGACCCTCGCCGCCAGCGACGACGAGGTGATCGGGCACGCCATCTCGAAGGCCGTCGACTTCGTCGGCAAGTCCGGGGTCGTCACCACCGAGGAGAGCGACGTCCTCGGGCTGTCGGTCGACATCGTCGACGGCATCGAGTTCGATCACGGCTACATCTCCGGCTACATGGTCACCGACCCGGAGCGGATGGAAGCGGTGCATACCAATCCGCTGATCCTGCTGACCAACAAGAAAATCACCCAGGTCCAAGACATCATGCCGAGCATCGAGGTGGCCAAGCGCGCCGACCGGCCCCTGGTGGTGCTGGCCGAGGAGGTCGACGGGCCGGCGCTGCAACTACTCGTCGGCGGCAACATGCACAAGACGATGCAGTCGGTGGTCGTCCGGGCCCCCGGTTTCGGGCACCGCCGGGTCGCCGAGCTCGAGGACCTCGCGGTGGCGCTGGGTGGGCACGTGATCGCCAAGGACACCGGCATCGAACTGTCCGAAATCAGTGTCGCGCATCTCGGTTCGTGTGATCGCATCACCGTGACCGAGAACGAGACCACGATCGTCGGCGGGCACGGGGACCAGCGACTGCTCGACGCCCGCATCGCCCAGCTCGAGTCCCAGCACGAGCGCGCCAAGATCGAGGCGGACCAGGAGAGCCTCGAACTGCGCATCGCCCGGCTCACCGGTCGGGTTGCCGTCATCCGCGTCGGCGGCGCGACCAGCGTCGAGCTCAAGGAGCGGATGCTGCGCGTCGAGGACGCCCTGGCCGCCACTCGCGCCGCGGTGGAGGCGGGGATCGTCTCCGGTGGTGGTACCGCGCTGGCGCAGTCGCATCGGGCGTTGGCCGATCTCGACCTGACCGGCGACGAGGCCATCGGGTGTGACGTCGTGCGCCGCGCCCTCGCCGAACCGCTGCGCTGGATCGCGATCAACGCCGGGTTCGACGGCGACGAGGTCGTCGAGGTGGTCGCCGGTTTGCCGCTCGGGCACGGGTTCAACGCGCTCACCGGTGAATACGGGGACATGTTCGACGACGGGGTGATCGATCCGTTCAAGGTCACCCGCGCCGCACTCGAGAGCGCGGCCTCGATCGCGGCACTTCTGATCACCACGGAGACCGCTGTCGTGGAAGAGGTGCTGGGCAATCCCGGTGCCATCATGGCGCCCGGTTTCGGCGATCTCGCCGAAGGCATGGTCCGCCCGTCGAACATCTACTAGCGCACGCAGTGGGTCACCGCCTCGACGGTCCTGCGAGGCGGTGACCCACTCCCCCGTTCCGGCGGTGAGGAATTCGTCCGAAAGAAAGTGAGTCATCGTGATTTTCATCGTGGTGAAGTTCAAGGTCCTCGACAAGTACCGGAACGACTGGTTACTCGTCACCAAGGAGTTCACCGACGCGACCCGATCCGAGCCGGGCAATCTCTGGTTCGAATGGCATCGCAGCGCAGACGATCCCGCCGAGTTCGTGCTGATCGAGGCGTTCCGGGACGGGCAGGCCGGGTCCGACCACGTCGCTGCCGACCACTTCCGGAAGGGATTGGACGCGATGCGCCCGGCACTGAGCGAGACACCGCGCATCCTCCACACCGACCTACCCGGCACCGACTGGTCCCGCATGGGCGAACTGGAGATCAATCGGTAACCCGGTGCGGTGCACAACCCGACGGAATACAACACTGTGGAAGGACAAGCATGACCGTGGTGACGACCGGTCCCGTCGCGGGTCTGCTCGCGGCGCTGGGCGATGCCGTAGTGACCGACAGCGACACCATGATCGCCTACACCCGCGACCAGTCGATGCTCTCCCCCTCCGGGCATCCGATCGCGGTGGTCCGCGCCCGGACCACCGACCACGTCGTGAGAACCCTGAAAACCGCCCACCGGTACGGCATTCCGGTCGTCACGAGAGGGGCGGGCACCGGACTCGCCGGCGGGGCCAACGCGATCGACGGCTGCATCGTGCTCAGCACCGAGAAACTCGACCGCATCCTCACCATCGACGAACAGTCCCGCACCGCGACGGTCGAGCCGGGAGTGATCAACGGTGATCTCGCTGCCGCGGCGGCGGAGCGCGGACTCTGGTACGTTCCCGACCCCGGCAGTCGCGCCGTCTCCACGATCGGGGGAAACCTCGCGACCAATGCCGGCGGAGCATGCTGCGCGAAATACGGGGTCACCGGCGACCACGTCGCCCGGATCAAGGCGGTGCTCGCCGACGGCCGGATCATCCACACCGGCGCCACCACCCGCAAGAATGTCGCCGGATTGAACCTGACCCAACTGCTGGTCGGGTCCGAGGGCACCCTGGCCGTCATCGTCGAGGCGACCATGCGGCTGCGTCGACCACCGGCACGCACGGCCACCGTCGTCGCCGCCTTCGCCGAGCCCGTCCGGGCGGTCGACGCGGTGATGGCGATTCAGGCGGTGGCCGACCCGAGCCTGGTGGAACTCATGGACCGCACCACTATCTCGGCCGTCAACGACATGACCCGCATGGGTCTCGACCAGACGGCCGGTGCGCTGCTGTTGATCCAGTGCGACGGCGACGCAGCCCCGGCGGAAGCGCAGCGCAGCGCGGACGCGTGCCGTGCGGCCGCGGCCACCGAGCTGTACATGAGCACCGACCCCGCCGAAGGCGACGCCCTCATGCAGGCCCGCAGTGTGGCGCTGACCGCCCTCGAGCGCCGCGGCAGCACTCTGCTCGACGACCTGGCCGTGCCGGTGCCCCGGCTACCGCACATGCTCGACGCCATTACCCGAATCGCCGACCACCACCGCCTCCTCATCGGCACCTTCGGGCACGCCGCCGACGGCAACCTCCACCCCACGATCGTGTTCGACGCCGCAGATCCGGACGCCGCCGAACGGGCCCACCAGGCCTTCGACGAGATGGTGGCGCAATGCTTGGCGCTGGGTGGATCCATCACGGGCGAGCACGGCGTCGGCGACCTCAAACGCCGCTACCTCGAACCCATGATCGGCTCGGTGGAGAGGTCCCTGATGGCAGAAGTCAAGGCAGCGTTCGACCCCACCGGAATTCTCAATCCGGGGCGTGCGATATGACACCCACGAAATCACGCATCCGATCGAAACGGGACGACGACCTCGTCCTGGAGTTCGGCAACCGGTGGGCAGTGTTCGGCGGCGGCAGCGCCGAAGACATCTTCGTCACGTTCGGGTGGACCGAGGCGCAGTACTTCGCGCGCCTGCAGGTCCTGGCCGGGCGCCGTTTCCCGCCCTTCGACGACACCCTCCGGCACCGTCTTCTCGACGTGTGCGCCGAGCGGTTACAGCGAACCGATCATCCCCCTTCCTCTGCGGCGAAGGGCCACGTCGATGGCAGTGCATCGCGGCCGACGGCGCGGCCGTCCCCGACCTGACCCCGGCCCTCCACCACCCCGTCTCATATTGAGACCCGTCTCACATCGAGACGACGTACTCTCAACTACGTGAGAGGTGGAGGATCGGGGCGTAAATACAGCATGACCAGCAAGGATCTACAGAAGGCGCGAGAGCTGTTCCTCGCCGACGACGACCTCGACAGCTCCGTTCGCCGGCCCATCTCGTACTCGTGGCAGCGATCGAAGTCGCTCAAGGTGCGCCCGGATCAGCTCGACCTCCCGTTCGTGCGAGAGCCGAATCTGGACTGCCCTCTCGTGGCGGCAGCCGAACCCGTCCTGCGGCAGCTCGCGGACGGACTGGTCGACGAACCGGTGAGCGTCATCCTGACCTCGGCTGACGGAGTGATCTTGACCAGGATCACCGCCAGCCGACGACTCGATCGCACACTCGACGACGTCCAACTGATACCCGGTTACAGCTACGCGGAAGAATTCGCCGGCACCAACGGCATCGGCACCACTCTCGAAACCCGTCAACCCACCCTGGTGACGGGCGCCGAGCACTACGCCGACTGTCTCGGGCAACTGGCGTGCGCCGGTGTCCCGATCACCCATCCGATGTCCGGCGCCCTCGTCGGCGCGCTCGATCTCACCGGCTGGGTAGAGGACGGGGGCCCGCTGTTGGCCACCCTCGCCAAATCCGCCACGGCTCAGATCGAAGGCCGCCTCCTCGCACAGGCCAGTGCGGACCAGACCGCATTACTCAACACCTATCTGAAGGCCTGTCGGCGGTCACCCCAAACGGGAGTGTTGGCGCTCGGAGACGATGTCGTTCTCGTCAACCGAAAACTACGCGTGGCACTGGATGCCCAGGATCAGGGTGCGTTGCTCGAACACGCCGTCGACCTGAGCGGCGCGCCCGCCACCCAACGACACATCGTCGCCCTGCCCAGCGGGCAGACGGCCCGGCTGTCATCGGTCGAGGACTTCGGGCTCGGCGCCCGGAGGCAGATGGCCTTGTTCTACGTGCATCTACTCGAGATCCCCACATCGGGATCCCCTGCGCTCGAGAGCATCCGCGTCTTGCCCGGAATCACCGGGAGCAGCGCGTCCTGGCGTCGCAGTTGCCAGCAAATCGCTCGCTGCGCGCGTGAACAACAGTGGGTCACCGTGTCCGGCGAAACCGGAAGCGGCCGCGGATCAGCTCTCAAAGCTGTTGCCATCGAACACATTCCCATCCGCACACGGATCTTCACGGTGGCCGAACTCGCGGGCGACAGCGCCGCCCTGTCGGCACTCGAACAGGAACTCGGGCAAGACCGATTCAGCGTCATCCTGCGCGACATCGACCTCCTCGGCGAGTCACAGCAGCGGATCGTCGCCGACCTCATTCAAGGACGCGAGCACGCCGGATGGATCGGTGCGACCATCGGCGGAACCGATCACAATACCGACCTCGACACACTGATCCTTCCCCACTTCAGCCATACCGTCACCATGCCCGCGCTGCGTCATCGCATCGACGATCTCCACAGCTTGGTACCGCATCTACTGAGGCAGCTCGGTCGCGGCGCGGACTTGTCGCTCTCGCCTGCGGCGATGCGCCAACTCTGCAAGTACAGCTGGCCCGGAAACGTCACCGAGCTCCGCCAGGTTCTGCACGATGTGGTCCAGCGTCAGCGCTCCGGTGTCGTCGAGGTCGAGCAGCTGCCCCCGATGTGCCACGCTCTGAGCCGCCACACACTCACACAGATCGAAGCCCTCGAACGCGACGCCATCGTGCGCAGCCTCGAAGAGAATCACGGCAACAAGAAGGCCGCCGCAACAGCTCTCGGCATCTCACGGGCCACCATCTACCGCAAGATCAAGGAATTCGGCATCGACATCTGACGTCGCCCGCATCAGTTGGTGTCAGGAAATGAGACACTCGTCACACCCTAGCCGGCGGATCATGAGGTCAGACAGAGAATCCCACGCGGATCAGCAACTCGTTGAGGGCCAGCCTCTTTCGAGTGCGGGAACGCGACCGGGACCGACGCGAGGACGACCCATGAATACGAACCCGCTTGGCGCGGATACCCACTCGGTATCCCCCGGCAGCACCACCTCCCGGGTGTGGTTGGTCGCCGCGCTGGCGCACACGTGCGAACCCACCGACCGTCCCGCGGTACGTGACGATCTGATGCGGACCTGGGTTCCGGAGCCGGGCAGCGGTTACCGCACCCGCGACGGCCGTCGCCGGGCCACCTGGGCGCAATTGCACTCCCGGTTCGATCTCGTCGAGGTGACTCCATGACAACCTCCTGCGCGATCCGGCCCGCACCGGCCCGCCACCACTCATCTGGGGTGAGACGGACCTGCGCGACCATGCTCAGTGATCAACTGGCCAGGGAAGACGCCGCTGAGGATGCACGAACCTTGTCCCCCGATGATCGGACGACGTGCCCGCTGCACCGACGGTGGATTCACCAATGCGTCGCGTCGCCGACACACGTCAACGCCGTCACGCGACACAGATGGTGCCGCCAGTGCGCCGTGCCGCTCACCGTCACCGTCGACGAAATCGCACGGACCATCACGATGGTATGCCCGTCCTGCGGTGACGGCGGCAGCCCCGCCACCACCAGACTGGTGTCCGCGTGTTGCGCCAGCCTCGGCGAGGCGTCGAATCACACTTCGCGGACAGGCGCGTAGTGCTCCACGAGCGGGAAGGGATCGTAGAAGTGGTGCAGCAGGTCCTTCCACTCCTGGTACCGGCACGATTGCCGAAAGCCTTCGGTGTGGTCTTCGAGTTCTTCCCACTCGACCAGCAGGAGATAGACATTCGGTCGCTCGAGGCCGCGTGACAATCGCAGTCGCAGGAATCCCGGCATCGACGAAATGATCGCCTCGGCCTGCCCGAATGCAGATTCGAATTCCTCGACCCTCGCGGGTGTCACGGACAGCAGCGCATGTTCCAAGATCATCGGCACAGTATGCGACGTCGCAAGGTCATGGGTGCGAGCGACGTGATCGCCGCTCGAACGGGTGGCGCAAGTAGTGGCGATTCTCGGCCCTCACTACCCGGCGGCGGCCGGCTTCGAGAACAGCTCGCGGTGTGCGGCGACGTACTGCTCGACCGACTGCGCGGGCCGGCCGGTCACGTCCTCGACGTCGGTGGTCAACCGGTTGTAGCGATCGTCGCGGTGCAGTGTGGCAACGGTGAGGAGGTGTTGCACGGTGTGCGACGAGATGTCGGGAACGGCGCTCAACAACTCCACGAAGTCGTCGTGGGGCAGATCGGATCCCGTCACCGACTGTCCCAAGCCACGCGTGTACTGCTCGGCGAGGCCGTCGATGTCCAGGACGGCGGGGCCGGTCAGCTCGAAAACCTGCCCGATTCGCCCTGCTGGATCCTGAAGAATGGCGGCGATCACTCGGGCCACGTCGGTCGCGGCGACGGGCGAGGTCCTGCCGGTACCGAACGGCAAGGCCAAGACGCCGCGTTCGGCGACGGAACGGCTCGCCACGACGGTGAACAGCGGATTGTCCAGGAAGACTGTGGGTCTGACGTGGACGACGGGCAGACCGGACCAGTTCATGATGCGCTCGGCGAGCCAGTGCAGCCGTTGGTGCCGAGACTCGTCGGTGCTGGTCGACGTCATCTGCGACACCGTCATCTGGGACATGTTCACCAACGCCTCGAGATCGCCCCGCTCGTCGGCGATCGCGCACACAACGGCGGCCGCCTCGAGATAGTCCGCGGACACACTCATGTTGAAGAACATCCGCGTCACGCCCGTCAGCGCCGCGGCGACGTCGCCGGGGCGGGTCAGATCGCCCACGACGATGTCCGCTCCCAGCTCCCGTAGTGCGTCGGCGCGGCCGTCATCGCGATGAACCATCGCCCGCACGGGCTCGCCACTGCGCAGCAGCTGCTCGGCGACCAGCCGGCTGATACTGCTGTAACCACCGCCCACACCGGTCATCAGGATCGGGGCCCCGTCACTCATGACCGAATCTCGCTGTCCGCGTCGCGTGAAGACGCCACGACAGCTCTACTGACAATGGAACGCGCACTGGAGCCATGGTGGACCTCCTGGTTCAACTGCGACGTTACGACAGGAGGGCCGCCGCCCGTGCGTGGTTGACGAGTGCAGAGACTCGTCCACCACGCACGGGTGCTTGCTAGTCGGTGACGCCTTCTGCACGAGCAGCGGCGGCGACTGCCTCCGCGACAGCGGGGGCGACGCGAGGATCGAGCGGGCTGGGAACGATCTTGTCTACAGCCAGCTCGTCACCGACGACCGAGAGGATTGCCTCGGCGGCGGCGAGCTTCATGCCTTCGGTGATCCGGCGGGCACCGGCATCGAGCGCACCCCGGAACACCCCGGGGAAGGCCAGCACATTGTTGATCTGGTTCGGGAAATCCGAGCGTCCGGTGGCCACGATCGCCGCATGCTTGCGGGCGATGTCCGGGTGGATCTCCGGGTCCGGGTTCGACAACGCGAACACGATCGAATCCTTGGCCATCGTCGCGATCAGCTCCTCCGGCACGGTGCCCGCGGACACCCCGAGGAACACATCCGCCCCGTCGAGGGCTTCGGCGGTGCCGCCGCGGCGGCCGGCCGGGTTGGTGCGTGCGGCCAGATCGACCTTGATCTCGTTCAGGTCCTGGCGGTCGGCGGACACGATGCCCTTGGAGTCGAGGACCGTCACGTCGGCGATCCCCGCGGCGAGCAGGATGTTCGCGCAGGCCACACCGGCGGCGCCGGCACCGGAGATGACCACCCGCAACTGGTGGAGGTCGCGGTCCTGGACCTTGACCGCACCCTCGAGGGCGGCCAGGACGACGATGGCGGTGCCGTGCTGGTCGTCGTGCATGACCGGGCAGTCCAGGGCCTCGATGACGCGCTTTTCGATCTCGAAGCAGCGCGGCGCGGAGATGTCCTCCAAATTGACCGCACCGAAGCTCGGGCGCAGCCGGATCAGGGTCTCGACGATCTCGTCGGGGTCCTTGGTGTCGAGGACCAGCGGGATCGAGTTCAGGCCCGCGAAGTTCTTGAACAGGGCGGACTTGCCCTCCATCACGGGCAGGGAGGCGCGGGGGCCGATGTCCCCGAGGCCGAGCACCGCGGAGCCGTCGGAGACGACGACGACGAGGCGGCTGGTCCAGGTGTACCGGTCGGCGAGGGTTTCGTCGGCGGCGATGGCGCGGGAGACCTGCGCGACACCGGGCGTGTAGGCGATGGACAGGGCGCGCTGCGTATCGAGGGCGGTCGTGGTCTCAACCGAGAGCTTCCCCCCGATGTGGCCGGCGAAGATCTCCTCGTCGGTCAGCTCGACCTTCTGCGGTGTGGTGGGTTCGGACACGATGGTCATTGTCTACTCATTTCTTGGCTATCGACGATCAGCGTGAGCGTGTCGTCGGAATTGATCATTGATTCGGCGCTCATTGCGCGTGGGTCATCTCTCGATCAGGGCGTCGCCGGGGTCGGCGGCGTGTCGGGGGGTGAGTGGTTCGAGGGGGTGGCCGACGGCGACCGCTCCGAGCGGTTGCCAGTCGGCGGGGAGGTCGAGGGTGCTGCGGACGATGTCGGCGGCGAAGATCGTCGACCCGATCCAGCAGCTGCCGATTCCCTTGGTGGCCAACGACACCAGCAGCCCCTGCACCGCGGCGCCGACCGCGACGGTGAACATCGTCGTCTCCGCCGCCTGCCGGCGCTTGTCGGGGTAGGTGTGGGCGCCGTCGGGGACGCAGAACGGGATGATCACCTCCGGTGCGTCGAACAAAATGTTGCCGCGGGCCACCCGCGCCGCCACCGCGTCCGCGCTCATCCCGTCGGATGTCAGGTCGGTGCGCCATTGCTCCCGCATCCGGGTCAGCAGGGCGTCTCGGACGGTGCGGGTGCGGACCCACACGAACCGGACCGGTCGGGTGTGGTGCGGTGCGGGCGCGGTCAGGGCGTCCGCGATCGACGCCCGCACCGCATCCGGGTCGACCGGGTCGGTCGAGAACTGGCGGACCGAGCGGCGCAGCAGCAACGCCTCCGCCCGCCCCAGCTCGACCGATTCGGCGGTGCCGAGCCAGAACAGGTCCTCCGCCCCGGGCCGGATGACGTCCTGCGCTCTCGATCCGTCGTCCTTCGGCCGGAGTCCTCGGATCACGGCGACGGGGACGCTGCCCAGCTTGCCCTTCACGAGATCGCCCGCTGCGGCGATCTCGTCCGCCATCGCCACCTCGGTGACGAACAGTTCATTGCCCCGACGTCCACGCCGTTGGTGCGGATGCGCTCGAATGGCTGGCGGGCGCGCTGAACACGAGTGGGCACGCCGCCGCCGACTTCTACGAGGCGGTCCGGTGACTACTTCGCGACGTGAGCACCTGGTCGTACACGCACTGCTCGGGAGTCATGGCACGACTGTCACCGCGCGCAGGCACGAGTTGACGATCGACGAAGCGCCGCGATACGGCGGGCACGATTCCGGCGCAAATCCGGTCGAGCACATGCTCGCCGGTCTTGCCGCTGCCTCGCTGGTAGTGCTTCGGCTGCTCGGCGAGGTCGCGTTGGCCGAGTCTGCCACGCTCACAGTGTCAGCGAGCGTGAACGTCGGCCGCGTCATGGGAACCGATGACGGCGCCGCCATCGAAATGATTCGTCTGGACTGGCACGTGGCGAACGCCGAACACGCCGAGCGCTTGCGTGCGGCACTTCCCCACCTTGCGAGGCGTCGACCGGGGCAAGCTCTGATTGATGCTGCGTCCATATCCACGGAAGGGGTGTCCATCCGCGAGTTGACGACTGCGGGCGAGTAGCCAGGTGGGCCCCCGTGGCTCTTCAGAGATCGAGAACGAGGTCGGTTTCGGGTTGCGAGCAGCACAGGAGAGCCGTGCCCGGCGTCGGTGGCTCCAGGGGGTCCGGTCGGTATCGAACGGTCCCGGAGTGGATCGGGGTCTGGCAGGTGTGGCACACGCCGGTGCGACACGACCAGCGGATCGGAACGTCGCAGGCTTCGGCGAAATCGAGGACGGTGCTGTACCCGTCGCTCCATGGCGCGGTGAGTCCGCTGCGGGTGAAGGTGATCCGCGGCCCCATGCCGGCGGGGCCAGGGGGCTGGTGCGGCGGAGCATGGGCGGCGTCGGTCAGTCCTGGGTTGATGGCCGGGAGTGCTCCGAACAACTCGGTGTGGATACGGTCGGAGCCCACCCCAACACGCGTGAGTGCTTCGCGGACGGCGGCCATGAACGGGATGGGACCGCACAGGTAGGCGGTCGCGTTGGTAGGCAGGGCCAGGACGCCGAGGGCTTCGCGGCCGAGGCGGCCGGAGACGGCCGGCGGATCCACGACCGCTGCCGGGCCAGGGGCTGTGTAGTAAACGTGTTCATGCCCCCGGTCGAGGCCGGCCAACAGCTTGTGCGCTTCGGCCGCGAAAGCGTGTTCGACGGCCGAATGAGCGGTGTGCAGCCACCAGATGTCGCGCTTGCTGTGGGCTGCGGCGAGTGCATGCAGCATCGCCAGAACGGGGGTCACCCCGACGCCGGCCGAGAGCAGAAGCACGGGCGTGGTGTCGTCGCGGTCTTCGGGAAGGACGAAATCGCCACGCGGAGAGGCGACGTCGACGGTGTCGCCGACACGCAACCGCGTGTGGAGATAGGTGCTGACGAGGCCATGGGTCTCGCGTTTGACGCTGATGCGGTACTCGTTGTCCGACGGGGTGGCGGACAGTGAATAGTTGCGCACCGGTGGAGGGTCGGCGGCGCCTCCGACGCGGAGGGTGAGGTACTGGCCGGGTTTCGGCCGGGTCAACGGGGCATCGTCGTGTGGTGCCAGGTAGATCGAAGCAACGGTTGTGCTTTCGGCGACGATCCGTGAGACGCGCAGCGGCCGGAAGCCGGCCCAGGCGTTCGATTCGGCGCCGGCGGGCGGCTCGCCGGCGCGCGCCGGGTGCTCTGCGGCGTCGAGCAGATCACGAAACGATCGCTGCCAGCCGGGGCTGAGCGCGGGGATGTCCACTGCTTTGCGGAGTTGGCCGATGTCCCGGTCGGGTAGGTACAGCAGCGCGTCGACGGCGGCGACGCTCATGCGGTGCCGGCCGATCCGGGTGCGGACGATCTCGTCGCCGGCCTGCACCTGCCCTTCGGTGATGACCCGGAAGTAGAACCCGGGCCGATGGTGGGCGACGAGCAGCGCCGGCATCTCGGGTTCACCCAGGCGCATTCCGACCCGATAACAGGTGACGCGGGGCTGAGTGACCTCGAACGCGGCGTCGCCGATGCGATAACGGTCACCGATGTGCACCTCGTCGTCGGGTAGGCCGTCAACGGTGAAGTTCTCACCGAATTGGCCATATTCGAGATCGTCGCGATCGAGATGCCGCCGCCAGAAGTCGTAGGACTGACCCTGGTAGACGAGCACGGCACGAATTTCGCCGCCGTGGCCCTCGAGGTCGCCTTGACCGTCGCCGTCGATGTCGAGCGTGCGGGCCATGCGTGGACCGTCGACGGGGTACTTGAAGATGCCCGTGTGGACGGTCCGGCCTTGCCAGGGCACGTCTTTCGGCATACCGACGTTGAGCGACTGCAGGCGTGCCATTGTGCGACCCCTTACTGTTTCGCGCGGAACAGGTTGCCGGAGGTGCCCATCGTTCGCGCCCCGGTCATCGCGATGAGCAGCTTCGTCATGTCGCAGAACATCCTATATCCAACTGTGATCTGCGCCACTCCTGACCGGTCCGATAGTCTGAACCAGCTTTCCGATCGACATCCGCGGCCGCGGAAGGACGCCGGGTCTGAGCGGATCGGTGGATCGGTGTGCGTTGCGGAACGAGCACGGTCAGGATGGCACCGACGGCGGCCGGCGCCGCGAAAGCCGCCAGTTTCCAGTTGGTTCCGGTCCCGATCGCGACGGGAACGCCACCGTAGGTGGGGCCGACGATCGCCCCGATCCGGCCCACACCTAGTCCTGTGGCACGGCTCCACGCAGGGTAGTGACCGCCGATGAACGTACTGAGAAGGATCTGGGTGCCGGTCGTGCCGACTCCGGCGAGCAACACCAACAAGTAGACGACTGCCAGTTTGATCCCGTATCGATCAGCGAGTACGGCACCGCCGAGGGCACCGACGGCGCCTCCGAGGTTCCGGGTCAGGAGGAAGGACAGGGACGGGCCCAGAGGGGTACCCGGCCGATCTCATCAGAGACGTTTATCTGAACGACGAACGCACTCCTGGAGTGTGTGAACGCCGCGAACCGGACCCGTTCGCCTCGTCGCGTACGTGGGTTGCCGGCGGGCCGAGGACCTCCTCCTGTGGGCGCACACCTGACGACGGTGACGCGATGTGCACAGCCCCGTGACCTTCGCGACCAGCTCCGGATCGGTAGAGAACTTGAACGTCTCACTGCGCCAGGGCCTGACACCGCACTGCGGCTGGTGCCCAGCGGATCATGTCGGGCGCGACGCGGTACACGGAGCGATGGCCAGACCTGCACAGGGCAATCGCCAACCGCTGAGCCACCTGGTAATACCGTGCCCGTATCGTCCCGGGTGGCTCTGCGGCGGCGACAAGGCAAACGCCGGCTCGGCGGCCCTGCCAGCAGGCAGCAGGCAGCAGGCAGCAGGCAAGAGTCCCCTTGGAGTGATGTTAATGGTTGTGCATAGCGCTGTGATTGCGGTGACCTTATCTTCTAAGGGATTTCGGCGTGCCCGGCCGAGGAGGTCTACCCGTTTGCGCGCAGCCTCGCCATCGATTCCGCGGATAGTTTGCAGCGGTTGCCGACAGGCCAAGAGGCCTGTGAAGCTGGCGCATCCGGCCTTCCTGTTGGCGATAGCCACGGCACTCGGCCTCGGGCGCGAATCGCTACGCCATACACACAGCGACCTCGAAGAGCCCGGTTGCGCCCATCCCTCCGCCGACGCACATCGAGAGACGGCGCACCGGACTCTCCGTATCGGCGCGAGTATCCGGCGAGCTTTTCGACTACGACCGTCCTCATTTATCCACGGCGGCGAGCGTATGGTGTCTCACTCCCCCGTCGCGCGTGCGCGCTGCCGGTGATAGAACGCGAGGAGCGAACGCGAGTGGGGAAGTTCGAGAAGCCCTCTCCCGCAGAGAGAGTTTACCTACCATAGCAATGAGCGGCGCCCACTCGTGCACACCGATTCGTAGGCGATCAGACCGCCGGCTGGCCGATCTTCGAGGACCTATCCGAGTCTCGCGGGACGCGGGAGAGTTTGTCTCCGCGCCGCCAAATACCCGCGATCGAGAGAGTAGCTGTGATCTCCTCCGTGGGATCACCCTCGACCAGAAGTAGGTCAGCCTGAAGACCCGGTGCGATTCGGCCTCGGTCACTGAGACCGAACCGTCGGGCGGGCATGGACGTCGCCGCGCGCAGCGCCTGCACTGGCGACAGACCTGCTCGGACGAGAAGCTCGAGCTCGCCGTGCATGCTCACTCCGTGCGCCGTGCCGACCACACCAATGCCTGCCGCATCAGTGCCGGCCAAGATGTCCACTCCGGCTTCGTGCATCCGTCGTGTTGCTTCAATCGCATGGCCTATGGATCCCGGGGAGCCCAGCTGCCAGCATTGGCACAGATTCTCCCGCCACGAAGCCGGGATGAGTGGACGGGCTCTGTCGTCGTTGGCGAGGTGAGTCCCATCGATGTCACTCGCGAGGGAACCAACCGTGCTGAGTGTCGGCGTGATGAAGACTCCAGCATCGAGCGCCTTCGCAATGATCTCGTCTGTGGGCGGGCGATCGAAGAACATGTGCACGAGTCCATCGACACCGGCGCGAAGAGCCTGCTCCGCACCGGCCAGTGAAGTGACGTGCGCAACCGCCATCTTCCCGTGGTCATGTGCCGCGTTTGCGATGGCCCGCGCCACGTCCTCACCGAGGGTGGGGACATCGTGCCCGAGCGCAGTACCGTCATCGATGAGAAGTTTGATGTAGTCCGCGCCCTCCGCCACACGTGCGGCGACAAACGCGGAGGCATCATCGAGGGATTTCACCACCGGATACTGCTCAGCGAAGTAAGTTCCGATCATCATTGACGGATGCCCACCCAACACGGTGGCGCCGATGGATGCGGACCGCACATCGGCGAGGTCGTTGCGTTCCGCGGCGTCACGCCGCTGCCCGTCCATCCATTCCGGGCAGGAGAACATGTCGAGTTCCGTTGTCACGCCGAACAATAGGGCGTCTTTCAATGATGGCGGCTGCGCATGAGTGTGACTGTCGATCAGTCCGGGAAGCAGAGTCTTGCCCCGCCCGTCGACGACCTCGATCTCGTCAGTCGAGTCGAACTCTGCAGTGACCGCCTCGATCAACCCGCTCCTGACGTGGACCGTCGAGCGCTCGACAACCTTCTCTCCGTCAAAGACCCTTACATCCCTGATTACGAATTCTGTGCGAGTCATCGCCCCTGCCATCCTTGGTCGGTACATCTACATTGATGTAAGATATTGAACAAGGACGTAAACGATTGTGTCAAGGGCCACACCCGGGAATCGCGTCCTTTCGGATCCATCGCCCGGACGCGCGGTGCCCACACAGCCAGTGCAATCTCGCCGGCGGAGCCGCACCGGCCGCGCACAACTATCGCGAGGTCGCATTTCGGCATCTGGGCGATACCAGAACGCCACCCGAACAACCACATGCCACAACGAACACGAGCAGAAAGCAGGATGCGATGAACGGGAATCAACGAGCCGCAATCGTCACTGGCGGATCCGCAGGAATCGGGCTGGCGATCGCCGAAGCGCTCGCAGACGAGGGCTACAACCTGACAATCGTCGCGCGAGACCAGAGCAAGCTCACCGAGGCTGCGACCCACCTGCGCGGGCGTGGCGTCGAGGTCCTGCCGGTGTCCGGAAATCTGGCCCATAGCGCCGACTGTGAGGCCGCCGTGGCCTCGCACGTCCAGCAGTACGGCCGCACCGATGTCCTAATCAACAATGCCGGCCTGGGCCTGAGCGGAAATATTGCCGACTTGGCGACGCCGAAGCTTGACCTCCATTTGAATCTGAACCTTCGGTCCGCTTACCTGCTGATGCAGAGCTGCATTCCGACACTGCAAGTGGCGGGAGCCGAACACGGTAAGGCGTTGATCGTCAACGTGAGCTCGATCTTCGGCAAGCTGCCGCGGGCAGGAGTGGCCGCCTATTCGATGACCAAAGCGGCGATGATCGCCCTGAGCCAGTCGGCGCACGGCGAACTCAGCCGTCTCGGCATCCAGGTCACCGCCATCTGCCCGGGACTGGTCGAGACACCCGGATCCTCGTGGATGGAAAAGGACCCCAGTGCCATGCTGCCGCCCTCGGACGTGGCCGAAGCGGTGCGATTTCTTCTGCGCACCTCGCCGCGGTGCGCAGTTCCCGAAATCACGCTGACCACCCCCGGGCCCGACGTCCACTATGTCGACCTCCCGTGGACCTGACAGGCCCTAGCTGCCAGAAGGCTCCTGCACCGTCACCCCGGCTTCGGGGTGACGGTGCAGGAGCAAGATCCGCCGGGCGTGACATTCGAACTCGGCGTCGGCCTCATTTCCCGCACGTAGGGCAAAAGCCCTGCCGGATGGCGGGTTTCAGTTGACTTCGAAGAGTCCGGCTGCGCCCATCCCGCCCCCGACGCACATCGAGATCACGACATACCGAGCGCCTCGGCGTTTACCTTCGATGAGGGCGTGGCCGACCAGGCGGGCGCCGGTCATCCCGTACGGATGACCGATCGAGATTGCGCCGCCGTTGACATTGAATCGGTCGGGGTCGATGCCGAGATGATCGCGGCAGTAGACGGCTTGGGAGGCGAATGCTTCGTTGAGTTCCCACAGACCGATGTCGTCGACAGCGAGGTTGTGCTGCTCGAGTAGTTTCGGGATCGCGAAGATCGGTCCGATTCCCATCTCGTCCGGTCCGCAGCCGGCCACGGTCATGCCGCGGTACACGCCGAGCGGTTCGAGACCGCGGCGTTCGGCCTCCTTCGCCTCCATCAGAACCGATGCCGAGGCACCATCCGAGAGCTGGGAGGCGTTGCCGGCCGTCACGCTCGACCTGTTCGTCACCTCGCCGTCGAGAAGGACCGGGCGCAGTGCGGCGAGCCCGGCCGCAGTGGTGGAGGGACGGTTCCCTTCGTCCCTGCCCAGCTGGACGGGTACGTTCCCATCCTCGGTGGTCTCGAGGCTGTCGAGGGGAACGATTTCGGCGTCGAAGCGGCCCGCGGCCTGCGCTGCGGCGGTTCGCTGCTGGGACAGCAGCGCGAACTCGTCCTGACGGTCTCTGCTGACCTTGTACCGTTCGGCCACGATTTCGGCCGTGTGCAGCATCGGCAGATAGGTGCTCGGGAGGTTCTCGACCAGCCAGGGGTCGGTGGCGCGGTATCGGTTCTGGTGTTCGTTCTGGACCAGGGAGATCGACTCGACGCCGCCGCCGATCGCGATCTGCATGCCGTCGCCGACGATCTGCTTGGCGGCAGTGGCGATGGCCATCAGCCCGGAGGAGCATTGCCGATCGATGGTCATGCCCGGCACAGAAGTGGGGAGTCCGGCGCGCAACGCGGCCTGGCGGGCGATGTTGGTTCCGGACGAGCCCTCCTGCATGGCGCAACCGAGGACGACGTCCTCGATCTCCTCGCCGTTGATTCCGGCTCTTTGCGCGGCGTGGGCGATCGCGTGTGCGGCGAGCTGCTGGGGCTGGGTGTTGTTGTAGGAGCCTCGATACGCCTTGCCGATCGGCGTGCGTGCGGTCGAGACGAGGACGGCTTCCCTCATGTGGTGCTCATTTCTGGACGAAGTCACACGGTGATGGTTGGTGTGACAGTTGGTGACGCCGGGCTCGCAGGGTCAACGGGCAACTGTGCCGGCTCGGGTGGCGGAGTCGACGAAATGCTGAATCTGGGCGGTGGTGCTGTCGGTGCCCGACTGCACGCTCGAGTCGCTGATCTGCGGCCAGTGGCGGGCAACATCGTCGGGGGTTCTGGCATCGGCGGGGAGGAAGACGCCTTGGGATTCGAGCATGCGGCTGACCGCGAATGTTCCACCGCCTGCGCCGAGGATCGTCTTGGTCGGCGCGTCCGTGGACACCAGGAACAGTGCGCCGGGTGTGATCGACTCCGGGGTCAAGATTTCGGCGGCCGTGGCGTCGAAGATCGATTCGGTCATGTGGGTCGTCGCGAGCGGTGCCAGAGCATTGACGTGGATGCCCTTGGATCGGCCCTCGATGCCGAGCACGTTCATCAGCCCGACGAGCGCGGATTTTGCTGCAGCGTAGTTGGCCTGCCCGAAATTGCCGTAGATTCCGGAGGCGGAGGTAGTCATCAGGATTCGGCCGTAGTTCTGAGTGATCATGTGTTGCCACACGGCCTTGCTGCAGTTCACGGCGCCCATCACATGGACGTCCAGGACCGTGCGGAAGTCGTCGAGACCAGCGTTGCGGAAACTGGCATCGCGCAGGATCCCGGCATTGTTGATCAGGATGTCGATTCGTCCCCAGGCGGAGAGAGCGCGGTCGATCATCGCAGTGACCTGCGTGTAGTCGGTGACGTCGGCGTGGTCGGCGATCGCCGAGCCGCCGCGGGCGGTGATCTCGGCGACGACACGGCCCGCGGGGGTGTCCGGAGTGTCATCGGCGGAGCTGACCTCGGGGGATCCGCCGATGTCGTTGACGACGACATGGGCACCGCGGGCCGCGAGGGCGAGGGCGTGGGCGCGGCCGAGTCCACCGCCGGCCCCGGTGACGATGGCGACCTGTCCGGCGAAATCGATGGTCATGACACAGCCTTCCGGTCGGCGGGCCCGGCCGCAGGGGTGAGGGTGGTGGTCGTATCGCCCGTGGCGCGGCGCGGTACCAGGAGGGTCGCGACGGCTCCGACGACGGCTGGCAGCGCGAAGGCGAACAGCTGCCAGGTGGTATCGGCGCCGAGTGCAACGAAGAGTCCGCCGTACGTGGGGCCGATGATGGCACCGATCCGCCCGACTCCCAGTGCCATTCCGAGTCCGGTGGCCCGGCAGGATGCGGGGTAATAGGTACCGATGTAGGTGTTGAGCAGGATTTGGGTGCCCGTGGTGCCGAGCCCGGCCACCATCACCAGCAGGTAGATCACCGCAAGTGGTGGGGCGGTCGCTATGGCCAGCAGCGACAGTGCGGCGCTGAGGAAGAAGGCGACTGTGACGGGTTTGATGCCGTACCGGTCGGCGAGCGTGGCACCGATGAGTGCTCCTGCCGCACCGCCGACGTTCAAGGCGAGCAGGAAGGACAGGGCCGCTCCCAGCGGGTAGCCGGCAGATTTCATGAGCGCGGGAAGCCAGGTCGCGACGCCGAACAACACGAGAAGGCAGACCAGGGTCATCGCCCAGAACAGCAATGTCGCGAGGGTGCGCTCGGTGCCGAAGAGTGCGCGCAGCCCGCGTTCGGGTGTGGCAGCGGGGTCCGGCCCGGAGATGGAGTTGAGGTCGGCGGGGAGGCCGAGGTGATATCGGTGAGCGATCGCTGTGGCAGCGTCGTGCCGGCCCCGGGAGGCGAGATAGGCCGGTGATTCCGGGAGGTACCGGAGCATCACGGGCAGGAACATGAGTGCAGGCACCATACCGGCCAGGAACATAGCCCGGAACCCGTACTCGGGCACGAGCCACAGCGAGAGCACCCCGGCAAGTATCCCGCCGATGCTGGTGCCGACGAACCCGAGCGCCACCGACCTGGCCCGGGCGCCCGGGGCGGCGAACTCGATCAACGTCGCTGCCGCGGTGGGCATGAGGACGCCGGCACCGAGACCCACGACAACCCGCCCGATTCCGAAGACCGCGGGGGTGGGCGCGATCGCACACACGCCCATCGCGGCGGAGAACACAAGGACGGCGGCAAGGAGTGTGCGGCGGCGGCCCCATCGGTCGGCGACGGCTGCGGCGAGCAGAGCGCCGACCAGCATGCCGACGCCGACGAGTGAGCCGAGCATTCCCACGTCGGTTGCGTCCAGATTCCAGGGGGCGTAACTCAGCAGTGACGGAACCACAGTTCCGAACATCAGAAGGTCATAGCCCTCGAGGACCAGTGCCATGAGGCAGAGCCCGACGACGGGCGCTGAGGGAGGGATACGAACAGACATTTGTTGTCTCCGCTCGGAGAGGGAGTGGCCCCGCCTGCGCCGCTGAATGTGGGCCAGGCGGGGCCACCGGGGGGCTGGGGAATGTCTAGGCGAACCGGGCCGCCAACCAGGTACCGATGTCGGCGGCGGCCAGGCTGGCGCCGGTGGGGTCGCCATCGCGGATCGGGCCGCCGAAGTGGGTGCCGGCGACGCGGACGTGGGTCTTGTCCGCCGATCCGAGGGCATCGACCATGGATGTGGCGTCCTCAGGGAAACAGGCCTGGTCGCCAGTGAGTTCGACGAACAGGGACGGCGCGGTGAGAGCAGGGGCGCAGCGGAGGAAGTCGGCGTTGCTGCTCAGTCCCGACCAGGTGGACAGCCAGGCGTCCGGGGTGACGAAGCGTCCGAAGCCGACGAGTCCGTAGTTGGTCAGGTCCGGCCTTCGGCCGAACAGTGACCCGTAGGGCCGCTCGTTCGGGCTCAGGGACAGGTCGGTGAACCGCAAATCCGCGTCGGTGCGGTACACGGTGAGGACGCGGGGTGCGAGCGCGGCGCGGTGATCCGCCGGGTCGGAAGTGCTCTTGTAGCGGCGACGCGCGTCGGCGGCTTCGTCGACGCGTCGCCGGGCGAGTGCGTCGATGCGGGCAATGCGCTCACGCTGCGCCGCCCGGTAGCGGGTGATGAACTCGGGCGAGTACGAGGAGCTGTGCGGCGGTTCGGCGAATCCGTTGGCGGGATCGAACGGGTTCAACCGCGGATCAACGGACAGGGGGTCGGCCTCGTCGACGACCGAGGGGTCGATCAACCGCTGCAACAGCGCACCCTGCCCTGGGTGCGGCGCCATGAATACTGCTGCATCGGGCAGCGGCATCTGCGCGCCCGCCAGGTCGATGGGCCGGCCGGCGGGGGTGCGGGTCAGCCGCTCCCCCGCCGGTAGTCCGGCCTGCTGGTGGTAGAACGCGAACAGCGTTCCTCCTCCGGAATGCCCCAGGGTGACGACGTGGTCGAAACCCCTCTCCCGCAGGAACACTTGCCCGGCCGCAGCATCGAGCAGGGCCTGCTCGTGCACCAGGGAGATGTCGTTGTTGACCGATCGGGTGCCCTGCGTCCACACCGCGAACCCGCGGGCGAGTAGTTCGGGCACCAGCACGTGGTGGGCCAGGTCCTGGCGCGGGTGCATCAGTGCGACGACGGTGCGGGCTCCGGGGACCACGCGCAGGACCCCGGAGATCTTCGCTCCGTCCGCGGTGGTGAGTTCGTGCACCGAAGTGACGGTTGTGTCGGGGGCTCGGGCGGCGTCGATGTACCGTCCCGCGCCGAGCCGCTGAGTTTGTTCGGTCATCGCGGCTCGATTCGCATGGCGTCCTTGTCCCACTGGGTGATTCGGGACCGGTGCAGTCCGGCGACGCTGCTGTACCACACCGCGTGGCGGGCTTTGGTCGCCCGTCGGTCGATCACGATGGGGGCGTCGGAGACGATTCGGTAGTACGGTCCGACGCGATCGATCATCACGGCCGGGTCTTGTCCCGCGACTGCGGCGATCGGAGTGTTCTCGGGGACATCGAGGACGAACAGCGTGGTCATCGGTTGCTCACCATTTCTTTCTCGTCCTGCTTCTGCTGCCAGGCCTCGGCGCGCTCGACGATCAGCTCTGCCTTGCGGGTGAGTAGTGCGGCCATGCTCGGTTCGGGGCCGGACACGACGTCGACGAGGGCGTCGATGGTGATGTTGGCGTCGAGGTCCTCCTGTGGGGTGACCGGGCGCAGCGCCCGGGTGATTTCGATCATGTAGCCGTTGGGGTCGTGGGTGTAGATCGACTCGATCGTCTCGTGCTGGATCTGCATCTCGACGGGCCATTCGCTGCCATCGAGGCGCCGCCGGTATTCCATCAGGTCGTCTTCACTGTCGACGTGGATGGCCAGGTGGCGGGAGCGGATGAAGAAGATGGGTACGTCCTCGGTGAAGCGAGAGTACGAGTCGCCCTGCGGGCCTCCGTCGAACGGTTCGAGGCCGAAGTAGTAGAAGAAGGCGAGCCGGTCGTCGTTGCCGATGTCGAAGAAGAAGTGGATGAAGTCGGGGTGCTTTTCCGGGCCCCAGCCGGCCGCGCAGATCGAGTGCACGACGGGGAACCCGAGAACGTCGCGGTAGAACGTGACGGTCGCGGCGGGGTCGAATGTGGGGTAGGCGACGTGGTCGACGCCTTTGACCGTGTGTTTCTGTTCGGACATGTTGAACTCCAATGGATTCAGGGCTACTGAAGGGCAGCGGCCGGAGCATCGGCACGCAGGAGACCACCGGCTCCCGGGATGTCGACCGGAAGGCCGAGGGCTCGCAGCAGGCTGTAGACGCCGGCGGTGGCGGCCGAGAGCACCGGCAGTTCGAACTCGTCTTCGGCGGCCTGGACGAGGTCGAGCGAGGGCATCTGGACGCACGCGGAGATCACCAGCGCGTCGGCTCCGGTGCGGTCGAGTGATCGAGCGGCGTCCATGACCCGGTCACCGGGGATGCAGCCGACCTCGGCGTTGTCGGCGACCTCGAGGGCGCGCCAATCCGATACCTGAATTCCTTCGGCCTCGATGTAGGCGACGACCTGCTCGGCGAGGGGACGCATGTAGGGGGTGACCAGGACGATTCGCTTCGCGTCGATCGCGTGGAGTGCTTCGACGAGGGCGCCCGCGCTGGAGCGGACTACCGCGTCGGAACCGCCGGCCGCCAGTTGCTCGGCGACCAGGCCTTCCACGCGCTGGTGCTCCCCGGGACCCACTGACATCAGGGCGACCAGGCACGCATAGAGGATGGCGTCGACGCCCGCGTCACCGAGTTCGAGGATGCACCGCTCCCGTTGAGCGTTCATCGCTCGCAACTGTTCCGGCGACACGGCCTGCATCCGCATTCGGCTCGAGTGGAACGAGAACTGTTCGTCCGCATGCCGGTTGAGCAGTGTCGGCATTTCCGTCTCGACCGTCACATTCGAACTCGGCACGACGAGCCCGATGCGGTGAATGCCCATGAGGTAGCCCTTCTGATCTGGAACGCCCGGGCGGTGGTTGCGAGAGCACCACCCCGGCTTACGTAGATTTACGTTCACGACGAGTATTCGACGCTAATGATGATTCGTCAAGCCCCGCCGGACGGCGGACGCGATCTCGATGCCAGAACAACGTGCACACACCGTCGGCCGCCAGCATGAACGCGCGCGAGGAAGGATGATCCGATGACCACATGAGCGGGCATTCGCATGGGATGGGTGGGCGGCGGCCCCTGGTCCGCGCACGTTCCGCGACGAGGTCCGGTTCTCCGGTTGGACGTCACCGTCTTCGTCGACGGCACAGGACACCCCCAACCGGTCTGCACTCCGCTCGAAGATCGCCCCACCGCACACCTGAACCGACTGGTCTCAGTCCACTCACTTTCGTGTCGCTACTCACATTCGACACTTGACATGTCACCAGACACGTCGAATACTCGACATTGACGTAAGGAGTGTTCGAGGATGACCTCACCCCCCGTCGCATTCCCCCAGGACGAAGGAGCACAGCGGCAATGGCATATGTAATCGGAGTGGACGTCGGTGGCACGTTCACAGACGCGGTATTGGACGACAGTGCCGGCACTGTTCTCGCCGCCAAGGCTCCCTCGACCCCGCCCGACTACTCCCTCGGCGTCATCGATGTTCTCGAGGCACTCGCCGAACAACTGGGACGCCCCGTCGAGGAGATGCTGGCCGACACGCACCACATCGCGCACGGCACCACCTCGTCACTCAATGCCCTCGTCATGGGCAACGTGCCCCCAGTCGGCTTCCTCACCACAAAGGGGCACCGCGACTCGATCTACATCATGAACGTGGAGGGCCGGTATCTGGGAAGCTCACCGGAGCAGCTGCAAAATGTCATGGGGCAGAGCAAATCTCACGGTCTCATCCCGAAGAAGCACGCCCTCGAGGTGACCGAACGACTCGACCGTGACGGCAATGTCGTCGTCGCCCTCGACGAGGAGTCTGCCCGAGAGTCCATCCGTGTGCTCCTCGCCGAGGGAGTGTCGGGGATCGCGGTCTCACTGTTGTGGTCGTTCCGCAATCCCGCGCACGAACAGCGCATTCGCGAACTCGTCCACGAGATCGACCCGACGATGTTCGTCTCCCTGTCGAGCGAGGTGAGCCCCCGTATCCGCGAGTTCGCCCGCAACGCGACCACCATCATGAGCACCCAGATCGGCCCCGGGCTCCGGGACTACCTCGGCGAACTGGAATCGAAGCTGCGCGAGCGAAACCTCGCCGGACCGCTGCTGGTGATGCAAAGCAACGGCGGAGCGGTCGCCGCCGCGGAGGCACCGAAGAACGCGATCAGCACCGTCGGATCGGTGCTGACCGGTGGCGTGGTCGGGGCGGTATCCCTCGGCGGGCAACTCGGCCATCGCAATATCATCGCGACCGACGTCGGCGGCACCACCTTCCTCGTCGGCCTCGTCGTCGACGGCGATCCCGTCCGCTCCTCCAGCACGATCATCAACCACCATCCGATCAACGTGCCCACCCTCGAGGTACACGCCATCGGATCCGGGGGCGGCGCCATCGCCTGGATCGACGCCGGCGGCAACCTGCAAATCGGCCCCCACAGCGCCCAGGCCGTCCCCGGGCCCGCCTGCTACGGCCAGGGCGGCACCGAACCCACCAACGCCGACGCCAACCTGGTGCTCGGGATCCTGCCCGAACGGGGCCTGCTCGGCGGCCGCAAGCCGCTCGACAAGAACCTCGCGCGGGAGGCGATCCGCGCCCGAATCGCCGAACCCCTCGGACTGTCGATCGAGGACGCTGCCGCAGCCATCTACGCAGTCCAGAACGCCCAGACCGGCGACCTGTTGCGCAAGACCGTCGTCGAGGCCGGACATGACCCGCGTGACTTCGTCCTCTACGCCTTCGGCGGGTCCGGCCCCGCCCACTGCGCGGCCTACGCCGCCGAGGTCGGCGTCCGTGAGGTCATCGTCCCGCTCGGCCAGGTCGCCTCCGCGTTCTCGGCATACGGTCTCGCCTCGTCCAACATCGTCCTCGCCGCCGAATTGTCCGACCCGGCGGCCATGCCCCTCGATCCCACCCGCGCCGATCGAAACTTCACCCAGTTGGAGAACCAGGTGCTCGAACAACTGAACCGGCAGGGTTTGACCTTCACGCGCGTCGAGATCGAGCGTGAGATCGACATGCGCTACAGCATGCAGCTCGCCGAGGTCGCCACCCCGATTCCGGCCGGAAACCTCGACGCAGAGGAGATCGCGCGGGCGTCGGATCTGTTCGAGCAGCGGTACGCCGAACTCTATGGAGAGGACAGCGGATTCCGGGAGGCCGGCATCCAAGCGATCACCTACCGGGTGCGCGCCACCGGCATCCTGCCGTTCTCCCCCACCCTGCCGGAACTGAAGTCCGCGGACTCCGCTGATGCCTCCGCCGCGAGGATCAGCACCCGCAAGGTCTGCCTCGACGGCAAGCTCGGCTACGTCGACACCGACGTCTACGACTACAGCAAGCTACTCGCCGGACACGTCCTGCCCGGCCCGGCCATCGTCGAGGTCCCCACGACCACCGTCGTCGTCCCCCACGGCACCACCGGCACCGTCGACCGCCTCGGCAATCTCACCATCGTCGCCCAGTAGGAGCACCACTCATGACCGCACAGATTCCCGGCTCCGAAGTCTTCTCGAGCCGACCGATCGACCCCGACGCCCTCTCGCGATCACTTCCCCCGGCACTGGAAGTCCATACCGTCACCCAAGAGCAGATCGACGACCTCGACCCGTTGACCTACGAGGTCATCCGGCACCGGCTGTGGTCGGTCACCGACGAGATGGGTGAGGCACTCAAGCGGATGTCCGGTTCCCCCATCGTCACCGACGCCAACGACTTCGACTTCGCCATCAGTGACGAAATCGGCCAGGAAGTGCAGGTCGGCCTGTACAACACCATGCTCGTCGGTGCCGTCGACCTCGCCATCTACTGGACCCTCCAGCACCGCTCGACCAACCCGGGTATCACCGAGGGCGACATGTTCCTGTGCAACGACCCCTGGGTCGGCGGTGGACTGCACCAGAGCGACGTGATGGTCTACCAGCCAATCTTCCACGAGGGCAAGCTGTTCGGGTGGACCAGCGCCATCTGTCACGAACCCGACCTGGGCGGATCCGGGCTCGGCTCGTTCGACCCCTCCGCCCAGGACGTGTTCTCCGAGTCCCTGCCCACCCCACCGATCAAGGTCGTCCGCGACTACGAACTCCAGCGTGACGTCGCCGACGCCTGGGTGCGGCGCTCGCGAGTGCCGATGCTCGTCGGACTCGATCTGCGCGCGAAGATCGGCGCCAACACCGTGGGCCGCAACCGACTGCTCGCGGTGATCGAGCAGTACGGTGCCGACACCGTCAAGGCCGTGATGAAGCGGATGATGGCCGACGCCGAAGGGCGCCTGCGCGGCAAGCTCGCATCACTGCCGGACGGCACCTGGAAGGCCACCGGCTACCAGGACCAGTCGCAAGTCGGCGACCGCGGAATCCACAAGATCACCGTGGCCATGACCAAGACCGCCGATCACCTCACCTTCGACTTCACCGGCACCGACCCGCAGACCGGCGTCATCAACTGCACGTACGCCGGCATGCGAGGCGGTGTGATGCTCGCGATCCTGCCGATCCTCGCCGGCGACATCCCCTGGTCCGCAGGCGGATTGATGCGCTGCTTCGATCTGGTCGCCGAGGAGGGCACCATCAACAACGCGACGTTCCCGGCGGCGGTGAGCCGTGGCCCGATCGGACCGGCGTGGCTCACTGGCACCCTGATCGCCGAATGCCTGTCGCAGATGCTCGACCGGTCGGTCGATCTCGGCAAGAGCGTGCAGGCCGCGTGCTGCGGCACGTGGGATACCGCGGTGATCGCCGGACTCGACGAGCGACCCGAACAGTCGGTGCCGTTCCTCAACATCATGATGGAGCCGATGGCCGGCGGCTACGGGGCACGCCCCACCGCCGATGGCATGGACACCGGTGGCCTCTTCTGCATCCCGATGGGCCGCATCCCGGACACCGAGATGACCGAATTCCTCTACCCTCTGCTCACCCTGTGGCGCCGCGAGGAACCCGACTCCGGCGGACCCGGACGCCAGCGCGGCGGTGTCAGTGCCTCCATCGCCATCACCCCATACGGCACCAGCCTGCCGATGGGCCTGGTGCTGGCGTCGGCGGGCAAGGCCGTCGCCCAGAACAACGGTCTCGCGGGCGGATACCCGGGCAACACCGGCGTCGAGGTCCTCGCCCGCGGCACCGACATCGTCGAACAGTTCGCAGCCGGCCGTATCCCCGACGCGCTGGACGATCTCGGCGGTGGCCGCGAGTTGGGCGCCTGCTACGCGGAGAGCTACGTGGCACCCGGTGAGGTTCTGTACATGCACTGGCAGGGCGGCGGCGGCTACGGCGATCCGCTGCTGCGCGACCCGGCCGCCGTGGCAGCCGACTTCCGCGAAGGCAAGGTCACCGAACACGGTGCCGAGACCGTCTACGGCGTCATCCTCTCCGACGGAGACGCCGATGATATCCGGACTTCGGATCGGCGGGACGAGATGCGCTCTGAGCGCCGAGACCGCTCCGGGACCACTCGGTCCGATGCGCCCGTGCTCGACCTGGCCGGAGCTCGCAGGCTCGACGACAACCTGGCGGAGGTCACGGTCGGAGACACCCGCGCGATCGCCTGCGCCCAGTGTGGACGTCTCCTCGGCGACGACAAGAACAACACCACGCTCGATCTCGCCCGGTTCGAGGGCCCGTCGTCGACCGCCGGCCCACAGGTGACCTCCGACCCCGCCGAGTATGTCGACACCCCGGTGGTTTTCCGGCAGCTGTGCTGCCCCGGCTGCTGGACCGCCATCTACTCGGGCATCGTGCCGGCTGATCACCCCGACCACGCCCTCGACCTGGCGCGGCTTCTGCCCGCGGTGGCGGAGCGGTGATGTGCCGGACAATTGCGATCAGTACCAGAAGAGGAGGACAAAGGTGACATTCTCGGACTGGGGTGGGCGCCTCGTTCCGTTCCCCGAGGATCGCGCCCGCCGCTACCGCGACAGCGGTGAGTGGAGCACCGATCCCACCGGGCGGCGGCTACACCAGGTCGCCACCCGGTTCCCGGACCGACCGGCCGTGATCACCGCCGAAGGTCAGATGAGCTTCGCAGAACTCGATCGTCGCACGGACCAGATCGCGGCCGGGCTGATCCGGCTCGGCCTCCAGCGACTCGATCCCGTCATCTTCCAGCTCACCAACCGTCTGGAGACAGTCCTCGCGTGGTACGGCTGCATCAAGGCCGGGCTGGTCCCGGTGGCGACGCTGGCCGCGCACCGCATGCACGAGATCGGACACATCAGTCGCAAGGTCGGCGCCGTCGCGCACCTCGTCGAGGCGAATCTGCCCACCTTCGATCTCGTCGAGTTCGCCCGCGAACACGCCGACGGCCATCCCACCATGCGGCACATCATCACCGTCGGCGATGCGGAGATCAGCGACCGGGACGACGTGACTCGCCTCGAAGATCTCGGTCTCGAGATCGATCCCCACACAGCGCACGGCATCGTCGAGCAGGTCGCAACACACACCGACGCCTGCGACGTGGTTGCGTTCCAGCTCTCCGGTGGCACCACCGGAGTTCCCAAGGTCATCCCACGCATCCACGCCGAATACTGGAACAACGCGCTGCTGTATGCACAGCGACTCGGATGGGACGAGAACAGCCGGGTCGCACATCTGATCCCGATCATCCACAACGCCGGCATCTCGTGCGGGCTCCACGCCGCGCACTCGGTCGGCGCCTGCCTGGTCCTGGCCACCGCTGATGCTCCGACCGCCTTCCAGCTCATGGCGCGGACGAAAGCAACCGAGGTCCTCATCGGGCACGGCCACTACCAGGCCGTGCTGAGTCCGGACTTCGACCAGGCTGGAGCCTGGCTCGAACGCGTCATCCTCTCCGGCGCCAAGGTTCCGCACGAGCTGTTCGAGCGCGTCGACGACGGAACCGGACGCTGGGCCGGGCAGTTGTTCGGCATGGCCGAGGGCTTGTTCACGGTGACCCCACTCGACGCCCCCGCAGAAGCCCGACTGACAACAGTGGGTACGGCTATCTCGTCCGACGACGAGATACGCATCCTCGAACCCGGCACCGAGAACGAACTCGGCGACGGGGCGGTCGGAGAACTGTGCTGCCGAGGCCCCTACACGCTCCCCGGTTATTTCGACGCCCCGGACCACAACCGGGACGCCTTCACCTCCGACGGTTTCTACCGCACCGGGGACCTCGGCGCGATCACGGTGATCGACGGTGCACGTTATCTGTCGATCGAGGGTCGGATCAAGGATCTCATCAACCGGGGTGGTGAGAAGATCAACGCCGAAGAAGTCGAACTGCTTCTGCTCGAGCATCCCGATATCGCACACGCGGCGGTGGTCGCCATGCCCGACCCCAGGCTGGGAGAGAAGACCTGCGCATATCTGGTGTCGATTGACGGAGAAGCTTTGCCGCTACACGACATTCAGGAGCACTTGGCGCAGCTCGGGGTCGCCAAATTCAAGTGGCCCGAACGGCTCGAGTGGGTGACGACCTTGCCACACACGAACGTGAACAAGATCGACAAGAAGCGACTGCGCGCCGAGATCGCAGCGAAGGTGGCCGACGAGGCCGACTCACGTCGCGTGGGTGCATAGATCGGTAGTTCCACCGCACCTCAACACCTTCGGGGCATGCCTGACCGGGCATGCCCCGAAGTCCGTGAACGCGGCGGCCGATTCCCTGTCCCCTCACGGAGACAACCAAGTTGACCTTTCGACGTATACGTAGAATAATTGACATGTACGTCACAGAGAGTGGAGTTCGTCATGAATCTCGAGCGAGTAGCAGTACTGGGCGGTGGACCGGGCGGCCTCTATGCCGCAAGGCTGATCAAACGCAGCCATCCGAATGCCGAGGTGACCGTCTACGAACAGAGCCCCCCGGATCAGACATTCGGTTTCGGCGTCGGCCTGGCGTCTCGCACCCAGCGGAACCTGCGGGAAGCCGACCCGGCATCGCTCGAAGCCATTGTGGCGGCCGCGCACGCCCACGAAATGTCGATGCAGGTCGGCGATCAGATCGCCCGGCTGGCACACGGTGATCTCCTCGCTATCGCACGCACCACCTTGCTCGCCGTCCTCCAGCAACAAGCCCAGAACGCCGGGGTGCATATACATTTCGGCGAACGGCGTGAAGCACCAGAGCTCGATGCGGACCTGATCATCGCCGCCGACGGCATCAACAGCGCAACCCGCACGCAGATGTCCGACACCTTCGGGCCCCGCATTGACACCGGCGCCGGCCTCTACCTGTGGTGTGGAACCGACTTCGCGCTCCCCAGCGCCATCTTCGTTCCGGTCACCACCGAGCACGGCACCTTCGTCGCGCACGCCTACCCGTACGCCGCGGACCGCAGCACCTTCCTCATCGAAACCGACGAGGAAACATGGCGGCGGGCAGGATTCGATGTCTCCACCGACCGGACCGCCCCCACCGACAGCGACGGGTTCGCCCTCGAGTACCTGCAGGACGCGTTCGCCGACACCCTCCAACACCACCGGCTGATCGGAAACCGCACCCGGTGGACGCGCTTTCGCACCATTTCGTGCGAGCACTGGCACAGCGGCAACGTCGTACTCCTCGGCGACGCCGCCCACACCGCGCACTACTCCATCGGCTCAGGCACCAAGCTCGCCATGGAAGACGCCATCGCACTCGACCATGCCCTCACCGCCTCCCCGAACATCGACGACGCGCTCGCGGACTACGAACAGGCTCGCCGCCCCGCCGTCGAATACCTCCAGCGCATCGCGCACCGCAGCGAACTCTGGTGGGAGTCCTTCCCCCAGAGGATGGCACTTCCGGTCGAACAGCTGCTCATCGCCTACATGACCCGCGCCGGAAAGGTCAGCCTCAACCGATTCCACGACACCGCGCCCACGCTCGTGCGGAAGGGCCTGGCGAGCTACGCGGACGTGCCTGCCGACGCGATCCCCGACACGGACATCACGGACTGGACAATCGGGCAACCCCTCGACCACGGTGACTGCCGATTCGAGCATCGGATCGCACCGGCGGACCTGCGCGATGCCACCACCACCACAGTGCTCGACATCGACTTCGACTCCGCGTGGGGCCCGGAGGCCACCGCACTCGTCGAGACTGCACCAACCGCGCGAACTCTCTGGCTCACCGGCCCATCCACCCGCTCATCGCTGCTCAGCAGGCTCGATTTCGCCGAACGTCTCGGTCACCACACGGACGCAGTCGTCGTCGTCGAGGCCCCCACTTCCTGCCGCGCAGATGTCGCAGCAGGTTTGGCCAGCGTACGGATGCACCTCGCGTTCTTCCGTGATCCGGCGACGTCGGACGCTGATCCGGCGCTTTCCGGGTTGCGGGTCTCGACATGAGTACGCGACCGGTGACCGGCGCCGGTTATCCTTCGGACATGACAAGCGAGGAGGCCGCGAACGAGCGCCGACCCCGAGGCCGGGGCAAATCCCGTTCCACCGATCAGGCTGCGACCGAAAGCGCGGGCATCCGCAGCAACCCTCGCCGTGAGCTGGTGGAAAAGCAGATCATCGAGCAAGCCACTCGACTGTTTGCCGAACGAGGATTCGCGAGCACCACACTGCAGGACATCGCCGACGCAACCGGCCTGACACGGCCGGCGCTCTATCACTACGTGGCCAACAAGGACGAGCTCCTCTCCCGCCTGGTCAGCGAGAGCACTGAGACACCGGCCGCATTGCTGCATACCATCAACGAGCGCACCGATCTGGGTCCGACGGAAAAGCTCCGCGAGATGGCCACCGCCATCGCACTGCATCAGGCGCAGGCCCCAGATCGATTCCAGTTGATCGTCCGTTCGGAAGCCGAACTACCCGAAGACATCTCGCGCAACTACGAGCAGAGCCGTCGACACGTGCTGAAGGAATTCATCCAGGTCGTCGAAGACGGTATCCGCACCGGCGAGATGCGACCGGTCGACCCGCGAACCGCGGCCTTGGCCGTCATCGGCATGCTCAACTGGATCGCCTGGTGGCATCAGCCGGGAAACGCAGTCGACGACCGAGTCATCGCCACGCAACTTGCGGACATGGCAGTACGCTCGCTGGTCCACCAGGACCCGCAGTCGGCGACCCCGGAAGGTCCGGCGCGAGCGATCGCCATGCTCCGCCAGGACCTGAACTACCTCGAACGACTGCTCGACGAATCACGCCCCGACTGACCACGCTCGACAGCAACGTGCCCCGATCTGATGGAGGTCACCCGCGGCGCAGCGCCAGCACAGGGATCGTCCGGATGCCCGCGGTCTTCTCCGCGTACTCCGCAAAGCCGGGATACCGGCGCGCCTGCTCGGCGAAGATCCTATCCCGTTCGTCACCGGTCACCTCGACGACAGTCACCGGGAACTGCTCGGTGCCCCGTTCGACCTCTGCCTTGCCTGCGGTGACGAGGTTGTAGTACCAGTCGGGATTGGTCGGGGCACCGGCCTTGGAAGCGAAGACGTAGATAGTGTCCGGACCTTGCTCATCGGGTAGATACATCATCGGGCTCACGCGATCGCGCCCAGTCTTACGGCCCCGGTGGTGAACCAGCACCACCGGGGCGCCCTCGAATGGGCCACCCACTCGGCCCTGGTGTGCCCGGAATTCGGCAATGATGTTCGCGTTCCAGTCGTCGGGAGTGCTCATCCTGGGAATTGTCCTAGCCCGGCGCGGGAACAGGCGGCATTTCCGGTCGACGTTGTCGACTCGTGTCGCACTCGTTCCTTTGCTGACCGCGATGGCGACCAGTGCGGCACCGACAGAATCAGTCCTGCTTGGGCACCCAGTGATCGGTGACGAGCTCGTAACTCTGTTTGAGCTCCCCGTACGCCGCTCGCTGGGCCTCCTCGCCCTCGCCGTACCGCCGAACGGCCATCTCATGGGCCGTCGCGAAGGCCGCCTGCACCTCCTTCGACGATCGCCGCAGTGTCTGTGGCAGCTCGGTTCGGTTCACCGCTCCACTCCTTCTCGGTCATGGCCGTGATGTACCCCTCGATTGTCCGCCCGGGACCCCCGCGGCGGTACCGGGTTGACCGGGTTTTCCGATGTCGGCAGCCGGGCGCAGGCACGACCTACGCACGGAACCCCGCACCGGCGATCACAGGCATTCAGGTGGGTCTCCGCAGTGACCTGCCAAGGGTGTAGACCGGCGAACACCTGGCACCGGGCACCGGTATGGGTAACAATGACCTCGGAAAACACACAGCAACGCCAAATTCATTCTCGCCGAAGGGAAGTCCACACCGGAGGAGACTCGATGCCCGTTTCGCCACACACTTTGTTACAGCACGTCCAGGATCGCACCACCGACCTACGCCGATGGTTGGATACCGGCGACAACACCACCGCCCTGACGGCGTATCTGCGCGACGAACCCGTCGACCACCGATGGCTCACCACCTACAAGCGACTCACGCACGACCTGCTGAGGGCGGTCGACCACGCTCGCTCGCCCAGGGCGCCGCACGAGACGCCAACCCCGGACCGTCGATGAACAACGACCAGCGCCGGGCGCTCGAACACGTACGCGACACCTGCGCCATGCTGGACAGCTTTCTGACCACCCACCCGAGCGACCGACCACCCGAACGGGTCCGATCGGCCACCTTCGAGCAGCTCACCGACGACCTCCTCGACGCCGTTACCGCAGCACAGAACGCCGGCGTACCGGAACAACGCATCTTCGACAGTATGTGACAACCATCGTCGCCGGTCGGCTGCTTTCTCCGCCGGGGCCCCGCCACTCAGCGGTTCGCGGAACCGTCTTCGCGGCGACCCGACACGGACGGCGGCATTCCGAACTCGCGGCTGAAGGCGAAGGAGAAAGCTGCCGGAGATGCGTAACCGAGGGTCGAGGCGACCCGAGTCACCGCCTGCGAGCGCAGCATCGGGATGGCGGCCAGCAACCGGGCCCGTAGGCGCCAAGCCGCCGGACTGATCCCCACCTCGCCTAGGAATCGCCGGGTGAAGGCGCGTTCGCTCATCGCCACTCGGCCTGCCCACTCGGCATTCGTCACGCCGACCTCCGGCTTGCCGAGATAGGAACGGCACAACGCGACCAGGTCGGCCGACGTGGGCAGCGTCAGGTGCAGGGGCAGCGACCTGAGAGTTGCCAGCTCGAACAGCAGCAGTGCCGCGATGGCACCCTCCCGACCGTCGCGGTCGTACTCGGCGGGTAGATCGGCGGCGACGAGCAGCAATTCGCGGAGCAGCGATGACACTTCGACCACGACGCACACCGTGGGCCACCACGGCACCGCAGCTGGTTCGATGTAGAGACTGCTTGTACTCACGCCGAGCATCCGCACCCGATGCCCTGTGGCGGGAGGAATCATGACACCCTGCGCGGTGGGGACCGTCCAGGTGCCGTTGTCTGTCTCGACAACCATTGTTCCTGTAGCTCCGTACAGGAATTGCGCACGACGGTGTTCGTGCCAGTCCAGCACGACGCCGGCCGGATAGTCGGTCGCGATCGGGAGCACGTCCCGCTCGATACGGTCGACGTCGCCGAGCGGGACATTTCTCACGACACCCAACCTACCGGCTGATTCTCGAAAGAAATCGACTGATATTCGATTGTCGCCGCTACACCGATACGGTGAACTGGACCGAGTGGATATGTTCGTTCTCGTTCTCATCGGCCTCGTGACCGGGTTGACCACCGTCCTGTTCGGTTTCGGCGGCGGGTTCGTGACCGTCCCGGTCGTCCTGTGGGCAGAAGCAGGGCTCGGCGACTCGGCCGCCCGGGTCGCAGTCGCAACATCCGCAGCGGTGATGGTGGTGAATGCCGCCGTCGCCACGTCCGCAACCTCCGGCGCGGTGCTGCGTCACTTGCGTGACTCTCGTCGCCTGCTTGCACTTCTCGGTCTCGGAGGCGTGGTAGGTGCGTTGCTTGCCCGGCTCGTACCCGGCGCAATCATCCAGTGGGGATTCGTCACCTATCTCGTCGGGACGATCGTTGATGTCCTGGTACGACCGGGCTTCTTCCGACCGACGGCGCAGCACAACACCGACTCTCGGCGACGGTTCGCCATACCGACCTCGCTCGGGTTACCGATCGGCGCGAGCGCAGCATTTCTCGGCGTCGGCGGCAGTGTCATGACGGTGCCTCTCCTGCGCCGCTCCGGACTGGGGATGGGTGTCGCCACCGCACTCGCAAACCCACTGACCCTCGCCATCAGCCTGCCGGCGGCCCTGATCTTTCTCATCGGCCACGGTCCCGGATCGCCTGCCGGGGCCGCCCTGGTCGGCTCCGTCGACCTGGCCGCGGCCCTGGCGCTCCTCCTCGGCACACTCCCGGTGATCGTCACGCTCAGGCGGCGCCCACCCCGTCTGCCCGACCGTGTGCACGCAATCAGTTACATACTGCTCCTCGTCGCGGTCACCATGACCACTGCGCTTGCTACGCTTCGGTAACCGCAAGAACGTCGTACCATTCAGCATGTTCAAGGCCACGCGCATAGTCATGGCGGTACCCGCTTGCGTGACTGGGACTCGCGTCTCGGTATAGGGGACCGACAGCGTTGGCCCCACCGCCGCCGAAACGGCCGTCCCGCTCGACCCCGCCGGATAGGATTCTGCGCCGAGGAGGGATCCATGATGGTCCGGGAAGCGCGCAGCACCCATCGCGAGGTTTCGCCACTCGAAGGACCGCCGAGGCCCAAGGGGCGGACCCTGCGTACATCCCGTACGTTCCGGAGCAGCCGGACGAAAACACCCCGCGCGACCTGGTCGAGGCGCACGACTACTACCTCACGCCGCGGGCGCAGCACCCGAACGCGAAGAACAAGCAGCTGTTCGCCAAGAGTATCTCGCGGATCTTCACGTTCGACGCGTTCCATCTGGTCGAGGACCTGTTCACCGCACCGCTGCTGATCGTCGCGGGCAGCGAAGCCGGTTCACTGTGGATGTCCACCGAACTGCACGGCCGGGTCCGCAGCCCAAAGAAGCTGGTGGTCGTCGAGGGGGGCGCCCACATGGACTTCTACGACGTGCCGAAGTACGTCGACCACGCCGTGGCGGAAGCTACCCCGTTTTTCCGGGAGAACCTGGGGGCTCACTGCGAAGGGAACTGACCAGCCCGATGCGGTCCTCCCGGGCCTCTGGAATCCCCAGTGGCCCGGGAGGTCTCGGCATCGCCACTCCAGCTTCCGAGTTGCCTCAATGATTCCTCTACCACGTCGCGGCCCGTCCCACCCGTGACTTCTCGATGACCGAGAACCCGGCATCGAGTCGAATCAATTTTATACATTATGTGCTATGTTGCGAACATGACCGCGTCAGCCGATATCACCACCGCCCCGACGGACGAGGCCACCGTCCTGGAGCATCTTCTGGCCACCCGATGGAGTTGCCGCGCCTACCAGGACCGTCCGGTTCCCGAAGAAACGATCGATCGCCTACTCACCATCGCGCAACGATCGGCATCGTGGTGCAATACGCAGCCATGGCAGGTCATCGTGACCAGCGGGGAGGCCACGGAACGCTTCCGCGAGGCAATGACGAACAGCGCACGAAACAACCAGCCCAAGTTCGACTTCGATGCCCCAGCCGAGTACCGCGGCGTCTACCGTGAGCGGCGACGCGCCAGCGGTTGGCAGCTGTATCAGGCCGTCGGCGTGGAGCGCGGCGACCGCGAAGCGTCCGCCCGCCAGGCATTCGAGAACTTTCGCTTCTTCGGCGCGCCGCACGTCGCGATCATCACCACAGACGCGGTGCACGGGGCATACGGGGCTGTCGACACCGGCCTGTACGTGGGCACGTTCCTACTCGCGGCACGGAGCCTCGGGCTCGGAGCAATTCCCCAGGCCGCGCTCGCCAGCCATTCCCCCCTCATCCGCGAGCACTTCGACATCCCGGCGGATCGAAAGATCCTGGTCGGCATCTCGTTCGGCTTCGCCGACACCGACCACCCGGCCAACAACTACCGCACTGCGCGGGCACCGCTGAACGAAGTCGTGACGCGGGTCCGCGAATAAGCATCGCGGCAACAACGGAGGCGATGTCGCGCTGACCCTCCGCTTCGAATGATAGATTCTCCGCATGCGGAGTGAACGCTCCGCTTTGTTGGGAGTATTCATGAAAACCGCTTCGCTGCGGACGCACTATCAGCTGACATTTGCCGTTCTCACTATTGGTGTCGGTGCCTTTGCCCTGCTGCAGTCACTGTTGATGCCGGTGTTGCCCACCCTCGAGTCTGCGCTGGGCACGACACAGGCCGACGTCACGTGGGTGCTAACTGCCTACCTGCTGTCGGCATCGATCTTCACCCCGGTCATGGGACGCCTCGGTGACATGCACGGCAAGAAGCGACTGTTCGTCGTTGCACTCGTCGCCCTGGCGGCGGGGTCGCTGCTCGCAGCCCTCGCCACGTCGCTGCCGGTGATGATCGCCGCGCGGGTGATCCAGGGAATCGGCGGCGGTGTGCTGCCCTTGGCGTTCGGGATCATCCGCGACGAGTTCCCGCAGGAGAAGGTGGTGGGAGCGGTTGGCGTCATCGCCGCGCTCACCGCTGTCGGCGCAGGTCTCGGCATCGTCCTTGCCGGTCCTATCGTGACCGTGCTGAGTTACCACTGGCTCTTCTGGATTCCGCTGACCATGGTCGTGCTGGCGGGGTTGGCCGCGCAGATCCTGGTCCCCGAGTCTCCCGTTCGAACTGCCGGGAGGATCAACTGGCTCACCGCACTGTTGCTGTCCGGGTGGCTGGTCGCGTTGTTGCTCGGTGTCAGTCAGGCACCGACCTGGGGCTGGGGCTCTCCGATCGTCATCGGACTGCTGGTGACCGCCGCGGCCATCTTGGTGACGTGGGTAGTGGTTGAATCGCGATCCGCCAACCCGCTGATCGACATGAAGATGATGCGAATCCGCAGCGTCTGGGCCGCCAACCTGTTGGCGCTGCTGATGGGGGTCGGCATGTACGCCGCGTTCGGCTTCCTGCCGCAATTTCTGCAGACGCCCGCGTCGGCCGGATACGGCTTTGGTTCGTCGGTCACCGAGTCGGGTCTGATGCTGCTGCCCGTGAGCGTGGGAATGTTCCTGCTCGGACTCGCCTCAGGCCGCCTGGCAGCTCGACTGGGTTCGAAAAACCTGCTGATCGCAGGGTCGATCGTGAGTGCGATCGGTTACTTCGTGGTGGCTCTTCTGCATGACACCGAGATGGACATCTACCTCGCCACGTCATTGGTCGGGATCGGTTTCGGCCTGGCCTTCTCGGCGATGTCGAACGTTGTCGTCGCCGCGGTGCCACCCGAACAAACCGGTGTCGCGAGCGGTATGAACGCCAACATCCGCACGATCGGGGGCTCGCTGGGCGCTGCGTGCATGGCCAGCGTCGTCACCGCCGGGGCGTCCTCCGCGGGGGTTCCGCAGGAATCCGGCTACACCAACGGCTTCGTCATGCTGGGCGTGGCAGTTGGCCTCGGCGCCGTTGCGGCCCTGTTCATCCCGGCAGTGAAGCGGGACAAGACCACGAACCTCGAAGGGTCGCCCGAGCTGCGACACCCGGAACTCGCGATGGTTGCGGGAGGCACGCTGGTGGGCGAATCCGAATGACGTCCGATGTGAGCGTTCAGGGAAGCGAAAAGTCGCTGCGCCGCGACGCCGCGGAGAATCGGCAACGACTACTCGATGCGGCAGCGACCGTGTTCAGTGCGCGCGGCCTGGATGTGGGCGTCGACGAGATCGCCCGGGTCGCCGGCGTCGGCATCGGCACCCTCTACCGCCGGTTCCCTACCAAGGATGCGCTGATCAGTGAACTGGTTCGCCAGGTGCTCGAAGACTTCCTCGCCCTGGCCCGTGATGCCGCGTCCGCGCCGGAGGGCGAGGGGCTGGAGCAGGTGCTCTACGGCAGCGGAGCCATCCTGGCGTCGAACCGCGGATGCCTGTCTCGCATGTGGAACGACGATCAGACCACTGTTCTGAGGAATGAATATCGACGCATCCTGTTCGAGTTGCTGACGCAAGCCAAGCAGCACGGCCGCATCCGCGAGGACGCCACCGACGCCGACCTGGACCTGATCTTCTGGTCCCTCCGCGGCGTCGTCGGGACGACACGCGGCGTCACCGACACCGGGTGGCGCAGAATCCTCGCGGTCATGATCGCGGGATTGCGGCCCGGCGCGGAAAGACTCGATGCGGCACCGATGAACGCACAGGACGTCGCACACATCATGGAAAATCTGTGGCCTCGATAAGGTGCGGCGGGTGGCGAGGGAACACTACCCCGTCAGGTGTTCGTCGTCGGTGACGTGCTCGAGCCAGGTCGTGGTGGTGGCCGGGTCGTCGGCGTTGTCGAGCATGGCGAGGTGTTCATGAACGAGTCGGTGCTTGCTCCGTGCCAATGTTGTTCGTTCGGTGGGCAGTAGAGGGTTTGACCGGCGTGTGCTTCGACCTTCTGTCCGCCGTGGGACTGTACCCAGGCAGTTCCTTCGGTGATGTGCAGGGTCTGACCCTGGGCGTGCGAATGCCACGCGGTGCGGACGGCGGGCGCAAAACGCACTTTCGCCACTACCATTCGCTGACCGGGGTCGCTCTCCGTACTCCTCAGGCTTCGGGGATTTCGAGGCCGAATGTCTCACGGGTGATGTCCTCAGGTTCCGGGCCGCCGCGCACACCCGTGTCGAGAGCGTCGATCGCGGCGAGTTGATCGGCGGTGAGCTCGAAGTCGAAGACGTCGAAATTCTCGGCGATACGCGACGGGGTGACCGATTTCGGAATCACCTGGCGGCCCTGCTGCAGGTGCCATCTCAACATCGTCTGCGCCGGTGTCTTGCCGTGCGCCGCTGCGATGTTCCCGATGGTGGGATCGTCGAGTGTGGAGTCGTGGGAGCCGCCGCGGTAGAAGGTGATCCCACCGATCGGGGACCATGCCTGGGACAGGATCCCGTGTTCGGCGTTGGCGGTGAGCACGTCGGATTGACGGAAGTACGGGTGTACCTCGATTTGGTTGACCGCCGGCACCACCGATGTTTCGTCCCGCAGTCGCGTGAGGTGGTCGGACATGAAGTTGCTGACACCGATGGCGCGGACGCGACCGTTCCCGAGCAGCGTCTCGAGCGCTGTGTAGGCCTCGACGGTGAGGGTGAACTCGCCGGGCAGTGCCTGGTGCAGAATAAGCAGGTCGATCTGATCGATGCCGAGTTTGCGCGCGCTCTTGTCGAAGGCGTGCAGCGTCGCGTCGTAGCCGTAGTCGGTGATCCAGATCTTGGTCTCGACGAAGATGTCCGAGCGATCGATGCCCGAACGGCGTATGGCTTCGCCGACCTCGCGTTCGTTCTGATAAGCAGCGGCGGTGTCGATGTGCCGATATCCGGCCTCCAATGCCGCCTCGACCGCTGCAACGGTGTCATCAGGCGGCGTCTGGTACACACCGAAACCCAGTGCCGGCATCGTGATTTCGTTGTTCAAGGTCAATTGGGGAATGGTCATGTTTCAACCTTAGGTTCGGTCAGCGCGCGCTGGGAGTGCCTGTCGAACCAGGTACCGGCAGTACCTGGTTCGACCAGCGGATTTCATGCGGCGGGTCGGTGCAGAGCCGAACCCGAACCGCGGTGCCGTGCGGCGGGCACGATCACCGTGAGGACGACGACCAGCGCGACGACGAGCAGTACGGTGCCGCCGGTGAGCGCGGTGCCGACGTGGTCGGTCACCGCCGCCGGTCCGTCGAGGTTGCTGCCTGTGTTTGCCGAGAGTGCGACGAGGACGCCCAACCCGAGTGCCATTCCGAGTTGGTGCGCTGTGTTGACCAGTCCGGATGCCGCGCCGGCGTCCGCCGAATCGACACCGGCGATTCCTGCGTTCGTCAGCGGCCCGAACGCCAAGCCTTGCCCGGCGCCCACCAGGATCATCGGGAGTGCAACGTCCACGAGATACGTATCGAGTGTGTCGATGCGACTCAGCCATGCCATGCCGGCCAGAGTCAGCGCCGTCCCGGTAGCGAGGAGAGTCTCGTTCGACAGCCGGGCGCTCAGCCGGGGAACCATGAGCGCGACGACGAAGTTGACGAGGGTCATCGGCAGGAAGCCGAGTCCAGCTTGCAGTGGGGAGAAGCCGAACCCGTCCTGGAGCAGTTGGGTGGTGAAGTAAAAGAACCCGATCATCGCCCCGAGGTACAGCAGCCGAGCGGTATAGGCGCCGCTGCGTTCGCGACTGCGGAACAACCGCAGCGGCAGGATCGGCTGCTGCACCCGGCCCTCGTGAACGACCAACCCAATCAACAGGACGGCCCCGAGTGCCAGAGCGATCTGTACCCGTGCCGATCCCCAACCGGTCTCGGGGGATTCGATGATCCCGAAGATCACGGCACCCATGCCGAGTGTCGCACCGACAGCACCGATTACGTCGAACCGTCCGGTTCGACGTGGGGTTTCCACGAGCACTGTGCGCGACCAGGCGATCAAGGCTACCGCGATCGGGACGTTGACCAGGAACGCCGCTCGCCAGGATATCCACTCGGTGAGCGCACCTCCGACCAGAAGGCCGAGGCTGGCGCCGATTCCGGCCGTTGCGGCGTACCAGGCAATGGCCTTGTTGCGGGCCTCGCCGTCGAAGTAGGTCGTGATCAACGCCAACGAGGTCGGTGCGACGATCGCAGCACCGATTCCCTGCACCGCGCGGGCGGCGATCATCCACCATCCCGCCGGCGCGAGCCCGATGAGCAAGGACGCGGTACCGAAAATCGCGAGACCGATCCTGAACAGTCGGCGCCGCCCCACGATGTCCCCCGCGCGGGAGGCCAACAGGAGCAGGCCACCGAAGACCAGAGTGTAAGCGTCCTGAACCCACGACAGCGCCGCCGGTGACAGTTCGAGCCCGGATCGGATTCTCGGCAACCCGGTGAAAATCACCGAGTTGTCCAGCAGCACCATGAAATAGCTCGCCAGGATGATTCCCAGTACCGCGGCCGGGGTGGCCGTGGCGCGACCGGAAACAGCTGTGGTCACGGCCGGACCGCGACCTTGAGCGCGTCGCGGGAATCCATCGCGGCGTAGCCCTCCGGCGTCTGACCGAGGCCGACGGTCCGGTCGAATACCTTCCCCGGCTGGACGGTGCCGTCCAGGACTGCCGGAAGCAGCTGCTCGATGTAGGCGCGCACCGGCGCCGGACCACCGGTCAGGGTGATGTTCGGCCCGAACAGGCTCCCGAACCCGACGGGCGCGTCCTCGTACTGGGGCACACCCACGCGACTGATCACTCCGCTCGCGCGGACGACGCCAACGGCCTGATCGTAAGCGGGCCGGTGACCGACCGCCTCGAGGACGACCGCGCTGCCCAGTCCGCCGGTCAGCTCACGAACCTTCGCGATCCCTTCCTCGCCGCGCTCGGCAACCACATCGGTCGCACCGAACTCACGGCCGAGATCGGTGCGCACCTGGTGCCGCCCCATCAACACGATCTGCTCGGCACCGAGCCGGCGGGCCGACAGCACCGCCAACAATCCCACCGCCCCGTCACCGATCACCGTCACGACACTGCCCTCGCCGACACCGCCGCGGACCGCAGCATGCCAGCCGGTGCCGTACACATCCGACAACGTCAGCAAGGAGTCGAGCAGCGCATCGTCGGCATCCTCGCCCACCGGCACCTTCACGAGCGTGCCGTCGGCCAGCGGCACCCGGACCGCCTCGGCCTGACCACCCGCCGTGCCCAACGAGGTGTCATTCCAGAACCCGCCGCGCACACACGAGGTTTGCAGACCCGCGGCGCAGAACACGCACGTGCCACACGACACCGCGAACGGTGCGATGACGAAGTCACCGACCCGCAACGTCCTCACATCCGAACCGATCGCTTCGACGACACCGATGAACTCGTGGCCCATCTGGATGGTGTGATCAGGAACATCGATGACGCGGACATCGCCCGCGCCGAACATGTACGTCGCTTTCATGCCATCCAGTTGACCCCCATTCCGGCAGCCCGGGAAGTCACGGACGTTCCGGGTACTGCCAGTACCTCCCACATCCGGCGGCCACTGCCTACCGTGGACTCATGAGTTCGATCGACCTGCGCACCGAAATCCGCGAGTTCCTCGGCACCCGGCGCGCACGCATCACCCCGGAGCAGAGCGGACTACCCGTGTACGGCGGCAACCGCCGTGTCAAAGGCCTGCGCCGCGAAGAGGTCGCCATGCTCGCCGGTGTCTCGGTCGACTACTACGTCCGCATGGAACGCGGCGACCTCGCCGGCGCCTCCGACAGCGTCCTCGACGCCCTGGTCGTCGCCCTGCAACTCGACGACGCCGAACGCGACCACCTCTTCGCCCTCGCCCGCCAATCGCAAGCAAGCACCACCCGCCGCCCCCGCACCCCGGCGGTGACCGTCCGCCCGGCAATCCAGCAAGTACTCGACGCCATCACCGGCGCACCGGCCTGGATCCGCAACGGCCGCCACGACATCATCGCCATGAACGACCTCGCCCGCGCCCTCTACTTCCCCGTGCTCGCCGACCCTCGCCGCCCCGCCAACACCACGCGATTCGTCTACCTCCACCCTCAGGCGGCCGAAGAATTCTTCGTCGACTACGACACCATTGCCAGGGACGCCGCCGCCATGCTCCGACTCGAAGCAGGCCGCAACCCCCACGACAAAGCACTCATCGCACTGGTCGGGGAACTGTCCACCCAAAGCGAACTCTTCCGCCAGCGCTGGGCGTCACAAGACGTCCGCTTCCACCGCAGCGGGCGAAAACGCCTGCGCCACCCCGCTGTCGGACAACTCGACCTCGACTTCGAAGCACTCGAACTTCCCTCCGAACCCGGCCTACAACTGAACATCTACACCGCAGCCGCCGGCACACCCACCGCCGATGCCCTCAAACTCCTCGCATCCTGGGCCGCCAGCCAGGAACAACTCGGCACCGAAGACACCGCTCCCAGCAGACCACATTGATCCCTGTGCACAGCGGATCGGAATGCCGCCATCCTTGCGACAACGGCAGGGGCACACAGGATCATGATCACATTCAGGAGAGTCCGAGTTGGAGGCCGGCGTGCCGGTTGGTGTCTTTGTAGAGCAGATAGCGGAATCGACTCGGCCCGCCCGCGTAGCACGCCTGGGGGCAGAAGGCACGCAACCACAGGAAGTCGCCCGCTTGTACTTCGACCCAATCCTTGTTGAGCAGATACACCGCCTTGCCCTCGAGTATGTACAGACCGTGTTCCATGACGTGCGTCTCGGGGAACGGGATCGCACCTCCTGGTTCGAAGGACACGATGTTGACGTGCATGTCGTGACGGATGTCGGTCGGATCGACGAACCGCTGGGTCTTCCATGCCCCATTCGTGTCGGGCATCTCGACGCCGTCGACATCTTGCTCCCGGGTCACGAAAGACTCGGGCACCTCGATGCCGTCGACCTGCTGATAGGTCTTGCGGATCCAGTGGAACGTCGCGGTGGCCGGACCGTAGTTGTGCAAGGTCCACCGGGCGCCGGGAGCGAGGAAGGCGTAGCCCCCCGCATCCAGCACATGCTCGACCCCGTCGAGTATGAGGGTCAGCGCACCGTCGACAACGAACACGACCGCCTCGGCGCCCGGATCGGCATCGGGACGATCACTGCCGCCATCAGACGCCACCTCGACGATGTACTGAGAGAAGGTCTCCGCGAATCCGGACAACGGCCGCGCCAGCACCCACGCCCGGGTCCCATTCCAGTGCGGCAGCAGACTGGCGGTGATATCGCTCATCGTGCGACGCGGCAGGACCGCGTAAGACTCCGTGAAGACCGCGCGGTCGGTGGTCAGGTCGGTTTGCGGCGGCAGGCCGCCTCGCGGAACGTAGTAGTTCATGCTTTCCTAATCGGTTTGTCGGGACAGTGGCGTGCCACCGGTGGTGTCGATCTTCCGCCTGTGGATCTCACACGAGAATATTCGTGGGAAGGGTGCCGGCTGCACCCGAGTCCGGGCGTCAGTGCGCAAGAACCCACAGTCCACTGAGGCTCAGCACGACGATGCTCACGGCCAGGAGAGCTCCGGCGCCGAGTGCCGGTGTTGCGGACTCTGTCGCACATCGCGTCATTCGGTGGGACCGTGACCGATGCTCGTGAACCGTGACTCCGGAAACGAGTGCGCCCACGATCACCGGTCCGACCAGCGCTATGGAGTTGCCGGGCGGAAGCCAACGCAGGCAGGCCACTACCGATCCGAGTATCGACACACTCGTCCGCGCGAAGGACAGCGAGGTGCGCTCGGGCTGAAGCCCGGCGTCGGTCGACTGAGTCGCGACCATTCAGAACCTCAGAACTTCGACGACCAAGACGGATGCGCAGACGACGAGCACCACACCGACGACCGGTGCCATTACCGGAACCGGCAGCGTGCGGCCCGTCCGCAGTGCTCGCTCGGCACTGATCCACTGGACGAAAGACGCGACCGCGACGACGGCACCCGAAATGAGGAGCAGTGCGGCCAGCCCCGTACGAACGGCAGGCGGGAGCAGACTGCCACCGAAGGCCTCGACCCCGAGCCCGGAGGCGACGAATGCCGTGGCCGTGCGAATCCAGGCCAGGTAGGTGCGTTCGTTCGCGAGCGTGAAGCGTGGGTCGGGGTCCTTTCCGGAACGGAACGGTGTCCAGTTCGGCATCAGGTGCCAGGTCCTTTCCGAGTGCGGTGTCTGTTCATTTCCCCTTCGGCCTGTTCCGTCAGGGCGGCGTCGAGAAGCGACGCGCCTGCTTCCTCCAGTTCGGCGATCCGGGCGTTGCGCCGTGCCAGGTCCGCGTGGCTCTGGACGGCGAAGCTCCGTGCGGCGGGGGTCAGGGCCCCGGGGCGGTGCACGATGCCGAACGGCGTCCGGATCTCCGGATCGGTTTCGACGACGACCGCGCCCAATCGGTGAGCGGCCGTCGCCATCCGCAGCGGCAGCAATGCGCTGACGGCACCGTTGAGGACCAGCGTCATCTGCGCGTGCCGGTTCGGCATCTGCGCCCGGACCAGTGGAATCACCGACTCTCGTCGTAGCATCGAGGCGACGATGTCGTTCTCACGTAGCGCCGAGTTACTCACCACGAGCGGCACACCCTCGAGCCGCCGCAGCTCGAACGGCGCGTCCGGGGTGGCGGTCCCGGGCGGCATCACGAGCAACAGCCTCTGGTCCCCCAGTTCCACTCGCTCGAGGTTCTCCGTCGGAACGGGAAAGGTGGTGAATCCGAGCTCGCAGTGCCCGGCAAGCACCTCGTCGCAGAGTTCCCTGGCGCCGGGGAACTCCAACAGCTCGATCCGGATCTCGGGGTAGAGACCCGTGAACGAGGCACTCCACGCGGCGACCGCCTCGCTGGACATCTCCGGCATCGTGCCGATCGTGACAGACCCGACCTGCAGTTCACGAGCCCCGCGCATGATGTCCTGCGCAGCGACGAGGTCGCCGAGCACTTTGCGGGCAGGCTCCACCAGCAGCTGGCCCGCGGGGTTGAGCACAAGATTTCGGCCGGTCCGGTGAAACAGGCTCAGCTTCAGCTCACGTTCGAGCTGACGGATGCCCTGTGAGAGCGATGCCTGCGCGACGTGCAGGTGTTGAGCCGCCCGGTTCACACCCTGGTGCTCGACAACGGCTAGGAAGTACTCGAGTTGTCGGATGTCCATGGCCTCATACTTCCCTCCGCCCCGGCGGACCGGCACTCCTTCCGTGTCAGGCGCGGTAGGAGTCGGGCAGTGTCCCGTCGACGCCGACTTGTCTGATCATGGCCTTGGCGAGGTTCCGCTCGTGGATCGGCGAGGATCCCTCGTAGATGCGGAGCGCACGAACGTCACGCCACATCCGCGGCACGGGGTGTGAACCGACGATGCCCTCACCGCCCAGAAGCTGAACGCAACGGTCGGCGACCCGGCTCGCCATCTCGGAGCTGTACAGCTTGGCGGCGGCGATGCGGTGGCGTGGGATGTCGCCCTCGTCGAAGGCTCGCGCACTCTCCACTGTCAGTGCACGTCCGGCCTCGAGTTCGGCGAAGCCGGCTCCGAGCGTCGCCTGAACCGCGCCGAGATCCGCCAGCGGAGCACCGAACTGTCTGCGGCCGTTGACATGTGAAGTCGTCTCTTCCAACATGCGAGTCGCCTGACCGACACAGGTCGCGGCGACATGCAGACGCGCGTGATTGATGCCGCGCAGTGCCATCGTCAGCCCCGCGCCTTCGATGCCCCCGAGAAGGTTCGCAGCAGGCACTTCGACACCGTCGAAGTAGATCTCGCCGACCGGCGCCTCGGCGTGCCCGTTCATGATCGTGGGCAGGGCCGTCCGCACGCCGGGCGAGTCGGCGTCCACGATGAGGGCTGACACCCCGCCGGCGCCCTCGTCCGATTCGTCGGTCCGCGCGAAGACGATGAACGCGTCCGCCCAGGCGGCGTTCGTGATGTAGCGCTTGCATCCGTCGAGCAGGTACACGTCGCCTCGACGCACGGCGGTGGTGCGCAGGTGGGCCGCATCCGAGCCTGCCGCTTCCTCGGTGAGGGCGAATGCCGTGACCAACTCGCCTGCGGCCATGGCGGGAAGCATCCGCAGGCGCTGTTCCTCGGTGCCGTGATCGAGGATCGCCTGCGAGCACAGTCCGATCACGGTCGAGAAGCGTGAGCGGTAGACGCACGATGCACGGGTGAATTCGAAGGTGAGCCGTACCTGCTGCTCCATCGACCATTCGAGGCCGCCGTACGTGCGCGGTATGGAAATGCCGAACAGGCCGAGTGCCGCCATCCGGTCGAGGATTCGGGCGGGAACCGCACCCGCCTCGACCATCTCGTTCTCGGCTGGGACGAGTTCGTTTTCGGTGAAGTCGGCGATCACCTTCAGGTAGGTGGGGAAGTCGTAGTCCAAGACCTCTGGGTCGATCATGTAGGGAACCTTTCGAAATGGGTGTCAGTTGAGTGCGGAGTCGCCGACAACGCAGCTGTCGAACAGTCCGGCCACTTCCTCGTCCGTGTAGCCGAGTTCGTGCAGGACGGCCGAGGTGTGCTGACCGGTGGCCGGTGCGGCGACCGATGTGGTGCGGCGACGGCCGTCGAGCGTGAATGCCAGCCCGGGACTGGTGAACGACGTGCCGTCGGCTCCGGCGACGTCGACGAGAACCCCGGACGCCACGACGTCCTTGTCTTCGGCCAGGTTGTCGAAGGATCGTATTGCGCCGCATACTATCTGGGCGGACAGTAACCGCTCGACGGCCTGATCGCGCGTCATCGTGCCGAACGCTTCGGACAGAGTCGCCAAGAGTGCGTGCCGGTGCGCGACGCGCGCCGGGTTGTCGACGAACCGCGGATCGTCGATCATGTCCGGGCGATCGATGAGATGACACAGAGCAGACCACTTTTCGTCCGTGTAGGCCGAGAGCACGATCTTTCCGTCCGTCAGGCTGACGACGTCTGCAGCCGGAGCGGCGTGTGCCTGGCCGTTGCCCTTGCGCCGCGGTGCCTGCCCGGTGATCGTGTACTCCCCCCAGTTCGCCGCCTGCATCGCCAGTGTCGCCTCCATCAGCGATGTCTGAACGTGCGCGCCTCGACCGGTCGAAGTTCGCCGGTACAGCGCGGCGAGGATGCCGGTGGCGAGCGCATTGGCCGCGGTGACGTCGGCGGCGGGCAGCCCCAGCCGTTGCGGCTCCCCGTCCGCTTCCCCGGTGGCATGCATCAGCCCGAACTCCGCCTGCGCTGCGATGTCGAGTCCCGGACGGGCGCTCGAGGGCCCGTTGACCCCGAATCCGGTCACGCTTCCGTGCACGAGCCGGGGGTAACGGCGGCTCAGTTCGTCCGCTCCGATTCCCAGACGTTCGGCGGAGCCGTTGCGGAAATTCTGAACCAGCACATCGGCTTCGGCCAGCAACCGGTGGAGAATCACCCGCGCTTCCTCTCGGCTCAAATCGAGGGCGATGCTGCGTTTGTCCCGGTTGTAGGCCTGCACCATCGCTTCGCCGAACGTACCGATACTCCGAGCCTGATCGCCGCGCAAGCTCTCGACTTTCAGGACGTCCGCGCCGAGATCCGCGAGGGTCTGACAGGCACTGGGTCCGGCGATGTATTGGCCGAGGTCGAGTACCCGGATGCCGGTGAGGGGTCCACGCATGGTGCTCACCGTGCCTCTCGCGCCGCGTATTCGGCGGTCAGATTCTCGAGCCTGGCCTTGGCCCTCTCGGGGTTGAGCATCACGCCACCGACGACACCGAGCACGCACACCGTGATGCCGACGAACATGAAACCGGTCGAGTAGCCCTGCGCCGCGCTGGGTGCATGCTCGACGATCAGTCCGAGGGCGTACGGGGCAACGATGCCCGCGACGCTGTAGGCGGCGATGATGCAGCCGAAGAACGCCACCCGCTGCCGGGCCGGCAGGAAGTCGGACGCACCGGCAAAGGCGACGGAGAACGCGACACTGTTGACCGCAAACGCGGCAATCACGAATATCAGCTGCAACGGTCCCGGCGCGAGCTGGGTGAAGATCACCATCGAGATGCCTCCGACCAGCAGATACGCCCCGGTGAGGTAGCCGCGCGCGACCCGTGCGCTGTAGCCCCTCCGGAGCAGCCGGCCGGACAGCAGCCCCGCCGAGAGCAGGACCGCAACCGCGACGATGTACGGCAGTGTCACCAGCGTGCCGACGGTGCTCGCCGAGTACCCGAGCCCCTCGTTCATGTACGCCGGCAGCCACGCCACCTTGAGCGAGGAGATCAGGTAACCGGCGAACGAGAGGAGGACCAGGCCCCAGAAACTCTGCAACATCAGCAGGCGGCGGAAGGGAACCACGATGTGGCCGTTGGGGTCGTCGATCTTCGCGACGCCCTCGACCGCAGCCTCGGTCCGCTTGAGCGGCAGCTTCTCGGTGTACCAGAACCACCCGATCACCCACAGCACACCCAGGGCAACGAGGACAGCGAACGCGGCGTGCCAGGACCAGGTCAGGATCACCCAGGTCAGCACGGGGGCGGCCACCAGCGGGCCCACCGAGGAGCCGGCGTTGACGAGGGCGCCGGCCGTCGCCCTCTTGTCCGGCGCAAAGCGGTCGGCGACGATCGACTGACACAGCGCGTGCGCGGGACCTTCGAAGAAGCCCAACGCAATTCGGCACGCGAGGAGCACACCGAACGACGTCTGAACGGTCAGGGGCAACATGCTGACAATCCAGGTCACCATCAGCAGTCCGGCACCCCAGGTGTACGAGATCTTGCGGAGTACCGCGGTGAGGGTGACCGCACCGACCGCGAACAGCCAGAAGAAGGCACTGCTGAGCAACCCATACTGACCTGCGGTGATTCCGAGGTTGTCACGGATCTGGTGGCTCGCCAGTCCGATCGCGGCTTTGTCGGCAAAGTTCAGCGTGAAGAACAGGAACAGCAGAACGACAATGCCCCACGCACGACGGCTCGCCGGGCGCGGCCGCCGCTGTCCGGTGTCGCCCGGACTGGTTTCGATCGTCACCATGAATATCCTCCGGAAGTGTGAGCGCTCAGGCAGTGGATGGCCCCGACGGCAGATGCGATGGGTCCCGGGAGCGGTACCAACAGCACAGCCGAGTCGCGGCGCAGCATCAACCGGCAATCCGCGGTCGGACCATACGGTTTTGCCTATAGGTTCTGGTCAGGTACGTCCTGCGAGCCGGAACCGGGGCCACAACGACGGGCAGACTGGGGCACTGCGGACGCGTGCCCCAGTGGGTCACGTTGCCAGCATGGACGTGCGGCAGATGGAGTATTTTCCTGCAGTCGTGGACAACGGCGGCATCAACAGAGCGGCCGAGGCCTTGCACGTCGCCCAGCCGTCGTTTCGCGTCTTCGGCTGCCAAGCCAGGTGACGCAGCGGCTGTACCTGATGCCGCAACCGACCATCGCCGCCATCAACGGCGGCTGCGCAGACTCCAGTCTGTCGATGGCAGCAGCAGCCGACTTCCGAATCGCATCGGACAGTGTCGTTTTCAACACCGACTTCCCGACCGCCGGCTTTCCCGGCGACCTCGCCGGCATCTGATTCCCTGACGCGCTGCGCGCCGATTGCCGTGCGGGTCGAACCCGAACCGCGCGTCTTACATGAGGAACGGGTGCCCCGTGCCCGAATGTGGCACTGCCTCACGCTAGAGGTCCTCCAGGAATCCTCGAGCCGTTCGGTAGTCGCCTTGTCCAACGCCGCCATCGGGTCGAGGGCGGCGAAGGGACGGGCCGGGGTGCACGTACGCGGCCGGCGGGTGGTTCTGGCCGGCCTACCCGACGTCGTCGAACCTGTGACTTTCTTTACAGCACAACGTCATTGAACGGAGCGTGCGGAGGGGACGCGTCAACGCGGGGTTCCGCCGGCGACCAGATAGGTGTCGATGGCCTGTTGAAGGCGGTCCAGGGCCGCGCCGTAGGCGGTGAAGTCGCCGGTGCGTTGCGCCTCGCGCAGGTTGGCCAGGGCGTCGTTGAGTTCGAGGACCGCGGCGGTCAGCTGGTCCGATGCCGCCGGCGGCGGGGCGCCCGGTGGAGGCGGCGGCGGCGGTTGCCCGCCGGTAGGTGGTGGTGTGGTGGCGTCGCCGCCGGGTGCGGTGGCGACGGCGCCGGTGCCGGTGCCGAAGACCTGGTCGAGGGCCTCGGCGAGAGTGGGGGCGTAGCCGATCCGCACTCCGCCCGTGCCCGGTTCGCGGTAGCTGACCAGCACCCGGGCCAGCTGCGGGAAGGTGGAACCGTTGGGCGTGCTGGTCAAACGTTCGGTGAAAACCGGTTCGACGTAGAGGATGCCGCCGTCGGCGATCGGCAGCGTCAGCAGGTTGGCGTAGTAGATCCGATTGGACCGCTCGAGCAGGGTGCGCTCGGACGCGACGCGAGTGTCGGAGATCATCGAGTTCTGGGTCTGCCGCGGGCCCTGGGTCTGGGTATCCGTCGGCAACCGCAGAATATCGATCCTGCCGTAGTTTTCGGGGTCGGAGTGCACCGAGAGGTAGGCGGAGAGGAATTCGCGGTTGAAGCCGACCATGGCGCTGGTGAGCCGGAAGGACGGGGCCGCGGTCTCGGCGTCGCCGACCAGGACGTAGTACGGCGGCTGCTCCCCACCGGTGTCTGCGGTCGGATCGCTGGGCACCGACCAGAACGCGTTGGTAGTGAAGAACTCCCGCGGATCATCGACGTGATACTTCGCCAGCAGGTCCCGCTGCAGGCGGAACAAATCCTCGGGGTAGCGGAAGTGCGCGCGCAGCTCGGTCGGGATTGCCTTCGGCGGCTGCACGGTGCCGGGGAACACGCTCATCCACGCCCGCAGGACCGGGTCGTTCTCGTCGATCTGGTAGAGGGTGACGGTGCCGTCGTAGGCGTCGACGGTGGCCTTCACCGAGTTCCGCACATAGGACACGTGCTCGGGGGGCGAGGTGCGGCCGGTCTCGGTGACGACCGGCGCGGTGAGTGAACCGACCTGCGAGTACGGGTAGTGCGCGGCGGTGGTGTAGCCGTCGACGATCCACACGATCCGGCCGCCGACCACCGCCGGATACGGGTTGGAGTCGGTGGTCAGCCATGGAGCGACGTGTTCGACGCGGGTGGCCGGGTCCCGGTTGAAGATGATCTTCGACTCGGGCCCGATGGCGCCGGAGAACAGGATGTTGCGTTCGGCGTACCGGGCGGCGAACGCCAACCGGTTGACCCAATTACCCACCGGCACCCCACCGGTGCCGGTGTAGGTGTACTGGGCGGTGTCGGTGTCGTACTCGCGCGGCGGCGCACCCTCCGGGCTGCCGACGATGGCGTAGTCCGGGTCCGCCTGCGCGATCACCTCACCGAAGTAGATGCGCGGTTGCTCGACCGGGATCACCTGGTCGCCGCCCGCCTGGGAGGCGATGTCGCTGACCGCGTATATCGGGTACCCGCTGTCGCTGCTCGCGCTCTGCCCGGCGACATCGCGGACGGCGGCGTTGACCCTGTTGGCGGGGGCGGCGATGAACCCGTTGCCGTGGGTGTAGACGGTGTGCCGGTTGATCCACTGGGTCTGGTTGCCGCTGAGGCTGTTCGGGGAGAGCTCGCGGGCGGCGACGATGTAGTCTGCGAGTTGTCCGTCGATGGTGTAGCGGTCGATGTTGAGGTGCTCGGGGAAGCCGTAGAAATTCTTCAGCTGTTGCTGCTGGGTGAAGGTGCGCGAGAGCACGGTCGGGTCCAGCAGGCGGGCGTTGGCGATGGTGGTGACGTCGGCGGGAATGTCCCGGGGCGGCCGGGTGCCCACCCCGGGGTAGTCGAGGTAGTCGACCCGGTCCGGGCCGAGTCCGTAGGCCTGCCGGGTCGCGGCGATGTTGCGTTCGATGTAGGGGCTCTCCCGGTCGGCGGCGTTCGGGCGGACCGAGAACTGCTCGATCAGCGCCGGATAGATTCCGCCGACCAGGATCGCCGAGAGCACCAGCAGTGCCGTGGCCATCGCCGGGATCCGCAGGTCCCGCACCGCGATCGCGACGAAGAACGCCACCGCGCACAGCACCGCGATCGCGACCATGATCAACCGGGCCGGCAGCACCGCGTTGATGTCGGTGTATCCGGCCCCAGTGAAGGTGGGCTCCTTCCGGCCGCTCCACAACAAGGAGTACCGGTCGAACCAGTACGAGGCCGCCTTCAGCGCGATGAACGTGCCCGCGAGCACTGCGAGCTGGATGCGCGCCGGCCGGGACACCTCGATGACGTGGTCCTTGCTCGGGGTCAGCCGGACGCCGCCGAACAGGTAGTGGGTTCCCAGGCCGATCAGCAACGCCAGGAACACCGCGATGAACAGCCACGTCAGGATCAAGCGGTAGAACGGCAGGTCGAAGACGTAGAAGCCGATGTCGTACCCGAACTCCGCGTCCACGGTGCCGAAGCCGCCGCCGTGCAAGAACAGTTGCACCGTCTCCCAACTCGCCTGCGCGTGCAGCCCGAACGGCAGCGCCAGCAGCAGCGCGATCGCCACCGTGAACGACCGGGGGCGGCGCAGCACCTCCGTCCGATACCGCTCGAGCGGATCCTTCGCCTCGGCCGCGGCCGAGTCCTCGACCGCGAACAGTGGGCGGGACCGGTACGCCCACACCATGGCCGCGAAGATCATCGCACCCACCAGCAGCGTCACCGCCGTGAACAGGATCAGCCGGGTGACCAGCACGGTCCCCCACACGCGGCGGTAGCCGACCTCACCGAACCACAGCCAATCGGTATACACCAAGACCAGACGCGGCCCGATCACCAGCAACGCAACGAGAGCCACCGTCACCATGATCGTGACCCGGGCCCGCCGCGGCAGCGCCCGCATCCGGTCGGACGGTTGCATGGCCACCTCCCACGGGTCGGGCTCGCAAGGAGTCCAGCCGTCGCGGACTACCCCGCCCGATGCAGCGAAGGCGTCCGTATCACCCCATTCTAGGCGGCGCCGGGCTCGTCCTGGCCGGCGCACTCGGCACCGGAACGAGTGCCGCCGGGTTCGATGGCGCAGCTCGTCGCCGGTGCCTCCTCGTCCGGTGACACACTGCGCCCTCAGGTCATCGCGGTGACCTGATCGGCGGAACAGCGGAAACGACCGTCAAGGGCACCCTGGCACCCGCCGACCGGCACACCCCGTCGATGCTTGTCGGCCGGCTGCAGCGAGAGCATCGGTGCGGGGAGGCTGTTCGCCGGCCGAGGTGATGGTCCGTGCCGCGCAGCGTTCGCGCGGTGCAAAATTCTTCGAAGGTCGTCGAGGCCGATCGTCCGCAGCCGCTGCCGATCGGTTCTACGGGCCAGCAGGTCGCGGTCGGTCATGGTGGCGATCGCCTGGCCGCAGCCAGGCCAGGTCCGCGTCGCTCGGCTTGACCATGTCGCTGCGGAGGTCATCTCGTCGATTCGGGCGATAGCGGTGTCCAGGCGAGAACCAGGCCGAGCCGAACACGACAAGCGGCGAAGAATCAACGGCCTAAGGTGCCCGGTCGGACGGAACACTCCGTGATTCGAAGCGGGGAGCCCCCGCCGCGGTCACGCACAGCCGGTAAGGGGCTTTCACGTCGACCGCCGAGAGACGCATATGCACCGGCATCTCTTGTTCGGCGGCAACCACGATGCGGCGTCGGAATCGGACTTCTGCGAATTATTGGGGGCCGTCGACGGCCCACAGGCTGCACGGGTCGCTGGCCGGCCAGGTTGCGGCGCAGCTCGGCCCCCAGCTTGCTGGGCACCGTTCTGCCCTGCGGCTGACAGGACGTTACGCCGCCGATTGAACAGGACCTCGCGAGTCGGAACCCGAGAGTTGCAGGAAACGCCGATACGTATGCTACGACCATTCGCCGCCCGTAGTTTTCTGTCCCGATCGAGACTTGGCGTTCTGCGGCAACCGAATCTGGCGTCCTGATGGCACCCACTGGATTTCGTGGCATTCGAAGGGTGCGATCGACGGCCACGGCACCTTCCGAACCCACGTTGCGCTTCACCGACCGGCCTTCGGCGAGAAGGCGCGCCTGCCGTCCCCGCCGACGATCTTCAACGCCCCGACCGGCGGATATCCGCACGAACCCTCGCTGCTGCCCGCGTGCGGCCGTTCCGGCGGCCGCAAATCGAAACTCGGTGTGCGCCAATTCGAAGTGGTTCGATCGACGCTCATTGAGGATTCGGTGAACGAATTGTTTGGGACACCACGGGGACGCGTCGCGGGGTAGCGTTGTGGTGACGCCTTGTGGGCTCGCCCAGCAAGTTGGCTCACCCAATCCAGGTAAAAACCTTATGCACCAGCTCAGTTCACTCGATGCGCAGTTCCTCGACGCCGAGACATCCACCACCTCCACCCATGTCGGGGTACTGAGTGTCCTCGGCCCCACGGCGCCAGGTGGCGGGCTCACGGTGCAGGACCTCCGGACGCTCGCAGAGGGTCGATTACACCTGGTGGGGCCACTGCGGTGGCGGCTACAGGAGGTACCCCTCGGGCTCGACCGGCCCTACTGGGTGGACTCAGAGTTCCTCGACCTCGGCTATCACATCCGGGAGGTCGCTCTGACCGGTCCCGGCACCGACGAACAGCTCGCCGAGCAGATTTCCGTTCTCTCGGCACGTCCACTGAACCGCAACCGGCCTCTGTGGGAGTGCTATCTGGTGAACGGGCTCACCGGTGGCCGGCAGGCGATCTACACCAAGGTGCACCCCGCGGTGATCGACGGTCTGACCGCGGCGCAGGCCCTCGCCGTGCTGATGGACACCACCCCGCGACCCCGCACGGTGCCGCACCGGCTCAGCGACGAGCAGTACCAGGCGGCCGGCGCCCTGGGGATGCTCGGCAACAGCGCCTGGCATCTCGCACTGTTGCCCGCACGGCTGATGTGGTCCTCGCTCCGGCTGGCACCGCACCTGCCCGAGCTCGCCCGCACCCTCACCGTCCCCGGCGCGGACCTGCTGGGCACACTCGCCCGCCGGCTGACCCCGCGCGCCTGGCGGTGGTCGGCTGACGAGCCGACGGCCGAGGCATTGACACCGCCCGGCACCCCATTCACCGGCCCCGCCACCGCGCACCGACGCTTCGCGTTCACCTCGTTGCCGCTCGGCGAGGTCGAGGCGGTCAGGACCGCGATGGGGTTCACCGTCGACGACGTGGTGACGGCGCTGTGCACCACCGTGCTGCGTCGCTGGCTCATCGACCACGATGCCCTGCCCGACACGGCCATGGCCGCCGCCATGCCGATCGCGGGGCGCACCGACGCACAGTTCGCGGCCGCCGGCCATCGGCTCTCCCTCCTGCCCATCGCCCTTCCGATCAACGAATCCGACCCGGCTCGCCGGCTGCAAAAGGTGCACACCTCGCTCACGGCGGCACCCCAACGTTTCCGCGCCGCACCCGCCACGCTCGTCCGCGACTTCGGCGCCGCGCTGCCGCGGGCGCTGCGCGGTCTGCTCTCGCGCACACCGCTGCGGACGCTGACCATGCCCACGCCACCGGTCAACCTGATCATCTCCCACGCCGCCGGCCCTGCTCGGCCGCTGTATGCCGCAGGCATCGAAGTAACCGGGAACTTTCCCGTCTCCGCCGTCAGCGACGTCGCAGGCGGCATCACCATCGCCGCCATGTCCTACGGCCGGCACCTCGACATCGGCATCATCGCCTGCCGAAACCTCGTCCCCGATGTGTGGGACGTGACCGGGCAGCTACACCAGGCCCTCTCCGAATTGACCGCGTGTACCCGCAACGTCCGATACCTGCGCCCCCGCCGGCCCCCGGAGTCGAGGTAACCGCTCTCGACATCGGCACCACCATTTACCGACCCGAATCCGTAGACAGTCACGGCTCTATCCGGACGTCTATCCGGACGCGATATTGCGTGGAGGCAGTCCTGTGGGGCGGATCCGGCCATCGCCGCGATGACATGGAACTGAGCGATCGACTCGCTGTATAGGAATCCCCGCAGACCCCGAAAGTCCTCATCGTGCGGGAAGAAGGCGTCGTCGATGGTCATTCCGCCGCGAGGATCGGCCTGCATCTCGGCCATCCATCTCGACTGAGGATCTGTCGGCCTCAGTGCGGAGTTGTTCGCCAGAGCGCCGCTGTCCCCACCCACGGGCCGCCGCTCGATATTGCGGCAAACCAGGGTGCCAGCCCAGAATCGAAGAGCCAGGAATTCGCTTCAGCCCGCGGTTCCCTATTTGCCGGTCGAAGGTCCGTCGCATCCGTGGGTGCCGCCACAACGACGTGGGAGGACAACCGATGTCCGGTCTCATCCGCAAGAGTCTCGATTCACCCGAGGAAACCCGCCCCTTCGAGGACGACATGGGCAAGCTCGAGCTCGTCAATGTCACTTCCGGCGCGGTGGGGAGGGCGACCTTCCAGCCCGGCTGGCAGTGGTCCAAGCACGTCAAACCGATCGCCAAGACAGACAGCTGCCAAGCGGCTCACATGGGTTACGTCATCTCGGGTCGTATGAAGATCGTCATGGACGACGGGGAGGACATGGAGTTCGGCCCCGGTGATCTCATGATCTGCCCGCCCGGACACGACGCCTGGATTCTCGGCGACGAGCCCTGCGTGGTCATCGACTGGACCGGCGTCGCCGACTACGCCAAGCGGTAGACCCTCCGCTGCCGCAACCTGCATACCGCGAACCTGCGCCGGAGACCCCGCCGCGACGAATGACAACGCAGAAGTAGACCCGTCAATCAGCTCTGCTCCGGCTTCTGTGTCCCGGCGAAGTCGTACGCGGCGAGCGGCCCGAGCAGGCGCATCTCGATCCGGCCGTCCCAGTCCCGGGCGAATTCACCCACGGTCTGCTCGAGTTCGTCCTGCCGGTCAGGACCGCGACTTGCACGGCCCCCTCCTCATGCGTGGGTTCACGCACATCGAGAGTGTGAGCGAGCTCGTGAGGACTTCGACCACCATCCGGGTGTCCTCGTCTCACTTGGCGGCGATCGCGTTTCTCACGAGTTCCCCGAGCGCTATGCGAGCGTCGCGGTCGGCATCCTCCGCTTGTCGCGGATCTCGTCGCGCAGTCTCGCCGCCTGCTCGTTCGCAGATCGCCTTCTCGACGTAGCGGCCCCTGACGACGTACCGGGCCTTGGCCCCCCCAGTCGTTACAACGCGGCGGCGAATTCGTCCGCGGGCGCCGACAGTAACTCGTCCTTCGCCGAATCCGCGTCGCTGACCACCGCCTGCGCCGCGAGGTACTCGACACAGGTGGCTGACCGGCGCAATGAATCGGTATCGCGCAATGGCATTGACCTCGCCCACCGCACTCGTTCGCCGCGGGCCCGAACTCTCAGGCCGCTACGTCACCGGCGTTTACCGACTCGAGGTCGTGCCCGACGCAAACCTGATTCCCCTTTCGCTCACGACCTCCCCGCGGTGAGTTTTCCCGTCGCCTCTGGTCTGTACTGGTGTGAGTAGACACGAAGCGTGCAGACGCGGTGTGCAGCTTCATGAACAACAAGGAGAAAGTCTCATGACATCGACACCACCCTCCACGGGAACCTCCAACGCGGCACCGGCGCCGACAGGCGAAACCACGAAGAAGGCCAGAGTTGCCGGACTTGTCGTCAGCGCCCTCGTGGTGTTGTTTCTCCTGTTCGACTCGCTCATCCACATCGCGAACACCCAAATGGTGCGCGAGGCGATGGCCGAGCTGGGCTTTGCCGAGAACCTCAACCGTGTCATCGGGGTCGTTCTGCTGGTGTGCCTGATTCTGTACCTCGTGCCCGCCACGTCCATCCTGGGCGCGGTGCTGCTGACCGGATACCTCGGTGGAGCGGTCGCGACCAACATGCTCACCGAGCAGCCCATCATCAGCACCACCCTGTTCCCGATCTATGTCGGCATCTTCGTGTGGGGCGGTTTGTTCCTGCGTGACGCGCGGGTTCGATCGATCGTGCCTGTCCGACGCGCCTGAACCACCCACCCCCGCCCGGCATCGAATGCCATGGACACCGAGCGGGATCGACGTCATGTGATCGCGGCGTCACGCAACTCGGCGTATGAATCTTCCATCGCCACCGCCAGCCGGGCAACGTCGGGCAGCGCCTCGGGGTCTGTGCAGAGCCCGATACCGATGATCCCGGCGCAGGAGATCGCCGAGATCCGCAGCGCGTGGTGAGCGGCGGGCTCGGAGGAGGAGAACAGCCGCTCGACCCGGCGTCCGGAAACGCTGACCGGCGCGGGCGGGCCGGGAACGTTAGAGATCGAAAGGCTGAACTCGCGCGCGCTGCCGGCGAGTCGCTTTGCGGCTTCCTCGACGCGCTTCACGCGTCCGAGTGCGTGGAAGAGATCGAACAGCTCTTCGGCGTCGTCGAGGCGCTTGCGCTTGCTGGTCTCGGCGTTGATCCGGTCGAGTCGGGTCAACGGATCCGCCTCGGCGAGCGGCAGATCGACGTTCAGGAAGGAATCACGGTTTCCGAGTTCACCCGCTCCCTCATCCCGGTGGTGCAGGCTGACCGGAACTTGAGCACGAAGCCGCGGCAGGGCCGTCGCTCCGGCGCTGAGCCAGCTGCGCAGGCCGCCGGCGACGATCGCGAGGAGTACGTCGTTGACGGTTGCGCGGGTGGGGCGTGAGGCGCCGATTGCCTTCAGCTCCGGGAGCGGGGCGACGGTGAAGGCGAGCTCGCGGGCGGCACTGATCGGGCGGTCGAAGGGCGAGTGCGACCCGCGATGGCCGAGCTCACGACGCACAGCCGCGGGCATCCGCAGCACCTCGTCGACCCGCGAACGCTGCGACGAAGCGGCGCGAAGGCCCGGTCGCGGTTCTCGCGGGGGCGGTTCGAGGTGCTGATCCCAGAGCACGTCGTCCAGGAAGCGAACCGCGCTGATCCCGTCGGCCATCGCGTGATGGATCCGGACCGCGATCGCTTCGCGCCCGTCGCCGAGTGGCCCGATCAGATCGAACGTCCACAGGGGACGCTCGTGGTCGAGGTGCTCGGACATCAGCTTGCTGACGGCCCGCCACAGATCGTCGCGCGAGGCACACCCGGGCTCTTCCCGGCGCCGGACGTGGTCACTGATCTCGAACGCGGTCGCGTCGACCCAGCGCGGCTCCGGCCCCGACGTGTCGATCCGTTGCGTCGCTCGCGGCTGGCTCGAAAGCCGCTCCGACACCGCAGTTCGCAGAGCCTCGACGTCGAGCGGGGAGGTGGCCGGCTCGATAACGACCAGCTTGAGCGTGTGGCCGGTTATCACCGCTGATTCGAGCCCCAGGATATGTGCGTCGTCGGCGGACAGCCGATCGGGATCCTCGCGGCTCACCTCGGCAAGTCTATTCGGGTCTGCACCTTTTCGAACCAGGAACGCCCGTCTCGCAACTCAGCACGACTCAGGGTGCTGCTTGCCTATATCTCTTCGTCCGCGGCCCGTCCCCGGACTTCACAGCGGTGCGGTGATCGGCGCCTCAGGGGCGTGCGTGACGGTGGTGCGCCCGGTCTCGAGGTACTCGGTGAGGGCCTGGTCGACGACGGCGTTGCCACCCTGGATCCCCGCACCGTGATCTCCTCCCTCGACGGTGACGAGGTGCGCCGCCATGTCGTGGGCGAGCTGAACTCCGCCCTGATAAGGGGTCTGCGGGTCGCGCATTCCCTGCAGGACGAGCGGGGCCGTCGCCAGTCCCCGATTGCTCAACGTCGGCAGCGCGGCAACGGGCGGCGCACCGGCACATTCGGGCCCGGCGCTGTAGCTGTACCCGATGAGGTCGAAGAGATCTCCGGTGACGAAGGTGGAGAAGAGCCAACCCGGAATGCGGTCCGGCCGAGCGGCGACATTGTTCTCGTTGCACAGGACCAGTGACTGCATCACCTGGGCCTGGGCGATCCGCTCGTACTCTTGCTCCGTCAGGTCGTCCATCGCGGTGCCGTCGGGAATCGCGTCTCGCCCGTCCCGGATCACCCGGGCCATGAGCGGCCAGCTGTTGCGGGCGGGAAGCACCTGCCGCGTCATCACGTAGATGCTGGACGACATCTGGGTGTGCGACGGGTCGGCGAGGCGACGGACGAAGGCCTCGAACTGAACGCGTGCCGGTCCGGTGAGATCGACCCCACCGCGGTAGGCATCGGCAACGGCTTCCAGGCCCGGCGGTACGTCACCGATCTGGGCGGGCGGCGGCGCGAGCGTCGGGTTACCGCCGGCTTCCTCGACGATCCGGTCCGACCACCGTTGATACACCTTCAATGGCGTGTCACCGAGCCCATACGTGTCGTCGTGGGCGGCGATCCAGTCCATGAGGTCGTAGAAGCGATCCTTGTAGCCGTCGTTCTGCTGCCACAACACGTCGTTCCACAGCCACTTCTGGTCCACCGCGGAATCGAGGACCATGCGACCAGTGTGCTGAGGGAATAGCGTCGCGTAGGTGGATCCGAGGATCGTGCCGTACGAGAGGCCGTAGATGTCGATCACGTCCTCGCCGAGTGCGAGCCTGACCTGCTCCCAGTCCTTCGCGGTGTACTCGGTCGTCAGGTGCGCCGTGGTGCCCGGCGCAGCGGACTCGCATGCCGTACGCGTCGCGGCACCGCCGAAGCCGAGGCTCATCGCCATCGTTTGTTCAGGGGCCAGCACGCACTCGACGGCGCCTGCGTACGGAAGCCCGCGCGGTTGGACACCGATCACGTCCCACTGTGCGCGGACCGCATCGGGCAGGATCTCGACGAACATGCTGTTCGAGCCGATCGCGTCTCCGCCGGGCCCGCCGGGATTGGTGAACAGCACGCCGCGGCGCGAGCCGGGATCCTCGGCGCGGTGTCGGGTGACGAGAACGTCGATCGTGCCGGCGGCGGGGTCCGCGTAGTTGCGGGGAACAGTGACCGACGCGCACTGATCGGACGCCGGATCCAGCTCGTATTCGGCCGGGCAGGGCCCCCAGCGAAGATCGGCACCCGGTGCCGGCTGCGCGGCGGCGGGCGGTACCGTCCCCAGGGCGACCGTGGCGGTGAGGCCGACGACGAGGGCGACACATCGAGTGCGCCATGAGGACCTCGCGCCCGCGCGCCGCCTCGAGTCCAAGTGCCCATCGATCCCCGGCATACGTCGCGATCCCCCTCGTAAGTCCCGTGTCGTGACGATAGTGGCGGCGCACGCTATCGCTCAGCAGCCAGTGTCTCAGACGCACCATCGCGACGATCGGCAACCCGGAATCGCAAGATGTCGGCACGAAATGTCCGGGTGCACACGCCTTTGCGGCGCAACGTCATCGTGCAGCAACGCGCATCACTCCCGCCAAGCCGCGCCCGGCGTACGGTATTGGCGTGCGCTACGAGGTAGTCGAGTCCGATACCGCGACCGCGTTGGGCAGCGGTGACGTTCCCGTGCTCGCGACCCCACGGCTGATTGCCTGGATGGAGGCGGCCACCGTCGCCTGCGCTGCATCGTTCATCGGTGCGGGTCAGACGACCGTCGGGACCGCTGTCCGAATCGAGCACCGCGGCCCGACACCGGTCGGTGCCAGCATCGAGATCGCCGTCGAGCCACCAGCCGCCGCAGTCGGCCACCGTCTCACCTTCACCGTGCGGGCGACCGACAGCTCGGGGAAGGTTGTCGCGTCGGGCGAGATCGACCGGGCGATCGTCGACCGGGACCGGTTCCTCGAGGCGGCGTCATGGGCCTGAACACTGATCGCCAGTCACGACCAGCCCGATCCCCTAGCCCTGGTGGCGGGCACCGTTGCGTTCCTGCCACCACTACGGCGCATCGACGAAGTCGTTACCCCACTCGACCGGAGCGGTCACAGCCTTCGCGGCCGAGCACGCCGTTCACTCGTCGCTGAAGAGTGAACGATGGATCTCGGCGGATGTTTGCGTGGGTGAATCGTCGGTGCGCGGCGCGTCGGTGACGGGCTCGTGGGTCCTGTGGGTCAGTGTTCGCTGCGCAGAGAAGAGCGGGAGTTCGGTTTTGTCATGATCGATGGTCATTCTGTTCCTTGATTCAGGTGTATGTGGGCGCGGCCGGTTGGGGTGATGGCGACCGGGTAGATCATTGTCGATATGTGGCGAGGTCCGCATGATGTCGTAGGCGGCTCTTTCGGCTCGCCATCAGGCGTGGTGTCAGCATCGAATCCGAGACGGCGCGCCCGCCCCGGGAGATGGTCGCGCGGTGCGGATCTGCGCGGCGCCTCGGCGTGCCTGTAGCCATTGGCATCCATGGACGCTCCTTGCATCGGCCGCGAACCGGCCGGCATTCTTTCGAATCGGGATGGCCTGAGCCGACTCGCTCGACGCGGCAACCATTCCGGTGTACCAAGCCTATACCCCGATACCATCCGACCGCTGAACAGTGAACGATCTCACTGCGCGGCAGACGCGAACAAGCGACCTGTGCTGAGGCGGCGCCACCCCCCACCTCGCGACTCGAGGTCCACCCCCGGGCACCCATCGCAAGCGATACTGGAATGCCCGACCCTTCGAGGAGACGTGAACATGAGCCTGTACGCAGTTGTGGACCCCGCCACCGGAAAAACGGTGCGCGAATATCCGACCGCGACCGACGAGCAGATGCAGGCGGCGTTGTCCGCGGCGGAGAAGGCGCACCGTGAGTGGTCGCGCGGCTCGACGGTGGTTGAGCGCGCCGGACTGCTCAGCAAGGTCGCCGAGTTACACACCGAACGCCGCGACGAGCTGGCCAAGATCATCCAGCGGGAGATGGGCAAGCCGCTGGACCAGTCGTTGGGGGAAGTCGACTTCAGCGCCGCGATCTACCAGTACTACGCCGACAACGCCGAGAAGTTCCTGGCCGACGAGCCGATCGACCTGGTCGAGGGTGCGGGTACCGCGTTGATTCGCCGCAACTCGATCGGTGTGCTGATCGGTATCATGCCGTGGAACTACCCCTACTACCAGGTCGCCCGGTTCGCGGGTCCGAATCTGGCACTGGGCAACACTATCGTGCTCAAACACGCACCGCAGTGTCCGGAATCGGCGGCGGCACTTCACCAGATCTTCACCGACGCCGGATATCCGGAGGGCGCCTACGTCAACGTCTACGCCACCAACGAGCAGATCGCCGACGCGATCGCCGACCCGCGGGTCCAGGGCGTGTCATTGACCGGGTCCGAGCGTGCGGGCGCAGCGGTCGCCGAGATCGCCGGCCGCAACCTCAAGAAGGTGGTACTGGAACTCGGCGGTTCCGATCCGTTCATCGTGCTCAGTTCCGATGACCTCGACGCCACCGTAAAAGCGGCAGTAGAAGGTCGTTTCGAGAACACCGGGCAGGCGTGCAACGCCGCGAAGCGATTCATCATCGCCGAGGACCTCTACGACGACTTCGTCGGCAGATTCACCGCGGAGGTGCTCGCCACCGCAGACGAACTCGCGCCGCTGTCGTCGGTCGCCGCCGCCGACCGACTGTCCGAGCAGGTGCAGCAGGCGATCGCCGAGGGCGCCACGCTGGTGTCGGAGGGCGAACGGAAGGGCGCCTTCTTCCCACCGGCCGTGCTGACGAATGTGTCACGGGATTCACGCACCTACCGGGAGGAACTGTTCGGGCCGGTAGCGACTGTCTACAAGGTGCGTTCCGAGGACGAGGCCGTCGAGCTGGCGAACGACACCCCGTTCGGTCTCGGCTCGTATGTCTTCACCACCGACCCTGATCAGGCCTACCGCGTCGCCGACTCACTGGAGGCCGGCATGGTGTTCGTCAATGCCGTTGGCGCCGAGGGAGTTGAGCTGCCGTTCGGCGGCGTGAAGCGCTCCGGTTTCGGTCGTGAACTCGGCAAATACGGAATCGACGAATTCGTGAACAAGAAACTCATCCGCGTCAGCTGAACCATCGACTCCGGAATTCAGCGCCCTCGGCGTGCAGTTCGATATCGGGGCCTTGACCGGATGCCCATCCGGCGACAGAAGCGGGGACCGCATCCATCGGATGCGGTCCCCACGTAGCACTGGTCAGACAGAGCGCACGTTCGTGGCCTGCGGGCCCTTCTGCCCCTGGCCGACCTCGAACTCCACGCGCTGGTTCTCATCGAGCGACTTGAAACCGCTGCCCGAGATTTCCGAGTAATGCACGAAAACGTCCGGAGTTCCGTCGTCGGGTGCGATGAAACCGAAGCCCTTCTCACCGTTGAACCACTTCACAATGCCCTGTGCCATGCCGATACTCCCTCGATCTCGATCCGGACCCTCACATCGAGGTTCCGATCTCGATGACTTGATCCTGCCATCTCGATGTCGACACGAAGACCGCGCACCGGATTTGCATGCATCGGCGATGACTTTGTGGTGGCGTACCGATGGCGCCGTTGTCCCGTCAGCTCAAACTTTTGCGTCCCACGCGATGGAAGACGCGGCTGAGTTGGCGGTAGGGGTCTCGTCGGCTGGCCTCGAGTTCGACTGCTGCCGCCGCCTCCACCTGCTGTGAATCGCTCGGGTCCAACCCCGCTCCACTGAAATCGAGCCAGTCGACGAACATCCACACCCCGTACCATCGCACTGGCTCCACGCCGCGGCTCTGCACGACTTCGCTGAGTTCCTCCACCGTATGGGCACGAGTCGGCACTCCCAGCACCCCGATCTCGCCCCTCGCGTCAAACGATGCCAGAGCGTCGTCCCACCGTTGTTCCAAGGCCGGTCGCACTGCCATCGCATTGGCGTTGCCCGTCATGATCGAGACGACGCCACCCGCGGCAGCGCACCTGCACAGCTGGTCGACCAACGGCTCCGGATGCTCCAGGTACCCGAGCACGCCATGACACAACACGGCGGCAAAGCGTTGACCATTCACCGCCTCATCGGCGTTCTCGCCGTCGGCCTCCACGAGCGTCACCCGTCGCTGGACCTCTCCAGGCAGCCGCTGGAGCCGCTGTCGAGCCTTGTCCAGCATCGCCGACGACGGGTCGAGCAACGTCACGTCGTAACCGGCTTGGGCCAGCGGGAACGATTGATGGCCCGCGCCTCCGCCGACATCGAGCACAGGGGCTGGAGGGGCCGGCAAATGCTCCAGCAGCTGCTGGTGCAGCACATAGGTTCGCACGCGCCCCTTCACCGAGGCATACGCCTCGTCGGCAAACTGGTCGGCCAAACCGGCCCAGGTGTCATCGTCGCCCACCACCCCAAGATAGTGCCGCGAAGTCCTCGACGATCGGCAGGACGTCAGCGGGGAGTCTTTCCAGAGAATCTGCACGATCCGAACGATTCCCTTTCCGTCTCCGTTCGGTGACAGTGTTCACATCGATCCGACCACGCGTGTCGCCGCGCCGTCGCCCCGGTACCGAGCCGACACCGAAACATCCGTCGGTCACCGACTTACTCATTCGAGTCCGTCACCGATGCACAAAACGCAGTGAGCGGCGGGCTTCTTTACAACTCGGTGGACCGTGGCGATTCCCCGGTCGGACAGCCTGGCCAGATACACCACCGACCCCCGCAACAACCGGGCTGATCGTGTATTCACCCCTGGCGCAGGGTCTGCTGACGGACAAGTACCTGGAGTCGATTCCCGAGCGCGCACGAGCACAGCACAGCACGTTCCTGACGGCTGATGTGATCGACGAAACGTACCCGGCAGCGCACCGCCGAGCTCAACAATAGTGCCGAGGCCCGTGGCCAGTCACTTGCACAGCTCGCGTTGCAGTGGGTACTGCGGCGGCAGGAGGTCACCTCGGCGCTGATCGGAGCCAGTTCGACCGAGCAGCTCGACCACGATATCGCGGCCCTGAACTTCCCGCCGCTCACCGACGAAGAACTCGCCCTCATCGAGGAACACGGCGTGCACGGAACCGGACTCAGGCTCTGACCGACGTGAAGATTCCGGTGTGCTTCGTCCGCCGGGGATTAGTTGTGTGACAGAGCCACCAGCCGATGACAACCAGTCACCCGCTCGCGCCGACAGCGCGGGCGGGTGACTGTCACCGTTTGCGCAAACCTGTTGAGGGAAGCGCAAGTAGCGCTCCCCGGCTCATTCGCGCAGTAACGGCAGCAGCTGGTTGCCCTGACGCTCGATCTCCGGCACATACGGGGTGTCGGAGAGCACGAAGTGGGTGATGCCGAGGTCCTGGTACTTGCAGCGACTTCGCGACGTCCTCCGGGGAGCCGACGAGCCAGGTGGTGCCCGCGCCGCCGCCACCGACCTTCCCGGGTGCGGTGTACAGGTTGTCGTCGAGCACGTCGCCGCGGGTCGCCAGGTCGAGGAGTCGCTGCTGTCCCACGGCGGTCTGGCGATGCGGATTCTGTGGAGGCGCACGCTGATTCTTCGCCATCTCCGCTACTTTCGCCTCTGCCTCGGCCCAGGCCTGCTCGGTCGTGTCCCGGACGAAGGTGGTGATCCGCAGGCCGAACTCGAGCGGCGCATGCGCTCGGCCGAGTTCCTCGCTCAATGACCGCAACCGTTCGATCCGCTCCTGCACCCCCGCGAGCGGCTCACCCCAGAAGAGCTGAACGTCGGCCTCGGTCGCCGCAACACGCTCGGCGGCCTCGGACGCTCCACCGAAGTAGAGTTTCGGGTGGGTCCGATCTCCCCGTGGTGAGATCCGGGGCAGCACTGTGGAATCGGTGACCTGGAAGTGCTCACCCCGGTAGGTGACGTTCTCCTCCGTCCACAGCTTGCGGACGAGCTGGAGGAACTCCTTGGTGCGGGCGTAACGGTGGGCCTGGTCGCTCTCGTGTTCGCCGTAAGCTCCGAGGTTGCCTTTCCCGGACACGATGTTGATCCGGACCCGGCCTCCGCCGTCGCTACTCTCGACCATCTGACCGGCGTCGTTTTGTCGGGTACCACGACTACGGAACGGTATCCCCGAGCGGCGGCGACCAACGTCAACCCGACTCCGGTGTTGCCCGATGTGCCTTCCACGACGGTGCCTCCGGGCAGGAGCTCCCCGGATTCCTCGGCCGCGTGGATCATGGCCAGGGCGGTGCGATCCTTCACACTTCCGCCGGGGTTGAGGAACTCGAGCTTGGCATACACCGTCGCGGAGATACTTCCGGTTACCCGGTTCAACCGGACGAGGGGTGTGTTGCCGATGGCGTCGGCGATCGAGTCGTAGACTCCGAGGCTCGCAGCGTCGACTGTGGGGGGATCGAAGATGGTCATGCGTCTGCCTTTCGAGGCCGCCCGGGTGTCGCCCGGTCAGCATCACAAGAGCAGTCGTCGAACAACAGGATTCGCGTCACGCCGATCAGATCTTCAGTGGCTCACCACGAACGGCGCAGCGCGTTCACCCCGAAATCCTGGAGATCCGAATTGTTCTCGTGTGTTGCCGAATGCGCTGTAATTCGGGGCGACCGAGAGCGAAGGGGGTAGTCGAAAGATGTCGACACCGGTTATGACACTGCATCCTCACGACACCGAGTTGTGGCAGTGGCGATTGGCTGCGCGTTGCCATGAAGCGGACGCGGAGATCTTCTTCCCGGCGGACGCCGAACGAAGAAACGCCCGCTCCGAGCGCGAAGATCTCGCCAAGGAGTTCTGCCGCGGCTGCCCGGAGATCGAGGAATGCCTCGAGTATGCCCTCAACACCGGCCAACAGCACGGCGTCTGGGGTGCGACGACACCGGGCGAACGGCTCGCACGACTGGGCCGGTGAGCGAACGCCCGCGCCGGGCATTCTCACGCGAGCGGCTCGGCTCGACCGTCCTGCCGGATCCGTCAGCCGGGTTATATTCGCGGCGAGTAGATTTCGTGGTCCTGATCGGGTAGCCAGGTGCGTTCGAATCTCGCAGTCGTAGGAGAGGCCGCGGTTGCCCGCGTGCTACGCGGGGCGCCTCAGGTCGTCTCGGTCTCGGCGGCCAGGGGTCGGAGAGCTTCAACCCGGGTACCCACGACGTGTCGGCGGGCCAGTCCTTCTGCTCCGTCGGCGTCGCGAGCTCGGAGCGCCTGGTACAGCTGCTCGTGCTCGACATGGCCGCCGACGGCGGCTTGGTCGACGTGATCGGAGGGATCGACCCGGCCGGATTCGACCACACCCCCGGTGGAACAGGAGGAGGCCCCGCCGACTCGACACGGTCTTCGGGATCGCCGAAAGACACGGATTGCCGATCGACATCCACGACACCGGCGAGACGGGTACCGCGACTCTCACCGACATCGCCGAGCGAACCAGAGCCGCCTGGCTTACACGGCCGGGTCACGGCCAGCCACGCCTTCGCCGTAGCTGAGTTGTCCTGCCAAGCCGTGGATTCGGCAGCGGACCTGCTGGCGGAGGCGGACATCGCACTGACGACGGCCGCGCTGTCGGCAACAACGGTCTTGCCCTTCCGGCGCCTGGCGCAGCGAGGTGTCCGGGTCGGGCTCGGGTCGGATGGCGTTCGCAACAACTGGAGCCCATTCGGTAACGCGGACATGCTCCACCGCGCATGGCTGCTCGGCTGGGCACTCGACGCAAGCCTCGACGAGGATCTCGAGCCGTGTTTCGAGCTCGCCGCCGACGGCGGTGCTGCCGTCATGGGGCTACCGCGAGTCGACCTGCAACCGGGTTCACCCGCCGACTTCATGTTGCGGGACGGAGAATGCGTGCCGGCAGATCGTCGTCGACATCCCCCGTCGGGACACGGTGGTGCGGGCCGGACGGGTCGTCGCCCGCGACGGCCGGCTCCTCTGAGTCGTCCACGAGGATTGGTGTCGGTCAGGACCGCAGGGGCGCTTGCAGCAGGGTCCGGTCGTCGCCCGGGGCGCTCACCCCGAGCATCGTCGCATCCGACATCGGCAGCCCCACGGCCAACTGCATCGACATCGTCTTGTCGCCACCGGCGATGAAACTGCCGGCATTCATGCGACTTCCGTCGGAGCGTTGGAGCCAGACGTTGTAGGTGCGGCCCTGCGGGAGTCCGGCGACGTCCAGGCTGATTCCGGTTCCCCACGCCCGGTTCTCCACCCGCGCGGAGGCGTCCACACCTGCGGCGAGCACCGTGAACGCCACCGGCTGCCCGGGCGGGGCAGTCGAGGTGCCCCCGCGCAGGAAGAACCCGCCGGTCACCAGGCCGACGGCGATCACGACGGCCGCGGCGGCGACTACGATCCGGTGGTACCGCTTCCGTCCGCGTTCGCGGTCTACGGCCCCGAAGATCGCGTCGGGCAGCGTCGACGACGGCCGGGGCGCAGGTTCGGTGAGCCGGTCCGGGTCCGCCGCAGACAGGGCGGCCGCGACCGGCGTCAGCAGACGCAACTCGGTGCGGCAGTCCGGGCAGCCGTCGAGGTGGGCGCGAAGGGTGATCGTCTCGCGGTCGTCGAGGCGACCGAGCGCGTACATCCCCAACATGGTGCGCATCTGCTGGCAGCGGTCAGTGGTCACCATGCCACCCCATTTCTTCGAGTACGAGCCGGAGAGCTTTCAGCGCGTAGTACACACGACTGCGGACGGTGCCCACGGGAATGCCGAGCTGTGCGGCCACCTCGGCGGCGGGCCGGTCACGCAGGTGAATCTCGACCAGGACGCAGCGGTGCTGATCGGACAGCCGCCGCAGCGCCTCCTCCATCTCGAGCCCCACCAGCAGTTGTTCGAGGGGACGCTCGGGTGCGGGCAGCTCGGGTGGTGCAGCGTCGGCCAGCTCGGGTCGGGCGGCACGAGCCCGGATCGCGTCGATCACCACGTTGCGGCAGATCGCATACAGCCAGGTCCGGAGCGTAGCGCGTCGCGGGTCGAACCGGTCCGCGCGCCGCCACGCCCGAAGAAACGTCTCCTGTACCGCCTCCTCCGCGCGACCCCGGTCTCCGAGGGAGCGGTAGGCGAGGGCGAACAGTTCCCTCCCGTGTTCGTCGTAGGCGGCCCGCAACACCGTTTCGTCATCCAAACCACCCTCGGACTGGTCCCCGCGTGTGCGCACGATACGAAGCCGCACCACTCACCTCCCGAAACACCGGATACGGCGTCGGCTCACCCGACACCCACCGAGGAGTACGGGCGCGGGCGGCGCGGCGTTCATCTCGAATCCTGCCACTCCGGTGCGCGGAGGCGGCTCCGGCAGGTGAACGCGGATCGCCGACCATCCGTATTCCCCAGCGCCGAACGATCCGGCACACGGGAACGAACGAATGGAGACCTCCGAAGATGCTGAAGAAATCGATCCTTGCGGCGGCCGGCGCCGGCACCGCGATCGCGCTGATGTCGGCGTGCGGCACCGCCACTGACGACGCCCAGACTCAGCCGTCGGCGACCCCGGCTGCCGCCGGGCAGGTGGAGCTCGGCACCCGGGACACCGCCGTCGGCACGGTGCTCACCGACGGAGACGGTTTGGCGCTCTACCGATTCGATGAGGACACCCCCGGCTCCATCCGGTGCACCGGCCCCTGCGCCGAGATCTGGCCGCCCTCGCTCGGAGCACCCCGGCCCGACGCCACCCTCGCCGCCCGCACGGGTGCCACGACGCGGCCGGACGGAACCGTCCAAATCACCTACGACGGCCACCCGCTCTACCGGTTCGCGAAAGACACCGCCCCCGGGCAGACGCGCGGCGACGGCATCAAGGGAACCTGGCACGTGGTGACGGTCGACTCCGCCCATGGATGACGCCACCGCACCCCCAGTTGGGGCGCCACGCCCGGCGGTCAGTCGGCGCAGTGCGCTGCTCGGTCTGGCCGCGGTCGGCGCGATCGCGGCAGTGGACGTCGGCGGGTTCGTCTGTGCGGCGGGGACTCTGGACACCGACGCTTTGACCCCGGCACGGCTGACCGACCGGTTCGAGGAGGTCGCCGGGCACCACGACGGGTTCCGGCGCAATCACGCCAAAGGAGTCGGCGCGACTGGATATTTCACCGCCACCGGCGCCGGGTCCGCGGTCTCCACGGCCAGCGTTTTCCGGGTCGGCCGGATCCCGGTGACCGGCCGGTTCTCACTCTCGGGCGGGAATCCGTCCACTCCGGACGCCGACGCCACGGTCCGCGGGCTGGGGTTGGCGTTCGACCTCCCCGATGGCGAGCAGTGGCGCACCGCGATGGTCAACACCCCCGTGTTCCCCGACCGGACACCAGACGGCTTCTACGAGCGGTTGCTCGCATCGAAAACGGACCCGGCCACCGGCAAGCCCGATCCGGATCGCATGGCGGCGTTTCTCTCCCGCCATCCCGAGACCGCGGCGGCGATGAACCTCATCCGACAGCATCCACCGACCTCCGGGTTCGACGACAGCACCTTCTATGGTCTCAACGCCTTCCATTGCACCAACGACACCGGGGTCACGGTTCCGGTGCGATGGACACTGGTCCCTGAGCAACCGGCCCGCTCCCCCGGCCTGCCGCCGCTGCCGGGGCGCGATTACCTCTTCGACACACTCACCGCGGCAGTCTCGCGTGGGCCGTTGCGGTGGCGGATGTTGCTCACGATCGGTCAACCCGGCGATCGGACCGACGACGCCACCCGGCCGTGGCCGCCGACCCGGCAGGTCCTCGACGTCGGCACCGTGACCATCGACGCGGTCCAGACAGAAGCGCCGCACACCGCGCGGGACCTCAACTTCGACCCGCTCATCCTCCCAACGGGCATTGCGCCCTCGGACGATCTCCTGCTCAGCGCCCGGTCCGCGGTCTACACCGAATCGTTCACCCGCCGGTCCGGGGAGCCCACAACACCGGCCCTCGTCGATGTGGATGGGGTGCGCGATGACCGCTGACCCGACCGACCGCCCGCTCCGGTTCGCGCCGACCGTCCGGTTGCTGCATTGGGCGATGGCGGTCATGGTGATCGCACAACTGCTCGTCGGCGCCGTCATGGTGACGACCCTCGACCACTACCATCTGCTGCGCTCGGTGCACGTCCCGTTGGGCGCCGCGATCCTCGCCCTGGTGATCGTCCGAATCGGCAATCGGCTGGTGTGCCGCACGCCCGCACCACCCGCCACCATGAGACCGGTCGAGCGTCGGGTCGCAACCGCGTCGGAGTACCTGCTCTATGCGCTGCTTGTGATCCAGCCACTCACCGGGTGGGCCATGCTCTCGGCGGGCGGCTACCCGATCATCCTCTACCAGCATCTGCACTTGCCCCCGCTGCTTGCACCCGATCCCAGCGTCTACGCGTTGTTGAGACAAGCTCACACCGCATTCGCCTACCTGCTGTTCTTCACCTTCACCGCACACATGTCCGCCGTCCTCTTTCATGTGCTGGTCCTGAACGACAGGCTCCTCGACCGGATGGCACCGTGGCGCACTCGCCGAAATTCCTCGCCTACCGCGTCCCGACCGGCACCTGCGAGGATCGTCGATGATATTGCAGCAGAGCAGGATCCAGAATAGCAATGCCCGCAGCATCGAGGCCGAGACCGGCGTGCGACTCGTGCCGGCAGAGCAATGAAGCACCAGTTTGGCAAGTCGATGAGCGGGGAACATGCCCCAGACAGGGGTTCGGCCGGGAATGCTCTCACATTCTCGGCCGGATCTCTGCTTCTCGAGTGTTTCACCGTTGCCGATTACTCTCTCGATCCGCAACTACCAATGTACGCGCGGATGGCGGTCCACCGCAATGCCTCGCCTCTGCGGTTCATCGCTGCGAGCTGGGCAGTGGGCTACTTGACCGCCGTCAGGTACGTCGATCGCTTCGAGAGATCGACAAGTTCTTCGGGGAGGTCCCGAACCGGCCGTCCGTAGGCAGCCGCCAGCTCGAGCGAATTGGACCGCCGCACCGACCAGCCGTGCCCGGTCAACCACTGCACCGGATCGGCCCGCTCGTCACCGTAGAACAGCTCGGAGATGTCGATGTCGCCGAACGGATTATTGGCGAAATACTTCGCTCTGATGGCATCGAAGCGTTGCAGGTCGGTTCCCGCCGCGAAGTTGTCCACGGCAAGGTGGCTGCCGGGGCTGGACAGTTGGTCGATCCGCTCGAACAGCGCGTCGTGCGCCGCCCCCGGGAGGTACGCCAGCAGTCCCTCCACCGACCAGGCGGTCGGCTTACCAGGGTCGAAGCCTGCAGCGTGGAGCGCGGCAGGCCAGTCGTCTCGCAGATCGACGGCCACCGGGCGACGATCTGCCTTCGCTCTGGCCCCGTGGTCGGCGAGGACCTCCTCTTTGAATTCCAGCACCTGCGGTTGGTCGACCTCGAAGACCGTCGTGCCGGTCGGCCAGTCCAAGCGATACGCCCGTGCGTCCAACCCGGCCGCGAGGATCACCGCCTGCGACACGCCCGCGCTCGTAGCGGTCGAGAAGAACTCGTCGAAGAATTTGGTCCGACTACCCATGAAACCCGAGACCGGCATGTCCCCGAGGGACGACGGGTCGGCCAACAGCCCGGTGAAATGCGGTTCACCCGCCGCTTCGACGAACCACCGCGCGAAGTCGTCCTGGATCAACGCGTCGGGGCGAACTGTCTCCAACGCCCGGAAGGTCGCCACTCCCAACGCGGTCAGGCCCACGCTACTGACGATGTCCCAACTGTCTCCATCAGTTCGCATCGCTGAAGCACCCTCCCGAACTCGTCGCAGAACCGGAGCCGACGATCGAGCCGGGCAGAGCGGCGACGAGGCCAGAGCAGTTCGGCGAGGCCTCACCGAAATCCGGGCCCAGCGTGATCGACCGAACCCGCGCAATTCTACGCTCGGGGCCATCGGAATCAGCCGGAGCCGATTCGCCGACCAGCACCCGCTTTGTCCCATCCTCGGACAAGACCGACGCGACCAGGCCGAGTGGCACAGGACCGAACATGTGGTGTACAACATAGTCGGCCACGATGTGAACCAGATCACAACCGTGACCGTGAGGCACACATATCGGTAACCGACGAAAGCAGGACACATGGCGACAACCTCGATTGCCCCGACGACTCCCACCGGACGGCAGACGCCCCGGCACAGCGGCACGATGAGCACCGCGGAGATCAAGTCGAGGATCGAGGCCATGTTCGCCGACGACCGCAGGCCCACCCGCCCCGCGGTCACGAACTGACGAAATCGCCCCGACGAGGGAATCGGATGGAACACCGCGTGACGTGTCCGTCCGCTCCCCCGCCGCGCGTCGCACTCGAAACCGTTGCAGCACAAGCAGAGACGCCCCGCATCTCGGGATGACAACCGGCAGGTTACGGATAAACGATGTCCAACAGTGCGCCGACAGTCTCGCGGATCAATTGAACCGCTCGATCGAAATCGACGACTGTGGTCTCGAGCCGCTCACGTTGACCGAGCAGCATGGTGATCTCGACGAGCTGCGACGATCCGGAATGCAATCCGGCTGCTGCAGAGGTCCGGACCCGGCGCCTTATGAAGCCCAGTCCGCAGGACAGGGGAAGAAACGAGAGTTTTCGAGCACTTCGGCATCGATCTCATCGAATCCATCAGGTAAGTTCACACGCCCGAGGCGCATTCGCCAGGACCTGGACGAGACTCTGTCCCCCGGCCAGGACCTTGCCGTCGCCGCCCGCGGACTCCAGAGTCTTGACGGCCTCGGCGATGCTGGAGGGACGGCTGTAGGAATGGTGCAGCCTTCATGGGTGCATCCTCACTTTCCCACGAATTTCGGCACACGGTTCTCGGCTCGGGCGAGCTGCCTCTCAGCGAAGTCCGGCCTGGTCCAGCACTGATCGAACTCGGCATCGAGCCGGTCGTCCCAGCTGTCGGGTTCGGTCAGCGCCTGCACCGCACGCTTGGAATACATCAGCGAGTGCGGTGCAAAGGAGGCGATCTCCGCCCCATCACCGCGGCACAGAACGCCCCCTGGCGGGCCCGATTCCGGTGCCCGGCCGGCTGCCCGGCACCGGCATCCCGACCCGACCCGACGAGACCGCGGCTCACACACCCGCACCGGTGTGCTCTGGAGCAGTCCGGTCACCGGCCGGACTCACCCCGCTGCTGCGCCGATCGCGGTCGCCGGAGGCGTGCGGATGGCGCACTTATCGGTCTGCGGCGACCATGTGCAGTCGTTTCGGCGCGCTGAGCGGACTAACCCGGATGGCCCGACGATCCGGTGACGGGAACGTCGGTGCGGGCAGCCCGGATCCGCATCCGGCCGGAGTGCCGGGAGGTCGGCATGACCCCCGGCAGCAGGAACCCCCACATCTCGTCCACCCGCTGCTCGAGATCCACGCGATGGGTCAGGACCTGAGACACGGTCTGGACCCCGGTGAACGCGCCGATGACGAACCGCGCGAACGTCGGCGGGTCGATAGTGTCGACAAGATCGCCCTCGGCGACCGCACGCGCCGCCAACGCTTGACAGGCGGCGATCCAATCCAAGTACGGGCCCGCGGGGCCACGATCGTCGGCACTGAGCTCGAGAGTGATGCGGATCCCGGCCCGCACGATCGGATCCTGCACGATCTGCCGGGCCATCTCATGACAGAGCATCACGATCTGCTCGATCGCCGACGCCTCCTGCGCGGCGATGGCCTGCACCGCGGAGATCGAGATCCGGTGCTGCTCGGCGATGATGTGCCGGGCCAAATCCTCCTTGGACCGGAAATGAAAATACAACGCCCCCTTCGTCATGCCCGCCGCCTCCAGGATCTCGACGAGACTGGCGCCCTCGAACCCGGACTTGTCGAACATTTCCGCTGCCCCGCGGACGATCTGCGCCCGGGTCACCGCCGCCCGTTGCTGTTGCACCATCTACCGCACCTTCCATGCCTTCGCGCTGCAGCACGGTGACTTTCGATCGCACCGGCGCAGCCTGCGCGAAGCTACCACCGGGCACCGGTGCGCCTCACCGGGAAAGCCCGCGTCCACCTGCACAGCCGCCGATACCCGCTCACACGAAAAACAGACCACCGTGCCGCTTCTTCGGTGGGCTCCCCCCGGTCAGCTCCAGCGCCGTGGCGGCTCGGGTGTGTCGCTATCGGCGGTCACGGTACTGCTCGGCGATCTCGTCGGCGTCCCGTGCCAGCCAGGTCAGCTCCCCCACCGATCCATCCCCGAGCAAGAGCAGATCCGCCCATCGGCACTGCGGCCCGCGGACGCACACCGACGCCAACCCGGAATCCGACAACGTCTGCCACAGCTGCTCACCCACCAGCGACCCCATGCCCCCCCAATTCGACCGCAACACATCGCACTGACCCGAGGAACAGACCGGCCAGTCCGACCTCGAACACCCGCACCCACCACCGGGCGCTGTGCACCACACGCCGCCGATCTCTCTGCGCCCGGGCGGGTGGAGTTCGGGAGGATCGGTACCAGGCGAGTCGATCGGTCCGCCGCCGAATCGGCTCTGCCAGAACCAACGCCCGCACTCGAATGCGCGATATTTAGCGCCCCTGGAACGGGAATGCCACCGGGGGCTACCGGGTTCGTTCTGGTCAGGGTGCCCCGGTCGAGGGGACGCTATCGAGACGCGCCTTCGATGCTCGTCCGGCGGTGAACTCCCTCGCTAAGAGAGAAGGACAACTTCGGCCTGATCCTCTGATCCCCAACGCCCACAGCCGATCGTGTCTCGTCCTCGTGACGCACCGTGGTCCGGGTATCTCCGCGTCGGCGCTAGGCTGTCCGAGGGCTCTCATCGTCGGGCTTGCCCGGGATCAGGACTGTGAATGGGCAGGGACGGAAACGGGATGCCGCTAGCGTTGTTTCGCACCCACTGGCGCTGTTGATGACCTTCTGCTCTACAACAGTCGCTCCTGCACATGAGACGCTCGAAGCTACCGGGACCGGCGTCGCGCTCGCTCCACGACCCGATGTCATCCCATTTCGGTCGAAAGTTGACGCATACAAGAGACGTCAGATCATCTCCACGGCGGACCGACTTCCTCGGTACCCATCCGGGAATCGTTCAGCACGTCCGAAAAACAAGAGCCGTATCGAGGCGATGTTCGCCGATCGGGAGGAGCCGGAGAACCAGCAGGACCGATCACGTTGATCGGGCGCGGTGCGGGTACCCGCACAGGACCGGTGAACACCTGTTCTCGATGGGTGCCGATCTGACCGGTGCGCACTGTGTTTCATTCATCAACCACACCAAGGACCCTGAAAATGTCTACTCGAATTGCCGCCGCGCTCTCCGCGGTTGCCATCACCCTGTCCCTCGGCGCCCTCACCGCGCCCACAGCTTCGGCCGCACCGGCAGTACCCGCCGCGACTCCCGCCGCCGGGTCGGTGACGATCTGCTTCGGTGTACCGCTGGGATCGGCCAGCCTCAATTGGTGCTTCTGACAAAGCCATACTGCGTGTGACCGATGTTGCACGCCGCGGCTGCGATGCCGGGATCCTGACCTTCTCGGACGCCGGGATCCTGACCTTCTCGGAGTTGAACTCATTCGCTGTGAGCACATCCGGTGCCCTGAGTTTTCAGCGCCGCCGGTCGCTGCGGTCGTCCCGCCGATCGTCTCGCCGATCGGTGCGGCGTCGGACTCCATGTGCCACCACCGCCGCCGTGGCGACCGTGGTGGCGGTACGCGCGACCGGGGCGGGTCCGATCACCGCTGCTCGGCGCAAACGTCTGGCTGCTAAAGGCATGTCAGGCACCAACTTCCTCGTCTGTTTCGATTGCGGCCAGCAGGGCCTGCACCGGGATGCGCCCACTTGCCACGAGTTGTCCACCGGCGCGGCGTGTGGCCGACGCGAACGGTGCGGCCCACGTGTTCTCCCATACCAGCACGGCCGCTGTACTTCCGGGGTCGATCGCCGCAGCGACCGCGTCGACGTCGTCCTCGCTGAGGAGCATCGCCAACTCGGTCTCGTAGGACCGCAACTCGCCGATCTCACTGTCGTCGAGGTCGGAGAGCTCATACGCTTCGAGTGACCCGTCCATGTCCTTCCTCAGAAGTAGAAGATCCAGGACACGGACTATTCCGCGTTCGACGAGGTCACCGAGTGCGGGTGCGATTTCCCCGTTGAACTTGCCGCCGGGGAACTCCACCACGATCCAGTCGACTGGACCGAGCTCGTCAATTTCTTCGGTCATGTTCGCCACATCCTCCTCATGTTGTCGATTCTTGTGGGGTGCCATGTGTGAGCAGGGCAGGCCGGGCCACCAGTTCCACCAGGAACAGCGCCACCACGGTGACCATCACGACCAGGCCTGACGGGTACCTCCAGAACACGAGAGTCATCGTGGCGATGGCTTCACGCGCGTGTGCGGCACGACCGCGAGCGGGTGCTTGGCCACACCCGACCCCTCGGACGTGTGTGGTGCCTGCTCTTTACTTCAGCAGGATCACCTCGGTGACCGATAGGGCTGAATGACCCCTTGACGTCGGGCATCGTGCATGGCGGGCGCACGACACACGGTGGGAGACGGATTCGGTCGATTGGTGACTCCGCCAGTGGCGAACCTCGTCGACGATGCCGTGGCCGGACACGATGGGCCGTCGACCGGGGCAGTTGACTGTTTCTCTCCGGCTCGCCGCGAAACCCCATCGCGTCGGTTCGCCGCAGTTACTCGCGGGAAAGCATGGCGGCTGCTTCGCGCTCGAGATCGACGAACGGCTCACCGCTGACGTCGACGGCGACCCTGTTCAAGGTGCCGCCGGTGAACGCCCACGGGGCGGTACCCGGATAGTCGTCGGTGACGGGTTCGCCGGCGTCGTGTCCGGCGTTGAGTCCCTCGCCGCCGATCCCGAATTTTCCTGCCTGGGTGTGGATCCGGCCCTCGGCCACCTTGCGGTCACCGTAGTAGAGACTCAGGACCCCGTGAGCGTGGCCGGGTGGGTCCTCACCGTCCTTGTCGAAGGACGCCGCCAGGATCAGGTTCTCACCGGTCGGCAACTCCTCGTCCGCTCGGATCAGCTGCTGTTCGCTGCCGAGGAAGTTGTACACGTAGTGCAGCCGGTTGTCTTTGACATACAGAGCGTGCCCACCGAAACGTCCGCCGTGCGAGAACAACACTCCGGCCGCCCCCGGGCCGGGGATGTCGACGAGCGCTCCGATCGAGTACGAGCGGTTGCGGACGCTGACCGCCACGGATTCGGGCACCTCTGCCCCGCCCGGCCGGTAGACGTAGCGGTTGCGTGGCGGCGTCAGCTGCGGTCGAGGGGTCAGCAGGATTTCGATGGGCAAGCGGTCATCGAGCGGCAACGCCTGGTTCGCGCCGGCCTCGTGGAACCACAGTCCGACCAGTTCGGCGAGTCTGCCGGGTTCCTCGGCGGCGCGGTCGTGGAGTTCGGATCGGTCGGTCTCGGTGTGGTAGAGCTCCCAGGCGTCTTCCGGGAAGTGGCTCCACCCACTGATCGCCGGGTGTGTGGTGACCGCTTTCCAGCCGTCGTGCCAGATCCCGCGGGTGCCGAGCATCGAATAGAACTGGGTGTGCTTCGCGGTCGGAATGGCGGCGGCGTCGAAGCTGTAGCGCATGCTGACACCCTGGATCGGGTGCTGCGTATATCCCTTGACTGTGTCGGGGAGTTCGATCCCGAGGCAGTCGAGCAGCGTCGGCACCACATCGGTGGCGTGGTGGTACTGATCGCGGATTTCGCCGCGCGCGGTGATGCCGGCCGGCCAGGAGATGATGCACGGGTCGCAGGTGCCTCCGTTGAACGAGTAACGTTTCCACATCTTGAACGGGGCGTTGAACGCCATCGCCCACCCGTTCGGGTAATGGTTGTAGGTTCGGGTGGTGCCCAAATCGTCGAGCAGGGACAGGTTTTCGGCGAGATCGTCCGGGACACCGTTGAACAGCTTGTTCTCATTCACCGAACCGTTGGGTCCGCCCTCGCCACTGGCCCCGTTGTCGGAAACCAGCACGATGATGGTGTTGTCGAGTTGCTCGATCTCCTCGAGGTACGCGAGCAATCGGCCGATCTGATCGTCGCAGTGCGAGACGAACCCCGCGTACACCTCCGCCATCCGGGCGAACAACCGCTTCTCATCGCCGGACAGGCTCTCCCACGGGCGGGTGTAGTCCATCAGAGGGAACGGCTTTCCTTCAGGGCCGCTGCGTGTTTCTGGGCCGCCGATCGGATTGAGCGCGGGCAATTCGGTGCCGGGCGGTATCAGACCCATCTCCTTCTGGCGGGCCAGGATCTCCGCGCGCATCGCCTCGTACCCAGCGTCGAACCTGCCCCGATACCGGTCGGTCCACTCCTTCGGCGCCTGGTGCGGAGCGTGCGCACATCCGGGGGCGTAGTAGAGGAACACCGGCCGGTCCGGGGCGATTGCCTTGACATCGCCGAAGTACTCGAGCGCCCGGTCAGTGATGTCGACACCGAAGTGGTAACCCTCCTCCGGGGTGGCCGGTTGCTCGACCGGGTGATTGTCGTGCACCAGGTCCGGATACCACTGGCTGGTCTCGGCCCCGAGGAATCCGTAGAAGCGCTCGAAACCCCGGCCGATAGGCCAGTTCCGCTTCGTGGAGGCCAGGTTCATCTCGTCCTCGGCGCACAGATGCCACTTGCCGACCATCGCGGTGGAAAATCCCTGCTCGACCAGGATCTCGGCGAGCGTCGCGCATTCCGGGGGAATGTGCCCGTTCGCGCCCGGGAACCCGACCGCCGCCTCACTGATGCACGCCATCCCGTTGGTGGTGTGGTTACGTCCCGTCAGCAGGCAGGATCGCGTCGGGGAGCACAGGGCGGTGGTGTGCCACTGCCCGTACCGCAGCCCGTTCGCGGCGATCCGGTCGATGTTCGGGGTCTCGATCGGCCCGCCATAACACCCCAGCGCACCGAAACCCACGTCGTCGAGCACGATGTACAGCACGTTCGGCGAACCCGGAGCAGCTTTCGGCTGCTCGTACGGACCCCAATCCGGAACCGAATCCCGAATGTCGACGTTGACGATTCCGCGGAACGGTACAGCCATGATTTGGCTCCTTGATCGGGTTGGCCCTCCTTCTCACCACAGCACTCCAGCCCCGACGATGGCTAGGGCCGAACGGCAGTGCAGCTTCATCCCGGAACGGGCGACCTGAGAGGACCATTGCAGCCAGCTATCCGACGACGCCCATGACTTGGGCGTCGTCTTATCGTTGGTCGCCTGCCAGCCGGGGCAGGGTCAGCGTCGTCCGGTAACGTGCTCGATGTCGAGGACGAGGTAACCATCGGAGGGCTGGATCGTCCACGGGGAGGAGCCTTGCTCGCCATCGTGTTGACCGGCCTCGCCCTGCGCATCCTGTCCCTGCCCGACGAGTCCTGGGCGCGCTGACAACCGCTGCCGGATGCACCGCGGCGTCGGCGGACTGCTTCCCCGACGGACGCGGCGCCGGAGTGGCCCCCCAGACATCGGCGAACCGGCCGGAGTGGCGGAGTTACGCATCCTCGCGGCCCGGACGCCTCGCGGACGTGCCTATCCGAGGCGATCCGTCCAGCCGGGACGCCACAACGCCACGACGATGAGGGCGACGTCAATCGCAACGCCCCACAGGAGCTGACGATCCCAGAAGAGCACCAGGGCGATGAGTGACGCGACGGCGGACCCGATCGCCAGCCCTGGCCAGATCGATGCCAAACCCGGTACTCCCCATACGGCGAGGGCGAGCAGCGCGAACCCCGCGACGGTTAGCGAGACGAGGGCAATCGCGACCGGTTTCCGGGTCGTTTCCGAGATCAGCCATGACCGGTCGAGTCGGAACGGCCACGCCGGATCGTCGTTGGGTGCGAACCACATCAGGTGGACCAGGCCGTGCGCAACGAGGAGCACGCCGAGGAAGAGTCGTACAAGAAGCTCCACCGGTCGCCTCCTCTCGCGCTCCCAGCCTCGACGCCATAGCAATCGCCCTTGCGCTTCACGTGCGAACGCCCAAAGCAAGACGACCGATAGAGAGCGGGCGACGTCTTGCGGCACACCCAGAGTGTCTCGACAACCTACTGTTTGACAAGACGTGGGCGCTTGCAGATATCGATCGACTCGGCTGAGTCGCGGTCTGCCGGGTGCGCGAGGGACGGACCAGGGGTGTCGTCCAAGACCTGCCCGCCGCAACCGAACTCGACCTGGGCTGAACCCGGCCGGACCGGGATTCGCCCGCGCCTGGGCAGTCGTTGCCACTGCGGGCGGTTACCAGAGGGTGAGGGGCAGGCCGGCTGCTTCGGCACACCGGATCAGCTCCTCGATGTTGTCGGGATCGTCGCCGCGGGCGAGACCGGTCCGGATCGCGGCGGCGATGGCTCGGGTACGCCCGGCCGGGCCCCGAACGTCGGCGACTGGGCTGGCGAGGTTACATCGCCGCAGGTCGTACTCCACCCTTCTCCACCGATGCTCTGACGGCCCGAGATAACAATCTCAGACACTGACCCACGACGGCGTGAGGACCGTCGCGGCGGGCGGTTGCGCTGCGCCCACGCCGAGAACCGCATGGAAACCGTCCACGATGCAGTCGGTCATGACCTTGAGGTCCGGGACCGATGCCGTGTCGGCGTTGATTCCCACGCAACAGGTGTTGGTGTGGGACATGAGGGTGACGTTGAGGGCGGTGCCGAGCGTGGGTCCGAAGGCGTAGTACCGCTCGATCTCGGCGCCGGCGACATACATCGGGATCGGGGAACCCGGCACGTCGGATGCGAGGAAGTCGACGTGCTTGAAGACCGAGGCCAGATAACTGGACGGAAGCAGGTTGAGTGCGCCGGCGATGGCGCCCGACAGCGGGACCGCGGGGTCGTGGCGCGATGCGCCGACGATCTCGTGGATCCGATGCATCAGTTCGGCTGGGTCGGCCACGTTCGCGGGCAGCGCGAGCCGGACCAGCGTGATGCGATTGCCGCCCAACGGGTCGGCTTCGGTGCGCAGGCTGACCGGCACGGTCGCCCTCAAGTATTCGACGTCAGCACCGTGCAGGGTGTGATATTTCCGCAGCCCGAGCAGGATCGAAGCGATGAACGCGTCATTGAGTGAACCGTCGGCGCGCTTCGACGCCTGATGCAACGGTTCGACCGGAACGTCGATCACCGCGAACCTCCGCCTGAGGCTGCGTTCGGTCATGACGGGGGAAAGGGTGTCCGGGATGGGACGCGCGAAGCGAACGACCGCGGCGGCCGTCGTGGCGGCGGATTGCACCGCGCGGATGGGATTGACGAGCGCGCGGCGCACCGATGGCAAGGCGGCACCGACGGCCTTCCGCGCCAGCTCGAAACCCGTCGCCACCTCCCATTCCACCGTGTCCGCGAGAGCGCTTGTCTCCGTCGGCACGGGAGCATCCGGCAGCGGGCCTCGATCCGTCCCCCCGCGGGCGAAATCAACTATCTGGTCTGCGATCTGGATACCGCCGAGGCCGTCGGTCAACGAATGATGAACCTTCAGAACCAGCGCGGCCCGGCCGTCGTCGAGGCCGCTCAGCAGCGTGAACTGCCACAACGGACGGTCGCGGTCGAACGACTCCATTCCCGATCGCCGCGCGACATCGAGGACCGTCCTGATGTCGGCGGGGTCGGGAAGCACCAAGCGGCGCAGATGCCACGACAAATCGAAGTCCGGATCCACCACCCAGTGCGGTGGTGCCAACCCCAACCAAGCCGGAACGAGCTTGTGCCGGAAATTCGGGACCACCCGGGTGGCTCGGTCGATCATGTCGACGAAACGGTCCCAGTCCGGTGTGGTGTCGAAGACGACGACGGCCACTATCGTGGACCGCAGGATCGGGTCCCGTTCCATGTTCCAGGAAAAGAAATCCGGCTGGGTCATATGCGATTCGCGATTGCCCGCCATGAAGATCCGCCCTTGCGCCTGTGCGTGATAGTGCTTCAACCCCGACGCTAGTGATTCACGACTGGACTCCACTAGAGTCGTTCGTCCGCTCATTGCCGGCGAAGATCCCCTGTGTTTACGTCTCCGCGCCGACAGTGTTCCGGGGCGTTGCCAGTGCCTGCCGGCCATCACGGTAGCCCGCCAGCATGAACTGGGCCCAGTTCCGGGTGCTCAGAAACTGTCGGTAGAAGCCGACGCCACGCACGGTCTCGTAGGGAACGGGCTCGATCATCGTCACCGTAGAGGCCGACCGAAGCCGGGACAGGTTTTCCCGTGCCAGCTCGATCTGCTGGCATGTGCGCACCTGGCTCGCGACGTACAGGATGCTCGCCCGCCGATCCTCCCACCCGGTGGCGTCTTCGCCCTCGAACCCGGGCGGGTAGAAGCCGTTGACTGCCAGGGTGAGGTCGCAGGGTTCCTCGATGTCGAGAACGGGATGGACCGGGAAGATATCGACGATCCCACCGTCGCACCAGTGGAAGCCCCCGAACTCGACCGGCTGAATGAACAGCGGCAACGCGACGGCCATGCGCACGGCGCGCGCCACCGGTAGATCGGGATAGGTACCAGACCCGAGATACACGAGACGATTCTGCTCGACGTTCCAGATCGGCGCATACGCCGGAATGGGCATCTCGCCGAGCGTCATGTCACCGAGGAGACTCCGATAGACGTTCTCGATCGCCTCACCCCGCAGGATGCCGGCGAATCCCCTGCCGGCTGTCGGTGCCACGCTGAGCAGCTCGCGCCAGCCGACATCGAGATAGTCGTCGGGCCGCAGTCCGAGGACGAACGCGGCGACTTCCTCGGCGGAGAATCCGGCGGCGACCGGGAAACCGAACATCGCCGACCCAGAGCACAGCGAGATGACGGCGGGACGGACGCCGCCCTCCTCGAAGGCCCGCGCCACCCCCACCACGGACGCGAGCGCACCACTTCCTCCTGTCGCGACCAGCGCCACCCGTTGACCCTTCGCCACCGTGGTGGGGTACGGCGAGAACGGCGGAAAGGGCCGGAAGTGCTGTCCGCGTGTCGCGTCGGGCAGTGGGAGCACCGCCCGACCGGCATCGGCGAGGAACCCGGCATCTTCGCGTACCCCCTCCAGCAACTCGCGCGTGCGGGTGATGACATTGAAGTACTGCCGGAGCCGGAAGACATCGAGCACAGCGCTGAGCATGTACTCACTGTGTGCGTTCACGGCTGTTCCAGGCCAGAGTCGTCGGTCCCTAGAATCACGCTATCGTCGCGAAACGCGCGGCACGACGGGATCGGTCAGACGTAGAGCGTGTCGATGCTGTCGGCGAAGCTGTCGACGACAATCGTGCGGCGCAGCTTCATGCTCGGTGTCAAGTCGCCGGCGTCGATGGACAGCTCTCGGTCGATGACGCCGAATCTCTTGATCTGCTCCCAGCGGTTCAGTCGCCGGTTGAGTTCGTCGATGTAGCCGCCGATCAGTTCGTGCGTTTTGTCGTGCCGTGCGATCTCGGTGAACGACTTGCCGCCCAGCCCGTTCTTGCCTGCCCATTCGGTGACGGCCTCGGCATCGAGGCTGATCAGCGCGACGCAGTAGGGCCGGCTCTCGCCGTGCACGATGATCTCCCCGACGTACGGGCAGATGCCCTTGAACGTCGCCGCGATCGCGGACGGCGCGACGTACTTGCCCTGCGACGTCTTGAACATGTCCTTCTTGCGGTCGGTGATGCGCAGATAGCCGTCGGCGTCGATCTCGCCGATGTCGCCGGTGTGGAACCAGCCGTCCGGCTCGAGCGCCTCCGCGGTGGCGTCGGGGCGGTCGTGGTAGCCGGTCATCACGCCGGGGCCTTTCAGCAGGATCTCGCCGTCGTCCGCGATCTTGACCTCGGTGCCGGGGAAAGGCCAGCCGACGGTTCCGAATCGATAGGCCTCCGGACGGTTGATACTGGACGCTGCCGCGGTTTCGGTGAGACCGTAACCCTCGAGCACGATGATGCCGACGGCATCGAACCACTGCGCGACCTCCCGATCCAGCGCTGCCGCCGCCGAGACGAAGAAGCGCAGCCGACCGCCGAACCGCTCCCGGATGGTGGAGAACACCAGCCGGTCGGCGACCTTGTAGCGCAGCGAATCCAGCCGCGACGGTTCCTCGCCTGCTTGTTTCGCCTTCGATACCCTCAGCCCGACATCCATCGCCCAGTCGAAGACCCTCTTCTTCAGCCCGCCCTCCTCGGACACCATGCCCTCGATCCGCGCGCGGGCTTTCTCGAAGATGCGCGGAGCCGCACCCATGAAGGTGGGATGCACCACGGCGATGTTCTCGACGATCTTGTCGACCCTGCCGTCGATGGCGGTGGGGAAGCCGATCTGCAGCGGCAGTGCCAGCATCACCTTGCCGAAGGCGTGGGCCAGGGGCAGCCACAGATAATTCAGGTCGTCCGGACCGAGGATGTGAAGAGCATCGACGGCGGCCGCGGTATACGTCCATGCCGAATGGGGCAGGATCACACCTTTCGGCTTACCCGTGGTGCCGGACGTGTAGATGATGCTCGCCACGTGTTCGGGACGGATCGCATACGCGCGCTCGGTCACGACGTCGGGGGATTGTGCGACAAGCCGCCGGCCGCGCTCCTCGACGTCGGCAAGCGTCAGCACCCAGTCGCCGTCGCCCTCGCCGTCGATGATCACCACCGTGCGGACGCCGGGCAACTCGGCGCGATGCTGTCGGAGCTTGTCGACCTGGGTCTGGTCCTCGGCGAACACGACGCGGCTGCCCGAGTTCGACACGATGAAAGCGACGTCGGGGGCCTTCGTGGTGGGGTAGACCGTGGTCGTCGCAGCCCCGGCGCACATCACGGCGAAGTCGACGAGCACCCATTCGTATCGCGTCGACACCGCCACCGCGACCGGGTCTTCCGATTCGACACCAAGCGCGATCAACCCGGCGGCGAGTAAACGGACCCGCTCACCCACCTGCCCCCAGGTGACACTCGTCCAGCCGCCACCGGACAGGAACCGGAAGGCCTCCGCCTGCGGGGTGGTGCCGACACGATCGAGGAAAAGGCGGGCAACCGACGGGGCTCGATGGTCGATCTTCGCTTGATCGACGACTTCGTCCGCGGGGCTCAGCGCAGCCATATACCCAGTCTAGGGGTCTCGTGCGGCTGCGTCGCCTGTCTACCAGGCCCCCAATCGAGCGTGGGACGATGGTGACGGTGATGTTCTCCGGCACCAGCGCGATACTCTCGTCCGACCCGCTGACAGCGCGTTCGCGCACGCGGACTACCTCCGTCACCTTCGCCGTCCTGCCCGCTGAGTTCGCTCCTCGCGGTCGCAGTGCGCGGACACGGCTCGGTGAGTCCGCTGCCTTCGTTGATCTGGGCCCAGCATCGTCAGCCGCTACGTTCCCGCCCACGGCCCGAGCATTTCGCGCACACTCGGTGGATGCCTTCCTCGTCGACGGTCCCGTCTCCGATGCCGGCCACACTCGGCCAACTTCCCCGCGGTGCGGGGTGGGCGTTCGAGATGAAGTGGGATGGTCAACGCGCCATCACCACCGTCGACAACGGTGTAGCCCGGATGTTCAGCCGCAACGGAAATGACATCACTGCCACCTTTCCGTGCTGTCCCCCACCACACAGCTCCGCAACGAGGCGCCCGTCACGTGCTACGTATTCGACGTCCTGGCCCTCGATGGCAAGTCCACGACCGGGCTGCCCTACCTGCGGCGACGGACCGAACTCGACGACCTCGCGCTGTCCGGGCCCCGCCTGCAGGTGCCGCCGTACCGGACCGACGTCGACGGCGAGCAGATGCTCGATCTCGCCCGTAGACATCACCTCGAGGGAGCAGTCGCACAACGCGTCCACTCGACGTATCAACCCGGTCGCCGCTCCCCCGCCTGGATCAAACAACCACTACGCGCCAACACCGAAGGGATCATCGTCGGCTGGGTCGATGGCACCGGAGCCGCCCGCGACGGCATCGGATCACTCCTCCTCGCCGCATACGACGACAACCACCGACTGGTCTACATCGGACATGTCGGCACCGGATTCACCACCGCGACACGGAAATCACTACGAGGGCAGCTCGCGGCGATAGAACGACCCACGACTCCCCTCGATTCACCGCCACCTGCGCGGGACACACGAAGGGTGCGCGCTGGGTCGAACCACGGTTGGTCGGCGATGTCGAGTACCGCGAACACACCAGCGGGGGGCTGCGTCACCCGAGCTGGAAAGGCCTCCGTGACGACAAGGCGGCCAGCGAAGTCGACTTGCCGGGGCGGCATTGAGGCGTGTGGCAATGGCCGTTCGGACATCCCTCTCGGGCTGCTTGTGGTCGAGGTACCTGCCGACGCTCTGTTTGCGGCGGCGTAGCGGCTTGCACGTGTTAGCGGGTGCGTGATCACCCTGCCGCTGGACGTGTTCGACGAATCGGTGCTCACCAGCGAATCGACGCACGTCCAATTCGCGGCGGGCACGAGGTGCGCAGCGGGAGCGTGAACGCAGAATCCGCGTTCGATTTGTGCAGGCACTGCGGTCGGACGGGCTCGGCGACGTCGGAGGATGCCCTTCGGGAGGCCCTGGGTGAGGCGCGTCGTGCCGACGTCGGCAACGGAGGTGTGCACTGTCAGCCCGGCACTGTGTATTCGTAACGGATGATCTGCTCACCGTCCCAGCGCTTTCCCGTCATCGTCACCGTGACGTTGATCCCGTCGTCGTTGATATTCAGTACGCCATACTGGCCGCCCCCGGGAAAGGGCCGTCTGGTCGACTCCCACCGCGACTACGCGAAGGCTCCGAGCAGCAGGGGCGAAAACAACCGGCGAAGCCGCCCTGATTGCGCGGCGCGCACCGCTTGGCCACCGCGCCCCACACGCCCTGAACCCGACCGCCCAACCCGACGAACTCGCCGGCGGCCGATTCGACTCCCTCGACGGCAGCCACGCCTACCTCTACCTCGCCGACAGCCCCGACGGTGCGATCGCCGAAACCATTTGCCGGGACCTGCCACTCGACCCTTCGATCGCCCGGATCGTGCCCGCCTCCACCGTGACCGGCCGCACCCTGACCGCCCTCACCGTCCCCCGCACCCTCACCACGGCCGCACTCCACGGGCCGCACCTGGCGTCGGTCGGACAAGACCTCTGGCTCACCAAATGTGAAGCCCGGCACTACGTCACGACAAGACGGTGGGCCCACACCATCCGCGCCGCCGACAACGACATCGACGGACTCGCCTACCGGCCCCGGCACAACGAAGACACCCTCGCCTGGATCCTCACCACCGACCCCGCGATCACACCCCACGTCGACCTGGCAATCGACCCCACCACCACGCCCCTGCCGCTCGACCACGGCCCCGGCCGCGACCTCGTCGCCCGCATCATTGCCGACCACAGCGCCATCCTCTCCCCCACCCGACCTCCGTCCGACGTGCCGCAACACCCGGCGGCACGCCTCCGGTGGCCAGGAGAATCCGGCACCGCCGGCATTCATCAACTCCCGCAGCTTCTCCAACATCCCCGCCCGCAGGTCCGGGCAATCCACCACGTTCTCAAACACCTCGCCCGCGGACGCGTTCCGTCCACCGGGGCATGCACAACGCGGTCTGAGATCCGAATAAGGAAATCTCGTAAAATTTTCGGGTACAACAAGTTCGCGTAGCAGAAGCTCGGTGAAGGTCACCTCAGTACAGCCCGAGGTCTTCCGTTAGGGCCGCCAGCTCCTCCGCGGCGTCACGCGAGGCCCCAGCTGCGTCCGCTGATAGGCGAGCAGAGAGGATCCGAGGATCCGGCGATGCCGGCCGACCATTCGGTACTCGACATGCCCCTCGTCGAGGAGCTTGATCACATGCGGGCGCGAGACATTGAGCATCTGCGCGGCCTGCTGGGTCGTCAGCTCCGCGTGCGCCGGGACGACGGTGACCCCCTGCCCCGCGGCCATATTCGCCAACACCTCGCGGATCAGATCGAGCACCGCCCGAGGAAGATGCACCGACTCCGCGGTACCTGCCACGGTCACATCGAGGGTGTCCCCCGCCGGCCCGACATCACGAAGCAACTGCAGAGCCTGCCGGGCCTGCTCCTGCTCGACCACGGTCGGCTGATCATGTGCTGCGGACATCGCGCACCTCCCAAACGAGATATACGCAACAAACGAAACAACCGCAACGGAGGCCTGGCGTCGTCAACGACGCCACCCACTTTCCAGGATCACCCCACGGCGCACCTCAGACGAGGGTGTAGCCGAGCGCCTCCGCGGCCGCGGCGAGACGGCGTTGCAGGCCGGGATGCGCGAGCGGGTTCGACGTCGCCGGCCGCACGGGGAAGGCGTCGGCGGCCGGGGGGAACAGCGCTGCGCACGGGCCCCCGGAAAATCGACCCCGGTACAGCAGTCCATCGAGCCCGGGGTGCGCGGCCGCAATGGTGCGGGCCCATCGCTGGGTGATGCCGTGCGCCGCGGAATCGAGGGCGAAGGTGCCACCGACCGGGGTCGGCCAGCGGCCGGCCCCGAACCCGCCGACGTCGAGGAGCCGCAGTTCCCGCGCCGGATGAAGCCCGGTCAGATACGGCGTCTCCTGCACCCGGTCGATCGTGCGGGTGGCCTGGAATGCTTCCGCGAGCGCACCGTGCACATCGGTGGCCCCGTACCAGACCCCGTGCCCCGGGTGGTCACCGCGCGGGAGTGGGTGCGGGTCGAAGCGCAGCACCGGGCCATACGTGCGGAGCTCGTTCCAGGCGAGCGCGTGGCTGCTGGTGGTGCGGTGCACCCGCCAGAGGATGTCGGTGGTGGGGACGATGGCGTATTCGTTGTCGCGGATGCCGTGGTGGGAAAGGCCGTCGACGGTCGGAGGGTGCGGGAGCATCCGCGCCACTTACGCTGCCTCCCATTTGATTTGGGTGATCACTTCTAGTGCGGTTTTGACGTCGCCGCCGCTGGTGAGCCAGTCGATGACCGACACCGGGCTTGCGTCCAGCATCAGATCGGCACGAGGGTCGGTCAGGGCTCGCTCGAGCGCAAGGGGATGCAACCCGTCCGGGAGCATCGTCAGGATGCGGTCGAGGTTCGGCACCATCTCCTCACCGTTGAACTGCACCGCGGGTAGCAGCAGTTTGTTGCCGACCTTGATCGACCACACACTGCCCGCCGCTGCGCGCTGGCGGATCCGGGAGGTCGACACCCCGAGCAGACCGGCCGCCTCCTCGACCGTCTTGGCGGTCGCGGTGAGCCCGCGCATGCGTTGTTCCCGCTCGGCGGCCGCAGCGGCCGGGGCGAGTGGGTCCTCGGTGAACCCGGCAGCGTCATACAAGGCGGCGTCGTGGTCGCTGAGCTGGGCGTTCGGGTGCGCCCCGCGGGCCAGCGCATGCAGCAGCGGCAGCATGGTTTCCCGCGAGACCGGGGTGCCGAGCGCCTCCCCCACCGCGGCCTCGAAGTCGACGTCACCGGCGAGGTAACGGTCATCGATCGTGCCCACCACCAACACCTCCTAACAGTAACTAACAGACTACCTTACTGTTAGCTGACTGACGAGGGTAACCGACCACTGCGTCGGCGCATCCGCGAGCGTGAGATCCCGAAGGTGAAGCGCCACTACCCGCCGCGGAGGCTTCGCAGCGGGAGGCTGCAGGCTCAGTGGCGGCGCCACCCCGCCCACCCAGAACACGGCCGGCCGGGAACGAGAGCATCCCCAAGCGACGCGGCCGAGGTCAGGTGAGTGCAGCGAATTGGCACACGACCGGCTTCCGAATCCCGCGATCACTCGGACTGCCACGGTGACGACGTCGCAGCCGCCCACGCCAGCCCGCGGCCCGTGGACACGGCACACGCCAACGTGCCCCGCCACTGCGCGGGTTCGGTAACCGGTGTATATGGCGGTGATTTCCGTCGTATTCCCGTGCGCAGCGCCAGAATAGGGGGTCACCGCGAATCCGTGCGGCTCGGTCGAGGTGGCCAACGTCATGGCGTTGAGGATTCCGTCGGAGATGCCGAGAGAAGGGCCACAGCCACGTCTGCGTGGACCCGGTTGGCGACCTTTCCGGATTCGGCGGACGCGGTCGATGATCCGGCCACCGGCGACGACCTCGTCGATGCTGTGCACGGCCGCATCGCCCGTCCCCTGCGACGGTGCCGTACTAGCCTTGACCGGCCTGGCCAGATCCACTCGTGCACGCGCTCGGCAGTCCCAGCCGGTCACCTACCAGGTCAGGGTCGATCTGGAAGACGCGAAGCCACCGATCTGGCGGCGACTGCTGCTGTCCTCGGAGTTGATGCTCGACGAGCTGCACGCCGTACCGCAGCAGGCCATGGGATGGACCGACAGCCATCTGCACCAATTCCTGGTCGGGGAGAACAAGATGGACCGATTCGCCGAGCAGTTCCACATGAAGTTCATGCTCGACGACGGCGCCGACGGGGTCCTGGAGAACCGGGTGCGCCTCGATGAACTTCTCGCGAAACCGACGGACCGGCTGTTCTACCGGTCCGACTTCGGTGACGGATGGGAACACACCCTCGTCGTGGAGAAGGCGCTGTCCCAGATCGGCGACGACCCGCCCGCGCTCTGCGTCGGCGGTGCCCGCGCCTGCCCACCGGAGGACTGCGGCGGTATCTGGGGATACCTCAACCTCCTGCAGGACCCGACGATCGCCCACGAGGCGGTGCCCGACGATTTCGACCCCACCTACTTCTCTGTTGAGGAGACCAACGCCGGCCTGCGTGATCTCGCGGCACTCCCGGTGCCGAATCCCGAGGGCGGTGACCGGCACTTCCAGCCCGCGGCAACGGCGGTGGGGTGGCTGCCCAACCGGGTAGGCGCGCCAGGCATCCGGCTGACCGCCGCCGGGTTTCTCCCGCCGACGGTGGGGACCGCGGCGATGGATCGGCACCTGCACCCGGGAGGACACCACCGCACCGGTTTTCGACCTCCGCGAAACCGCTGCGCAGCTGAGACTGCTGCGCAGATACCGCGGGCAGCTGTTGCTCACCAAGAATGGGGCCGCCCTCCGCGACGACCCGGAGTCGCTCCGCCGCTACCTGGCCGCGCCCTGCCCACACCGCCGTGGTGGGCGTCAGGGCGATACGCACCCGACACCGGTCCCGCCGCGCCGTCGTAGCCGCACACCCCACCCCCAGCAACTCCCAGGACCACCACCGAAAGCACACGGAAACAGGACATCCCGGTCACGCACCTCGGAAGGACCGGTGCGTGCGGGCTGCGATCACAGCAGCATCGTCGGCGGGGCGCGTTGGTCCGTGGCTTTCGGTGCACACCAACGGCGTGACGCTTGCCCTGCGCCGAGCGGGCTGGCAAGTAGTGCGCCACCGGTCGGCGCAGCCCCGACGCAGCACACCGACCCCTGCGGTGGCTACCCTGACACCGTGTATGCCGACAGATGATGGGAGGACCATGCGGCGCCTGACCGGTCGATGGCGGATCGTGCAGATGGACATGTGGGACCGCGACGCCATCGACCTCGTCGAACCTGGCTTCATCGAGTTCGCCGGCAACGGGACCGGCCAGTTCGGCTTCATCGCCGTCCGCGGCTGGATGGATTGCCGGACCACCGAACACGACGGCCGCACCACCGTGGAGTTCAGCTGGGACGGCGACGACGAAGGCGACCAGGTCAGCGGGCGCGGCTGGGCCGTTCTGGTGGGCGACGCAACGCTCGAGGGACACCTATTCATCCATCGGGGAGACGACTCCGGCTTCCGGGCGAAACCGTTTGACCGCGCCGATCAATTGGATGGGCGATGAGTGAGTACCAGTACTACGAATTCCTCGCCATCGACCGGCCGCTGGACGATCGCCAACGGGCCGAAGTCCGTTCACTGTCCACCCGCGCGCGGATCACGGCCACCAGCTTCGTCAACGAGTACCACTGGGGCAACTTTCGGGGCGACCCGAACCGGATGATGGAGCGCTACTACGACGCACACCTCTATCTGGCGAACTGGGGGACACAGCGGATCATGCTCCGCCTACCGCGCGGCCTGCTCGACATCGACGTCGCCCGGGACTATTGCGTCGGCGACCAGGTAACGGCCTGGACCACAGGCGAATACCTCGTGCTCGACCTGACCAGCGAGGACGAGGCCGGCGACTTCGATCCTGACGCCTGCCCACCGTTGTCCGCCATCGTCGGAGTCCGCGCCGAACTCGCCGCGGGCGATCTCCGGCCGCTCCACCTCGCCTGGCTGGCCGGCCACGGCACCGCGGAAACAGACGAATACGCCGATCAGGATCTGGAGCCACCCGTGCCGCCCGGATTGGCCGCGCTCACCGCGGCGCAGCGCGCCCTGGCCGACTTCCTCCGCGTCGACGACGACCTGCTCGCCATCGCGGCCCAGACCAGCGCACCACTCGCCGAGACCACCGACGTCCCCGGCCACCTCGCCGCCTGGGTGCAGGACCTGCCCGTTGCCGAGAAGAACCGGCTCCTGCTGCGGGTCGCCGAAGACCACGCCGTGACCGTACGGGCGGAAATGCTGCGCAGGTTCCACAACGAACACAGCACACCCATCGCATCCCCACCTCGCCGAACCGTGGCCGATCTTCTCGACGCCGCACGCCGTCGCCGGGGCGACCGCGAGCGCCGGATGGCCGCCCGGCGTGCCGAGCAGCAAGCCCGACGGCAGCAGGACCGTTCCCTCGCCCGCGAGAAACGAATCGACGAGCTGGCCCGCGACGAGGAGGCCACGTGGTCGCAGATCGACGCGATGATCGCCACCCGCAAACCCCGCGAGTATGACGCCGCCGCCGCACTGCTCACCGAACTGCAGACGCTCGCCGAACGCGACGGCCGACGTGACGCCTTCACCCAGCGCTGCCTGGCACTACGTCACACGCACGCGCGCAAACCACGCCTCATCGAACGCCTCGACCGGGCAGGCGTGTGAACCGCAGATCCAGTGATGGGTGTTGTAAGGAATTGCCTGGTCACCAGCGACCTGCAGTAGTGCCACCGAAAAGCCGGAGCGGCACACGCCGCCGCGGGATCGTGACTCGCGCTCCGGCCGACTTTCGCCGGGATCCGGTCGATCCCTGCAGCCAGGAAGAGGATCGATAAGCATCCGCGCGGTGGCAGATCGTGGTGACCGCCACCGTGCGATGCGCGGCGTCGATCAGATACGGCACCGGCCGACGGAGGTCGAGGCCGCCCGAGAACGGGAGCGAGCGGCGCTGACCACACTACGGCGGCAGGCCTTCACCGTCCCCGGCTCGCACCGACCCTCACGTCGACGCGCGGAGCGCCGCGGACACGTACTACTCCCGGCGGCGAGGCGTGGCGCGCTCCCACCAGTCGATCATCTCGCCGTCAGCCACGAGTCTTTCCAACACACGCGCGGTGAACTCGAGCAGCAGAACTTCCACAGTTCCTTCGCCACGAGGTGATAGTGGTGCAGTGCCTCATCGACGGTGAACGCGTCCACGTCGCCGGCGGGCGCGCTCGAGCTCGGCTGCGGCACACTCGATCAGCTCACCCAGCCGGGCCTCGTGATAAGCGGCGACCAGCGCCCGATCGGCTCGCCGCTGCCCCGTGCTGCCCACCGTCACCGACAGTACTGATGCCGCGAGGCACCCCCGACCCAAAGACCACGACCATCGCCGCGGCGCCTACCTACGCAAAGACTGGAAGGGCGGGTCGACGAAACAGAACCCGCGGCATACCGCCGCACCGGACCTGCTGGACCGGGAGATCGCGCAGTTCCTCGGGCGCTGAGATGACTTGCGACTTGATCATCTGGAGTGCAACCCTACGGGCCGAAATGGCGGTCTTGCGGGTGACCTGTAGGACCCGCAGCGACTCGACCATTCCGTCGCGGGGTTTCGGTGTGACGGTTCTGATCTGGGCGAACGCGGCGTGTGCGGCGTTCTCGGCGTCGATGGTGTCATCCTTGCCGCGGCGTCGTCGATCAGACCTGTCGGGTGCGGTGACCTCGCGGACCTCGAGCCCGGCATTGTCGACAAATCGGAGCCGTCCGGCACCGTAGGAGCCGGTGCACTCGACGCCGATCCGGGCGAGGTCGCCGTGGCTGCGCATCCAGCGCAGCACGGCCCGATAGCCAGCGCGGGTGGTGGAGAAGAATTCGGTCGCGGCAATCCGCGTCAGATCGGCCACCCACTTGCGGTTCGGCGCGGTCGCGGTGAAGCAGATCCGCAACCTGTCCCGCATGCAGCTGATCCGCACCCTCGCCGCCTGGCGGCCCGACCTGACCGGCTTCCGCGACCCGACCACTGCCACCAAGATCGCACTCAAGCACCTCGCCCGCCGATACCTGGAACTGCACGATGAGATCGCCGACCTCGACCGCCCCATTCACGCCCTCGTCGACGAACTGGAGCCCACCCTTCTCGAGCGCGTCGGAGTCGGTTACCAGTCCGCTGCCCAGTTACTCATCACTGCCGGCGCCAACCCTGAGGGGCTGACCTCGGAGGCGTCTTTCGCCATGCTGTGCGGTGCCGCCCCGCTCCCGGCGTCCTCCGGGATGACCACCCGTCATCGCCACAACCGCGGCGATGACAGAGCTGCGAACTCGGCGCTGCACATGATCGCCGTCAGCCGATGGCGCATGGATCCAAAGACCCAGGCTTACGTCGCTCGCAAACGTGCTTTCGGGCACTCCAATCCCGAAATCCTGCGATGCCTCAAACGCTTCATCGCCCGCGAGATCCTCTACCTCCTCAAAGACTGCGATCGAGTCACCCGGCAATCGCACCGGCCGCTTGACACACCGAAGGGCGTCAACGGGACCCCGTACACATCGAAGGAGTCCGCCGACGTGTACCGGGAGTTGGGTGCGCTCCGTTCGCGCGGGACCGTCGGAACATGACAACGCGTCAGCGACGTCGCCGGTATCCACACTTCAGCGGCAACCTCATCCAACCGCTCGACCACCGGCGTCTTGTTCGTGGAACCGTTGTCTATCACCACGTTCACCTCAAGGCCGGCGGGGTAGGTGTGCTGTCCACACCGGCTACTCCGAAGGCGAACGTCGCACGTTCGAGAAGGGAGTTTGCCACATGGCCGGGTCGACAACCGGAAACCGGCGGCCGGACACATGGGTGGGAACGAGTCGGATGAAAAGGTTCTTCGCCCCGGCCTGCCACGGAAAGAGTGGCAAATCCACGGTGTCCATCAACTCGTCGATTTCACGGATCCCCTCCGCACGGCCCTTGATCACCACGCTCCACGCTTCGCGCGACGGAGCCTCGTAGCCGTCGACTTCCAGCGCAACCGGCGCATCTGACAGCGCAGCGGACACCTTGGTGCCTCTCCCGGATCGAAACACGAGGGTTCCATGATCGACCGCATAATTGAGGGGAAAGATATCCGGGTGGTCGTCCACCCACACAGCGAGACGGCCAATACTCTCGGTACGAAGCAGCGCCCAGCATTCGTTGACAGCGAGTTCCCTGAGACTTGGCTCATTGCTTCCCATTGTCTTTGCCTCCTGTCGTGGCATCAGGTCCGGTGCTCGTTCCCGTTCCGCGCACCGATCCACCTCCACGAATCATCGTCGCTGTCTCGGCTCTACGCGACGTATCCGCCCCAATCCACTGTCGGACAAACGGCGTGTGTGGTGCCCTCGACCAGCGCGTGGTGCGTGCCCGACCGGACGCAATGTCCTCGATCGTCGCCGCTGGAGCAGCCGTGAGGAACTACGGTTGGCGATCGTCGGGTGTATCGAGCACTCCGTCAGTCGATTTCGGTGCAGTCGAGGATGGCGAGCAGGTCAGCGAGGAGTTTATCGGCTTCGTCTTCGATGCCGTCGAGGATGTCGGTGACGTCGTCGAGGTGGGTGTGGGCGTTGCGTCGGACGGCGATGCCGCGGTCGTAGTAGCCCTGGTCGAGTTCGACATCGACCACGACTGGGAGCGGTGTGTTCTCGAGTGTGGGCGTCGCGGGCGGCTTGGACGGAGGCCGCTTGTGTACCGGTGCTTGGCCGGCCAGGTGCGCCCGGACCAGGGCGGCGACGGATTGTCCGGTCAGCGGAGTCGGATCGAAGGGGGTGTGGCCCCACCGGTCGATGGGGCGGCCGCCGAGAAGTTGGGTGCTCGGATAGCGGTCCAGAAAACCGAGCACCTCTACCCAATTCCGATACACGGCGGTGGGTTCGACACTGGATTCGGCGGTGACACGCACCCAGTGCTCCTCCCCTGCCCTGAGACGAGCGCGTCGCGCTCGGCGGTGACGTCGGTGCGCCGCAGGCGGGCGATCTCCTCGAAACCCAACCCCGCTGCGGCCAGGGTAAGCAGGAGAGCGTCGCGGCGTCCGAACAACCCGCCCGGCCACCCGGTGACCGGAAGTTGTGGCACCAGCTGCGCCACCCGCTCCCCGACCCGGGCCAGTCGGTCGGCGCGCGCGGTGCCCAGCAGCTGCCGGATCGTCTCCGCGCGGCCCGGCGCCGTCAACCCGGCTCTGGTGTGAACGGCGTTGATCGCGGTAGCCCGGCGACGCTGCGTCCCCTCGGCCGCCGGATGGTCGGCGAAGAACTCCGCCAGCACCGACGGATGCGCGGGTAGTGCCCGGTGGCCGCAGGCTTCGCACCAGTCGGCGAACAGTACCCAGTCGTGCCGGTCCCGGCGCGGCACCACCAGGCGTGGGCTGTTACCCAACCCGGTCGGTGCGGTCATGTCGACGTACATGCTCAGAGTCCTATGTCGGTGACGGCGTTGCCGACGAGGGGGGCGTGTTCGCGGGCGTAGAGCTCCACGGTCGCGGGGGTGGTGTGCCCGGTTTGCCGCATGATCGCGTGCGCGTCGGCGCCGTTGCGGAACGCCTGGGTGACGAAACCGGCCCGGAGCGAGTGCCCACCGAGCTGCGCGACCACATTTTCGTCGTAGCCAGCGGCCCGGGCGCGGCGGCGGATCGCCGCATGCACCGACACCCCCGACAACGCAGTGTCGGAGAGGTTGCCATTCTTGGCGATCGCCCGGAACAACGGCGCCCGAGCTCGCATGCGCGGCAACGCCGCCCGGGACACATGGCCCTCGAACGCTGCTGCTGTGCGCAGCAACCGGATCACCCCGGGTCGGCCGGCGATATCGAATGCGGCGACGACCTGCGCCCACCGCACATACGCACACGGCGGGCAGCTGTGATGGTTGGCGGTGAACGGCAGCGCCCGCACCGTCCCGGTGCCTTCCTGGTCGGTCAGTAACGACCATTCGCTCCGCGACGACGACATGATCACCGCCATCGCGTGTCTGCGGGAGACCGGCTCGGTTCCTCTCGTCCACGCCCACGAGTGGAATCTGCCCCCGACGACCCCTTCGACCTGACAACAGGGACGCCCGGCGCGGCCACTGTTCGAAGATACGCACCGACATGGGAGCGGTGTTCCTCGAGACAACCGAAAAGTTCCCCGACCCCGACGCCCGCGAACCGACAGCGAGGCTGATTCCGCAGCGCCAGACTCCGTCGCCGACGGGTGCTCGCCGCATCGGATCGTCATGGAGAGTCTGAATGCCTACCGTCGATGGCTGTGGTCCTGCGGCTCGGCGGCCACCCCGGGGCGGCGCAACGACGGATACGCCGACGAAACCGGTGGTTGAGTGTCAAGGGACATATGCGGCCCGCTTCCGACCGGCCTGTGGCACCGATGCTGGCAACCCTCGGTGTGCCGTCGACAGGTGATTCGTGGGCTTGCGAAATGACTCGAACAGTCCTCGTCGCCTCCTTTGCGTCCCGAGTTGGTCGAACGGATGAAGAGCGTCGCCAGGCGACGCCTCTGGCTGCCACCTGATCGATGACTGGCGTCTCTTTGACACTCAGACCGCGTCGACCGAAGTTGCGTGTGCGGGCCGGTCATCGTGCGGAAGGGCCCGCGCATCCAGGGGGCACCGACACCGAAAACTGAAGACCCCAGACAGGGGTTCGGCCGGGAATGTTTTCACATTCTCGGCCGGATCTCTACTTCTCGATTTTTCACCGTTACCGATTACTCTCTCGATCTGCAAAACCCAATTTACGCGCGCCCAGCGGGCACCGCAATACCGCGTACCGGCTGGTCACACGTGCTGTCGACGAGGGTGTGGCGACCGCGCGGGTGGACAACTCAGGTGTCCCTCGAGGCCGCGTCTCCCCGGTGTGCCCGCCTACTGGTTCCTACGGGTTCAGCTGTTCGCCGGTACCGAGGAATATGACCCGGCGCCCGACCGGCCAGGGCGAGGGCGAATCCGATCAGGGGTGCAGTGGTGGTGACCGCACGGAGAGCGCCGGCCGCCGCGAGGAGAACCGCCGTGAGCAGCAGAACCCGCGGCACCCGCTCGCGTGGCCACATCCGGCCGACCACCGCGGCCAGGACGACACCGACGACGAACCCGGCCAGGATCGCCCCGGCCAGGCCCACGACGAACCACGACGAACCACGAACTGCTGCCGAGGGCGACGCCGGTCCGGGTGGTGGTGGCATCGATCGAGGAGACGAAGAACCGGCCGAGGAGGACGAACCCGAAGGCGTCCACGAAACCGAGGTGCATCGCGACGATCGTCGCCACCGGTCGCCGTGACCCAGGTCGCGCTGTCATCTCTGCATCGGCTGTGCTCATCGGCTCGCTCACCACCGGCCAGTTGCCGGCATCGGACAGGGTAGGGATCGTTGACCAGCGCGGTCGGTCCGGTCCTCTCCCCTCGGTGGCGAGGCGCCTGCCGCGACCGTTTACGGGCGCCCGGGTTTCGGGATGCGGGGCCGGAAGGGGCTCTGCAGCACGAATTCTAGCAAATTGCTAAGATTCGCAAGTAACGTAACCTGCCGGGATTGCAGGTTGCAGGCGAGGCAGCAAACCCGGCCACCGCGACACGCACCTCGCCGCCGCTGGCTCGACCCCGACGACAGGAGGAGCCATGACCGCGAACTCGCGCCAACCGCTTTATCAGATGAAGGCGGACTTCTTCAAGACCTTGGGGCACCCGGCGCGCATCCGGGTCCTCGAGCTGCTCAGCGAACGCGAACACGCCGTGTCCGAGATGTTGCCCGAGGTGGGCATCGAGCCGGCGAACCTGTCCCAGCAGCTGTCGATCCTCCGACGGGCCGGCCTGGTCACCGCCCGCCGCGAGGGCCTGTCGGTGTCCTACGCGCTGACTTCCCCCCGCATCGCCGAGCTCCTGCGGGTTGCGCGGGGGATCTTGACCGGGGTGGTCGCCGGGCAGGCCGAAGTACTCGAGGACGTGTCCGAACCTCCTGCCTTGGTGGGTGAAACCGGGGGCTGACGGGGGCTCACCGAGGCAGGAATCCCTCCATTGCACATGCTGATTGCGAATTCTCTTAAGTGCGTACATCGTGTGGATGATGGCGCGGAGATTTCACTCTCGATCGGAAAACGAGAAAAGAGAAGTGGGCGGTGACGAACAATCACGACGGTGGTGCCAGCGGTTCGCCCGACGGCGCCGGTCCGGCCTTGACGGGAATCAGCGTTGCCGTCGTCGCGGTGTCCACCACCCGCTCGGGCACGGCCGGGTCGGCGCGGACCCGGCCGCCGTGGGTCGCGATGGAGGACTATGCGGCACTCATCCGGGAGCGGACTCCGATGCGCGCGCTGTGCCTTCCGGTGACCACGAGTGAACCGCAAATACTGACCGAGCGCGGGCCCGTGATCCTCACCGAACTGGACGTGCTGACGGCGGCGGTGGCGGTGGCGGCCGCGACGATCACCACCCTGCGCCGCCGCAGCGTCCCCCCACGCGCCGGCAGAGTCGTCGTCACCGGCGCGTCGTGGGCGCCGTTGCTGGCGCCGGTGTTGATCGCCTCCGGGGTCGGGGATCTGAGCAGCTGGCACGAGCGTGATGCCGAGGCGTTCCCGCTGCGCCGATTGATGGAACACAACGATGTCCTGGTCGATCTCTCCGGCTGCGCCCCCGACGGTGCGGCGCCCGGGCGCACGGTGACGGTCCCCGCCTACGGCTTCGCCTATGGTGCGCTGGTGCTACCCGGGCTGCTCGCCGCACTGTGTGGACACGGCGTGCGGACCTTGACTGTCGAGGTGGTGGCCGCATGTGTGCGGGCGCTGGCGCTGATCACCCCCGCCGACCAGATGCTGCCGTTCGCCGATGATCGGCTGCTGGTGTCCGCCGTCGCCCGCCACGTGAGCCGGGCCCTGGGCCATCCCGTCCCGTATCGCGATCACCATCGGTGATCGAACGCACCGCGCCAGCAAGCAGCACATTATATCGAGTTCTTTTGAGGAGAACACCCGTGAGCACCCCCACCGCCGCCGCCCCCACTGCACATCCCGCCGTCGTGTCCTGGGTCGAAGACGTCGCCGACCTCACCGCACCGGATGATGTGGTGTGGTGCGACGGCAGCGCCGGCGAGTGGGACCGGCTGACCACACAATTGGTGGACAAGGGCACCTTCGTGCGACTGGAGCGCAAACCGAACTCCTTCTGGTGCGCCTCCGACCCCGACGACGTCGCCCGGGTCGAGGACCGCACCTTCATCTGTTCCCGGTTCCAGGCCGACGCGGGTCCGACGAACAACTGGATGGACCCGGTCGATATGAAGACGGTGATGACCGAGCACTTCCGCGGGGCGATGGCCGGGCGGACGATGTACGTCATCGCGTTCTGTATGGGCCCCCTCGATGCGGCCGAGCCGAAGTTCGGGGTCCAGATCACCGACTCGGAATACGTGGCGGTATCGATGCAGATCATGACCCGCTCCGGCACCCCGGTCTGGGACAGGCTCATCGCGGGCACCGAGTTCGTCCGATGCCTGCACTCGGTCGGCGCCCCGCTGTACCCGGGGCAGGCCGACGTGCCGTGGCCGTGCGACCACACCAAATATATTTCCCACTTCCCCGAGGAGCGCACCATCTGGAGCTACGGCTCCGGCTACGGCGGCAACGCCCTGCTCGGCAAGAAGTGCTACTCACTGCGGATCGCGTCGAAGATGGCGAAGGACGAGGGCTGGCTTGCCGAGCACATGCTGATCCTCAAACTCACCTCACCCGAGCAGCGAGTGCACTACGTCGCCGCGGCGTTCCCGTCGGCCTGCGGCAAGACCAACCTCGCGATGCTCGACCCCACCCTCGACGGATGGACGGCCGAAACGATCGGCGACGACATCGCCTGGCTGCGGTTCGGTGACGACGGCCGGCTCTATGCGGTCAACCCGGAGGCCGGGTTCTTCGGCGTCGCCCCCGGCTCCGGCGTCCACACCAACCCGCACGCCATGGCCACTATCGAGCGGGGCAACTCGATCTTCACCAACGTCGCCCGCACCGACGACGGCGATATCTGGTGGGAAGGGATGACCGACACGCCGCCGCCGCACCTGACGGACTGGAAACGACGGGACTGGACCCCGACCTCCGGAGAGCCTGCCGCGCACCCGAACTCCCGGTACTGCACCCCGATCGCCCAGTGCCCGACCGTCGCCCCCGAATGGAACGATCCTGGCGGGGTGCCGATCTCGGCGATCTTCTTCGGCGGCCGCCGCGCCACCACCATCCCACTGGTCACCGAATCGCGCAGCTGGCAGCACGGGGTGTTCCTGGCCTCGACCCTGTCGTCGGAAACCACGGCCGCCGCGGCCGGGCAGGTCGGCGTCGTGCGCCGCGACCCGATGGCGATGCTGCCGTTCCTCGGCTACCACGTCGGGGACTACTTCCAGCACTGGCTCGACATCGGCACCCGGACGAACGCCGGGTTGTTGCCGAAGATCTTCTACGTCAACTGGTTCCGCCGCGGCGATGACGACGAATTTCTCTGGCCGGGCTTCGGGGAGAATTCCCGGATCCTCGAGTGGGCGCTGCGGCGGATCGAGGGCACCGCCGAAGCCGACGAGACCCCGATCTGCCTGGTGCCCACCCCGGGCGCCCTCGACCTGACGGGCTTGAAGTTCGATCACACCAAGATCGCCGCCGCCTTGAAGGTCGACACGACCGAATGGGTGGCCGAGACCCGGTTGATCGACGAGTGGTACGCGAGGATCGGCGGCAACAAGCTGCCCGACGTCCTGCGCGAAGAGCTCGGGGCCCTCAAGCTCCGCCTGGCCGATCTCGAACTCGGCGACGTCCTCCACCGCCGGGGCGCTCACCCTACCTCCCCCGAGAAGGATTCGCGCTGGTCACAACCGCAGTTCTGACCCGGGACGCGCAACGCCCCTGGGCGCCTGGTCTCCCATGCAGGCCGGGCAGCACGGATCAGTTCGAGACCGTGCCGGGTTCCGAGCGGTGAGGCCGTCCGGTCCCGCCCACGACCAGCGCCCGGTGCCCACACCTGGGGCAGCAGTCGGTGCCGGTCCGCAGCGCCGACACCCGGCACCACCGTCCGCGGTCGGTGCAGTGCAGAATCCGCCCCCGCAGGGCGGTGATCGGGGTTACCCGCATCACTCAACTTTCCATGATGGTTACTTGCTAACATTAGCAATTATAGAATTGATGGCCCGCTGGCCGTCACTACCGAGGAACGTCGATGACCGAACCAACCCCCACCGGCCCGGCCGACGGGGCCGAGAGCGCCCTCGTGCGGGCGGCGCGGTCGGTGGCCGCGCTGCTGCCGCGCTGGGGTGAGTGGACACCCGCGGCCGGTGCCCCGGGCGCGGACCTGCTCGCCGGGCTGATCGTCGCGCTGGTGGCGCTGCCGCTGGCGTTGGGGTTCGGGATCAGTTCGGGTCTCGGCGCCGCCGCCGGCCTGACGACGGCGGTCATTGCCGGGGCGGTGGCGGCCGTCTTCGGCGGGTCCCGGTTCCAGGTGTCGGGCCCGACTGGTGCGATGACCGTGGTGTTGGTGCCAATCGTCGGCCAGTACGGGCCGACCGGCGTGCTCGCGGTCGGGCTGATCGCCGGCCTGGTGCTGGTCGTTCTCGCGTTCGCCGGGGTGGGCCGGGCCGTGCGCTACATGCCGGCGCCGGTGATCGAGGGGTTCACCGCCGGGATCGCCGTGGTGATCGCCCTGCAACAGTTTCCCGCCGCGTTGGGAATCGCCGACGCCGCCGGGGAGAAGGTGTGGCAGAGCGCCGCCGACGCCGTCCACCAGTTCGCCCAGAAGCCCTCGCTACTGACTCCGGCGACCGCACTGGCGGTGGCCGTGGTCATTCTCGTCGGCGGCCGCTACCTCCCGAGGATCCCGTTCTCCCTGATCGCGGTCGCCGCCGCCACCCTGATCGCGCAACTCTTTCACCTCGACATCGCCCGGATCGGCGCCATTCCGGCCGGGTTCGCCGCGCCGACCCTGAGTTTTCTGCACGTCGGTGAGCTGACCTCGCTGATCGCCCCGGCACTCGCGGTCGCCGCGCTGGCGGCACTCGAGTCGCTGCTGTCGGCGACCGCCGCCGACTCGATGGCGGTGGGAGCCCGCCACAACCCGGACCGGGAACTGTTCGGGCAGGGGCTGGCGAACATCGCCGCCCCCCTGTTCGGTGGGGTGCCGGCCACCGGGGCGATCGCCCGCACCGCGGTCAACGTGCGCTCCGGTGCCCGCACCCGGCTCGCCGCCCTCACTCACGCGGTGATCCTGGCGGCGATCGTGTATCTGGCGGCGGGGCTCGTCGCGCAGATTCCGCTCGCCGCCCTGGCGGGGGTGCTGCTGGCGACCACGGTGCGGATGGTCGAGACCGCCTCGATCCTGGCCATCACCCGCGCCACCCGCGCCGACACGATCGTCATGGTCGCCACCTTCCTGGTGACCGTCGTCTTCGACCTGGTCACCGCGGTCGCCGTCGGGGTCGGGTTCGCCGCGGTCCTCGCGCTCCGCGCGGTCGCCAAGTCCGCCCGCATCGAACAGGTCCCGCTCGACACCGACGACCACCTCGCCGAGGAACACGACCTGCTCCGCGAGCACATCGTCGCATACCGGATCGACGGCGCCCTGTTCTTCGCCGCCGCGCACCGGTTCCTGCTCGAACTCGCCGACGTCTCCGACGTGAAGGTGGTGATCCTGCGGATGTCGCGGATCACCACGATCGACGCCACCGGGGCGATCGTCCTCAAGGACGTCATCACCAAACTCGAGCACCGGCACATCACCGTCCTGATCTCCGGAGCCAAACCCGAACATCTCCGGCCGCTCGAGGCCCTTGGGGTGTTCACCACCACCGACAGCGAACAGCGGCACCTCTTCGACACCACCCCGCGCGCCATCGCCTACGCCCGCGTGCTCGTCCTACCCGAACACCACTACACCTCCACCACGAACGAGGACCGACCATGACCGAGAACACCGCAGACAACACCACCCGCACACCCACCGCCACAACACCCGAACCCACTGCGCGGCAACGCGTCGGCTACGTCCTGGGCAGAACCCTGCCCACCCAGCTGCACCCCTGGGTCATCGCGGACACCACCGGCCCCGGCGCCACCCGCCGCTACGCCACCCGCTGCCTCATCCCGCTGATCCCGATCCTCGCCGGGCTCCTGCTCATCCCCGGCCCCTGGATCATCCGCACCGGCATGGTGCTGCTGCTGTTCCTGCCGTTCGTGTACTTCCTCCTCGCCCTGAAGAACATCTACCTCCGCCACCGCCTGGTCAGCCACGGCATCGACCCCCGCCTCCTCAACGCCACCAAACAACGCCGACTCGACCAGGAGCAGGCCTCCTACGAATCCCGCTACCGATCCGCCCCCTGATCCCGCAACACCCCGGTGCAGCCCCGAACCCGGGGTGCACCCCGTTCACTACCAGCCAATTAATTGCTAATATTCGTAAGTAGAAAAAATGGAAGTGGCGGTGAACTGGGATGGGGTCATGCGCCTCCCGGATCGAGCAAAGGGGAACCGGGGCTCGGCGAAACCACCCAGGCTGGGCCGGCGCGCATGCGGTGGTGGCACCCCATCCGTCCGGCAATGTGCCCGATCACCGGCCACGCCCGCGAGGAAGGATCGTCATGCCACATTTCCGATACGTCGGCACCCACGAAAGAATCCATCTCGGCGCCGCGACCCGGATGATCAACTACGGCGACATCGTCGCGGCCCGAACCAATCCCGACCCGCGCTACTTCGAACTGGTGGAACCGGACCAGATCACGCAACGGTTGAGCCGCCGAACAGCGGGAGCGCCGGAACGCGAATAAGTCCGCACACATGCCCTCGAGCCGATGGCTTCCGCGCATTCCCGTGCCAGGACCCCCGTCCTCCCTGCGCGTCGACGTCGGAACCCACCCATTTCTGCCGACATCGCCGACCGCAGAAACCAGCCACCAACCCCACAGAAGCCAGGACCCGATGACAACCCGCACCATCCACGCCACCGACCTGCAGTGGCACACACTCGCTCTCTGGATCCTCGAGTGGGAAGACGTCGACAACCCCGAACCGACCCTGAGCGAGTGGAGCACCGAACTCGCCGCCGCGGCCACCGGGATCGACCGCCGAATCAGCTGGAACCCCACCCAGAACACCGCCACCGCCCCCGAGGACGTCGACCTGCCCCAGATCGAACACACCCTCCGCGGCGCCGTACGCCGCCTCGCCCGCGGCTAACCCCGCCATCCCGGCCCACAGCGAGCTCCGATATCGATCACCGACCGCCGGTGAATCACGGACTCGCGGCGTCGGTGATCGGTGCGGGTGACCGAAACTCGCTGTGGCAGCTCACTCAGCGCCCGGCCGCCGGTCCCGCGGCGCCGACGCGTGTTCGGGGACCAGGACAACCGGACCGAGGCCGTGGTGGACCAGGTGCGAAGACACCGACTCCCCCACCACCCGCTCGAGGACGGACACCAACCCTCCCCGCGAACTGCCGATGATGATCATCAGGGCGTCATTCACGTCGGCGATCGTCGCCAACAGGTGCGCCGGGTTGCCCTCATGGCAGTAGTAGCTCCAGTTCCCGGGCAGCGATGCGAGCATGGTGCACGCCTCCGTCCGTTCCCGCTCGACCGTGTCGACGATGCGCCTTTCCCAATCGTCCCGGTCCGGTTCGATAGGAAAATCGTCGAGGTCGACGACGTGGGTGACATGCAGATACGCGTGGAGCGGGACCGCAAGGCTCATGGCGAAGGACAGCGCCCGATGGCTGGCGGGATACCGGTCGAACCAGATGGCACACCGGCTCGGTCGCGCCCGCGGGTCCGTCCACGCGCACCGGTTTCCGCCAGTCCCGCACGCCTTCCCGGTCAGGGGGCTTCTTCTTGATCATCTACTCCTCCTCACCACCGGCGGCCTTGGGAGCCCAGCCGCTCCTGGCGCCGATGGTCACCGCCGCGGCGCCCGGCGCGCTCGCCTCACCGGCGGGGGGTACCTCCTGTGTTCGATCAGCGCACGGTCTCGATCCCCCATGGTGCTGAAGGTCGTGTACCCACAAACAGCAACCGACACCCACGACCAGCCGGATCTCCCGCGGAACGCCGTGAACACCAGCCCTGTTTACGAAAAGCGGTTCGCCGAGCCGGCCACCGGCACCGCCGCTATCCGGACAGCTAAACACACACCGGAACCGAGCTGTGGGTGTGACCGCATCAGGATCGACCGCCGGCACGGGCGCCGGGTCGCGACGATCTGCCCCGGGAGAGCGGCCGTCAAGCGGCGCAACGAGGCGGTGCAACAACCCGTGTCGGGTGTATCAGCGGAAATCCTTTGCGCCTAAACGAGTCAAGGGCCGCGACTCCTCCTCGCGATCGGCGATCGGCCCATCAAGCCTGAAGATATCCCCGGCCACGCCCGACATAGGGCCCGACCGGCCCCGGCGGTGTCCGCACATGGGGGTGTGGTCATCGTGAGTTCGGGAACTGGCTTGCCGGAGTGACCTTGTCCTCTGTTTCACCACCTCGGTGTGAGTTGATTGTTGCGGTGGTCGGGCACTTCGAGCTGAGGAGACCGTCATGACCACGACAGTCCCGGATTCGGCGCTCTCCGCGACCGAGTGCATTCGCTTGCTGCGGTCGGTTCCGGTCGGCCGAATGGTCTTCACCGAGAACGCGGTGCCGGCGCTGCGTCCGGTGACCTTCGCCGCCTTAGGGGGCGAGGTCGCCATCCCACCGACGACGAGTCGTTCGAACGCTTCGACGGAGTTCCTCGCCTTCGAAGCGGGGGACATCGATCTGATCACCCGAATCGGATGGAGCCCATCCCGCAACCAATGGACCGACGGTACGACTGTCGTCGCGGTGACCGCCCTGCAGGACCTGAGGCGACGAAAGTACTGCACCCGCAATTCCCTCGATGTGATTTCGTGGCCTTCAGTGCGGTGGCCCGCGGTTCCTTGCTGTCATCGATCGGAACCCGTTGTATGAACTCGCTCGAGTCCGTATCAGCACACCAGCGGTCCGCTGTATAGGCAGCCAACCAACAGTGCCGGTGCTGAGGCTGAGCGGCCGGCTCAAAGGTCGTCGAGCAAGCCTTCTCGGAGTAGATCGACACCCACCGCCCTCGAGCCCGGTGAGGACCTCTGCGCGAGTATCGATTTCGCTGAAACTGGTGCGGCACGCACGCGGACGCAACCGGGCTCGATGAACCACCCTCAGGCGTAGGCTGCCCCTGATCAACCCGAGCGGTGCTGTCGTCAACGGTGGCAAGCCCCGGTTCCGGGCCGGAGGCTTCCGCCGCGCTGACGGCGGGACGTCAGCGCGACTTGTACACCGAATACCCGGTGCGCCGCGCGACCCGCAAAATCGCGGCGTGCAGATGCTCTGCTCGGCGATACAGCTCCCGGCGGCGCAGCTCCCGGCGCACGTCGGGCTCGTTCTCGAGGTCGGCGACCGCGGCACGGTAGGCGTGCTCGGCCGCCGACAGTGCCTCGATCGCGCGGTCCGCGTACGTCGCGGCGGCAGCCCCCGGCAGCGCACGCAGTGCCTCGGAGAGGGGAACAACCGCAGCGGCGAGTGCGTCAAGCAACTCCACCAGGAATGGATCCGGGGCAAGACCTGTCTCCCCCGAACGCGACAGCTCCGACTCCCGGATCAGCGCATAGCCGGCCTCGGTGATCTCGCCGAGGCGTTCCCCCAGCTCGAACAGGTCTTCCGCCTCGATCGGCGTGCTGAAACTGTCGCGCACCGCGTGATGGAGTTCGCGACGCGCGACGTGTTCGGCCTCGGCGACGCCCCGCAGTTCCGCGACCGCGTCGTCGATCGCGACCTCGCCGTGCGCCCACCCGTTCAACACACCCATTCCCTGCTCCACCAGCACCAGCTGCGCACGCAGCATGCCGAGCACGTCGAACGTACGCGGCAGAAACCAGGAAGTAGGCAGGCGCGGCCAGCGCATCACATCCCCTCCCACACCGGGAACAACGCCGCCCCGAGCAGAGCGGTCACCGGCAACGTGACCACCCACGCCAAACCCATCTCCTCGACCACCCTCCAGTGCACACGCCGCGTGCGGTGCTGTGCCCCCACACCTACCACGCCGGCGGCGACCACGTGGGTCGTGCTCACCGGCGCGCCCACGAGGGAGGCGCCGAGGATCACTCCGGCGGCACCGGATTGACTCACCAGACCGTCGAGCGGCGTCATCCGGAACACGCCGTGTCCCACGGTCCGCACGATCCGCCACCCCCCGAACGCGGTACCGACAGTCAGGCTCGTCGCCGCCGCGAGCTTGACCCACAGCGGCACCGTGAACTCCGAGAGGTGCCCACTCGCGACCAGCAGCAGGGTGATCACGCCCATCGTCTTCTGCGCATCGTTACCTCCATGGCTGAACGCGAGCATGGCGGCCGTGCCCCATTCGGCACCCCGCACCGGGGCAAGGGCACGCCGCCGGGCCCGCCGCATCAGACGCCAGGCGAGCGCCCCGAGCAGCGCACACGCAAGTGCCCCCATCACCGGGGAGAGCGCCAGCCCGGTGAGGATTCCCACCACACCTGTGGGGCGGCCGTCGGTGAACCCACCCCAGCGCACCCCGCCGGTGCCCGCAGCGACGAGGCATGCACCGACCAACCCGCCGACCAGGGCGTGCGACGAACTCGACGGCAGCCCCCACCACCACGTCAGCAGATTCCACGCAATCGCCGCGGTCAGTGCAGCACCGACCGCCGGCACTGTCGCCGCCGCGGGCAGCTCCACGACCCCGCCGACGGTGTCGGCGACGGCCGTGCCGACAAGTAATGGCCCCGCGAAGTTCCCGGCCGCTGCAAGTATCAGCGCGTGTCCGGGCCGGGCAGCCCCGGTGGCGACGAGCGCAGCGATCGAGTTCGCCGAATCGTGGAAACCGTTGGTGAGGTCGAACGCGAACGCCGTCGCGATCGCTAAGAGCAGGGCGACTTCCACCGGCTCAGCACCAGCGACCCGAGCACGGGCTCCCGAAGGCGTCGGCGACCTGGGCGTACCTCACGGTCGAGCTCACACGGTTCGGAGTTTGCGGCACCGATCCCCCAGAGGTCGTCGGCGCGAAGTCGTGCGGTACCGGACTGATACGGGGAGTTGTCATCGGGAAACCTCCTGGCGAACAGTCTGAGCCACCTAGCAACGGCCGCGCGCACGAACGCCGCCACAAGCCCGTCAGTTGCTCTTCGTCATGCACAAGGTCGCGCGCTGGCCGCCGACGCACACGAGTCGGAGTACGGGCGTCGAACGAATCCACGGGGTGTATGTGGAAACTACGGCGTTTGTTGCCCGCGAGGCGTACGCGGAGCTGAGTCGACGGCATTCCGGGTGGCCAGGTGCAACCGTCGATCGGCTGATGCGCGCCAGGGGCTGCGAGGCATTACCCGCTCATGAATCCCTCGACGACGGTCACTACGGCCGAGACCGGAGGACCTGCCGATACGGTGGCTTCGACCGACCCCTTCATCATTGGCCCGGGGAAGCACCGTCGAGCGAACCCAAGGAGGGGCCCCTATCCGCGGAGGCGATCGGGGCAAAGATCAAACGTGTCGTACAGCTGAGACGCTCGACCGGGCAGTTTCGTGGCCGCGGTGGGCAGTTTCGTGGCCGCTGCCGGGCACTTTCGTGACCGCCTATGGGCAGCTTTTCATGTCCGCCGACACGCCAGGCACTTCTGCGTGACGCGCCGGAGAGTTGGGATGGCATCCGGCCGCGCGTTCTCTGGAGAAGTACGTACTTGCTCTGTGAGGCAGGACGCCATGGAGCCATGTCCGTGTCATGAGAGTGGATCTGGCCATTGACAACCCACCGCCGCCACCCCGCCCCGCGGGCTCGGACGGCGCCCTCACCACCGCCGAGCGCGTTGCCCTGCTGCGGTCGGTTCACATCGACCGTCTCGTCCACATCGAAACGCCCTCCCGGTGATGCGGCCGGGCACCTTCTCAGCCCCCGACCGCTGGCTCCGCGGACCGTGCAGACGTTGCGCGGCGCACCGGCAACGATTCGACAGCGCGCCGGCTCAGGTAGCGCAGTCCCGCAGAACTTCATCCCGCCCGTCGACACCGCCAGACGGGAACGGTGATGGGCCAGGAAACAGCCCGAACACACGAACCCGTCCGCCTGTCGCGGCAGAACCCGTCCGCCTGTCGCGGCAGAACCCGAACCCGCAGCTCACTTCCCGACAAGTCAGCGTCCGGCAGCTCGAACACCTCCTCGACAACGGCATCGACGCCGCCCTCGTCGATGACCCGCACCGGTGCGGGTCGACGACCGGTCAACGCTGCCACAGACTCGTCGGTATCGGCATCCCCGAGGTCGGTGCCCCGGGGGGCGCCGCAATCAATGACCATGCCATCCTCCCCGGTTTCGCCGCCCACCACCGGGCACGGTGACATCGACGCCAAAAGCGGCGGCGGGACTCCGACAGGGGCCGTTAATCACACAGTGAGGTCGTCAGCCATGTCGTGTCACAACCAGTCGCCGATGTTCGACGACAGCTCGTATACAACGGCCGGTCGAACTCTGTCACCACCCGAGGACCATCGACCCTAACCGTGAGCACCCCGAGCGGGAACACTGAAACGGAATCTGCCCCAGCGGCGTCAGAGCAACTCGGGCAGGCGCCGAAGGAGGCAGCAATGCAGCCTACTGTCCCCGACGACGATCTCATACGGACCGCCGTCGACCTCGCCTGCCGAGCGCCATCGGTGCACAACACCCAACCGTGGCGGTGGCGCTATGACGGCGGCGTCCTCGACCTGTGTGCCGACCCCGGCCGTCGACTGGCCGCGACAGACTTTCCGGGACGGCAACTGGTGATCAGTTGCGGCGCGGCCCTGCACCACCTGAGCACCGCGACGACTGCCCTGGGTTGGTCGACCGACATTCGACGCCTTCCCGATCGGGCAAGCCCAAATCACCTTGCCCAGATCCGGTTCCACCACCGAACCCGCGCCCCGAAGCCACACGATCTCGATCTGCTCACCGCGATTCGCCGCCGCTACTCGGATCGGCGCCCGTTCGATCCGGTCGACCCGAACTCACCACTACCGGTCTCGCTGAAGGACATGCTTCGTCAATACAGTGTTCGCCTGACCGTATTGCCGCGCAGCACCCGACCCACGCTCGCGACCGCCACGGAACTCACCGGCGCCTCCCGCCAGTTCGACGTCGCCTATCAAACCGAACTCTACTGGTGGGCAGGGCATTCCCAGCCCGATGATGGGATCCCGCTAGAGGCACTGGCTACCGCAAACGACCAGGCCCAGGTCGATATCGGACGCCGATTCCCCATCGGATCAGACAGCGGTTCCATCCTCCACCCCGACCAGGCGACCATACTGCTGCTCAGCACCAACGGCGACGACCGCGGTTCGTGGCTTCGCGCCGGTCAAGCCCTGTCTCATGTACTGCTCGAAGCCACAGCCACCGGGCACGCAACCTGCCCGCTCACCCACATGACCGAGTTCGCACCCAGCCGAAATCTTATCGGAACCCTGTTGCCGGACGCGGGTCTACCGCAAGCACTCATTCGAATCGGATCAACAAACGACAAGCAACCCCCGAGACAGACACCCCGACGCCCAATCGAGTCGATTCTCACCATCACGCCGCGACCGAACTAACGCCGCCGATCGGCACTCCTCCGGCCCGGCGGGCGGTCACCGGCCAACTGTCGCAATCGACAACGGCAGCACGCAGGAGCGGCACAGAGTCACCAACAAACACGGCCTCCGCCTCCGCATCGTCGAGTGGGTCCGCTGCGGCGATACCGAGTCAAGGCGGCCTGCCGCCCCGATGCCGCCGGGATGGTGAACACAACCTCAGCGCGGCCGAGTTCCGAGCGCGCCGCCGCGCCGCTGTACTCGGCGATCGGGCCGAGCAGTGCGTCGACGTTCTCCTCACCGATCGTCGCGTCCAGCTCGGCGACGACGTTGTATGACTCTGTCATTGGGCTGAATCCTTTCCTGTGTTCGTCGGTGGTGTGAGGTTTGGGACAATGCAACTCGGGCCGGGGGTGATATCAGCACCCCCGGCCCTTGTCCCGCGAGCGGCGTCCGGGCGTGCGGAAGACGGCGGTGACGATGGGGCTGTAGTCGCGGCCGGCGAGGACGACCACGTCCTCGGCATCGAGCAATCCCAGTGCGGCGGCCTGCTCGTGGACGGTGTCGGCGGTGACCGAACCCGCTTCCCCCAACCGCATCTCGTACGGGGCGATCACGGTGTCGAGGGCCAGCAACCCGTGCAACCGGACAGGATGCGGATGTTCTCCCGCGGGACGAGCCGGCGGGCGGCCTGCTGACAGAGCCGATGGTCGGTTCCGAGGTAGAGGGCACCGGCAGGAACCGTCTCAGGCCCCGACCGCTTTCGGAGTCCGCAGGGATGGGTAGGTTCCGCAACATGCAGGACAAGCCAGTGAAGGTCCAGGCGCGAGAAGTCCGCCAAGGCGATCTAGTGGTGGGGAGCCGTACGTCTCCCATCAAGCATGGTGCCTTGATCAAGGACACGTGGCGCGACGGAAACAACCGGGTCGTGGCGGCCGTTGATGCCGGTATGCGTACCTGGACGCCACGCCAAGAGGTCTACATTTTTCGACCTCAGTGACCTGAGGCACCGCCCGTAACCAGGGCCTTGTCACGGCTTCACCGAGATAGCCGACTGATAGTCGTTTACACCGCTACCCCAAGACCTCGGAGCGGGAGGTGGGACGTGTCAGCACGCCGAGCGAGTGCACGCCCAGTTCGGTCATCTGCGCCGCGCTGCGGCCGCACCCCGAAGAGCATGATCTCGTTGGTGCAGCCGTTGCCGCGGCGAGACCGGCCACATCATCGAATCCGGATTGTTCGGGATGACCCAGACGCTCGCCCGTGAAGCGGCGGCCGAGCTCGCCCGGTTGGGCAAGCGCACCGATGACGGCATCGGCACCACCGTCAGCGCGGTGACGCCGGGCCTGATCACCACCGAGATGACCGCGGCGATCCCCGAGAAGGTGTCCTCGCCGGAACCCCGCACAGATCCCCGCCGGCCGGGCGGGACGACCCGAGGAGGCCGCACGGGTCGGGCACTTCCTGGCGGCCGACGACTCCTCTACATCACCGGACAGGTGTAGAGCGTCAACGACGGCATGAACATGTGATCCTGACCCAACCCGACAAATCCACCCTGGTCCAGCCTCGGTGAGGAGAGGAAAATAGGGACGATGGTCGACATCTATGAGGTACCCGCAGGAGAGCCACGCCTGACGTCATTCCTCCAGGCGCAACACACCACCCAGATCGCCCGGCGCGGCGAGTTGGTCGACGCACGCGACCGCCCGGCCCTGATCGCCTCGACCGACGACGAGACGGTCGGGGTGCTGATCTACGACATCGACGGCACGAACTGCGAAATCGTGAACATGCGCGCATCCGGCCAATGGGGCGGCGTCGGCACGGCACTCATCGAACGCATCGCCGAAGTCGCCCGTGCACAAGGCTGTTCGCGACTGTGGCTGGTCACGACGAACGACAACCTCGACTCGATGCAGTTCTACCAGCGGCGCGGCTTCCGCCTGTCGGCCGTTCGATGCGGCGCAATGGACGAGGCGAGACGGACCCTGAAGCCGGACATCCCCGACATGGGCTACTACAAGATCCCGCTTCGGGATGAAATCGAGTTCGAGCGCGACCTCGAGCCCGCGTAGACGAGCCCGCCCCACTCAGCCCGGCCGAGGAGGCGAAGCGGGCTGAGCGCCACTGCATCAGATGACCGATCCGGCCCCTACGATTGGTTCCTTGGTGGGTGGCTGCGTTTCCGAGGGAATGGTCGCGATGGCCAACCGCATAGTCGGGACTGCCCCGGCTCTGGTTGACACCTGACCTGTGAGGGATCTGCCCTCACGGTGGAAGGATGATCGACATGCCGAAGCCGTATCCCGAGGAGTTCCGCCGCGACGTCGTCGCCGTGGCCCGCAAA
>NZ_JAAXPA010000002.1 GCF_012396235.1 Rhodococcus opacus | reverse complement strand
ACATCCAGTCGGGTGAGTTCACCCGCCGCCTCGTCGCCAACGTCGAGAACGGCAACACCGAGCTCGAGGGCCTGCGCAAGGCCAACGCCGAGCACCCCATCGAGGTCACCGGCAAGAAGCTGCGCGAGATGATGAGCTGGGTCGACCGCCCGATCACCGAAACCGCCTGAATCCCTACCGGCGTTCTTGTGACCCGTGACCGCGTCTACGGCCTCGGTCGCGGGTCACAAGAAGTCAACACCTGTTGAAAGGTCGTGGCGTCTTGCGACTGTGGCCCTGTAACCCGGTGAGGGGCCGGCCATCTTTCCGCTCGAGGGGGGAATTCCAGGACGCGGCCGCAGCCGATCGGCGCTCCGAGGCCGCTTATGCGAGGACACCTATTAGGAGGTTGCTCCCCATGATTTCCAACGTTCGAAAGTCACCCTCGGTGCCCGACGACACCACGATGCAAGACCGGGTGATGCGCAAGGTAGCGCTGCGGCTCATCCCGTTCCTCGCGCTCGCGTACTTCTTGAACTACCTCGACCGCACCAACATCGGCTTCGCGAAGCTCACGATGAGCGAGGACCTCGGGCTCACCGACACGATGTACGGACTCGCCAGCGGGCTCTTCTTCATCGGATACGTCTTCTTCGAAGTGCCCAGCAATCTCGCTCTGAACCGCTTCGGCGCCCGCCGGTGGATCGCCCGGATCATGGTGAGCTGGGGGTTGGTCGCCGCACTGATGGCCTTCGTGCCCAGCGCCACGTGGCTCTATATCGCCCGAATCGCGCTCGGCATCGCCGAGGCGGGCTTCTTCCCCGGCGTCATCCTGTACCTGACGTGGTGGTTCCCCCGCGCGATGCGTGTCCGCCTCACCGGCATCTTCATGCTCGCCCTCCCCATCTCCCAGGCATTGGGTGCCCCCCTCTCCGGCGCCATCGTCCAATACGCGGACGGGTTCCTCGGCCTGGCCGGCTGGCAGGTCTTGTTCCTCGTTCAGGGAATCCCCACCGTCCTGCTCGGCATCGTCGCGTGGTTCTACCTGACGGACCGGCCCCGCCAGGCTCAGTGGCTCACCACCCCCGAACGGGATTGGCTCGATACCACCATGACCGCCGAACAAGCCGGGACGCCGGAGGGTCACGGCTCGGCCCGGCAGAGCCTGCGCGACCCCAAGGTGTGGGCGTTGGGTGTCATCTACTTCGGATTGGGATACGGCCTCTTCGCTCTGTCCTTCTTCCTCCCCACCATCGTCGCCGGTTTCGCCGAGACCTTCGACACCAGTTTCTCCGTCTTCGAGACCGGACTGATCGTCGCGGTGCCGTTCACCGCCGGTGCCATCGCCATGTTCTTCTGGTCGCGGCATTCCGACCGCAAGAATGAAAGAGTCTGGCATGTATTTTTCCCCATGCTTCTCGCCGCGGTGAGCATCCCGGTGGCGCTCTACATGCACTCACCGATGGCGGCGATGGTCGTCATCTCGATCACGGCGATCGGGATCTTCGCTGCATTCCCGGTCTTCTGGTACCTGCCGTCCTCCTTCCTCACCGGAGCAGGCGCGGCGGCCGGCATTGCACTGGTCAATACCGTGGGCGCCACCGCAGGCCTGGCAGCGCCGTACATGACGGGATGGCTACTCGACCTCACCGGCAACTCCCGCGCTGGACTCTGGGTAGTCGGTGCCGTCATGCTCGCCGCTGCGTTGGTGCTTCTGGCGCTCAAGAACCAGCTTCGAGCCGCCGAATACAGCCGCAATCAATAACTGCGCGTATGCCGAGCCCGTGGTGTCTCCACACCACGGGCTCGGCCACGGTTCCCCCACAGGCTGCCCGAACTTCGGTGGCGAATCCGCTGGCCATGAAACCAGCTCGCATTTAGGATGATTCGTCCTGCGAACGGAATGACAAACACGTTGTGAGGCGCGTCCGGGCATCTAAGGCACTGACAAGGTGCTCGACAGGGTCTCGCGAGAGGAGTTCAGTCTGATTCGTCGTCGGGTTGGGTGGCGGCGTCGATCACGCGGTCGAGGGATTTCAGCGAGGTCTGTAGGTCGGCGATCTGCCGCTGTATGCGTTCGCGTTCACGGGTGAGGTCGGCCGCGAGTTGAGCCCAATGCGACTCCACCCGCACCCTGTTCGAGGGCTACCGACTCGGCAGCCTGACCCTGTGCAACCGGGAGATCCGGGCAGCGCCGCACACACCGGGCGGGCAGTGTGCCCGTAGGGTGTTCTCTACCAGAGTGTGAGGGGCAGGCCTGCGGCTTCGGCAGCCCGGATCCGGGCCTCAATGCCCTCGGAGCCCTGGCCTCGAGCGAGGCCGGTGCGGATGGCGGTGGCGATCGCGCGGGTGCGCCCGGCGGGGCCACGGACATCGGCGAGTGGACTGGCGAGGTCGCGGCGCCGCAGGTGGTACTCGGTGCGGTTGACGGCGTTGGTGCCCAGGGCACCTCGGTGCACCACTGCTCGAGCACGGGCACGATCCAGTCCATCTCCGGAACCGTCAGCACCGTCCACCGCTTCGGTGGGCTGCCCCGAGAAGACTTTCCCCAGCGCACGAACAGCGCGCCGAACCGACCGAACTGCGGGGCCTTCGGGTTGTGCCGCAAATCGGCCAGGTCCAGCCCCCATGCTTCGCGACGACGAATCCCGAACGCGTACACCGATTTGAGCAGAGCGGCGTCCCGCATCGCGGCGGCCGCACCCTTGCGGTGGTGCGCGCGGATCTGCTCGACCCGAGCGTCGGCCGCGTCGAACAGGGCCTGGATCTCATCGTAGGTCGACGGCCGCCGACGCGGGTCACCCTCGTGTTCGGTGACACGCACGATCGAATTTTCCTCGTGCAGCAGTTGTCTCGGCGCGACACCAAAACGATCCCGGCATTCCTGCGGCCACCCGTAGCGGGGATCGGTGACATATGTGAGGAACTGGCGCAGCGTGATCTCATAGATCCGCGCCGTGGACACCACGATCGGTTTCGTGCCGCGACGACAACTGGCGATGAACTCCTCGAGGTCCGCGCACTGCCAGTTCCACGGATAGTCGTTGGTGAACTCGGCAAGCCGTCGTAACAAGGCGCGCCGCTGCTCGATCGTCGCGGGCTGGAGGAAACGGGCGCACTGCTGCGCCGCCCACCCGTCCAACATCGCACCGAATACCGTCGTCTCCGGGTCCAAGTGTGCGACACCGGGTGCGAGGACCAAGTGTGCGACACCGGGGCGATCCGCCGTGTCGGCCACGATGCATAGAATCATTGCGGCATGTAAGACAACACCCAAAATGCTGGTGGAATGGGCGCCGCGTGACGGCGTTCCTCGGAGTCGGGCCTCGGACTACGCTGTGACTGCGTCCTACTTCGAAAGCGTCGAATGCGTCATCGGATGCAACTCCGCCTAGTTTGCGCCTTACACGTCGCGGGCGTTCGACACGAGTTGATGGACGTCCTTGGTCGGTGGCGCCGAGTCCGAAACTGATGATCCGTTCGGGGTGGATGCGAATGGTCGGTCCGCCGAGATCGTTCGCCTGGGCCGCCTCGGCGTCGAGTGCCTCGGCGCGCCCGCGGATTTCGACACAGCGGACCCGCCACGGGTCGACGGACGGCACGTCGTCCACGACGAACGCCACCTTCCCGTTGTCGGCGACGTTGCGGAACTTGCGGCTCGCCGCCATGTTGTATCCCTGGATGTCGATCGTGGTCGTGGCGGCGTTGTAGACCTCGAGTGAGCTGCAGGTCAAGGATCCGGGACGTCCTCAGCCGAGATCGTCGACCGCGCGCCGGGCTTCCTCGACGCGCCGCTCCGCCGCGTCGAGGTCTCGCTCCCCCCGATGCACCGCCTCCGCCGACGCCTTCTCCGCGTTCCGGGTGAACTGCCGCTCCTGCTCGGCATGTTCGACTTCGGCGCGCAGTTCCTCGATCCGGTGGTCGATCTCCGTCAGCGTCGACCGTGCCTGCTCCAGTTCCGTTCTCGCGTCGTTCAGTTCGCCGCGGACCTCGTCGGCCCGGGACGTGGCGTCCGCCAGTTCGGCCCCGACCGCCGCCCGTTCGGCGGCGCGGTCGCGCTCCGGCGACTTCTTCTTCGACGTCTTCCCCGACTTCTCGGCCGGAGGCGTGGGGGTGGGTTCGGACTTCCCTCCTTTCTTCGCGGTCTTTCCCTGGACGACGGTGAGTCCGGCCGGACCGAAACCGCTGTAGCTCGCCGCCGTCACCACCCGGCCGCGCCGCACCTGTTCGGCGGTCTCGGCGTCGGCGAGAGCGGCGTGCAGCGTCTGACCGACATCCCGCAGCGCGTCCTCCCCGACTGTCCGGCCCCGCTCGGCAGCGAGTTCACCGGCCTTGCGCGCCAACGCGCGCACTACTTGCTGCCGTTGCGTGTTCAGTCGCCGAAGGTCCGAGCCGGACAGGTGTCGCTGCGCGTCGCGGAGAGCGTCACCGAGGGTGAGGAGCGCGTCGACCTCGTCGGGCAGCTCGCGGGCGAGCAGGTTGACGAGCCAGCCGACGACCGTCGGCTTCCGCAGCTTCCCGATCTCGGCTGCCAATGCGCGGTCCTTGTTCTCCCGCGCCGCGGTCACCTGCGCGGTGCGCGCCTCGACGAACTCACCGGGGTCCAGGCCGTACAGTTCGTCGGCGACGTCGTCGAGGGTCACGGCCCAATACTTTCACCGTGACCGCGCCGCTCGGGCCGACTCGGGTCAGGCCAGTCGTTCGGCCGCGGCCGCGATTCGTTCGTCGCTGGCCGTGAGGGCGATGCGCACGTGGGTGCCGCCGCCGGGACCGTAGAACTCGCCCGGTGCCACGAGAATGCCCCGCTCGGCGAACCACTCGACGGTGTCCCGGCAGGCTTCGCCGCGGGTCGCCCACAGGTACAGCCCGGCTTCGGAGTTGTCGACGGTGAATCCGGCGCCGCGCACCGCTGCGAGAAGGATCTCGCGGCGACGGCGGTACCGCTCACGCTGCTCGTTCTCGTGGTCGTCGTCGCTGAGTGCAGCGGTCATCGCCGACTGGATCGGCAACGGCACCATCATGCCCGCGTGCTTGCGGACCTCGAGAAGTTCGGCCACCAACGCCGGGTCACCGGTGACGAACCCCGCGCGGTAACTCGCGAGGTTGGACGTCTTCGACAGAGAGTGCACCGCGAGGAGCCCGGTGAGATCGCCGTCGTTCACCCGCTCATCGAGGATCGAGAGGGCTTCGCCCTCCCAGCTCAATCCCAGGTAGCACTCGTCGGACGCCACGATCGCGCCGCGGCGACGCGCCCAGTCGACCACCTTGCGCAGATGCTCGAGACCGAGCACCTTGCCGGTGGGGTTGGACGGCGAGTTCACGAAGATCAGCGACGCGCCCTCCGGGCCGAGCCGGTTGAGACCATCGGCCCGGATCACCCGCGCACCGGCGAGGAGCGCACCGACCTCGTAGGTCGGGTACGCCAGCTCCGGAATGACGACGAGGTCGTCGGCGCCGAGCCCGAGAAGGCGTGGCAGCCAGGCGATGAGCTCCTTCGTGCCGATCGCGGGCAGCACCGCAGCCGGATCGATGCCGGTGATTCCGTAGCGGCGACGCAGCGCCTCCACCGCGGCGCTCCGCAGCTCTTCGGTGCCGTGCGTCGTCGGATATCCCGGAACCGCGGCGACCGCGGTCAGCGCGTCCTGGATGATCGGGGCGACCGGATCGACCGGGGTCCCCACCGAGAGGTTGACGATGCCACCCGGGTGGGCGAAGGCTTTCGCCTTCGCCGACTCGAGCGAGTCCCACGGAAAGTCGGGAAGTGCTTTTGCTACCGGGATTCGAGGCACATCTAGTCCTCGCCCATGGGGGGCAGAGCCTTGACGAACGGCGGGTCGTAGTCGACCTTGCCCAGCTTCGCCGCGCCACCGGGGGAACCGAGGTCGTCGAAGAAGTCGACGTTCGCGGCGATGTAGCCGTTCCACTGGTCCGGGACGTCGTCTTCGTAGAAGATGGCCTCGACGGGGCAGACGGGTTCACAGGCGCCGCAGTCCACGCATTCGTCCGGATGGATGTAGAGCATCCGTCCGCCCTCGTAGATGCAGTCGACAGGGCATTCCTCGATACACGCCTTGTCCAACACATCCACGCACGGTTCAGCAATCGTGTAGGGCACTGCCGCTCTCCCTGCCTTTCTGACACGAGTAAGCACGAGGTACGGGCCGCTTGTACCCCGCGGAAGAAACTATTATCGCCTGCCCGGCGGGCCTCTCTGCGGTGAGGGTTACCTGACCCGGCGCACCGCCGCGGTCAGCCGCGCCCGGGACGCGATCCACTGCTCGCCCGCTTTCGCAGCTCTCACCAGCGCGCCCCGTTCTCCGAGGTACCCGGCCACCACACCGACCACCGGGATGTTCCCCAGCAACGAGTAGGTCGAGCCCGGCCCAGGACGCTTGTCGAGTTCGTCACTGAGCGCGCGCACGGTGCGGGCGGTGCGCCACAGCGCGCCGATCAGCGCGAACGGGAGCCACCCCGACTCGCCGTCCGCGGAATCGGATCGCGCCGTGCCGGCGAGCACCGCCGGCGCATCCGTCTCACGCCGGCAGAGTACGGACGCCAGCAGGTCCACCTGGTCGAACCGGTTCGTCACGCCGTGTTCCCGGGCGACGGCGACGAGAACGACGGCCTGATTCGCGAACCCGAGCACGTCCTGGATCGGGAGCCGATTGAGCAGCACACCGAAGATGCCCGGGAACGCGACCGCGATCGTGTTCAGCGCACCGATCCGCGTCACCCACCACTGGGCCCGCTCGTCGTCGCTCGCCTTCTCCCACGACGCCGTCCCCGGGAACTGGACGGTGTCGAGAACCCAGGCGATGACGTCGAGCAGCGCCTCCGCGGCGCTCCGGTCCTCCGCTGTCGGGGTGAACGTCCGGCTCTTGATGCCGAACGGATCCGTGAGAGCCAGATCGAGCACGGGGTTGATGCCCCGTGCGGCACGATCCAGGATGGTGACGACCTGGTCGTCGCCCAGCCGGTCCGTCTCGCTCATGCGGCCGGTGTCCTTCCCTCGCGTCGGGCGTGTGTCGTGGTGCGTTCGCGGGCCGGGCGGCCGATTCCCTCGGCGATGGCCCGCAGTTCGGCGACGGTCTTCTCGGATCCGTGCTCCGAACCCGCCATCCGGGAGATGGTCTCCTCCATCAGGGTGCCGCCGAGGTCGTTGGCGCCGCCCTGCAACATCACCTGGGTACCGGTGACACCCAGCTTGACCCAGCTGGTCTGGATGTTCGGGATCCGCCCGTGCAGCATGATCCGGGCCAGGGCGTGGACGGCCCGGTTGTCACGGTTGGTCGGGCCCGGACGGGACGCGCCCGCCAGATACAGCGGCGCACTCTGATGCACGAAGGGCAGGGGGACGAATTCGGTGAATCCGCCTGTCCGGTCCTGGATTCCGCGCAGCACCCGCAGATGCCCGACCCAGTGCTTCGGGTTGTCGACGTGGCCGTACATCATCGTCGAACTCGACCGCAGACCCAGCTCGTGTGCGGTGGTCACCACCTCGATCCAGGTGGCGGTGGGCAGCTTGCCCTTGGTGAGCACCCAGCGGACCTCGTCGTCGAGGATTTCCGCGGCCGTGCCGGGAATGGTGTCGAGGCCGGCCTCGCGCAGTTCCGTCAACCAGTCCCGGATGCTCTGCCCGCCGCGGGAGGCGCCGTTGACGATCTCCATCGGGCTGAACGCGTGCACGTGCATCGACGGCACCCGCGCCTTCACCGCACGCACCAGATCGGCGTACCCGGTGACCGGGAGCTCCGGGTCGATGCCACCCTGCATGCAGACCTCGGTCGCGCCCGCGACGTGGGCCTCCCAGGCCCGGTCCGCGACCTCGCCGGTGGACAGCGTGAACGCATCCGCGTCACCCTTGCGCTGCGCGAACGCGCAGAAACGGCACCCGGTGTAGCAGATGTTGGTGAAGTTGATGTTCCGGTTCACCACATAGGTCACCTCGTCGCCGACGGCGTCCTTGCGGAGCGCATCCGCCAGCGCCACCATCGCCTCGAGCCCCGGACCCTCGGCCGTGGCCAACGCCAGGTATTCGTCGTCGGTGCATCCGGCCGGATCACGCTCGGCGCTGCGCAACGCCGCGAGGACGTCCGTGTCCACCCGCACCGGGCCGCTCAGCTCCAGCACCTGCTCGCGGACGGTCTCCCAGTCCCCGAACGCGCTGCCGAGGTCGCTGCGCGTCTCGGTGTTGCGGCCCTCGGTGTCGATCTCGGTATTCAGATCCACCCGGCCCGCCGACTCCCACGACTCGTCCGGCTCCTGCCACGGCAACCCGACCGGGATCGTGTCCGGCCGTGCCAGCCCGGTGTGCGGGTCGGCGAGGGCCTGCACGTGCCCGATGATCCGCGGATCGATCCACGGCGAACCGGCCAGCACGAACTGCGGCTGCGCCGCCGTGCGCTCGGTGAGCTCGAACCCGGCCTCGGCGGTGATCTCGGCCAGGGTGTCCAGGTTCGGCCACGGCCGCTCCGGGTTCACGTGGTCCGGGGTCAGCGGCGACACGCCGCCCCAGTCGTCGACACCCGCACCCAGCAGCGCCAGGCATTCGGTGTTCGACACCAGGTTGGGTGGTGACTGGATGCGCATCCCCGGGCCGAGCAGCAACCGGGACACGGCGATGGTCGCGAGGAACTCCTCGAGGCCCGCGTCCGGGGTGTCGCGCATCGCGGTGTCGGGCTTGGCGAGGAAGTTCTGGACGATCACTTCCTGAACGTGGCCGAACGCCTTGTGCGACTTGCGGATCGCCATGATCGATTCCGCCCGTTCCCGGACGGTCTCGCCGATGCCCACCAGAATGCCCGTCGTGAACGGCACACTCAACCTGCCGGCGTCGGTGAGTGTGCGCAACCGCACCGCCGGATCCTTGTCGGGGCTGCCGTAGTGGCACTCGCCCTTGTCGGTGAACAACCGGGTGGACGTCGTCTCGAGCATCATGCCCATCGAGGGAGCCACCGGCTTGAGGCGGGAGATCTCCTCCCAGCTCATCACACCCGGGTTCAGGTGCGGCAGCAGCCCGGTCTCCTCGAGGACCCGGATCGACATCGCACGCAGGTAGTCGAGTGTCGAATCGTAGCCGCGCTCGTCCAGCCACTGCTTGGCCTCCGGCCACCGATCCTCGGGACGGTCGCCCAGGGTGAAGAGGGCTTCCTTGCAGCCCAATTCGGCGCCCTGCCGGGCGATCTCCAGCACCTCGTCCGGTTCCAGATACGCGCCGCGCCCCTCGGCCCGCAGCTTGCCGGGCACGGTGACGAACGTGCAGTAGTGGCACTTGTCCCGGCACAACCGCGTCAGGGGAATGAACACCTTACGCGAGTACGTGACAGCCTTGGGTCTGCCCGCCGCCAGCAACCCGGCGTCCCGGACCTTCGCCGCCGACGAACACAGGTCGGTCAGGTCGTCGCCGCGGGCCTGCAGCAGGGTCGTCGCCTCGTCCACGTTCAGAGTGGCGCCGTCACGGGCACGTCGCAGCACCCGCCGCATGGCGGAGGCGGTGGGGGCTACTTCCTGCGCGGATGCGCCGGACGGAGCCGGTGCCGGAACACCGGGCATGGGAAGCATCGTGGGCCGGCCGGATTCTTCACCTGAATGGGTCACCCAGCGATCATGCGCCATCGACGACGACCACTGCCACCCAGACTCCCGCGAACGCGCCGATCGCTATTCGCGGGGGTAGTCCTCGTCGACCGGAACCGCCCGGCTCTGCTCGGCCACGTCCGCCTCGTTCACCTCCAGTGACGACACTTCTTCGACCTCGTCGGAACTGTCGTCGTCCACGGCGAGTTCCTGCTCGAGCCGGTCTGCCTCGGGAACCTCCGGAGAATCGGCCGCATCGAATGACGTCATGTCTGCGCTCCTTTCACTTCGGGGGGGTTCTCTTACGATAGGTCGGTTCTCGACAGAATGCCGGGGCACGGCCAAAGTAGGGGCATGAGTGTGCCCACCACCGTCACGATGGCGGACCCGCTGTGGCGGCCCAGCCCCAGGGCCAAGCAACTGTGGGCGATCAACGCCGCCCTTCTCTGGCTTCCGCTCTTCGTCGCGCAAGCGGTCGCTCTCGTCTTCCACTGGTGGCCCGTGTGGGTGCACGTCACGGTCCTCGCGATCACCGTCGTGCTCGCGATCCTCCACGTCGCCGTCGTACCGCTCTGGCGGTACCGGGTGCACCGCTGGGAGATCAGCGACACCGCGGTCTACACCCGCAGCGGCTGGTTCACTCAGGAACGACGCATCGCGCCCATCTCCCGCATCCAGACCGTCGACACCGAACGCGGACCCATCGACCGCATGCTGGGGCTGGCGACCGTCACCGTCACGACGGCGTCGTCCGCGGGTGCCGTCAAGATCTCCGCCCTCGATCAGGACACCGCCGATCGCACCGTCGCCCGGCTCACCGAGATCGCGGGCACCAATGTCGGTGACGCCACATGAGTGCGGCACCGGAACCGGGAATCGCTCCCCCCATCGCGCACGGCGAGGCCGCGGCCGCCGCCGAGGAGGAACAGCCCTGGTTGCGCCTGGACCGCCGGATGCTGCTCGTCCACCCGGTCGACGAGATCGTCAAACTTCTGCCCGTGTTGCTGATCTCGCTGGTGATCGGCACCCAGAGCGGCAACCACGTGTGGAGTCTCGTCGCCATCGTCGTGTTCGTGGTGTTCGGCGTCTCGCGCTGGTTCACGACGAGCTACCGCATCGGTCCGGTCCACGTGCAACTGCGGCAGGGCCTGTTCCGCAAACGCCTGCTGTCGGTACCACGCAACCGCATCCGATCCGTCGACGTCGAGGCGGGGGTCCTGCATCGCCTGCTCGGGCTGTCGATCGTGCGCATCGGCACCGGCCAGCAGGTCGGTTCCAAACCCGACGCGGCGAAGTTCGAACTCAACGCCCTCTCCACCGGGCAGGTTCCCGGCCTGCGGGCCGCACTGCTCGCCCGGCAGCCCTCGCCCGACGTCGAACAGACCGCGGTCACACAGGAGCCCGCAGTGACCGAGATCGGCCACTGGACACCGGTCTGGGTCCGCTACGCCCCGTTCTCGGTGACCGGCGTGGTGACCATCGCGGCGATCGTCGGTCTCGCGTTCCAGTACGGAATCGGCGCGAAGATCGCCCGCTCGTCGACGGTGGCCGAGGGCATCGAATCCGCCGAGCGCGTCGGGATCGCCATCGCCGTCGTCGTCGGGATCGTCGTCCTCCTGATCGCCGCCAGCGCCCTGGCCTGCATCCGGTACCTCCTCACGTACGGCAACATGACGCTGACGGACAACGGCCGCACCCTGCACGTCAGCCACGGGCTGCTGAAGACCCGCCAGACCACCCTGGATCGCGCCCGCCTCCGCGGGACGACCCTCAAGGAACCGCTCCTCCTCCGTCTCGCCGGCGGTGCCCGACTGGATGCCGTCATGACCGGCGTCAGCGCCGAGAGGCGGGAGTCCTCGCTCCTGCTCCCCCAGGCGCCGCGTGCGGAAGCGGAGCGGGTGATGGCCACCGTCATCAGCGACCACCGTCAGGCCGCGGTCCCGCTCACCCCGCACGGCCCGGTCGCCCAGCGGCGGCGCTACACGCGGGCCCTGATCCCCGCCGAGATCGCGCTCGCCGTCGCCCTGGTCTTCGTGATCCTCGACCGGCCGGTGTTCTGGGCAGCGTGGGCCGCGATCGTCGCGCTCGCCGTCGGCGGCGTGGTCCTGGCGTGGGATCGGTACCGCGGCCTCGGCCATGCGGTGCTGCCCGGGTGGCTGATCACCCGCAGCGGCTCCCTCGACCGCGCCCGGGACAGCCTCGAGGCCGACGGGATCATCGGGTGGACCGTCCGTCAAACGTTCTTCCAACGGCGGGCGGGTGTGGCGACCGTCATCGCCGCCACACCCGCAGGCACCGGGAAGTACCTGGTGATCGATCTGCCTGCCGATCAGGCGTGGTCGCTCGTCGAGTCGGTGACACCCGGCGGAGGTGACGTGTGGGCGCGGCGCTGACCGACATCGCCGGTCTCGACGCCCAGCTGATCGAATGCCGAGCCTGCCCCCGCCTCGTCGAGTGGCGGGAGAAGGTCGCACGCGAGAAGCGCGCGTCGTTCCGTGACGAAACCTATTGGGGTCGCCCGGTCCCCGGATTCGGTCCACCCGATGCGTCCCTGCTGATCGTCGGTCTCGCCCCCGCCGCCCACGGCGCGAACCGGACCGGGCGCATGTTCACCGGCGACCGCAGCGGCGACTTCCTCTACGCCGCACTCCACGCTGTGGGACTCGCGAGCCAGCCCACCGCCACCCACATCGGCGACGGCCTCGAACTGTTCGGCGTCCGCATCACGTCCCCGGTGCACTGCGCGCCGCCCGCGAACAAGCCCACCCCGGACGAACGCGACAACTGCCGCCACTGGCTCGACGCCGAACTGCGCATCCTGCAACCCCACCTGCGGTCGGTGATCGTCCTCGGCGGATTCGGCTGGCAGTCGCTGCTCCCCGTCCTCGACGACGCCGGGTGGGCCGTCCCCCGGCCGCGACCCAAATTCGGGCACGGCGCGCACGTCGAACTCCCCGGCGCCGAACGTCCCCTGCACCTGTTCGGCTGCTACCACGTCAGCCAGCAGAACACCTTCACCGGCCGGCTCACCCCCGCCATGCTCGAGTCGGTGCTGTCCGACGCCGCCCGCGCGGCCGGGCTGATCGGGTGATTCCGGGCCACCCTCCCCGAACGAACTGGACGCCCGTTCGATCTGACGCAACGATCGTCCCGTTCGTCCGGCTACCGCCGGTTCGGGAGTTCCTCGATGATGTATTTGGCCATGCTGCCGAGCCGGGGACGGGCCGGTTGCATGGTGTCGACGCCGAGGGCGGTGAGGGGTGAGGCCGTCACCGAGCCCACGCAGACGGGTGCGACCGGACCGTGGAACGCGTGCAGGAGGGCCTCGACGCGGTCGGTGTCCTTCGCGGTGCTGAGGAGGGACGAGACGGCGGGTGCGCTGGTGAAGGTGACGGCGTCGACCTCGGCTCGGATGATCTGGTCGAGCAGCGTCAGCAGCGGCTTCTGGTTCTCGGGTCTGATCCACCGGTACACCGACACGGCCGTCGTCTCGGCCCCGGCGCCGGCGAGGGAGACGCTCAGGTCGGTCATCGGCTCCCATTCGGTGATGGTGCCGTGCAACTGGACCGCGACGCGCAGACCGCGCACACCCTCGGCGACGAGGTGTTCGTGCACCTCTTCGGACGATTCCGTCTCCGGCGACCACTCCTCGCGCAGGCCGGCGCCGCGGACGGCGCCCTTCGCCTTGGGACCGCGGGTGATGATCCGCGCCGATTGCAGGGCGGCGAGCAGTGCGTCTTCCTCGTCCCAGGCCCGGGCCGCATCCAGCCATCCCCGGAAGCCGACGGCGGTGCTGACGACGAGGAGGTCCGGCGGCGACGCGATGATGTCGGCCGTGCGAGACCGCAGATCGGAGTCGTCGACGAGCGGCAGCACGTGAATGGCCGGCGTGTGCACGATGGCAGCCCCGTGCCGTTCGAGGAGCGTGATGAACTCGGCGGCCCGGCGTTCGGCGGTGACGGCGATGGTCAGTCCGGAAAGTTCGTCGTTCGACATTCTCCCAGTGTGACGGACGAATCGCACTAAGCTGCCCACATGATCACTGCCGTGCACACACTGGTCTACGCCGACGACGCCGAGGCGGCCCGCGACTTCTTCCGGGACGTGCTCGGCTGGTCACACGTCGACGCCGGCGGCGGGTGGCTGATTTTCCGCACCGGACCGTCCGAGATGGGTGTGCACCCCACCTCGGACGATCGGGGCGGTGAGCCGTGGTCGACTCGGCCGCACCACGAGATCTCCCTGATGTGCGACGACATCGAGTCGACCGTCGCGGAACTCGAGGCCAAGGGCGCCGAGTTCACCCGCGGAATCCGCGACGACGGGTACGGCCTCACCACGTCCCTGAAGATTCCCGGTGCGGGCGAGATGATGCTGTACCAGCCTCGGCACCCGGTGGCGTTCGAGCGTTAGGCCTTCGCCTGCGCGCTGCTCCGCGCCGCATTGGCCTGTTCGCCCGCCTTCGGGTCGGTCTCCGACTGTTTCTTCCCGACACCGTCGGCGATCCGATCGCCGAGGGTCTTGTCGACGTTGCGCCAGTACTCGAACGCCTTCGCCAGAACCGGTTCGCTGACACCGTTCAGCAAATGGCCGACGATGTTGTCCACCAGGCGGTCCCGGGCGGCGTCGTCGAGCACTTCACGGACCATCGTCCCGGCCTGACCCCAGTCGTCGTCGTCCCTGTGCAGCGCGTACGGCGAGCGGACCATGTCGCCGGCGCTGTACCAGGTGGCGGTCGCCCCCACCTGCGACGGGTCGGCGTGCGGGCCGCCCTTGGAATTCGGCACGTAGACCGGATCCCCGGGGTTGTGGTGGCGCATGTTGCCGTCCTTCGAGTACGAGCGGACGGGCACGTGCGGCCTGTTGACGGGCAGCTCCTTGTAGTTGGCGCCGATCCGGTAGCGGTGGGCGTCCGGGTAGGAGAAGAGCCGGCCGATCAGCATCTTGTCCGGGCTCGGGCCGATGCCGGGGACCAGGTTGCTGGGCTCGAACGCGGCCTGTTCGATCTCGCAGTGGTAGTCCGTGGGGTTGCGGTCGAGCGTCATCCTGCCGACGGGGATCAGCGGGTAGTCGCTGTGCGGCCACACCTTGGTGAGGTCGAACGGGTTGAACCGGTAGTCGTCGGCATCCTCGAACGGCATGATCTGCATGTTCAAGGTCCAGCTCGGGTACTCGCCGCCTTCGATGTGCTCCCACAGGTCTCGCGTGTGGTAATCGGTGTCCATGGACGCCATCTGGTCGCCCTCGTGCTGTGTGAAGAACTCGATGCCCTGGTCGGTCTTGAAGTGGTACTTCACCCAGAACTTGTCGCCGGCGGCGTTCACCCACATGTACGTGTGGCTGGAGTACCCGTTCATGTGCCGCCAGGTGCGCGGGATGCCGCGGTCGCCCATGAGCCACGTGACCTGGTGCGCCGACTCCGGGGACAACGTCCAGAAGTCCCACTGCATGTCGTGGTCGCGGAGGTTGTTGTCGGCACGTCGTTTCTGCGAGCGGATGAAGTCCTGGAACTTCATCGGGTCGCGCATGAAGAAGACGGGTGTGTTGTTCCCGACCATGTCGTAGTTGCCCTGGTCGGTGTAGAACTTGACGGCGAATCCGCGTGGGTCGCGCCACGTGTCCGGGCTGCCGCGCTCGCCGGCCACGGACGAGAACCTGATCAGCAGGTCCGTCTTCTTGCCGGGTTGGAATAGATCGGCTTTCGTGTAGGCGGAGACATCTTCGGTAACTTCGAACCGTCCGAACGCCCCGCCCCCCTTGGCGTGCGGTTGGCGCTCCGCAACGCGTTCTCGGTTGAACTGGGCCATCTTCTCGATCAGATAGTGATCCTGGAGCAGGATCGGCCCGTCCGTCCCGATCGTGAGCGAGTGCTCGTCGCTCGACACCGGGATGCCGGCGTCGTCGGTCGTGAAGTTCTGATCTGTCATTGCGGTGCTCCTTCAGCAGACTGCTGGTCGCTACCGCGTACCCTCGCCCACCGTCGATGAAACAGATCCGAACGCCGCCTTCGCGCTGACTTTCCACAGGTAGACCGCCGCGGGAACCAGTGAACCGATCAGGAGCAGGAGCGTCCAGACGGAGGCGAGCATGAGCACGTCGCCGCCCGGACCGCCGAACATGCAGAGCAGGAATCCGAATCCCCATCCCGCGAGCGGCAGCATTCCCGTCCCCACCCGGCCGGTCGTGGACCGCGCTGCGATCACCAGCGCCAGGTTGGCGACCGCGGCGGCGAGGATGCTGATCGGGAACGGGGTGGCCCCGAGGTAGGTGGGCAGGAAGAGCACCGAGAGGACGGCGCACAGAAAACCGTCGAACACCAGCAGCGCGAGGGTGACCCTCCCCAGAACATCGAGGTGTCTGGGTTTCGCTGCGGTGCCGACGGTCATGTGTCAATAGTGGATCAGGCGACGGGCGGGTAGCCCAGCAGGGTCAGCAAATGACTCTGCATGTCGGCGAATCCGTACAGCACGCTGTAGTACAGGTCGTGCTGGGCCGGCCACGAAGGCCGAAGTGTCTCGACGAACGCGACGATGGCGTTCTGAACATCCCAGTTGTACATCTATCGCCTCTCCTGACGGGGGTCACGCGGACTCGACCTAGGCCGCTGCGTGACCTGGGCCACAGTGTAATACGTAACCCTCGTCACAGATACCGACGGTCAGTGACCGACGCCACCGAAGAGGTCCCGTTCCCTGCCGTCGGCGTCCCGATCCCCGACGGCGCCGCGGACCAGCACGAAATGTTCCTCCGCCAGAATCGGCTGCGCGATGTCGTTGGAGAGCGCGTACTCGGTTCCGCTCGGCGCAACCGTCACCTGGGTGGCGTGCGCCGACAACGCTTCCCTCTTCGCGGCGAGCACGCTCCGCACGTCGATCACCGTCGTCACGTCGGCGTCCGGGACACTCGGCAATTCGCCGGGCTCCGGCAGTCGCCAGCCGTCGGGGATGTCGCCGATGCGGCAGATTCCCGACTCGAGCGCACTCGCCTCGGTCACCGTCCAGTACAGCTTCGCGACCTCCCACGGTTCGCCGCAGTCCGGGTACTTCGCCGAACCCGCCGCCTCGACGGCCGCGGTGGTGATCGTGTGCACCTGGATGTGGTCGGGGTGCCCGTACCCGCCGTCCGGGTCGTAGGTGACCACGACGTGCGGCCGCAGCTCCCGGATGACCGCCACCATCGCGGCGGTCACGGAGTCGCGGTCGGCGTTGACGAAGGCGCGCGGATCGGCCGCCGACGCCGTGCCCGCCATGCCGGAATCACGGAAATGCCCCGCCCCCAGGAGGAACCGCGGCCTCCCCGCACCGAGACACGACAGCGCGGACGTCAGTTCGCCGATCCGGAACCCACCGAGCTGATCGGCGGCGTCGGCGATCAGCTGCGCCCACTCCTCGCCGATGACCTCGCCTTCCTCGCCGAGCGTGCACGTCAGGACGTGAACGTCGGCACCCTCGGCGGCGTAGCGCGCGATGGTGCCGCCGGTGGTGAGGGTCTCGTCGTCGGGATGGGCATGGACCAGTAGAAGCCGCCGCTCACTCATTCCTTGATCCTGCTCCAGTCCGCTGCGTCACTGAATATTCCGACCGGCACGGCGCCCGACAGCGACACCCCGTCGACGCCGGGGCCCGCCGCGACCAGTGTGCGGTCCTGCATGATCGGCAGCACCGCAGCCAGATCCCAGAGTGCGCGGTCGGCGTCGGCGAGAGCCTGCGGCACATCACCGACCCCCCGCAGCGCGGCGTCGATGGACGGCTGCAGGGTGGGGTCGCAGACTCCCGACAGGTTCGACGGGGCCTCGGCCTCCGCGACCGAATCACGTTCGGGGCCGGTGGTTTCGGTGTTCGGTTGGGTTGCCGCGACCACCGTGGGCGGGCAGCTGTGACGGGAGGCCAGTGCCGTCGCCGGGTCGGACCCGGCGCGCGACCATCCGACGACCGCTCCGATGTCGCCCTTGCCGAGCGACTCCCCATACAACTCCTCGGCGGGCAGGGACGTCACGGTGGCGTCGACGCCGGCGCCGCGCAACTGGTCGGCGGCCGTGTTAGCGACCGCGCTCGCGGTGTCGTCACCCTCGGGTGTCCCGATGACGAGCGTCAGCGGGACGCCGTCGCGGACGAGCTGGGTCGACGGCGCCGCCCCTGCGGGAACGACGCTGTCCGTCGGTGTTTCGGCGACATACCCGTACTCCGCCAGCTTCGCCAGCACCTGTTCGCGGCTCGGCCGCGCGGGTGCGGTCGCGGTGTAACCGGGATCGGAGGGGGCGTAGACCTGCGAGCGTGCCGGGACCGCCGACGCCTCGCTGCCGGCGCCGACGACGGCGAGCAGTTCGGTGTCCAGCAACTCCAGAAGGCTCTTCCGCACCCGGACGTCCGCGAGTTCGGGAACCCGGCCGTTCAGCGTGAGGTCGAGTCCGCGCGGCTGGAACGACGAACCCGTCCGCACCGTGGGGATCGCCGCGAGCTGGGCGGAAGTGGCTGTGCCCCCGTGAATCTGGACGACCTGCGTGTCGTTGTTGCGCATCGAGTCGGCGAGCTGTGACGGGGTGCCGTCGCGGCGCATCAGGATCTGGTCGGGCGTCGCCGGCTTGTCCCAGAACCGGTCGTTGCGTTCGAGCAGGATCTCGTCACGTCCGCGGTCGATCGACTTGATGTGGAAGTGCCCGCCCGACACCGGGATGTTCTCGGACAGTCCGGTCGCGAAGCCACCGGGGGAATCCTTGATGAGATGCGACGGCAGCAGGTCGGTGAAGAGTTCACGCCACGCCGGGTAGGCGGCCTTCATGACGACGCTGACCGTCTTGCCGCCACCGGACGACCTGACGTCCTCGATCAACTCGTAGCCGGCGGGGTCGACCACGCCGGGGGCACTGATCATCTGCTGCCACAGGTAGCGGAAGTCCTCGGCGGCGATGGGCGCGCCGTCGGACCACTGCGCCTCGTTCCGCAGCTGGTAGGTGACGGTGAACGGTTCCTGCGACGTGACGTCCGCGGAGATCACGAGCGAGGAGTCGGGAATCCAGTTGCTGCCGCCCGGGTGGGCGGGATCGGGCACCGGCCGGAACGGGCTCGGCAGCACGAGGGCGCTGACCGCGGAATTCGCCGGCGACTGGTCCGACAGGAGGTGCGGGTTGAACCCGCTGCCCACGTCGTCGATGGCCACGACGACGGGCTGCTTCTCGGTCGGCGACGCCGTCGGCTTGGGGCTGTCGGTGCTCTCGACCGGCGGGGGCGGATCGGCGGTGCACGACGTGAGTATCGCCGTCGACACTGCCAGCAGGAGCGCGGTCACTGCCACACCGTTCCCACGCCTTCGGCCCCGCACTCCTCGAACTCTTTCGAGTCGACCCCCAGCAACCACCGCGCCGCCTTTCCTCAGAGATACCGGAAGGCTCCGGAAACCCTCGAGCGAATGTACCTTCGGTCGCCGATCGACCGAAGGTACATCCGCCCGGTTGTGTCTGATGTGGTCGGACGTGCCGACTACAGGGCCGCCTTGTCGCGGGCCTTGGAACGCGAACGCTCACGGGCACGGTCGGTGGCCGACAGGTGCACCTTGCGCACGCGCACGACCTCCGGGGTGACCTCGACGCACTCGTCGCCGGCGCAGAACTCCATCGCGCCTTCGAGCTCGAGCTTGATGGGCTTGGCGAGGGTCTCCATCACGTCGGCGGAGGACTGACGCATGTTGGTCAGCTTCTTCTCGCGGGTGACGTTGATGTCGAGGTCCTCCTGGCGCGGGTTGATGCCCACGACCATGCCCTCGTAGGTGTCGGCGCCGGGCTCGACGAAGAACGTTCCGCGATCGGCGAGCTGGATCATCGCGAACGGGGTGACCGAACCGGTGCGGTCCGAGACGAGCGAGCCGGTGTGGCGGGCGCGGATCTCGCCGGCCCACGGCGCGTAGCCGTGGAACACGGCGTTCGCGATGCCGGTGCCGCGGGTCTCGGTGAGGAAGTCGGTGCGGAAGCCGATCAGGCCGCGCGAGGGAACGATGAACTCCATCCGGACCCAGCCCGCGCCGTGGTTGGCCATCTGCACCATCTTGCCCTTGCGGTTGGCGAGGAGCTGGGTGATGGCGCCGAGGTACTCCTCGGGGCTGTCGATGGTGAGCTCCTCGAACGGCTCGTGCACCTTGCCGTCGACCTGACGGGTGACCACCTGCGGCTTGCCGACGGTCAGCTCGAAGCCCTCGCGGCGCATCTGCTCGACCAGGATGGCGAGCGCGAGCTCACCACGGCCCTGGACCTCCCAGGCGTCGGGGCGACCGATGTCGAGGACCTTGAGCGAGACGTTGCCGACGAGTTCCTGGTCGAGGCGCGACTTCACCATGCGGGCGGTCAGCTTGTGTCCGCTGACCCGGCCGACGAGCGGCGAGGTGTTGGTGCCGATGGTCACCGAGATGGCGGGCTGGTCGACGGTGATCCGCGGCAGCGGGACCGGGTTCTCCAGGTCGGCGAGGGTGTCGCCGATCATGATGTCGGGGAAACCGGCGACGGCGACGATGTCACCGGCGACGGCCTTCTCGGCGGGCTGACGCTCGACACCCTTGGTGGCGAGCAGTTCGGTGATCTTGGCCTTGGTGACGACGGGCTCGCCGTCCACCTCGCGGCACCAGGAGACGGTCTGCCCCTTGGTCAGCTCGCCGTTGTGGATACGGACCAGCGCGAGGCGGCCGAGGAACGCGGACGCGTCGAGGTTGGTGACGTGAGCCTGCAGCGGTGCGTCGACGTTGCCCTTGGGCGCGGGCACGTAGTTGAGGAGCACCTCGAACAGGGCGTCGAGGTTCTCGGCGTCCGGTGCGTGACCGTTCTCGGGCTGAACCTTGGACGCCTTGCCCTCGCGGCCGGAGGCGTACAGAACGGGGAGGTCGAGGGCGAGCTCGGCGGCTTCGGCGGCCTCGTCGTCGAGGTCGGAGGCCAGGTCGAGCAGCAGGTCGTGGCTCTCGGAGACGACCTCTTCGATGCGGGCGTCGGGACGGTCGGTCTTGTTGACCACGAGGATGACGGGCAGCGATGCGGCGAGCGCCTTGCGCAGCACGAAGCGGGTCTGCGGCAGCGGGCCCTCGGACGCGTCGACGAGCAGGACGACACCGTCGACCATGGACAGGCCGCGCTCGACCTCGCCACCGAAGTCGGCGTGACCGGGGGTGTCGATGACGTTGATGACCGTGACACTGCCGTCGCCGTGATGCTTGTGGACGGCGGTGTTCTTCGCGAGGATGGTGATGCCCTTCTCGCGTTCGAGGTCGCCGGAGTCCATGACGCGATCGACCAGTTCGGCGCGCTCCTCGAATGCCCCCGACTGGCGCAACATGGCGTCGACGAGAGTGGTCTTGCCGTGGTCGACGTGTGCGACGATGGCAACGTTACGGAAGCTGGTGATGGTCACGCGGTGGCTCTCCTGGCTGAGTTGATTCGGCCACGCGAAAGTTCCCTCGCACGGCTTTCTGGCGGCCGCCTTGTCATCTCGATTCAGAATCCTCGTCGAGGCGATGGTAAATCGCCCAGTGCAGGCATCGCGGCCACGTGAATACTACCCGCCCGAGCGGCTACTTCGCGCATCGCCGACTGCCCGGGGCCTGCCCGACCAGCGTAAAGTGATCTGCGCCACGTCGAATTCGGCCTGTCTCGGGTGTGGATCGGGGCCGAAAGCTGAGGGGACGCTAACCTGGGTGTAGCCGGCGGATGCCGGTGTTCACCGAAGTAGGAAGGCCGAGCCGAGTATGGGCAAGGTGAAGGCCAGCAAGGTCTCGGGTCTCAAACCGAAGAAGAAGTGCTGCCGCAGCAAGACGCGCTGCATCAAGTGCCCGGTGGTCATCATGCGCATGAAGAAGCTCGAGAACGAGGGCGCTTCCAAGAAGGAACTGAAGAAGGGGCTCAAGAAGGCCCGCGCGGCCTGAGGTCAGCCCCACCCGTTCAGATGCACTCGCAGGTCCGGCACCCACCCGCGGTCGTTGCCGACGAGGTCGATGTCCCCCAGTTCCCGTCCGTCCACCCACCTCAGTTCCGCGTGGTCGAGCGCGACGGGTGTTCCCGACACCAGTTCGACCCGGTACGCGCGGAGCACCCGGCCGTCGGGCAGCGGCACGTCGTCACCGATCCGGTCGCCGCCCGACACCTCGACCCCGAGTTCTTCCCGCAGTTCGCGGCGCAGCGCGTCCTCGGCGGTCTCCCCGGCCTCCGCCTTGCCGCCGGGCAGCTCCCACAGTCCTGCGAGTTCCGGAGGCCGGGTCCGCTGGGCGAGCAACAGCCGGCCGTCGACGATGATCGCGGCCGCCACCACCTCTCCGGCGTGGTCGACAGGCCTTGCACGTTCCACTGGCACCGCACCATCATGGGGTATGGCCGAGTTGCTGTCAGACGGAGAGATCGACACCGCGCTCGCAGAACTGCCCGGGTGGCGGCGGGCCGGTGATTCCCTCGTCCGCACCGTCGAGTCGCCGAGTTTCCCCGAAGCCGTGGAGCTGGTCCGGAAGGTCGCGGAGGCGGCGGAGGCGGCGAACCACCATCCGGACATCGACATCAGGTGGCGCAAGGTCACCTACACACTGTCGACGCATTCCGCCGGCGGGCTCACGCAGCTGGATCTGGATCTTGCTGCGCAGATCGACTCACTGGCGGGCTGACCGTGGCGGCGTCCGCAGCACGCTTCGTGCGGCGCCCGGCGTAGGCGACCCAGGCGTAGACACCGAATGCGCCGACGACGTCGACCGTGCCCAGCCACGCGAGCACCGCGGGCCGGGAGATCAGCCAGATCGAGTCCTGGAAGAAGCTGAGCACCCACGGCACGCCGATGAGGGTGGTGACGAGCCAATATCCGGCGAGGATCCGGGTGCCCAGCATCGATCCGTAGGGGCCGTGCAGCAGCCAGATCAGCATCGGGATGACCCACACCCAGTGGTGTGACCACGAGATCGGTGAGACGAGCAGCCCCAGCAACTCGACGATGACGAGGGTTCCGAGCCGATCGTCCCGGGCGATCGCCCGCCAGGCCAGGACGGCGAGGACCGCCGTGACCGCCACGGCCAGCAACCAGAGGGCGCCCGTCTCGACGTCGTACCCGAGCAGCCGCGACAACGCGCCGCGCAGGGACTGATTCCACACCGAGCCGACCGGGCCGATGCGATCGGCGTCACCGAGCAGGTGGGTGAAGTACTCCCGAGCCTCCGAGCCGATCAGGAGATAGCTGACTCCGACGGTCGCGGCGAATGCGACGCCCGAGAAGACCGCGGCCTTCCACCGGCGCTGCATCAGGAAGTAGAGGCCGGTGATCGCCGGGGTCAGTTTGATTCCGGCGGCGAAACCGACGAGCGCGCCGGACAGCCACCACCGGGAGCTGCGGACCGCGGTCATCACGAGCAGCGCGAGGAAGACGTTGATCTGGCCGTAGTCCAGTGTGGTGCGCACCGGTTCCACCCACACCCCCACGGTGGTCCAGAGCACCGCGACCGCCCGCCAGTGCGGGCTGCGCGCGACGTCACCGAGCACGAGCCCGAGGCTCATTCGCGCCAGCGCGTACAGGGCGAGGATGGTGAGCAGTTGCCAGCCGACCCCGACCAGGGGGAACGGCAGGAAATGCAGGGGAAAGAAGACCAGCGCGGCGAACGGCGGGTAGGTGAACGGCAGCGGAAAGTCCGGCGTCACTTCCGAGTAGGTGAAGTCGTAGAGACTGCCACCGCGGAGGGCCTCGGAACCGTCGACGTAAACGTGCAGGTCGACGAGGTTCATCCCGTTGGGACTCAACAGCGTCCACGCCAGGCGCCCGAGCACCGACAGCACGAGAAGCACGGGCGCGCACCGCAACAGGCCGTGCAGGGCGGACGCTCCCGGGGACGACGTGGGAGAACGCTCGGATGTCGGGTCGTCGGAGGCTGCTCCGTCGTCGGACGCTGCATGGTCGGACACAGTGTGGTGCTCTCCCCGTGAGGTGTGTAGATGTCTCAGCCGATCCCGAAACGGTCCCGCACAGCGTAGACGGCGGCCTCCGCGGGCCCCGAGCTGTCCGTAGCCGCGCGTAACAGTTGCATCACCAATCACACGAACCACACGTGCCACAAGCTATGGTCACCGGAAGATCACCGTCGGGGTCTGTATGCCATACACTCCCACCGGGATGCCACAGCTATCGGTGAACGAACTCGTGAGCTGTACAACCCGGGGGCGCTGTACATAGAGTGACCCCCCGAGCCGTCAGACGTGGATTGAGTTGTCGTCCACGCTGTTATGACTAAGGATGGGGAGACTGTGCTTCGAACCCGAGGTATGCGCAGAGCAGTGACTGCTCTCGCTGTTGCCGCAGCAGCCGCTATGGCAGTGCCGGCCCAGGCGAATGCGCAGCCGACGCCGCCGCCCGTGCCCGAAGGCATCCCCGTGGAGATGCTCGCCTCTTTCGCACCCGCGATCATCGGCGCAGCAGCTGGTACCGAAGACGTCGCCGCAGGACCTCAGGACGCGATCCTGGACCAGGCCCGCATCCTTCTCGAGTCCCCCGGCATCCCGCCGGAACTCAAGTCCACTCTCGAGCGCGTCATCACGTTCCTCGACGGCAGCGGCGGTGGCGGTCCCGAGATCCCGCAGGAGAACGCACCGGTCATCGCGCAGTTCCTCTACCCGACCATCGGCAAGGGCTGCATCGGAGAGGGCGCCGACTCGGTGGGCACCGCACTCGCGGTTCCCGGTCCGGCCCAGCTGCCCCCGCCCGGACCCAAGGCAGGTCAGGCCGGTTTCGTGTTCACCGCCCTCGGAACCAGTTCCGTTGCCGCCGAACAGCCCAATCCGCTGACCGTGACGTGGATCAACCTGGACAACCAGCGGCGTGCCACCCAGAACCTCACCGACGAGGCCAGGATCAACCCCGATGGACCGGCAACCCTGTCGGCGATCGCGGACACCGGCCCGGGCCGCGTCCTCGCGGTCGTGTCGGGCGGACTGACCACGCAGAAAGAGGGCGCCGCGCCGATCACGTGCAGCTTCCTCCCGACTGTCGGCATGTTCCAGGTCGCGTAACTCTTCACAGCTGACGAGCGAAGGGCCCTCCGGATCTTCCGGAGGGCCCTTCGCTCATGTCTGCACCGCTTCACTGTTGCCGACGTCACCACCGTGGTAGACCGAGGAATGCCCTCGACGCATCACACCCCACACCACTCACTGCGATCGCGACACGCCCGGCGGTCCATACTGTCGATCCGTTCGGAGGGGTCGATCCTCTCGATCGGTTCCGCCTACTCCATCCTGTCCATCGGGAGTGTCGGCTCGGTGCTCTCCATCGGGTCGGTCGGGTCGGCCGGCTCGGCACTGAGCACCGCCTCGTTCGCCAGCCTCGGGTCTGCGCTGTCGGGGCTCTCGCGGTGGTCTCTGATGTCATGGAAGGGGTGGCACGCCTCCCCGCCGGAACACCCCCACCTCACGGTCATCGCGGAGGAACCGGACCTCGCCCGGGACGCGACCGCGCACGTCCAGTCCTGACGCGGTCCGGTCAGGGCGTCCGTCCGGCGCGCGGCCAGGAGTTGCCGTCGTACTTCTCGATCTCGCCGTTGAACTTCGTCAGCAGCCGGCGCAGCTCGCCCCGGTCGTGGTCGCTCCACTCGGCGATGATGCGGTCGACACCATTTCGGCCCAGCGCGCGGTCGGCGTGAAGTTGTTCGAGCCCCAGCGCGGTGGCCTCGACCTTGCGGGCCATTCCGCCGTCCGGGTCGGGAACGCGTTCGACGAGGCCGCGCCTCAGCAACGCGCCGATCTGCCGGTTGATCGTCGAGATATCGAGCCGGAATGCCTCGGCGAGCTGTTTCAGGCTGAGCGGATGTTCCAGTTCCAGGCGTCCGAGGAGGAGGTAGGCGGAGCGGTCGAGTTGGAATCCCGCCCGTTGTGCATGCGCGTGATAGCGCGACAGCAATGTCAATTCGTTCTCGACATCTGCCGCCACCTCGTCACGATCGGACACCGACACCTCCAGTAGTTACCGTCATTCTGCCCGAGGCATTACTGTGCACCCTACACACTGTGTGTAGTGTGCACATCTTCATCAGGATCCGTTGACGAACAGCGCGGTATAGAGGACCGAGGCGACGGTGTACACGAAATTGAGAAGCAGTTCCATGGAGAACCTCCGGGTTCCAGAGTGAAAAGAGTGACACCAGGTAATCGGAGTTCCCCCGAGGAGCGTTTCACGCCGTCCCATCCACCGGAAAACACCCCGCACGAGAACTGAAACGTGTTCTCATTTTCCGGGGCGCTCACATTCGGGTGCCGGACGAGAGAAGGGGATGTACACATGCCGTGGAGCCGTGCCGAGCTGGAAGAGGCCTTCGCGCACTACCAGCGAACCGTCAGCCGCTGCGTCGAACTCGGAGACTGGAACGGCTTCGCCGACCTCTTCACGGAGGACGCCACGTACGTCGAGCACGCCTTCGGACACTTCGATGGACGCGAGGCCATTCGGCAATGGGTCACGCGCACCATGTCGGCCTTCCCCGGAAGCCGGATGACCGCGTTCCCGGCGAACTGGTACGTGATCGACGAAGACCGCGGATGGGTCATCTGCGAGATCGACAACCCGATGGAGGATCCCGGCGACGGCTCGGAGCACGCCGCCGCGAACATCACGATCCTGCACTACGCCGGCGACAACCTGTGGTCACGCGAGGAAGACGCGTACAACCCGATGAATTTTCTCGCCGCGGCCAAGAAGTGGTGCCGCGCAGCGGAAGCCGCAGGCAAGCTACCCGACGACGCCCGGGAGTGGCTTGCCCGGATGGGCGGGCAACCGGCGGCCTAGCCCGGTCACCACTGCCCGTAGTCGGGCTTGAGAATGTCATTGAGGTCGATGCCGACGCCGTCCACGTTGCTCGCGTCGATCTCGTACTGGTGCAGGTGCGCCGACGGGTGGACGTACCCCTCGGGTGTCCCCCAGTCGTGCTGCCAGTACCACGATCCGAGCCCGGCGAGGACCGCCAGATCCAGCGTCGTGGAGTTGGCGTAGATGCCGGTGTTGGCCTTGCCGACCACCGACTCCCACCCGGCGAGATACGGGGCGATCATGGTGAGGAAATCGGCGGGCGTGGGATTGTCGTCGATGGACGCGTAGATGGGCCGGTCCTCGGAACCGCCTGCGGCGAGATGCAATTCGAGTCCGCGCTCCGCGTGCCGCTTGCCCGCCTCGAGACCGCCGCGCCAATCAGCCGTCGGCCCCTTGCCGAACTGGTAGCACGAGACGACCGACAGTCCGGCGTCGAGCAACGCCTGCGCCTCGTCGGCGAGCATCGGCTTGCCTTCCATCCATTCGGCGCCGGGACGGCGGTCGGACACGTAGCGGATGGCGCCGGCATAGCCTGCCTCGAGGATGGCGTCCGCCGACGGCACGCCACCCGCGTAGTCGATCAGGATGCCGAGACTGTCCGCCTTCGCGACGCCGACCGAGGACGTGGTGGACGTGAGCGCCGCGATCCCGGCCACGGCGGATCCCGCTGCCGCGTACCGGAACAGGTCTCTCCGAGAAATCTGCACTGTGGCCCCCATATCCGATCGGTCGCGCTCCGGCGTGTCTCCGACATTCACTCTCGCTCAGTCGGTATGTTGTCCGGTTTGCATTCCACCACACTCACACGGGTCCCGCCAGCCACTTGGACTACATCCGTCACATCGGACACTCGCGACCCGCGCCGAACCGGCAGCGCCCCGAGTCAGCGGAAGAACACCGCAGCCTGGTCGGCCAGATCGAGTGCCCCCTGCGGCAGGATTCCGAGCACCACCGTCACCACCACCCCGACCGCGATGGCCGCGGCGGTGAACATGCTGGGCACCACGATCGTCGGGGCGTCGCTCTGCGGCTCCGAGAAGAACATCAGGACGATGACCCGGACGTAGAAGAACGCCGCGATCGCGCTGCTGACGACACCGACGAGAACGAGCGGAACGGCGCCGCCCTCGATGGCGGCCTGGAAGACCGCGAACTTGCTGACGAACCCACTCGTCAAGGGGATTCCGGCGAACGCCAGCAGGAACAGCGCGAAGACCCCGCCGACCAGGGGCGAGCGCCGGCCCAGCCCCGCCCAGCGGGACAGGTCCGTCGCCTCGCCCCGGCTGTCCCGCACCAGGGTGACGACCGCGAACGCGCCGAGCGTGCTGAATCCGTAGGCCAGGAGGTAGAACATCGTGGACGACAGACCGGCCCGGTTTGCCGCGACCAGACCGGTGAGGATGAATCCGGCGTGCGCGACCGACGAATACGCGAGCATCCGCTTGACGTCGTTCTGCGTGACCGCCATGACCGCACCGACCACCATGGTGAGGATGGCGACGCCCCACATCACGGGCCGCCAGTCCGACCGCAGGTCGGGCAGTGCCACGTAGAAGATGCGCAGCATCGCGCCGACGGCCGCGACCTTGGTGGCCGCCGCCATGAAGGCGGTGATCGGGGTCGGTGCACCCTGATAGACGTCGGGGATCCAGGAGTGGAACGGGACGGCACCGATCTTGAACAACAGGCCCACCGACAGCAGCGCGGTACCGATCAGCGCCAGCGTCTTGTCGTCGGTGCCCCGGGCGAGCGCGTCGGCGATCCTCGGCAACTCGACGGTGCCGGCGTAGCCGTACAGCAAGGCCACCCCGAACAGGAAGAACGCCGACGAGAACGCCCCGAGCAGAAAGTATTTGAGGGCCGCCTCCTGCGACAGGAGACGGCGACGGCGCGCCAGCCCGCACAGCAGGTACAGGGGCAGCGAGAGAACCTCGAGCGCCACGAACATGGTGAGGAGGTCGTTGGACGCCGGGAACAGGAGCATCCCGCCGACCGCGAACAGGGTGAGGGGAAAGACCTCGGTGTGCCCCGGGGCGTTCTTGGTGGCCTCCCGTTCGGCGACGCTGCCGGGGACGGCGAATGCCTGCGGGGTGAAGGCGTCCGTTCCGCCTTCCGGCTCGGCTGCACTCGCGGCCGTGACCTCCGCGGTCGCGGCGGCGACGCCGCTGTCGACGCTCCGCTCGGCGATGAGCAGGATCGCGGGGATCGAGATCAGCAGGATCGTTCCCTGGAGGAACAGCGTCGGACCGTCGACGGCGACCGCGCCCCCGACGGCGGAGTCACGGGTTCCGGCGAGCATGACGACGGCCACGAACGCGGCGGTGAGTCCGCCGAGCGCGAGGACGAGATGGCTCGAGTAGCGGCCGCGCCGGGGCAGGAACGCCTCAACGAGCACACCGGCGACAGCCACACCGAACACGATCAACATGGGTGCCAGCTGACCGTATTCGATGTCCGGCGCGCGCAACGTCGAGGACTGGGCGAGTACGAGTTCGGAGGTACTCATCGGTGTGTGCCTCCCTCTGGGTCCTGTCCGGCGACGGTGGGTGCTGGATCGTGCTGACCGACGGTGACGAGGACGTGGCTCACCGCGGGGGTGATGACGTCCAGCACGGGCTTGGGGTAGACGCCGAGGACGAGCAGCAGGGCGATCAGCGGCGCCACGACCGCGATCTCACGGCGCACGAGATCGCGGACGGTCTCGTTGCCCTCCTTCAGCGGCCCGGTCATCATCCGCTGGTAGAGCCACAGCACGTAGATCGCGGCGAGGACGAGCGCGAAAGTCGCCACCACGGCTGCGATCTGGTAGCGCGAGAACGTGCCGACCAGGACGAGGAACTCGCTGATGAACGGCGCCAGGCCGGGCAGCGACAGCGTGGCCAGCCCTGCCACGAGGAACGTCCCTGCCATCACCGGCGCGACCTTCTGCACGCCGCCGTAGTCGGCGATGAGGCGGGTGCCGCGCCGGGACACCAGGAACCCCGCGATCAGGAACAGCGCCGCGGTCGAGATGCCGTGGTTGACCATGTACAGCGTCGATCCGGCCTGTCCCTGGCTCGTCATAGCGAAGATGCCGAGAATGATGAACCCGAAGTGCGAGATCGACGTGTAGGCGATCAAGCGCATCACGTCGGTCTGGCCGATGGCCAGCACCGCGCCGTAGATGATGCCGATCACCGCCAGCACCGTGACGAACGGTGCGAAGTACGCGGACGCCTCGGGGAACATCTGCAGGCAGTAGCGCAGCATGCCGAACGTCCCGACTTTGTCGACGACGGCCATCATGAGCACCGCGCTGGCCGGGGTGGCTTCCACCGCGGCGCCCGGCAGCCACGTGTGGAACGGCCACAACGGCGCCTTGACCGCGAACGCGAACATGAAACCGAGGAACAGCGCCTTCAGCACGCCGGGGTCGGCGTCCAGCCCTTCGGCGACGATCACCCGGAAGTCGAAGGTGCCGCCGCCGAAGACGTCCTGACGCGCCGTCACCACGTACACCCCGATGACCGCGGCCAGCATGATCAGGCCGCCGAACAGGTTGTAGAGCAGGAACTTCACCGCGGCGTACGTTCTCCCCACCCCGCCGAATCCTCCGATCAGGAAGTACATCGGGATGAGCATGGCCTCGAAGAAGATGTAGAAGAGCAGGACGTCGAGGGCGGTGAACGACACGATCACCATCGCCTCGACCATCAACGTCAGCGCCACGTACGTGTGGGCCATTCGCCGGTGCCCGTAGTCGGGCGCGGTGTCACCGTCGTTCCACCCCGCCAGCAACAGCAGCGGCACCAGAACGGCGGTGAGGAGCACCAGGACGAGCGCGATGCCGTCGAGGCCGACGATGTACCGGGTGCCGAACGCCGGGATCCAGGCGTGCGATTCCACGAACTGGTACTGCTCGCCGGTCGGATCGAAGCGGATCGCCAGCACGACCGCCAGGCACAGCACCACCACGGACACGCCCACGGCAACGGATTTCGCGAGCGCGCGCTTGTGGACGGGCAGAGCCAGGACCACCCCGGCACCGACGAGTGGCAGCACCCAGAGGGCCGTCAGCCACGGGAAGCCGCTCACCACAGCCTCACCAGCATCGTGGCGACCAGAAGTGCCGCACCGGCGAACATGAACAGCGCGTACGACCGGACGAACCCCGTCTGCAGACGCCGCACCCGCATCGACGTTCCGCCGACGAGCGCGGCGAACCCGTTGACGGCACCGTCGACTCCCCTGCCGTCGACGGTCACGAGTGTTCGCGTCAGTTCCTGCCCGGGACGCATCAGTGCCGCCTCGTTGAACGCGTCGCCGTACAGGTCCTTCCTGGCCGCGGCGGTGAATGCGGTGACCTTCGCCGGCGCGACCTCGGGGATCGGCTGCCGGGCGTACTGCCGGTAGGCCACCGCGACTCCTGCGAGCACCACCACCAGTGTGAGTGCGGTGATCGCCCACACGGGCAGGGCGGGCTCGCCGTGGTGGGCGCCGACGACCGGTTCCAGCCAGTGCTGCAGGGAGGAGCCGACCGCGAGTAGGGCGCCGGCAGCGACCGAACCGACCGCGAGCAGAATCATCGGCACCGTCATCACCCCTGGCGATTCGTGTGGGTCGGCGACGGGAACATCCCCCCTCGCGTCGCTCGCCCCGGAAGCCCACCGCGGTTGTCCGAAGAAGGTCATCAGCATCACCCTGGTCATGTAGAAGGCAGTGAGTCCCGCACCGAGCAGCGTGACCGTACCGAGGACGACGCCCTGGACGCCCTCGGCGGCGAACGCCGCTTCGATGATCTTGTCCTTGGAGAAGAAGCCGGAGAACGGCGGAATCCCGATGATGGCCAGGTATCCCAGCCCGAACGTGACGAACGTGATCGGCATGACGGTGCGCAGACCGCCGTAGCGGCGCATGTTCACCTCGTCGTTCATGCCGTGCATCACCGAGCCTGCGCCGAGGAACAGGCCGGCCTTGAAGAAGCCGTGGGTGAGCAGCAGCATGATGGCGAACGCGTACCCGGCCGGTCCCAGACCGGCGGCCAGCACCATGTACCCGATCTGGCTCATCGTGGATGCCGCCAGCGCCTTCTTGATGTCGTCCTTCGCGCAGCCGATGATCGCGCCGAACAGCAGGGTCACCGCGCCGACGATCACGACGGCGAGCTGGGCGTTCGGGGCCAGGTCGAAGATCGCGTTGGACCGGACGATCAGATACACACCCGCCGTGACCATGGTCGCGGCGTGGATGAGCGCCGACACCGGTGTCGGGCCTTCCATGGCGTCACCGAGCCAGGACTGCAACGGGACCTGCGCCGATTTGCCGCACGCGGCGAGCAGCAGCGCGAGCCCGATCGCGGTCAGCACCCCCTCGCTGGCGGCGTCGGCACGAGTGAACACGTCGGCGAACTCGATCGAGCCGAAAGTCGAGAACATGATCATGATCGCGAGGACCAGACCCATGTCACCGACGCGGTTGACCACGAACGCCTTCTTCGCGGCCGCCGCCGCGGACGGCTTGTACTGCCAGAACCCGATGAGCAGGTACGAGGCGAGACCGACACCCTCCCAGCCGACGTACAGGCCGAGGAAGTTGTCGGCCAGCACGAGCAGCAGCATCGCCGCGAGGAACAGATTGAGGTAGGCGAAGAAACGCCTGCGCTCCGGGTCGTGCGCCATGTAGCCGACCGAATAGATGTGGATCAGCGAACCCACCCCGGTGATCAGCAGCACGAAGCACACGGACAGCTGGTCGAGTTGGAGACCGAAATCCACCTGGAGTTCGCCGACGGGCACCCAGCTGAACAGGGTCTGGTGCACAACCCGCTCGGCGGCGTCCCGGCCCAGCATGTCGACGAAGAAGGCGACGCCGAGCGCGAAGGAGACCAGTGCCGTCGCGCAGCCGAGGAGATGGCCCCACGCATCGCTGCGCCGGCCCGCCAGCAGGAGCACGGCGGCTCCGAGGAGCGGCAGAACCGGCAGCAGCCACACGGCCGACGAGAGCGTTCCGCTCATGCCGCACCGCCGATCGGGGAGTCGTCGTCGGGCAAAGTCACCTTCTCGAGGATGTGCGTCATCGGGGACCCGTCAGTTCTTGAGGAGGTTGGCGTCGTCGACGGAAGCCGAACGGCGGGAACGGAAGATGGTCATGATGATCGCCAGACCGACGACGACCTCGGCGGCCGCGACGACCATGGTGAAGAACGCGAAGACCTGGCCGTCGAGGTTGCCGTGCATCCGGGCGAACGTCACGAACGCCAGATTCGAGGCGTTGAGCATCAGTTCGATGCACATGAACACGATGATCGCGTTGCGGCGGATCAGCACGCCGGCCGCGCCGATCGTGAACAGCAGCGCCGACAGGTAGAGGTAGTTCTCGGGGTTCATCGCCGACTCCCCTCGTCGGTGGCACCGGGTTCGGGGGTCGCGACGTCCGCGGTGCCCAGCGCCCGGGCGGGCAGGCTCGGCCGCCGTTCGAGCGACCGGCTGACGGACAGCTCGGAGAACGTGCCGTCGGGCAGCAACGCCGGTATGTCGACGGCGTTGTGTCGCGCGTAGACACCCGGACTGGGCAGCGGTGTGACACGGGCACCCTCGCGGACGCGGTCCTGGGACAGCTCGCGCTGGTCCTTCCGCCGCTCGAAACGCTCCCGGTGGGCGAGCACCATCGCACCGATGGTTGCGGTGATCAGCAACGCACCGGTCAGTTCGAAAGCCCACACGTACCGGAGGAACACGAGTTCGGCCAGTCCCTCGACGTTGCCGCCCGCGTTGGCCTGATCGAGACCGGTGAACGCGGAGACGGACGCACTCCCGATGCCGCCGATCAGCAGGAGGCCGAATCCCAGTCCCGCCGCGATCGCGGCCACCCGCTGACCGCGGAGGTTCTCGACGAGGGATTCGGAGGAGTCGACGCCGATGAGCATGAGCACGAACAGGAACAGCATCATGACCGCGCCGGTGTACACCACGATCTGCACGACGCCGAGGAAGAGTGCGCCCTGGGCGATGTAGAAGACGGCCAGGATGATCATGGTCGTCGCGAGGAAGATCGCCGAGTACACGGCCTTGGTTGCGCTGACCACTCCGAGCGCGCCGATCACGGCCACGGTCGCGAGGACCCAGAACTGCACACCCTCGCCCGTCGAGGTCTGGGTGAAGGGTTCCGCGACCAGCTGGACCGCGGACGGCATCGTGTTCACCACGTCGGCTCTCCTCCCTCGATCACGGCCTGTCCCCCGCCGTGTCCTCGACCTCGGACTCGTCCTGCGCCGCGGCCGCCGCTCCCCCGGTCACCGTGCCGCGGTAGTAGTCCTCAGCGGTGGTGCCCGGGGCCATCGGGTGCGGCGACGCGACCATGCCGGACTCGAGCGGGGCCAGCAGCCGGTCCTTCTCGTAGATCAGACCGGCCCGGTTGTCGTCGGCCATCTCGTACTCGTTGGTCATGGTCAGCGCCCGCGTCGGGCACGCCTCGATACACAGCCCGCACCCGATGCAGCGCAGGTAGTTGATCTGATACACCTGGCCGTACCGCTCGCCGGGCGAGAAGCGTTCCTCGTCGGTGTTGTCGGCGCCCTCCACGTAGATGGCGTCGGCGGGGCACGCCCAGGCACACAGTTCGCACCCGATGCACTTCTCCAACCCGTCCGCGTAACGGTTGAGCTGATGCCTGCCGTGGTAGCGGGCCGCCGTCGGCACCTTCTCCTCGGGGTAGAACTCGGTGTTCGATTTCTTGAACATCGTCGAGAAGGTCACGCCGAAACCCGCTATGGGGCCGAGGAATTTAGTCATCGCTGTTCTCCTGGGTGGGACCGGTGGAGTGTGCGCCGGTGACGGAGACGGGCGTGCGCCGGAACGCAGGCAGCGTCTGACCCGGCATCGGCGGAACCGGGTATCCACCGGCCATGGGGTCGAACGGTTCGAGTGTCTCCGGGGCCGGTTCGGCACGTCCCCGCGGCTCGACCGGCTTCTCGGGTGCGCGAACGCCGCCCGGGCGCAGGCGCTTCCACAGGAGCACCACCACGACGAGGGCAATGACGAGGCCCGCGACGACGAGCGCGATCGTCCGGGCGTCGTAGCCCTCGTTGCGGAAGGCCCGGACGGTGGCGACGATCATGACCCACACCAGCGAGATCGGGATCAGGATCTTCCAGCCGAGACCCATGAACTGGTCGTACCGCAGCCGGGGCAGCGTGGCGCGCAGCCAGACGAACACGAACAGGAAGCCCCAGACCTTCAGCGTGAACCAGAGCACCGGCCACCAGCCGGAATTCGCGCCGTCCCACAGGCTGAGCGGGAACGGGGCGTGCCAGCCGCCGAGGAACAGTGTGGTGGCGAGCGCCGAGACCGTCACCATGTTCACGTACTCGGCGAGCATGAACATCGCGAAGCTCAGAGAGGAGTACTCGGTGTGGAACCCGCCGACCAGTTCGCCTTCGGCCTCGGGCAGGTCGAAGGGCGCCCGGTTGGTCTCACCGACCATCGACGTGACGTAGATGAGGAACGACGGCAGCAGCAGGAAGACGTACCAGGTGTGTTCCTGGGCGGCGACGATGCCCGACGTGGACATCGTTCCGGCGTCCAGGAAGACGGCCGCGAACGACAACGCCATCGCGATCTCGTACGAGATCACCTGCGCCGTCGAGCGCAGCCCGCCCAGCAACGGGTACGTGGAGCCGGACGCCCAGCCGGCGAGCACGATGCCGTAGACGCCGATCGACGTGGCTGCCAGGACGTAGAGGACGGCCACCGGCAGGTCCGTCAGCTGCAATGGCGTGTAGTGCCCGAAGATCGACACCGCCGGGCCGAACGGGATCACGGCGAACGCCATGAACGCAGGTACCGCGGCGATGATCGGCGCCAGGATGTAGATCGGCTTGTCCACACCCTTCGGGACGATCCCCTCCTTCAGTGCGAGCTTGATGCCGTCGGCGAGGCTCTGCAGCATGCCCCGCGGGCCCACCCGGTTCGGGCCGACGCGCATCTGCATCCAGGCCATGACCTTGCGTTCGGCCAGGATCGTCAGAAGCGGGGTGAGGACGAGGAACACGAAGATGGCCAGGGCCTTGCCGAGCACCAGCCACCACGGGTCGTGGCCGAACAGCGCCGGGTCGGGGTAGACGGCCTCGATCGTCACAGCGCACCTCCCGCGACCATCCCGTTGGTGCCGGCCGCGCGGCGGACGTTCACGACGCTCCCCGCCCGGGCGGCCAGTTGCCGGTAGACGGCGGATCCGGGCGAGTTGAGGGGCAGCCACACCACTCGATCCGGCATGTCGGTGATCACCAACGGCAGGGTGACCGCGCCCCGTTCCGTCGTCACGGTGACCGGATCTCCGTCACCGGCACCCGACTCTGCAGCCGAGGCCGCGGACATCCGCACGACCGGAGTGCGGGCAGTGCCTGCCAGGTGCGGCTCCCCGTCCTGCAGCCGTCCCGAGTCGAGCAGCATCCGCCAGGTGGCGAGCACCGCCTCCCCCGGCCCGGGTTCCCGCCGTGGCGGTTGCGGATGGTCGGGCGGATCCGGGAAGTCACCGTCCCAGGCGCCGAGCCTCTCGAGTTCGCGCCGTGCGGTGGCGGCGTCCGGAAGACCCAGCGGGACCCCCATTTCGCCGGCGATCGCGTGGAGCACCCGCTGATCGGGCATCGACCCGGTGGCGCGGAGGGCGGCGTCGAAATCGCGTGTGCGCCCTTCCCAGTCGAGGAAGGTGCCCGGCTTCTCCATGACCGGTGCGATGGGGAACACCACGTCCGCGCGCTCGCTGATCGCACTGTGGCGCAGTTCCAGACTCACGACGAACCCTGCCGCCTCGACCGCGGCCAGCGCGGCCTGCGGGTCGGGGAGGTCGTCGGCCTCGACACCGCCGATCACCAGCGCCCCGAGCGTCTTCGCCTCGGCCGCGGCGAGGATGCCCGCGGTGTCCCGGCCTGCGGTGTCCGGCAGATCCGCGGCGTTCCACACTGACGCGACCTGCCGCCGCGCCTCCGGATCGCCCACCGGTCTGCCACCCGGGAGCAGTCCGGGCAGCGCGCCCGCCTCGAGCGCGCCGCGTTCGCCGGCCCGTCGCGGCACCCAGGCCAGCCGGGCCCCCGTCTCGTCGGCCAGCCGGACCGCCGCGGACAACGCCCCCGGCACCCCGGCGAGTCTCTCCCCGACCACGATGACCGCACCCGGCCGGCGCAGCAGCTCGGTGACGCCCGGGTCCAGATCACCCGTGCGGAGTCCGTCGAGGACCTCCGCCTCCGCATTCGGCGCGGACAGCAGCAGCCGGCCGGACACCTTCTCCAGGCCACGGGACGCGTACGGGGCGATCGAGTAGACCGGGACGGCCTTCGCGCGCGCGGCCTTGCGCAGCCGGAGGAAGACGATCGGCGATTCCTCCTCCGGCTCGAACGCGGCGAGAAGGACGACCGGCGCGGCGTCGAGGTCCTCGTACGTGACAGCGAGTCGCTGCCCCGCCACCCGGGCTGCCAGGAACTCGGCCTCCTCGCCGGAGTGCGCGCGACTGCGGAAGTCGATGTCGTTGGTGCCGAGCGCTGTTCGCGCGAACTTCGCGTAGGCGTAGGCGTCCTCCCACGTGGACCGGCCCCCGACGAGAACACCCGCGTTCCCCCGCGCGGCGGCCAATCCCCGCGCCGCGACGGCCAGGGCCTCGGACCAGGACGCGGGCGCCAGAATTCCGTCGTCGCCGCGGACCAACGGGGCGGTGATCCGGTCGCGCTCGGTGGCGTAGGCGAACGCCCACCGCCCCTTGTCACAATTCCACTCCTCGTTGACCTCCGGATCGTCGCCCGCCAGCCGGCGCAGCACTTTGCCCCGCCGGTGGTCGGTGCGCTGGGCGCACCCGCTCGCACAGTGCTCGCACACGCTGGGGCTGGAAACCAGGTCGAACGGGCGGGCCCGGAAACGGTACGCAGAACCCGTCAGCGCACCCACCGGGCAGATCTGCACGGTGTTGCCGGAGAAGTACGACTCGAACGGTTCCTTCGCGTAGATCCCGACCTGCTGCAGCGCACCCCGTTCCATGAGTTCGATGAACGGGTCGCCGGCGACCTGCTGGGAGAACCGGGTACACCGCGCGCACAACACGCACCGCTCACGGTCCAGCAGGACCTCCGTGGACAGCGGAATCGGTTTGGGGAACGTGCGCTTGACCTCACCGAAACGCGACTCCGCGCGCCCGTTCGACATCGCCTGGTTCTGCAGGGGGCACTCGCCGCCCTTGTCGCACACCGGGCAGTCCAGGGGATGGTTGATCAGCAGCAACTCCATCACACCCTTCTGCGCCTTGTCGGCGACGGGCGACGTGAGCTGGGTGTGGACGACCATGCCGTCGGTGACAGTCGTGGTGCAGGAGGCGAGCGGCTTGCGCTGCCCCTCCACGTCGACGAGGCATTGGCGGCAGGCACCGACCGGATCGAGCAGTGGGTGATCGCAGAACCGCGGGATCTGGATGCCGATCATCTCCGCGGCACGAATTACCAACGTGCCCTTGGGGACACTGACCTCGACGCCGTCGATGACGACGCTCACTGCATCAGGGCTCGTATCATGGCTCGCTATGCTCGCTGGCGCGGAGCCCTTCACGCGCGCCCTTCCCTCATCGCTCACTCGCTGCGCTCCCTCGCTCCTCGGTCCAGAACGCGCGGCCTCCGCGCCGAAACATCGCTCGCTACACTCGCTGGCTTCATGCATGCACTCCCGCCATGAGCGTGGACTGATGCGGGTCGAACGGACAGCCACCCTGCTCGAAGTGTGCAAGGTATTCGTCGCGGAAGTACTTGATGGAGGACATGATCGGACTGGCCGCACCGTCACCGAGAGCGCAGAACGACTTGCCGAGGATGTTGTCGGCGATGTCGAGCAGCTTCTCCAGATCGGCGTCGGTCCCCTCCCCTCGCTCGAGCCGCTCCAGGATCTGCACCAGCCAATAGGTGCCCTCCCGGCAGGGCGTGCACTTGCCGCACGACTCGTGCGCATAGAACTCGGTCCAGCGCAGCACGGCACGCACCACGCACGTGGTCTCGTCGAAGATCTGCAAGGCCTTGGTGCCCAGCATCGATCCGGCGGCGCCGACACCCTCGTAGTCGAGCGCGACGTCGAGATGCTCGTCGGTGAAGATCGGTGTCGAGGAACCGCCCGGGGTCCAGAACTTCAATCGGTGTCCGGCACGGACTCCACCCGCGTACTCGAGCAACTCCCGCAGGGTGATTCCGAGCGGGGCCTCGTACTGTCCGGGCTTCGTCACGTGCCCGGACAGGGAGTACAGGGTGAAGCCGGGCGACTTCTCGCTGCCCATCGACCGGAACCACTCGATGCCGTTCACGATGATCGGCGGGACGCTCGCAATCGACTCGACGTTGTTGACGACGGTCGGTGACGCGTAGAGACCGGCCACCGCGGGGAACGGCGGACGCAACCGAGGCTGGCCGCGGCGACCCTCCAGCGAATCGAGCAGCGCCGTCTCCTCCCCGCAGATGTACGCCCCTGCACCCGCGTGCACGACCAGTTCGAGGTCGAAACCGGTGCCCAGGATGTTCTTGCCGAGGTAGCCCGCCGCATACGCCTCCGCGACCGCGGCCTGCAGCCGGCGCAGCACCGGCACCACCTCGCCGCGCACATAGATGAAGGCGTGCCCGGCGCGGATCGCGTACGCCGCGATGATGACGCCCTCGACGAGCGCGTGCGGCGTGGCCAGCAGGAGCGGCATGTCCTTGCACGTGCCCGGTTCGGACTCGTCGGCATTGACCACGAGGTAGTGCGGCTTGTCGTCGCCCTGCGGAATGAACGACCACTTCATCCCGGTCGGGAACCCGGCACCACCGCGACCGCGCAGTCCGGCCTCCTTGACCGTCGAGATGACCTCGTCCGGGTCCATGCGCAGCGCCTTCTGCAGGCCCTCGTACCCGTCGTGGCGACGGTACGTGTCGAGGGTCCAGGACTCGGGCTCGTCCCAGTAGCGGCTGAGGACAGGGGTCAGCGGCATGTCAGTCTCCCTTTCGACCCGGGTCGGTGGCCGCCGGATCCGTCTCGGAGGTGGACCGATCCGGCGGCACCGTCGCGGACGGGGCAGGCGACGGCTGGTCCTTCGCCGATTCCTCCGCGACCGGCTCGGTGTCCCGCGACGGCGGCTCCGGGATCAGCGACGTCTCCGCGGGATCCGGCGCCGCCATGCCCCGTTCGTGCGCCACGCGCAGGCCGGCCAGTGTGGCGTCACCCGCGGTACCGCCCTCCGCCAGCGCACCGGGACGCTCGTCGGGGAACCCGGCGAGAATGCGGGCGGTCTCCCGGAACGTGCACAGCGTCGCGCCGCGACTCGGCGACACCCGCTCACCAGAACGCAGGGAATCGACGAGTGAGCGAGCCGACTCCGGGGTCTGGTTGTCGAAGAACTCCCAGTTGACCATCACCACCGGGGCGTAATCGCACGCCGCATTGCACTCGATGTGCTCCAGCGTGACCTTGCCGTCCGCGGACGTGCCCCCGTGCGGCAGGTCGAGGTGCTCCTCCAGGGCGGCGAGGATCGCGTCGCCGCCCATGATCGCGCACAACGTGTTGGTGCACACTCCGACGTAGTAGTCGCCCGTCGGGTCGCGCCGGTACATCGAGTAGAAGGTGGCCACCGCGGCCACCTCGGCGCCGGTCAATCCGAGCCGGCCGGCACAGAACTCGATCCCCGCCGGCGTGATGCATCCGTCCTCCGCCTGCACCAGATGCAGCAGCGGTAGCAGCGCGGAACGCGAATTCGGGTAACGCGCGACGACGACGTCGGCATCGGCGTCCAGCCGCGCACGGACCTCCGGCGGATACTCCTCACGCGCACCCGGCCGCACCAGCAGCCCGTGCTCCTCCGGCCGGGGCCCGAACTCGATGAAGACTTGTGCGCTTTGGCTCGCTGCGCTCGCGGGTGCCTGGGCTTGGTCGTGCGCTCTTCCCTCGATACTCACTCGCTGCGCTCCCTCGCTCCTCGGTCCAGACCACACGGCCCAGACACCGAGCTCCTTGGCAGGGGCCTCATCGGTCCACGCCCCCCATCACCGGATCGATGCTCGCGACCGCCGCAATGACATCCGCAACCATGCCGCCCTCACACGTGGCCGCCACCGACTGCAGGTTCGTGAACGACGGATCCCGGAAATGCACCCGGTACGGGCGGGTGCCGCCGTCGCTCACCATGTGCACACCGAGCTCACCCCGCGGCGACTCCACCGCCACATACACCTGACCCGGCGGCACCCGGAAACCCTCCGTCACCAACTTGAAGTGATGGATCAGCGACTCCATCGACGAATCCATGATCTCGCGGACGTGCCCGGGCGAATTGCCCAGACCGTCGGGGCCCAATGTCAGATCCGCCGGCCACGCGATCTTCTTGTCCTCCGCCATGATCGGGCCCGGCCGCAACTTGTCGAGGCACTGCTCGACGATCTTCAGCGACTCCTTCATCTCGTCGACCCGGATCAGGTAGCGGCCATACGCGTCACACCCCGTGTCGGTGCTGACGTCGAACTCGTAATTCTCGTAACCGCAATACGGCTGCGACTTGCGCAGATCGTGCGGCAGACCCGTCGCACGCAGCATCGGACCCGTGATGCCGAGCGCCATGCACCCCGTGAGGTCGAGATACCCGATGCCCTGCGTGCGCCCCTTCCAGATGCGGTTGTCGTTGAGAAGATTCTCCATGTCCCGCAGCCGTTCCGGCATCAACGTGAGCAACTCGCGCACCTTCTCCACGGCACCCTCCGGCAGGTCCTGCGACAAACCGCCCGGCCGGATGTACGCGTGATTCATGCGCAGTCCCGTGATCATCTCGAACACGTCCAGAACCAGCTCGCGTTCCCGGAAACCGAACAGCATCGCCGTGACCGCCCCCAGCTCCATACCACCCGTGGCCAACGCCACCAGATGCGAGGAGATGCGGTTGAGCTCCATCAACATGACCCGGATGACGCTCGCCCGCTCCGGCACCTGATCCGTGATGTCGAGCATCTTCTCCACGCCGAGGCAATACGCCGTCTCGTTGAAGAACGGCGACAGGTAATCCATCCGCGTCACGAACGTCACGCCCTGCGTCCACGTCCGGTACTCGAGATTCTTCTCGATCCCCGTATGCAGATAACCGATACCGCACCGGGCCTCCGTGACCGTCTCACCCTCGATCTCCAAGATGAGCCGCAACACCCCGTGCGTCGACGGATGCTGCGGACCCATATTGACGACGATCCGCTCCTCGGCGCCCTCCGAACCCGCATCACCCGACGACGCCTTCACCGCATCGACGACCTCGTCCCAGTCCTGACCCGCGACAGTGAAAACCGTGTCCTCGCTCATCAGTTGTACCCCCGCCGCTCGTCGGGCGGCGCGATCTCCGCGCCCTTGTACTCGACGGGAATGCCGCCGAGCGGATAGTCCTTCCGCTGCGGATGACCCGGCCAGTCATCCGGCATCTCGATCCGGGTCAACGACGGATGACCATCGAACACGATCCCGAAGAAGTCGTACGTCTCCCGCTCGTGCCAATCGTTCGTCGGATACACCTCGTACAACGACGGGATGTGCGGATCCGCATCCGGTGCCGCGACCTCCAGACGAATCCGACGATTGTGCGTGATCGACAACAACGGATACACCGCATGCAACTCCCGGCCCGCATCCTGCGGGAAATGCACACCATTCACACCCAGACACATCTCGAACCGCAGATCCGGCTCATCACGCAACGCCCGCGCCACCAACGGCAAAAACTCCCGCCGCACACCGAACGTCACCTCACCCCGAAACACCACAACCGACTCGATCGCCACCTCGAAATCCACACCCGACTCCGCCAACGCCGCCCCCAGCCCATCCGCGACCTCGTCGAAATATCCGCCGTACGGCCGCGGCGTACTCCCCGGCAACAACACCGGACGCACCAACCGCCCATACCCCGACGTATCCCCACTACCCCGCACCCCGAACAGCCCCTTGCGCACACCGATCTGTTCTGGGACATGGCTCGCGGGGACATGGCTCGCTTCGCTCGCGGGCGTCTGGGCTTCTACGTCCGGCCTTCCCTCGTCACTCACTCGCTACGCTCCCTCGCTCCTCAGTCCAGACCGGACGGCCCAGACGCCGGATCTCGGTTCCTCGACCTGGCTCAGCCCACCGATCCACGCCACTCATCTCAGAAGGCCCTTCATCTGGATGGTGGGGGTGGCGGCCAGCGCCGCCTGCTCCGCCGCCCGCGCCACCTCCTCGCGATGAACGCCGAGCGGCATCTGCTGGATCTTCTCGTGCAGGGCGAGGATCGCGTTCAGCAGCATCTCGGGCCTCGGCGGGCACCCCGGCAGATAGATGTCCACCGGCACGATGTGGTCGACGCCCTGCACGATCGCGTAGTTGTTGAACATGCCGCCCGACGACGCGCAGACGCCCATCGCCAGCACCCACTTCGGCTCGACCATCTGGTCGTAGATCTGCCGCAGCACCGGCGCCATCTTCTGGCTCACCCGGCCGGCCACGATCATCAGGTCCGCCTGCCGCGGCGACGCCCGGAACGCCTCCATGCCGAAACGCGCGATGTCGAAGCGTCCGCCTGCGGTCGCCATCATCTCGATCGCGCAACAGGCGAGCCCGAAACTCGCCGGCCACAGCGAGCCCTTGCGGACGTAACCCGCGAGCCCTTCGACCGTGGTCAGCAGGAAGCCGCTCGGCAGCTTCTCCTCGATGCCCATATCCGACTCTTCTCTTCCGACTTAGCTTTTGGATCGCTGGCGGGACCGATCAGTCCCAACTGAGACCGCCACGCCGCCACTCGTACGCGTAGGCGACGGAGACGTTGAAGATGAACAGGGCCATGGCCCCGAGACCGAAGAAACCGAGAGCATCGAAATGAACAGCCCACGGATAGAGGAACACGATCTCGATGTCGAAGATGATGAAGAGCATGGCCGTCAGGTAGTACTTCACCGGGATGCGGCCCGCACCCAGAGGCGAGAGTGTCGGCTCGATGCCGCACTCGTAGGCGTCGAGCTTGGCACGGTTGTAGCGCCTCGGACCGACGATCCTCGCCACGATCACGGAGAAGACCGCGAACGCGACCGCAATCGCCCCGAGCACGAGGATCGGCACGTAGACATTCAATCCGTCTCAGCTCCCCTCTTCCCGAGCCTGTCCGCCCGATTCCCGGACGGTCGTTTCCGAAGCTACGCTCTTGTGAGTTATGCCACAGCGTACAAGGGAAGTCGTCGAGCCCGGTCGATTTGACCGTGCGAGTTCCAGGCGATCTCGAAGTACGGAAAACCCCTGCGGCACAGGCGCTCGATGCACCTTCACGCGGCGGAAATCGGAGTCAGGAGAGCCTAAGCTGAGCGGCGGGTGCGCAGCAGCGCTATGACCGCTTCGGACAACCGGATCGGGTCGAGCGGATGCGGCACCGCGGCCTCGGCCCGCGACCAGGTGGCCAGCCAGGCGTCGTCGGGGCGCCCGGTCAGAACCAGGATCGGGGGGCAGTCGTCGATCTCGTCCTTCAACTGCTTCGCGATCCCCATCCCGCCCGCGGGCACCGCCTCCCCGTCCAGAACGGCCAGGTCGACACCGCCGGCATCCATCTGCCGAATCACCACGGGCGCGGTCGCCACCTCGACGTATTCCAACTCCGGAAGGTCGGGGTGCGGACGCGTCCCCAGCGCCAGCACAACCTTCTGGCGGGTGTTCGCATCGTCGCTGTAGACGAGGACACGCAACCGATCAGGACGGCTGGTGTGGGCGGTCGCGTCGGTCACGGACACGATGCTACCGGTCCCCCGCTCTCCAGACCTGCGGCTCGCGACGATCGAAAAACGGCGCGTCGAAATCGAATTGGTTCGCCGGCGGCCGGAACTGCTCGGCTACAGCCGCTCGGCGATGGCGAGCGCCGTCGAGCCGAGCTTCGGCAGGCGGAGGTCGGCGATGGGGGTCAGCATGTTGCCGAGCCGGTTGGTGACGAAGGCGATCGACAGCCCGCTGTCGGCGTCGGCGAACGCGCCCGACCCACCCAAGCCGTAGTGCCCGAAGGTATTCGACGGCTGCCTGCGGCGTGCCACCATTCCCGCGTGGTAGCCGAGCCGCCAGTTCATCTGTATGCCCAGGACGTAGTCGCGGGCCGTCGTCTGCACCTGGCTCAGTTGCGCCACGACGTCCGGCGGGAGGAATTCCACACCGCCGACGGTTCCGCCGTTCGCCAGCGCCCCGTACATCCGCGCCAGCGCGCGGGCACTGAACACGCCGTTCCATCCCGGCATCACGCTGTCGTGGATCGCGGGGTTGCGGACGAGGGCATCGAAACCCGCGGGCATGCCCGCGTCGGCGAGGTTGCGCAGACCGGGCAGCCGCGACATCGCGAACGACGTGGCTCCCCACGGAACGCCGAACGGGTTGATGTGCGGGAAGGTCCTCGCGATCCGGGCACGCTCGGCCGGCGGCACCTCGTACCAGAACTCCTTCACCCCGAGCGGTTCGGCGACCTCGGTGCGCACCAGTTCGGTGAAGGGTTTCCCGGCCGCGCGGGACGTCAGTTCGGCGACGAGCGAACCGAACGTCACCGCGTGATATCCGGGGACCTTCAGCCGCCGCTGATCCGGGGTCGCCGCGGCCAGTGCGGCACTGACCAGCGAATGGTCCATCAGACTCAGCGGTCCGGGCACGAGCCCACGAACCCGGTGCAGTCCGGCGCGGTGCGACAGCAGTTCGCGCACCGTGATCTCGTCCTTGCCCTCGGCGGCGAACTCGGGCCAGTACTGCGCCACCGGCGTGTCGTAGTCGATGATCCCGCGTCCCACGAGCCGGTGCAGCACCGTGGACGCGACGCCCTTGCCCGTGGAGAACGTGAGGGTGACGGTGTCGTCCTGCCAGAACGTGTCGCGGCTGGCCCATCCCGCCCACACGTCGACGACCGGTTCACCGTGGAGATAGACGGCCAGCGCGCCGCCGCCCTGGCTGCTGTCGTGGAAGAGTCGGAAGAACTGGTCGACGAGCATCCCGAAGCGACGGTCCGCGAGCATTCCGGCGGGCGGCCGTGCCCTGTGGCCCGTCAACGGCCACGGCGTCGTGGTCGTCATAACGACTTCCCTCGATCGTCTTTCACGTCAGCGACATGTGTATTTAACTTCCTCTTTACACACGGAAGGACACTGTCGGCACCGCTTCAGGGCCTGCGTGATCGCTTCGTGGCCATACCGCAACGGGAAAGAGTGTCCGGGCACCGGGTAGGTGACCCGGCGCTGATCATTTCGGCTCCAGCGAGTGGAAGTAATCCGACCTGACCTCGACGTCCTCGACGAGACGCGTGGTGGTCTGGACACCCAGTGAATGCTCCTTCAACAGGTCGCACAGCCGGTCGCCGTCGATCAGGTCGATCGGCGGCGCCCCGTCCCTCTTGGACTCCGTGCGGGCGTCACCGGTGAACGTTCCGGTGGTGATGAGCAGGCCCTTCTCGCCGCGGCCCGCCATCGCGCCGCGGAAATCGCGCACCGCGCCGGCCCCGACGCTGCCGCTGTAGCGCTTGCACTGGAAGAACACGGGGAAACTGAGCAACGACAACTGATACACCCCGAGCCCCTCGATGTCCCCGTCACCGCCGCGACCGGTGACGGACGCGCTCGAGAATCCGGCCTCCCGCAGCAACCGCTGGGTCAGCCGCTCGAACGCGGGCGGCGACATCTTCAGGACCGTGTCGAGCAGGAGGTCCTTCCAGTCCGCGTCGTTCTCGGCCTCGGCAATGTTGGCATCCGGTTCGTCGTTGCGGCGGGACGCGGCCTTCGCCGATTTGCGGGCGGCATTCTTCTTGCGGTTCTCGGCGGAGAACTCGGCGTGCAGGGGGCGGATCTCGCTCTCGGCGACCTCGCGGCCCTTCTCCGTCACACTCCACACCCCGCGCCGGCTATTCGTGAGCAGACCCATCCCCTTGAGGTAGGTGCGGGCCCACGCCAACCGGTACTCGATCTCGGTGCTGGGACCGTCACCGTGCAGCACACCCTGCACGTCGGACGAAAGCCCTTCTCGCTCAACGACTGCACTGTCGAGCTCCTCGTTGGACGCCGACCCACCGAGAGCAATGGCAGCCTGAAGCGCTGGCCAGAGGAGGTCGACGTACTGAGGAACGTGAACAGTCATGGCCACAAGCATGCCGGAATCCACCCGGCACTCCGCACACGGACCCCGATCCGATCATCCCGGGGCGAGCCGAGCTTCCGCACGGTTCTCGAGCTGCGCCCGGTAGATCGTCTTCCCCGATCGGCGCACGATGAGATAGGCGAGCCCGACGGCGATCATTCCCGGCACCAGCACACCGACGCTGCCCGTCATCTCCGCGACCATCAGCATGACCGCGAGAGGAGCGCGGGCGATGCTCCCGAAGCAGGCCATCATGCCGACGATGACGAAGGGCGCCGGATTGTCGGGGACGCCCGGGGCAAACGGTTCCAGCAGTCGCCACACCGCTGCGCCGGTGAACGCCCCGATCACCATTCCCGGGCCGAAGATGCCGCCGGATCCCCCCGAGCCGATGGACAGCGACGTCGCGAGGATCTTCGCGAACGGCAACAGCAGCACCACCCACAGCGGGATCGCCGTGAGGTCGGCGCGGGCCATCGACTGCTGGATCCAGCCGTAACCGCTGCCCAGCACCTCCGGCAACACGAGCGCCATCAGTCCGACGAGCAGCCCGCCGACCGCCGGTTTGACGATCCGGCTGCCGGGCAGACGGTGGGTGAGATCGACGGCCGTGTAGAACGTCCCGCTGTACAGCAATCCGATCAGGCCGCCGAGCACACCGATGAGCGCGAACCACACCAGCTGGACCGGGGTGTCGAAGACGTAGTCCTGAGCGGCGTACCCGAACAGCGGCCCGAATCCGAGGAAGCTGCCGAACACCGTGTAGCTGACGATCGACGTGACCAGCGCCGGCACAAGCACCTCGAAATCGAAGTCTTCCTTGTAGGGAATCGTGCAGCACAACACCGCGCCGCCGAGCGGGGCGCCGAAGATCGCGCCGATACCGGAGCCGATCCCGATCGCCACGGCGATTCGGCCGTCCCGTGGGGACAGGTCCAGCCTGCGGGCGAGCAGCGATCCGAAACCCGCCGAGATCTGCGCGGTGGGTCCCTCGCGACCGCCGGATCCGCCGGACCCGATCGTGATGGCGGACGCGACCAGCTTCACGAGGACGACGCGGACGCGGATCATGCGGGGATCCCGGTGAACGGCGTCGATCGCCGCGTCGGTGCCGTGCCCCTCGGCCTCCGGTGCCAGCGTGAACACGATGATGCCCGACACCAGACCACCCAGGCACACCACGAGCGGGATTGCCCACGGTCTCGTGAACTCCCGGCTGCCGACCGCCCCACCGTCACCCGCCGCGGTCGGCGGGTGGTAACCCCCGATGCCGACGATCAGCAGTTGCGTCGCCTCCGACAGCGCGACGTAGAACACGACCGCTCCGAGCCCGGCGACGATCCCGATCACGACGCCGAGAACCAGCCATTTGCGGGTGTAACCCGAAGTCCGGATCCAGTTTCCGGCTGACGTCCCGATCGACCGCAGAGCCCTCGACCCAGGCGCCACCCGGATCACTCCAGCTTTCCGAAGACCGTCCGACCCTCCAGGATCGTGGCGAGCACCTCGAGACCCGCGATGTCGTCGGGATCCACCAGCAGTGGGTTGGCCGACAACACGACGAGATCGGCGTGCATACCGGGGACGATCGCCCCGATGGCGTCCTCGCTCCGGAGGTGCCACGCCGAGTTGATCGTCTCCGCCCGCAGGGCATCCGGGACGGAGATCCGTTCCTCGGGAGCGAGCACACGTCCCGATCGGGTGCGGCGGGTGACGGCGTCGGCGATGTTGCGCAGCGGGTTGGTCGGGGTGACCGGGCCATCGTTGTGGAACGAGATCCGCTGGCCCGCCTTGATCGCGGAACCGGCAGCCGCCCAGCGTGCTCCGCGCTCGGGACCGAACAGGTCGTCGACGAGCACGTCGCCCCAGTAGTAGAGGTGGTCGACGAAAAGGCTGCACGTGACGCCGAGTTCGGTCGCTCGGCGGAACTGGTCCGGGGTCATCGCCCCGACGTGCTCGAGCCGGAGTCGGTGGTCTTCGCGTGGCGAGTCGGCGAGCATCCGCTCCCACGCGTCGAGGACCAGGGCGACCGCGGCGTCGCCGTTGGCGTGACAGGAGATCTGCCAGCCGTTCTCGAAGTACGGCTTGCTGATCTCGAGAATCTCGTCCGTCGTGTAATTGGCCTCACCACGCGTTCCGGCGAGGCCGAGCGACCGGGTGACGTCCGTGTCGAGGTACGGAAAGCTGGTGGCCGCGTTGCCCACCCACGGCGAGCCGTCCGACCAGATCTTGATGCCCACCTGGCGCAGCAGGTCGTTTCCGACTCCGGGTGACACGTCCGTGGCGCGCTCCGGGTTCGACATCTCGTACAGCCGCAGCCGGGTGGTGAGAGCGCCGGACCGCGCGAACGCGGTCACGGCGCTACGGAAGCGTGGGTCGAACGCCATCTCACTGGCGGTGGTGATCCCTGCCGCGTTCATCCGCGCGCATTCCGCGGCGAGGAGCTCCGGGAGCCGGGTGCTCGCGCCGGCGAGGATCGAGGCGGCCACCGCCATCACCGCGGGCGCCTCGAACGCCGAACCGTCCAGTTCACCCGACTCGTCGCGGCCGAAACTACCGCCCTCGGGGTCCGGCGTGTCCTTGGTCAATCCGGAATCCCGCGCGGCGACGTCGTTGAAGTAGGCCACATGGCCGGTGTTGTGCAGGATCACCAGGGACGTGTCGGGAGCGATCGAATTGAGCCAGTCACGGGTCGGTTCGGGCAGTCCCTTCTGGAGCAGGGGATCCCAGCCGTTGAGGACGGCGCCGTCGGGGTGTTCGTCGACGGCGCGGCGCACGGCGTCGACCACCTCCCCCGCATCGGCGATGGTCACCGGCCTGATGTCCACCACCGGTTCGCCGAGCAACACCGCGGAGTTCAGCGGGTGGCCGTGCGCCTCGATGAAGCCCGGGAGTATGCATGCGCGGTGCAGGTCGACCGTGATCGTTGCCGGTCCGATCAGCGGGAACACCGCGGAATCGTTGCCGACGGCGGCGATCCGCCCGTCGCGCACCGCGACTGCCCGAGCGCGTGGCGCGGCGTCGTTCATGGTGACCACGTCACCGAACAGCACCAGATCGGCAGGTTTTCCGTCGTTCGTGCCCATCAGTGCACCCTCCCGTCAGACCGGGCGTGGGCGAGGGCCCACGCGCCGGCAGCGAGTGTCGACTGTGACTTCAGATTACAACTACACAGCAGGCCGTATGCAGGAATAGTGCGTAACCAAGATCAGTTGCAGACAGGCATGACCGAAACACCGCTACCCGTGGACGGGCTCTTCGAGTCGTTCGCCGTCAAATCCCTCCGGCTACGGAACCGCTTCGCGATGGCACCCATGACCAGAGCTTTCTCCCCCGGCGGCGTTCCCGGGGACGATGTCGCGGCCTACTACCGGCGGCGTGCGGCGGGCGGCGTCGGACTCGTCATCACCGAGGGGACGTACATTCCCGACCCGGCCGCCGGATCTCACACCCGGGTGCCGCGGCTCTACGGACCGGACAGCCTCGCGGGCTGGAAATCGGTGGTGGACGCGGTCCACGACGAGGGCGGGCAGATCATCCCGCAGCTGTGGCACCTGGGTGTCGAACGCGGTCCGCGGCCCCGCCTGAATCCCGACGTGACCACCGCCAGCCCGTCCGGAATCGCGCTGGACGGGACCCGCCTGGGACGCGAATTCACCGAATCCGATCTCGACGCGCTGCGCGAGTCGTGGGTGGCGGCCGCCGTCAACGCACGCGACGTGGGCTTCGACGGCATCGAACTCCACGGTGCCCACGGCTATCTGCTCGACCAGTTCCTGTGGGACCGCACGAATGTCCGGTCCGACGGCTACGGCGGATCCCTCGAGGACCGCACCCGGTTCCCCGCCGAGGTGGTCGCAGCGATCCGCGAGGCCGTTGGCGAGGACTTCGCGATCGTCTACCGCTTCAGCCAGTGGAAGTCGAACCACTACGACTCCCGGATTGCACAATCCCCCGACGAACTCGCGGCCGTGCTCGCACCCCTCGTCGCCGCCGGTGTCGACGTGCTGCACCCCTCCACCCGCAGGCACTGGGAACCGGCGTTCGCCGAGCTGGCCGGTGAGGACGGGGAACTGGGCCTGGCCGGCTGGACCAAACGGCTGACCGGACTACCCACCATCACGGTCGGTTCGGTGGGCCTCGACGACGTGTTCACGACGGCCTTCACCTCGGACGGCGCGTCGAACACCGCCGGTATCGACCGCCTGCTCCGGCAGTACGAGAACGGCGAATTCGATCTCGTCGCGGTGGGTCGCGCGCTGCTGTCCGATCCCGAGTGGGTGCTCAAACTCCGCGACGGCAGAACCGCCGAGCACGTCCCGTTCACGAACGAGCACCGGGCGGTCCTGCACTGACCGTGCCGGTCAGCTGTCCTCGACGGTGATCTCCACCTGATCGGCGTTCACGCCTTCGGGCGGGTTCGCCGTTCCTTCGACGGAAATACGGCTCTTGTCGACGCCCTTGGCCTCGAGTGCGTTTGCGACGGCCTGGGCGCGCTGATCGGCCAGCAGTTCGGCGGCGGACTCGTCCGAGTTGGTGGCGTACGCCTCGATCCGGATGTTGTTGTCGCTGGCGTTCAGCGCTGCGGCCACTGCGCTGACGGTGACGTCGGAGATCGCGTTGAGCTCGGCGGTTCCCGACTCGAATCCGATCGGGACCGCCGAGATGGCCGAGTTGATCGCGTTCTGCGTGGCCTCGCGCGCGGTGTTCACAGCGGACGACGCCGTGGCTTGGACACTGCTGATCGCGCCTTCCACCCGGTCGGACGCCGAGGAGGTCGTCGTGGTCGCGATCGGAGCCTCGTTCGAACTGTCGTCGGAACAGCCGGCCGCGCCGAGCAGAGCGATGGCCGCGACCGCGATACCGGTGACGATGGTCTTGCGCATGATGGATTCCCCTATACGTCGGTATGTCCGGAAGGCGCTACACGTCGTGGGACGAGGATAGCCCCGCCGGCGCCCGGCGACGGCGGTATTCAGGCAGCGCCGCGGCTCCCACATCGTGGGATCAGGCCCGACGGATGTGAATCCGGACACGGGCTTCTCACCTGGTCGGAACCCGGTAATTCGTCCCGCGTTTCATTTCGGTTAAACCTTCGGATTGCGATCTCATTTCAATAACGGTAGGAATGAATCCGGCGCCCGCTCAGCGCCGACATAAATGCCCACAACCGAGCAAGGAGTTAAAAGCATGGATCTCGCCTTCCTGTCCGAATTCTTCTCCGCCTTCTCCGACCTCGCCGGTGCCCTGGACTTCTTCTCGGGTTCCGCCGACGCATTGGGCGGTGGCGCAGACGCCGCAACCGCGGCCGCGGCCACGATTGGCTAGCATTTCCGCTGGCACAAGACTTGAACACCCGCGACGGGGTTCGCACGCTCAGGCGCGCGAGCCCCGTCACGGCGTTGTCGGCACACTTCGTTCGGCTCAATCACGTACCTATCACGGCGATTAATGCGTGACGTGAACATGTTCATTATCCACGTCACCAGCGAGTTTCCCGGAATTGGTCGATCGACCAATTGAGTCGACCTTCCGAAGATCAACTTTTCCGCTTCACTGTTGATTTATTCTCGAAATAATCAACTACGGCGCATATGTTCGACACTTCCGTAACACGCGCGCATCTCAGTGCACATGCGTACACTCAAATCTCGTGACCGACCCGCAGATCAGACGCCGCTCCGAGGTGCGGGCCCTCGCCCGGCTGGCCCTCGAGGAAATCGGGGCCGCCGCCACCGGCATCGGCAGCATCCACCGCGCCATCTCGGATCGTGTCTTCGCCGGCATCCGGCTCGGTGTCGGCTCCCACGCCGTCCCCGCCAAACTGCTCCACGACGAGATCTCGGGCGCCGCGTACACACTCGTCGCCGACACCGCACGTCTCGGTGGTTCCCTCGCAGGACGGTTCCTCGATCTCCCGTCGTCGGAGAACGTCGCCCCGTCCCAGACACGCCGCGGAGCCCAGGCCATCGCCGCGATCCAGGGTCTGATCGGCGACATACTGGAATCGGAGGGGTCGCCGCTCGCCGAACCCCTGTCGATACGGGTGAACGGTGTCGCGCTCGCACCGGACGCGGGCACGCTCGCCGACGCCTTCCCGCGCGCCGGTGGCCGCATCGTCGTCTTCCTGCACGGACTCGTCGAGACCGAGGACGCGTGGGCACTGGGTCGCCGTCCCACCTACGGTGAACGGCTCGGGACGGACCTGGGGTACACGGCGTTGCAGATCCGGTACAACTCCGGCAGGCACATCTCGGACAACGGCAGGAGCCTGTCCGAACTTCTGGACGCGGTCACCGAGCACTGGCCGGTCCAGGTCGAGTCGATCGCCCTCGTCGGGCATTCCATGGGTGGCCTCGTCGCCCGCAGCGCCTGCCGGATCGCCTTCCTCGACGACCGCCCGTGGGTGAGGCAGGTTCAACATGTCGTGAGTCTCGGCTCACCCCACCTCGGAGCCCCGTTGGAGCAGGCCGTCCACTACGCGAGCGCCGGCCTGGCCGCACTGCCCGAGACGCGGGCGATCTCCGGGCTCCTGCGCAGAAGGAGCGCCGGCATCCGCGATCTGAACCAGGGTTCGCTCGTCGACGAGGACTGGCGCGATCGCGATCCCGACGCGCTCCGCGCCGCGGCGTGCAGTGAGGTCCCGCTCCTCGACGGCGTGACGTACTGCTTCGTCTCCGCGACCATCACGCGCAGCCCGAGACACCCGCTGGGACGCCTGCTCGGCGACGGCATGGTGCTCGTGCCGAGTGCGTCCGGCCGTAACCGGACGCGGATGATCGGCTTCCGCGACGAGGACGGCATGCACCTCGCGCCCGCGAACCATTTCACGATGCTCAACCACGAGTCGGTGTACGAGAAGCTGCTCGAATGGCTCGGAACGCCGGAAGCCGGCTGACTTGCGGACTCAGGCCATGGTCGTGTGCCACACGATGGCGGCGGCGAGCGCACCCGCGCCGTTCAGCGACCAGTGCAGCGCGATGGGCGCGATCAGACTGCCGCTGCGGCGACGGAGCCACGTGAACACGACGCCCGCGGCCGCCGTCGCGACCACCGCCGCGAGGATGCCGAGCACCTGACCGAGGACGCCGCCACCGAGGAAGCTGGACAGTCCCTTGTTGCCCGACGTCAGTCCCAGCGACGACGCGATGTGCCAGAGACCGAACATCAGCGATCCCGCCGCGAAGACACCACGTGCGCCGTAGACCCGGTCGAGGGTGCCGTGCAGCACGCCGCGGAACGCGAGCTCCTCGGGGATGACGGTCTGCAACGGGATAACGATCATCGACGCGATGAGCGCACCGGACAGGGTGGCGTACCGGTCGGCCATGAAGAAGGGGCGGGTGATCGGCAGGGCTGCGCCGATCGCCACGACGCCGATCACGAGTCCCATCGCCGCCAGCGCGTACAACGAACCTTTTCGCCAGTGCCGGGGCGAGAGCCCCAGTTCTGCCCAGCCGAGCCCGCGGCGCCGGGTAAGCACGAGCAGCACGACAGCGGCGATGGGAACGGTGGCGATACTCGCCCACGCGGTGGTGAAGTGCGCGATCAGGTTCGTGGCCGCGAGGACGACCACCACGATCGCGATGTCCAGGTAGGCATGCAGCACGGGACGGTTGGCGCGTGCACCGGACTTCTCGCCGTCGACAGCTCCGGCGCACTGGACTTCAGGGGTCATTCGGCCGGCCGATCTGCTTCGTGTACACGCATCAAGTCAAGTGTACGGATTCGTCTGTGATACCTCTGTGAGCCACGCCACTGCGCAGGTCGAAGCATGCCCCCGCGTCACAGGGCTGCCGGAGCCCGCGTCTAGCCTGGATACGAACTTCACACAACCCGCTGTCCAGGAGATAGAATGGCCGACTTCCTCTACGAGGACTTGCTGCCGATTGGTGAGGACCCCACCGAGTATCGGCTGCTGACCACCGAGGGGGTGTCGACCGTCGAAGGACCCGACGGCCGCACCTTCCTGTCCGTCGAGCCCGAGGCGCTGCGCCTGCTCACCGAGACCGCGCTCCACGACATCTCGCATTACCTGCGCAGCGACCATCTGACGCAGCTCGCGAGCATCCTCGACGATCCCGAGGCATCGGGCAACGACAAGTTCGTGGCACTCGATCTGCTCAAGAACGCCAACATCTCCGCGGCCGGCGTGCTGCCGATGTGTCAGGACACCGGCACCGCGATCGTCATGGGCAAGCGCGGCCAGCACGTCCTCACCCCCGGCGACGACGAGAAGGCCATCGCCCGGGGGGTCTACGACGCCTACACCCGGCTCAACCTGCGGTACTCGCAGAACGCGCCGATCACGATGTGGGACGAGAAGAACACCGGGAGCAACCTCCCCGCCCAGATCGAGCTCTACGCCGACACGGCGACCGGCCACGAGAACGCCTACAAGTTCCTGTACATGGCCAAGGGCGGCGGCAGCGCCAACAAGTCCTACCTGTTCCAGGAGACCAAGGCGATCCTGAACCCGGACGGCATGATGCGGTTCCTCGAGGAGAAGATCCGCGCCCTCGGCACCGCAGCCTGCCCGCCGTACCACCTCGCGATCGTCGTGGGCGGCACGTCCGCGGAGTTCGCGCTCAAGACGGCCAAGTACGCGTCGGCGCACTACCTGGACGAACTCCCCAACGAGGGTGCGATCACCGGCCGCGGATTCCGCGACCTGGAACTCGAGGAGAAGGTGCTCGAGCTGACGCGTCAGATCGGCATCGGCGCACAGTTCGGCGGCAAGTACTTCTGCCACGACGTCCGCGTCATCCGCCTCCCCCGGCACGGCGCGTCGCTGCCCGTCGCTCTCGCCGTGTCCTGCTCGGCGGACCGCCAGGCCAAGGCGAAGATCACCCCCGAGGGCGTCTTCCTCGAGCAGCTCGAATTCAACCCGGGGAAGTTCCTCCCCGAGGTCACCGACGCCCAGCTCGACGCCGAGACCGACGGCGTCTCCGGCACCGGCAAGGGCGCCGCAGTGAAGATCGACCTCACCAAGCCGATGCCCGAAATCCTCGCCGAGCTGTCCAAGCACCCGGTGAAGACGCGGCTGTCGCTCACCGGCCCGCTCGTCGTCGCGCGCGACATCGCCCACGCCAAGATCAAGGAACGGCTCGACGCCGGCGAGGACATGCCGCAGTACCTCAAGGACCACCCGGTGTACTACGCCGGCCCGGCCAAGACCCCCGACGGCATGGCGTCCGGTTCCTTCGGCCCCACCACCGCCGGTCGCATGGACTCCTACGTGGAGCAGTTCCAGGCCGCGGGCGGTTCGATGGTGATGCTCGCGAAGGGCAACCGCTCCAAGCAGGTCACCGACGCATGCAAGTCGTACGGCGGCTTCTACCTCGGGTCCATCGGCGGTCCCGCGGCGCGTCTCGCCCTCGACTGCATCAAGAAGGTCGAGATCGTCGAGTACGAAGAGCTCGGCATGGAAGCGGTCTGGAAGATCGAGGTCGAGGACTTCCCCGCGTTCATCGTGGTCGACGACAAGGGCGAGGACTTCTTCGCCGGTGTCTCCACCCCCACCCTCACCATCGGCAAGCGTCCCGGCATGTAGGCGGCTCCGCCGCCCGTGCGCCTTTTTGGTAGCTGGAGCAACCAGAAAGGCGCACGGGCGCTACGCGCCTACGGCGATCTCGATGACGGGGTTCTTCGCCGGGTCGAGCCGGCCGAGGAGTGAGGTCAGCGTGTCGCGGTCGATGGCGACGCACCCTTCGGTGGTGGTGCCGTCCGTGACGTGCAGGAACATCGCCGAACCGAGGCCGGGAACGCGGGCGGCGTTGTAGCCGATCGCGACCGCGTAGTCGTACAGCGGTCCGGCCGCGTAGAGGTTCTCGCTGTTACCACCGGGGCTCGCGTCCTGCCGGACGTGCGTGTTGTACGTGGGCGAGAGCGGATTGGAATCCCACCAGTCCCGCCGGTCCGACTGGAAATACGGCATCGCCGTCTCCGGTGCGGGCTGCCGGCCGAACGCCTGCGACAGCGGAAAGACACCGGCCGGCGTGCGGGTGGAGAATTCGTTCGCCGCACCGATTCCTTCTGCGCCGACGTCGGCGGGGACGGGGCCCGCGAACACCTGCCACGTGCCGTCCGCAGTCCGTTCCCAGGCGGTCAGTTCGGCGATCACTGCCCCCGCGGACGGCGCGTAGACCGTGATCACCTGGTCCGAGGCGCCGGAGAAGACTGCTCTGTCCGGGGCTGCGGAGGCGCCGGGTGCGAGCACCAGCCCGATCAGAGCCACCATCAGTCCCGCCAACCACAGTCGACCCACCCGTAACGTCGTCATGGGGCGAGTGTTCCATCCTCGGGCACTCGTTGCGTGATTTCCCTCCGCGCTGCTACACCCGGCAGAGGATCTCGCTGTGCAGCAGCGCGAACCAGCCGTCGTCCTCCCGCACCCACGAACGCCAGCCCGCCGCGATGCGTTCCAGGTCCGCCACGGTGGCGAGCCCCAGTTCTAGCGCCCGGTCCGCGTAGTGCGACTGCAGCGAGCGATCGGCCCAGGACCCTCCCCACCACTCGCGATCCTCGTCGGAGGAGAAGCACCACGTGCTCGCGGTGTTCACGACGTCGGCGAGACCCGCCTCGTGCGCCCACGCCCGCAGGCGACGGCCGGCGTCCGGTTCACCACCGTTCGCCCGCGCGATGGAGTTGTACAGCGTCAGCCATTCGTCGAGTTCCGGTGTCGGCGGGAACCATGTGAAGGTGCCGTAGTCGGCGTCGCGGGCGGCGACGATTCCACCGGGCCTGCACACCCGCTTCATCTCGCGCAGCGCCTGCACCGGATCGCCGACGTGTTGCAGGACCTGATGCGCGTGCACGACGTCGAAGCTGTCGTCGGGAAAGTCGAGGGCGTGGACGTCCGACACCACGGTCAGGACGTTCGGGACTCCCCGCTTCGCGAACTCGTTCCTGGCGAGGGACAGCGCCTCGTCGTTCATCTCGACGGCGGTGACGACTCCGGGTGCGACGAGTCCCGCGAGGTCGGCGGTGATCGTGCCCGGCCCGCACCCGACGTCGAGCAACGCCATGCCTGCGCGCAGGTGCGGGAGCAGATAACCGGCGGAGTTCTCGGCGGTGCGCCATCGGTGGTTTCGCAGCACCGATTCGTCGTGACCGTGGGTGTAGACCGTCTCGTCGCCGTTCATGTCTCCGACGCTAGCAACTTCGACCAGATAATGGGATCACCATCTCACCATCCAGGATAACGTGAATCTCGCCCGCGACAGGCCGTGAGTGTTACGTTGTTGCACACCAACGCGGCAACCGAGGGACTGCCATGACTTTCAGCCTCGCTCTCACTCCGGCGCAGAAAGACCTCGTCGAGCGGACGCACGCCTTCGCGGAGAACGTGATCCGGCCGGTGGCGGCCGAGCACGACCGCGCGCAGGAGTTCCCCTGGGACGTTCTCGAGAAGGCCGCGCAGGAGGGCTTCTACAGTCCGCTGTTCTACCGCGACCTCATCGGCGACCCGACCGGCCTGTCCCTCCCCCTTTTCATGGAGGAGTTGTTCTGGGGTTGCGCCGGAATCGGGCTGGCCGTCGTGATGCCCGCGCTGGCGCTGTCGTCGATCGGGCAGGCCGCGACGCCGGAGCAGATGCTGCGCTGGGCGCCCGAGTGCTTCGGCGAGCCCGGCAACCTGAAACTCGCCGCACTGTGCATCTCCGAACCCGAGGGCGGCAGCGACGTCCGCAATCTGCGGACCACCGCGACGCGCGACGGCGACGAGTGGGTGATCGAGGGACACAAGATGTGGATCGGCAACGGGGGAATCGCCGACGTGCACGTCGTGAACGCGACCGTCGACCCGGACCTGGGCCATCGCGGTCAGGCGCTCTTCGTTGTGCCCGGCGGAAGTCCGGGTATCGAACTCGTCCGCAAGCTCGACAAGTTGGGCTGCCGCGCGTCGCACACGGCGGAGCTGAAGTTCCATCAGGTGCGGGTTCCCGCCGATCATCTGCTCGGCGGCGACGACAAGTTGCAGAACCGCATGCGGAAGGCCCGTGAGGTGCAGGAAGAGGTAGCAACCGGCGCGCCCCGGCGGAAATCGGCCACCCTCGGCACGTTCGAGCAGACACGCCCCATGGTCGCCGCTCAGGCGCTGGGCATCGCCCGCGCAGCGCTCGAATACGCCACCGAGTACGCGAACCGCCGCGAGGCGTTCGGCGGCCCGATCATCGACAACCAGGGCATCGCATTTCCGCTGGCCGACCTCGCGACCCAGATCGACGCCGCGCGGCTGCTCACCTGGCGGGCGTCGTGGATGGCGGCGGCGGGAGTGGAGTTCCGCCACGGCGAGGGCTCGATGGCGAAACTCGCGGCGTCGGAGGCCGCGGTGAAGACCACCGAACGCGCACTGCAGACGATGGGCGGGTGGGGGTACATCAGCGACCACCCCGTCGAGAAGTGGTACCGGGACGCCAAGCTGTACACCATCTTCGAGGGCACCAGTGAGATTCAGCGGATGGTGATCGGGCGCGCTCTCGGCGCCGCGGACGGCGCCCCGCCCCTCCACTTCGATCAGCCGACCGAGGGATCCGCCTTCAACCGGCGGTTCGGCAGGGGCACGTCCGTGCGCACGAAGGCAGGCGAGTTCGCGATGTCGATGAAGGACCGGATGCCCGAGTCCGCGCAGCGACTGGCGATGAAAATCCTTGCTCCACCGAAGAAGTGAAACCGGCGCGGGATCAGGTCCAGAGGGCGGCCACGAGCACGGTGACGATGCCGAGCCCACCGGTCACGTGGACCAGGTTCGGATTCTCCTGCCCCTTGTTCTGCTTGCCCCGGACGATCTCGGCGAGCGCGACCACCACCAGTGAGAGCAGAAGCTTCACGCCGATCTTGACGTGGTTGTAATCCTTGTCCAGTGCGGCCTCGCCGAGCCCGACCAGGATCAGTCCCGTCACGAACTGGAGCCGCGCACCCCACACCATGACCTCGGAGATCCGCGGCGCCCCGAGCACCGCGAAATAGCCGCCGACGAGGGCGGCCATGCCGAGCAGGTGGCAGACGAAGAAGAGGTTGTAGACGACGGTCATCTCCGCAGCCTAGCGACCTGCCCGGTCAGCCGGATATGATTCCCGCCTCGATCGCCGCCTCCCGGTACGACGCGGCCAGCGTGGCGACGGTTTCGTGGGCGTTGAGCCCGCTGGGGTTCGGGACCAGCCACAACTCCGCGCCCTCGAGGTCGCGCGGCTGCTTGCCCTTCTTCGCGGCACGCTCCCCGAAAGCCGTGCGATAGGCGGTGATTCCGGCGACGGCGACCACCCGGGGAGTGGTGTCGCGGACCACGGTGCGCAAGCGCTCGGCGCCGACGGCCAGCTCCTCACCGGTCAACTCGTCCGCCTTCGCCGTGGCGCGCGGGGCAAGGTTGGTGATGCCGACGCCCCGCTCGATCAGGTGATCGCGATCCGCGTCCGACATCCCTGCCGTCGGATCGATCGGACGCTCGATGATCCCCGCGGCCAGCAGGGCCGGATAGAAACGGTTGCCCGGGCGCGCGAAATGCGCCCCAGTGGCGGCCGTCCACAGTCCCGGGTTGATACCGACGAACAGCAGTCGGCAGCCCGGTCCGATGAGGTCCGCAACCTCGGCGTCCCGGAACGACTCCAACTCCGCACGAGTGAAGCTCACAGCCTGCCCGCCTGCGCACTCACAGTCGGCCCGCCTCCGTCAGCCCCGCAACGGTGTCGGCCAAGGTCTCCGCCGAATCCCGGTACTTCACGCCCAGTTCGCTCTCGCTCGGGCGGTCGTCCGTGTCCGGCATCCGCGTGTAGTACTCCATCGCGGCCTCCGAAATCGGGGTGTCGATGGGGACGAACCGGTCGACGGCGTCGACCAGCCTGCCCACCAGGCGCAACGCGGCGTCCGGAACCGGGAACACCCCCATCCATTTGCCGGTGATCACGCCCAGCATCTCCGCGATCCCGGCGATCGGAATCCGGGGACCACCGAGCATGTACCGGCGGGCGCCGCGTCCCGACTCGAGGAGGGCGGCGTGCGCGCTCGCCACCTCCCGGACGTCGACCATCGTCCACGCCGCGCTCCGCCCGGGCAGACCCCGCAGGTGAACGGCGGCCTCGACTGCCTGGGCCGCCTCGCCGAACTGGCTTCCCGCGGGCGGGCCGATGATCATGCCCGGATAGGTGATCGCGATCGGTGCGCCGTCGGCCTGAAGGTCGCGAGCGTACTGCTCCACACGTGCCTTGCTCCGGCCGTAGGCGTCGGGAGGCCCGCACACCGGCAGTTCGGGAGTGAGCAGCCGGGCCCCCGGCTGGAACAGCGCGGCGATACTCGAGACGTAGACGATCGGGTCGAGGCCCAGCTCGACTGCGGTTCCCAGCACGTTCTGCGCGCCGGCCAGGTTGGTCTGCAACATCTCCTCCGCGCGCCGCGGGTCGACCGCGACCACGGCCGCGGCGTGGATGACGGCATCGCAGCCGTCCAGAGCGCGGCGCACGGACTCGGCGTCCGTGATGTCACCGACCACGTGATCGGACGTGTCCAGTCCGAGTGCCGCGGCACTGGTCACGAGGCGAGCAGGATCCCGCACGAGGAAGCGCACCCGGTAACCGGCGTCCACCGCAGCCTTCGCACTCCACGCCCCGACGAAACCTGTTCCTCCCGTGACCAATACGAGCAAGGTGAACTACACCGTCCTGGCGAGACGGTTGGCGAGCATGGTGGTGAACCGGGCGGGATCCTCCAGCTCGCCGCCCTCGGCCAGCAACGCCATCCCGTAGAGCAGCTCCGCGGTCTCCCCCAGCGCCGGATCCTCGTTGCGTTCGCCGTGCGCCTCCCGCAGCCCGGTGACGAGCGGGTGGGTCGGGTTCAGCTCGAGGATGCGCTTCGTGGTGGGGACGGGCTGTCCGGACGCCCGGTACATCCGCTCGAGTGCCGGCGACATGCTGAACGCGTCGCCGACGATGCAGGCCGGCGACGTGGTCAGCCGCGTCGACAGCCGCACCTCCTTGACCTGCTCGCTCAGCGCGTCGGCCATCCAGGAGAGCAGGCCGGCGAAGTCCTTCTCCTGCTCCTCCCGCTCCGATTCGTGCGCCTTCTTGTCTTCCTCGGTGTCGAGATCGACCTCGCCCTTGGCGATCGATTGGAACGCCTTGCCGTCGAATTCCGGCACGGCACCGACCCACATCTCGTCCACCGGATCTGTGAGCAGCAGCACCTCGAAGCCCTTCGCGCGGAAGGCCTCCATGTGCGGTGAGCTCTCGAGCAGCTGCCGGGATTCTCCGGTTGCGTAGAAGATCTGCTCCTGACCGTCCTTCATCCGCGCCACGTAGTCTTCGAGCGAGGTCAGCTCCTCCTCGCTGTGGGTGGACTCGAACGACGAGATACCCAGCAGCACATCCCGATTGTCGGTGTCCGACATCAGGCCTTCCTTGACCGCGCGGCCGAACTCCGCCCAGAACGTGCGGTAGTCGTCGGGCCGCTCGGCCTTCAGGTCCTTGATCGTGGTGAGGACCTTCTTGGTGAGCCTGCGCCGGATGGCACGAATCTGCCGGTCCTGCTGAAGGATCTCACGGGACACGTTGAGGGACAGGTCCTGAGCGTCGACCACACCCTTGACGAAGCGGAGGTACTCCGGCATCAACTGGTCGCAGTCGTCCATGATGAAGACGCGCTTGACGTACAGCTGCACACCCGTCTTCCCGTCCCGCATGAACAGGTCGAACGGCGCGTGGGACGGGATGAACAGCAGAGCCTGGAACTCGAACGTGCCCTCCGCCTTCATCGGGATGACCTCGAGCGGATCGTCCCAGGCGTGGGCGATGTGCTTGTAGAACTCCTTGTACTCGTCCTCGGAGACGTCGTCCTTCGAGCGCGCCCACAGCGCCTTCATCGAGTTGATCGTCTCGGACGTCGTGGTGACCTCGTCCTCGCCGTCGCCCTCCGCGGGGACCGTGCGCTCCACGTTCATCCGGATCGGCCACGCGATGAAGTCGGAGTAGCGCTTGACGAGCTCCCTGATCTTCCGTTCCGACGTGTAGTCGTGCAGGTGATCCTCGGCGTCCTCGGGCTTGAGGTGCAGGGTGACGGAGCTGCCTTGCAGGGCGTCGTCGACCGCTTCGATCGTGTACGTGGCCTCGCCGCTCGACTCCCAGCGCGTGGCCCCGCTCTCGCCTGCCTTCCGCGTCAGCAGGGTGACCTTGTCGGCGACCATGAACGTCGAGTAGAAGCCGATGCCGAACTGCCCGATCAGTTCCTCGGAGGCGGCGGCGTCCTTCGCTTCCTTCAACTTGCGGCGCAGGTCTGCGGTGCCGGACTTGGCCAGCGTGCCGATGAGGTCGACGACCTCCTCGTGGGACATGCCGATGCCGTTGTCGCGGACGGTGAGCGTGCGCTGCTCCGCGTCCACCTCGATCTCGATGTGCAGATCCGACGTGTCGACGTGGAGCTCCTTGTTGCGGAAGGCTTCGAGCCGCAACTTGTCCAGCGCATCCGACGCGTTGGAGATGAGCTCCCGCAGGAACGAGTCCTTGTTGGAGTACACCGAGTGGATCATGAGGTCCAGGAGCTGGCGGGTCTCCGCCTGGAACTCCAGTTGTTCGATTTTCGTGCTCACTTCGATTCCCTTCGACAGCAGAACCCTCGACACCAGATTCGTCGTCGGAATGATATCCCGCGGCCGAATACCGGATTCATCGTGGCGAGAGGTCCGGATCCGGCCGCGCCAGGGAGGCGAGGACCTCCGGCGCCGATCTGCCCGGGACCCTCAGCCGGCGGCGTCCTCCTTCAGGGTGTACGCGACCAGCGCGTTGGCGTGGCCGTGACCGAGGCCGTGCTCGGACTTCAGCCAGCTCACCAACTCCATGTGCTTGGTCAGCTCGGACGACCGGATGAGCGTCTGCCATTCACTGATCGGCCGACCGTACTTCTCCTCGATCGACGGGAAATAGGACGCGGGGCCCTTCACTGGTTCAGCCATGCGCGACAGGCTACCGGCACCCGCCGACACATACTGCCCGACAAGCATCTTCGGATGTCGCGCCCTTGCCGACGCCGACGTCCGTAAGCTGACTGCATGGAACGAACATCGGCAGGGTGACGTCATGGCGGAGCTGATTCTGGGGCCACTGCTGAGACATGTCGGCACGTGCGACGCGACGGTGTGGGTCGAGACGTCGGAGGCGTGCACCGTCCGAGTCCTCGGCCACGAGGAACGCACGTGGAACGTGTCGGGTCACCACTATGCGCTCGTCGTCGTGGAGGGTCTGGAGCCCGGGTCGACCACCCCGTACGAGGTGACCCTCGACGGCCGCCCGGTGTGGCCGTTGCCGAGTGCCGTCCCGTCGATGATCCGGACGCTCCGGGAGGACGACGACACGCTCGTCCTCACGTTCGGGTCGTGCCGGTTCGCCACGATGTCCACGACGGAGGGCAACCGGCACCTCGGCGCCGACGCCCTGGACGCGTATGCGGTGCGGATGGCCGAACAGTCGCCGGACCAGTGGCCCGACGCCCTGCTGCTGCTCGGGGATCAGGTGTACGCCGACGAACTCTCCCCCGAGACCGAGGCACGGGTCGCCGAGATCCACGACGTGAACGAGCCACCGGGGCCGCAGGTGCGCAATTTCGAGGAGTACACCTGGCTCTACGCCGAGTCGTGGTCGGACCCTCAGGTGCGCTGGCTGATGTCGACGGTGCCGACGTCGATGATCTTCGACGACCACGACGTCCGGGACGACTGGAACACCTCGGAATCCTGGCGCGCCGAAATCGAGGCCACGTCGTGGTGGGAGGAGCGCATCGTCGGCGCGCTTTCCTCGTACTGGGTCTACCAGCACCTCGGGAACCTGGCGCCGAGTCACCTCGCCGAAAATGAACTGTACCAACGCGTTCGGAAGCACGGCGGCGACGTCGAGCCGATGCTCCGCGAGTTCGCGTCTGCCGCCGACGAGGAAGCGGACGGGGCCAAAGGCATGCAATGGTCGTATCGCCGGGACCTCGGGGTTGCGAGGCTGCTCGTCATCGACTCGAGGTGCGGTCGCATCCTCTCCGGCGGTCGCCGCGAGATGGTGTCCGACCCGGAATTCTCCTGGATCGAACGTCAGACCGAGGGCACCTACGACCACCTCCTCGTCGGCACGTCGCTGCCGTGGTTGCTGCCCCGCGCCCTTCACGACCTCGAGTCCTGGGACGAACGCCTCGCCGCCGGGTCCCGTGGCCCGCGGGTCGCGGCCTTGGCGGAGAAGATCCGGCGGGGAGCGGACCTGGAGCACTGGGCGGCGTTTCGCGACTCATTCGACCGGCTCGCCCGCCTCTTCGCCGAGGTCGGCGCAGGCCGTCGGGCCGGGCCGGGGGGCCGGGCGCCGTCCACCATCTCGGTGCTGTCCGGGGACGTCCACCACGCCTACGTCGCGCAGGCGCACTACACCGAGCGGTTGCAGTCACTGGTGTATCAGCTGACGTGCTCGCCCCTGCACAACTACGTTCCGGCCGCCATGAAGGTGACGTTCCGGATCTCGTGGCGGCGCGCCACCGAGCGGACCGTGCGTTTCATCCTCGGCCGGGTGTCGCGGGTGCCACCCGTCCCCATCGACTGGTCGAAGGTCGCCGGACCGTTCTTCGGCGATCAGGTCGCGACTCTCCACCTGAACGGGCGGGCCGCCCGCCTCGTGATGGAACAGGCACGCAACGGCAGCGACGGCACGCCCCGATTCAGGACCATGACCGACCTCGAGTTGACGACGGGAACGGACGCCTAACGCTGCTCGGCCGCCGCCTTCAGCTGTGCGAGCCCCTTCTCGAAGTCCTTGCCCACCATCTTGTCCATCGGGAAGAGGACCCCCACGATCGTGAAGAAGCGGTTGGTCTTGCCGGTCATCTGCCAGCGGACGGTGGTCCCGGCGCTGTTCGGCTCGAGGAGGAACGTCGTGACATTGTCGGCCTTGAACGGTTTGAGGAATTTCAGGTCGAGCACGACCTTCGAGCCGGGCACCGACTCGGTGATCACCATCGACCCCGCACCCGCCTTGCGATTGCCCTCCCAGGCGTAGGCGGCGCCGACGCCCGACTCCGGGCCGGAGTACGTGCGCTTCAGGTCGGGATCGACGTTCTCCCACGGCGACCACGACTGCCACAGCCGGAAGTTGTCGAGAAGCGGCTGAACGACGTCGGGGCTCGCATCGATGACGGTGGAACGTTCGACGAGGAAGTCGTCCGAAGCCATGCCGGTCTCCATTCGGTGTCGGGTGTGGTGGACCGACGTCGCGCCCACCTGTCGAGGTGGAAGATAACGCCTCACCGGCGGTCGCGCGCGCGGTATCGTCGGGAGCGACCCAACGACAGTGCTGTGGTGGGGGTAGCAGTGACGACCGAGACGGATCTGATCCGCAATATCGCTCTGGTGGGACATCAGGGTAACGGGAAGACGACGCTCGCGGAGGCGATGCTCTTCCGCGCCGGTGTCGTCACCCGGCCCGGACGCGTCGAGAGCGGTAACACCGTGCTCGACACCCAGCCCGAGGAGCACGACCGCACGCAGTCGCTGACGCTCGGCCTGGCCTCCTTCTCGTGGGGCGACTACCGGATCAACCTCCTCGACCCGCCGGGCTACGCCGATTTCGTCGGCGACGCGACGACCGCGCTCCGGGTCGCGGACGTCGCCGTGTTCGTGATCGACGGAGTCAGCGGTCTGCAGGTGAACGACGAGTTGCTGTGGCAGGTGGCCGGCGAGCGATCCATCCCACGCATCCTGTTCGTGAACAAGATGGACAAGGAGCGGGCGTCGTTCGATGTCGTCCTTGCCGGGATCCGCGACCATTTCGGGTCGGGAGTCGAGCCGGTCGACCTGCCCGTAGGCGAAGCGTCGGCGTTCACCGGGGTCGCCGATCTCCTCACCGAGCACGTCATCCTCTACGACAGCGGGTCCGCGAACACGAGCGACGAACTGCCCGCCGACATCGCCGACCGCGAGCACGAACAGCACGAGCATCTCGTGGAGGACGTGGTCGAGATCGAGGACGACCTGCTGTCGAAGTACCTCGACGGGGAGGACATCTCCGTGGCCGAACTCGAGCACGCGCTCCGCGCGGGTTTCGCGGCGGGCTCGCTGTGGCCGGTGCTGTGCGGGTCGGCCGTCGATGCGATCGCCGTCGACCGGTTGCTCGACTTCGTGTGCCGGATCGCGCCCGCACCGTCGGAGGTCCCGGGCATCGAGGTGCGCGGTGACGGGGTCGCCAAAGTGCGCGGTGACGGGGTCGCCGAGGTGCGGTGCGATCCCTCGGGGGACCCGCTCGCGTACGTCTTCAAGACGCAGACCGACGAATACGTCGGGCAGGTGGCGTTGGTGAAGATCCTGTCCGGCACCGTGCACGCCGATGACGTCCTCGTCAATCAGCGCACCGGCGCGAAGGAGCGCCTGCACAACCTCCTTCGCGTCCTCGGCAGTAAGCACACCGCGATCGACACCGCGGAGGCGGGCGACATCGTCGGCGCCATCAAGCTGACCGACGTGTCGACGGGCGACACCCTCGCGCCGATCGGCTCGTCCCTCACCGTGCCTCCGATCGTGCACCGGCGTCCGGTCTACGGGATCGCCGTGGCCGCCGAGAGCGCAGGCGACGAGGACAAACTGGCGACCGCCCTGGCGGAGCTCGTCAGCGACGACCCGACGCTGGAAGTGACCCGCGACAGCGAAACCCACCAGACGGTGGTCCGGGGCGCGGGCGACGTGCACGTGCAGGTGGCGCTGACCCGGTTGAAGCGGCGGTACGGCATCACCCTCCAGACCGAACCGGTCAAGATCGCCTACCGCGAGACGCTGCTCGGCACCGTGGAGACGGAGGGCCGCCACAAGAAGCAGAGCGGCGGCCATGGCCAGTTCGGGGTGGCGACGGTCCGCTTCGAGCCGCTCCCCCGCGACGAGGGCTACGAGTTCGTCGACGAGACCCGCGGTGGAGTGATACCCAAGTCCCTCATTCCCGCGGTCGGCAAGGGGATCGCCGAATCGATGGGACGCGGAGGCAGGCACGGGTTTCCGCTCGTCGACCTACGGGCCACCGTTCTCGACGGCAAGCATCACTCGGTCGACTCCGACGATTTCAGCTTCCGGATGGCGGGGGCACTCGCCCTTCGGGCGGCCATCGACAAGGTGGGCACCCTCGTCCTCGAACCCGTCGACCACGTCGAGGTCACGGTGCCGTCGGCGCTTCAGGGTGACGTGATGGCGGATCTCGGACGGCGGCGCGGCCAGATCGAGGGCACCGAACCGGCAGGGGACGGCGAGGTCACCGTGATCGCGTCGGTGCCGACCAGCGAGGTCACCGACTATCCGGTCGCGCTGCGCTCGATGACACACGGGCGTGGTCGTCTCGCACTGAGTTTCAAGTGCTACCAGGAGCGGCCCGAACCGCGCTGACAGTGCCCTTCCAGCGTGCACGCAGAGTTCTTTCAGCCTCCCGCGGTGTAGTGGTGTCTCACTCACAGAAGGGAACGGCATCGATCATGCGTTCACAATTGGTTCGAGGCATCGGTGGAGCGGCGATGGCTGTCGGTCTCGCATGTTCCGTCGTCGCGTGTAGTTCGGGCGAGGCGTCGTCCGGCACTTCGTCGACCGACACCAGCAGCGCCGCCGTGGAGGGCGGCGCCCCGGCCGCGACGATAAGCGATGAACTCCAGGCCTGCCTCGAGGAGAACGGCGTACCCGCACCGCCCGACCAGGCCGGTGGCGGCGCACCGGGAGGAATGGCGCCGCCCGGCGGCGAGATGACACCGCCGGAGGGCGGCGACGGTTCGACCCCGCCTGAGGGCGGAACTCCGGACGCGTCGAGCGCTCCTCCCGGGGTCGACAGTTCGACGTGGGCGGCCGCGCAGGAGGCGTGTTCCGGCGGGGCCGGTTCGTGAGCCGCAGCTAGTGCTCGCGACCGGTCCGCAGCCGCGCGGCGAGTTCCGCGCGGCTGCGGACCCCGGCCTTCGCATACACCGATTTCAAGTGGTCCTGGACGGTGTTCACCGTGATGCCGCGGCGGTCCGCGATCTCGGACGTCGCGTAGCCGGCGATCACGTCGGCGCACACATCACGTTCGCGTGCGGTCACCGCATAGGCCGCGAGCAGCAGTCCCGTGAGCTCGCCGCCGACCGCGGGTTCGAGGGTGACCACAGTCTGCGGTTCGTCGCCGCCGATCAAGGCCGTGGCGCGCACCAGAATCCAGCCACCTTCCGCATCGCGGACACGCGCCTTGAAGATCCCCGAACCGCTGGATCGCGCCCCGAACGTCGCGGCCCGCAACACGACGGTCAGCCTGCCCGGGGCCACCTCGTCGAAGCGATCCTGCCAACCGCGGGCAGCGGCCGTGAGCGCGACCGGATCGCCGGCGGCATCGGTCAGCACCACCGCCGGACCCTGGTCGCCGCCACCGGAGATCGCCGGGGCGTGCACGGACGCGGCCCGTGTCGCGACCGCCAGGCCGGGGGCCACGAGTGTGAGGAACTCGAGCTCACGGTCGGTGAAATCCGGTCCGGACCGCACGAATCCGGCTGCGCCCCAGCACACGCCGTCGACGCGGAACACGAGGCGGACCTCGCTGCCGAGCCCCAGCGGCGCCCACACCGCGCCGTGACGGAGGCTGTGCGCGACCTCGTCCGCGGGGAGGTCCGAGGCCCGCGCGACGGTTCGACCACTGCGGGCGAGTTCGGCGAACGTGCCCGGATCGTCGCCGTTGTACTCCGATTCGGCGAGCAGCGGCTCGTACTGCTGCGGGATCCGGCTACGCCCGCTGGTCATCGAACTGATCGCGAGCGTCTCCGGGTCGAGCATCGCCCAGCACGTCAGGTCGCTGCGCACCGTCTCACCGACTAGTTCTAGGGCGCGCTCGTGCAGCTGTGTGACACCGGCGCCCGATCCCGCGACCGCGAGCACCTCGCGGCGCAGCTTTTCCGCCCGGACCTCCAGCATGAACACAGTATGCGCTGGTCACAGGCACACCACCATCCCAGATTCCGGGGATGGGCAGCGGGGTACGCCGGTCCTACCGTCGCAGTATGTCCACCCACGTTCACGTAAACAGAGCAGGCGACGGCAGGCACCTCACCGCACCGGACGCCGACATCACGGTCCTGGTCGGCGGCGATCACGCCGGCGGAGCGTACGAAGTCTTCCTCGTCGAAGCGTCCCGGAATGCGCCGGACGGCCCACTGCACGCCGAACCGTGGCCGAAGTCCTACCACGTGCTGCGCGGCCGGATTCTCGTCCAGGCCGGAGACACCGGGTACGAGCTCGCGGCGGGGGAAACCATCGCCGTCGAGGCGGGAACGATGAATACGTTCACGGTCCTCTCCGAGTCCGCCGACTTCCTCCTCGTCTCCGCCGGGGCATCCAACAGCGGCTTCTTCGGTGATCTCGACGCGGTCGGCCGCGGCGGGCACTCGCCGGCGGAAATGGACCGGCTGCTGCACGAGGTCACCAATCGGTACGGCGTCGAACTCGCGACCGGGGCGGGTGCGCCGTGACCATCGTCGCCCAGATCGCCACACTGGTCGCCGCAGGCGTGCACCTGCTGGCGTTCGTGTGGGAATCGGTCCTGTTCCGCAGGCCGTCGGTGCACGAGGGCATCTTCCGCATCCCCGGCAGCGATGTGCCCGCCGCCCATCTGTGGGCGTTCAACGTCGGCTTCTACAACCTGTTCCTCGGTTCCGGCGCCATCGCCGGCGTCGTCCTGTGGTGGGCGGGTCACGACACTCCGGGTCGCACCCTCGTCGTCTACACCTGCCTCTTCATGTTCCTGGCCGGCATCGCCCTGGCCCTTTCGGACCGGATGGCGCTCAGCCGACAGCGCGGGGACGGCGTCGTCGGCGCACTGTCGCAGAGTGTGCCCCCGCTGGTGGCCTTGATCGCGCTGGCGATCGGGTGACATCCCACGGCGTCCGATTGCCAGGAACTTCTCAGGGTCGACCGAACGGATCCTTACTCGCGGTCGGCATGATGGGAGCCATGTTCCAGGTGACCGTTCTCGCCGTCGGTGGCACCGGAGAGTCCCACCCCGATGACCACCGACGCCACGTCTCCGGACTGTTGCGTGACGTCACCGATGCCCTCGACGACCGGTTCGTGTCGCGGTGGGTCGGCTATCCGGCGTCGTACGGGCCGGTCGCCGCGGGCGGGCTCAGCTACCGGGAGAGCACCGAGGTCGGCGTCCGCCGCTTGATCGACGCCATGGAGGACGCTCCGGGACCGGTCATGCTGATCGGGTACTCGCAGGGATGCACCGTGATCCGCGAGGTGCTCGGGCAGATAGCCTCCGGCGTTCTGCGCGCCGACAACCTCTCCGCGGTGGGTCTCGTCTCCGACCCCGAGCAACCCGCGGGGGTGGTACCGGGCTGCCGCGGACGCGGTGTCGCGGGCGACGGCGCCCCGATCCCCGACTCCGTACCGGTCCAGTGGATCGCGCACCCGGACGACATGATCTGCAATGCCAGCGAAGACAGCTACGTCCGCGACATCGCGGACCTCACCCGGTGGATGTCGTTTCGCGCGCTGCGGACGTGGCTTGCGCAGACATGGGAACTGATCCGCCACAACAGCTTCCAGAACGCGACCAAGACACGCGTCAGCCCTCGGCAGTGGCGCACCGACCTCCGCAGGCTGCGGACCGCGGCGATCGAGGTGCTCGGCTACCTTCCGCCGCGCCTCGCCTGGCGCGGTGTGCGCGTCGTCAACGCGCGGGGCGGGCGGCACGTCGCGTACGCCAGCGAACCACTCGATGCGAGCGGGCTCACCGGATGCCAGATCCTCGCCCAGTGGCTGCAGGTGCGGGCGACGTTCGAACCGCCCCTGCGCGTCGCGGCGTAAGGGTCGCGCCGATCAGGCGTCGCTGCGCGGACGCAGCGGAGTGAGCATCCGGCGGGGTGCACGCAGGGCCACGGCGACGGCGTCGCTGCGGGGACGGACTGCCTCCCCCGGTCCGGGCGCGACCACCAGGTCCTCGGGGCCCGGGATCGTGCCGCAGTCGGGGCACCGCCCGAAACGATCGAGTTGCGTTCCGCACTCCGCGTGCGAGAACACGCGGCCCGGGTAGCTGCCGGGCGACACGTACTGCTCACCCCATTGCGAGAGCGCATAGATGCTCGGCCACAGAGCTTTTCCGGCCTCGGTGAGTTCGTACTCGGGATGACCGCCGTCGGCGACCCGGACGAGCACTCCGGCCTCGACGAGAGCGGTCAGCCGATCCGTCAGGACGGCGCGCGAGATGTCGAGGTGGGCGAGCAGGTCACTGAAGCGGCGGACGCCGTAGAAACAGTCGCGCAGCACGAGCATCGTCCACCGCTCACCCACCACCTCGAGGGCGCGAGCGAGGTTGCAGTTCTGCTGCGAGTACCCGATTCCCAGTGCCACTCCCACATGCTAGCGCAACTCAGTCTTGTCACCAGACCAAATTGGTTCTATGTTCAGTCTTGTGAACAGACCACCAGCGGTTGCCCCACCGATCCGCGCACGCTCACCCCGCCCGGCGACCACGCTGTCCGTCGCGTCGCTCGGGACGTTCGTCGCCCTGGTCGCGTTCTGCGCCCCGCTGGGCAACATGCCCACCGTTGCCGCGGCGCTGTCGGCGGGCGCCGCAGCGCAGACGTGGATTCTCAGTTCGATGAGCGTCGGCCTCGCTGCGGTCCTGCTCACCGCGGGCGCACTCGCCGACGACTACGGCCGGCGCCGGGTGTTCCACTGGGGTGCCTGGCTTCTCGCGCTGGGCGCCGTGGTCGGCGCGGTCAGTCAGGAACCCGTGCTGTTCATCGTCGGACGACTGATCCAGGGAGTGGCGGGCGCGGCATTCATCGCGGCCAGCCTCGGCGCCGTCGCACACGCCTTCACCACACCGGCGGCGCGGGCAACCGCGAGCGGAATCTGGGGCGCGAGCGTCGGCGCCGGCATCGCCGTCGGTCCCGTCCTCGCGGGCCTCCTCGACCTCGCCGGGTGGTGGCGTGGCCTGTACTGGGCACTCGCCGCCGCGTCACTCGTGATCGGACAGGTCGCGACACGCGCGCTCGCAGAATCACGCTCCGCCGTCCCGAAGCGGATCGACGTTCCGGGCGCGGTCACGCTGTGCGCCGCGATGGTCCTGGTGCTCGTCGCACTCGTCGAAGGCAGACAGGGCAACATCGCTGCCACCGTGCTCTGCGGCGCCGGCGCGGCCGCGTTCACCCTCGCCTTCGTCGCGGTCGAGCGGCGGCGACCGTTCCCGATGCTCGACCTCGCGTTGTTCCGTCGACGCGACTTCCTCGCTGCCACCCTCGCGGCCCTCGCGACCGGGGCGGGCATCATCGGTCTGATGTCGTTCGCGTGCACGTTCCTGGTCAAGACGATGCACGTCAGCACGCTGGCCGCAGCCGGGGTGATCGCCCTGTGGTCGGGCACGAGCGTCGTGGCGTCACTGCTCGCGCGCACACTCCCGGCGCGACTCGCCGGGTCGCCGCAACTCGTCATCGGACTCGCCGGCGTCGGCGCCGCCATGCTCACGATGACGGGCCTCACCCCCGACTCGTCCCTGCTGCGCCTCGTCCCGGGACTACTGCTCGCCGGCGTCGCCAGCGGGTTACTCAACGCCGGCCTCGGCCGCCAAGCAGTCGCCAGCGTGCCCGCCGACCAGGGCGGACTCGGCAGCGGCGCCAACAACACCGCCCGCTACCTCGGCTCGTCCATCGGCGTCACCGTCGTCAGCATCATCGCTCTCGACCCGGTAGGCACCGTCGACGGCATGGTGTCGGGCTGGAACTACGCCGCCGTCACCACCGGGCTGATCTCACTCGTCGGCGCAGGCGTCGTCGGAATCCTCGTGCGAGGAACCGCTGTCAGACGTTGAAGCGGAATTCCACCACGTCGCCGTCGGCCATGATGTAGTCCTTGCCCTCCATGCGGACCTTGCCTGCGGCCTTGGCGGCGGCCATGGACCCGGCGGCGACGAGGTCGTCGAAGGAGACGATCTCGGCCTTGATGAAGCCGCGCTCGAAGTCGGTGTGGATGACGCCGGCGGCCTGCGGGGCGGTGTCGCCCTTGTGGATGGTCCAGGCGCGGGATTCCTTCGGACCTGCGGTGAGGTAGGTCTGCAGGCCGAGGGTGTGGAAGCCGGTGCGGGCGAGTGCGTGCAGGCCGGGCTCGGACTGTCCGATGGAGTCGAGCATCTCCTGCCGGTCCTCTTCGTCCAGCTCCAGCAGCTCCTGCTCGACCTTGGCGTCGAGGAACACGGAGTCCGCGGGGGCGACGGAGGCGCGCAGTTCGGCGACCTTCGCTTCGTCGGTGAGCACGGCCTCGTCGGCGTTGAACACGTACAGGAACGGCTTGGTGGTGAGCAGGCTCAGCTCGCGCAGCAGCGAGAAGTCCAGCTTGTCCTTCGCGCTGAACAGGGTCTTGCCCTCGTCGAGGACTTCCTGCGCCTTCAGCGCCTCCTCGTGGATGGGCTTGAGTTCCTTGTTCTTCTTCGCTTCCTTCTCCAGACGCGGCAGGGCCTTCTCCAGCGTCTGCATGTCGGCGATGACGAGCTCGGTCTCGATCACCTCGATGTCGGACGCGGGGTCGACGCGGCCGTCGACGTGCACGACGTCGTCGTCGTTGAAGACGCGAACCACCTGGCAGATCGCGTCGGCCTCGCGGATGTTGGCGAGGAACTTGTTGCCGAGGCCGGCGCCCTCGGAGGCGCCCTTGACGATGCCGGCGATGTCGACGAACGACACCGTGGCGGGCAGGATGCGCTCGGAACCGAAGATCCGGGCGAGCTCGGACAGCCGCGGATCGGGCAGTTCGACCAGGCCGACGTTGGGTTCGATGGTCGCGAACGGGTAGTTCGCGGCCAGCACGTCGTTGTTGGTCAGCGCGTTGAACAAGGTGGACTTGCCGACGTTGGGCAGTCCGACGATTCCGAGGGTAAGGCTCACGGTCGTTGGATTCTACGGCGTCGGGGCCGTATCAACGACCATCGGCCTCACCAGCTCGAAGTATTGCTGTTCGCGACGAGGGCGATGATCAGGATGGCGTACCCGATGACGAAGACGACGATCAGCGCCACCCAGATCCACAGGGCGATCTTGCCGAGCGCCTTGGCGCGGTCGGACGCGTACTGGGCGCCCTGGTAGTCGCCCATCGCCCACTTCGGGTACACGTCGTGGACGTGGTTGAACGCGGCGAACGCGAGCGGCCAGAAGAACAGCACGGCGGCCACCGCCCAGCCGGCGTTCGAGGGCGGCAGCGGCGGCGGGCCGTACTGGCCCGGGTACGGCTGCGACTGCGGCGGCTGCTGTTGCTGCGTCGGGTACTGGTAGCCGTACGCACCCGTGTCGCCGGGCTTCGGCGGCACCGGATTGCTCGACACCTCCGGATTGCTCGATGACTCCGTCATGACATCCCCCTGTCGTGGCAGCTGACCTCGTGCGTCCACTATCCCACCTGTCTCCCCCGTGAGTGGGAAAGTGCGCCGGAGTACGCGTCGGCACTCACGTGAGGTTCTAGTCTCAGCGAGTGACCCGCTGGTTGATCGTCCTCGCGTTATGGATCCTCGGACTGGGTGCTCTCGCCCTGGCCCTCGGCGTTGCCACCGGGTGGTGGTTCGCCGCGGTCGTCCTTCTCGCGCTCGCAGCCCTCGGGACATGGGATCTGCTGCAACGGCGGCACAGCATTCTGCGGAACTACCCGGTGCTCGGGCACGCACGGTTCCTGCTCGAGAAGATTCGCCCCGAGATCCAGCAGTACTTCGTCGAATCATCCACGGACGGAACGCCCTTCGACCGGGACACCCGCGACCTCGTCTACGAGCGGGCCAAGGGGACCCTCGCCGAGGAGCCGTTCGGCACCGAACGGGACGTGCACGCCGTCGGCTACGAGTTCATGGCCCATTCGCTGCGCGCCCGGATGGCACCGCCCGAGCCGCCGACCGTGCGCATCGGCGGCCCCGACTGCGAACGGCCCTACGACATCGCGCTTCTCAACGTGTCGGCGATGAGCTTCGGCTCGCTCTCCGCGAACGCCATCGAAGCCCTCAACGCCGGGGCCGCGCGCGGCGGGTTCGCGCACGACACCGGCGAGGGCGCGATCAGCCCGTATCACCGCAAGCACGGCGGCGACCTGATCTGGGAGATCGCGTCCGGCTACTTCGGGTGCCGGACGGACGACGGTCACTTCGATCCCGGCAAGTTCGCCGAACATGCAGCCTCAGAGCAGGTGAAGGCGATTTCGATCAAGTTGTCGCAGGGCGCGAAACCCGGGCTCGGCGGTGTGCTGCCCGGGGCGAAGGTGTCGCGGGAGATTGCCGAGACGCGCGGCGTGCCGGTCGGGAAGACGGTGATCTCCCCGCCCTCGCACACCGCGTTCTCCACCCCGAACGAGCTGATCGACTTCATCGTTACCCTGCGAAAGCTCTCCGGCGGCAAACCCGTCGGGTTCAAATTGTGCGTCGGATCGCGCACCGAGTTCCTCGGCATCTGCAAGGCGATGCTCGAACGCGACGTCACCCCGGACTTCGTCATCGTCGACGGCTCCGAGGGCGGAACCGGTGCAGGTCCAGTGGAATTCGAGGACAACATGGGCATGCCCCTCACCGAGGGGCTGATGCTCGTGCACAACGCGCTCACCGGCGCCGGACTGCGGAACCGCATCAAGATCGGCGCGTCCGGGAAGGTCGCCAGCGCATCCGACATCGTCAAACGGATCATCCAGGGCGCCGACTTCACGCTGGCCGCCCGCGCGATGATGTTCGCCGTCGGGTGCATCCAGGCGCAGATGTGCCACACCAACCGCTGCCCCGTCGGGGTGACGACCCAGGACCCGGCGCGGACCCGCGCACTCGACGTCCCCGACAAGGCGGCCAGGGTGTTCCGGTTCCAGAAGTCGACGGTGGCCGGCGCCCAGCAGATGGTGGCATCGATGGGTCTCGACAGCTTCGACCAACTGACACCGTCGATGCTCAACCGGCGAATCGACGGAGTCACCACCCGCACCTACGCGGAACTGTACGAGTGGCTGATGCCCGGCGAACTGCTCGAGGATCCGCCGTCGGAGTGGCTCACCGACTGGATCGACGCCGATTCGTCTCGCTTCTGACGTCGTTTTTTCGTCGAACCGAACGTCGGCGCAATAGGGTGACGGGGGCCACAAGAGATGTGGCATCTGTCGACGGCGTCACCCCTGGCACACAATGACGACGGGGGCGCTGGGAAGGAGTTCGCGATGGCCCTGAGAGCCGCACCCGAATCCGAGATCGAGTACCTGAAAACGGATCCGGATCTGCCAGCGGTCGGCGTCGTGGACCGCACCCCCATCTCACCGGCGGCGCGGATCACGTTCGCCGTCCTCGGCCTTCTCGGCGGCATCGCCTGGGTGATGATCGCGTTCATCCGCGGCGAGAACATCAACGCCGTCTGGTTCGTGGTGGCCGCCGTCTGCACCTATCTCATCGCCTACCGCTTCTACGCGCGGCTGATCGAGCGCAAACTCGTCCAACCCCGTGACGACCGGGCCACGCCCGCCGAGATCCTGGAGAACGGCAAGGACTACATGCCGACGGACCGGCGGGTGCTGTTCGGGCACCACTTCGCCGCCATCGCCGGCGCAGGCCCCCTCGTCGGTCCCGTCCTCGCCGCGCAGATGGGCTACCTGCCCGGCACGCTGTGGATCATCATCGGCGTCGTCTTCGCCGGGGCCGTCCAGGACTTCCTCGTCCTGTGGATCTCGACGAAACGCCGCGGACGCAGCCTCGGTCAGATGGCCCGCGACGAACTCGGCCTCGTCGGCGGTGTCGCCGCCATGATCGGCGTCTTCGTCATCATGATCATCCTCATCGCGGTGCTCGCCCTCGTCGTCGTCAACGCGCTCGCGGAAAGCCCGTGGGGCGTCTTCTCCATCGCCATGACCATCCCGATCGCCCTGTTCATGGGCGTCTACCTGCGGTACCTGCGCCCGGGCAAGGTCGCCGAGGTGTCGCTGATCGGCGTCGTGCTGCTGCTCCTCGCCATCGTGTCCGGCGGCTGGGTCGCCGACACCGGCTGGGGCGCCGACTGGTTCACGCTTTCCAAGGTGACCATCGCCTGGCTGATGATCGCCTACGGTTTCGCCGCATCCGTCCTGCCCGTCTGGCTGCTGCTGGCCCCGCGCGACTACCTGTCGACGTTCATGAAGATCGGCACGATCATCCTGCTGGCCATCGGCATCCTGGTCGCGCAGCCCACCATCAAGATGCCCGACGTCACGACGTTCGCCATCCAGGGCAACGGCCCCGCGTTCGCGGGCTCGCTGTTCCCGTTCCTGTTCATCACGATCGCGTGCGGCGCGCTGTCCGGCTTCCACGCCCTCATCTCCTCCGGCACCACACCCAAGCTGCTGGCGAAGGAAAAGCAGATGCGGCTGATCGGATACGGGGGCATGCTCACCGAGTCGTTCGTCGCGATCATGGCGCTCGTCACCGCGTGCATCATCGACCAGCACCTGTACTTCGCGCTCAACGCGCCGGCCACCCTCACCGGCGGGACCCCCGAGACGGCCGCCGCGTATGTGAACGGCCTCGGACTGTCCAGCCCGAACATCAGCCCCGACACGCTCGCGCAGGCCGCGGAGAACGTGGGCGAGGAGTCGATCATCTCGCGCACCGGCGGTGCCCCGACGCTCGCGTTCGGCATGTCGGAAGTGCTCAGCCAGTTCCTCGGCGGCGCCGCCCTCAAGTCGTTCTGGTATCACTTCGCGATCATGTTCGAGGCGTTGTTCATCCTCACCACCGTCGACGCAGGCACCCGTGTCGCCCGGTTCATGCTGTCCGACTCGCTCGGCAATTTCGGCGGACCCGCCCGCAAGTTCAAGGATCCGTCGTGGCGCGTCGGAGCCTGGGTGTGCTCGCTGGCCGTCGTCGGCCTGTGGGGCGCAATCCTGCTGATGGGCGTCACCGACCCGCTCGGCGGAATCAACACCCTGTTCCCGCTCTTCGGCATCGCGAACCAGTTGCTCGCTGCGATCGCGCTGACCGTGGTCCTCGCCATCGTCATGAAGAGGGGCCTGTTCAAGTGGGCATGGATTCCCGGCGTTCCCCTCGTCTGGGACCTGATCGTGACCATGACGGCGTCCTGGCAGAAGATCTTCTCCGGCAACACCGCCGTCGGCTACTGGTCCCAGCACGCCGCGTTCAAGGAAGCGAAGGAAGCCGGCAAGACCAGCTTCGGTTCCGCCAAGACCCCCGAGGCCATCGACGCCGTCATCCGCAACACGTTCATCCAGGGGACCCTGTCGATCGTGTTCGCCGGCCTCGTCCTCGTCGTCGTGGTGGCCGGAGTGCTCGTGTGCATCAAGGCGTTCCGGGCGGGTGGACTGCCGACCACCGAGTCACCCGAGCAGCCGTCGAAGATCTTCGCGCCTGCCGGGTTCGTCCCCACCGCCGCCGAGAAGGAACTCGACAAGGAATGGAACGAACTCATCGCGTCGGGAGCGGTGCGCGCGCCCGGTGCTGCGCACACCCACACGGACAGGGCACATCACCATGATGAATAGGGTCGTGCGGGCCGTCCGGACCGCCTGGTGGTGGACGGGGTCGCTGATGGGCGACCACGACTACAGCAGGTACGTCGAACACCTCCGCCGGAACCATCCGGACGCCGAGGTGCCGACCGAGCGCGAGTACTGGAAGGCGCGCTATGCGGACGCCGACGCGAACCCAGGTGCCCGCTGCTGCTGACCACACCGGGCCGTCCCGGCGTCCCCCAGTACTGTCAGTACTGATCAACTGAGCAGACACGGCAGGGAGGACCATCTGTGACGGAGAAGGAAGCCCCGGCACCGTCCGGGAGCACGGTCACGAAACCGGACCGCGGGCATCTCATCGGGGTGGGTGCGATGTGGCTGGCCAAGTGGTCACTGGTCCTCGTGGCCATCTCGCTGGGTGCGTTGTTGTTCGGGTGGATCATCGAAAAGCTGTGGGTGATCGTCCTCCCCGTGCTCCTGGCCGTCGTGGTGTGCACGGTGCTGTGGCCGCCGACCCGGGCGATGACGAGACGACGTATTCCCCCGGCGGCGGCCGCCGCGACGTCGCTCGTCGTGTTCATCGCCGTCGTGGCCGGAATCATCGCGGGCATCGTGCCGTCCGTCGTCAACCAGGCACCCGAGCTGGCCAACAAGGCCACCGAGGGCATCAACCAGGTGCAGGACTGGTTGAAGGGTCCGCCGATCAACCTGCAGGACGATCAGATCGAGCAGGGCATCCACACCATCGTCGTGAAGGTGCAGGAGAGTGGGACGGTCATCGCGTCCGGTGTGTTCACCGGGGTCAGCACTGCCAGCTCCCTACTGCTCACGCTCGGCCTCGTGCTGGTGCTGTCGTTCTTCTTCATCAAGGACGGCCCGCGGTTCATCCCGTGGCTGCACTCCGTCGGCGGCGGCCGCGCGGGCCGTCACCTCGAAGTGGTGCTGGGCCGCATGTGGGACACGCTCGGCGGGTTCATCCGGACGCAGGCACTGGTCAGCCTCATCGACGCCGTCTTCATCGGCGCCGGACTGCTCATTCTCGGTGTGCCGCTCGCACCGGTCCTCGCGATCCTGACGTTCATCGGTGGCTTCGTCCCGATCGTCGGTGCATTCGTCGCCGGTGCTCTCGCCGTGCTCGTCGCGTTGGTGGCCAACGGCCTCACCACCGCGGTGATCGTGCTGATCATCATCCTCGTGGTGCAGCAGATCGAGGGCAACGTGCTGCAGCCCGTTCTCCAGAGCAAGAGCATGAAACTGCACGCCGTGGTGGTTCTGCTCGCCGTGACCGCCGGCGCCTCCGTCTTCGGGATCGTCGGCGCCTTCCTCGCGGTGCCCGCCGCCGCCGTCGCCGCCGTGGTGGTGCGCTACATCGGTGAGCAGATCGACGAGCACAGCGCCGAAAGCAACATCGCCGACGCCGACGCCGCGAACGACGACCTCGACGACGCCGAACGGGAGGGCGTCACCGTCGACGAGGCCGCCGTCGCGCCCAAGGCGGACTGACCGGCACTCAGCCGGCGACGACCTCCACCGTGGAGCCGGTGCGTCCGCGAATCACGTGCAGCCGGCTCGGGATTCGCTGACGCATCTCGTCGACGTGACTGACGATCCCGACCACCCGGCCGCCGTCACGAAGCTCGTCGAGGACGCCCATCACCGAGTCGAGGGTGTCCGCGTCGAGGGTGCCGAATCCCTCGTCGATGAACATCGTGTCGAGGACAACGCCTCCCGACTCCGCCGCGACGACATCGGCGAGACCGAGCGCCAGCGACAGCGACGCCAGGAACGACTCACCGCCTGACAGGGTCTTGGCCGAACGCACCACTCCGGTGTAGTCGTCGCGGATGTCCAGCCCCAGGCCACCGCGGCGGCCTCTCGGACCGGCCTCGTCGCTGTGGACGAACTCGTACCGTCCCGCCGACATCCGGCCGAGCCGCGCGGATGCCGAGACGGCCACCTCTTCCAGCCGGGCCGCCAGCACATACGACCGCAGCGACATCTTCCTGGCGTTCTGGCCACGGCCCGCGATCACCTCGGCGAGGGCGGCCAACTCCTCGTGCGCGGCCTGCATCGGCGCGATCGCCTCGGCGGCCTTGTCGAGTTGACCGACGAACCGTTCCAGATCGAGCAGTCGGCGCTCGGCGTCGGATGCCGCCGCGACGGCGACGTTCACGACCTCCGCGGCCACGTCGTGCGCGTGCTGGACGGACGCCAGTTCCACGGGATCTGCCTCGGCGACGGCAACGACCTCGGGGTCGTCGAGCACGCTGCGCGCCCCGACCTCGGCGTCCCGCGCCGCCGTGAGGACGGCCTCGATCTCACCCTGACGGGCGGCCGTCCGGACCGCGGCCACGGCGTCGGCAGAGCTGTCGAAACCGGCATCCCCGGCCAGCGTTTCGGCCTTGGCCGCGAGTTCACGGGCCGCCGACTCGGCTCCGGCACCGGCGTCCCGCGCGTCGAGCAGTTCGGATGCGGACTCCGCAAGCGCGTCGAGTCGTGCGCGGCGTGCCTCCACGCTCGGGTCGTCGCCCGCCGCCTCGCTCACTCGGGCCCGGATCTCCCCGAGCTGTGTCGTGCTCGCCGTGATCCTCTCGGCCACGGTGGCGGCGTCGACGCCCAGGTCCCGGGACCGTTCCTGCAGGTGACTCTCGCGTTCCCGCAGTTCGGTGAGTGATGCGGACCGACGCTCGACCTCGTCGCCGAGCGCAGTCGCCTCCCCCACCGCCGCCTCCGCGGCCGTGAGTGCCTGCGCGAGTTCGTCCGCGTCACCGTCGCCGCCGCGCTGGACGAGCACGTCGATCGCGCGCTCCACCGCGCCCAATTTCTCGGTCGCGGTCGTCAGCGCCGCCGCAGCCTTCTGCTCCGCTGCGAGGGCCTTGTCCTCGTCGGCCTTCGTGACCGACAGCTCGGACGGTTCGGCAGGCTGCGGGTGCTCGGGCGAACCGCACACCTGGCACGGGACACCGTCCTCGAGCGTGCCTGCCAATTCGGCGGCCATGCCCGCGATCCGACGTTGCAGCAGGTCGAGCCAGTGCTCGCGCGCGTCCTGGTGCTGTCGCCGGGCATCGAGCACGCCGCGCTCGAGTCGATCACGCTCGGCCCGGCGGGTGCGGACATCCGCCGCCGCCGAGGCAGCGTCGGCCGCCCGGTCCCGGGCATCGACGAGGGCCGGGAGTGCGGCGCGGGCCTTCTGCGCCGAGTCGAGCGCCTTCTCCGCTTCCCGCAGAGCGAGCGGCAATTGTTCCCGCTCCCGGGTCAGCGCGTCACCGGCCTCGGCGAGTTCGACCTGCCGGGCGTGCAGTCGCTCCACTTCGACAGCGAGCCGGTCGGCGGCGAAGGATTCGGCGAGTGCTCCGTCGAGGCGCACGATCTCGTCACGCCAGGCCCGGATACTCGACCGGATGTGCTCCCGTTCGTCAGCGGTCGGAGGCCAGGACAACTCCGCCACGAGATCGGCGCCGCCCGCCGTCGAGCGCAATCCGTCCGTGATCGCCTCGACGTTCCGCGCGGCAGCCGCAGCCTTGGCCCGGGCGGCGTCGGCCTCGTGCGCGACGGTCGCGACAGGTTCGGCCCGGCGCGCATCCGCCAATTCGGCGACCAGGACCGCCCGCCGGGCCGCCCCCGCTGCGTGGGCCTCGAGTTCCGCCTCGGCTCGCCGCCTGCGGTTCTGGAGTTCGAGGACGCGGCGCGCCTCCGTGAGCGCGTCGCGGGCCATCTTCGCCCGGCTCTTGGCGTTCTGCAGGTCGTCCGCAGCCAGGTCACGGGTCTCGCGGGCCTCGTCCTCGAGCTTGTGGGCCCAGGTCACCGGATCGGCATCTGCGCCTCCCTCGATACCCGCGGCCGTCGCGACCCGTGCCAGCAGCACGTCGATGGCCCGTTGATGCTCGTCCAGGTCGTGGGCGCTGGTGCGCCTGCGGTCGAGGAACCACTCCTCCACCGTCCCGAATCGGGTGGTGTCGAACAGCCTCTCCAGGAGCTGACCGCGTTCCTCGTTGTCGGCGCGCAGGAACTTCGCGAACTCCCCCTGCGGCAGCAGAACCACCTGGAAGAACTGGTCGGCGCTCATACCCATCAGCCGACCGACCTCGTCGGCGATGTCGGGGATTCGTGACAGGTTCTCCCCGCGGCCGTCGAGCCAGGTGAGCGTGGCCTTCGCGTTCTCCTTGATGGTCCCCGACCCACGGCGCTTCGGACGCTCGAACTCGGGGCTGCGGACGAGACGCAGATGCCGGCCCGCGATCGTCGCCTCGAGCGTCACCGTGGGAACGGAACCGGCGGGCGCGTGGTCGGACAGGAGGCGCTTGCCGTCCTTCCGTGCCCCGGGCACCGTGCCGTACAGCGCGAACGCCACCGCGTCGAGGACTGTCGTCTTACCGGCGCCGGTATGACCGTGCAGCAGGAAGAGCCCGTCCGCGCCGAGCCGATCGAAGTCGACTTCCACGGATCCTGCGAACGGCCCGAAGGCTTCGACTTCGAGTCGATGCAGCCTCATGCCGTCTGTTCCAGCGCGACGACCTCGGCGGTGTCTTCGCCGGCCCGGTCGGCGAAGCCGAGTGCGGCTTCCACCAGCCGGATCTCGCCGGTCGACGGTTCGCTGCGCACGTCGGTGAGGAAGCTGCGCGTGATCTGCAGATCGCTGCGCCCGTGCACCTTGTCCCGGTAGCGCAGATCGTCGCCGCCCTCGGGGCGTTGCCACTCGAGGTGAACGGCGAACGGGAAGCGGGTCTGGAGTGAGCGCATGGCGTCGACCGGGCGTTCCGGGTCGGTGAGCACCGCCGACACGTAGCAGTCCTCGGCGTCGCGGTACGTGTCGTCCTCGAGCAACTCCTGCACCGTCCCTGTCAATTGTCGGAGACCGCGGACCACCGGCAGGTCGACCCGCTCGACGGTCCGCAGTCCGTCGGCGTCGAGATCCACGAGGTAGACCGCCTTGCTGTGGGTGCGCTCGCCGAAGGAGTACGGCAGCGGCGAACCCGAGTACCGGATGTTTTCCGCGAGGGTCTGGGGCGAGTGGAGGTGGCCGAGCGCGACGTAGTCGACCCCGCCGAAGGCCGAAGCCGACACCGTCTCGACGCCGCCGACGGAGATGGACCTCTCCGACCCGGTGGCCTCGGCGCCCACGACGAACGCGTGGGCGAGCACCACGGACCTGGTGAGCGGTGTGGTGTCGTTCCGCCTGTCGAGGTCGGTGCGGACACGGTCCATCGCGGCGTCGAGGATCTCGGCGTGCGACCGCGCGGTCGGCACGTCCAGTTGCGCGCGGGTGATCTCGGGCTCGAGATAGGGAATGCCGTAGAACGCGACGGGACCGTGCGCGTCCTCGAGCACGACGGGCGAGCCGATCCCGGCGACCGTCGTCATGAGGTGCAGCCCGCCCGCGCGGGAGAACGCGGCACCCGCCCCGAGCCGCGCCGCGGAGTCGTGGTTGCCGGACGTGGCGACGATGACCGCGCCGGCGTCCCGGATCGCTTCGAAGCCGCGGTTGCACACGGTGACGGCGTCCGCGCTCGGGATCGACCGGTCGTACACGTCACCGGGAACGACGACGACGTCCATGCCGTGCTCGGCGACGAGGGCGGCGATCGCGTCGAGCACACGGGCCTGGTCGGTGAGCAGGTCCACCCCGTGGAACGTGCGTCCGATGTGCCAGTCCGAAGTGTGCAGGATCCTCATGTCCCGAGACCGTAGAGCACCGTGCCGACAACCTCGAACACCTCGGCCGCGTGGCGTCCGAGCGATTCGACGTGTCGCTGGGGCGGTGCCCCACATGTAGCGGGGCGGTGCCCCACATGTAGCTGGGCGGTGCCCCACATGTCGGTGGGTCGGTGCACCATGAGCCACATGAATGCACTCGCTGCACTCGGAATGCTCCTGGCGCTCGCCGCGGGCACCGCCCTCGGGTGGCTGCTGCACGCGGCGCGGAGCGGTGATCGGGCGGCGCGAGCGGAGGCACAGCTCGCCGCGCTGCGCGAGAACGAGGCCCTGCTGCGGCAGTCACTCGGCGCCGTCAGCGAGGATTCTGCCCGCCGCCACTCGGGTGCGATCGGCGAGCAGATCTCGCGACTGGTCGGGCCGCTGCACGAGGCCGTCGGCGCGCTGGCGGAACAGGTGGACCACGTCGAACGCAGCCGGGTTCACGCGTACGCCGGACTCAGTGAGCAGGTCGAGGGCATGCACCGCACGTCACAGATGCTGTCCACGCAGACGAACAGACTCGTCACGGCGCTGCGGGCGCCGCAGATCCGGGGCCGGTGGGGTGAAATCCAGTTGGAGCGGGTGGTCGAACTGGCCGGGATGGTTCGGCACTGCGACTTCGACACCCAGGTGTCGAAGGAGGGTGTCCGTCCCGACCTGCTCGTGTACCTCGCGGGCGGCAAGCAGATCGTGGTCGACGCCAAGGTCCCGTTCGCGGCGTACCTGGACGCCGCGCAGACGGAAGACCCGGCCGCCCGGGAACAGCACCTCTCCAGACACGCCCGGCAGCTGCGGACGCACGTCGACCAGTTGGCCGACAAGACGTACTGGGAGTCGTTCGACCCGACGCCGGAGTTCGTGGTGCTGTTCGTGCCCGGTGATCCGTTCCTGGACGCGGCGCTGACCGCCGATTCCGGGCTGCTCGAGCACGCGTTCTCACGGAACGTGATCCTCGCCACCCCCACCACGCTCATCGCATTGCTGCGGACCATCGCGCACACCTGGCGCCAGGAGGCGCTGTCTCGGGACGCCGCGAAGATCCACCAGCTCGGCCGGGAGCTGTATTCGCGGCTGGGGACGGTCGGCGCGCACCTCGACCGTCTCGGCTCCCAACTCGGCAAGGCCGTCGACTCGTTCAATCTCACCGTCGCGTCGATGGAGTCCCGGGTCACAGTGACCGCCCGCAAGCTTCACGACCTCGACGTGTTCGACGGCGACGTCACCGAGGTCAGCGCCGTCGATTCGTGGCCGAGACGCACAAATCTCGAGGATCTCTCAGGCTCTACCGGTCACGCCAACGAGGCTAGTTAACAAGTTGCCGCTACTGTCGTTGTGTGTCTGCAACCCAACGTGCTCGCTCTGGGGTGCCGCTCGACAGGCGGTCGATTGTCCCTACGGTCCCCGGTCTCCCCTGGTGGGGTGTCATTCTCCTGGCCGTCGGAGTCACCTTTGTCGGATTCGCTGTCGATGCGGCTCGTGGCACCGAACTCACGGCTGCGTTCTCCACGTTCTATTTCCTCGGCTGTGTCCTCGCCGCGGCGGCTGCCGGCAACCGCGCGCTGTTCACCGCGATCGTCCAGCCGCCGCTGATCCTGTTCGTCGCGGTGCCGCTCGGGCAGAGTCTCATCGCGGAGGAGAACAGCACCGCACTGAAGGACCTGGCGATCAACGTCGCGTATCCACTGGTCAACCGCTTTCCGGTGATGCTCGCCGCCACCGTGGTGACCCTGCTGATCGGCGGACTCCGCCTGTTCCTGCTGCAGCAACGCAAGACCGGTCCCGCTCGCACGTCCGAGCGGCGACGCGCGCAGCGGGCGCCACGCGCCGCCCGCCCTCGGCGCGCCGCCGAGGAGTCGGAGCAGTCTCCGCCGCCGCGTCGGACGCGTGACAAGGACGCCGCACGGGAGCACCCCCGCTCGGCGCGACGGGCGGCCACCCCACCGCCTCGCCGCTCGTCCTCGTCGGGCGGACGCACAGCGCCTCCACCGCCGATGGTCGACCGGGCAGCGCAGGCACCCCGCTCGGCACCTCCGCGCACCACTCAGGCGCCACGTTCGGTGCCGCCGCGGACGACGCCGCGACCCCGGCCGAACCCCGACGTGCCTGCCCACCCCATTCCGCAGGTGCGCTACCGCGACCGGTACGAGCCGCCGTTCGAGACGGAGCAGCCCCGCTAGAGCAGGGACGGGGCGGGTCGCGAGCCGATCAGGTCCGCGCGGCCCGCAGCTCGCGCGGCAGTGCGAAGACCAGCGTCTCGTTGGCCGTCGTGACCGGCTGGACGTCGTGGAATCCGTGCTCGTCGAGCAGATCGATCACACCACGCACCAGGATCTCCGGCACGGACGCACCCGAGGTGATCCCGACCGTCCGGACACCGTCGAGCCAGGCCGGATCCACTTCGCGTGCGTAGTCGACCAGGTACGACGCCTTCGCGCCCGCACCAAGTGCCACCTCGACGAGACGAACCGAGTTCGAGGAGTTGCGGGATCCGACGACGATGACGAGGTCGCATTCGGGCGCCATCGCCTTGACGGCGACCTGACGGTTCTGGGTGGCGTAGCAGATGTCGTCGCTCGGCGGGTCCTGCAGATTCGGGAAACGCTCCCGCAGCCGGGCGACCGTCTGCATCGTCTCGTCGACGCTCAACGTGGTCTGCGACAACCAGATGACCTTCGATTCGTCGCGGACCGTCACGGCGTCGACGGAGTCGGGTCCGTCGACCAGCTGCACGTGATCGGGGGCCTCGCCGGCGGTGCCCTCCACTTCCTCGTGGCCCTCGTGGCCGATCAGGAGGATGTCGAAGTCGTCGCGGGCGAAGCGCTTGGCTTCCTGGTGGACCTTCGTGACCAGCGGGCACGTGGCGTCGATGGTGCGCAGGTTGCGCGCCGCGGCCGATTCGTGGACCGCGGGAGACACGCCGTGGGCGGAGAACACCAGCAGCGCACCCTCCGGAACCTCGTCGGTCTCGTCGACGAAGACGACACCCTGATCGGTGAGCGTCTCGACGACGTGCCGGTTGTGGACGATCTCCTTGCGCACGTAGATCGGGGCGCCATGCTTCTCGAGCGCCTTCTCCACCGTCTCGACGGCGCGGTCCACGCCGGCGCAGTAGCCGCGGGGTTCCGCGAGCAGTACGCGCTTCTCGCCGTCGGCGCGCGACGCTCCCGAATCTGCAGAACGTGTGATACCCACATTGAGTGGAACAGCCGAAGACATGGCTCCAGACTACGGGTCGCCCCGTACGGACGACACTTTCGCGGGGCCTCGGCGGGGTAGTGTGCGCATCGTCGCACCGAAGTCGTCGACGCTGTGGGCACGTCGGCTACCCAAACGTGCCGCTGTCAGGCAGGCTGTGGGAATGATTCGTCCCCCGTTCGTGGCGCGTGTCGCCGCTGGAATCGCCGTGACGGCCGTCGAAGAGGCCAGGAAACTGCCGACCACCGCGGCGACCCTGCCCATGACCGCGGTCAGTCAGGTGCTGCAGACCACGATGCGTGTTCAGCAGTCCATGACGGCGCTGGCCATCAAGGGCGACCAGGCTTTCGCACTGATCAACTGGACCCACGACGAGGAGCAGCCGGTCTGGGCCGTCTTCGACGAGGACACCGATCCGGATCCCGCCGTCGACGGCGGGACCGACGAGCGGTCGGCCGGGCCTGGGCGGTTCGCCCTGTACTCGCTGAGTCCGCAGGACGAGAGCACCCCCGAGAAGGTCTCGACCCCGAAGGCTGCTCCCGCCGCCACCAACGGCGCCGCCTCCGTGAAGTCGGTGAGCAAGAAGGCCGCGACCTCCGCCCCGACGGTGGCCGAACCCGAGATCGCCGTCGTACTCGACTACGGCACGCTGACGCTCGCCCAGCTGCGGGCGCGCCTGCGCAGCCTGTCCGTCGAGGACCTCACGACGCTGCTGGACTACGAGAACGCGACCCTGGCACGCGCACCGTTCCAGACCATGCTGACCAACCGCATCACCTCCGCCAAGGCCAAGTGACCTCCGCACAGCCCCGCGCAGCCAGTACCGGACCGAGTACCGCCGAGCAGCCGTGGCCGGTCCGCACCGTGTCGGCCAAGGTCGCACAGTGGATCGACCGGCTCGGGAGTGTTTGGGTCGAGGGACAGATCACCCAGATCAACGCGCGTCCGGGAACCCGGACCGCATTTCTGGTGCTGCGGGATCCGTCCGTCGACATGTCGTTGTCGGTGACCTGCTCCCCACAGCTGTTGCAGAACTCCCCCGTCCCGCTCACCGAGGGCAGCCGGGTGGTGATGTTCGGCAAGTTGTCGTTCTACACCGGCCGCGGGTCGGTCTCGCTGCGGGTGACGGAGATCCGCGCGATCGGGATCGGTGAACTCCTCGCCCGGATCGAGCGGCTGCGTGCGCTGCTCGCGGCGGAGGGCCTGTTCGACCCTCGGCTGAAGCGTCCGCTGCCGTTCCTGCCGGGCACCATCGGGTTGATCACCGGTCGCGCCAGCGCCGCGGAGCACGACGTCCTCAGTGTGGCGCAGCGCCGCTGGCCCGCCGTGCGCTTCGAGGTGCGTAACACCCCGGTGCAGGGCGCGACCGCCGTTCCGCAGATCCTCGACGCGTTGAAGGAACTGGACGCCGACCCGCACGTCGACGTGATCATCCTCGCGCGCGGCGGCGGCAGTGTGGAGGATCTGCTGCCGTTCTCCGACGAGACGCTGTGCCGCGCGATCGTCGCCTGCCGAACTCCGGTGGTCAGCGCCATCGGTCACGAGCCGGACAGTCCGCTCAGCGATCACGTCGCCGACCTGCGGGCCGCGACACCGACGGACGCCGCCAAGCGGGTCGTACCGGACGCCGTCGCCGAGCAGGCGCTGGTCGGCGAACTGCGGTCGCGGAGCGCGGCTGCGCTGCGCAACTGGGTGCAGCGCGAGTCGCACCTGATCGCCCAGCTGCGGAGCCGGCCGGTGCTTGCCGATCCGCTGCGCGCGCTCGACCACCGGTCGGACGAGGTCGAGCGACTGCGGGAGGCCGGGCGACGCGACATCAGCCGGGCGATCGCCGCGGAGAGCACCACGATCGAGCACCTTCGTGCACGGCTGACGACCCTCGGCCCCGCCGCGACCTTGGCCCGCGGCTACTCCGTGGTTCAGCGCATCGTGCCCGACGGCGATCCCGAGGTACTGCGTTCGGTCGACGACGCCCCACCGGGCACCCAGATTCGCGTTCGAGTCGCCGACGGCGCAATCCGTGCCGCGGTGATGGGAAAGGACAAGTAGGACATGAGCAAGCCCACCGGAAACGACACCGACATCGCGGAGCTCGGCTACGAGGCGGCGCGCGACGAACTCGTCGACGTGGTCAAGGTGCTCGAGCAGGGCGGCCTCGACCTCGACGCGTCACTCGCGCTGTGGGAGCGTGGCGAGGCCCTGGCCACACGCTGCGAGGAGCACCTCGCCGGGGCCCGCAAGCGCGTCGAGACGGCGCTCGCCCACGCCGACGACGAGGGCTGACACGCCCCCGGTAGTCAGGCGGCGAGGATCGGGGCGTCGGCCGCCGCGGTGGTGAGCTGCTCGAACGCCTCGGGTGACGCACTGCCCGTCACGAGGAGCCGGACGTCGCCGAAGTCGGAGACCCAGATCGGCTCGACGCCCTCCCCGCCGTACACGATCCAGCTGTGACCTGCGACGTCCTCGGTTCCCGTCGCCGTACGCGGACCACCCGCGACGAACGGCACGAGCACCGTCTCGACGGCATTGCTCTGCGTCAGCTGGATGTAGCGGCCTGCCTCGGTGATGAAGCCGACGGTGCTCGAATCGCCACCGCCGTCGCCGCTGACGATGCTGCGGCTGCCCGAGTTGGGCGTCCAGCCCTCCGGTGTCTCCGGCTTACGCACCGGGAACGGAAGGTCCTGCGCGTCGTACTTCAGCGCCGCATCGACGTCGAAGCTGGGAATCGGACCACTGGTGGGCCCGCCCGGGCTGAACGTGCACTGGCTGGCGATACCCGCGATCAGTACGCAGAACAGGACAAGGGGTACGAGCGACCACACCATGTCGCGGTTGTTGTGCAGGATGCGGGGTTTATCAGATGCCACGCCCACCAGTATCCAGGGTCGGTCCCGGAACAACGATTCTCGGTCCCATGATTCGCGCCCCAGCAGCGCACGTCACACTTCTTTCTGGGAGAATCAGCAGCGAGATCCACTCGACACTCGGCGGCCGACGGCCACCGACACAGCGTCGACGTACAACGTCGACCGTGACTGCACCAGGAGGCACTGCCCATGACGGCTAGCACCACTTCGAGTCGCCGCGAGGCCCCGGACCGAAATCTTGCTCTGGAATTGGTCCGAGTCACCGAGGCTGGTGCGATGGCTGCCGGTCGCTGGGTCGGCCGTGGCGACAAGGAGGGCGGCGACGGAGCCGCCGTCGACGCCATGCGCCAGCTCGTGAGCTCGGTCTCGATGCGCGGCGTCGTCGTCATCGGCGAGGGCGAGAAGGACGAAGCTCCGATGCTGTTCAACGGCGAAGAGGTCGGCAACGGCGACGGACCCGACTGCGACTTCGCCGTCGACCCGGTCGACGGGACCACCTTGATGGCGAAGGGCATGCCCAACGCGATCGCCGTGCTCGCGGTCGCCGAGCGCGGCGCGATGTTCGACCCGTCTGCCGTGTTCTACATGGAGAAGATCGCCGTCGGCCCCGACGCCGCCGATGTCATCGACATCACAGCGCCCGTCGCCGAGAACATCAAGCGCGTCGCGAAAGTCCGCAAGGCGTCCCCCTCCGACGTGACGGTCTGCATCCTCGACCGTCCGCGGCACGCCAGGCTCATCCAGGAGGTCCGGGACACCGGCGCCCGGATCCGTCTCATCTCCGACGGCGACGTCGCGGGTGCGATCGCCGCCGCACGTCCGGAGTCGGGCACCGACATCCTGATCGGCACCGGTGGAACGCCCGAGGGCATCATCGCCGCCGCCGCCATGCGCTGTATGGGTGGTTCGCTGCAGGGCCGGCTGGCCCCGACCGACGATGCCGAGCGCCAGAAGGCCATCGACGCAGGCCACGACCTGGACCGTGTGCTCTCCACCGAAGATCTCGTGTCCGGTGAGAACGTCTTCTTCTGCGCCACCGGTGTCACGGACGGCGACCTGCTCCGCGGTGTCCGCTACTACGGTGGCGGCGCCTCGACCCAGTCGATCGTGATGCGGTCGAAGTCGGGCACCGTCCGCATGATCGACGCGTACCACCGTCTCGAGAAGTTGCGCGAGTACTCGTCCGTGGACTTCACGGGCGAGGACGGCGCCATTCCGCCGACGTTCTAGGCAGCTCCGCTGCCCGTGCGCCTTTCCGGTAGCCAGAGCTACCGGAAAGGCGCACGGGGAGCGCCCCCACGACGCGCTCAGAAGTGGCATGTTTGACGCATGACCGAGAGCAACGAGCAGCAGTACCGGATCGAACACGACACCATGGGCGAGGTGCGGGTGCCCGTGGATGCCCTGTGGCGCGCGCAAACTCAGCGCGCCGTCGAGAACTTCCCGATCAGCGGTCGAGGTCTCGAGCGCACCCAGATACGTGCAATGGGTCTGCTGAAAGCGGCCTGCGCGCAGGTCAACAAGGACCTCGGCCTCCTCGACGCCGAGAAGGCGGACGCCATTATCGCCGCGGCGGGCGAGATCGCCGAGGGCAAGCACGACGATCAATTCCCCATCGACGTCTTCCAGACGGGCTCGGGCACCAGTTCCAACATGAACGCCAACGAGGTGATCGCGTCGATCGCCGCGGCGAACGGTGTGGTCGTCCACCCCAACGACGATGTCAACATGTCGCAGTCGTCCAACGACACTTTTCCCACCGCGACGCATGTCGCGGCCACCGAGTCCGCGGTGAAGGACCTCCTCCCCGCCCTCGACCACCTGCGCCTGGCCCTGCTCGACAAGTCCACCGAGTGGAAGCACGTCGTGAAGTCGGGCCGCACCCACCTCATGGACGCCGTCCCGGTGACCCTCGGCCAGGAGTTCGGCGGTTACGCCCGCCAGATGGAGGCGGGGATGGAGCGGGTCGTGGCCTGCCTTCCCCGGCTCGGTGAGCTGCCCATCGGCGGCACCGCGGTCGGAACGGGACTCAATGCCCCCGACGGATTCGGCCCGAAGGTCGTCGCCGAACTGGTGAAGGCGACGGGCGTCGATGCCCTCACACCGGCGAAGAACAGTTTCGAGGCGCAGGCGGCGCGTGACGGCCTGGTGGAGGCGTCCGGCGCGCTGCGCACCATCGCGGTGTCCCTGACCAAGATCGCCAACGACATCCGCTGGATGGGATCGGGGCCGCTCACCGGTCTCGGCGAGATCCGTCTCCCCGACCTGCAGCCCGGCAGTTCGATCATGCCCGGCAAGGTCAATCCGGTGCTCCCGGAGGCTGCCACCCAGGTCGCTGCCCAGGTGGTCGGCAACGATGCCGCGGTCGCCTGGGGCGGCGCCGCCGGCGCGTTCGAACTCAACGTCTACATCCCGATGATGGCGCGGAACCTGCTCGAGTCGTTGACGTTGCTGGCCAACGTCACGCGACTGTTCGCCGACCGGTGTGTCGTGGGGCTCGTCGCGAACATCGAGCACCTCAAGACGCTCGCGGAGTCGTCGCCGTCCATCGTGACGCCACTGAACTCCGCGATCGGGTACGAGGAGGCCGCTGCTGTCGCCAAGCAGGCGCTGAAGGAGAAGAAGACCATCCGCGAGACCGTCGTCGACCGTGGTCTGATCGGCGACAAGCTGAGCGAGGAAGAACTCGACAAGCGTCTCGACGTGCTGGCGATGGCGAAGGTGAAGGACTGACCCTGCCGACGGAGAGGGCCCGCACTCGATCGAGTGCGGGCCCTCTCGCGCAGAAGTCCTACAGCAGCGCGGACAGCTCGTCGCGGGCCTTCTCGCCCTCCGAGCCGAGATCGGTGCGGTCGGCGATGTTCCACGAGCGGAGCAGCGGAGCGAACACCTTCTCCCCCTGCTGTGCGGGGTCGTAGATACCGGCCTCGGCGAGCACGGCGGTGCTGTCGGTTCCGCCGGGCAGTGCCACGCTCGGCACGTCGAATGCGGCGATCCGCGACGCGATCGCGCGCATCGTCTGGTCGGGTACCAGCTCGAACGCGGCCTCGACGATGTTTCGGTAGAACAGCGACTGCAGTTCGTCGTCCGCGGCCAGCCGCTCGGCGATCACGGCCACCAGCGGGTCCTCGCCGAGTGCCGCCGTGTTGTGATGACGCACCGCCGCGGCCTTCTCCTCGAACGCGGAGTTCGCGAGCATCTCGATCAAATGCATCGGCGGCATCGCGTAACCGCGGACCATCTCGTCCATCCGGGCGCGCTCGAGGGCGACGGGGTCGACGGCGCGCGTCACCATCAGGTAGTTCCGGAGCACGATGGAGTGCCGGTTCTCCTCCGCGGTCCAGCGGCCCACCCAGCGCCACCACGGGCCCACCTGGGCGAGGTGCTTGGCGATCTCCCGGTGGTACGCGGGCACATTGTCCGCCACCAGCACACCCACGGTCAGTGCGAGCGCCTCGACGTCGCTCAGCGTCGACTGATCTGCCGACCAATCCGTTCCACCCATGAACGCGAAGTTCTTGCCCTGGTCCCACGGGACCAGATCGTGCGGCTGCCAGCCGTCCGCCTCGGCGATGTGACGTGTGAGGTTTTCGTCCACCACCGGGGCCAGCTCACTGAGCAGCTGCGAGTCATTCTTTTCAATCGGCATCCGCACACCGTAGCGTCCGCGCCGGGGCACCGGGTCGACCACCGGTGAATTCGACGGGAACAACGGCGGCGTTGTGACGAAAACATCCTGGTCATGGGCTTGAAGTCGTTAGGCTGGCAGTCCACGGTTACCCCGGGCCCGAGCAGAGGATCACCCATGCGCAGACATCGGAACCTGACGATACTTCTGTCGGCTCTCGCGCTCGGCGGGTCACTCGTGACGGGTTGCGGCTCCGACGCAGACGACTCCGGTTCCGAGACGTCCGGCGCGAACCCCACCTCGGAGTCCTCCCAGCCGCCGAACCCGGGGACGGTCGCGGGCGTCGATATACCCGATGGTCAGATCGACGACGCCGTGGGCCGTCTCGACGAACTGGCGACCGAGTTGATGGACAGTTCCCGTCTGCCGGGCATGGCGGTCGCCGTCGTCCACGGTGGGCAGACCGTGTACGCGAAGGGATTCGGGGTGCGCGAGGCCGGCACCGATCAGAAGGTGGACGCCGACACCGTGTTTCAGCTGGCGTCGATGTCGAAACCGGTGGGGTCGACGGTGGTTGCCCATCAGGTCGATGCCGGCGTCATCGGCTGGGACACTCCCGTGGTGTCCAAGTCACCCGGTTTCGCCCTCGCCGACCCGTGGGTCACCGAGCACGTCACGGTGGGCGATCTGTACTCGCACCGGTCGGGGTTGCCCGATCACGCCGGCGATCTGCTCGAGGACCTGGGTTTCAACCAGCAGCAGGTGCTCGACAAGCTCCGGCTCGAGCCGCTGAACCCGTTCCGGATCACCTACGAGTACACCAACTTCGGCCTCACCGCGGCGGCGGAGGCCGTCGCGGCGGCGTCGGGGACGGATTGGGCGACGCTCTCCGAGCAGACGATCTACCAGCCGCTGGGGATGTCCTCCACGAGTTCGCGATTCGCTGACTATCAGGCCCGCGACGACCGCGCCGTCGCGCACCAACTCGTCGACGGCAAGTACGTCGCCGATGCGGTACGCAATCCCGACGCCCAGTCCCCCGCGGGCGGAGTGAGCTCGTCCGTCAACGACATGGGCAAATGGCTGGCGATGCTGTTGGCCGACGGCACGTTCGAGGGCAAGGAGATCGTGTCCCCCGAATCACTGCTCCCCGCGGTCAGTCCTCAGATGGTGTCCAGCCCACCACGGTCGATGGACAGCCGTCCGGGGTCCTACGGTTATGGGTTCAACGTCTCGACCACCCCGGCAGGGCGGGTCTCCCTCAGCCACTCCGGTGGATTCCAGCTCGGGGTGGCGACGAACTTCGTCGCGATACCGTCCGCCGACGTCGCCATCGTCGCGCTGACCAACGGGTCGCCCATCGGCATTCCCGAGTCCCTCACCGCCGAGTTCGCCGACCTCGTCCAGTTCGGGGAGATCCGCGAGGACTGGAGGTCGTTGTACCGGCAGGCCATCGCGCCGATGGACGAGCCCGAGGGCAGTCTCGTCGGCCAGACGGCCCCCGCGAACCCGGCACCACCGCAGCCGCTCCCCACCTACGCGGGCACCTACGGCAACCCGTATTGGGGTCCCGCCGTCGTCACGGAGAGCAACGGCGCGCTGTCGCTCCAACTCGGGCCCGCCGGGCAGACCTTCCCACTCACCCACTGGGACGGCGAGACCTTCACCTTCATACCCAGCGGTGAGAACGCCCCACCCGGAACCATCTCGAAGGCCACGTTCGCCGGCAACAACGTCACACTCGAGTACTACGACACGGAAGGCCGGGGGACATTCGTCCGCTGAGCCGACACTTCGACGGGAAGAAGACCATGAGCACGAACTCGCACGAACCGACGGGAACCACTCGAACGGACACGGCAGATGTCCAGGTGGTCCGGGCCTTCCTGGACGCGCTCGTCGCCGGCGACCCGGACGCCGCGCAACAGTATCTGCACCAGGACATCGTGTGGCACAACGTGTCCCTGCCCAAGATCCGCGGCCTCGGCTCCGTCATGCGGGTACTGCGCGGAATGAGCCGCCCCGGTGTCGGATTCGATGTGCGCCTGCACCACATCGCCGGCGACGGGACGGCCGTTCTGACCGAACGCACCGACGTCCTGATCTACAAGCGGCTGCGCAGCGAGTTCTGGGTGTGCGGCACGTTCGAGATGAAGGACGGCAAGATCGCCGTCTGGCGCGACTACTTCAGCAGCCGGGACTTTCTGTGGGGCACGCTCAAAGGCATTTTGCGCGCCTTCTGACGTTTCCGCCCGATGTCACCTCGGTCCGGTCGGACCGTGGTGCCATCGGGCGGATCACGCTGCGCGGCAGGCGCCTACGGCGTCGGCCCGAACTCCTCCAGCATCTCCGTCACGAGCGCCGCGATCGGCGAACGCTCACTGCGCGTCAACGTGATGTGGGCGAACAGCGGATGCCCCTTGAGCTTCTCGATCACCGCGGCCACCCCGTCGTGACGTCCGACCCTCAGGTTGTCGCGCTGAGCGACGTCGTGAGTCAGGATCACCCGGGAGCCGGTGCCGAGCCGGGAAAGCACCGTGAGCAGCACATTGCGTTCCAGCGACTGCGCCTCGTCCACGATCACGAACGAATCGTGCAGTGACCGTCCGCGAATATGCGTGAGTGGCAACACTTCCAGCATGCCGCGGCTGATCACCTCGTCCATCACCTCGGTGCTGGCGAGGCCGTCGAGTGTGTCGAAGACCGCCTGGGCCCACGGGCCCATCTTCTCGCTCTCACTACCCGGCAGGTAGCCGAGCTCCTGCCCGCCCACCGCGTAGAGCGGCCGGAAGACAACGACTTTCCGCTGGGTGCGGCGCTCGAGCACCGCCTCCAGCCCCGCCGTCAACGCCAGCGCCGACTTGCCGGTGCCCGCCTTGCCGCCCAGCGACACGATGCCCACACTGTCGTCCAGCAGGATGTCCAGGGCGATCCGCTGCTCGGCCGAACGTCCGTGCAGACCGAATGCCTCACGCTCCCCCCGCACCAGCTGCACCCGCTTGTCGGCGTTCACGCGGCCCAGCGCGCTCGACGAACCGCCCAGCAGCCGAATACCCGTGTGACACGGAAGCTCCCGGGCCTCCTCCAGATCGACGACACCCTCGGAGAACAGTTCGTCGATCGACGAGGACGCCACGTCCAGTTCGGTCATACCCGTCCAACCCGACGGAACGACGTCGTGGGCGTGGTACTCGTCGGCGGGAAGACCCACCGCACCGGCCTTCACTCGCAGCGGGATGTCCTTGCTGACCAGGACGACGTCACCGCCCTCGGCCTCGAGGTTCAGTGCGCAGGCCAGGATCCTCGAATCGTTGCTGTCCGTGCGGAATCCGACCGGAAGAACCGACGGGTCGGTGTGGTTCAACTCGACCTGCAAGGTGCCACCCTCGGTGCCGATCGGCACCGGCTGGTCGAGACGACCGTATTCCAGACGGAGGTCGTCGAGCATGCGCAGCGATTCTCTTGCGAACCATCCCAACTCGTGGTGGTGCCGCTTCCCTTCGAGCTCGCTGATCACGACGAGGGGAAGCACCACACGGTGCTCGGCGAACCTGGTGACGGCCCAGGGGTCGGACAGCAGTACGGAGGTATCGAGTACGAATGTACGAACTGCAGAATCCGACGATTTCCTGGGGGCGGCGGACGAACGTCCGACGCGGGCTGAGACGGAGCGTGAAGCAGTCACGTTGGCTCCTAGGTCTGCGTGGCACCCACGCAAACTCGGTTCGCTGGACCGGTCCGTCCCTGGTGTGTCACCACACGAGGGCCGGGCGCCGGCCCCCTCGCACTGAGTGTGTCAGCCACGATCAGGACCTCCCGTACAAGCAACTTCCCCGCTGCCTGTTACCCCCGACGGTACTGCCAAACACGCCGGACGGCCGTGCGAGCGGCGGGCGTGTCGGTGAACATCAAGTTACGTGGAGGCGCCTGCGGCGCCCGTGCGTGGTTAACGAGTCCCTGCACTCGCAGGCCACGCACGGGCGGCGGAGCCGCCTAGATCAGGCGCCAGTCCTCGAGACCCTCGTACAGCGGGAAGTCGGCGGCAAGCTTCGACACGCGGGACTTCAGCGTCTCGACGTCGGACGATCCGGCGAGTGCGGTGCCGATGATGTCGGCGACCTCGGTGAACTGCTCGTCCCCGAATCCACGCGACGCGAGCGCCGCCGTGCCGATCCGGAGGCCGGACGTGACCATCGGCGGGCGGGGGTCGAACGGCACCGCGTTGCGGTTGACGGTGATGCCGACCTCGTGGAGAAGGTCCTCACCCTGCTGGCCGTCGAGCTGCGAGTTGCGCAGGTCGACGAGCACGAGGTGCACGTCGGTGCCGCCGGTGAGGACGCTGACACCCTTGTCGACGACATCGGCGCCGGTCAGACGCTCGGCGAGGATCTTCGCGCCGGTCAGGGTGCGCTGCTGACGGTCCTTGAACTCCTCGGTGCCCGCGATCTTCAGGGAGACGGCCTTGGCGGCGATGGCGTGCATCAGCGGCCCGCCCTGCTGGCCGGGGAAGACGGCGGAGTTGAGCTTCTTCGCCCACTCCTGCTTGGCGAGGATCAGGCCGGAGCGCGGCCCGCCGAGCGTCTTGTGGACCGTGCTGGACACGACGTCGGCGTACGGCACGGGCGACGGGTGCAGCCCGGCAGCGACCAGGCCCGCGAAGTGCGCCATGTCGACCCACAGGTACGCGCCGACCTCGTCGGCGATCGACCGGAACGCGGCGAAGTCCTCGTGACGCGGGTACGCGGACCAACCGGCGACGATGACCTTCGGCTGCGCGGCGACCGCGATCTTGCGGACCTCGTCCATGTCGATGCGGTGGTCCTCCTTGCTGACCCCGTACGACTCGACGTCGTACAGCTTGCCGGAGAAGTTCAGCTTCATGCCGTGCGTGAGGTGGCCGCCGTGCGCCAGGTCGAGGCCGAGGAGCTTCTCACCCGGGTTCATCAGGGCCATCAGGACCGCCGCGTTGGCCTGTGCGCCGGAGTGCGGCTGAACGTTCGCGAAGTCGGCGCCGAACAGTTCCTTGGCGCGGGTGCGGGCGAGATCCTCGATGACGTCGACGTGCTCGCAGCCGCCGTAGTAGCGGCGTCCCGGGTATCCCTCGGCGTACTTGTTGGTGAGGACGCTGCCCTGGGCCTGGAGGACCGCGCGCGGAACGAAGTTCTCCGAGGCGATCATCTCCAGCGTGTCGCGCTGACGGGCCAGCTCACCTGCCATGGCCTGGGCGACTTCGGGGTCGAGTTCGGCGAGGGGGGCCGTGTTGACGTCGGTACCGGGCACAGCGGTCATCGAGGGATCTCCAAGCTGGATGCGGAAACGAATGCTCCCAGTCTACGAAGTACCCGTGAGGACTTCCTAACCGCCCGCGGTGAGGTACCCCTCACCGGCGCGCAGGACGCTGGGCACGAGCGGCTCGTCGAGCAGCCGGCGGAACCGCTCCGACCGCTCCGCGCCGACCGGCACCTCGCCCAGCCAGCCACCGAGCAGTCGGTATCCCTCCACGTAGGTGCTGGTGTACGCCCGCCACAACGGCGACGACAGGAACCGCAGCGACTGCCGGGCCCGCTCGGGAGTCGACAGGCTCCACCGCTGCAGGAACGCCGCGACGTCGTCGTGGCTGCGGCCCTCGTCGTGCAGCATCATCGCCGCATCCTGCCGCACACCGAGCAGCTGCCCGGACGCCCCGGACAGACGTTGCGCCTGCTCACCGTCGAATCGCAGGCCCAGGTCGGCGTAGATTTCCTGCGCCCACAGCCCCCAGTCCGACCCGACGATCGATTCGAGCGCGAGGTCCGCGAGCCCCTCGGCCATCAGGCACTGCGGGGTGTTGACGACGAACAACGTCTGCTCGAGCTGTCCAGCGCCGACCAGTCCGGCTTCCTTGCGGCAGTGCTCGGTGTGGTGGCCGGGGTACGACTCGTGCGCGATCAGCCGCGGCAGGTTCGACATGTGCTGCTTGAGGTCGGAGTTGATCGCGACCCGGGAACGGTAGTCGCCGAGGTAGTAGTTGAACCCCGACCACGGCTTGTCGCCCACGACCTCGTACTCGACGACTTCCGAGTCGGGCAGTGCGTAATGCCCGCGCACGAGATCGCGCAGAGCGCTCGAGAAGGCGTCGACACATTCCTGCAACCGGTCCGCGGGGATCTCGTCCTTCGCGCGGTGGGCCTGGATGCGTTCGGCGAGCGGCCCCGTTCCGGGCAGCACGGCGTCCATCTTCCGGTGCGCCTCCCGGTACTGCTCCTCGTCGCCCCGTTCGATCCGGACGTCGAAGTACGCCTCGACCTCGTCGACGAAGCCGACGTCGTCGCCCGCGAACTTGCGCGCTGAGCATTCGAGGGCGCGGAGATGGACGTCGAGGAACCGGGTCCGCTCCTCGGACAGTCCCGCCGACGGCAATTCCGCGCGGAGGTTCGCCGCCGTGCGCGCGAGAACGCGCGGATCGGGCTTCGGCGCGTTCTCCACCTGCCTGCGCAGCGCGGGATCGCCGGTATACGCGTCGACGAATCCTTCCTCCAGCCGGTCGAAACCCAGCCCGAGCAGCAAGTATTCACGTACGAACGAAACGGATTCCATGCCGTCCGACCTTAGTCGCACACGCGTCTGCCCGACCCGCCGACAGCGCAGCCTGTGGCACCAAGCACAATCCGACTATGCAACCGCTACTCGCCAGCGCAACGACGACGGCAGAGATTCTGGGCATGGACCGCTCACTCCCCCGTGTACCCGAGTGTGAGCGGAACTGATGGCGCGGACGAGCGAGTCCAGTCCGTACGTCGAATTCGACCGGAAGCAGTGGCGCACACTGCGTAAGTCGACGCCACTCGTCCTGACCGAGGAAGAGCTGTACGGACTGCGGGGCCTCGGCGAGCAGATCGACCTCGAAGAGGTCGCGGAGGTGTACCTGCCGCTGTCGCGTCTCATCCACCTGCAGGTCGCGGCACGTCAGCGACTGTTCGCCGCGACCGCGACGTTCCTCGGCGAGAAGCACCCCGACCAGCAGGTGCCGTTCGTGATCGGCGTCGCCGGCAGTGTGGCGGTCGGCAAGTCCACCACCGCCCGTGTCCTCCAGGCCCTCCTCGCGCGGTGGGAGCACCACCCGCGCGTCGACCTGGTGACGACGGACGGCTTCCTGTATCAGACGGCCGAGCTGAACCGCCGCGGGATCATGCACCGCAAGGGCTTTCCCGAAAGTTACGACCGCCGCAAGCTGCTGCGGTTCGTCACCGAGGTGAAGTCGGGGGCCGAAGAAGTGGCCGCGCCGGTGTATTCACACATCTCGTACGACATCATCCCGGGCCAGTACCACCTGATCCGGCAGCCGGACATCCTCATCATCGAGGGTCTCAACGTGCTGCAGACCGGTCCCCGGCTGATGGTGTCGGACCTGTTCGACTTCTCGATCTACGTCGACGCCCGCATCGAGGACATCGAGAACTGGTACATCCAGCGTTTTCTCGCGCTGCGGAAGACGTCGTTCTCCGACCCCGACGCACACTTCCACCACTACGCCGGACTGTCCGACCGGGACGCGACGGCTGCCGCCCAGGAGATCTGGCACAACATCAACCGGCCCAACCTCGTCGAGAACATCCTGCCGACGCGTCCGCGTGCCACGCTCGTGCTGCGCAAGGACGCCAATCATTCGATCAACCGGCTGCGGCTGCGGAAGCTGTAGGTGAGTGGCGAAGTGTGTTCCGGCACGCTTCGCCACTCACGTCAGACGCCGAAGCGGCGGTGCCGGGCGGCATAGTCGCGGAGCGCGCGGAGGAAGTCGACCCGGCGGAACTCGGGCCAGTACGCCTCGGTGAACCAGATCTCGGAGTAGGCACTCTGCCACAGCAGGAACCCCGACAGCCGCTGCTCCCCCGACGTGCGGATCACGAGGTCGGGGTCGGGCTGGCCGGACGTGTAGAGGTGACCGTCGATGCCGTCGACTGTGATCGATTTCACCAGTTCGTCCCCCGACAGTCCCGCGAGGAGTTTCTCGCTCAGCAGCGACTGCACGGCGTCGGCGATCTCCTGGCGACCGCCGTAGCCGATCGCGACGTTGACGTGGGTGCCGGTGCGCCCCTCGGTCCCGGCGGCCGCGTCGCGCAGACGGCGGGACTGTTCGGAGGGCAGGAGGTCGAGGGCGCCGACGATCTTGACGCTCCAGTTCTTGTCGGGGCCGGAGATCTCCTCGACGACGTCCGTGATGATCTCGAGCAGGGTGTCGAGTTCCCCGGGGTCGCGGCGCAGGTTCTCGGTGGACAGCAGGTAGATGGTCGCCATCTCGATGCCCGCGGCGTCGCACCAGCCGAGCAGCTCGGAGATCTTCAGGGCGCCCATGCGGTGGCCGTGGCTGACGTCCTCGAAGCCGTTTTCGCGGGCCCACCGCCGGTTGCCGTCGCACATCACGGCAATGTGCCGAGGGTGCTGTAGACCGTCGAGCCGCTTCAGTAGACGACGCTCGTAGATGCTGTACAGCAGTCCTCGCGCACTCACCTGGAGATCACCATGACACGCAAGAGTACGCCGCATCCGAAGGTGATCCGCGACGGCCGTCACACAGCGCACGACTTGCCGCTACCGACGGGTACGCTCTCACCACGAGCTAACCTACGGTTGCGTAGGTTAGTGCCACACACAGCGAGAAGAGGTGTTCAGTGACCGCTTTCGGCCTCGACGAACTGCCCGTCAAGCCCCGACTGCGAGGGTGGATCCACCTGTGGGCGTTCGGCGTCTCCGTGATCGCCGGCATCGTCCTCGTCACACTGTCGGGCACCCAGGTGTCCGGGGAAGCGGCGCTCGCCACCGCCGTCTACAGCCTCACGGTGTGCGGCGTGTTCGGGGTCAGCGCCACCTACCACCGGATCCACTGGAACACCGTCAAGGCCCGCACGTGGATGAAGCGCGCGGACCATTCGATGATCTTCCTGTTCATCGCCGGCAGCTACACCCCGTTCGCGGTGCTGGGGCTTCCGCCCGACACGGGCCGGACCCTGCTGATCGTCGTGTGGGCGGGGGCGCTCGCCGGGGTCGCACTGAAAATGCTGTGGCCGACGGCACCGCGCTGGGTCGGGGTACCGCTCTATCTGCTGCTCGGCTGGGCCATCGTTCCCGTCGCACCCGAACTGACACACGAGGTCGGCGTCCTACCGATGGTGCTGCTGCTGATCGGCGGCATCCTCTACTCGGTCGGCGCGATCCTCTACGCCACCAAGTGGCCCAACCCGTGGCCGACCACGTTCGGGCATCACGAGTTCTTCCACGCCGCCACCGTCATCGCGGCCCTGTGCCACTACATCGCCGTGTGGCTGGTGGTGTTCCGGTAGGCCGGACTACCGGCTCAACGCGGCACCCAGGTCCTCGATCGTCGACACCGGGCGGTCGCACACGAACCCGCGGCACACGTACGCCGCGGACGCGCCGCCGACCAGCGGCCGGTCGGCGAGCAGCGGTGACGAGTCCGGTGCGCCGCCGACCACGACGGCACCCCCGGGAGCGAGTCTGCGCGCCTCCCGAAGCAGGACGGAATCCCCGTCGGTCGCCACGGCCACCTGGATCGGGCCGCGCACCGACGCCTCGGCCACCGCGAGCCAGTGCCCGGCCGATCGCGGCGCGCGCTCCAGAAGCAGTGCCACCCGGTCGAGCGATTCGGCGGCCGCGCTCGCGTACCGTCCCGACGCGTCCGCGTCGGCCACCGCGGCCGCCGTGACCAGTGCCTCGACCAGGCACGACGCTCCGGACGGCGTCGCACCGTCAACCGGGTCGCGGGGACGGGTCACCAGGGTCTCGGCGTCGTCGGCGGTGTCGAACCAGCTGCCCGGCCGCTCGTCGTCGGCGAAATGGATCAGGGCGCGGTCCAGCAGCGCCCGCGCGTGTGTCAGCCACTCGTTGTCGCCGGTCGCCTGATACAACGCGAGAAGGCCCGTCGCCAGGCAGGCGTAGTCCTCGAGCACCCCGGCCGATTCGCCCACGGACGTTCCCAGCGACGCCCTCCGCAGACGCCCGTCGACGAAGTGCAAGCCCAGCACCGCACGCGCGCAATCGGCGGCCGCGGCCACCCACTCCGGCCTGCCGAGTCCGGCACCGGCCTCGGCGAGCGCGGTGATCGTGAGACCGTTCCAGGCGGTGACCACCTTGTCGTCGCGTCCCGGCTGCGACCGCGTCGCACGCTGGGCGAGCAGCGTGCCCCGGATCCGGCGCCAGCGGTCCCAGTCGTCCGGATCGCGCGGAAGTTGCAGGACGGACGTGCCGGCCTCGAACGTCCCGTCCGCGGTCACCGCGAACACCCGGGCCGCCCACTCCCCGTCCTCGGGGCCGAGAACCTCGACGAGCTGCCCGGGGGTCCACACGTACGTCAGTCCCTCGACGCCCTCGGTGTCGGCGTCGAGGGCGGACGCGAACGACCCGTTGTCGGTGCGCAGATCGCGCAGCAGGAACTCGACCGTCTCCTCGGTGACCCGGACGGCCAGGTCCGCGCCCGTGCGCCGGCCCAGGTGCGCGTACACGCGCAGCAGCTGGGCGTTGTCGTAGAGCATCTTCTCGAAGTGCGGCACCACCCACGCGGCGTCGACCGAATACCGGGCGAAACCGCCGCCGAGCTGGTCGTAGATGCCGCCGCGCGCCATCGCCGACGCCGTCCGCCCCACAACACCGAGCACGTCGTCGTCACCGGACCGCTCGTACGTGCGCAGCAGGCCTTCCATCAGCGCGGACGGCGGGAACTTGGGGGCTCCTCCGAACCCGCCGCGGTCGGCGTCCTCGTCCCGCAGCACGGCTGCGGCAGCCGCGTCCAGCAGGGCCGCGTCCACCCGGACCTCGCCCTCGGGAATGCCGCCGGCTCCCCGCCGCAACTCGGCGACCACCGAGGCGGCCGCGTCGTCGACGTCACCGCGGCGGTCCCGCCACGTGTCGGCGATGGCGCTCAGCAGTTGCGTGAACGACGGCATCCCGCCGCGCGGCTCGGACGGGTAGTAGGTGCCGCAGTAGAACGGGGCGCCGTCGGGAGTGAGGAAGCACGTCATCGGCCAGCCACCCTGACCGGTCATCGCGACCGTGGCGTTCATGTACACGGCATCGAGGTCCGGACGCTCCTCGCGGTCGACCTTGACGCACACGAAGTGCTCGTTCATCAGCGACGCCACCGCCTCGTCCTCGAAGGACTCGTGGGCCATCACGTGGCACCAGTGGCACGCCGAGTATCCGATCGACAACAGGATCGGGACGTCCCGCTCGCGCGCCCACTCGGTCGCCTCCGGACCCCACTGCTGCCAGTGCACGGGGTTGCCGGCGTGCTGTCGCAGATAGGGGCTGGTGGACCCACCGAGTGTGTTCTGTGCGCGTGGGTCCATGTCCGGCTCCTGTTCGACTACTTCTGCAGGTTCGGCGGGGTGTCCGTCGGCTTCGGCGGTTCGGTGCTGCTCGGCCCGCCACCGTGGATCGCGCCGCGGTCGGTGCCCTCGTCCGCTTCCTGGTCCGGTTCGGGGTGCTCCGGCTCGAACGTCTCGGGCAGGTTCTTGAGCTTCTTGTTCATCGACCGCACCAGCAGCACCACGCCCGCGAGCAGCGCGAGAATGACGACGAGGCCGATGGGCGACGCCTTGCCGAACTCGGGACCGGACGGGGTGCTCGGCGTCTGCGCCAGGACGTCCGCCGCGCCGGCCACGATGCTCACCGTCAACGCATTCACTGCTGTCCGTCCTCGTGGATGCCCGCGAACAGGTCGTTCTCCGGGATGGAGGTGGTGACGCGGGTCTTGGCGAGCTCGAATTCCTCGGTCGGCCAGATCTTCTGCTGGATCTCGAGCGGAACCGCGAAGAACGAGCCGTTCGGGTCGATCTGGGTCGCGTGGGCACGCAACGCGTCGTCACGCTGAGGGAAATAGTCGCCGCACGTGATCTGGGTGGTGACGCGTGCCATCAGGTCGCCCTGCTCGGTCTTCCACTTCTTGAGCCACTCGGCCATCGGGAACTCTTCGCCGCGGCGGTCGTACTCCTCCTGGAACTGCAGGAGACGCTTCCGGATGAAGCCGTGCGAGTAGTAGACCTTCTGCACCTTCCACGGTTCCCCGGCGTCGGGGAACCGCTCCGGGTCGGCAGCGGCCTCGTACGCGGCCATCGACACCTCGTGGCACCGGATGTGATCGGGGTGCGGGTAGCCGCCGTTCTCGTCGTACGTGGTCATGACGTGCGGACGGAACTCGCGGATCACGCGCACCAGCGCCTCGGTCGACTCCTCGAGCGGAACGAGCGCGAAGCAGCCCTCCGGCAGCGGCGGCTTCGGGTCACCCTCGGGCAGACCCGAGTCGACGAATCCCAGCCACTGGTGCTGGACTCCGAGGATGCGCGCCGCCTCGGCCATCTCCTCGATGCGTACCTCGTGGATGCGGTCCCGCACCCCGGGCACGTCCATCGCGGGGTTGAGGATGTCGCCACGTTCACCACCGGTCAACGTCACGACCTTCACTTCGTTGCCCTCTGCGGCGTAACGGGCCGTTGTCGCGGCACCCTTGCTCGACTCGTCGTCGGGATGGGCATGGACGGCCATGAGCCGGAATCCGCTCACGTATTCGTTCACCTCAACTTCGCCAGTAGCCGTTGCCGGCTTGTCCGTGTCGCGCGCTCTCGCCCTCCGCCATCGCTGACGGCGCACTGACGCACGTCCTCTATAGTTCCACCCGAGAGTTCCGCTTGCAGCCGTGCCCCCGCTCGAGTGCTGCAAGTTACGTGGAACCGGAGCGGTACGAGAGTTGAGAGATGACGAGAACGCTTCCCCCGGGCCGATACACAGCCGCGGCAAAGCCTGCGCGCCCGAAGCGCTGGCTCGTGTGGGCGCTGTCCGCGGCGGTCCTGGTCGTCGGTGTGATCGTGGCGTTCGTCGCCTACGACAAGTTTGCCGTCTCCGAGATCGACAGTGAGGCCACGTCGTTCGATCTGGTGAGTGAATCGCAGCTGGACATCACGTTCACCGTCACCCGCGAGGACCCGTCCCAGGCGGCGGTCTGCATCGTCCGCTCCCGCTCCAAGGACGGTTCCGAGACCGGCCGTCGCGAGGTCTACATCGCCGGCGGCGAAGACCAGACGGTGAAAGTCACCGCCCCCGTCTACACGTCGCGCCCGCCCGCGATGGGCGACATCTACGGCTGCAGCCTGGACGTTCCCGCCTATCTGACCGGCGGCTGACACCAGCGCACCCGAGCGACCGTTCGGGTTATTCGGGGTTTGCGCTCCCCGATCGTGCTAGAATCGCCTGGTACACGGTTCCGGTTTGGAACCGTGTATTGCTGCATTGGCGGCAAGGCGGAAATCGAACGGCCTCGGCCGTCGAATTTTGCCGAGCCGTTGATCACTGCTGTTGCAGTGGTCTGTCGAGGGAGCCCGGCGGCTCCAACTACGAGGGAGTGATCGAGATGACCGAGACCCAGGTGACCTGGCTGACCCAGGAGTCACATGACAGGCTCAAGAGCGAACTCGACCAGCTCATTGCCAATCGTCCGGTCATCGCCGCCGAGATCAACGAGCGTCGCGAAGAGGGCGATCTGAAGGAGAACGGTGGCTACCACGCGGCCCGCGAAGAGCAGGGTCAGCAGGAGGCACGCATCCGCCAGCTTCAGGAACTCCTGAACAGCGCGAAGGTCGGCGAAGCGCCCACCCAGTCCGGTGTCGCACTGCCCGGTTCCGTGGTGAAGGTGTACTACGACGGCGACGAGAAGGACACGGAGACGTTCCTGATCGCCACCCGCGAAGAGGGTGCACGCGACAACAAGCTCGAGGTCTACTCCCCCAACTCCCCGCTGGGTGGCGCACTGCTCGAGGCGAAGGTCGGCGAAACCCGCGAATACACGCTGCCCAACGGCAGCAGCATGAAGGTGACGCTCGTCAGCGCGGAGCCGTACCACAGCTGATCGCGGATCCACCGCCGAAAACTCCGGTCCGGGCCACGCGCCCGGGCCGGAGTTTTCTGCGTTGACGCCGGTGAGCGGGATCAGAAGACCCTGCGGGCCTTCATGTCGGCGAACACGGGACCGATCCGCACCACGTCGCCCGTCGTCGGGGCGTGCAGCATCTGGCCGTTGCCGACGTAGATCGCCACGTGTCCCGGCCCACCCGACTGCCAGTTGCCGAACAGCAGGTCTCCGGGCCTGGCCTGCGACAGCGGCACCTCCACACCGACATTCCACTGCGTTTCCGACGTGCGGGGCAGTTTGACGCCGGTTGCGGCGTACACGGCGAACGACGTCAGCCCCGAGCAGTCGAAACCGCCGCCGGACGGTCCGTTGATGTTGCCGCCGCCCCACACGTACGGCAGACCGATGAACCGCATGGCCGCCTCGACGACGCGGCTCGTGTCACCGGCGGCCGCACCGTAGAAGAACGGCGACAGCATCCGCGCGAACGACTCCTCCAGCGATCGGATCCGCGCGACGTACGGCTGCGTTTCGTGCTCGTAGTCGAACTTGCCGGCGGGCATGCCACCCGCGGTCCGGACCGCACCCGCACCGGCGTTGTACGCGGCGATCGTGAGGTCGAGGGTGTCGCCCTTGACCACACCCTCCTTCTTCCAGCCCTCGATCTGCCCGAACAGGTCGCACAGCATCTGACCGGACGCCATCATCGGGTCGGCGACGCCGTTGATGTCGACCTTGCCGTCGCCGTCCGCGTCCTTGCCGTACTTGGCCCACGCGGGGGGCATGAACTGGCCGGGACCGCGGGCGCCCGCCCGGGACACCGGTGAGGTCGCGCCGTAGCGGAAGCCGTTCTCGACGGAGTACAGGGCCGCCAGCGTCGGCGGCTTGATGCCCTCGCACAGCGACCCGGCCTTGCGGATCCACGGCGCGAAGACGGCGATGGCGCCGACCGGCGCGAGCGAGACACCGGGGAAGCCGGCGGGGACGGACGGGATCAGCGACCCGAGTCCGCTGATCAGGGCGGGGACCCCCGGCAGAGCGGCGAGGCCCCCGATCGCATTTCCGACGTCGGGGGCGCTCATCGCTGGGGGCTGGTCGAGTGGCGTGTCCGGCAGCGCCAGTGGGGGAACCGGAGCAGGCGGCGGAGCCGCCTCGACGGCGGGTGGCGGCGGAATGTAGGGGTCGGTCGCCTGCTTCACCACATCCGAGGCCTGGGCCACCATCTGCTCGGCCTGCACGCGGGCCGGTTCGGGGAGGGTCGATATTGCGTCGTCAACTTGTTTCTGAACGTCGGGTGAGGCCTGCTCGACCACCTGAATTGCTTCTGCTGCTTGATCTTTCACCGGCTGCGGTATGTCCGCTCCCTGAACGATGGCCCCCGCTGCGGTGGTGATCGCCACGATGATCGCCGCTGCATCAACTGACATACGTGCGCTCCTCCTCCTCGGTGCACCTAACCGAGTGAGTTCACGTTACGACGGGGCACAGCAGATGCGAGGCGATTCTGCGGGATTGATCCGTTTCCTACCGTGACCTGCGGGAGAGCGGCACCTGGCGAATCACGGCTGTCGGGCACGACAGCATGCGACGCGCCAGGGGCGTGCACTGCACCCACCGCGCACTCGACGAGGAGAGACAGATTCTTCCCAGGTTGTTCTAAGGTTCGTCGGGGAAGCTGGTCGGCATGAGTGAAGACCGACGGATTTCCCGCCTGCTTCCCGTTCGCCGCGTCCTCGCGGCAGCCGGAATCGCCGGACTGGTCGCCGGTGGTGGCATGGCGGCGGCAGCGGACCCCGCGACCCCCGATTCGGCGGTGGCAGCACCCCTCGTCTCGGCAGGGTTCGGCGCACCGGACGCCGTGTCCAGCGGTTCCTGAGATCGCGCGACCGGAGAACCGCCATATGACCAGCGCACGCAGCGCAACCGAATGGTCCACCTGGGGTGCGCACGCACGCATCGTCGTCACCGACCCCGACGCCCTGAGCTCGGCGTCGAACCTGATCCGCGGCTACCTCGCGGCGGCCGATGCCGCCGTCAACCGGGACCGCGCGGACGCCGAGATCCGCTCCCTCGACGAGGGCCCGAACACGGTCACCCCGATGTTCGCGCGGTTCCTCACCGACGCCCTCGCCGCAGCGCGCACCACGGAGGGGGCACTCGACCCCACTGCGTCGGCCCCCGCACCCCAGTCGTGGCGATCGATCACCGTCGACGGCACCGAGGTCACGCTCCCCGCCGGCGTGGAACTCGACCTGACGGCGACCGCGCGGGCGAGTTCCGCCGACCACTGTGCGTCGACGACGGCGGAGCTGCTCGGGTGTGGCGTCCTGGTGGCGCTCGGCGGAGACATCGCCACCGCCGGGACCACGCCACCGGCGGCTGGCAGGTCCAGGTCCAGGACCTGCCGGGCGACCCCACCTGTCAGGTGTCGATCCCGTCGGGTGCGGCCGTCGCGACCGCCAGCACCGTCAAGCCGTTGCATCCCGACTCGATCTCGTTGTGGCGGACCGTGACCGTGGTGGCCGAGTCGTGCACCACGGCGCACGCGTCGAGCACGGCCGCGGTGGGGATGGGCGGCGGTGCGATCGATTGGCTCACCAACCTCGAGCTGCCTGCCCGGCTGGTGGATCAGGAGTTCCGGGTGATCACCCTGGGTGGGTGGCCGAGCTAGGTCCGGCTATTCCTGGAGGCGAACCGCGTATTGGGCGTCGCGCAGTGCGTCGAGGAGATCCTGCCGGTGGCCGGGGCCACGGGTCTCGACGGTGAGGAACACCTCCACCTCGTCGAGTGCGAGCGCGCCGCCGGTGCGGGAGTGGACGACGTCCACCACGCTGGCGCCGTTGCCGCTGATCACGCCCAGGAGGCTGACCAGACCACCCGGTCGGTCCGGAATGGTCACGTGCACACCGAGATACCGGCCGGCGGCCCGAAGGCCGTGATTGACGACGTGGGTGAGCAGCAACGGGTCGATGTTGCCGCCGGACAGCACCGCGCACACCTTCCCGGTGAGTCCCAGCTCTTCCGTCGAGCAGCTGATCAACGCGGCCACCGCCGCCGCGCCCGCAGGCTCAACGATGAGCTTCGCGCGTTCGAGGCACAGGAGCAGCGCCCGGGACAGAGCGTCCTCGCTGACCGTCACGATGGCGTCGACCTGCGAGCCGACGTGGGCGAACGGCACGTCGCCGGGCCGGCCGACCGCGATGCCGTCGGCCATCGTCGACATGGTCTCCAGCGGAATCGGACGGCCCTCCGCCAGCGAACGCGGCCACGCGGCCGCCTGCTCGGCCTGGACGCCGACGATCCGCACGTCCGGCCGGGTGGCCTTGACCGCCGCGGCGATGCCCGCGATCAGCCCACCGCCGCCGGTCGGGACGACAAGCGTGCCGACGTCGGGTTCCTGCTCGAGGATCTCGAGCCCGACGGTCCCCTGCCCGGCGACGATGTCGACGTGATCGAAGGGATGGATGAGGACGGCGCCGGTCTCGTCCGCGAACTCCTTCGCGGCGACGAGCGCGTCGTCCACGGTGTCGCCGGTCAAGTGGACGGTGGCGCCGTACGCCTTGGTGGCGACGAGTTTCGGAAGTGGTGCGCCGGTGGGCATGAACACGGTGGACGGGATGCCCAGTTCCGTGGCCGCCCAGGCCACGCCCTGCGCGTGATTGCCCGCGCTGGCCGCCACGACCCCGCAGGCCCGTTCCGCGACCGACAGATTCGCGATCCGGTTGTACGCACCCCGCGGTTTGAAAGATCCAGTGCGCTGCAAGTTTTCGCACTTCAGCGACACGACGTGCCCGCATCGTTCCGATAACGCCCGGGACGCGATCACCGGCGTCCGGCGCATGACGGGGTCCAGCAGCTTACGAGCTGCTCTGATCTGATCCAGCGTGACAGGCTCCACGCGGGCCAGCATAAGGCCTTCGGCCCGTGCGCCTTTTTGGTAGCGGCGGCAACCAAAAAGGCGCACGGGCGGCGAAGCCGCCTACTTCAGCGCCTGCTCGATGTCGCCCACGAGGTCGGCGGCATCCTCGATGCCGACGGACAGGCGCACCAGGTCGTCCGGAACCTCGAGCAGCGAACCGGCGGTGGAGGCGTGGGTCATGGCACCCGGGTGCTCGATCAGCGACTCGACGCCGCCGAGCGACTCGGCCAGCGTGAAGATCTCGGTGCGCGAGCAGAAGTCCAGTGCGGCCTGCTTGCCGCCGGCGAGGCGGACCGAGATCATGCCGCCGAAGCGGCGCATCTGCTTCTCCGCGACCTTGTGGCCGGGGTGCGAGTCGAGTCCGGGGTAGATGACCTGCGACACCGCGGAGTGCCCGGTGAGCAGTTCGACGACCTTCTCGGCGTTGTCGCTGTGCCGCTCCATGCGCAGGGAGAGGGTCTTGATGCCGCGGAGCGTGAGGAACGCGTCGAAGGGTCCGGGGACCGCGCCGGCACCGTTCTGCAGGAACGCGAACGCCGTGTCGAGCTCCTCGTCGTTGGTGACGAGTGCGCCGCCGACGACGTCGGAGTGTCCGCCGATGTACTTGGTGGTCGAGTGCAGCGCGACGTCGGCGCCGAGCTGCAGCGGCTGCTGCAGGTACGGCGAGGCGAACGTGTTGTCGACGACGATCTTCGCGCCGGCCTCGTGCGCGATGTCGGACAGTGCCTCGATGTCACCGATGTTGAGGAGCGGGTTCGTGGGCGTCTCGACCCACACGAGCTTGGTGTTGGGCCGGATGGCTGCCCGGACCGCGTCCACGTCGGAGACCGCGGCGGGCGTGTACTCGATGCCCCACTGGGTGAAGACCTTGTCGATCAGGCGGAACGTTCCGCCGTAGGCGTCGTTCGGGATGACCAGGTGGTCGCCGGGGCGCAGCGCGGCACGGAGCAGGCAGTCGGTGGCGGCCATGCCCGAGCCGAACGCGCGACCGTACGTGCCCGACTCGAGGGCGGCGAGGTTGGCCTCGAGCGGTCGTCGGGTGGGGTTGCCGGTGCGGGCGTATTCGAATCCGTTACGCATGCCGCCGACGCCGTCCTGCGCGAACGTCGAACTCGCGTAGATCGGAACGTTGACGGCGCCCGTCTGCGGGTCCGGGTCGAATCCTGCGTGCACGGCCTTGGTGGAGAACCCCTGCCAGCTGATGTTGTCCGCTTTGCTGCGCTGCTCACTCATGGCCCCCAGCCTAGTGGGGACCTACTTCTCCAGATACTCCGCGATCGCGAACGCGACGTCGAGCTTGGTCGCGTCGCTGACGGAGGGGTCGAGCGCGTTGACGATGATGCTGTGGTCCGGGGTGAGCAGCGCCATGGCCACGACGTCGAGGACCACCCCGCCGAACTCGGCGGAACGGGGGTCGGGGACGACGTTCGTCCCGTTCCGCATCTCGACGAGGACGGCGGGATCCGTCACCTGCGGCTTGACCGACGCGGTGATGGTGCTCATGACGTTGGTCGGCCCCTTGGACCACGAGCACGTCGGATCGATCGAGCCGGGCAGGACGGCCTCGGTGAGATGCGGCCGGTCCGCCACCAGCCGGCCGAGTGCCTTCGTCAGCGCGGCGCAGTCGGCGGACGCCGCCGAAGACGACGTGCCCGCAGACGCCGAGTCGACGTCCGACGATCCCGGCTGTGCGACGGCGGCACCCTCGATGCTGTTCCCACATCCGGCGGCGGCGAACCCGAGCAGGACAACCGAGCCCACAAGAACACGACGACGTAGACGAGCACTCACTGAGATTCCCCCTCACGGACACCGGACCGGTCCCCCGCTGTGCACCGTACGTTCCGTGCGCAGCGGGGACCAGTGTTGTCGTGCCCGGGTCCGACGTGTCGTCTAGGAGCCGGCGCTGAGGAACCCGAGAAGGTCGTGGCGGGTGATGACCCCGGCAGGCTTGCCGTCGTCGACGACCATCAGCGCGTCGGTGTCGCCGAGCGCCTTGGTGGCGGCCGACACGGGCTCACCCGAACCGATGAGCGGGAACGGCTTGCTCATGTGCTTCTCCACCGGGTCGGCCAGGTGCGCGCGTCCCTCGAACACGGCACTGAGCAGGTCACGCTCGGTGACGCTGCCCGCCACTTCACCGGCCATGACGGGCGGCTCCGCGCCGACGACGGGCATCTGGGACACCCCGTACTCGCGGAGGATCTCGATGGCGTCGCGCAGCGTCTCGGACGGGTGGGTGTGGACGAGGTCCGGGAGTTCGCCGGACTTACCGCGCAGCACGTCGCCGACCGTCTTCTCGTCGGGCTTGCCGTCGAGCGGGGTGCGGAGGAAGCCGTAGGACGCCATCCACTTGTCGTTGAAGATCTTCGAGAGGTATCCGCGACCACCGTCGGGCAGCAGGACGACGATGACCGCGTCGGGGCCCTCGCGCTTGGCGACCTCGAGTGCAGCGACGACAGCCATGCCGCAGGAGCCGCCGACCAGCAGGCCCTCTTCGCGCGCGAGGCGACGGGTCATCTCGAAGGAGTCGGCATCGGACACGGCGATGATCTCGTCGGGGATGGACGGGTCGTAGGCGCTCGGCCAGAAGTCCTCGCCCACGCCCTCGACCAGGTACGGACGGCCGGTGCCACCCGAGTACACGGAACCCTCGGGGTCGGCGCCGATGACCTTGACCTTGCCGCCGGACACCTCCTTGAGGTAGCGGCCGGTGCCGGTGATGGTGCCGCCGGTGCCGACGCCTGCGACGAAGTGGGTGATCTTGCCGTCGGTGTCGGCCCAGATCTCGGGGCCGGTGGTCTCGTAGTGGCTCTGCGGGCCGCCCGGGTTGGAGTACTGGTTGGGCTTCCAGCCGCCGGGGAGTTCGCGTGCGAGCCGGTCGGAGACGCTGTAGTAGCTGTCCGGGTGCTCGGGCGCGACCGCGGTGGGGCACACCACGACCTCGGCGCCGTAGGCCTTGAGGACGTTCCGCTTGTCTTCGCTGACCTTGTCGGGGCAGACGAACACGCACTTGTATCCGCGCTTCTGGGCCACCAGGGCGAGGCCGATGCCGGTGTTGCCGGAGGTGGGCTCCACGATGGTCCCACCCGGCTTCAGCTCACCGGACGCCTCCGCGGCGTCGATCATCTTGACCGCGATGCGGTCCTTCGAGCTTCCGCCCGGGTTGAGGTATTCGATCTTGGCTGCAACGGTCCCGTGGTTCTCCCCGATGACAGAAGAGAGCTTGACGAGAGGGGTGTTGCCGATCAGGTCGACGACGTGTTCCGCGATGCGCATGCCTCCATGCTCCCAGATGCCCTGATCCGATGCTCACAGACGTCCGGCACGGGGGCCCTGATCCGACTAGATTGGTGCGCACGCAGTCCGCTGGAACCCGTGAGATGAGCACCAGGTAGCGGAAAGGTGAGACCAGTGCCCAAGAGGACCTGGCAGACCGGAGTGAAAGCCGGCGCCGCGGCTGTCGTGGCAGGTTCGAGCGCAGGCACGCTGTCGTGGGCGGCGTACTCCTATCTGATGTCGCAGGCGACGGCGGCCCGCGGTGTGATCGGGCGCAACGTCGCCAAGCCGCCGGAGGCCGACGGCGTCTACTCCCCCGGCGCCGCGGTCCCCGAACGCTGGCTACGGACCGTCTCGTACGACGTCCATCTGATGATTTTCGGCGACTCCACGGCCGCCGGGGTGGGATGCCTGTCGGCGGACGAAGTGCCCGGTGTGCAGATCGCGAGGCGCCTCGCCGACGAGACCGGCAAGCGGATCCGGCTGAGCACCAAGGCCATCGGCGGCGCCACGTCCCGCGGGCTCAGCGGGCAGGTGGACGCGATGTTCGTGGCCGGACCGCCGCCGGACGCCGCGGTGATCCTGGTCGGCGCCAACGACGTGACGTCCAAGAACTCGATCCGGGCGTCGGCGCGCAGGCTCGGGGAGGCGGTCGAACGGCTCCGCGCCCACGACTGCGCGGTCGTGGTCGGAACGTGCCCCGACCTCGGGGTGGTCACCGCGATTCCGCAGCCCCTGCGGACCGTCGTCCGAACGTGGGGGTTGCGCCTGGCCCGGGCGCAGGCGGCGGCGACCAGCGCGGCGGGTGGCCACCCGGTGGCGTTGGCCGACCTGCTGGCGCCGGAGTTCCTGGCGGCCCCCGACCGGATGTTCTCCTCCGACCACTTCCACCCGTCCGCGGCGGGGTACGAATTGGCGGCGATGCAGATCGTGCCCGTTCTCGCGACCGCTCTGGGCATGTGGCACGGCGGACCGCTGCCCGACCTGCCCCAGGTGTCGGAGGCCGCGGAATCACGCAAGCTGTCGACCCGAATGACCGCCTCGCTCAACCGTTTCCTGTGGCGACTCAGTGCCCGGCGACGCTCACCTTCCCGCCTCGACGAGCTCCTCGCGATCGAGGAGGCGTCCGCGTCCAGGAGGCGACGGGTCGCTGAGTGAGATGGCGATGTCCCCGGTGCCGCCCGGCAACGTAAGTTGTCGGGAAGGCCACAGAACGGGTGGTCTGCAACACAGTGCAGACCCCCGCAGTTGACAAAGGAGTTTTCATGCCCGAGGCAGTCATCGTCTCCGCAGTACGCTCACCGATCGGCCGAGCCATGAAGGGCTCGCTCAAGACCATCCGCCCGGATGATCTGACGACGCAGATGGTGGCCGCGGCTCTGGCGAAGGTCCCCGAACTCGATCCCACCGAGATCGACGACCTGCTCCTCGGCTGCGGTCAGCCCGCAGGCCAGTCGGGTTTCAACATCGCCCGCGTCGTCGCGGTGGAACTGGGCTATGACTTCCTGCCCGGTGTCACCGTCAACCGCTACTGTTCCTCCTCGCTGCAGACCACCCGCATGGCACTGCACGCGATCAAGGCCGGCGAGGGCGACGTGTTCGTCTCCGCCGGCGTCGAGTCGGTGTCCAGCTTCGTCACCGGCAACGCCGACGGCCTGCCGAACACCAAGAACCCGAGGTTCGCCGATGCCGAGGCGCGTACCGCGAAGCTCGCCGAGGGCGGCGTCGCGTGGACCGACCCGCGCGGGGACGAGCAGATTCCCGACGTCTACATCGCGATGGGCCAGACGGCCGAGAACGTCGCATCGGCCACCGGCATCACCCGTGAGGAGCAGGACCGCTGGGGTGTCCGCTCCCAGAACCGCGCGGAGGAAGCGATCAAGAACGGCTTCTTCGAGCGGGAGATCACCCCGGTCACCCTCCCCGACGGCACCGTCGTCAGCACCGACGACGGCCCCCGCGCCGGCACCACCTACGAGGGCATCAGCCAGCTCAAGCCCGTGTTCCGCCCGGACGGCACCGTCACCGCCGGCAACGCGTGCCCGCTCAACGACGGCGCCGCCGCGCTCGTCATTATGTCCGACACCAAGGCCAAGGCCCTCGGCCTGACCCCGTTGGCCCGCATCGTGTCCACCGGGGTGTCCGGACTGTCCCCCGAGATCATGGGCCTGGGCCCGATCGAGGCCGTCAAGAAGGCCCTCGCCATCGCGGGCAAGTCCATCTCCGACATCGATCTGTTCGAGATCAACGAGGCCTTCGCGGTCCAGGTCCTCGGATCGGCTCGCGAGCTGAAGATCGACGAGGACAAGCTGAACATCTCCGGCGGCGCCATCGCCCTCGGTCACCCGTTCGGCATGACCGGTGCCCGCATCACCAACACCCTGCTCAACAACCTCCGCGAGCAGGACAAGACGTTCGGCGTCGAGACGATGTGCGTCGGCGGCGGGCAGGGCATGGCCATGGTCCTGGAGCGCCTGAGCTAGGCGGCTCCGCCACCCGTGAGTGGTTGACGAGTGCAGAGACTCGTTAACCACTCACGGGCGCGAAGCGCCTACCCGAGGATGTCGGTGGCCTTGTGGTCGGCGTCGACCCCGTCGGCCATTATCACCAGTCCGTCGGAATGCTCGGCGCGGAGCGGGAGGATCTCCCGGTACGCGTCGGACGCGTACCAGCCTTCGAGGTGCTCGCGGTCGGGGAACTCGATGACGATGAACGCGCCGTCGGACGTTCCCTCGACCACGTCCTGGCGTCCGCCGTGGACGATGAACTTGCCGGAGAACGGGCGGAGGGTGCCGTCGATGCGTTCGAGGTATTCGACGATCTGCGGACCCATGTCGACGTTCTCGAGGTGGGCCATTCCGTACGCGCTCATGTCGTGCTCCTTCGGGTGGGGCTGGTTGCCGCACACGACATTCCTCCGTCGGAATACGCGCGTCGATTACCTCCGAGGTAATCGAACCGGGCCCGCACAACAGAGAAGGCCCCCGAGAGCATGCTCTCGGGGGCCTTCTCGTGGAACTACTAGTCGCTGTTGAAGTAGCTCAGGAGTCGCAGGATCTCGACGTACAGCCACACGAGGGTGACGGTGAGTCCGAATGCGACGCCCCACGCTGCCTTCTCCGGCGCCTGTGCCCGGATCAGCTGGTCAGCGGCGTCGAAGTCCAGCAGGAAGCTGAACGCGGCGATGCCGATGCAGACGAGGCTGAAGATGATCGCCAGGGGACCGCCGTCGCGGAGACCGAGGCCGCCTTCGGTGAAGAAGCTGGCGATCACGTTGCCGAGGGCGAGGACGACGACACCGATGAGGGCGCCGATGATCATCCGTGTCAGGCGGGGCGTGACTCGGATCGCGCCCGTCTTGTAGACGACGAGCATGCCGAAGAACACGCCGAACGTGCCGAGTACGGCCTGGGCGATGAGCGCCGCTCCCCCGACTCCGCCGAACGTGACGTCGGTGAACATGAACGACAGGGCGCCGAGGAACAGGCCCTCTGCCACCGCGTAGGCGAGGACGATGCCCGGGTTGTCCATCTTGCGGCCGAACGTGGCCACGAGGACCAGCACGAGACCGACGAGGCCACCACCGATGACCAGCGGGGTCGCGAGGTTCGCGTCGTTGCTCACCAGGAAGTAGGAGATGATCGCCGACACCGTGAGCACGCCGAGCGTGACACCCGTCTTGGTGACGACGTCGTCGATGGTCATCGAACGGTAGTCGGGGCCCGTCCGGTAGGGCTCGGCCTGCGTGTACTGCGGCTGACCGAACTGCTGCGTGACCTGCGCTGCGCCGGCCGTCGTAGATCCGAACGAGGCGTATCCGCCGCTGCCCTCTTGTTTGGGCAGGTTGCGGAACACCGGGTTACTGGTGGTGCGCACCGTGCACATCCCTTCTCGTGGCTCGCCGGGTGGATCCGGGTTTCTTGTACGTTGAACGTCCCGCACCCACCGCAAGTTCCCGTTCGTCGCTTTCGGGTCGGACAATTCGGACTCTACCGGTGCCGCGGGGACACCCGCCAGACGAGGCCGGTCGGCGTGGCGGTCAGGCCACCGACCGGGTGACCGTGAATTTGGGATTCCGGCCGACCACGTCGGTCGGACCGACGAGCCGCTGCAACCGGCCCCGGTACCCGAGGTGCGAGTTGTACACGGTCCACAACTCGCCGCCGGGCCGGAGCACGCGCCCGGCTTCGGTGAACATCTTCGACGCGCCACCGGTGTGGACGGCCGCGCCCACGTGGAACGGCGGGTTGCACAGGACGACGTCCTGGCTGTCGGTGGCGAGCGTGGACATGGCGTCGTCGCGCAGCGTCCTGACCCGTCCGTCGAGGCCGTTGGCGCGGGCGGTGGCGGCGGCCGATGCCACCGCGGCGGCGGACTGGTCGGTGGCGATCACCGAGACCTCCGGGAGGAGCCGGGCCAGGCTGACGGCGAGAATGCCCGTTCCGCAGCCGAGGTCGACCGCGGCCCGTGCACCGGGATTCACGCGGGGTAGGAAGTCGAGGAGATACCGGGTCCCGATGTCCAGCTTGGGGCCGGCGAACGCGGCCCCGTACGAGACGACGTCCAGTGCGATCTCGGGGAGATGATCGGTGACGGGGTACGTCTGCTGCGCCACCTCCACCGGACCGCTCGCGATCAGCACCCGCGACTTCTGCCTGCCGAGGGTCGCGCGGACGTCGGAGAACGAACGCCCGAGCACGTCGTTCATGGCGGTGGAGATGTGCTTGTTGCGCCCACCCGCGTAGACGACGACGGACGGGTCGGCGTGGCGGGCGATCGCCTCGGCGACCTCGGTCAGTTCGCCGAGGCTCCGCGGCAGCTGCATCAGCACGACGGTTGCGCCCGCGAGCAGCTCCTCACCGAGCGCGCACGACCGGTAGCGGTCGGCGAGCGCGACCGTCGCGGCGTTGGCGGCGAGCGCCAGTTCGCCGGTCAGCGGGTCCTGGTGCACGCGGATCCCGGTCGAGCCGTGCGTCGCCGCGGCGCCGAGGGTGAGCGCACCGTAGTGGTCGCCGATCACGGCGAGCGTCCCGGGACGCGCCGCCGACAGTGCCGCCGCGGCCTCGTCGAGGATCAGCCGGTCGGCGGCATCGACGGCCGTCAGGTTGGGGGCCTCGACGTCGGGACGGCGGCGGAGGCGGGCGAACAGGGCGTCCCGGTCGAACACTTCGGAGTCGAGCACGTTACTGCGACACCCACTGCGCGACGTTGGCGACGGGTTCCCGGTGGGTGCGGAATCCGTTGACGGGATTCTCCGTGTCGGGGTAGCCGAACGAGATCGCGCAGACGACCCTGCGGTCCTCGTCGAGCGAGAAGAAGTCGTGGATGAACCGCGAACTTCCCGCGACGGCGGCCTGCGGAATGGTCGCGACCCCGAGGCTCTGCGCGGCGAGGAGGAATGTCTCGACGTACAGGCCGCAGTCCACGGCGCCGTATGTGCCGAGCGCTTCGTGGGTGGTGACGATCGCGACGTGCGGCGCGCCGAACAGGTCGAAGTTCTTCATCGTCTGCTCCGCCGACGCGGCCCGGTCGCCGGGCGCGATGCCGACGCTGGAGTACAGCTGCATGGCGCACTCCCGGCGGCGTTGCTTGTGCTCGCCGACGTATTCGCGGGGCCACTCGAAGTCGGACTCCTGCGGGTGGGTGCGGACGTACTCCGCCAGTCCGGAACGGAACCGATCGGTCCCCTCCCCCTCGGTGATCGCGACCTGCCACGGCTGCGTGTTGCACCACGACGGCGTCTGCTGCGCGAGCTCGAGGATCCTCTCGATCACCTCGCGCGGCACCTGCGTCGGTAGGTAAGCCCTGCAACTGATCCGGGCGTCGAGGAGCTGGGCCAGGGTCCGCTCGGCCAGGCTCGTGTCCGTTGCCGCAATGCCGGTATCCGTCACCGTCGAATTCTCCTCGGGTCTACTCGTTCTCGAACACCCGCTCTCTGTGTCGGGCGACCGCGATATGCTGGCGTCAGTGCACCGAGAAGGTGATTTCATTGAGTGTGCCACGACACCCGGAAAGCAGTTCCGGGCCGACCGACTCGGATCCGCAGGCTACCAAGCGGATCGTCGTGACCGACATCGTCGCGGAGCTGTCGTCGGAGGGATTCGACGACGCCCGCGAGATCGGCCGGGGAGGGTTCGGGGTCGTGTACCGCTGCCTTCAGACAGCGCTCGACCGCACGGTCGCGATCAAGGTGCTGTCCTCCGATCTGGACGGCGAGGACCGCGAACGTTTCTTGCGGGAACAGCGTGCGATGGGGAAATTGTCGGGGCATCCCCACGTGGTCGACATCTTGCAGTCCGGGGTGACGCCCAGCGGCAGGCCGTACATCGTGATGCCGTACCACTCGCGCAATTCGCTCGACGCCTGGATTCGCCGTGAAGGGCCGCTGCCGTGGAGTGAAACGCTGCGCGTCGGCGTGAAGCTGGCGGGCGCTTTGGAGACTGCGCACCGGCTCGGCACCCTGCACCGCGACGTGAAGCCCGCGAACATCCTGCTCACCGGGTACGGCGAACCGCAGCTCACGGACTTCGGCATCGCGCGGGTCACGGGCGGATTCGAGACCACGTCGAGCATGATCACCGGTTCGCCCGCGTTCACTGCCCCGGAGGTCCTCCGCGGCGACGCACCGTCCGCGGCTTCCGACGTGTACAGCCTGGGTGCCGCCCTGTTCTGCCTGCTCACCGGTCATGCCGCGTTCGAGCGGCGGAGCGGGGAGCGGCTCGTCGCGCAGTTCCTCCGCATCGCGACGCAACCCGTTCCGGACCTGCGGGGCGAGGACATTCCCGACGACGTGTGCTCGGCCATCGAGCGTGCCATGGCCGAGGAACCGACCGACCGCCCGGCTTCGGCCGCGGAGTTCGGCCAGGAACTCCGCGACATCGAGCGCAGACACGGACTCGATGTCGACGAGATGGCGCTCCCCGCCGCGGCCGACGAATTCCCGCGCACCGAGCACCCGGCGGCGCCGACCACGCAGTCCTCGGCGTCCGGGCGCAGTCGCAGCTACCGCCGGCGGTCGGGTGCCACTCCACCGAGCGCCGCGGCCCGCTTCCGCCCGCCGACCCCGATGCGGTCCCTGGTGGAACGCACCCGTCTCCTGGATCTGCTCCGGCTGGGTCAGCGGAGGCGGTTGACGCTCATCCACGCACCCGCCGGCTTCGGGAAGAGCACGGTGGCCGCGCAGTGGCGCGACGTGCTCATCGAAGACGGCTCTGCCGTCGCCTGGCTGACGGTCGACAACGACGACAACAATGCCGTGTGGTTCCTGTCCCACCTCGTCGAGGCGATCCGCCGGGCCGAGCCGACCCTGGCGGACGAACTGGGGCAGGCGCTCGACGAGAACGGTGCCGAAGCGGAACGGTATGTGCTGACCTCGCTGGTGAATCAGGTCCACGACAGCAAGCGCCATGTGGTGGTGATGATCGACGACTGGCATCGCGTGACGTCGCCGGACACGATCGCCGCGATGGACTTCATCCTCGAGAACGGCTGCCACCACCTGCAGATGGTGGTGAGCAGCCGAAGCCAGGCAGGGCTTCCGCTGGCCAAGATGCGGGTGCGCGACGAACTCGTCGAAATCGATTCCGTCGCTTTGCGCTTCGACCTCACCGAGTCGCAGCGGTTCCTGGTCGACCTCGGTGGACTGCACCTGGAGGATTCCGACGTGGAGGCTCTGGAGGAGACCACGGACGGGTGGGTGGCGGCGCTGCAACTGGCGTCGCTGTCGCTGCGTGATCGCGCCGATCCCGGCGATCTCATCCGGCACATGTCGGGTCGCCACCATGCGATCGGTGAGTATCTGGCGGAGAACGTGCTCAGCACTCTCGAGCCTGCGCTGCTCGACTTCATGCTGGCCACGTCCGTCACCGAGCGGGTGTGCGGCGACCTCGCCTGCGTGCTGGCGAACGTGACCCGCGGTCAGGCCCTGCTCGAGCAGGTCGAATCGCGTGATCTGTTCCTGCGCAGCCTGGACGAGGACCGGGAGTGGTTCGAGTACCACCACCTGTTCGCCGAGTATCTCCGCCGGCGCCTCGAGCGCGATCATCCGTCGCGCATCGCGGACCTGCACCGTGCGGCCGCGCACTGGTTCGCCGACCACCACTACGTCAGCGACGCAGTGGATCACGCGTTGGCGGCGGGTGATCGCGACGTGGCCGTCGCGGTGGTCGAGGAGCAGGGCATGTACCTGGTGGAGCACTCGCGGATGGTCGCGTTGCTCGGCCTCGTCGACAAGTTGCCGCGGCCGCTGGTCGAGTCCAGTCCCCGCATCCAGATCGCGGTCGCGTGGGCGAACATCCTGCTGCAACGGGTGGCGCCGACGCTGCGGTCGCTCTCGCTGGTCGCGTCGACCCTCGAGTCCTCGAAGCTGAGCGAAACCGAGCAGGCGGACATCCGCGTGGAGGCCGACATCGTCCGCGCCGTGATCGCGGTGTCGTCCGATCGCATCGCCGGAGTTCCCGACCTCATCGCGGAATGCCTGGCCCGCCCGGAAACCCTACGTGCGTGGGTGGTTTCGGCGGGGTCGAATCTCGCATCCGCCGTCGCGATCGCCCAGTTCGATTTCGTGGAGGCTCGCCGCCTGCAGGAGTGGGCCGCCGGGTACCACCAGCGGACCGTCGGACCGTTCAGTAGGATGTACGGGTACTGCTTCGCCGGCATCGCCGCGATGGAACAACTCGACATCGCCGCGGCCGAGGACAACTTCCGGCTGGCCGTGCAGACCGCGACGAAGTCGGCAGGCACCCATTCACATGCCGCACGACTTGCAGGCGCACTCCTCGGCGAGCTGATGTACGAACTGGGCCATCTCGATGAGGCCGAACGACTCCTCGACGAGAGCTACGAGCTCGGGCCCGAGGGCGGCATAGTCGATTTCATGATTGCCCGCTTCGTCACCGGCGCCCGGCTGAAGGCGGCGCGCGGCGACGTCGTGTCCGCCGCCCGCCACCTCGACGAGGGCGCGTCCGCGGCGGCGTCGCTGGGACTTCCCCGGCTGCGGGCCCGGGTCGAGAACGAGCGGGTCCGGCTCGGTCTGCCGGCCTCGCCTCAGCCCCCGGCCACTGCCGGGAAGGCCAACCGGGAACCCGATTTCGGTTTCGCCGAGATCGTCGCGCAGCTCGACGACGCCACCGAGATCCGGAAGCAGTCGGCCGACGAGCCCGATGTCGCGTGTCGCCGCGCGGAGGAGTGGGTGCGCAGGGTCGAACGGGAGAGCCGGCCGAGGGCGGCCATGCAGGCCAGTCGCCTGCTCGTCGCCTGCCTGGTCGCGGCGGGCCGGGTCGACGAAGCGAAGCCGGTGCTGGCGTCCATCGCCGCGACGTGTGCACGAATCGGCTTCGTGCGCTACCTGATCGACGGCGGACCGCGCATGGTGCCCGCGCTGACGGCACTCCTCGAGGACAGGCGAGCCGGCCGCTGGCAGTCCGACTGGCCGGATGTTCCGGAAGAGTTCCTGGTTGCGGCGCTGGAGACGCGGACACCGGTCGAGAGTTAGCGTGCGCTTTCTTGACTAATTCAAGAAACGATGGTGCAGTGTGACCGTGAACACACACGAGGGCGGGAGACGGCCACCACCACGTCGCGTCCCGTGAGGGTGGTTCGATCCGCGACGTCGACCCGTCCATCGGCGAAGCCTCTTGCCCGACAGCCAGTTCCAGAAAACCCACCGCGAGAGTCAGCAACGAAGGGATCCACTGTGAGCCGAGAGACCACTGCGAACACGGGCGACAAGCTCACCACGGCCGTAGGCGCACCCGTCCCCGACAACCAGAACGTCGTCACTGCCGGGCCCCGCGGGCCGCAGTTGCTGCAGGACGTCTGGTTCCTCGAGAAGCTCGCACATTTCGACCGCGAGGTCATTCCGGAACGCCGCATGCACGCCAAGGGTTCCGGTGCGTACGGAACGTTCACGGTCACGAACGACATCACCCGGTACACCAGCGCGAAGATCTTCTCCGAGGTCGGCAAGAAGACCGACCTGTTCGCCCGCTTCTCCACCGTCGCCGGTGAGCGCGGCGCCGCCGACGCCGAGCGCGACATCCGCGGCTTCGCGGTCAAGTTCTATACCGAGGAAGGCAACTGGGACCTCGTCGGCAACAACACCCCGGTCTTCTTCTTCCGCGACCCGCTGAAGTTCCCCGATCTCAACCACGCCGTCAAGCGTGACCCCCGCACGAATCTGCGCAGCCCCGAAAACAATTGGGACTTCTGGACGTCGCTGCCCGAGTCGCTGCACCAGGTCACCATCGTGATGAGCGACCGCGGTATCCCCTCGTCGTACCGGCACATGCACGGATTCGGTTCGCACACGTTCAGTTTCATCAACGCCGAGGGCGAACGCTTCTGGGTGAAGTTCCACCACCGCGTGCAGCAGGGAGTCGAGAACCTCACCGACGCCGAGGCCGAGGCCCTGGTCGGCGCCGACCGCGAGAGCCATCAGCGGGATCTCTTCGACGCCATCGAGGCCGGCAATTTCCCGAAGTGGAAGCTGTGCGTGCAGATCATGCCCGAGGCCGACGCCGACACGGTCCCCTACCACCCGTTCGACCTGACGAAAGTGTGGCCGAAGGCCGACTACCCGCTCATCGAGGTCGGCGAATGGGAACTCAACCGCAACCCCGACAACTACTTCGCCGAGGTCGAGCAGGCGGCGTTCAACCCGGCACACGTCGTGCCCGGCATCAGCTTCTCCCCGGACAAGATGCTCCAGGGCCGGTTGTTCTCCTACGGTGACGCGCAGCGCTACCGCCTCGGCGTGAACAACTACCAGATCCCGGTCAACGCGGCCCGTTGCCCGGTGAGCAACTTCCACCGCGACGGTGCCATGCGGGTCGACGGCAACAACGGTGGCACCCTGCACTACGAGCCGAACAGCTACGGCAAGTGGCAGGAGCAGAGCCGGTACCGCGATCCCGCGCAGGGCGTGGGCGCGTTCGCCGACCGGTTCAACTTCCGGGAGGACGACGACGATTACTTCTCGCAGCCGCGCGTGTTGTTCAACAACATGAGCGACGAGCAGAAGCAGGTGCTGTTCGAGAACACCGCGCGGGCCATCAACGGCGCGTCGCAGCAGGTCGTGCAGCGGCACATCGACAACTGCACGCAGTGCGATCCCGCCTACGGCGAGGGCGTCGCGAAGGCGATCTCCGCGCTGGGCTGACAGAACACCCGGGTCCGCCCGGTCCGGGATCGTCCCGGACCGGGCGGACTCTTCTGCCACGAACAGGGACCGCCGCGGCATATCGTGGACTTCCGGACTCTTTCGTGGGAGGACTGATGGCCGATCCGTCGCCGCGGGACGGAACCCCCCGTTTCAGCGGCCTGCGTGCCCTGTTCGTCAACTGCACCCTGAAGCGGTCCCCCGACGTGAGCAACACCCAGGGGCTGATCGACCGCAGTGTCGGCCTGATGGAGCAGGAAGGCGTCTCGGTCGACCAGATCCGGGCGGTGGACCACGACATCGCGACCGGCGTGTATCCGGACATGACCGAGCACGGGTGGCCGAGCGACGAATGGCCCCAGCTGTTTCAGCGAGTGCTGGACGCCGACATCCTGGTCCTGGCCGGTCCGATCTGGCTCGGCGACAACGGTTCCGTCACGAAACAGGTGATCGAGCGGCTCTACGGTTGCTCGTCGATTCTCAACGACCACGGCCAGTACGCCTACTACGGGCGCGCCGGGGGTTGTCTGATCACCGGCAACGAGGACGGGGTCAAGCATTGTGCGATGAACATCCTCTACAGCCTCCAGCATCTCGGATACGTGATCCCGCCGCAGGCCGACGCCGGATGGATCGGTGAGGCCGGCCCGGGCCCGTCGTATCTCGACGAAGGGTCGGGCGGTCCGGAGAACGATTTCACCAACCGCAACACCACGTTCATGACGTACAACCTGATGCACGTCGCCGCGATGTTGAAGAAGGCCGGCGGGTTCCCCGCGTACGGAAATCGACGTTCGGAGTGGGACGCGGGTTGCCGCCCCGACTTCGCCAACCCGGACTACCGCTGATCCGCCCATCCGAGAGGGAAGTTATGTGCCGATTGTTCGGGTTGTCCGCCGCCCCGCATCGCGTCCGCGCGTCGTTCTGGCTGCTGGACGCCCCGGACAGCCTCGCACAGCAGAGTCACCGCGAGCCGGACGGCACCGGTCTCGGCACGTTCGCGGAGGACGGAACTCCGGTGGTGGAGAAGCAACCGCTCGCCGCATACGAGGACAGGGAGTTCGCGCAAGAGGCGAAGCATCGCTCTTCGGTCACGTTCGTCGCGCACATCCGTTTCGCGACCACGGGTGAACTGCTTCCCCAGAACACCCACCCGTTCGCCCAGGGCGGTCGCGTGTTCGCCCACAACGGCGTGGTCGAAGACCTGCCGAAGCTCGAGGCGGAACTGGGCTCCGATCTCGCGCTCGTTCACGGCGACACCGACTCGGAACGCGTCTTCGCCCTCGTGACCAGTCACATCGGCAGGAACGGCGGCGACGTCACGGCCGGCATCACCTCGGCCGCCCGATGGCTGGCCGACAACGTGCCGATCTACGCGCTCAACATCCTGCTGACCACGCCCGGCGAATTGTGGGCGCTACGGTACCCGGACACCCACGACCTGCTGTTCCTCGAGCGGCGCGCGGGCGGTCCGAGTGGTGGTCGCCACCTCCAGCACGCGAGCACTCCCGGCCGGATCCGTGCCAGGTCCGAGCATCTCGCCGAGTATCCGGCGGTGGTCGCCGCCAGCGAACAGATGGACGAGGACCCCGGCTGGATGCCACTGCAGCCGGGCGAACTGCTCCACGTCGACCGTGACCTCGCCGTCACCCGGGAGGTCATCGTCGATCGCCCACCGCGCTACCCGATCCGCCTCGCCGACCTGGGCGCCCACGCCGCGGCGGCGCAGACGGAGAAGTAGTACCGGCGTCGGTCAGAACTCGATCCGCACGTGCTCGCTGACGGGGCGGGCCTGGCACGCGAGGATGTAGCCGCTCGCGATGTCCTCGGGATCGAGGATCGACGCGTTGTCCATGTCCACTTCTCCCTGGACCACCGTGCATGCGCAGGAACCGCATTCGCCCTCGCGGCACGAGTAGGGGACGTCGAGCCCCTTGGAGAGCATGACGTCGACCAGTGTCGCCTGGCGGGGCCAGCGCAGGTTGTGCGCTTCGCCGTCGAGTTGCACCTCGACCGTCGACGCCGTTCCCGCCTCCGTGTCCGGCAGTTCCTCGACCACGACGTCCGCGAACGGATCCCCGGACAGTGAGGTGAACACCTCGGCGTGCACACGGTCGCGCGGGACGCCGGCGAGTGCGAGCGACTCGTGGATCGCGTCCATGAAGGGGCGCGGCCCACAGAGGTAGGCGCGGTGGTCCCGGAACCGGTCCGACAGATTCGCCAGCTGCCGCGGTGTCGGCAGGCCCTGCACGCTCTCGAGCCAGTGCACGACGGTCAGCCGGTGTTCGTGGCGGGCCGCGAGTTCCCGCAACTCCTCGGCGAAGATGACCGACTTCTCGTCCCGGTTCGCGTACACGAGAACGACTTTCCCGTTGCCCTCGCTGAGCGCCGACTTGAGGATCGACATCACCGGGGTGATTCCACTGCCCGCGGCGAACAGGATCAGGTCTTCGTCCAGGCTGGCCGGAGTGAACACGCCCGCGGGAGGCAGGACCTCGATGCGGTCGCCGACACCGACGTTGTCGCACAACCAGTGCGAACCGTACCCGCCTGCGGTGCGTTTGATCGTCACCTTCGGCAGGTCGTCGGTGAACGGCGAACTGGCCAGCGAGTAACACCGCGCGACGGAACCCGTCCGATCGCTCGGGATGCGCAGCGTCAGGAACTGCCCGGGCTTGTAGGCGAATTCGTGCCGACGCTCGTCGGGGACGTCGAACACCAGCGACCGGGCGTCGGACGTCTCCTCCACGACAGCGGCCACGGTGACCACTACTGATCGCGAACTGCGTGGTGTTTCAACGGTCGTCATCGCGACGGTGCCCTCTCGCTACGGTAATTCGATCCTGCCGAAACTAGTGCAGATCGAGCGCGCCGGCCCCCGGCCTTCCCGCTGTGCGGGACCCGGATGCCCGCCGTCAGCCCCAACGGGACTGCCCGCCGTCAGCCCCAACGGGACTGCCCGCCGTCCAGGGGGATGGTGGCCCCGGTAAGGTAGCCGGCGTCCTCGCTCACGAGGAACACGACGGCACGTCCGATGTCGGTTTCGGCGTCGCCGACCCGTCCGAGCGGGATGCCCGCCACGAACTCCGCCGCCTCGTCCGGGTTCCTGTCCATCCATCGCTCGAGCGCCGGACTCTTGGCGTGCGGGGCCACGGACAGCACCCGGATGCCGTCCCGGCCCCACTCGCACGCCGCCGACCTGGTCAGCGAACGCATTCCCTCCTTGATCGAACCGTAGGCGCCGTAGTTGCTCGCGTCCCACCGCACGGCCGCCGACGTGACGAGGTTGACGATCACGCCGCCGCCGCGCGCCCTCATGTGCGGGTGGCACGACTGCATCATGCGCAGCGTCGCGAGCGGTCCCGTTGCGAACGACCGCTCGTACTCCTCGTCGATCACCGACAGGATCGGTCCCGGCGTGCAGTCGTTGGCGTTGTTGACCAGGATGTCGACGCCGCCGAACACGTCCACGGTCCGCACGACGGCGGACGCGATGTCCGCCCGCCTGCTGACGTCGCACACCACTGGTTCGCCGCGTGCGCCGAGTTCGGTGAGCCGCTCGCACGTGCCGTGCAGTTTCGATTCGGTCCGGCCGGCGACGGCGATTGCCGCGCCCTCCCGGGCGAGGGCCAGGGCGATTCCCTGCCCGATCCCCTGCCCCGCACCGGTGATCAGCGCGACCTTGCCGTCGAGTTTGCCCATGTCCACTCCCGTTCCCCTACTATCGAACCAAGCATTTGCTTGTTTTCGGTCTTCGTGTTGATTCACCCGATCCCATTCGAGCGCCGGCAATCCCGCGCTCCCTCACTCCGAAGGTCTCCCGTGACAATCCCCCATCCTCTCGATTTCAGTGGCCGCGCCGTCGTCGTGACCGGCGGAACCAAGGGCATCGGTTTCGTCGTCGCCGAATCGTTTCTCGCCGCGGGTGCGAACGTGCTCGTGTGCGGCCGGAGCGCACCGGACACCCCGCCCGCGCACGGTGATCGCACCGCCGCGTTCCGCGCGACCGACGTCCGCGACCACGCCGACGCCGCCGCCCTGATCGACGAGGCCGTCGCGCGGTACGGCCGCCTCGACGTCCTCGTCAACAATGCGGGTGGTTCGCCCGATGCCGACGCGGCCACCGTCTCGCCGCGCTTCGTCGAGAAGATCGTCGCGCTGAATCTGCTGGCGCCCTTCACTGTCGCCCAGGCCGCCAATGCGGTGATGCAGCAGCAGTCCGACGGCGGTGCCATCGTCAACATCGGCAGTGTCTCCGCCCACGATCCGCAACCCGGCACCGCCGCGTACAGCGCCGCGAAGGCGGGGTTGCTGGTTCTGACGAAAGCGCTTGCGCTCGAGTGGGCTCCGAAGGTCCGGATCAACCACATCACCACGGGTCTCATCCGCACGGAGAGCGCGGCGTCCGTCTACGGCGACGACGGCGGCGCCGCCGTCACCCGGACCCTGCCGATGGGGCGGATGGCGGTGCCGTCCGACATCGCGGACGCCTGCCTGTACCTGGCGAGCGCGCAGGCGTCGTACGTGAACGGCGCCGATCTCGCCGTCCACGGCGGCGGCGAGTATCCCGCGCGGTATCTCGCCACCCACTCCTGACCTCCTCGCCGAATGCCGCATCGGTTCAGTTGAACTGCACCGGTGTGACATTCGGCGACGGACGGCGACCGTGCGGTCAGCCGAACGCGGCGCGGGCGCCGGCGATCACCGGCCGGTCGTCCTGGACGAGTTCGAACGACGCATCACCCGCATCACCCCAGGCTCGCAACGTCGGCGCGTCGCCCGGGTAGACCGGTGCGGCAAACCGTCCCTCCAGCCGGACGAGGTCGGCCGGGTGGACGTCCAGCGCACGGGCGAGTTCCAGCGTGCTCGCGGCGAGCGTGCACAGGCCGTGCATGATCGGCCGGGGCTGCCCGATCCGCTCGGCCGCCGCCGGGTCGATGTGGATGTGGTGCCGGTCGCCGGTCAGCCGGTACAGCGCCGCCTGGTTCTCCGCGGTCCGCAGAACAGCGTCCACGGCCGGTTCACCCTCGGGCCGAGACGGTTTCGCGGGGCCTCGATCGCCGCCGAAACCACCGGCGCCGGGCGCGAACAGCGACCAGGTGGCGACGAAGAACTCGGAGTCGACGCGCACCTCGAACACGGCGGCCGAGCCCTTGTCCCACACCTCGCCGACCGACGCCGACAACGCGATCTCGCCGCGACGGGGAAGCGGCGCGAGCACCGTCAGTTCCTGCGATCCGTGCAGCGCCGTCTTCGTGTCGAAAGCGCCCCGCGACCCCAGTTCGTCCGGCGCCCACTGGGCGAGAGTGAGAGCGAACGTGGGCAGCACCCGCAGACGCTCCTCGAAGACGAGGTCCATCTCGGTGGCCCGCGCACCCACCGACAGTGCGTACAGGATGACGTCGCGCTCGTCGTAACTCACGGTCCGGGTGCCGAGGTCCTCGCCTCGCCACGCTCCTGCCGTCGTGCGCTCGGTTGTCGTCATGATCAGTCCTCTCTGCCCAGGATCAGGCCGCTGGTGGGCACGGCGGTGCCCGCGGTCACCAGCACGTTGCCGATGCCGTCCGGTTGTGTCGTCGACGTTCCGCGGATCAGGCGAACTGCCTCGGCGATACCGTTGACGCCGTGCAGATAGGCCTCACCGATCTGGCCGCCGTGGGTGTTCGCCGGGAGTCGGCCGCCGACCTCGAGGTTGCCGTCCCGGATGAAGTCCTTAGCCTCGCCAGGATCGCAGAAACCCAGTTCCTCGAGTTGCGGGAGGACGAGCGGGGTGAAGTGGTCGTAGAGGATCGCCGCCGAGATGTCGTCGGGCGCGAGACCGCTCTGCCGGTAGAGTTGCCTGCCCACGAGGCCCATTTCGGGTATTCCGGTGATGTCGGGCCGGTAGTAGCTGGCCATCATGTGCTGGTCCTTGCCGGAGCCCTGCGCGGCGGCCTTGACGATCGCCGGGGTGGTGCGGAGGTCCTTGGCGCGTTCGGCGGAGACGATGACGAGGGCCTGGCCGCCGTCGGTTTCCTGGCAGCAGTCCAGCAGGTGCAGCGGTTCGGCGATCCACCGCGACTTCTGGTGGTCGTCGAGGGTGATGGGCCGCCCGTGGAACCAGGCGGCCGGGTTGCCGGCGGCGTGCTTGCGTGCGACGACCGCGATCCGGCCGAAGTCCTCACTCGTGGCGCCGTACCGATGCATGTACCGGCGGGCGAACATCGCCACCCACTGGGCGGGCGTCGACAATCCCTGCGGGGTCAGCCAGGCGTACGCCGCCCGGTCCGCGGTGCAGTCCATCGGTCGGTCGTGCTGCCCGAGTCCGTACCGCACACCGGACCGTTCGTTGAAGGCGCGGTAGCAGACGACGACGTCGGCGATGCCCGTCGCCACGGCCATCGCCGCCTGCTGGACAGTGGCGCACGCGGCGCCGCCGCCGTACCCGATGCGGGAGAAGAACTTCAGCTCGCCGATGCCCGTGTTGCGGGCGACGAGGACCTCCCCGTTCGTCTCGGCGGTGTACGTGGACAGTCCGTCGACCTCGGACGGGTCGATGCCCGCGTCGGCGAGTGCGGCGACGATCGCCTCGCACGCCAGTTGCAGTTCGCTTCGTCCCGAGTGCTTGGAGAATTCGGTGGCGCCGATGCCGACGATGGCGGCGGCGCCCGACAGGGGGCTGGTCATCGGTTCCCTCCCGCGGTCCACGCGACGACGACGGTGCCGGTGGCGTGATCACCGAGGCTGTTCGCGCCGCGGATCTTCACGGTGACGAGGCCGTCGTCCTTCGCGACCACCTCACCGGTCAGGGTCATCTCGTCGCCGGGGTAGTTGGGGGCACCGAGCCGCACCGCGATCCGGCGCAGCGACGCGTGCGCCCCCGCCCAGTCGGTGACGAACCGTCCCACCAGCCCGTTGGTGGTGAGGATGTTCATGAACACGTCCTTCGACCCCCGCTCCACCGCGAGCGCCGGATCGTGGTGGACGTCCTGGAAATCGCGGGTGGCGAGGGCGGTGGCGACGATCAGGGTGCGGGTCAGCGGTATCACCAACTCCGGCAGCCGATCGCCGACCGTGACGGCGTCGTAGGTCGTGGTGCCGACGGTGGCGGTCATGCGACCACCTCGACCCCGGCCGCCAGCTGCGCGCCCAGACGTGCCAGGTCGGAGCCGGCTCCGCCGAGGGTGGCGGCGAGCTGCTTGCCCCACAGCAGGTGCCGGTGCACCGGGTAGTCGGTGTCGACACCGATTCCGCCGTGCACGTGCTGGGTGCGGTGGACGACCCGCTGGCCGCCGTCGGTCGCCCACCATTTCGCGACCAGCACAGCGGTTCCCGGATCTTCCGCGCTCGCGAGGAGCCAGGCGGCCTGCCACAGTGTCACCCGCATGGCCTCGAGGTCGATGTAGCAGTCCGCGAGCTGATGGGTGACGGCCTGGAACGTCGCGAGCGGGCGGCCGAACTGGGTGCGTCCGTTGAGGTACGTGACGGCCTGACGCACCGCGCCCTCCCCCACGCCCAGTTGCAGGGCGGCGACCGCCAGTTCCGCTCGTTCGAGCAGCCACCGCACCGCGGTACCGTCCGCCGGGCCGACCGGTTCCGCGGGGGCCGCGTCGAACGCGACGTTCGCGCAGATCTCGTGGGTGGTCGACTCCGCCTGCTGCGCAGTCACACCCGCGGCCTCCGGGTGCACCAGGAACAGCGCCGAACCGCTGTGTGTGGTCGCGGAGACGAGGAGGCGTTCGGCGAGGTGCGCCACGGGCACCGCGGCCTTGGCGCCGTGGACCTGCCACCGGCCGTCCACCTCGCGTGCCGTCGTCGCCGGTTCGCCCGCGACGTACGGTCCGAACTCCTCCAGTCCGACCGTGAGGATCAGGCTGCCGTCGGCCGCCGCGGGGATCAGCGCGTCCCGTTGGTCCGGCGTCCCGAACTCGGCGATCGCGAGCGCGCCGAGCACGTGCGGCCACAACGGAACCGGCGCCACGGTCCGGCCCTGCTCCTCGAGCAGGACGTACAGTTCGGCGAGTCCCATGCCGCCGCCTCCGAGGTTCTCGGGCAGGGCGATGCCGAGCAGCCCGGTGGTGACCAGTTCGCGCCACAGTTCCCGGTCGATCCGGTCGGCGCCCGACTCGACGTCCGTGATCCGCTCGGGTCGCGACCTGGCGGCGAACACGTCCGCGGCCAGTCCGCGGACCGCTTCCTGCTCCTCGCCGAATGTGAAGTCCATCAGTGTTCCTCCGATACTGCGGGCCGGAATGCGGGAAGTGTGAGTTCCGGGTCTGCGTCGATCCAGTCCAGTTCCACGGGCATTCCGATGTGCACGTGTTCGGGTTCGACACCCGTCATGTTGGCGATCAGGCGGGTGCCCTCCGCGAGTTCGATCACCGCGACGATCAGTGGGTAGTCGAAGGCGTCGATCTTCGGGTGGTGGTTGACGACGAACGTGTAGACGGTGCCCCGCCCCGACGCGTCGACGGTGTCCCATTCGGTGGAGCGGCACTCCCCGCACATCGGTCCGGTCGGGTGCCTCAGCACACCGCAGTTCGTGCACCGCTGGATGACGAGGCGGTGCTCGCGGGCGGCCGCGAACCAGAACGCGTTGTCGTCGTCGAGGGCGGGCCGCGGGCGCAGCGCGCGCGTGGCCGGGCGTTCGGCGGGCCGGAATCGGAGTGTCCGCCACCGCTGGGTGCCGACGATCTCGCCGTCACCGTTGCGGTACGTCTTGAGGGTGGTGACGAAATGTCCTGCGCCGAGACCTGTCCGTTTCTCCGCGGAGACGGACTCGACGACCTCGGTCGTGCTCACCCGGTCGCCGGGACGCAGTTCTGCGAAGAATTCCTGGTCGGAATCGGTGGCGACGACGGACGTGAATCCCGCCTCGTCGAGTGTGGCGATCAGTTCCGTCCAGACGGGTGACGGGTCGGCGCCGGACATCGTGTCGGCGAATGTGCGCATCGTCCACACCTGCAGCATCTGCGCAGGCGCGACGGCGCCGCCGCGGCCGGTGGCGCGTGCGGCGTCGTCGTCGAGGTAGACCGGGCTCGTGTCACCCATCGCCTCGGCCCAGTGCCGGATCATGGGAGTGTTCACCGGGTCGGGACCCCAGGTGGCCGGGACGATCGTCCGTCCCTCGAAGGCGCGCAGCCGGGTGAGGAGTTCGCTCATTTCACCCTCTTCTCGCGGGCGAGTCCGAGGCCGAGGGTGCCGACCATGTCGCGGAGCACCTCGTTGACGCCGCCGCCGAACGTGTTCACCACGCTCTGCCGGGAGATCTGTTCGATCTGGCCGGCGAGAATCGCGCCCGGCGAGCCCGGACGCAGCCGTCCGGCGGCACCGAGGATCCCGAGCAGCGTGCGATAGACGTCGACGTGGGTTTCGGTGCCGTACGTCTTGGTGGCACCGGCGTCGGCACCCGACAACGCATCCCGCGCGACCGCGGCGGTCATCTTCCAGTTCAGCAGTCGCATCGCCTCGAGCTTCGCGTGAGTGCGCGCGAAGTCCATCTGCACCCACGGGATGTCGAGTGCACCGTTCCGTCCGGCCCAGTCGAGGACCTGGTGCCACAGGCCGAGCGTGCGTCCGCCGAGCGCGGCGAGCCCGATGCGTTCGTGATTGAGCTGAGCGGTGATCAGCTGCCAGCCACCGTCGACGTCACCCACGACGTCCTGATCGCCGACCCGGATCCCGGTGTAGTAGGTCGACGTGACCGTCAGCCCGCCCACGGTGTGGATCGGCGACCAGCTGAAGCCGGGATCGTCGGTGGGGACGATGAGGATCGAGATGCCCTTGTGCTTGGGTGCGTCCGCATCGGTGCGGCACGCCAGCCACACATAGTCGGCCGTGTTGGCGCCACTGGTGAAGATCTTGTTGCCGTCGACAACCCACGTGTCCCCGTCGCGCACGGCCCGGGTCTGCAGCGACGCGAGGTCGGTACCGGCTTCCGGTTCGGTGTACCCGATGGCGAAGACGATGTCGCCGGCCAGGATGCCCGGAAGGAACCGCGCCTTCTGCTCCTCGGTGCCGTACTTCATCAAGGTGGGGCCGACCGTGTTGACGGTGACGAACGGGAACGGCAACCCGGCCCGTTGCACCTCGTCGAAGAACACGAACTGGTCTTCGATCGACCGTCCCTGCCCGCCGTACTCCACCGGCCAGCCGGCACCCAGCCAGCCGTCCTTGCCCAGCAGCCGCACGATGTCGCGGAAGTGTTCTCCGCCCACACCCTCCTCACCCGCGATCCGCCGCGTCTCCTCCGGCAGCAGCGCCGCGAAGTAGGCGCGCAACTCCCGCCGGAGTTCCCGTTGCCCGGGCGATTCCCTCACATCCATCGGCGTTCTCCTCAAACCTGTGCGTGGCTGTCGCCACGGGTGTTCTGGACGCTAACCAGCACTCCCACGCCTCGGTGCCGATGTCTCGGTCAGCGGGAGGTGGCTGTCGCCGATGCCGGACGTCCGCTGGAATGGTGGAATGGCCACCGGATTCGCTCTCACCGAACTCACCGCCCGCTACGCGCGGGCCGTCGACCGGCGCGAGGCGGCAACGCTCGCGGCGTTGTTCGACTCCGACGCGACGTTCGTCCTCCCGCCCGCGTTGACGGGCACCGGCGCGGCAACGGAACTCCGCGGCAGCGGCGTGCTCGCGTCCGCCGTCGTGGACGCCGTCTCGCATCTGCAATCCACCCGGCACGTCGTGCACCAGCAGGTGATCGACGTGGACGGGTCGACGGCGTCGGGCGAGACGTACTGCACGGCGCACCATGTCTACGCCGGCCGAAACGGCTTCCGCGACAACCGGATCGCGTTGCGCTACCACGACCGGTACGTGCTCGGCGACACCGGCTGGCAGTTCTCCCGGCGCGAACTGATCGTCGACTTCAGCGAGGACGTGCCGGTCACCGTGCCGGACTGAGGCCCAACCGCGCCGAGCAGGCGGCCATCTCGTCGATGACCTGGCCGAGGGACTGCGCGTGTCGGGACGCCGACAGCACGAGCCGACTCGCACCCAGGTCCCGGGACCGGTCGAGCTTGGCCTCGTCCAGCCGCGGCAGCGTCGCCCCCAGCACGAGGTCGACGTCGGCGGGATCGCGGCCGGCGTCCGCTGCCGCAGCCCGCATCCGGGCGATCGCCCGGTCCAGGTCGTCGCCGGCCAGGCCGAGCGGCTGGAATCCGTTGCCCAGCCGCCCTGCCCGCCGTGTGGCCGCTGGGCTGTGACCGCCGATGTAGAGCGGCACTCCCGAATTCCGGTGGGGTTTGGGCCAGCTCTGGGCGCCGCGGAAGGAGAAGTGTTCGCCCGCGAAGTCGACGGCGCCGGTACCCGACCACAGCGCCCGCATCACCGCGATCGCCTCGTCGGCGACCGCGCCGCGCCGGTCGAAATCACCTCCGCAGGCCTCGATCTCCTCACGCATCCAGCCGAGACCGAGGCAGACACGGAGGCGTCCCGCGGACAGCCGGTCCAGGGTGGCGAGACGCTTCGCCAGCACCACCGGATGGTGGTTGGGCAGGACCAGCACGCCCGTCGCGAGACCCAGGGTCGTCGTGGCGCCGGCGACGAACGACAGCAGTTCCAGCGGGTCCGGCAGACTGCAGTCGTCGGGCAGGTGCGACTTCCCGGTGGGCGAGTACGGATAGGCACTCGCCGTGTCCGCGATGACGACCGAGTGCTCGACGGCGGAGATCTCGTCGAATCCGAGTGATTCCGCAGCCCTCGCGAATTCGAGTATCCACTCGGGCTCGCCCGCCCGTCCCAGCTCGACGGGAACCACCACACCCAGTTTCATGTCACCCTCACCGTCACACGTGCAGGAATCGTTGCCGGCCGTGCGTGTGGAACTCCTGCTCCAGCGCGGCCTTCTCACTGTCGGTCATCTGGTGGTATTCGGGAACACCGCGTCCCACCCACCGGAAGACCGGATCGTCGCAACGCCAGCGCTGTTCCTGCAGCGTTCGTTTGAGCACCTTGTTCGATCCCGTCACCGGCAGGTCCGTCGACACCCGGACGAAGCGGGGTGCCGCCTTCGTGCCCAGGTCGTCCTGTCTGCCGAGGAAGGCGGCGAACTCCGCCGGATCGAAATCGGTGCGGTCCGACACCTCGACGGCCGCCATCACCTGATCGCCCGACCGCGGGTCGGGGACGGCGTACACGCCGGTGGCGACCACTTTCGGGTGGCGGCGCAGAATGCGCTCCACCATCAACGCCGAGGTGTTCTCCCCGTCCACGCGGATCCAGTCGCCCTTCCGGCCGGCGAAGTAGATGAAGCCGGCCTCGTCGACGTACCCGAGGTCGCCCGTCCAGTACCAGCCGTGCCGGATGCGGTCCGCGATCGCGTCCTCGTTCTTGTAGTAGCCCTCGAATCGCGCCGCGCCGGCCTTGTCGACCATTTCGCCGATCGCCTCGTCCGGGTTGAGCACGCGACCGTGCCCGTCGAGCCGCGCCCGGGCCTTCTCCGCGCGGGTGTCGGGGTCGACGATGACGATGTTCTCGTTCGCGGGTCTGCCGAGCGCACCCTCGGGGGCGTCGGGGTCGAGCGTCACCGAACCGGCGCCTTCGCTCGAGCCGTACCCTTCGTACAGTTCGGCGCCGAACCGGCGGACGAATTCGGTCTTGTCCTCCGGGGACGCCTCGGTCCCGAAACCGCGGACGAGAGTGTTGTCACGGTCGTCGGGTTGCTCCGGTGTGGCCATCAGGTACGCCAGCGCCTTGCCGACGTAGGTGAAGAATGTGGCGCCGAAGAACCGGACGTCGGGCAGGAATCCGGACGCGGAGAACTTGCGCGGCAGGCAGACGGTGGCGCCGTTGGCGAGTGCGGGCGCCCACAGCGCCATCAGCGCGTTGCCGTGGAACAGCGGCATGCAGCAGTAGTCGACGTCCTCGCGCACGTGCCCGTACTTGACGGTGTTCGCGTACGCCAGCCGGGCGAGCCGGCCCTGACTGCACCGCACCGCTTTCGACGTGCCGGTGGTGCCGGACGTGAACAGCAGAAGGAACAGCGTCGACGCGTCGATCCCGGGCTCCCCGGCCGGACTCTCGACGGCATGGGACGCGACGAGTTCGGTGTAGGCCGGATCGTCGACCAGCAGAAACCGGTCGTCGGACAGCCCGAGGTCGAGACCGGCGAGCTGTGCCTTCCCTGCGGTGTCCGTGACGATCAGCTGGCAGTCGACGTACCGGATCTCGGCCTCGAGTTCCGCCCCGCGACGGGTCGGATTGATGCCGACCACGGTGGCGCCGGCGATCGCGGCGCCGCCCAGCCAGAACAGGAACTCGGGGGTGTTCTCGAGCAGGACTCCGACGTGGAACGGTCCGTCGCGCCGCAGCGAGGATGCGACGGCCCCGCGGGCCGCACTCTCGCGTACCACCTCGTCCCAGGTCCAATCCTGTTCCCGGGTACGGACTCCCAGTCTGTCGTCACCCAGCCGGTCCAGCAGCATCTCGGCGATCGTGGTGCGTTCCAACTCCATCTCTCCTGTCGACACGGTATGCACGCTCACGGCACGCGGAGCACGCAGTGGGTGCCACCGTAGATGGCCGTCATGCACTTGTTGCAGTGAATGCACAGACCGGGGTTGTGGGTCTCCTCCGTGATCCGGTTGACGAGGTCGGGTTCCCGCAGGAGTGCCCGTGCGACGGCCACGAACTGGAATCCTTCCGCCATCGCCAGGTCCATGGTCGCCTTGCCGGTGATGCCACCGAGTAGGACGAGCGGCATCGTCACGGCGGCTCTGATCTGGCGGGCGTCCTCGAGGAGGTAGGCGTCGCGGTAGGGGTATTCCTTCAGGAAGTGCTTGCCGACCAACCGGATTCCCAGTTTCGTCGGCTGCGGCATGACGGCGGCGAACTCACGGAGCGGCGCGTCGCCCTTGAACAGGTACATCGGGTTCAGCAGGGAACTGCCCGCGGTGAGCTCGAGCGCGTCCAGCGAACCGTCCTGTTCGAGCCATTGCGCCACCTGGATGGCCTCGTCCACCCAGAAGCCCCCGGGCACACCGTCGTCCATGTTCAGTTTGGCGAGGATCGCGATCCTGTCCCCCACCGCGTCGCGTACGGCGCGTGCGGTCTCGAGCGCGAACCGGGCGCGGTTCGCCAGGGATCCGCCGTATTCGTCCGTGCGCTTGTTGACCTTCGGGCTGAGAAAGGAGCTGATCAGGTAGTTGTGGCCGAAATGGATCTCCACGGCGTCGAACCCCGACTCCACCGCGCGGCGAGCCGCGTTGGCGTGTGCCTCGACGATCCGGGCGATATCTGCCGCAGACGCCGGCTTGGAGAAGTTCTGGGTGGTCATCCGGAACGCACGGGACGGGCCCAAGGCCGGAGATCCGATGTACTTCGCAGCCGCGACCGGTCCCGCGTGGCCGATCTGCGCAGACACTGCCGCACCCTCGGCGTGGATGGCGTCGGTCAGCTTCCGCAGGCCCGGCATCGTCTCGTCGGTCCATTGGATCTGGCCGGGCGACGTGCGTCCGTCCGCGGCGACCGCGCAGTACGCGACGGTCGTCATGCCCACGCCTCCGGCGGCGGGCTGCCGATGGAATTCGATGAGCTCGTCGGTGACCATCCCCTTCGGGGTCAGGCCCTCGTACGTCGCTGCCTTGATCACGCGATTGCGCAGGGTGATCGGCCCGAGTGTGGCCGGGGCGAGCGGGTCGACCTTCACTGTGGGCGGGTCGAGATCTATCGTCATATGAGTTCCTCCAGCTGCGATTCGCTGTCGAACGTAACGGCGCCGGGATGTCGCGGATCGCGGCAGTCTCGCTGAGTGGTAACCACGTCCGGGCGCCCGTCACGGCGTGCCATCTTGTGTCGGTACGAGTGCCCGAGGACGAAAGGTCGCCCCGATGACTGCCCCTACAGATCCACAGTTGCACCTGGATCAGGTGATGTCCCGTCTCACCGGACCCGGTGGCCGGTTCGAACTCGTCGAGGAGCCGGTACTCGGCACCCGGATGCCGGTGATGAAGAACCGCGGGCGCTCGGTGGGCGAACTCCTCACCACGTCGCTCCGGTGGGGCGACCGCGACTACCTCGTGACCGCCGACCGCCGGATGTCCTACACGGAGCACGCCGCCGCGGTCGCGGCCCTGGCGACGGCGCTGCGCGAGGACCACGGCGTCCGGAAGGGTGACCGGGTGGCGATCCTGGCCGCGAACACCCCCGAGTGGGTGGTCGCGTTCTGGGCCACGCAGGTGCTCGGCGCCATCAGCGTCGGACTGAACGGCTGGTGGGTTCGGCGGGAGGTCGAGTACGGGCTGACGCACAGTCGCCCCACTGTGGTGATCGCCGACGCGAAGCGCGCCGAGACGCTCGCCGCGGTCGGCACCGACCTTCCGGTCCTCACGATGGAGGCGGATCTGCCCGCGATCTTCGCGAAGTACGCAGGGTCCCCGATGCCGCACACCGACGTCGACGAGGACGATCCCGCCGCCATCCTCTACACCAGCGGCACGAGCGGCAGACCCAAGGGAGCGCTGCACTCGCAGCGCAACATTCTGGCCGTCGTCGACTACCACCGGTTCAGCGACGCCGTGGTCGGCGAATTCAGTGGACGACCCGTCGACCCGGCGATGCCGAGTCCGCTTCGCTACCTCCTGACCTCTCCCCTGTTCCACATCGCGAGCCTGCACAATCTGGTGATTCCGCGGCTGGCGACGGGCGGCGCGGTCGTCATGCACCAGGGCGGATTCGACGTGGACGCCGTGCTCCGCCTCGTCGAGCGGGAACGGGTCACCAACTGGGGAGCGGTGCCCACGATGGCGTCCCGTCTGGTCGAGCACGACGACCTCGACAAGTACGACCTGTCGTCGCTCACGTCGTTCTCGCTGGCGTCCGCACCGTCGTCGGTGGCGTTCAAGGAACGGCTGCGCGAGAAGGTGCCGTTCGCGCGGAACGCCCTCGTGGACAGCTACGGACTCACCGAGTGCAGTACCGCGATCGCCGTCGCCACCGCCCCCGAACTCGAGCAGTTCCCCAGGACTCTGGGACGTCCGATCATCACGGTGAGCATGGAGATCCGCGACCCGTACGGGGAGTGGCTGCCCGACGGCGTCGAGGGCGAGGTGTGCGTGCGCAGCCCGTTCGTGATGCTCGGCTACTGGGAGGACGAGGCCGCCACCGCTGCGGCGATCGCCCCGGGCCGATGGCTCCGGACCGGCGACTACGGACTCGTCGAGAACGGTCGCCTGCGGCTGACCGGACGTCGCTCGGATCTTATTCTGCGCGGCGGGGAGAACGTGTACCCCACCGAGATCGAGCAGTGCCTCGACGAACACCCCGACGTGCTCGAATGCGCGGTGATCGGGACGCCCCACGAGGATCTGGGTCAGGAGGTGGCGGCTGTCGTGGTGTTGCGACCGGGTGCCGTGACCACCGAGGCGGAACTGCGCGAGTACGCCGCGGATCGCCTGTCGTATTTCAAGGTCCCGACCCGCTGGCGGATCACCACGGACCTGTTGCCCCGCAACGCGACCGGCAAGACGATCCGCCGGGACATCGCCGTCTGACACCGGCAGCTGAGCGCCGAATGTCACAGTGGTGCGGTCGAACTGCACCACTGTGACATTCGGCGAACACAGACGGCGAACCTCAGCGAATGAGGTTGCCGAGGTCGACGGGAATCTGCGCCCCGGTGATGTATTTCGCCTCGTCCGAACACACCCAGGCGACGACGGCGGCGACGTCCTCCGGCTGGGTGATGCGGTAGGGCAGTGAGTTCTGGTAGATGGAGCCGAGCGTCGACGCGTACCGGGCGATGAGCGGGTGCAGGTCGCGCACCTTCATGCCGGTGTCCACGCCCGCCGGGTGCACCGTATTGACACGGATGCGGTGCTCCCCGAGTTCGTTCGCCATCGTCTTGGCGAGCCCGGTGATGCCGTGCTTGGTGGCGACGTAGTGCCCGGTGAACGGGGTGCCCTTCAGCCCGGACACCGAACTCGTGAAGACGACGGCGCCGCCCTCCCCCTGTTCGATCAGATACGGAACCGCCGCCTTCGCGGTGTGGAACGTTCCCGTGAGGTTGACGTCGACCGTCTCCTGCCACTGCTCGGCGGTGATCTCCCACGACAACGCCCCCGAGCAGATGCCCGCGTTCGCGATCACGACGTCGAGGCGGCCCAACTGCTCGATGCCGTCGGCGAGGGCACGCGAGAGTCCGTCGAAATCGCGCACGTCCGCGGTGGAGGCGACGATCCGCCGGCCGGTGGATTCGACGAGCCGGACCGTCTCGGCCAGGTCGTCCCGGGTGGCGCCGGGATAGGCGGTGGACGCGAATTCGGTGCAGGCGTCGATCGCGATGACGTCGGCGCCCTCGGACGCGAACCGGACGGCCTCGGCGCGGCCCTGCCCGCGCGCCGCGCCGGTGACGAAGACGACCTTGTTCTCGAAACGGCCGGGTGACGTCATTGTCTGCTCCTGATCGGGGTCATCGTGGGCGGGGCACGGTCTTGTCGACGAACAGTCCCTCGACCGAGACGCACACCTCGCCGTCCGCGGTCCGGATGTCGCCGACGGTGGTGATCTTGCGGCCGTCGACCGACATCAGCTTCCCGGTCAGGGTGAGTGGTTCGAACAGCGGCGTCGGGCGGTGGTAGCGGGTGCTCAACTGCGCTGTCATGCCGGCTTTTCCACCCCAGGCGTTGGCGACGCCGAGGACGTGGTCGAGCAGGAGCGCGGACACGCCGCCGTGGACGTGCCCGGGCGGCCCCTGGTACGGGATGGTCAGCGTGACGGTGCCCCGGACCGATCCGTCGGACAGCCCCTCGAGGACCACAGGCGGCGCGAGCGCGTTCTCGGGTCCGGTGACGGGATCGTGCCGGGTGACGCCCTCGCCGTTCCACATGTCGATCAGCCGCTCGGCGACGGCGGGCGCGTGTTCCTCGAGGTGCTCGGCGATGCTGTTCAGCTCTTCCGCGACGCGGTCGAGGTTGGCGTTGCCGCGATCGGTCCGCAGCAGCGCGTCGACCACGCGGCGGGCGGCCTCGGTCGCCCGGTCGACGGCGGAACTGTCGGGCGGTGACGTCAGCACCGTTCCCGACGGGCTGTTCTCGAACGTGGGGTGCGTACCGACGCTCATCCGCTCACCTCCATCGTCGCCTGGGTCAGGACCGGTTGCCCGTCACGGTCGGGGCACGTCGCGCGCAGGGTCAGCCGGTCGCCGTCGTGCCAGACCGCGGTCTCGACGGTCTCGCCCGGGTACAGCGAGCCCGCGAACCGCACCGCGTAGTGGCGCAGTCGTGTGGGATCGCCGTCCAGCATCCCGTCGACGACGGCCTTGCACACCACACCGTACGACGCGAGCCCGTGCAGGATCGGCCTTTCGAACCCGGCCGCGGCCGCGAATTCGGGGTCTGCGTGCAGCGGGTTGAGGTCGCCGCTGAGCCGGTAGAGCAGGGCCTGCGCCGTCCCGGTGCGCGACACCAGCACCTTGTCGGGTTCGCGGGCCGGCACCGTGGCCACCGACTCGGGTCCCGGGGAGCCACCGAACCCGCCCTCATCGCGGGCCCAGATCTGCATCCCCGTGGTCCACAACGGGTTCCCGCCCGAGTCGGTGGCCGTCTGTTCGAGCACGATGACGGCGGCCTTGCCCTTGTCCCACACGTCCGCCACCCGCGAGGACACCCGGGCCCCACCTGACGGAGGAATGGGCGCGTGCACGGTGAGCGACTGTCCGCCGTGCAGGATCTTGCGGAGGTCGATGTCGATACCGGGCAGGCTCAGCCCGGCCGCCGGTGCGTCGCCGGCCGAGATTCCCTGCCCCGCGACGAGCGCGAACGTCGGCAGCACCAGCAAGTCCTTCTCGTACACCCAGCGCAGTTCCGCGGGGTCCTGGGCGTTCCCGCCGGCGCCGAGTCCGAGGTGGTAGAGCATCACGTCACGCTCGGTCCACGCCACATCACGCACGGCCGGTTCCGCGGTCAGCGCGGCCTTCACGTCGATCGCCATGTCAGGTCACGCTCCCTTTCCGGGCGCGGGATCACGCGGCAGACCCAGCAGTCGTTCGCCGATGATGTTGAGCTGGACGTTGGTGGTGCCGCCCGCGATCGACATGCACTGCGAGTTCAGGAACATCTGCGTAGCGGAGGTGCGGGGCCGGTCGCCGAGCAGGGCGCGCGGTCCGGCCCAGTCCATCGCCACCTCCCACACCTGCTGGATGTGTTCGACGCCGAGCAGTTTCGCGACCGACGACTCGGCGCCCGGTTGCCCGCCCGCGATCGAGCGCAGGGTGGTGCGCAGCCCCATCAGGCCGCCGGACTGTGCGTCGCAGAGGACCTTGCCGAGCACGGTCAGCTGCTCGTCGTCGATGCCGCCGGGCAGTTCGCCGGCCAGGGTCAGCAGAGCCTCGCCGCCAGAGCCCAGCGAGGAGTCGTGCGACAGCGATACCCGTTCGTTGGCGAGGGTCGTGCGGGCGAGCTTCCAGCCGTCGCCCGGTTCGCCCACGAGGAGTTCGTCCGGGACGAACACGTCGTCGAGGAACACCTCGTTGAACAGTGCCTCGCCGGTGATCTCGCGCAGCGGCCGGATGTCGAGGCCGTCGCTGCCCCTCATGTCGATCAGGAAGTACGACACCCCCTTGTGTTTGGGCACCGAGGCATCTGTGCGGGCGAGGCAGATACCCCAGTCCGCGTCCCGGGCCATCGACGTCCACACCTTCTGCCCCCGCAGCACCCAGCCGCCGTCCACCTTGGTGGCCCGGGTGGTCAGGCCGGCGAGGTCCGATCCGGCGCCGGGTTCGGAGAACAGCTGGCACCAGACGAGGTCGCCGCGCAGCGACGGGGGCACGAAGCGCCGCAACTGTTCGTCGCTGCCGTGCGCGATGAGCGTGGGCACCACCCAGTTGCCGATGATCATGTCGTGGGGCTTCAGCGCGGCCGCGCGCAGTTCCTCCGCGATCACGAGTTGTTCCACGGCGCCCGCTCCCCTACCCCACGGCGCGGGGAGGTGCGGTGCGGTGTAGCCCTTCTCGGCCAGGTACGTCCTGCGCTCCGGCTCGTCCAATGCGGCCGCGTCCGTGAGTTCTGCGAGCACGCCGGCGCGGATGCTATCGGCGTCCGGAGGCAGGTCGATGCCGAGCACCCGGCGGGCCCCGCCCAGGGTCGCGCGGGCCACGCGCCGCCGCCACGATGCGGTGGACCCGAGCAGGATCCGCAGCGACTGCGCCCGGCGCAGGTACAGGTGGGCGTCGTGTTCCCAGGTGTAGCCGATTCCCCCGAGCACCTGGATGCAGTCCTTGGTGACGGCGAACGCCGCGTCGGGTGCGGTGGCTCCGGCGACCGCGGCCGCGAGTGACGCCTCCGCCGCACTGCATCGCGGCGCAGCCGTCGCGGCCCTGGCACTGCTTCCGGGATTCATCGCACGGGCCGCGTCCCACGCACAGACGCGGGCCTGTTCGGCGAGGCAGAGCATACGGGCGACCCGGTGTTTCACCCCCTGGAACTGGCCGATGGGGCGGCCGAACTGGTGGCGCACCTTGGCGTAGTCGGCGGCGGTGGTGACCGCCCAGTCGGCGACACCCGAGGCCTCGGCGGCGAACAAGGTGGCCGCCAGATCGAGAACGCGCTGCGAATCGATCTGCAGGACATCGGCTTCGGCGATCTCGAGGGCGTTCACCGAAGCGGTCGCGTTGCGGCGCACCACATCGTGGCTGGGCAGGTCGGTCACGTCGAGCCGGCCGCGGGCGAGCGCCACGAACGCGGTCTCGTCGCCGTCTCTCGCCGCGAGCAGGAACAGGTCGCCCACCTGCCCGCCGAGGACGTACCCGGACTCACCGTCCAGCGTCACCACTCCGCCGTCCCGGACGAGACGCAGCGAACCCGGCTGCAGGGCCACCGCGCCGAGGGCCGAACCGTCGGCCAGCCCGGAGAGCTCACCCGTGCGCCCGGACTCGTGCAGGACGGCGCCGAGCAGCACGGTCGGGAGGAAGGGACCGGGCAGCAGGACCCGGCCCAGTTCCTCGGCGACCACTGCCAATTCCACCAGTCCACACCCCGCCCCGCCCACATCCTCGGGCAGGTGGAGTCCCAGTACGCCCAGTTCCGCCAACGACTTCCAGAACAGCGGTCGTTGCTCGGTCTTGGCCTCGACGGCCTCCCGGAGCACGGCCGGGGTCACGGTCCGTGTGGCCCAGCCTCGCACCGAGTCACGCAGGTCGCGCTCTTCTTCGGTCAATCCCATTGTCATGTCGGCCTCGTCGATCGTTCGGGTCAGATGCGTTCGATGATGGTTGCGGTGGACAGCGCGCCGCCCGCGCACATCGTGACCAGCGCGGTGGAGGTGTCGGAGCGCTCCAGTTCGTGCAGGGCGGTCGTGATCAGCCGGGCCCCGGTGGAGCCCACCGGATGTCCGAGGGCGATGGCGCCGCCGTTGACGTTCACCTTCGACATGTCGGCTCCGTGCACCTGCGCCCACGACAGCACGACGGACGCGAACGCCTCGTTGATCTCGACGAGATCGATGTCGCCCAAAGACATTCCGGCGCGTTCGAGGACCATGCGCGTCGACTCGATCGGCCCGTCGAGGTGGTAGTACGGGTCGGAGCCGACCATGCCGGACGCGAGAATCCTCGCGCGCGGCCGCAATCCGAGTTCGCGGGCACGGCCGCCGTCCATGAGCAGGACGGCGGCGGCGCCGTCGCTGATCTGGGACGAGTTGCCCGCGGTGTGGATGTGGCCGTCGATCACGGGCTTCAGGGCCGACAGGGCCTCCGCGGTCGTCTCGCGCAGTCCCCCGTCCTGGGTGACCACCGCAAGTTCACCGGTGGGTGCGCCGGACTTGTCCACGACGGGAGCGGTGACGGGAACGATCTCGCGGTCGAACCGTCCGTCCGCCCAGGCCTGGGCGGCGCGTCGCTGCGACTCGAGCCCGAACGCGTCGACGTCGCCGCGCCCGAGCCCGCGGAGGTCGGCGATCCGCTGGGCGGACGTGAACTGGTCGCCCATGTCGATCGCCCAGTCGTCGGGGTAGGGGTTGCCGGTCTCCGTCGTGACGGCCTGGCCGAGGAACACCCGGCTCATCGCCTCGACACCGCACCCGATTCCGGCGGAGATCTGGCCGGACGCGATGAGACCCGCCACGACGTGTACGGCCTGCTGGGAAGATCCGCAGGCGCAGTCGAGCGACGTGGCCGCCGTCGCGTACGGCAGTCCCGCGTGCAGCCACGCCTGCCGGGTCACGTTGTTGGACTGCTCACCGGCCTGGGTGACGCATCCGCCGACGATCTGCCCGATGTCCGCCGGGGCGACACCGGCCCGTTCGAGGACACCCCGCTGTGCGGCGCCGAGTAGTTCGGCCGGGTGCAGTCCGGACAGTGCCCCGCGCCGGCGCCCGATCGGTGTCCGTGCCGCGTCGACGATGACGGCGTTGCCCATGTTCCGCTCCTTGAGTTCTTCCGGCACGCGGACGCGTCCGCGGCTCATTTTTGAAATGTATTCTACTTTTGAGGAGACATCAATGCCCTTCGCCATGCGAAATAGTTCTCCGCACAGCTCAGGAGTCAGGAATGAATTTCACGTCGAGGTCGGCGGGAGGCGGCCCGACGCCGGCGATCTGTCAGCGATGCGACAGGTTGACCAGCAGCAGGTCACACGCCCTACGGATGTCGGACTCGGCATCGGGAATCGAGACCCGGCCGTTGAGGCAGGACTGGATGACGCCGAACCACAGCTGCACCAGCAGGCGCAGCGCCGTGAGGTCTTCCTCCGTCGGATGTTCGATCCCGGCGGCGTCCAGCATGATCTGCCGGAATGCCCGGTCGACCTTCCCCGCGTCCGGCACGGACGCGACGTTGGCGGTGCTCGTGGACTGGATCATCGCGGTGGACAATGCGGGCCGGCGCAACAGCCCGCGGGTGGCGCGGACCAGCACGTTGTACACCGCATCCTGCGGCGATTCGCCAGGGGGCGCACTCTTCTTGAACCCGGCACCCATCCGGTCGATCTGATCGACCATCACCGCGACGAACAGATGCGTCTTCGACGGAAAGTACCGGTACAGCGTCCCGATCGCGACGCCGGCACGTTTGGCCACCTCGTGCATCTGGACCCGGGCGAGTTCCTTCTCGGTGGCCAGTTCGATGGCGGCCTCGAGCATGCGGACGTGGCGGGCCCGCTGTTCCTCCGAACTCGGTTCGGCAGCGTCCCGCACTTCGGCGATTCTCGGCACCCTCGATCCCCCTTCACTCCGCACACAGCCCCGGATCCGGTGTCGATTCTCGCATCGGATCGGGAAACCATCGAATTTCGTCCGGTGAGTGGGACCGCGCGTGCCGCAGGTCGCCCGGATGCGATTGCGTGAACCCCACGACTGGACCGCCAGTCTTCACAGACCATCAACGGAGGAAACGACGATGCAGGACTGGACAACCGAGTGCGACGTGCTGGTGGTCGGTTCGGGGGGCGGTGCGCTGACCGGCGCATACACGGCCGCTTCGCAGGGATTGCGCACCCTCGTCCTCGAGAAGACCCCACTGTTCGGCGGCACGTCCGCGTACTCCGGCGCCGCGGTGTGGCTGCCGGGTACCGCCGTGCAGGAGCGCGCCGGCATCGGCGACTCCACGGACAAGGCGCGCACGTACCTGCGCGCAGTGGTGGGCGACGAGGAGATCGACCGTCAGGAGGCGTACGTCGCCACCGCGCCCGAGGTCGTCGACCTTCTCGAACGCGATCCCCACATCGAGTTCGAGTGGCGGGCGTTCCCCGACTACTACAGGGCACCCGGCCGGATGGACTACGGTCGCGCGATCAACCCGCTCGACCTGCCGAGCGACGAGATCGGGGACCTGCGCGAGGTCATCCGGCCCGAGGCCGACGTCGACCGGGCCGGGGAACCGCATCCGGAGGGCACACTGAACGGTGGCCGCGCCCTGATCGGCCGCCTTCTCATGGCTCTGCACGGCACCGGGCACGCGGAACTGCGCACCGAGACCGCCGCGCGCTCGCTGATCGTCGAGGACGGACGGGTCGTCGGCGTCGAGGCGACCAACGCCGCCGGTCAGACCGCCCGCATCCGGGCGACGCGCGGCGTGCTGCTCGCGGCAGGCGGGATCGAGGGCAACGCGGCCCTGCGCACCGAGAACGGAACACCGGGCCGGGCGGACTGGAGCATGGGCCCGCGCGGCGCGAACACCGGCGACCTCCTGCGGGCGGCGGTGGAGATCGGCGCGGACACCGCACTCCTCGACGAGGCGTGGTGGTGCCCCGGGGTCGAACTTCCGGACGGCTCCGGCGCTTTCATGGTGGGCGTGCGCGGCGGCATTCTCGTCGACACGTCCGGAGAGCGGTACCTCAACGAATCGCTGCCGTACGACCAGTTCGGCCGAGCGATGATCGAGCACGGCAGCAGCAGTTCGTATCTCGTGTTCGACTCGAAGGAGGGCGGGCCCGTGTTGCCTGCCATCTCCATTCCGAACATCTCCGCCGAGAAGCATCACGCGGCGGGCACCTGGGTCTCGGCCGACACCATCGAGGAACTCGCGGAGAAGATCGACGTCCCCGCAGACGGTCTGCGCCGCACCGTCGAACAGTTCAACGACTTCGCCAAGCACGGCGTCGACGAGGCCTTCCACCGGGGAGAGGACCCGTACGACAACTTCTTCTGCCCTCCGGGCACGGGTGCGGACGCGCCACCGAACCCGGCACTGAGCCCGGTGTCGCAGGGCCCGTTCCACGCGGCCCGCATCGTGCTCAGCGATCTCGGCACCAAGGGCGGGGTCCGGACCGACGCCGACGCCCGCGTCCTGCGCGCCGACGGCACGCCCATCGACGGACTGTATGCGGCGGGCAACACCAGCGCATCGCTCAGCGGCCGGTTCTACCCCGGTCCCGGAGTGCCGCTCGGCACCGCGATGGTCTTCTCCTACCGGGCAGTTCAGCACATGCGGAGCTGACTACACGAGGTTGTCCTCCACCGGGAGTCCGAACGCGCCCCTGCCGAACAGGGCGAGGGCGCGTTCGGGCTCGTTGGCCACGTGCACGCTGCCCGCGTGGGAGTCGCGCCACGACCGTTCGATCGCGTTGCCGCGCGACAGCGAACTTCCGCCGGCGGTCTTGAACAGCAGGTCGATCGCGTCGAGGGCTCGCTCGGTCGCGCGAACCTGATCGCGGCGCACCCGCAGGCGCAGACCCATGGGGAGTTCCTCCCCGGCCTCGGCCAGTTCCCACAGTTCACGCACGTTGCGATCCATCTGCAGTATCGCGGCGTCGATCTCGGACGACGCCCGGGCCACCGCGACCTGGGCGAACTGGTCGTCGACGAATCTTCCGCCACCGAGGCTGAGCCGCACTCGTTCCCGCATGAACGTCAGATAGCGTTCGTAGCATCCCGCGACGATGCCGACCCCGGGCGCCGCGACGGCGGTCGTGAAGAGTGTGGCGAACGGCAGCCGGTACAGCGGTCCCCGGTTCACCTTCTGTCCGGGTCCGCGCAGTTGCGCCGTCTCGTAATTCCTCTTGATCCGGTAGTCGGGAACGAACACGTCCTCGGCACTGATCTCGTTGCTGGCCGTGCCGCGCATCCCCACCACGTCCCACACGTCGTGGATGCGGTAGTCCGACCGCGGCACCAGCGCGGTCATGAAATCGACCGGGCGGCCCTCGGTCCCGACCACCATCGCGCCGAGCAGCGCCCACGACGCGTGCTCGCAGCCCGAGGAGAAATGCCAGTCCCCCGTCAGCCGGTAGCCGCCCTCGACGGGGACGAGCCGCCCGACGGGTGCGTAGGCGGACGACACGAGCACCGAATCGTCGTGGCCCCACACGTCATTTTGCGCCCGGTCGTCGAACAGGGCCAGGTGCCACGGGTGCACCCCGAGCACGGACGCCAGCCAGCCCGTCGAGCCGCACACACCGGACACGGCGCGCACCACCTCGTAGAAGTGCACCGGATTGCTTTCCGTGCCGCCGTACCGCCTGGGCTGCAGCATCTTGAACAATCCGGCGTCGCCGAGCTCACGGATCACCTGTTCGGACACCCGCCGCGACTCGTCGACCTTGTCCGCGCGTTCCGCGATCATCGGCAGCAGGCCGCGGATCGATCTCAGGACCTCGTTCGTCATCTGTCGGAGGGTAGGGCGATCACCCCCGCGCGTGGACAGGCATCTCGCTCAACGGGAAACGCCGCCCCACCGCCCGGTCCCGTCCAGTGGGACCACGTCATGCGGGCCGTCCACGCTCACTTAGCGTGCAGGGCACCGCACAAGCCCAGGAGAGGACGGGACGCATCGTGACCACCCAACAGTCCGAGACAGTCGAGGTACGCGAAATCGACGCCGGCGCAGCGCCCACCCGATTCGCCCGTGGATGGCACTGCATCGGATTGTCCGACGCTTTCAAGGACGGCAAGCCCCACTCCGTCGAAGCGTTCGGCACCAAGCTCGTCGTCTTCGCCGACACTGCGGGTGATCTCGCCGTGCTCGAGGGCTACTGCCGACACATGGGCGGCGACCTCAGCCAGGGCACGGTCAAGGGCGACGAGGTGGCGTGCCCGTTCCACGACTGGAGGTGGGGAAGCAACGGCCGGTGCAAGAAGATTCCGTACGCGCGCCGGGTGCCGCCGCTCGCCCGGACCCGGTCGTGGCACGCGCTCGACCAGGACGGGATGTTGTTCGTGTGGAACGATCCGGAGGGCAATCCGCCGCCCGCGGACGTCACGATTCCCCGCATCGACGGCGCGCTCGACGACGAATGGACGGACTGGGTCTGGTATCGGACCACGGTCGACACCAACTGCCGCGAGGTGGTCGACAACATCGTCGACATGGCGCACTTCTTCTACGTGCACTACTCGTTCCCCACGTACTTCAAGAACGTCTTCGAGGGCCACGTCGCCAGCCAGTTCATGCGCGGGCAGGCCCGCGACGACATGCGCCCGCACGCGTCGGGTCAGCCCAAGATGGTCGGAAGCCGCTCGGACGCCACCTATTTCGGCCCGTCGTTCATGGTCGACGACCTGACGTACCAGTACGAGACGCACGACGTCGACTCCGTGCTGATCAACTGCCACTACCCCGTCAGCGCCGACAAGTTCGTGCTGCAGTACGGCATCATCGTCAAGAAGTCGAAGGACCTCGAAGGCGACGCGGCCACCGAGATGGCGAAGAACTTCGGCACGTTCATCGCGAAGGGTTTCGAACAGGACATCGAGATCTGGAAGAACAAGACCCGCATCGAGAACCCGCTGCTGTGCGAGGAGGACGGCCCGGTCTACCAGTTGCGACGCTGGTACGAGCAGTTCTACGTCGACGTCGCCGCGGTGACCCCGCAGATGACCGAACGGTTCGAGTTCGAACTCGACACCACCCGCCCCGTGGAGTCGTGGAAGAGGGAAGTCGAAGAGAATCTCGCCCGGAAGGTACGCGAAGATGCAGCCACTGCAGTGCACTGAGTGCGGCGCGAGCGTGCTGGTCCAGAAGAACAGCTGGGAACACACTTCCGTTCAGTGGGACGACGCGGCCCGCGCCCGGTGCCGCGAGATCGGCAGCGCGGGGCCGGGGCGCCCCGGCGCTCCCCGGAAAGGGTGTTCGGCGCTGACGGTGTCGATCACCCGAGCCGCGGAAGCGGGCGTCGTCCCGGTGCGCGATCCCGCCCCCGTCCCGACCCCCGTCGTCGCCCACTGAACGTTTTCCGGAAGGACACAACATGATCGACACCGAGCACTACGGTCCGTGGGCCGTGATCGCAGGCGGCTCCGAGGGTGTGGGCGCGAGTTTCGCCGAGGCACTGGGCCGCGCGGGGATCAACCTCGTGCTGATCGCCCGTAAGCCCGGGCCGCTCGAGGAGACCGCGGCCACGGTCCGCGCCCACGGCGTCCTGGTGCGCACACTCGCGCTCGATCTCCTCGATCCGGACGCCCTCGACCGGATCCGCACGGCCACCGACGACGTCGAGGTCGGGTTGCTGATCTTCAACGCCGGGGCCAACAGTTACGGACACGAGTTCGTCAGCGGCGACCTCACCGGCTTCCAGCGCGTCATCGACCTGAACATCACCTCGCAGCTGCACCTTTCGCAGCATTTCGGCGCGAGGATGAAGGACCGCGGCCGGGGCGGCATCGTGCTGGTCGGTTCGCTGGCCGGGTACCTGGGTTCGGAAGACCAGAGCATCTACGCCGCATCCAAGGCGTTCGGCCGGATCTTCGCCGAAAGCCTCTGGCTCGAGCTCGCGCCGTTCGGCGTCCACGTGGTCGAACTGGTCCTCGGCGTCACCCGCACGCCGGCGATGGTCCGGGCGGGCCTGAACTTCAATCTTCCCGGGATGAAGGTCGCCGAACCCGAAGACGTTGCCCGGGAGGGGATCGCGCACATCGCCGACGGCCCGGTCTGGGTGGCGGGCGGCAACTACGACGCGGCGCGCAAGCGCAGCGGTTTCCCCCGCGACGCACTCGTGCGCGGGGCAGCCGAGGGTATGCGGAAACTTCTGGGCCGCCGGTAGCCGCGGACGTCAGAGGGTGGTGACGAGTCCGCCGTCGATCACGAAATCGGAGCCCGTCACATTGCCCGCCCGGTCGCTCGCGAGGAACACGACGAGATCCGCCACCTCGTCCGGGCGGGTGAACCGGCCCGTGACCGCCTGCTCCGCGACACGCTCCGCCACTGCCTCCGGGTCACCGCCTGCGGCGCGCGCCACCGTCGCGGCGACCCCGTCGTCGCCGAGCCACAGGGCGGTCGACACCGGACCGGGGCTGACGGTGTTCACCCGAATACCCAAGGGTCCCAACTCTTTCGACAGGGCCTTCGAGAAGTTGGTGAGCGCGGCCTTGGACGCGCAGTAGTCGATGACGGTGGGGTCGGGCAGGAAACTGTTGACCGAACTCGTGGTCACGATGCTTCCCCGGCCCGCCGCGATCATCGTGGGCAGGGCGGCGCGGATCGTCCGCACCGCCGACATCAGGTTGAGATTCATCGTCGTGATCCAGTCTTCGTCGGTCACGTCGAGGAACCCGGTCAGTCTCGGGTGGGCGGCGCCGACGTTGTTGACGACGATGCCGAGACTGCCCCGAGCAGTGGCGGCGGCGACGAGTTCGCCCGGACCGGTGGGGGTCGACAAGTCGACGCTCACCGCCTCCACCGTTCCGCTGCGGACGAGTTCTTCCAGTTCGGGGCTGGGCGAACGGGCCCCCGCCACCACGAACGCGCCTTCCGCGGCGAGCGCCCGGGTGATGGCGAGCCCGATGCCCTTGCTGGCTCCGGTGACCACGGCGACGGTGCCACGTAAGGCAAGATCCACGGGGTTCCTCCTGACGACGGCGGAGCGTGCACGGACGAGCGGAACATCCCCCTCCGATCACGCTAGCCGAAATGATGCCGACCGCGCTGCAGGCGAGTAATCTCAGCGACGAAGGGCCAGGCCACGGCGTTGCTCTCGTATGGCGATGCCTGTCGTCGCACGACTACACCTGGCGCGCAGGCCCCTTCACCCCTAAGCACTGTGTTCTTTCCTGACTCGGGAGACGAGTGATGCGACTTCTTCGACTTCGAACCGCCGTTGCCGCGTGCGCGATCGCGGCTGCCGGCACGCTGACCGTGGGGGCCGGACCGGCCCTCGCCCAGGATCTGCCGACGGTGGTGCTGGTCCACGGCGCGTTCGCCGACACGACCAGCTGGGATGCGGTGGCCGCGGAACTGCGCGGCCGAGGATACGAAGTCGTGGTCCCCGACAACCCGTTGCGCGGACCGGCATACGACTCCGCCGCCATCGAGAAGGTGCTCGCGGACATCCCGGGGCCGGTGGTGCTCGTCGGTCACTCGTACGGCGGCGCGGTCATCACCAATGTGCATTCGCCGAACGTCGAGGCCCTCGTCTACGTGGCGGCCTTCGCCCCGGCGCAAGGCGAGCCGGTCATGCTGAACCTCGATCCGATCCGGTTCCCCGGCAGCCAACTGCTCCCGCCGGTGCTTCAGGTGAAGGTCATCGAGAACGATCCCACCGGAATCGCCGAGAGAAACCTCGACGGTTACATCGACCCCGGCCGATTCCACGAGGTGTTCGCCCAGGACGTCCCGGACGCCACGGTGGCCGACATGATCGCACACCAGAAGTCGGCCGCGCTCGTCGCGAACCTCGAGCCGACCGCCGATCCGTCGTGGGCGTCGACACCCAGCTGGGCCATGGTCGCTCAGAACGATCGCGTGATTCCGGCGGCCGCGGAGCGGTTCATGGCCACACGCGCGGGAGCCCGGATCACGGAAGTTTCCGCGTCGCACGCCGTCCTGGTGTCCCAGCCCGGCGCGGTCGCGGACCTCGTGGTGCAGGCAGACCAGGGAACTCCGTAGCGGACCGCCGTGAACGCGCCCGGAACACCGGCACCGAACAGCAGGAGCCTCGCCCATCGGGTCCACAAGATGGTCGGGCGTGATCCGCACGAGGAACACCGTGCGGCAACGCCGTTGGAGTTGCTGTTCGACCTGACGTTCGTCGTCGCGTTCGGCGTCGCGGGCGAGCAGTTCGCGCACCTCGTCGCCGAAGGGCACGTCGCCGCCGGGCTGGCGGGATTCGCGTTCGCGATGTTCTCGATCATCTGGGCGTGGATCAACTTCTCCTGGTTCGCGTCGGCCTACGACACCGACGACTGGATCTTCCGGGTCACCACCATGGTCCAGATGATCGGCGTCGTCATCCTGGCGCTGGGCATGCCGCCGATGTTCGCGTCCATCGACCGCGGCGTCGAGCTCGACAATTCCGTGATGGTGTCCGGGTACATCGTCGTGCGCGTCGCCATGGTGTTCCAATGGCTGCGCGCCGCCAAACACGACCCCGAGCACCGTCCCGCGTCACTGACGTACGCCACGACGCTCGTCATCGCGCAGATCGGCTGGGTCGCCTTGGTGATCGCTCCCCTCACCGTCGAGTACGCGTTCGGCTTCGGCGCGATCCTCATCCTCGTCGAGCTGACCAGCCCCGTCATCGCCGAACGGTACCGGGGCGGAACACCCTGGCACGCACACCACATCGTCGAGCGTCACGGCCTGCTCGTCATCATCACCCTCGGCGAGGGTGTGATCGGCACCGTGGCGTCCCTGTCCGCCGTGGTCGAACACCAGGGCTGGACACTCGACGCGATACTCGTCACGGTCGCAGGCATCGGACTCACGTTCGGACTGTGGTGGGTGTACTACATCCTGCCGTCGGCCGAGGTGCTCGCGGTGTACCGCAACCGGTCGTTCGTCTGGGGTTACAGCCACATCGCGCTCTTCGCGTCGCTGGCCGCGGTGGGAGCCGGACTACACGTGGCGGCGTACTACATCGAACACGCCTCCCACATCGGCGCGACGGCAACGGTGCTCTCCGTCGCCGCGCCCGTCGCGATCTTCCTCGCCGGCGTCTACGCGCTGTACACGTACCTGCTGCGGGTGCCCGACCCGTTCCATGTCCTGCTCCTCGTCCTGACCGCGGCCACGATCGCGCTCGCGCTGGTGCTGGCGGCGCAGGGTGTGTCGATGGCATGGTGTCTGATCGTGGTGATGCTGGCGCCGATCGTCACGGTCGTCGGATACGAATTGCTCGGACACGCGCACGAGGCCCGGGCGCTCGAGATCGTCCTCGGGCGCGCCGACACCGGCGCCGGCGAGGAGCACTAGGACCAGGGAGTCACCGGCCGAGGCCGGGCCACACCGTCGACGACCAGATCGAGCCGCTCGTCGAAAAAGGCCACGAGCCCCCGAACTTCCGACGCGTCGACGAGGGGCTCGTCGTACCGCCACGCGATGTCGTGGAGCACTCCGCCTGCGGTGACCGCGGACCGGTAGGCGGCCTCGCCCTTGTAGGCGCAGTACGACGTCGTCGCACTCGGCTGCAGTTCCGCGACGACGTCGTCGGGCGGCAGGTAGTAGCGGACCGGCAGCAGTGTTTCGAACAGCATTTTCGCCCGCCGAGTGTCGGCGAGGAGCGTGTCGCCCAGCATCACCCGGATGTGGCGGGACGTGCGGCGAACGTCGATGCGCTGGAACGGGTCGTGCGGATGACCGACGATCTCGTCGTCCTCCTCCAGCCAGCGGTCGAAGCCGTCGAAATCGAGAACCACGTACAAGGCCAGGTCCTCGTCTCCGGGCCGGAACCCCAGGGCGTTCCCTGCGCCGGCGGTACGGAGCGCGACGGGTTCGCCCTCCGTGCTGTGCACCGAGAACGGCACCCGCGGATCGAGTACCGGCATCGTCGTCACGTCCGGCAGGGCGAAGCCGACGTCGCCGGTCCCCTCCGCAGCCACCGAACCCGTTGGCTCCGGCGACAACTCCGCGTCGATGTCCTCCGCCGGCACCGCGTACGTGGGAACGACGCGCCGCGGTTCCCAGACCAGGACCGCACGGTCACTGTCGACCACCGTGGTCCCGTTCAGCACGGCACGGATCCGCTTCGCCGTCGGCTCGTAGCGAAGCTCGCGTAGCTGACGTCCGATGCTGTCGCGCAGTCGCAGGCCCATGAGTTGAGACTAGGCCTGTCATCGGGCCAGGCCGAGGGAAGCGACGAGGTCCTCGTGGAACTCGAACCAGACGCGGTGGCAGGAGTCGCGGTCGTTTGCCGTGATCCAGCCCGGATCGGTGCCCGCTCGCTCGACGGCGCCGGCGAACCGCTGGTGATAGCCGGCGAACCGGTCCATGCCCGCGACCAGGCGCGCCTCGAGTTCGCCCAGGGCGTGCGCCGCGGTCGCCAGGCGGGTGATCGTCGCGTCGATGGTCACGGTCGCCTCGCCGACGCCCATCTCGGCCAGCTGCCAGGCGGTGCACGCGTCCGCCACGGCGACGTTGTGCGGCAGGAAGTCCCGGTGCACCTGCACCACCACGGCGCGGGTGCCGCACCGGTCGAGCTCGGCGGCGAGCAGTCGCTCGCCGTGAACCTTCCCGGTTTCGGTCAGGGACCAGCCGCTGTCCCCGGCAAAGTCGGTGTGGGTGACCCACCCACGGGCCTCGGTATCGAGCAGGTGCTCGGCTGCCAGTCCTGCAGGCAGCGCGAACCGGGCGGCGATGCGCGCGGTCTCCGCGTAGCCCAGGATCCGCACGGCGTGCAGCACCAGGATGTCCGTCGGTGTGCGGTGCGACATCAGTTTCTCCCAGTGTTCCCGGTGGCGGTGCCGACGTGCCCGTGGGTGCCGTCGACGCGGACCAGCCTGCCCTCGGTCAGGGTGGTCATGGCCCCCGCCGCTGCCAGGACTGCCGGGATGCCGAATTCGCGGGCCACGATCGCGGCGTGCGCGAGCATCCCGCCCGTCTCGGTGACCACCGCGCAGGCTCGGGCCAGCAGCGGGGTCCACGCCGGCGAGGTCGTACGGCAGACCAGCACGTCGTCCGGACGAAAGCGGGCGAAGTCGTCCAGGCTGCCGATGATCCGTGCAGGCCCGACGGCGGTGCCCGGGCCGGCTGCGATGCCCGTCAGCAGAATGTCGCCCGACGTGGCTCGCACTGGCCGCGCGGTGGAGGGAGCGGTCGTGATCGGGCGGGCCTGCAGGACCCGGATGTCTTCGCCGGCGATCGCCCACTCGATGTCCTGCGGGCGGCCGAACAGGCTCTCGATATCGCGTCCCAGCGCCGCGAGGGCGAGGGCCTGGGCAGAGGTCAGCAGTTGCCCGCCCCGGTGCCGGGCGACCTGCACGTGCGCACCGTCGACCAGGTACGCCTCCGGAGTGACGGTCCCGGCCACGACACTGTCGCCCAGGCCTCTCGTGGCCTCGATCACCACCTGCTCGGCCCCGCTGACCGGGTGCCGGGTGAACATGACTCCGGCCGTCTCGGGTTGCACCATCACCTGCACGATCACCCCGGCCGACGCGGGGGCTTCCCGATCCGTGCGAGCAGCGTACGCGACGGCTTCGGGTGAGGAACCCGACGCGGCGCTGCGATGCACCGCCTCGATCACCTCGCGCTGGTGGTGACCCCGAGCGTCGTGGCCAGTTGTCCGGCGAACGAAGACTCGACGCCGTCCTCCGCGAGGGCGGACGAGCGCACCGCGAACGGACCGGGACCGAGACGGTGCAGTCCGGCCTCGATCTCCCGCTCCCAACCGGGATCGCCGAGGGGGTCGGGTATCACGAATCCGTCGGGTACCCGGTATCCGGCACGCAGCAGCCGGCCGAGGTTGCGGGCCTTCACACCGCAACGCTCGGACGCGTCCGGCAGGGGGAGCATCGGCACTGCTCAGGCCTCCGCGTCGCGGTCGCCGGCTCTGGCAAGGACCCGGTTCAGGCGCTGCTGGGCTGCCTGCGCCGAACCCAGACCGAGCGCCTCCGCGACCTGCGGCCAGGTCATCCCACAGGCACGGGCGGCGAACAGCAGGCCGGACTCGATCTGATCGAGCTCGACCCGAGCTGACGACAGCAGCCGCAGCCCGGCCGCGAGCACCGCGGGGTCCGTGCCGTGTGCGTCCCGGCCGGCCCACGCCGCGAACCTGACGAGGTCGGTGTCCGAACGTGGCTGCCCGGAATGCTCCCAGGGACGCCGCTCGAGCCGGGCGGCACCGGCCTCGTTCAGCGTCGTGCGTGCCTGATCGAGTTCGGCCGCGTGGGTCTGGTCGTCGGTGGTCACCCGACCACCACACGCCATCAACAGTCTGTTGTCAACATCCTGTTGATGGGCGCGTCGTCGGGCGAGGTCCCGGCATCCTCAGCCGGCGAGGATCCCGGCGACGAAATCCTGCGCGTCCTTCTGCGACGCACCGATCGTCCCGCGATGGTCCGCACCCTCGTACGTCCGATACGTCAGTTCGTTCCCGTTGTCCTGCAACGTCTTCACCATCAGATCCGTCGACGGCTTGCTCACCACCAGGTCGCCCGAACTCTGCGCGACCAGCGTCGGGACCTGCACGTGAACCCGCGACGGCTCCTGACGGGCCAGGTACTCGGTGAGCGGTCCCAGGTCGGCGTCGGGACGGAAGACCTGACCGGCGGGCACGGGCGGCACCTTCCGGATGTCGTCGATGCAGCCGGTCCGCGCCACCGTCAGCAGCGGTTGCGCCTGCTCCGTCAGCAACGTCGACGGGTCGATGGCGGGATCCGCGGCCTGGGCTCCGAGGAGGATCAGCGGGAGGAACGCCTCGGCCGCCTCGATACCCGGAACACCCGAGCGGAAGTACTGCGGCGTCTGGTCGAGCCCGTTGCCCGGCGCGATCGCCACCGCACCACCGAGGCGCAGTTCCGGGGCGCGCTCCCCGCCCTGCGCGGCGGTGAACAACGCCGCCTGCCCGCCCTGGCTGTGACCGATCACGAACCACGTCGAGCCGACCGCCGGATCCATCGTCCGGGCGGCGCGCACGATGTCCACGACGGCGTTCGCCTCCGTGTCACCGTTGATGTACGGATGGATCCCCGGCGTGCCCAGACCCAGGTAGTCCGTGCTCACCACCGCATATCCCTTGGCGACCCAGTCCTCGAGGGACGCGTCCACCCCGGAGAGATAGCCGTGGGCGGGGCCGCCGGCGAAATCCGCGGACGGGGCGCAGGCGTCCGCGACGCCGGTCGTGCCGTGCGCCCAGCTGATCACCGGATACCCGTCCTCGGGTGCCGGCGTGCGGGGGATCGACACGGTGCCCGACACCACGACGGGGTCGCCGTTGCCGTCCTGCGACACGTAGGTGATCACGTCGTTTCGCGCGGCACTCGGCAGTGCGGGACCGTCTGCGACGGCGCGGGACGACAGAAGCTGGCCCGGCCGCAGTGCGCCCGGGTCGGTCGCCGTCTCGGATGTCGCAGTGGAACAGGCGGTTCCACCGACGAGGAGGACGAGTACGGCCACCGCGCCGATCCGGGCGCGCGACAACGTCATGAGAACGCCGCCAGCGGCTCGGAACCCGACCAGTCGTGACCCCAGTAGCTGTCCGCCGTGATCTCCTCCGCGGTGTAGTGCATCTCGTCGACGAGCATGCCCTCCGTGCCGAACTCGAGGTCCCAGCCGCCGGGGGCACGCACGTAGAACGACACCATGCGGTCGTTGGTGTGCCGGCCGAGGGTCGACGAGATGGAGAAGCCGAGCTTGCCGAGCCGGTCGAGCGCCTGGCCGACGGCGTCGAGGGTGTCGACCTCCGTCATCAGATGCACCATCCCGGGTTCGCCGCTGCGCGGTGCAGGGCACAACGCGAGGCTGTGATGGCGCTGATTGACGCCCATGAACCGCACCCGGCGGGCCGGTCCCGGGGCGTCGGCCGGTCCGAGCCGGATCGCGCCGCGCGGCAGGAAGCCCAGCACCTCGGTGTAGAACGTGTAGGCCTCCTCGAACGCCGGCGTCGGGAGGACCACGTGCCCCAGACCCTGTGCGCCGGTGACGAACCGGCCGCCGTGCGGAGTGACGACCGGACTGTGGTCGAGCACGGGCCCGAAGAACACCTCCACCCGTGTGCCGGACGGATCGTCGAACGCGATCACCTGCTCTGCGTCGCGGTGGCGCGACTCCTCCTCGGACAGGACGTCGACCGTGACACCCGACTTCTCCACCTGCTCACGCAGCCGCTGGAGAGCGAACTGGTCGCGCACCTCCCACCCCACCGCGAGTGCCGTGTCCGTGTCGCCGGGGAGGACGATCAGCCGCGACCGCCGCTCGTCGACGCGCAGGTACAGGCCGTCGGGCTCGGGGCCGGACCCCTCGGCCATCCCCAGCCCGTCCACCACCAGCTCACGCCAGCGTGGCACGTCCTTCGTCTGGATCCTGAGGTAGCCGAGTCCTCGAATGTCGGTCATGTGAAAGTCCTTTCCTGGAGGCGGCTCCGCCACCCGTGCGCCTTTCTGGTAGCTGGAACTACCAGAAAGGCGCACGGGCGCGGAGCGCCTAGATCATCGAGCGGTGGATGCCCTGAGGTTCCCCGCCGAGCTGGGTCAGAGCCGAGGAGTGGAAGATCGACCCCGGCACGTGGATGGCGTGGGAGAGGCCGGCATGGGCGTCGCGCCAGAAGCGCTGCAGGGGTGTCTTCAGTTGGAGCGCACCGCCACCGGAACGTGCGAAGATCTCGTCCACGGCGCGCACCGCCCGCCACGCGGCGGCCGTCTGCGTGCGCCGGCCGATGGAGCGGAGTTCGAACGAGACGTCCTGGCCCTTCTCGGTCATGTCCCAGAACCGGTCGACCGTCTCGAGGATCGCCGCGCGCGACGCCGCGATCTCCGCCGCTGCCTCGCCGATCGCGAACAGCACGTACGGGTCGTCCTTGATCGCGGTACCCGACACGGTGACACGTTCACGCTGCGCATTCAGGTGGCAGGCCAGCGCGCCCTCGGCGATCCCGATCAGCGACGACGTGATGCCGAGCGGGAAGATGCACGAGAACGGGAAGTTGTAGAGCGTCTGGGTGCGGCCGAACTCCCTCGGCGCAGACCCGTCGAACACCTTGTCGGCCTGCAGGGTCCGGTGCTGCGGGATGTACGCGTCCTTGACGATCAGGTCCTTGGACCCGGTGCCGCGCAGTCCGACGACGTTCCAGCTGTCCTGGTCGATGTCGTAGTCCGAGCGTGGCAGCAGCACGTGCAGGATCTGCGGGGGCATCACCCGGTTGCCGTCCCGGTCACCGACCGCGGCGCCGATCATGATCCACCCGCAGTGGTCGGTGCCCGAGGAGAACGACCACCGTCCGTTGAGGACGTAGCCGCCGTCGGTGGGCACGGCCACACCCATCGGCGCGTACGGCGAGGCCATCCACATGTCGGAGTCCTCGCCCCACACCTCGTCCTGGGCCGTGCGGTCGAAGAACGCCAGTTCCCACGGGTGGACGCCGACGATGCCGCTCACCCAGCCCGCGGCCCCGTCGATGGCGCCGATGCCCATCGCGGTCTCCGCGAACTCGCGCGGATGCGATTCGTAGCCGCCGTACTCCTTGGGCTGCAGCATCCGCATCACGCCGGAGTCGCGCAACCGTTTCGCGGAGGTGTCGGACAGGCGCATCAGCTTGTCGCCCTCGGCGCCTTCCGCGCGGATCTCGTCCGCGTACTGTTCGATCCTGTCAAGAACCTGGCCCATGATGATCTCGGCTTTCTGGTGTCGGTACCCGGCGAAACGCCTAGGCGGACTTCTTCTCGGCGACTGCGGACCCCGCGGACTTCCGGTCTGCGAGACCGAGGGCGATCTCGATCAGCTGGTCCTCCTGACCGCCGACCAGCTTGCGTCGGCCGGCCTCGATGAGGATCTCCGCACCGGACACCCCGTACCGGCGGGCGTGGGAATCGGCGTGCTTGAGGAAGCTGGAGTAGACACCCGCGTAGCCCATGGTCAGCGACAGCCGGTCGAGCAGGCAGTCGCCGTCCATGATCGGCCGGACGACGTCCTCGGCGGCGTCGATGATCTTCAGAGTGTCGATGCCGGTGCGGATTCCGAGCTTCTCGGTGACGGCGGCGAACGCCTCGACCGGGGTGTTGCCCGCGCCCGCACCGAAACGCCGGGTGGAGCCGTCGATCTGCAGGGCGCCGGCCTCGACGGCGAGCACCGAGTTGGCGACACCGAGCCCGAGGTTCTCGTGCCCGTGGAAGCCGACCTGCGCGTCGTCGCCGAGTTCGGCCACCAGGGCGGACACGCGGTCGCTGACGGCGTTCAGGATCAGCGCCCCGGCCGAGTCCACCACGTACACGCACTGGCAGCCGGCGTCGGCCATGATCCGGGCCTGCTTCGCGAGAACCTCCGGCGGCTGGCTGTGCGACATCATCAGGAAGCCGACCGTCTCCAGCCCGAGTTCGCGGGCGAGACCGAAATGCTGCACGGAGATGTCGGCTTCAGTGCAGTGCGTGGCGATGCGGCAGATGCTCGCGCCGTTGTCCGCGGCCTCGCGGATGTCCGACTGGACACCCAGTCCGGGGAGCATGAGGAACGCGATCCTGGCCCGCTCCGCCGTCTCCACCGCGGCCTTGATCAGCTTCTGCTCCGGGGTGTGGCTGAAGCCGTAGTTGAACGAGGAACCGCCGAGTCCGTCGCCGTGGGTGACCTCGATGACCGGAACCCCGGCGGCGTCGAGCGCCTCGACGATCGAGTGGACGTGTTCGACGGTGAACTGGTGTCGCTTGGCGTGGGAGCCGTCGCGCAGCGACGAGTCCGTCACCCGGATGTCGAGATCAGCACTGTAAGGCATCGGTATTCCTTCGAAGAGTGAATGGGGCGGACGCGCTCAGACGCTCGCGCCGAGGATCTGCGTCGCGAAGCTCTCGCCGACCTTGGTGGCGGCGGCGGTCATGATGTCGAGGTTGCCGGAATAGGGCGGCAGGAAGTCGCCCGCTCCCTCGACCTCGAGGAAGATGCCGACCCGGGCGAGGCCACCGCTGATCGGCGTCGGGTCGTCGAACTGCGGTTCGGCGCGCAGACGGTAGCCGGGGACGTACGCCTGCACGGACGCCGCGACGTCGTGGATGGACGCGGTGATCGCGGCCCGGTCGGCGTCGGCGGGAATGGAGCAGAACACGGTGTCCTTCATGAACATCGGCGGTTCGGCCGGGTTCAGGATGATGATGGCCTTGCCCTTCTTCGCCCCGCCGATCGTCTCGATGCCCCGGCTCGTGGTGATCGTGAACTCGTCGATGTTCGCGCGGGTGCCCGGGCCTGCGGACGGCGACGCCACGCTGGCGACGATCTCGGCGTACGCCACCTCGGTGATCCGGGAGACGGCGTGGACCATCGGGATGGTCGCCTGGCCGCCGCACGTGATGAGGTTGACGTTCGGCGCCGTCCGGTGCTCGCCCATGTTCACGGCGGGCACGACGGCAGGTCCGAGCGCGGCGGGGGTGAGGTCGACGGCCTGGATGCCGAGTTCCCGGTAACGGGGTGCGTTCACCCGGTGCACGTAGGCGGACGTGGCCTCGAAGACGATGTCGGGCCGCTCGTCCTGGGCGAGCAGCCAGTCGACGCCCTCGGCACTGGCGATCACACCCCGGTCCGCGGCGCGCTTCAGTCCCTCGCTGTCCGGGTCGACGCCGATCATCCAGCGGGGCTCGATGATCTCCGAGCGGAGGAGCTTGTACAGGAGGTCGGTGCCGATGTTGCCGGATCCGACGATCGCGGCGAGAGCCTTGGTCACAGTTGTCGCCTTTACTTGAATTGTACTGATACGGAACCGATGTCACTGAAATCGGCGCGGAACACGTCGCCGGGCCGGGCGTCGATCGCGCGGGTGCACGAACCCGGCAGGATCACGTGCCCGGCCTCGAGTCGCACTCCGAAGCTCGCGACCTTCCGTGCCAGCCAGGCCACGGCCTTCGTGGGATTGCCGAGCACCGCCGACGCCTCGCCCCGCGCGATCTCCTCCTCGCCCTGGAACAGCACGGCGGAGATCCCGCCGATGTCGACGTTCGCCGGTTCGACCCGTCCGGCGCCGAGGATCACCCCGGCCGAGGACGCGTTGTCGGCGATCGTGTCGGCGAGCCCGATCTTCCAGTCGGTGATGCGGGAGTCGATCAGTTCGATGCTGGGAACGATGTATTCGGTGGCCGCCAGCACGTCCGCCTCGGTGCATCCCTCCCCCGGCAGGGTCTCGCCGAGGACGTATCCGATCTCCACCTCGATGCGCGGGTAGCAGAATCGGGCGGTGTCGATCGGCGTCCCCTCGGCGTACACCATGCTCGACAGCAGATGCCCGTAGTCGGGTTCGTCGACGCCCATCATCTTCTGCATGACCTCGGACGACAGCCCGACCTTGTGGCCGTACACCGTCTCCCCCGCGCCCCGCCTTGCCCGGATGTTGATCAGCGCGATCTCGTAGGCGTCGACGACGTCGATGCCCGGGAACACGGTGGTCAACGGATCGATCGGCGCGCGGCTCTGTTCGGCATTCCGCAGGAGGTGGGCGGCGGACAGTCGCTGTGCATCGCTCAGCATCACGCCACCTCTCCCGCACGTGAGTGCTGTCGCGCGCCCCGGGACGTCTCGCCACTCACGTCGGCGACGTGCTGCGCGGCGATGTACCCGAACACCATGGCGGGACCGATGGTCGCGCCCGCACCGGCGTATTCGTTGCCCATCACCGACGCCGACGTGTTGCCGGTGGCGTACAGGCCGTCGATGACGGAACCGTCCTCGCGGAGCACCCGCGCGTCGGCGTCGGTGACGAGTCCGCCCTTGGTGCCCAGGTCGCCGGCCTCGCACCGGATCGCGTAGAACGGTCCCTCGACGATCTCGTCGAGGCACGGGTTCTTCATCGTCGGGTCGCCGTAGTACCGGTCGTATGCGCTGTCGCCGCGGCCGAAGTCCTCGTCCTTGCCGGTGCGGGCGAAGCCGTTGAACCGGTCGATCGTCGCAACCAGGGTGTCGGCCTTGACGCCGATCGCGTCGGCGAGGTCACGCAGCGTGTCCGCCTTGTGCACGACCCCGGAGTCGTAGAACCCCTGCGGGAACGGCACACCCGGCAGCACCTGCGCGAACGGGTACCGCGACTTCGCCTTGGCGTCCATCACGAACCACGCCGGGACGTGACCGCCGTCGAGCTGGTCGTGGACGAAATTCACGTACGGCGACGACTCGTTGGTGAAGCGCTCGCCGCGGCCGTTGACGATCACCGACGGCGGAATGCACCGCTCCGACACGAGCGGGATCACGGCGCCCATCGGGTGGAACACCGACGGCATCCACCAGGCGTCGTCCATGAGGTCGACTGCAGCGCCGAGCTTCTGGCCGGCGACGATGCCGTCGCCGGTGTTCTCCCGGGCACCGGCGCTGACGTCCGGGACGCCGTGCTTGGGCAGGTACTTCGCACGCATGTCCTGGTTGTGGTCGAATCCGCCGGTCGCGAGCAGCACGCCGCGGCGGGCGCCGATCCGGACCGTTCGTCCGTCACGCTCGGCGAGAACACCCACGACGGCTCCGGTGCCGTCGACGATCAGCTCCGTCATCGACGTATTCAGCCACAGCGGCACCCCGGCATCCTTGAGGACCATCCGCATCCGCGCCACGAGTGCGCGGCCGCCGGTGGCCATGTGGCGTCGGCGGATCACGTTGGACGCCACCCGCCACGCCGCGACCAGTGATGCCTTGCGGCCCTTCCAGGTGCGCTTGACCATGGCGAGATCGTGGTAGTCCTTGGACGTGACCCACAGTCCCAGCGGGCCCTTCATGCTGTTCGGCCGCTGGTACTGCTCGTCCTCCTTCAGCGCCCGGGTGTCGAACGGTGTGCATTCGATGGTGCGTCCGAGCGGACGGCCGCCGTCGTACTCCGGGTGGTAGTCGGAGTAACCCTTCACCCAGTAGAGCTTCATGTGCGGGCTGCGGTCGAGCAGTTCCATCAGCTCGGGGCCCTTGTCGACGAACGCGTCGAGACGGTCGGCGGGGACCGTGCCCTCGGTGATGATGTCCAGGTAGCGGCGGATCGATTCCCGCGAGTCGATCACACCCTTCTCGCGCAGCGTCGGGGCGTTGGGAATCCAGATGCCGCCCCCGGAGATGGCGGTGGATCCGCCGAACGTGGCGCCCTTGTCGATGACGAGAGTGTCGATTCCCCGGTCGGCCGCGGTGATCGCCGCGGCCATGCCACCGCCACCGCTGCCGACGACGAGGAAATCGACTGTGGTGTCGAAGTTTTCTTCGGTGCCGCTCATCGTCCGGTGCCCTCCTTGCGGAGGAGGAAGGCGAGGACGGCACTCTCGAACGCCGTCTTCTGCTCGATCATCGCCCAGTGCCCGCAGTTCGGGAAGACGTGCAGTTCCGCCCGGGGAATCGACCGCATCGGGATGATCGCCATGTCCAGCGGGCTGACCCGGTCGTCGCGACCCCACGTGAGCAGTGTCGGCGCCTTCACCTTGTGCAGCTGAGCCCAGTACGGCGTCGCATCGGACTCGAGTGCCGCCTTGGCGCCGGCCTCGAACGCCGCCTTGCTGTACATCTTGCGGGCGCTGGCGAGGGTCTCGGGGTCGGTTGCCTGCGTCCAGCGTTCCTCGATCAGTTCCTCGGTGACCATCGCGGGGTCGAACACCATCGAGTGCAGCCACGCGATCAGTCGTTCCCGGGTGGGGTCGTCCGTGAACTCCATCAGGAGGTTGATGCCCTCACCGGGGCCGGGGCTGAAGAGGTTCCTGCCGATGCCGCCGATGGTGATCAGCTTGCCGACCCGGTCGGGGTGCGCGATGGCGAACTGGGTGGCGACGATGCCGCCCATCGAGTTTCCGAGCATCGCCACCTCGTCGAGTCCGAGCCCGTCGAGGAAGCGGAGTACCGCGTCGCCTGCGGTGAGCATCGGATGACCGCCGAAGTCGTCGCTGACCCCGAATCCCGGGAACTCCAGGACGAAGGTGCGGAAGTGCTCGGCGAAGACGCTGAGGTTGCCGCGGAAGTTGCGCCACCCCGTCACGCCGGGGCCGGAGCCGTGCAGCAGCAGAAGAGGCGGGCCGTCGCCGGCCTCGTGGTAGCGAAGCACGCCGAGGTCGGTCTTGAGCTCCTTCAGGGTGCCCTCGTAACTCGAGTCAGTCGTCATGGTCGGTCACGTTGCCAGCGCGCTCCCGGCTCGGACAGAAGCGATCCCGGTCAGCGAGACATCGCCCTGCTCGCGCAGGTATCGGCAGGGGATTTCCACTGACCGAGACGGCATCTCGTGACGGTACCGGGCCGTCCTTAGCCTCGGGGACGATCGTCGAACGGGTCGGCGACGGAAGAGCAATCGGAGGCGGTCTGATGGCAACCGAACCGGCCGGCACCCAGCCCGGGACACGCTCGGACGCACCGTCACCGGACGAGATGCGCCGTGCCCTCGGCCAATTCGCCAGCGGAGTGACAGTGGTGACCGGGCTCGACACGGAGGGTCCGGTGGGATTCACGTGTCAGTCGTTCGCGTCGGTGTCCCTGGAGCCGCCGCTGATCCTGTTCTGCGCCGATCACCGCGGGCGGGCCTGGCCGCGCATTCGGCAGTCTGGGCGCTTCACGATCAACGTGCTGCGAGAGGACCAAATGGACCTCTGTTTCCGGTTCGGTTCGAGCCGGGGCACCAAGTTCGACGGGCTGTCCTGGGAGCCGTCGCGGTGGTCGACGCCGTCGCTGCCGGGGGTTCTCGTGCGCGTGCACGCGGACGCGCAGTCGGTGCACACCGCCGGGGACCACGACGTGGTGATCGGACGCGTCCTGGAACTCGAATCGGTGTGCGAGGAGCGTCCGATGGTGTTCTTCCGGGGCGGTTTCGGCCTCGACGCCGCTCCGCGACCCGTGCGCGCGTAACGAGTCCAGAGACTCGTCACGCGCGCACGGGCGCTACAGCCATTGCCCGGACTGCACCGCGAGGAGCTGGTCCAGGGTCTCGGTCGACCACGAGCTGTCCGGGATTTCCGGGGTCCGGCGGCCGCGACGGGGTGTTCCCAGTTCGGGGTGGAGCGTCCGGGTGACTTCCCGCGCGGCGTCGACGACGAGCGGGGCGACGCGTTCGAGTTGGACGGTGCGCGCGTCGCCGCACAGCGAGATCCCGGCCACCGGCCCGTCGGCGCTGCGGACCGCGACACCGACGCAACCGATTCCGCGCACCGCCTCCCCCCGCTCGAACGCGAGACCGCGGCGCTGCCGGATCCGGTTGAGCTCCTGGTGCAGCGTGGACAGTTCGGTGATCGTGCGGTCCGTGCTCCGGTTGAGCCGCGGCCCGTACATGCCGTCGACCTGTTCCGGGTCGACCCACGCCAGCATCGCCTTGCCGCCCGCCGTCGTGTAGGCGGGAACGCGCCCACCCACCCGCGACGGCAGGCTCGCGGCCATCCGTCCGCCCACCTTGTCCAGGTACACGCTCTCCGCGCCGTCCAGCACGGCCAGGTGCACCACCATTCCGGTCTGCATGTGCAGTTCGTGCAGCAGCGGGGCCGCCGCGGCCCGCACCTGGCTGTGTCCGTTGTCGCCGCCGCCGAGCCCCATCGCGCGCCGTCCGAGGCAGTAGCCGAAGCTCGCGTGGTCGACCCAGTCGAGGCGGACCAGCTGGTCGAGGATGCGGTGCACCGTGGACCGCGGCAGCCGGGTGCGGCACGCGACCTCCTCGAGGGTCAGGCGCGACGTGCGGCCGTCGAACGCGTCGAGGATCAGCGTCATCCGCTCGACCATCGACGGGGGCAGATCCTTCTTCGCAGCGGCTACCGACAGTGCATCATCCGAATCGACGACAGTCATCGACGCCTCCAAATATCCTGGTCACACGCATACGCCCGACAAAAATTGAAATGAATTCTTAAAATGTACCAGTCGTGCCCGCCGCGGGGAAGGAATCGGACAACCGCCGCGTCCGGTCACCGGGAATGCCCGCGCGGCACCCGGGCACCTCCACTACAACGGTGACGACAGACCGACCCCCCCGACAGCGGAGTAACGAACTGATGCACATAGGAATCGCGCCGCCCATCGTCATCGCGCACCCCGCCGTCCGCGCGGACTGGGAACTCGGCGCCGGCATCGCGGAGTTGACCGCGATCGCCCGCACAGCCGACCGCCTCGGCTACCACCACCTCACCTGCAGCGAGCACGTCGCCGTACCCACCGACGTCGCGGTCGAGCGCGGCGGCACCTACTGGGACCCGCTCGCGACACTCGGTTTCCTCGCCGCCCAGACCACCGGCATCCGCCTCGCCACCCAGGTTCTGGTACTCGGCTATCACCACCCCCTCGAGATCGCGAAGCGCTACGGCACGCTCGACGTCGTCAGCGGCGGCCGGCTCGTCCTGGGCCTCGGCGTGGGCAGCCTGCGCGAGGAATTCGACCTGCTCGGCGCCCACTTCGACGACCGCGGTGCCCGCGCCGACGACGCCCTCGCGGCGCTCCGTGCGTCGCTGTCGCAACCCCGGCCCGAGTACCACGGCACGTTCTACGACTTCGACGGCGTCGTCGTCGAACCGCACGCCGTCCAGCCGCGGGTCCCGCTGTGGATCGGGGGACGGACTCTGCGATCCCTGCGCCGCGCCGCGACGCTCGGCGACGGGTGGGTGCCGTTCGGCCTGTCGCTCGACGAGTTGTGCACGCTGCTCGCCAGGGTCGACCTCCCCGACGGTTTCGAGGTGGTCCTCAGCGCCGGCGCGCCCCTCGACCCGATCGGCTCCCGCGACACCGTGACCCGCGCCCTCGAACGACGACGCGACGCCGGCACCACCGTCGTCAGCGCCACCCTCGCGTCCACGAGCGCAGCCCACTACTGCGAGCAACTGGAGGCCCTCCGGCAGTTGGGCGACGAACTCGGCGTCTCCTTCCGCACCGCAACCGAAGACAGGATCCGTCCATGACCGGCACCGACGAACTCGTCCGCGCACTCGCCGAACGCGTCACCGCACTCGAAGACAAGCTCGCCATCCTCGAATTGATGACCGCCTACGGTCCCGCCATCGACAGCGGTTCGGCCGACGCGGTCGCGCGGCTGTGGACCGAGGACGGCGTGTACGACGTCGACACCGGGGTGATGCGCGGGCATGCGGCCATCACGGCGATGGTGCAGTCGCAGGCGCATCAGGGCTGGATCGGTGGTGGCTGCGCGCACATGCTCGAGCCCGGGCACGTGCGCGTCGACGGCGACACCGCGGTGGCCACGTGCAAGTCGCAGTTGATCATTCACGACGACGACGGATTCCGTGTCCACCGGATCACCGCCAACCGGTGGGAGCTCGCCAAGATCGACGGCGCGTGGAAGGTGACCCGGCGCGTCAATCGGTTGCTCGACGGCCGGGAGGAGGCGCGCACCCTGCTGGCGGCTGGTGTGCGGGCCTGAGCACTGGCTCCGCCACCCCGACGCGAGGCCCGCAGGTGCTGCGGGCCTCGTGTCGGTGTGCGCGGAGGGAAGGTGTGCGCGGAGGAAAGATCAGGCGACCATCTCCGACTTGGGCACCGTCGCGTCGACCGGACGCTCGATCTTGTTGCGGGTGAGGAGAAGCCCCATCACCGCGGCGAGCAGTCCGGCGACGGCGAGTGTGAAGAAGGCGTACACGAAGCCCTTCTCCGAGTACTGCGCGGCACGGCCCACCAGCATGACACCGGGGATCGCGACGATGGCGATCATCACCTGACTGCCGATCGCACTGCCCAGCGAGCCGGACAGGTTCAGCATCCCGCCGGCAATCCCCTGCGTCTGCGCGGGCACGGTGCGCATGATGAGGTTCGGCAGCGTCGCCGACGCGGAACCGAGCCCGAGGCCGATCACCAACTGCCCGAACATCATCTGGACCGTCGAATCGTGCAGGGTGGCGAGCAGGAACGATCCGAGCGCGAGGGATGCGCCGCCGAACACCAGAACCGGCGCCGGGCCGATACGACGGGTGAAGTATCCGCCGACCGGGCCCGCGATCATCGACACGACGCCCGTGGGGACGGTGTAGATGGCGACGGCGAGGGCGGTGACTCCGAATCCGTAACCGAGACCGAGGTCGGGATCGGTCATGACGAACATCGGGATGAGCATCGAATGGCTGACGAGGACGAACTGGACGAAACCGCTGGCGGCCAATGTCTTCGCGACGGGTCCGTGTTTCAGCATCTGCAGGTCGATGAGCGGTTCCTTCGGCGTGCGTTCGTAGAGAAGCCAGCCGGCGAGGATGGCGATACCGCCGCCCACGCACAGAAGCGTCTGCGGGGCCGTGTAACCCCACGCGGCGGCCTTACCGATACCGAACAGCAGCACGAATGCGCCGAGTCCGAGGATGGCCGCGCCGAGCACGTCGAGCTTCGATCGCGTCCGCAGCGTGGTCTCGGGAACGAAGATCGCGACCGCGATTCCGACGACCGCCACGTGGAGGAGTTGCGCCCAGAACACGCCGGTGTAGCCGAAGTGGTCGATGAGGTAGCCGCCGATGATCGGGCCGAGGATGGTGCTGGCGCCCATTCCGGTGGCGACGAATCCGACGGCCACGGGAATGATCGACGGGGGCAGGATGTCTCGGATCAACCCGTAGGCGAGTACGAGTATCGCCATGCCCGCACCCTGGAGTCCGCGGCCCACGAGGAAGAGTTCGAAGTTGGGGGCCAGCGCGCCGAGTAGTGAACCGGCGCCGAACACCGCGGCGGACACGAGCATCATCCGCTTCTTGCCGTAGATGTCGCCGAGTTTGCCGACGAGCGGAGTCGAGGCGGCGAGGACGAGCGTGACGATCGTGATCACCCAACCGACGTTCGCGGTGCCGAAGTGTTTCGCGATCTCCGGCAGCGCCGGGGTGACGAAGTTGTAGGCGAGCGGGATGACTTCGACGAGAAGGATGATCAGGGCGAGGAGGGCGAACGACTTCCCGCGTGAGAGCGGTGCGCGCTCCGCCTCACCTGGGGACAGGGGCATGTTATGCATATGTGGCTCCGGGGATTCGAGAGGATCAGCACGCCCAACCTGGCATGCCGCTCAGTGACGTCGACCACAGTTCCCACTCACCGAGACCTGTCCGCAGCCGGTGCCGTCAATGCCGAATCGGCAGGGAAAGTAGAAAACATTCCTCTATCAGATTGCGCTTCTCTCGTGACTGATCAGTAGTTCGTGCGATACAACTAGAATGAAATCTAGTTCATCTCTCACTCAGGAGTTCCCATGACGGAATCACTCAGCCTCGCCGGACGCACTGCCGTCGTCACCGGCGCGGGCGCAGGCCTCGGCCGGGCCGAAGCCCTCGCACTCGCCGCCGCCGGCGCGGCAGTCGTCGTCAACGACATGGGCGACGGCGCACACGCAGTGACCGCGGAGATCGCGGCGGCCGGCGGCCGCGCCACCGCCGTGACCGGTGACGTCTCCGACTGGTCGCTGGGCGAACACCTCGTGCACGAGGCCGTCAGCACGTTCGGATCGATGGACATCCTCGTCAACAACGCCGGAATCCTGCGCGACAAGATGATTTTCAACCTCACCGAATCCGACTGGGACGACGTCATCCGCGTCCACCTCAAGGGGCACGCCGCCACGTCGCGGGCCGCCGCCGTGCACTGGCGCGAGGCGAGCAAGGCCGCCGGAGGCCCGGTATACGGGCGGGTCGTCAACACGTCGTCCGAGGCGTTCCTGTTCGGATCGGCGGGCCAGCCCAACTACTCGGCCGCGAAGGCCGGGATCACCGCACTCACACTCTCGACGGCACAGGGCCTGTCCCGCTACGGGGTGCGCGCCAACGCGATCTGCCCGCGCGCCAGGACGGCCATGACCGCCGACGCGTTCGGCGAGAACACGGCCGACGCGGGACTCGACCCTCTGTCACCCGAACGGGTCGCCACCCTCGTCCACTACCTGTCCTCCCCCGCCGCCGACGAGATCAACGGACAGGTGTTCGTCGTGTACGGCAAGATGGTCGCGGTGATGGCGGCACCGCAGGTCGAGAACCGCTTCGACGCAGCGGGTTCCGCGTTCTCGCCCGAGGAGCTGGAGGAGCTTCTCACACCCTACTTCGCCGGCCGCGGACCGTACGAGAATTATGCCGCGTTCAGCGTCGCCGAACTGGAGAAGGTCGCGCTGGCGACCGGCGACACCGCCGATGTCTGAGCCACAACCGCAGAAGGAGCGCACGATGAGGCTGCACGGAAAGACGGCGATCGTGACGGGCGGCGCCGGCGGCATCGGCCGGGCCGTGACGACGGTGTTCGTCCGCGAGGGCGCCAACGTCCTGTTCGTCGACATCGACGACGAACGCGGCAAGGATCTCGAGCAGGAATTGGGATCGTCCGCTCGCTTCCTGAACACCGACATCTCCCGGCGCGAATCCGCCGAGCAGATCCGGGACGCCGCCGTCGCAGCGTTCGGATCCGTGGACGTGCTGGTCAACAACGCCCACGCCTCGCGGCAGGCCCTACTGATCGACCACACCCAGGAGATGTTCGACCTCTCGTTCCGGACCGGGTTCTATCCGGTCGTTCACCTCATGCAGGCGTGCTACGAGCAGTTGACGGCGGCGAAGGGGTCGGTGATCAACTTCGCGTCCGGGTCCGGGCTCGACGGCATGCCCACCCAGACGTCGTACGCCGCGGCCAAGGAAGCGATTCGCGGCGTCAGCCGGGTGGCCGCCAACGAGTGGGCGGCCGATCAGATCCGGGTCAACGTGATCTGCCCGTTCGCCGCGACCGAGGGCGTCCTCGCCTGGCAGGAACAATTTCCCGACCGCGCCGCCGCGTCCGTGGCGAAGGTTCCGCTGCAGCGGATCGGCGATCCCGAGACCGACATCGCGCCCGTCGCGGTGTTCCTCGCCTCCGAAGATTCGCGGTACATGACCGGACAGACACTGATGGCGGACGGCGGCAGCATCAAGCTGCGCTGATCCGCCCGGACAGGAGAACGACGATGGAAGACTTCGAAGGCCGGGTCGCCCTGATCACCGGCGGCGCCCGCGGCCAGGGCCGCAGCCACGCGGTCGCACTGGCCGAACGTGGAGCAGACATAGTTCTGTGCGACCGCTGTGAGGACAGCCCGGCCGTGAACTATCCCCTGGCCACTGCCGCCGATCTCGACGAGACCGCGGAGCTGGTGCGCGCCACCGGCCGCCGGTGCATCACCGCCAAGGTGGACACCGCGGACCGGGCCGCGATGGACGCACTGGTTGCGGAGGCGGAGTCCGAGTTCGGGCGGATCGACGTCGCGGTCGCGAATGCCGGCGTCTCGGTGGCCGCCCCGGTGCAGTCGCTTACGCAGGAACAGTGGTCGGAGGCGATCGGTTCCAACCTCACCGGCGTCTTCAACACAGTGGGAGCGGTGGCGCCCGGCATGATCCGGCGGGGATACGGCCGGATCGTCACCATCTCGTCGATGCTCGGCCGGGCCGGCAACACCAACATGGCCGCGTACGCGGCGTCGAAGTGGGGTGTCATCGGGCTCACCAAGAGCGCGGCGCTCGACCTCGCCCCGCACGGCATCACGGTGAATGCGATTGCACCGGGCAATATCTCGACACCGATGATTCACAACGACGCCCTCTACCGGATGATGCGGCCGGACCTGGAGATGCCCGGAGCACAGGACGTGGAACCGGTGTTCCGCAGCCTGCACGCCCAGCCCGTGGCGTGGCTGGATGCCGCCGAGGTCACCCGGGTCGTGCTGTTCCTCGCCGCCGAGGGCAGCGCACACATCAGCGGCATCGTCCTGCCCGTCGACGCGGGCAATGCCGCGAGGGTCACTGGCTGACGCCCCGTGAGTACTTATTAACGTCGGGCGGTTAACAAGTACTCACGGGCGCTAATGGTCAAGGCTTTGATTACACCGATTCGGCCGCTAACCTGTGCTCATGCCCGAGGAGACGACCGACCAGAGCAACCTGGACTTCCTGTCCTTCGTGGACTTCGCGGTGGGCAAGACCGTCGACGAACTGCCCGAGGTCGATCCGGTGTCCATGCGCCTGGTTCTCGCGCTGCACCGCGTGACCAGTGCCCTCGTCTACGACCTCGAGTCGACGGTCCACCGGCCCAGCGGGTGGAGCTGGCCCGGATTCCGGGTGCTGTTCGTGTTGTGGCTCGCCGGACCGTGCGAAGCCAAGCGGGTGGCCTCACTGTCCGGGATGAGCAGGTCTGCTGTATCGGCGCTGGTGAATACGCTCGAGCGCGACGGTCTCGTGACGCGGCGACCGTCCGCAGGCGACCGCCGGGCGGTCGACCTCGAACTCACCGACGCCGGGCACGACGCCATCGTCAGCACGTACTCGGCGCACAACAAACGCGAGCAGACGTGGACCGACGCGCTGACAGCGTCGGAACGGCTCGTCCTGATCGGGTTGCTGGAGAAGCTGGCGTCGGGCACCGCCGCACGCGAAGCCGTCAAACGCAGTTGAGGTAGACGATGGTCGTGAGCAGTCTCATCCGTCCGGGCGAACAGCGCCTGGTCTCGTTCGACGAGTTCCGCGAGTCGGTGAGCGACGCGTTCGTCCCCCTCGAAATGACGTCGGCCGACCACGACGACTTCCGTGGCGTCGTGCGCGGCGCGACGGTCGGTGCGATCCGGATCAGCGAGGTCACGGCCGCCCCGCACGTTATTCGCCGAACACCGCGGACCATCCGCGCCGCCAACCCCGACTACTTCAAACTCGGACTGCAGGTGCACGGGTCGTGCGTCCTGAGCCAGGACGGCCGCGAAGCCGCGCTCACCCCCGGCGACTTCGCGATCTACGACACGACCCGGCCGTATCAGCTGTCGTTCGACGACCGGTTCCGGATGCTGGTCGTGATGTTTCCCCGGCACCTGCTCCGCGTTCCGCCCGACGGCATCGCCCAGCTCACCGCGCGCCGCGTGCGGGGCAGCCAGGGGCTCGGTGTCGTCGTCACCCCGCTGTTGCGCGGGCTCGGCGAGCAGATCGCCGACGCCTCCCCCACTGTCGCGGTCCACCTCGGCGACGCCGTCCTCGATCTGGTCGCGGCCGCTTTCGCGGAGCAACTCCACCTCGCCGACGGACTGATCCCGCAGTCGCGCGGGAACGCACTGCGAGTTCGGGTCACCGCCTTCATCGACGAGCGGCTCGCCGACCGGGAGCTGGATCTGCACTCGATCGCCACCGCGCATCACATCTCGGTGCGGCACCTGCAGAAGCTGTTCGAGGCCGACGGCGACACGGTGAGCGGATGGATCCGACGCCGCCGCCTCGAGCAGTGCCGACGCGATCTCGCCGACCCCCGTCACCGCGATCTGCCCGTCTCGGCCATCGGTGCCCGCTGGGGTTTCACCGACGCCGCCCACTTCTCCCGGCTGTTCAAGAACACGCACGGATCGACGCCCGGCAGATACCGCGCCGACGCCACACCGGTCACCGGGTCGACGCGTCCGGCCCGATGATCTCCGCGATCTCGTCGACGTGCACGGGCCTGCGCCAACTGTCCCAGCCCACGTGGATCTGCCGCGGGTGCACGGACGGGTCGAGCACGCCGTCCTGGTGAGTGTGCCCGTGCAGCAACCAGTCTCCCTCGTCCTGCAGCCGGTATTTCACGCCCCGGTCCTCCGCGGTGTGGTCGCCGACGTACGGGAAATGGGAGAGCAGCACGGTCTCGCCCGCGATCTTGCGCCGCGCGAACAACTGCACCGACGCGAACGTCTCCAGGAACACCCGTTGCCGGATGTGGCTGTTGCGGTTCGCCATCGGGTGACACGAGTCGTGATTGCCGGGGATCAGATGCAGTTCGACGTTCCGCTTCCGCGCGAACTCGTCGAGTGCGCGCAGCGCCCAGTCCTCGGCGGCCTTACCTCCGACGGTGATGTCGCCGAGTATCCAGAGTTGATCGCCGCTCCCGACGGCGGCGGCCAGCGCGTCGAGGATGGATTGGTCGTGCGCGTCGATCTCCGTTTCGAAGCCCCGGATCTCCACCAGCCGGGCGTGACGAAGGTGCAGATCGGACGTGAACCACACGCTCATGCCAGGAACCGCGACCGCAGTTCCGCGAAGAACGCCGCCGACAGCCGCTCGAAGTCGTCGGCGCTCACGCGGATCCGGTCGCCGATCTCCAACTTCAGCACGGACTGGCCGGAGAAATACTTCAGGACGCTGATGCCGCGCAGGATGCCGTCGTTGTTCATCAACGAGTCGGCGATGATCTCGAGTTCGTTGAGCGGGTTCCCGTCCTTGCCCGTGACCGCCCGGATCCGGTGGACGAAGTAGCGGTCCAGCACCAGGACCATGTTGCCGAAGAACAGTGGCTCGAAGTCCTCGAGTGCGGCGAAAACCTTCTTGCCCGTGACCTCGCCCGCAATCGCCCCCGTCAGCGACGTGTACGCGGCGACCTGCTCCGCGACGGACGCCTCGGCGTGATCGATTTCGTCCTTCGTGTAGTTCTTCCGTCCGAGCACTTCGCCGTCTCCTTCGATGCACCGGGTGTCGGATCGACACGCTGAACTCCCAGACCAGCAGTGTTCCACCTTCCACATCCCAGCAGATGAGGGTTCGAGGTGCGATACTCCCGGGTGGCTCTTGCCTCGTATCAACCGGCAACAAAGAAGTCCGGAAGGATGCACCGATGAAGGTCACGATTGCACGAACCGTAGGTATCGCCGCCGCTGTCGCCGGCGCGGGTCTACTCGCCGCACCCACCGCGTCCGCGGCACCCGAAGACGTCACGGTCGATATCGGCGTCGACGGGAATGCCGTGGTGATGGACGTCCGGTACGACGTGTCCGGGGCAGTGGTGTGCGTGATGAACATCGTCCCCGTCGACGGAACCCTGCCGGCCGCCACCGTGGGCCCGACCGTCGTGATGGGCGGAGACGACGGCGAGCTGAAGGCCACCGTCGACCCCGGCAAGTACGCGGTGCAATGGTCCTGCTCGAGCGTGCCGTCGTTCGAGCAGTGGGGAAGCATTCCGCCGCTGACCAACGGCACCGTCGAACCCACCATCGTCACCGTCACCGAGACATCCGGGCCGGGCGGCGGAGGCTCGTCCGGCAGCCCGTTCGGCAGTTGACGGACCGTGCGTACGTGAGCGGCAAAGCGTGTTCGAGCACTCTTTCTCACTCACGTACGCGGGAATGGCGAACTTCTTGGACCAACGCGTAACGAAACCGCTGCGAGCGGGGATTGACAGTACGGAATCCCGCAACGGACAGGAACCCTCCGCCATGGCTACCGTCACGCACATCGATATCGCTCGCGCCCGCCGCTCCCGTCGGGTTCTCTTCATCGGCAACCCCACGCGGTACAAAGAGGTGTCGCACTGGGCGATGGTCAAGCAGTGGATGGTGGTCCACGGACTCGAGCCCGTCCGGAAGATGGACGGCCCCGCGCTCTGCGCGATCGTCACCGAGGACGTCCTCGACGGGGTCGGCTCACCCCAGGACGCGCTGACCGTTCAGAATGCTCGTGAACAGGGCATACCGGTGATCAGCGTCCACGACAGCACCCAGATCTGGCAGGCCACGGCCCGCGTCCGCGCGTCCATCGCACGATCCGGCGGCGGCGCACACTCGAGCCCGCACCACCAGGGAGCCTGAGGAAGCCGGGCCGCCGCCGTCATGGTCGACTGGGACGGCGAAGGCTACGCCGATGTCGGCGCCCTCCAGCGCGCCGTCGCGGAGACATCGATCGCGGAACTCGCCCTCGCGGGCCGTGAACGGTTGCTCGACGTGGGATGCGGCGACGGATTCGTCACGCTCCGCATCGCCAAACGGCTTCCCGGCGGTTCGGTGGTCGGAGTGGACGCGTCGCCGCGGATGATCGCGAAAGCCCAATCGCGAGTGTTGCCGGACGGCACCCGCGCCGAGTTCCGCATTGCCGACGCACGTGGCCTCCCGTTCGACGCCGAGTTCGACGTCGCGGTGTCGTTCAACGCCCTGCACTGGGTCCCCGACCTGCAGGTGGCCTTGGCCGGGATCGCCCGCAGCGTCGTGGACGGCGGACGGGTGATCATCCAGATGGTGTGCGCCGGCCCGCGGACCAGTGTCGAAGACGTCTTGATGGCCGTGGCGGCGGGCCCGCGATGGGCGGAGTTCTTCACCGACTTCACGGCGCCGTTCATCCACGTCGAACCGGAGAAGTTCCGCGACGTCGCGAAGGCGGCAGGACTCGACACCACCGACCTCGTCGTGCGCGACGTCGAATGGGATTTCGGTTCCCGGGAGGAATTCGCGCGGTGGTGCACCGTCGGGTCCACCGACTGGACCACGAACCTCGACGACGCAGCCGTGCCCGAGTTCATGGACGACGTCGTGCACGCGTACGAGCAGATCTCGGGACGCCCCGGGCTGTTCCTGTTCACCCAGATGCGGGCGGAACTTGCCCGAACGCCCTGACCCGCCGCGCAAGCACGCCTGCATGGTGGTGGTGCCCCCAGTCGGACTCGAACCGACACTGTGCGGATTTTAAGTCCGCTGCCTCTGCCAATTGGGCTATAGGGGCTACCGGCCGCCGACTCGGCGACCGTGCGCAGATCACCCTAGCTCAGGCGATCGACAATGCGATTCCGTCGAGGATGTCGTGTTCGCTGACGACGAGTTGGTCGATGCCCGCCTTCTTCTCGAATGCGTCGGCCAGTGTCAGGGTCACGATCGCGCCGCCGCCGATGACGTCGACCCGGCCCGGATGCATCGGGCCGAGGGCGGCCCGCTCGGTGTGGGTCATGGCGATCAGCGAGTTGCAGACCTCGCGCAGCCGGGGCATCGGGATGCGGGACAGGTGCACCCGCTCGGCGTCGTACTCGGGCAGTTCTTCGGCGAGCGCGGCGATGGTGGTCATCGTTCCGGCGACGCCCACCCAGGTGTGGGCCTGTTCGACGGGGACACGCGCGAACGCCTCGTCCAGGCGTTCCTGCGCGAACGCGCGGGCCTCCTCGACCTGTGCGGGAGTCGGCGGATCGTCGTGGAGGCAGCGCTCCGTGATGCGCACGCATCCGATGTCGGTGGAGAATGCGGCGTGGACGCCGGATTCGTCGCCCAGGACCACTTCGGTGGAACCGCCGCCGAGGTCCACGACCACGAACGGTCCCTGCGACGGATCGAGCTCCCCGACCGCTCCTTTGAACGACAGCCGTGCTTCCTCGTCGCCGGTGATGACCTCGGCCCCGGCGCCGGGGATGACTGCGCCCAGCACCTCGCGGGTCATCGAGAAGAAGTCCTCCCGATTGGACGCGTCGCGGGTGGCGGACGTGGCGACCATGCGGACCGCGGTGGCGCCGGCGTCGGCGATCATGCCGGCGTACTCGCTCAACGCGACCCGGGTGCGTTCGATGGCCTCGGGCGCCAGGCGCCCGGTGGCGTCCACGCCCTGTCCCAGCCGGACGACGCGCATCTCGCGACATACGTCGTGCAGTGCGCCCTGGTCGTCGACGTCGGCGACGAGCAGGCGGATGGAGTTCGTGCCGCAGTCGACGGCGGCGACGCGGGTCACTGCTCGGGACTTTCGACGTCGTCGATGCCGGGCCAGTCCGCGGGGATCGCGGTGCCCCTCAGCTTTCCGCCTGCCGCGGACGCGGCGAGGGCCACCGATTCGTCGCCCAGCGGGTTGACGCCCGGTCCCTTCGCCAGCGAGTGGGCCATCAGCACGTGCAGGCATTTGACGCGCTCGGGCATTCCGCCGCCGGTGAAGTCCGTTCCGAGGGGCTCGATGGCGTCACGTTCGGCGAGATACGACTGGTGGGCGCGCAGGTACGCGGCCGCGAGTTCCGGGTCCTGCCCGAGACGCTCGGTCATCTCACGCATCACCCCCGCGGACTCCTGCCGGCTGGCCTCCGCGGTCAGTCGCGGATCGGTCAGGTAGTACAGCGTCGGGAACGGTGTTCCATCCGGAAGTGTGGGCGCGGTCTTCACGACGCCGGGCGTGCCGTCGGGACTGCGGTACGCGATCTCGAGCACTCCACGCGGTTCGCGGCCCAGCTGGGCGGCGACGGCGTCGAGGTCTTCCTGCGGCACGGGATTGGACGGGTCGGACGAAGTGGTCACCCGGTGGGTTCTCCTGGTTCTGGCGGTACGGGCGGCGGCACCACAGGGGGCGCCGGAGCCGGTGCCGGCTGCACCTCGGGCGCGGCCGGCGGTTCTGAAATGGTCTTCCACAGGTCGGAGTACCAGGGGCCCGCCATCTCGGCGTCCTTCTCCTCCGGCTTCTCGGGTTCCTTGTAGTCGCCGGGCAGCTGCACCTGGAACGGGGTGTCGCCGGGCTTCACCCACCGGAGCCGGCCGCGTGCCTGCGCCTCGATGTAGGCGGGGTCGGAGTAGCGCTCCTCGAGTATCCGCAGTTCCTGCAGATCCTTCTCGAGCTGAACCTGTTCCGCCGCAACACGGTCCGCTTCCCCACGCTGGGTGAGGTAGTTGCGCAGCGGAACCGCGAGGGTGAGCGCGAGAAGCAGCACGACCATGACGAGGACGAGCGCCCGGCCCGTCGACAGTCCGAGGATCGTGTGCTCGGAGCGCATTGTGCGGGCGGCCCCGGCCGCGCCCACCCGTCTCGGGCGGGCGCGACCGGGAAGCACCTTGCCGGTGTCGGCGCCGTCGACGGCGTCCGGCTTGCCGTCAGCCTGCCCCGGCGTCGTCGACTTGGTGGTACGGGGACGCCGCGCTCCGCCCGGAGCGCCGTCCGCCCGGTTTCCGCGGACCCGCTCACCCCGCCCGGAGCCCCGGCCGCCCGGACTTGCTCCGGACGACCGCGGCCTGCCGCGCTGTGCCACCTACCCCAACACCCCTTACTCGACTGTCGAACGTCAGCCTTCGAACGCGAACCGCGGGAACGCGACCTCGCCGGCGTAGCGGGCGGCGTCGCCCAGGTTCTCCTCGATGCGCAGCAGCTGGTTGTACTTGGCGACGCGCTCACTGCGTGCGGGGGCACCGGTCTTGATCTGACCGCTGCCCACGGCGACCGCGAGGTCGGCGATGGTGGTGTCCTCGGTCTCACCGGACCGGTGGCTCATCATCGTCTTGTAGCCGTTGCGGTGCGCGAGGTCGACGGCGTCGAGGGTCTCGGTCAGCGTGCCGATCTGGTTGACCTTCACCAGCAAAGCGTTCGCGGCACCCTTGACGATGCCCTCTTCCAGACGCTCCGGGTTGGTGACGAACAGGTCGTCACCGACGAGCTGCACCTTGTTGCCGATCTGATCGGTCAGGGCGACCCAGCCGTCCCAGTCGTCCTCGTCCAGCGGGTCCTCGATGGACACGATCGGGTAGGCATCGACGAGCTCGGCGTAGAACGCCGACATCTCGGCCGCGGTCCGGTTGCTGCCCTCGAACTTGTAGCCGGTGCCGTCGGTGTAGAACTCGGTGGCGGCGACGTCGAGTGCGAGTGCCACGTCGGTGCCCAGGACCAGGCCCGTCTTGCCGATGGCGACGCTGATCAGGTCCAGTGCTTCCTTGGTGCCCGCGACGTCGGGGGCGAAGCCGCCCTCGTCACCGAGACCGGTGGCCAGGCCCTTCTCCTTGAGCACCGACTTGAGGGCGTGGTACACCTCGGCGCCCCAGCGCAGCGACTCCTTGAACGTGGCGGCACCGATCGGGGCGACCATGAACTCCTGGACGTCGACACCGGTGTCGGCGTGCGCACCTCCGTTGAGGATGTTCATCATCGGAACGGGAAGGACGTGGGCGTTGGGGCCACCGACGTAACGGAAGAGATCCAGACCCGACGACTCGGCGGCCGCGCGGGCCACCGCCAGTGACGCACCCAGGAGCGCGTTGGCGCCCAGACGCGACTTGTCCGGGGTGCCGTCGGCGTCCAGCAGGGCCTGGTCGACGGTCCGCTGCTCGGTGGCGTCGATCCCGATGATGGCCGGAGCGATCTCGCTCAGGACGGCCTCGACGGCCTTCTCGACACCCTTGCCGCCATACCGGTCGCCGCCGTCACGCAATTCGACGGCCTCGTGCTCACCGGTCGATGCACCTGACGGGACCGCGGCGCGAGCGAAACTTCCGTCGTCGAGCAGCACCTCGACCTCCACCGTGGGGTTACCACGGGAATCGAGGATCTCACGGGCTCCGACCTGCTCAATGATGGACACTTGCTGATTCTCCTTATATGGGCTTCGCACTGTGCATCGACCGGTCCGATCGTGCCAGGGACACCAGATCGTGCCAGCACACAGCGTAACGGCACACCGAAACCGGCGCGGGATGGCGCGCCCCGCGGACGGCGAGCCGCCCGCACGACATCCATCGATGTGGCGCCGATCACGTCACAAAGGGGTGGTGGAAGGATTACGGGCGAACCCCGACCGAGTAGGCGGACGCCCGGTCGCGCACCAGCGTGAGGTACTCCCCCGACAGGTTGTAGGCCATCAGCGCCGACTGCCAGCCCTCCGCCGCGGTGAGGTCGCCGCCACGCTCGCACAGGTAGCGGGCGGCGGTCAGCGCCGCGTCGTCGATGTTGTCGGCGTCGGCCACGCCGTCACCGTTCGCGTCGACTCCCCACCGCTTCCACGTCTCGGGAATGAACTGCAGGGGACCCATCGCGCGGTCGTGCACGGGGTCACCGTCCATCGCCCCGCCGTCGGTGTCGGGGATTTCGGCGACACCAGGCCCCCCGTCGAGGGGGATACCCCGGATCTCGGGCGTCACCTGACCGGTGGGCCCGACCGCCGAACCGGCGTGGGTGCCGTGCCGGCTCTCCACACTCGCGATTCCGGCGAGGGTGGTCCACCCGATTCCGCATTCCGGCTTCGTCTCGGCCATCACCGTCGCCGCGTAGCCGTACGCCTCGAGCGCGGTACTCCCGACGCCGACCGAGTCGGCCAGCCCGGCAGACCATCCGTGCAGCTGATCCGCCGAACGCCCGGGTGCGTTGATGTCGATCGGCGGGGTCGCCGCGCCGGGCCCGGGTGGGATGCCTTCCGGAATCGCGATCCTCGGTTGCTGCTCCCGCGAGCACGCGCCGTAGGCGAGAACCACGACCACCGTCGCCGCGAGAAGAGCGAACAGCGGTCCGGGCCATCGGGAACGACGTTTCGGCCGCGCGGGATATCGGTTCACGTCTCCATCATCCACACGAAACTGGTCGATCCCAGCCACGCGGGACGGCCCCCGCACGGCGCCGGGCCGCGACGAGGCACCACACCAAAGGTAAAGGGTTGTAAAAGTGCTGGTGAGGGCTTCTTCGGATAAGTAGGCGCGGTGTATGTTTTTCTTCAGGGCTAAGGTTCGCCTTGCCTACCGCAAGTTTGCCTACCCAACCTTGCGGACCACTCGACTCGACCCCGTCTCGCCCAGGAGTGTGCATGTCAGTCCTCGCCGCAGGGACCGCGCCGTCGATCGCCACACAGCTGTTCGGCAGTGGTTTGATCGGTCTGCGCGAGGGCCTCGAGGCTGGCATCGTCGTCATGATCCTTGCCGCATTCCTCGTGAAAGCGGAGCGCAAGGACGCACTCAAGTGGGTCTGGCTCGGCGTCGGCGTCGCCGTCGCGATGGTGGCCGCGATCTTTCTCGTCATCCACTACGGAACGTCCACCGTCACCGGACTCACCGCGGAGGTCATCGCCGGCGTCGCGTCCCTCGTCGCGGTCGCGATCGTCACCGTCATGGTGCTGTGGATGCGCAAGGCCGCGCGGACCATCTCCCACGACCTCAAGGCGGGCATGGAGAAAGCATTGGTCGCGGGGCCCATCGCGGTGCTCACCCTCGCGTTCTTCGCCGTCGGCCGGGAAGGCGTCGAGACGGCGCTCCTGATGGTCGGGTACGCCGAGAACACAGCGGGTAGCGCCTGGCCCCTAGTCGGCCTCCTGCTCGGTATCGTCGCCGCCGCGGCCCTCACGGTCCTGCTGTACTTCGGCGCCGTCCGGCTCGACTTCGCGAAATTCTTCAAATACACCGGCATCTTCCTGATCATCGTCGCCGCCGGAATCCTCGGGTACGGCATCCATGCCCTGCAGATCGGCGGAGTCCTGCCCGGCGGCTCGGCACTCGCCTTCGACATCTCGGACGGCTACGACGCGTCCAGCTGGTACGGCACCGTCCTGGCAGGCATCTTCAACTTCCGGCCCGACCCGACGGTCCTGCAGGCCGTCGCCTGGGTCGTGTACGTCGTCGTGGTCCTGTTCCTGTTCCTCCGGCCCGTCTCCGCACCCACACCGGCCCCCGCGGCACCCGAGCGCACCGCTTCCCCCACCCCCGACGAGACCGTTTCATGAAAGGCACCTTCCGCCCATGAAGACCAAGCGCCGAACCACCTTCGCCCTCGCCTCGGTCGCCGTACTGCCGCTGGCGCTCGCCGGCTGCACGGAGAAGTCGACCGCAAGCACCGACGACATCACCGTTACCGCGAGCGACGACACGTGTGACGTCAGCGCCGACTCCGGGACCACCGGGAACAGCACGTTCCAGGTCACGAACAACGGCACCAAGGTCACCGAGTTCTACGTATTCGCCGAGGGCGACCGGGCGATGGGCGAGGTCGAGAACATCGGTCCCGGCCTCACCCGCCAGCTCATCGTGTCGCTGCCCGACGCCGGCACCTACCAGCTCGCATGCAAGCCCGGCATGGTCGGCGACGGCATCCGCCAGGAGTTCACCGTCACCGGAGACTCGATGAGCGCCTCCGAGGAGAGCGGACAGCTCGCCGAGGCCGCCGACGGCTACCGCCGCTACATCCGCAGTCAGGTCGTGGCCCTGCAGGACACCACGCAGCAGTTCGTCGACGCCGTCAAGGCCGGCAACATCGATCAGGCCAAGGCACTCTTCCCCGTCTCCCGCACCTACTACGAGCGCATCGAGCCCGAGGCGGAGAGCTTCGGCGAACTCGACCCCAAGCTCGACCTGCGGGAGGCCGACCTCGAACCCGGGCAGGAATGGACGGGCTTCCACCGGCTCGAGAAGGATCTGTGGGTCACCGGTCCCCAGCCCGACACCAACGCGATCGCCGACCAACTCGTCGTCGACGTCCAGTACCTCGCCGACCAGGTGAACGCCGAGGACTACACGATCGATCCCACCAAGATCGCCGGCGACGCGCAGGGACTTCTCGACGAGATCTCGACGTCGAAGATCACCGGTGAGGAAGACATCTTCTCGCACACCGACCTGTGGGACTTCCAGGCCAACGTCGACGGCTCGCAGGCCGCGGTCGCCGCACTGCAGCCGATCATCGACGAACGCAATCCCGAACTGGCCGCGAACATCACCCAGCGTTTCGCGGACCTCGATGCCGAACTCGCTCAATACCGCCAGGGTGACGGGTTCGTCTTCTACGACACTGTCGACGAACAACAGCGCCAGGAACTGTCGCGCAAGATCGACGCCCTCTCGGCCGAGGTCAGCCAGGTTCAGGGCGTGGTAGCAGGCGCATGATCATGACTGATCCGACCGGAACACCCGACACGACCACCTCGGTGGACGAGCGCAGGGGAATGTCCCGACGACGTCTGTTCGGCGCCGTCGGGGCGGGAGCCGCCCTCGCCGGCGCCGGTGCACTGGTCGGGCGCGCCACCGCCGCCGAACCACCGTTCTCGCACGGCGACGTCGTCGCCTTCCGGGGCGAACACCAGGCGGGCATCGTGACGCCCGCGCAGGACCGGATGCACTTCGTGGCGTTCGACGTCACCACGAAGTCCCGTGAGGAACTCGAAGCACTGCTGAAGAAGTGGACCGTGATGGCCGAGCGGATGACCGCGGGCGAGGAGGCCACCCCGGACGGTGCCATCGGCGACGGAGCCTACGTTCCGCCCAGCGACACCGGGGAGGCGCTCGGCCTGCCGGCGTCCCAGCTGACGCTCACCATCGGGTTCGGACCCTCACTGTTCGACGACCGGTTCGGCTTCGCGTCCAAGAAGCCTGCCGCGCTCGTCGACCTTCCGCACTTCCGGGCGGACAACCTGGATCCGGCGCGCAGCGGCGGCGACATCGCGATCCAGGCGTGCGCCAACGACCCGCAGGTGGCCGTGCACGCCATCCGCAACCTGGCGCGCGTCGCGTTCGGGACGGCCTCCGTCCGGTGGTCGCAGCTGGGGTTCGGCCGCACCTCGTCGACGTCGACCACCCAGGACACGCCGCGAAACCTGTTCGGGTTCAAGGACGGAACGAACAACATCAAGGCCGAGGAACCCGGCGTCCTCGACCAGCACGTGTGGGTGGCGTCCGACGACGACCAGGCGTGGATGGGCGGCGGCGCGTACCTCGTGGCGCGGCGGATCCGCATGCTCATCGAGCAGTGGGATCGCACCGTGCTCGGCGAGCAGGAACGCGTGATCGGACGGTCCAAGGGCACCGGCGCCCCGCTGAGCGGCAAGGCGGAATTCGACGAACTCGACTTCGATTCCAAGAAGGGTCACGACCCCGTCATCGACGTCGACGCGCACGTGCGACTGGCATCCGCTCAGGAACTCGGCGGCATCCAGATCCTGCGTCGTGGATACAACTTCACCGACGGCTCCGACGGTTTCGGCCACCTCGACGCCGGACTCTTCTTCATCGCCTACTGCCGCAACCCACAGGAACAGTTCGTGCCGATGCAGCTCAACCTGTCCAGGAACGACGCGATGAACGAGTACATCCAGCACGTCGGTTCCGCCCTCTTCGCCTGCCCGACCGGCCTCGCCGAGGGGCAGTACTGGGGTCAGGGCCTGTTCACGTAGAGCCTCCCGATCAACGCACCGGACAGTCGTACCGCATCAACGGTGCCGGCCGAGCAACCGAAGATCGAGCTGGTCGGGAGGCAGCGGGCGGCCGTGGTAATGCCCCTGGGTGACGTCGCAGCCGTATCGACGCAGGGCCCTCAGGGTTTCCTCGTCTTCGACACCTTCGGCGACCAGAGACGCGCCCAGGCTGTGTGCGAGCTCCACGGTCGATCGCACAATCGCGACGGATCGAGGGTCGCTGGCGAGGCGGGCGACGAAGACCCGGTCGAGTTTCAGCTCATCGACGGCAAGGTCCTGCAGATAGGCAAGGGAGGACCACCCGGTGCCGTAGTCGTCGATCGACAATCCGATTCCGAGACCCTGCAGCGCCTCGACCACCCTTCTGGCGCGCATGTAGTCGGTCATCAGGACACTTTCGGTGATCTCGAGAATGAGTGCGTCGGCGGGTAGTCGAAAGTCCTTCAAGAGCCGGTCGATCTCGGCAACCAGGTCTGCGTCGAGCAGATTCGTGACCGAAAGGTTCACCGCGACGGTCAGCGATACCCCGCGATCGAGCCAGGTGCGCGCTTGACCCAGAGCAAGCTCCAGGACTCTCGTTGTCAGTGGCCGCATCAGGCCCGACTGTTCGGCATGAGGAAGGAATTGATCGGGCAGGAGTAGGCCGTGGCGAGGGTGTTCCCATCGAACGAGAGCCTCGACGCTGTGCACCTGCCCGTCGCACGCGCTGACCTTCGGTTGGTAATAGCACGTGAGCTCGTCGCCGGCGATCGCTGTGCGCAACTCCTCGACGGACTGCCTCTCCTCGATGCTGCGTTGGTACTCGGCAGCGTCGTACACCTCGAGCGCGCGACGGCCGCACTTGGCCCGATACATCGCCACTCCGGCGCGCTGAAGCAAGTCCTGGGGGTTGGCGCAATGTTGCGGGCAGAGGGCGATTCCGATGCTCGCCTCGACGTGAACGGTGATCTCATCGAGGTGGAACGGCTCGCGCAACGCTTCGAGGAGACGACCAGCCAGCGCACGGGCTTCCGTAAGGTCGATCCCGGACGGGAGTAGGACCGCGAACGCGTCTCCGCCGATCCGGGCCGGCAGATCACCCGGTCGCACCGACCGCGCCAGCCGGTCCGCGACCTGGCGCAGCAATTGATCGCCCACGTACCGTCCGAAAGAATCATTGATCTCCTTGAACCGGTCCAGATCCATCAGCAGCAAGCCGGGACCCGGGCGGTGGGGTTGCCCGGCCGGCTGCGCCACATGGTCGAAGTATTCGGCCGTCAACGCGGCCGTGATCGCCCGCCGGTTTGCCAGGTTCGTGAGGTCGTCGGTCCTCGCCTCGCGGTGGCTGTCGGCCAGGACGACCACTTCACGGAACGTCACCGCGAATCGGGCCGCGACCGCGACCAGGGTGAGCGCGGCGAGAACCACCGCGAGCCGCGACAGCCGCGCATCGTGGTCAAGCACCAGCAGGCCCACCGACGCAGCGGTGCACACCAGTGGGGGGACCCAGATAGCCAGTCCGGGAAGCTGATTGGATCGCCGTCGGCCGGGGGCCCGCCAACTGGCCAAGGCCACCAGCAGCACCGCGACGTGCGGGAGCGCATCGATCCACGTGCCCTCGACGTAGCCGTCAGCACTGCGGAACAGGTAAAAGGTGTCGGCCACCGCAAACAGCATGAACCCCGCAACCAGCAGCACCCACCGCTGCTCGGCACGCCAACCCAGCACCGCGAGCGCTCCGACCGCAAGCGCGAGGAGCAGCACGTCTCCCACCGGGTACGCCAGCCCGACGATCACCGCTGCGGGTGACCCGCTCGCCACCGACTCGATCGGACCGAATGCGAGGGCCGCCGCCAGAGCCGCGAGCGTCAACCCGGCGGTGACGGCATCCAACCAGATCTCCGCCGGTAGTCGCCGCGCTCGCGCACGGAGGAGCAACACCAGCCCGGTATAGACGAGTGGGTAGAACGCCAACTTCAGCGGATCGGCCACGGATGGGGACTGGCCCTCGGGCACCCACGACATCGCCACGACATCGCCCACGCACCAGCTCGTCAGCCCCAGCGCGATCAGCCACCACGCCTGGCGCTCGGCCGGCACCCACCACGCGCGAGCGGCGACCATGAAGGCGACCGAGAGCGTCAATCCGTCGTAGAGCGCCTCGCGCAGCACGATCCAGCCAGCCCGATCACCCACCGCGATCGAGATCGCGTACGAGACCGCACCGATCAGCAGAATCCCGAGCACCGCCATCACACCGCGCCGTGACCGACCTGGTGGCGACACCCAGCCCGTCCGAAACGGCCGTGTTCGGCTGTGTGCCGACGTCATTCCAGTTGCGGCACGCCGGCCCGAGAGAGGCTGCTCTGTTACGGGTTCCGCGGCTCGAGGCAGGTTCTCGATCTCCCCCGGCCCGGTGTCGACGGTGCGGGAGGTGGGATGGTCGACACAGGGCCGCCCGTCGAACTCGTCGAAGCCGGCCGCATTCGGCATGAAACTGCGAAGGCAGCCACCGCCGCCGCGTTTGGCCGCGTACATTGCCAAATCTGCCTGTTTGAGCAGGCTCTCGGTCGTCGCGTCGGGGACCTCGGATGCGGCAATGGTCAGCCCGATACTGGGACGGATGGAGAGCGCGACACCGTCGATGACGAACGGCGGGATGAAGGCCTCCAGCACCCGATCCGCAGCAGACAGGGCATCCGCGACGCTCCCTTCGACCAGGGCCGCGAACTCGTCACCTCCGAGCCGGGCTACGGTGTCGGTGCTCCGCACGCACCCGGTGAGCCGTTCGGCAACGCGGATCAACAGCTCGTCCCCTGCGGGATGGCCGAGGCTGTCGTTGACTGTCTTGAAATCATCGAGGTCCACACACAACACCACGATCGGTGACCGTTCCCGCCGTTGTCGCTGCACTGCCTGGTCGAGACGGTCGAGAAACAACGCACGGTTCGCCAGTCCGGTCAGTCGGTCGCGAAAGGCCTGTCGGGCCACGGTGAGCAACAACCGCCGGTTCTCGGCCAACACGATGAACTGCCGTGCCAGCAAGGCCGACACCAGGACCATGATCGCAGCGGGAATCGGGCCGGAACCCAGCCCGGGCAGCTCCCGCTGCAGGCCGACGGCAACGGCCAGCAACAACGGAACGTACGGCAACCACAATCGTGCCCGGGACGGAATCTGCACCGGGACCGGTTCGGGTGACGGTGTGCGGGTGCTCGACAGCGCCGCCAGCCCGATCGCGACGAAGGCGGCCACCCAGCCCAGGTCTGTCACACCGCCGTTGCGATAGGTGCCCAGCGCGGTCAGGTAGGAGACTGCGCTGGCAGACAATGCCATCAGGATGATCCCGATGCACAGCAATCCCAGGGTCAGGCGTTGCCCGACCCGCGCTCGGGTCAGCACCACAATCGCCATCGTCGCAATCACCAGGTCCGCGACAGGATAGGCGAGGGACGACACGAGGCTTGCCGGTGTGTCGCTCCCCGCGTGGTACACGCTGCCGAGCACGCTCACCCACGACACCACGAACAGTGAACCGGCCACGATGATTCCGTCCAGAATCAGCCGGGTACGGGACTGTCCGCTGTCACCGGCCGGGAACAGCAACAACGCCGCGCATGCGCCGACCGGAAACAACAGATACGCCGCAGCCGCCGCGGAGGGGAACGGTATCTGATCACTTCCCTCGTTCACCACGTAGTAGCACCAGATGCCTTGACCGACCGACCAGGCCGCCAGCCCACCTGCCAACGCCGACCAGCTGTGGCGCACCGCGCCCCGCCCTACCCAGGCAGCCCAGGCGGCACACGCGGTGGCGAGCACGGCGAACACCAGCAAACTCACGTCGGCAATCACGATCGTCGTGAACGCTCCATCCCATCCCGACCACCAACCCATCGCGAACAGCAGCGATGGGACGATGAATGCGACGGCGATCGCACACAGACCGCCTCTCCACACGGCCTCGGCGCTCGACGACGTCCCCACCCGCTCGGCTGTCCGATGTCCCATCGTCACCACCCGAACTGCCGCCTGCTGTCAGTGAATTCTTGAATTCAAAGTATCCAGACGTCCATCTTTGCACGACGTACATACTGAAATACAGTGCAGAACGATACTATTAGTATGTTTTGTCGTCACCGTAAGGCAGGCAGGCAAGCACGAACGTTCGACATCGCTTGCCCGATCCGCACCGCTACCGTGCGCGGATCGCGGTCAACGGCCGACGAGCTTCCGGATCAACCGGGGAAGCGGCCGCCGAAACCGCGGACAGTCGCACAGTGCACAGGACGTGCCCTTGCGGTAGTGCTCGTGAGCGTCGAATGGGTGGCCGCAGCGGCACTCTGAGTTCGACACGGCCATGAACTTGATTCTATTCACACCCGAAACTCGCGCGTCCCGGACGTCACTGGGAGAACCTCACCCAGTCCACCAGCATGGTGGCGGGAAAGCGTGTCGACGACGTGACAGGGCCGGGCCAGTTCCCGCCGACGGCCACATCGAGCAGCAGGTACGCCGGGGCGTCGAACACCCAGCGCTCCTCGGGTCGCAGGTCCGCCGTGGTGACCGTGCCGACGATGTTCCCGTCGATGCCCACCGAGATGCGGCCGGGCGCTTTGATCAGGGCGTAATCGTGGAAACCTGCGCTGAGGTTCGCACCGATAGAGCCGTCCGTCGAGCGTTCCCAGTGCCCGCCGCCGACGGTCGGGCCGTGCACTCCCGCGTGGTATCGCGAACCATCCCCGATCACCTCGAGGATGTCGATCTCGCCGCAGGCAGGCCACCCGACGCTGGTGATGTTGCTTCCGAGCGTCCAGAACGCAGGATGGATTCCCGGACCGGACGGTACCTGAATCCGTGCCTCGATCACCCCGTACGTGAATTCGAACTTTCCACGGGTCACGAGTCGAGCCGACGTGAATCCGCCACCGTTTCTGCGGGCCTCGACGACGAGACGACCGTTGCCGTCGAGCCGCGAATTCTGCCGGGAGTCGGTGTACACCTGCTTCTCGTTGTTGCCCCACCCACCGCCGCCGAGGTCGTAGCCCCAGAACAGTGGATTGGGTGCCGCGTTTGCGGGTCCGTCGAATTCGTCGCTGCCGATCACGGTGTATCCGGGGTAGGCGGTCCGGACGCCTCCACCGCCGGGCGCGGCGGCGGCGACAGCCGGGGTGAGGGACAGCGCGCACAGCGCCACCGAGCACGTCAACGCAATCTCGAACAGGGCCGAGCGCATCCGCCGCATTGTGCCGATGCTAGGCGTCGCCGCGACCGGTCGTGACCGAATACGCGACGTGGCCGTTACCGGCGCGGCCCCGTGTAACGGAAGATCGTGCTGTTGTCGTCCTGCGCGTACACGGACCAGTCGGGGCTGGACCGCATCTGGTCCTCGAAGTTCTCGACGGATCCGTCCGGTAGATAGCCGTAGTAGCGGATGGCGGCAGTGCCCTGCGTGTTGAACACGAGATACGTGTCGCCGTCGCGTTCCGCCGCATCCGCGGTGAGCATCTCGATCTGGCCGCCGTGCGGAAAGCCCTCCAGCACGGCCGGGGGCAAGGCCAGCAAGGGTTGATCGAAATCCTTGTCGACGACGGCGAACTTGATGTAGTCGGCGCTGACCCGAGTGGGAAGGCCGGCGGGATAGAGCGACATGATCGTCGCCGGCGGCTTCTCGTTCGCGAGGATGTCCTCTGCGAATGTCACCTGGGACTGATACCCGATGACCAGCGACCACAGCCCGACATAGCCTTGCAGGCCCGCGAACGTCACGTACGCCAGTCCGCTCGCGAGTCCGACCGGGACGACTCGACGGAGCAATCCGGACCGGAACCTGATCGTGAGAGCGTCCACGAGGATCGGCGCGATGAGAATCGCGCACCCGGGCACGGCGTAGAGATAGACCCGGAAGATCGCCTCACCGCCGTAGCTCTGACCGGCCAGCAGCGCGAACGAGCTGAACGCCATGACGGTTGCGACCCAGGCGGGACGCTTGCGACGCCAGAGGACGATCGCACAGACCACGGCGAGCAGGATGATGCCCGCTGACAGGGAACGGCACACGGCGGAGGTGAAGATCTTCCCGAACGTGCCGACGGCAGTCACGTTGCTGGCGGCGTTGTCGACCGGGTTGAAACCGGACAGCAGCCCGTACGGTGCCACGATGTCCAGCCGGGGAACGAGATAGGCGACGAGGATCGCGAAGTAGGGAACGGGGATCCACCACGGACGGATCTTCCGCGTCACCGCCAGGGCCACTGTCACGCCGAACAGCCAGTACGGGGTCAGCTGGTGGGTGGGCACCAGAGCGGCGAAGACGAGGATCGACAGGTACGCCGCAGAGCGGTGCTCCGTCGACACCACGAGCAGTGCCACCACGCCCAGCGCCATGACGAGGGCGATGGCCTGCGGCGAGAAGTAGTCCTGCCCCACCCAGTTGGCGAGTTCCGCCACCATCGCAACCGTCAGTGCCACCCGCATGCCGAACCCGAGGAGCCGGGCGATCGCGGCGATCACGACTGCCAGCAGCACGTGGATCACCGGCGCGAACCAGTGGGCGATCGACATCATGTCCGCGGACGTGATGTCGCCGAACCACGCGAAAGCGGTGAAGAAGCCCGGCCACTCGCCGTAGATGTCGACGCCCTTGGGCGGCAGTGTCTGGAACTGCTGGATGTAGTCGACCACGCCGAGGTGCTTGTACGTCCACCCGTAGATGGGCACGTCGGTGATGAGGGTCGGGGTGAGCCGTTCCACCGCGATCACGCCGAGCACGGCCGCGGCGGCGGTCCCGACGGTCCTCTTGCGAAGAGCCCAGACGAATGCACCGAGCATCATCAGCGCGCACACCACCAAGCCGGGCCCGCTGCCGACGAACAGCAGACCGAACTGTGAGTACGCAGTGGAGCCGAGCCCGAAGAGAACCACCACCCACACGGCGAGCGCCACGGAAACGAGGATCAGGGGCCGGTTGCGGCGGGCAGCGTGCCACCATTGCGACAGACGGAACGACACCTGCTGCACGGTCACCGCGCGAACCGGCTCGGCGCCGGTGTCGTGCCACCGATGCCGCAGCGCGGACGCCACGACGGCAAGGACCATCACCAGCAGCAGACCCGTCGCGGGCCATCGGTAGAACCAGGCCAGGACGGTGGTGGCCGCAGTCACCACGGACAGTCCGAGAACGGGGACGGCCGCGACGGCTGCGGCGACCGGTATCCGCATCCACGTCACGATCGCGAGACCCGGTCCGACCAACACGAACACCGTCAGTAGCACCGAACTCACCGACGACGGAAGCGGCGCCAGGGACGCCAGTCCCGCGACCGCCGAGGCCAGCGCGGCGACGTCGTAGTACCGGGTCAGCTCCGGAGCCCTGGTGTCGAGGCGCTCCCCAGTGAGGAGATCACTCATCGGTGACCCTCACCCAGTCGACGAGCATTGCGGCGGGAAACGTCGTGTCGGCTCCGACGTCGCCCGGCCACCGTCCCCCGACGGCGACGTTCAGCAACAGGGAGAACGGTTTGTCGAACACCCACTCCTGCCCCGGGGCCAGGTCGGCACGCGAGAACTCGCCCGTCACCGCGTCGTCGATGCCGAACGTGACCCGGTCCGGCGACCGCTCCACCCAGTAGTCGTGAAAATCGTCCGACATGTTTCCGCTGCCTTCGGCTTTCACTTCCCAGGGCGTGCCGTCCGAGGAGGGGCCGTGCAGCGCACTGTGGTAGAACGACGCGTCGTTGATCGTCTCGATCACGTCGATCTCCCCCGACTGCGGCCAGCCCACACGGTTGACGTCCGTGCCCATCAACCAGAACGCCGGGTGCAGGCCCTGTCCGCTCGGCAGCTTGATGCGGGCCTCGGCCCGTCCGTACTGGAATGCGAAGCGGTCGAGGGTGACAAGCCGGGCGGACGTGTAACCCGACCCGTCGGGACGGGCTTCGATCACGAGGTTGCCCTCGCCGTCGAGCCGGGAATTGACGGGATCGTCCGTATAGACCTGCGCCTCGTCGTTTCCCCAGCCTCCTCCCCCGACTGCGTGTCCCCAGTAGCGGGGGTCGGGCGCGGTTCCGGCGGGCCCGACGAAATCTTCGAACATGAGCACGGACTCGGCCTTCCTCGATGCCTGCGCGACATCGCTCGACGCGTACCACCCGGTGGCGCCGATGCAGACGAGCGCGAGGAACACCGTCGCCGCAGACACGGCGCGGGTTCGGCGTGGACGGTTCAGCTGCCTATGCACCGGCACTGTCTCCGACCCGGGCGACGGCCGAATGTCGAACCGACTGCAGTTGCGTCACGAGGTGGACGCACACGACGAACCCCAGGATCGCCGAGTAGGCCGCGACCCGTTCGATACCACCCACGCCGAGACCGAGGTCCCAGGAGTAGGTGAAGCAGAAGTACCCCACCAGTCCGAGGACCCCCAGTGCGAGGGCGAGGTACGTTGCCGGCCCGGATATCCGAGGCCCGACGGTAAGTGCCGTCGTCAGTGTGAAGAGACTGCCGAAGATGAGGAACAGCGTGGCGCCGAGTGAATGCAGTTCCCAGTGCGTGTTCGACGGCGCGAGACCGACCACTACTCCGCCGATCCCGGCCACCACCAGGAAGACGACGGGGGCCGGCGGCAGCACCCGTTCGATACGGTGCCAGAGGACGGCGGCAACCATGTAGGCGAGTCCGGTCACCACGAACGACGCGTCCATCAGCAGTGATGTCTTGCTGCACGGCGCGTTTCCGTCCGTGCCGCAGAACGGGACGCCGAGGTCACTGATGAAGTTGGCGGAGTAGCTGTAGTGACCGCGCCACGTGCCGGCGACGAGGAATTCGACGACGAACAACTGCAGGACGGCAACGGTGAGGTACAGCGGAGTCCGCTTCGATGTCTCGAGGACGTGTGAGGGCATGGTCAGAACATCCTTCGAGACAGTAGAGACAGTGGGTCGCACAGTGCGTCCGCGAGTGCGGTGCGGACGAGTTCGGGGTCGAAGACGTTGTCGTGCAGCGACGCCGACACGTCCAGTTCGGAACCGTGGCGCACCGAGTTGAAGACGATCGATGCAGGGTCGGCCGGTTCGCTCAGTGCGGTGACGAGACGCCGGCCGGGCTCGTCGGTCCAGTCGAGGTCGGCCAGCAGTGCGGCCTCTCCCATGTCGGAGTACACGAGCCGCGCCAGGGGGTCCGCAGGAACGTGGGTGGCCTGCGCGTGCGCACTGCCGGCACGCACCCGCCTGCGGAACGTGGCGGTGCTGAGTGCGAGCGAGGCGAGCGGCCGGCCCGACGCCGTGGCCTGCGCGATCACCGCACTCATCTCGGCGGCATCACCCGGGTCCGAGAGCGAGAAGCGCACCAGGGCGGCGAAGTTGCCGTTCACCGTCGCAGCCTCGGGAAGGTATCGGCGGCAGTCGAAGAGGACGTCGACCGTGTCGTCGACAGCCAGTCCATGACTCCGCATCGCCCGCGCGACGGCCGCGAACAGCAACGACGACACCGACGCCCGGGGCATTTCCCGATCCCGCCAGCGACGCAGTTCTGCGGTGGTCCCGGACGCTGTGGACGCGATGACCGCGGTGGGCGCGCGGTGCCACGGCACGACCACCCCGGCCGATCCGGAACCGTGTGTGGCAGGTGGCCGGGACTCGAGAAGCGTCGCGACACGTGTGGGGGTCGACGCGAAGGTCCGGGTCAGGGCGCGTGCGAGCGGCAGTGCGCTGTCCCGTGTCCGCGCCCATTCCGGAACTGGCGTCCCGGTGCGTCCACCGGCGACGGCGCGGACGAGAGACAGCGCGAGCCTGCCGTCGCCGAGTCCGTGGGAGATGTCGAGGAGGAGGAAATCGCCCGCGACCGCGACGTTCAGCGCGTGTGCGGACGCACCCGACCGTGCCAGCCGGGTCAGCAACTGCGGCACCTCCTCCCGGGTACAGGGTTCGAGTTCCCGTACCTGCCCGAGGAAGTCCTGCGGTCGGTGCTCCCACCGGCGTGATCCGGGGGCCGGGACGAGACCGATCGGGGTGTGCCGCCCGCCCGCGTGCGCGAGCAGGGTCAGCGTGTCCCGGATCTCGCCGATGCTCGGCAGTCGGACGGGACCGATCGCGGTGATCATCCGGCTCCCGCTGCGCATCAGGTCGCGGGAACTCGCTCTATGCGTCGACATCGGACACCTGCCACATCGGTTTCTGGTTCACGCTCTTCTTCGCCAGCCACCGCTCCCACTTGGCGCGGTTCTGGAGTCGGCGGAGCCAGGAGATGAGCGGTCCTGCGAGGATCACGGCGGTGAGCGTCTCGGCGGCGAGATACGCCCAGCCCACACCCGCGACCCCGATCGACGCGCTGAAGACCAGGCTGCCGACGATGATGACCACCGTGGCCAGGCACTGGGTGACGACGGCGAGGGTCAGCCGGCGGTACACCCGCGCGAGACCGTCGTAGACGGCGCCGATGACGGTGAGAGGCACGAACACCGCGGCGAGATGGAGCAGAGGCGTTCCTTCCACACGGTATTCGTCACCGATGAATCCGAGTGCGGGCGGCGCGACGAAGGCCAGCCCGAATCCGCCCACCACCGCGACCACGGCAATGGTGCGGACGAACCGGCGCGACAGGCTGACGATCTTGTCCGGATGGGCGGCGGCCTCGGCGACGAACGGGCCCACCATGAGGTTCACCATGATGTAGAGGGCGCTGACGATCGACCAGGTCACCGCGAAGTACGCGTTCGCCGCGGTGCCGACCCGGGTGACGACGATCAGCGGGACGACGAGCGGGGCGATGGCCCCCAGCGCCGAAATGCCGTACGAGGAACCGAAGTACACTCCGAGTTCCTTGTTGGAGGGCAGCGCGGGTACCTGCCGGTATCGCGGGTCGGACCGGATGCGCAGGCCCATCGACGTCAACACGACCACCACGGCGAGCGCCGCGGTGACCCCCCAGGACGCGACGATGGCGAGCGCCGACCCCGACGCCGCGAGCACCACGACCGCGAGCAGTTTGGCCAGTGCGTGGAAGACGTTCTTCGACGCCGCCCAGCGGGCCACGCCCAGCCCGGAGACGGTCTGGTCCTGAAGAGCGAAGAGCGCGAGGACGACGACGAACACCGGATAGATCGCGATTTCCAGGTTGTTCTCGAACAGCGTGTCCCGCGGACCGAGGACGATGAGCCCGACGGCCGACACGAAGGCCAGCGTGGCCACGGCGGCGAAACCCTTGACCAGCAACGGTCCCGCGCGGTGGCCCGCCACGGGCAGGAAGCGCTCGAACATCGAGCCGAGGCTGAGATTCGACAGCGTCGACAGCATGATCGCCGTCGAGATGAGAGCGGACGCCACGCCCACCTGATCGGCGGGGAACAAGCGCGCGGCCGCGCCCCAGAAGGCGAGGCCCAGTACACCGGTGACGACACTCGACAGCATCAGGGCCATCGAGTTGAGCTGCAGATTCCGCCCCGCGGAGCGCGGTGGCTGCTCGGCACGGTGCTTCGCGCGTAGTTGCGACTGCGTCGCTGTCGGGGATCCCATGGCTACCCGACCAACTCCGGCCGGGAATCGTCACGGGCGTCGTCGACAGAGCCCACGGTCAGTTCACCGAGCGTGGTGGCGAGGACGTCCCGCAGGACCCTGTCCCGCAGGGCGGTGCTGTACAGCGAGTGATCGCCGGACGGGTACGTCACCAGGCGGCCGTTCCAGCCGGCGCGCCGGAGCCGGCGAAGGCTGCGCTCGCCCTGGTTCTCGACGAACGCGGCGTAGTCGATCGGTGAAAGCAGAACGGTGGTGTGCACGCCACGCTCGTTCAGCGGAGCGAGCATGACCTCCGGCACCTGCAGCAACCCGGCCCGGCCCAGCCACAACCAGCCGCGGTACGGCATCCACACCCGCAGGTACTTTTTCGCTGTCGCCGCGTGCCGGTGGAGCAGCGCGAGCGCTGCACCCTTCAGAGATTTCCGGTCGGCGCCCATCGTCGACTGCTTCACGAACGCCTGACGGGTGATGGTCCAGTCCGCCATGTTGACGAGGACCACCGCCCGGACGGGACGCCGGAGGGCGGCGTAGCTCGAGTTCCACGCCCCCGAACACATGCCCACGAGCACAGCCGATTCGGGCTGCGCACCGCTGACGGAGATGATGTCGACGGCGTCGACCCGGGATTCGTCCGTGTAGATGGTGGTGCATTCGCCGTGCTGCACGGTGCCGGTGTCGCCGGTGCCGCGACGATCGAAGCGGACGCTGACGATCCCGTGGGCAGCGAGTTCGCGCGCCGTCTCGGCCCACAGCCGGACCGGGCCGACGCGGTGCTCGTTGGCGGTGCCGTGGAAGATCACCGTCGGTGCCGCAGGGTTGGGCGTCACACCCCGCTCGGCCGCGACGGACGTTCGGATCGTGAAGAGTTCGGATGCTCCCGCGAAGCCCAGAGTCTCGACGACGTGCCTTCCGTCGACGGTCCGATCCACGACGGCGGTGGTGCGGAGATCGAGTGCCGCACCGGTGTGCTGGTCGCCGAAGGACGCGGACATCCAGTCGGCGATCCGGTCGATGTCGCCGAACGGGAGCCGGACCACGAAGTCCGGCGGCTCGAGGAACGATTCGTAGTCGTGAACCGAGAAGTTCTCGGCGTTCCAGGACGCGACGGCCTCACGCATCCCGACGGAATCGACCTCGCTCTCCCGCAACGCCATCAGGACCTTCGCGCCCGGCGGCGGGGTGGCCGCTCGCAGAGTCATCGCCGACAGTGCTGTAGCCGCGGCCGGTGCGAGCACCGCACCGATGAGGGTGATCCGCGGATCGTCCGCGCCCTCGGGACCGACCACCATCCGGTGGAGCGCGGTCTGCTTGCGCAGGTAGGCGCGGCCGCGCACCACCGGGTCCCACAAGGTTACGGCCCGCACCGGACCGCACGTCGCGGCGACCTGTGCGGCGAGCAGGGCGCCGACCCGGAGGCCGACCAGTCCGACGTCCGTGATGCCGCAGCTGCGCACGAAATCGACGGCCCTCCGGATGCTGTCGAGCCATCCGGCGACCGCGTCGGAATCGTCCTGGGCGCCCGGCGAGTCACCGGTGCCGCGGTAGTCGAACCGCAACACCAGTAGACCGCGAGCCCGCAATTGCTGGGCGAGATACACCATTCCGCGATACGCGTCGACCTGTTCCTTGCCGATCGGCGGGCAGAGGACGACGGCACCGCGGCAGCGGCCGTCCGCGGGAAGATCGACGACGCCGAACAGCGGCGCGTCCTCCGGTCCGAACCAGGTGGCGAACCGGGTGCCGTCGGTGCGGCGGGCGAGATCAGGATGGGCCGTCATTGGTCATCCCCCTCAGCGGTGCCGGAGCCCGGCCCTCCACTCGGGCCATCAGATAGGCGAACGGACCACGCGCGATGGACCGCAGCTCGGTGGCTCCGATCCCCACGGGAAGGTCGTCGGCGAGACTGTCCGGAGGGGTGGCGACGCGGGACATCTTCCGCGACAGACGGAGAAACGTCGGCGCCTGCCGCACGGCGATGCGCGCTGCGAGCCAGGCGGTGCGGGGGTCGACGGCGATCTTGGCCAGCCAGGCGCCGAGTCCGAGTCCGTAGCCGCGCGCCTGGACGGCGAGCGCCTCGTTGTCCGCCCGGTGCCGATGCCACACGACCGCCCCGGGCCGGTACGCCAGCTGCCGCCCGGAGTGCAGTACGCGGAAGAACATGTCGAGGTCTTCGCCACCGTCGGTAGGGGCTCCCGCCCCGAGCGCTTCGTCGAAACCACCCAGCGCGAACACGGCCTGCCGATCGACCGCGAAATTCGCACCGGTGCCGTAGACGCCGACCTGGAACGGGAAGAGCGGCACGTCGACGGGCGGGTGCGCGAGGTCGAACAACCGTGGGACGCAGCAACTCGCCCACCCCACCCGCTGATCGAAGTACGCCTGCGCGGGTGTGCGGATCTCCCCGCTCGGGACGATCCCGCACACGCACGCCACCGCATTACCGGCGCCGAATCCGGCGACGAGTTCGGTGAGCCAGTGCGGGTCGACGACGACGTCGTCGTCGGTGAAGGCGACGATCTCCGCGTTCGCCGCGCGGACGCCCGCATTGCGCGCCCGGGACAGGCCCGGGCGGGGCTCGGCCACGACGCGCACACGGGGGTCGCCGAGTTCGGTGACGTACCGCTGCGTGGCATCCGTGCGGGATGCGTTGTCGACCACGATCACGTCGTAGTCGGGATGGTCGAGCGACAGGATCGATTCCAGGGCGACCTTCAGGCTGTCTACCCGGTCCCGGGTGCACACCACCACGGTAACGGAAGGGCCGGATGCGTCGGTGGCGGCGGCGCTTTCGGCCACCGCTCCCGGCAGTAGCCCATCCGATGCGCGCCGCAGTGCGGCGGCGTCGAGTCCGCCGTCCTCGATGTCCAGCTCGACGAATCCCAGCAGGGTGCGCTCTTCTCGCACGAGCAGCCGGGCACGCCGATACCCCTCGGCTCGCTCCAGCCGGTATTCGGTGTCGTCTTGCACGGGTCCGCGTAGTTCGCCGACCCAGACGGCCCCGTCCCACGTCGGTGCCTGATCACTCACGAGAGCGGGCACGAGGTCGATCCGGCGATCGAGTGTCCCGGTCATGCCGTCACCCGCTTCGATCGCAGACCGACGAGACCCCGGACGTAGCCGGCAGTGGTCGCCGTGAGCCCCGCGACCACAGCACCGGCCCGGGCCAGTCCGCCGTGCCGCGGGGAGGCGATTCCCGTGACGACGGCTCGCGGGAGTACACGCGCGGTGTACGCCCGTTCGCTGCTGAGCGCGTCGCCGGCCCCGACGAGATCGGAGACCAGCGCTTTCGACATGCCCTCGTGGAAGCAGCGCGAGAGGAAGTAGCGGAACGTGGTGCGGTCGTCGCTGACGCGATGCGCCACCTTCATCGCGGGGTCGAACAGCAGCTGCGCAGAGGGCTGGTGGGCGCGGATCCGGATGCAGAGTTCGGTCTCCTCGCACCCGACCGGCGTCGTCCCGACCCGGCCGATCCCGTCGCTGAACCCGTTGACGGCGTCGAACACCGTGCGCCGCAGAGACATGTTGCAGCCGATGAAGTTCCGCACCGGCTCGATACGTGTCGGCTGGCCGACGTAGCTGCAGCCGACCACCCAGTCGAACTCGGCGGGCATCCACACGGGGCGGTCCGAGGGCCAGACGGGACTCGCGAATCCCCCCACACCGAGCACGTCGGGGTCGGAGTAGTGGGCGGCGGACACCCGGTACCAGTCGGGTTCGGCGCGCGCATCGTCGTCGAGGAACGCGATCATGTCGCCGCGCGCCGCGCGCACGCCCGTGTTGCGGGCTCCGGAGAGCCCCCTCGACCCGGAGTTACGCAGCACGGTCACCCGGGTCTGCTCTACGAAGTGCCGTTCGGCACGCGAGAACAGTTCCTCGGAGTGGTCGATCACCACCAGGACCTCGAGCACGGGCACGTTCTGCGTGAGCACCGAGTCGACTGCGGCACACAGGTCGGTCCACCGTTCGGTGGTGTAGGCGCAGATCACGACGGAGCAGGACACGAGTGTGGACACCGTCATGGTTGCTCAGCCTCGCGAGACGGGGGCCGGGAACACGTCCGCTGCGGAGACGCGCTGTTCGCTCCTGATGGTGCGCAGCACCCGGAGCCCGTCACGTACCGCGTTGAGATTGCTCTCGCCGTGGATGCGGTCCTGTTCGAAACTCGGCACCTCGGTGATCTTCAGGCCCGCGTTGGCGACCCGCACGTTGATGAGTGTCTCGATCTCGAAGCCGTCGCCCCATTGCGCCTCGGTCGCATCGACGGACGGCAATGCCATCACCGGGACGTGGTGGCGCCAGAATGCGTTGTAGCCGTAGCACAAATCGCTGAACGAGGCCCCGAACTTGAGGTTGACGATGACGTTCAACGCCTTGTTGCCGAGCTTTCTGCTGAACGTGATGTCCGAGCTTCCGCCGCCGGCGGCGAAGCGGGTTCCCTTCGCAAAGTCCGCGCCTGCCACGAGAGCCCCGACGAACAGCGGGATCTCGGCCGGGTCGGTGGATCCGTCGGCGTCGATCATCACGATGATGTCCGACGTGGAGGCGAGGAAACCGCAGGCCAAGGCATTGCCCTTGCCCTTTCGGCTCTGCGTCACGACCGTGGCGTCAGGCCACAGGCTCTTGGCCACCTCGACGGTGTCGTCGACGGAATGTCCGTCGACGAACACGATCTCGTCGATGTCGGCCGGCATCCGCGCGGCCACGTGCGGGAGATTCTTGGCTTCGTTCATGGCAGGCACGACGACCGTGACCGTCGGCCGCTGCGACCCGTCCCCGTCGTTGCGACCGTTGTCTTCGCCATTGCGTTGGTCGACGCCCACGACGTCGGTACCGTCGGAGGGTTCCAGGCGATCAGGCGTGTACAGGCTCATTTGTCCGTCTCTCCTCGTCGGGCGAATCGCCCGGCAGCATCACAGTCGTCCCATGCGAGCACTGACCACCCCTTGTCTGGAGTGATGTCCTCACCACGTGCAGCGTGCAAAGGAAGCAGAGACCGTTCGAACCCCCGCAGTTCAGAAAACTTCAATGTTTTCGACCATAGGTCTTCTTTGCAGGGGTAAACCTATCTCAAGTTTGTTTCGAGCGCACCCGTTAACCCGAAGTGATGTAAAACTCAGTTACATTTCGGCAAACCGAAACGATCGCGTGGAACGGCCGCCCTCACGACGGCCAGTGACCCGTCCAGTCCGCTGCTCCGAGCGAGGACTTCCCCTGTGCACGCGCCGCATTCTCGGCTACCCGGATCCGGGTGATGAACGCGTGCGTCGCCGCCCGGAGTCTCGTCTCGGCCTCCGCCTCAGCTACCAGACCGGACTCGAGCTCGACGGGCACGAGTTCGGACGGCAGGCCGGCCTTGCGCGCGCGGGCGATCACCTTCGCCGCGAGGGACGCCGCGGGCTGGCTCATCGCGACGCCGTCGAGGCAGGAACTCCGCGCCTTCTCCGCCGCCTTCCGGATCTCCCATGCCCGTTCCTGCTCCGCGATGTCGATCGGCCCGACGACATCTTCCCCGAGGTGGGGGCTGCGGTGCACGAGCTTGGCCACCAGGGTCGCGGCTACGTCGTCCACGTCGAAATTGCCCGACGCCGACGCGATTCGCGAATGGAACAGGACCTGCAGCAGCAGGTCTCCGAGTTCTTCCCGGAGATCGCCGGGTTCGGACGACTCGATCGCGTCGAGCACCTCGTACGTCTCCTCGACGAGGTAGTGCGACAGGGTGCGGTGCGTCTGCGTCACTTCCCAGCCGCCGTAACTCCACAGTCGATCCATCACCTCGGCGGCCTCGACGAGGTTGTCGCCCGGGACCTTCGGTGCCGCGATGACCCGGGACCCCGACGCCACCCACTCGCGCACAGTGGGGTGGTCGGGATCGGTACTGACCAGGACGGCGGCCCCAGGTGCTTCGGTCAGCAACGTCCGCACGGCTTCGGGTACCTCGTCGGTGAACTCCACTCCGTCACCGACCACCCCGACGGCCTGCATCGGGAGCGTCGTGGGCCGCAACGGATCGAGCAGGACCACCGTCATCGGGTCAGGCCTCCATCACCACGGACCCGGCAGCCTTGCCGTCCAGCGCGAGCACGAAATCGGCAATGTACTGCAGCAACTCCACGTCCCGCACCCGCTCCGCGCCTATTCCGCCCGACCCTGCCCGGGGCAGCGGCAGCTGCACCATCCCGGTGGTGGCACGGTACTGCGCGCTCGGGTAGATCCGCTTGAGACGCAACTGCTTCGAGTCGGGCAGGGCCATCGGCGCGATCTTCAGCTGCGTCCCGACCACGGCGATTTCCTCGAGTCCGTACTCGCGGGCCAGCAGGCGCAGCTTGGCCACCGAAACCAGTCGGCGGACCTCCTCGGGGAGCGGTCCGTACCGGTCGACGAGTTCGTCGACCACGGCCGTGATGCCGTCGAGTTCGGTGGCCGCCGCGAGCTTGCGGTACCCCTCGAGCCGGAGACGGTCGCTGGTGACGTAATCGGGAGGGATGTGCGCGTCGACGGGCAGGTCGATACGGACCTCCTTCGGAGCGTCCTCCGTCGTGATCGGCTTGCCGTCGGCGGCCGCCCGGAACGCCTCGACCGCTTCCCCCACCAGCCGCACGTACAGGTCGAACCCGACACCCGCGACGTGACCGGACTGCTCGGCGCCCAGCACGTTTCCGGCGCCGCGGATCTCGAGGTCCTTCATCGCGACCGCCATGCCGGCACCGAGGTCGGAGTTCTGCGAAATGGTCGCGAGGCGGTCGTAGGCCGTCTCCGTGAGCGGCTTCTCCGGCGGGTACAGGAAGTACGCGTAGCCGCGTTCCCGGCTACGCCCGACGCGACCGCGCAACTGGTGCAGCTGCGACAGGCCGAGGGAATCGGCGCGTTCGACGATGAGCGTGTTGGCGTTGGAGATGTCGAGACCCGTCTCGATGATGGTGGTGCACACCAGCACGTCGTAGTCACGTTCCCAGAAGCCCTGCACGGTCCGCTCGAGCGTGTCCTCGTTCATCTGCCCGTGCGCCACCACGACCCGCGCCTCGGGGACGAGGTCGCGGATCCGCTGGGCCGACTTGTCGATCGAGCTGACCCGGTTGTGGACGTAGAACACCTGCCCGTCGCGGAGCAGTTCCCGTCGGATGGCCGCGGCCACCTGCTTGTCGGCGTACGCGCCGACATAGGTGAGGATGGGGTGCCGCTCCTCCGGCGGCGTGAGGATCGTGGACATCTCGCGGATGCCCGCCATGCTCATCTCCAGCGTTCGCGGGATCGGCGTGGCCGACATCGTGAGAACGTCCACGTGGGTGCGCAGCGCCTTGATGTGCTCCTTGTGTTCCACACCGAAGCGCTGTTCCTCGTCGACGATGACGAGGCCCAGGTCCTTCCACCGGATCCCGGTCTGCAGCAACCGGTGCGTGCCGACGACGACGTCGATCTCGCCGTCCGCCATGCCGGCGATGATCTCCTTGGAGTCCCCCGCATCCGTGAAGCGGGAGAGCCCGCGCACCGTCACCGGGAACGCCGCCATGCGCTCGGTGAACGTCTGCAGGTGCTGCTGAGCGAGCAGCGTCGTCGGCACCAGGACCGCCACCTGCTTGCCGTCCTGCACGGCCTTGAATGCCGCGCGCACCGCGATCTCGGTCTTGCCGTAGCCGACGTCGCCGATGACGACGCGGTCCATCGGGACCGCCTTCTCCATGTCGGCCTTGACCTCGCTGATGACCGTCAGCTGGTCGTGGGTCTCGGTGAACGCGAAGGCGTCCTCCATCTCCTTCTGCCACGGGGTGTCCGGGCCGAACGCATGACCGGGTGCGGCCTGCCGCGCCGCGTACAGCTGGACGAGTTCACCGGCGATCTCACGAACCGCCTTGCGCGCCTTGCGTTTGGTGTTGGCCCAGTCGGAACCGCCGAGCTTGCTCAGCGCGGGCAGCTCGCCGCCGACGTACCGCGACAGCTGGTCGAGCGACTCCATGGGAACGAACAGACGGTCGCCCGGGTGTCCGCGCTTGCTGGCGGCGTACTCGATCACGAGGTACTCGCGCCGCGCGCCGCCGATGGTGCGTTCGACCATCTCGACGAATCGTCCGATGCCGTGCTGGTCGTGCACCACCATGTCCCCGGCGGTCAGAGCGAGCGGGTCCACCTGGTTGCGGCGCTTCGCCGGCAGCCTCTTGCCGTCGCCGACCGCGGCCACCCGGTTGCCGGTGAGATCGGCCTCCGTGACGATGACGAGTCCGGCGGTGGAGGCGTCGCCGGGGAAGACCAGGCCGTCGTGGAGCGAACCGCGCAGCACCCCGACCTGGCCCCGCGGGGGCTCGGTACCGGGCGCGAGTTCCGCCGCGGGTACCTCGGCCTCGCGCAGACGCTCGAGGACGCGATGCGCTGTGCCGGCGCCCGCGACCACGATGACGGCCCGCCCGCCGGTGGTGACGTGGGCGCGCAGGCTCACGAACAGTTCCGACAGCAGGTCGTCGGAACCGCGGATCTGCGGTGCCGGCGTGACCGCCAGCTCCAGTTCCTCGCCGTTGCCGGACGCGAGCGGGCTCAGCGTCCACCACGGCAGACCCGTGGTCTCCGCGGATTTACGGACCTGGCTGAGCGAGCGGTAGGCGGAGGCGCCGAGGTCGATGCCGTCGCCCTTCAGCACCGAGGTGTCGAGCGGGACGGCGCCGCCGATCGAGGCCGCCGTCCACGACGCCTCGAGGAACTCCTGACCGGTGCGCACCAGGTCGGTGGCGCGCGTCCGGATCTTCTCCGGATCGCACAGCAGCACGTGTGCGCTCTCGGGCAGCACGTCGGTGAGCAACTGGAGTTGCCCCGGCCGCAGCACGGGCAGCAGTGCCTCCATGCCCTCCACCGGGATGCCGGCCGACATCTTGTCGAGCATCTCGACGAGCGCGGCGTCGGCCTGGTTGTCGACCGCGAGCTGCGCGGCGCGGTCGCGGACGTCCTCGGTGAGCAGCAGTTCGCGGCACGGCGGGGCGATCACGGCGTCGATATCGAGTTCGGGCAGCGACCTCTGATCCGCGACGGAGAACGCGCGCAACTCGGTGACCTCGTCGCCCCAGAATTCGACGCGCACGGGATGATCCGCGGTGGGTGAGAACAGGTCCAGGATGCCGCCGCGGACGGCGAACTCGCCGCGCTTGCCCACCATGTCGACGCGCGTGTACGCCATTTCGACGAGCCGCTGGATCAGCCCGTCGAAGTCGTGCTCGACACCCACGCGCAGCGTGACGGGTTCGATCTCACCGAGACCGGGGGCCATGGGTTGCACCAGCGAACGGACAGTGGTGACGATGACCTGGAGCGGAGCCCCGTACGAGCGGTCGTCCGGGCGCGCGAGTCTGCGGAGCACCTCCACGCGGCGACCGACCGTGTCGGCGCTCGGCGACAGCCGTTCGTGCGGCAGCGTCTCCCACGACGGGAACTGCGCCACGGCGTCGCCGATCATCTCCTGCAGTTCGGCGGTGAGGTCGTCGGCCTCGCGACCGGTCGCGGTGACCAGCAGCAGATGGGTGCGCTCGGCGAGAGCCGCGGCCACGAACGGCCGGGCGGGTGCGGGCGCGACGATGTCGAGGTGATGCCGCCCGAGCGCCTCGGTCACCTGCGCGATGACGGCGTCGCCCAGCGCGATCTTCGCCAGACCGGCGAGCGGGGTGTCGGACGAGGGCTCGGCAGCGATGAGCGGGGAAGACAACGACGCACTCCTGAGCAGTGATGACGAACTGCCGGCGAACAGCTCGGGCCGGGACGAGCGGCCAGTTGCGGACTGAGCCAGCCTAGTCGATATCGCACACGGACGGACCGGGGTCCGTATCAGGTGCAGACCTGCACGACCGGTGCGACGGCCACCGAGTTCAGCGCCCGCACGTGCCCGGTCACCGCGTCCGCTGTCCCGGTCCTGCGCACCGGCACGATCCGTGCTCCGCCGGGCGGCAGGTGGAACCAGGAGTCCGCCGGTTCGAAGCCGCGGAGTTCGAGGTGGACGTACTGGGCAGCGCCGTCGGTTCCGACGTCGACGACCCAGTCCCCAGGCGCCGCCTGCCGCGCCACCGCCGTCAGGCCGACGGTGCGTTCGAGGGCCCGTGCAGGTCCGCCGACGAGGTGCACGGACTCGGCGACGACACCGCCCTCGCTCGACAGGGTGACGGTCACGCTCTCGTAGCCGCGGGGGCCGAAGCGGTGGACGTGTGTCGCGTCGGTGAAACGCCCGAGCACCATGTCGAGCGACCACTGGCGGGCCGCGTGCCCGGCGAGGGTCACCAGTTCGGTGACGTCGAACGCCCGGGCACCCGTGCGGGTGTGCACTTGCACCCGTAACTCCCCCACGACCGTGTTGTCGGAGTCGTTGACCGCGTCGATCCGCAGTCCGTCCAGTCCGTCCTCGGCGAGGAGGACGGCGACCGGCAGCGACATCCGCCGCATCACGAACCACGGCGCCTTGGGCCTGCCGTCGGAGTCGAGCAGCCCCCACCCGGCGCCGGGTTCGAGGTCGCGTAGCGCGAGCACCAGGGCGCCGTCGCATCCCGAATCGGGCCGTCGCCAGTAACCGAGAGTCGCCGCGAACACCTCGCAGACGGCGGCCCGACCGAGGGCGAGGTACCGCTCGGGGTCGCTCCAGCGGACCGTCGACGGTTCCTCGCCGAACAGCGTCCGCACGTAGTGATCGCGGACGTCCTCGAAGTCCCAGGACGCCCCGTTGTCCCGCGGCACGGCCGCCTTCCACCGTGGATGGTGGCCGGCCGCCGCGAGGCTGCCGAACTCGGCCTCGATCGCCGCGTCCGACGGGGGGATCGAGAATGCGAGGCATTCGGCGGCGAACCGCACCCGGGCCTGGCGGACGTCGGACGGCGGAAGCCGGTAGCCCCCGACACCGAAGTAGTGCGCGATACCCGTCCCCACGTGGGTTGCGAGCGCATCGCCGCCCGGCGGCGAGGTCGGTGTCGACGACACCGGCACCACCCCCGGCGCCGTCGTACCGACCACCGCCGGGATCACGTCGTGCACCGCCGTCATGTGCGGCGCCGCGAGTCCGAGCATTGCCGGTTGCTGTTCGGTCTCGCTGCCTCCGCTGAACACGGTGAGCGCGGGGTTCCCGGACAGCGGCCGCAGCACCGCCTCGACCTCCGCGGTCAGCAGGTCCAGGAACGGCTGGTCGTCGGGCGGGTCGAACGTCGACAGCATGGCGTCCTGCCACACCATGACACCGAGTTCGGCACAGTCGTCCCAGAATGCGGCGTCCTCGTACACCGCCGTGCCCGGCACGCGGACCATGTTCAGGCCGGCCTCGACCACCCGCTCGAGGGTGGCCCGTGTCTGATCCCGGCCGCCCAGCCCGACCGGATCCACCGGCGTCCAGACGGCACCGCGGCAGTACACGTCGACGCCGTTGACCGACAGCCGGAATCCGCCGTCGCCGCGCGCCGCGCACACGGTGCGGAATCCGACCGCACCCAGGTCGACGACGTGCTCCCCCAGGACGACGCTCAGCGGATACGTCGCGGGGATGCCGTGGGTGTGCGGCCACCACAACCGGACGTCGGGGACGCGCAGGTGAGCGCGGACCTCCTGCGCGCCGGACCCGGAGTCCACGATTGTCGCGTCCACGGTGAGGTCGCCGAGCCGCACGACAGGCGCCGGCCCGGCCGAGCGGTGCACGCGCACGGCGAGGTCCAGTACGCCCGCGCCGGCCTCCACGGTGGTGACCACGTGACGGTCCGACAGGACAGGGGCGGCGCCGTCGTGCAGACGCGCCGCCCGCCACGGACCCACCGGGGCCGGCACACCGCCGAAGACCGGGGCGCGACCGAGCAGGCTCGTGCGAATCCAGCGCAGTCCCTGCGCGCTCACCAGCGACGACCGCCAGCGTCCGCGTGGCCGTCGGCGGCACAGCGCGGCATCGAGCGACGGAAAGCGGATCGCCAGCGTGACCGCGCCGGGGCGGAGAGCGAGTTCGACCGCGGCCGGCACGAACATCGACTCCGACGACAGGACGAGGTCGTCACCGGCCCACACCTCCGCATGCGAGGCGAGGCCGTCGAACTCGAGACGCCACGGGCCCGGGCCGTCGCCGGACACGTCGGTGACGAACCACCAGTCCACCGCATCGGTCTTCGCCGCGCGCGCCGCCGCAGCGCCGTCGATCGCCCGGATCGCGCCTGCCGCGGTGCCCGGCACCTGCGCGTGGTACCACGGACCCGGCACACAAGCCAGGCCCGAGGGATCGGTGACCGATCCCGGTTCCGTTGCCACACAACGCCACCGAGCACCGGTGAGAAGATCCACTACTCGCGTCCGACCACTCGCGCCACGCCGCCCACCGACCGTTCCCACGCCTCGGCCATGCCGTCGAGTTGAGCCGACGGGTCGACACTGCGTCCGCGAGCGGCCCGAGCCATCTGGAACTGCACGCTCTTCGCGCCCTGCGCCACCGCCCGGAAGCCCGGCGCGAACGCCGCCGCCCTCGCGAACCCGTTGCGCTCGAGGTACTCGCAGACGTCGGCGGCCAATTCCGCGGTGGCACCGCACTGCCGCAACACCCCGAACGTCCACAGGTGAAAGGTGTCGATGCCCGCGTCGCGGATCCAGGGCACGTCGGCGACCACCCGCTCACCGAGATCACGCACCGGATTCCCGTCCGGTCGGGTGGCGAGATGATGGCGCAGTACCGCCTCGAAGCGCGCCGGCCGGTACCCCGGGTCCCCGTCGAACCGGACCTGCTCCATGTAGGGGGTGAAGGTCGCCGATCCGGCGACGTCGAGCCCGAACAATCCGCGAAAGTCGTCCCCGGCCAACCGGTGATACCCGCTGTTGTGGAAATACTCGAGCACACCGGCCTCCCGGTCGATGTAGTTCGCGACGATCGTCGTCTTGGTGTGACTCTCGCGGTAACCGGTGCCCACCGTGTCCGGGAGCCAGTGGGCATCCACCTCGACGGTCGACAGCATTCCCGCAGCGAGATTGTCCTCGACGTGGTCGAGGACCCGGCGCCAGACGTTCATCTCCCCCACGTCGATCCCGTACAGCGCGAACAGATCCTCCGGCTTGAACTTCAGGAATGTCCACTGCGATCCGTCGAACCGGGCCCCGAACGCGCACGCGGCGGCGGGCACCGGATCGAGCCCGAGCGAGTGGAGTACCTCCACCCACAGGTCGAGGTAGCAGTTGGTCTCGGTCCACGTCCGCTCGCCGGAGTGGATGGTGTGCGGTTCGTATCCGTCCGGCGAGATGCCGATCAACCGGGACGTCACAGCGACATCCGGGATTTCACCGCACTCGGCCAGCGTGACGGGTCGATGCCGTGGGTCCGCAGCATCGCGAGCGCGATGCGTTCCATCCCGAATCCCACGCACGCACTGTGGGCGACGCCGCCGTCTGCGGTGGCGATGTCGAACGTGACACCGAAGTGGTCCTGATGGCAGTTGCACGAGACGACGGCGGTCCCCTCGTCGAGATCGCCGTACAGGCGCACCGTGAGCTCGGTCTTGAGGTTCTCCTCGCGCTGGTTGGCGGCGAGCATGCGTCCGACCCTGCCGAAGAACGGGTCGTTGGCGACCACCGGCGTGGCGTCCAGCCACAGGTCGGACAGCACCTCGAGCCCGCGCTCGATCCACGAATCACGGTGCGTCGCGGCCTGGTCCGCCGTGCCGATCCGCACGAACTCGTGCATCCGGAACGCCTGCATACGGGCGGGATCGAACGCCGGCTCGTGCCGGAAGCAGTAGCCGTACACGTCGAGCAGCGCACCGCCGTCCGGCAACACACCCGTGAACATCGGGTACGCGGGGTGGCACGCCGCCGACACCAGCATTGTGTCGGCCGGTTCGAGCCACTTGTCCCAGCTCTCGCCGTCGGCTCGCGCCGCGAGCAGTTGGGCGTGCTCGGCGTTGGTGCCGGTGAACGTGTTGATCGCCCCGGTCAGATTGGGGAACGACGCGATGTAGTCGGTGCGCTCGAAACTGGTGCGGGGGAACACCGGAGGAAACCGGAATCGGGCCGCGGACGCGCCCGGCCCTGCTGCCCGCACGACCGCGTCGATGCCGTCGACGATGTCCTCGAACAATCCCGACCGTCCGTAGAGGCCGGCGACGGACGTGTCCACCAGGAGTCCGGCGTCCAGCAGTTCCGCCCGGAACGCACGCCGGGCCCGCTCGAGTTCGCTCGTCTCTTCCCGCTCCACTGCTGTATCCGTGCTCATATCGTCCCCCGGTATGCCGTGGCCATCTGCGCCGAGTTGGCCATGATTCGATCGTTGTTGACCATGACGGCCGCCCCGTGCGCATCGCGCAGGTGCCGGCCGAGCGAGTACTCCGTGTCTTCCCGGTAGCCGGCGATCCCGCAGATCAGCAGGGCTCTGCCGACCAGATCGACAGCCAGGGTCGACGCCGTCACCTTCAGGTTGTTCATCGCCAGCGAATAGCCCACTCCACCCGCGACTTCGGCCTCCGGCGAACCGGCGGGTGCCGCATCGGCGTCGTCGAACCGGCGGGCCGCCGCGAACACGATGTCCGAGAACTGCTGGTGCACAGCGGCCGCCTCGGCGAGACGCGACGCCGCGGGCGAGGCCACGCCCGGCTGCTTACGCGCTGCCGCTCGCACGTACCGGCGCGCCTTCTCCACCGCGGCGTCGGCGATGCCGAGCCACACGGCCGACCACACCGAGTGCGATACCGGGAGCATCGTCGCCGCCGAGATCTCCGCGTAGGGATCGGCGACGACGAGGTCGGGGCTGGTGGTGGCACGCAGCACGAAACCGGGGCTGCAGGTTCCGCGCAGTCCCAGCGTGTTCCAGTCACCGGTGCGCTCGAGCGTCACGTCGGCACGGCGGCAGATGACGAGCACCTGGTCGCTCGGCGGGCTGTCGGGGGTGCGTCGCGCGGTGGCGAGGATCGCGTCGGCGTACTCGCCGTAGGAGATCACGGGGGCATTCTTGACCAGCGACACCACCCCGCCGGACTGCTCCACCGCGCACGTGCTGCGCCGGACGTCGCCCCCGATGCCCAGTTCCGTCGTCGCCGATGCCAGCAGGTACCGACCGGCGACCGCGTCACGCAGGAAGGCGGTGACGCCGTCGCCACCCGGATGCCGTACGAGCGAGAGGATCTGGGTCTGGTGCATCGCGAACACCATCGCCGTCGCGGCGCAGTGGCGCCCGAGGGTCCGGGCGATCGTGCACAGTTCGTGAAGCGTCGCGCCTTCGCCCCCCAGTTCCGCGGGAACGGCACACGAGAGCAACCGCTGGTCCCGGAGTGCGTCGATCGCTTCCTGCGGGAAACGCGCGTCCCGATCGACGTCGACGGCCCAGCGCGCGGCCACCTCGGCCACGACTCTCTCGGCTCGCGCCGCCGGTCCCCACGACTGCCCGGACTCGATCCCGGTGCCGCTCGCGAGGGCGATACTCATGCCACTCCGAGTTCGACGAGTGCGCCCCGAATGGAATCCACACTCGCGAACGTGCTCTTGCGCAGCAGCTCATCGGGAAACTCGATGTCGAACGAATCCTCCAGCGCCAGCATGACGTTGACGCTCGCGTGCGACGTCAAACCCAGTTCGTAGAGATCGGCCCCGACGGCGATGCTCGCGGCATCGGCGGACAACCGGGCGTGGTCGCCGAGAACCTTGCGGATGGTCTGCTCGCTCATGGGTGGCGTTCTCCTTGGTGATGGGGTGGGGTGCCGAGCCGGAACGCGGTGACCATCGCGATCGCGACGTCGGCCTCGTGCGAGATCGAGACGTCGAATCCGCCGAGCCCCTGCCGCTCGGCGAGGGCCGACGCGTTGCCGGACAAGCGCACTCCGCATCCGCCCCAGCTCTCGCGCCGGATCTCGATGGACTGCCACGGCAAGGCGACGTCCCCGGGTCGCAACACCTTGACCACGGCCTCCTTGGCCGCGAACCGGGCGGCCAGCCGTTGGGCCCGCGCAGGTCCTTCGCAGGTTTCCAATTCGTGGGGCGTGAAGATTCTCGTCAGATAGCGGTCGCCGAACCGCTCGACGCTGCTTCTCACATGCCCGACCGTCACCACGTCGCACCCGATACGGGACTCGGGGATCGACAAGACAGAACCACCAGACATCGATCCCCCTGCTCCAGTCTTCGCCAGTCTCACGTTCCGCACCGGAAGCCGTCGTCAGCGACTATCCAGCGAACCCTTCGAGAAGTTACCGCACACTTGCAATTCAAGACAAGAGGTACTGAGGTGTGGGCATAAACATACTCCGAGTCTGTAACCCTGTCTTTGTGACGCGCTGAATCAGCACATCCGGTGTGAGCGATCCTCCGGAAGTCCGCGGCGCCGGGCAGGTAGGGCGAGCTACAGCCCGACCTCGATGGCTCCGGCCGCCAGCAACTTGCCGATCTTCTCCGCCGAGACCGGGCGGCTGAACAGGAAGCCCTGGGCCCGATGGCATCCCATGTCGACAAGTTGCCGGGCCGACTCGACGTTCTCGACTCCCTCCGCGACCAACTCCAGGCCGAACGATTCGGCGAGACCGATGATGGACTTCACGATCGCCCGATCCTCGGGGTTGGTGTCCAGATTCATCACGAAGCCCTTGTCGATCTTCAGCGTCCCCACCGGCAGCGCCTTGAGGTGGCTGAGCGAGCTGAACCCGGTGCCGAAGTCGTCGATCGCCACCTCCACGTCCATCGCGTGCAGCCCTTCGAGCGCTTCACGCGTCCAGGTCAGATCACTGAGCACTGCGTTCTCGGTGATCTCCAGGCACAGCGCGCCCTTCCGAACGTCGAATTCCGTCAACGCGCTCGCAACGACGTCGAGGAAGTCCAGACCGGCCAACTGCCCCGGCGAGACGTTGACGCGCAGATCCAAATCCAGCTCGGGCACCTGCGACCGCCAGTCGGCCCACTGCCGGCAGGCCTTCCGGATCACCCAGCGCCCGAGCTCACCGGCCACATTCGTCGCCTCGGCGACGTCGATGAACGACGCCGGTTGCAGCAACCCGAGCAGCGGGTGATTCCACCGCACCAGGGCCTCCACGCCGATGATCCGGCCGGTCCGCAGGTCGACCTCGGGCTGGTACTCGAGGAACAGCGACTCGTCCGCGATGGCCGCACGCAGACTGAGCTCGATCACGTTGCGTTTCTCGCTCTCCTCCTGCATCTCGTCGGTGAACACGCTTATCGCATTGCCGCCCTTGGTCTTCGCAACCATGACGGCCTGGTCGGCCTGGCTGAGGAGCGAACTGGTGGTGGCCTTGCCCGGAATTCCGGCCGCGACGCCGATACTGACGCTGCGGCTGACCACCTCGCGGCCGAGACGCACCCGTTCGGTCACGACGTCGCGGATGTGCTGCGCCCGCACCTCCGCCTCCTCCAGGCCCACCGATCCGCCGAGCACGAGCACGAATTCGTCGCCGCCCAGCCGGGAGACGAGGTCGTCGGTCTGGCTGGTCGATCGGAGCCGGTCCGCGATCGTGGAGATGAACCCGTCACCGGCCCCGTGACCGAAGAAGTCGTTGAGAGGCTTCAGCCGGTCCAGGTCGAGGAACAGGATCGCGACCGGCCCCGGTTCGGACTCGGCGAGACGGGTGTCCAGGTGGTGGTAGAGCGCGCGCCGGTTACTGAGTCCGGTGAGGGAATCGTGGTCGGCGGAGTAACGCAACTGCTCCTCCACGACGATGCGCGCCTGGACCTGGGCGAGCAGGGCGGCGATCGCCTTGAGGACGTCGACCTCCGGAGGCGTCCAGTCGCGGTCGCCGAACTTGATGAATCCGAGCGTGCCCGTCGTCGTGTCACCGGACAACAGCGGAACGGCCGCGAGCGACACCTGCGGCACCCCGGACGCCTCGCGAACCCGCTCGTTGTAATCCGGACCGGACACCTCCGGCCGGAAGATGGCCACTTCCTTCTGGTGCTCGATCTGCGCGAATGTCGAGTCGGCGTCCTTGAAATAGACGACGCCGAGCGGGTCGGGGTCGGGGATGAAGGGCCGGAGCGGGTATTCCGCGACCAGGACCGTCGCCGCGATCTCGTGGTCGGTGAACCGGAGGAAGCTGGTGTCGACCTCGAAGTGCTCCACGAGATCCTGCAACACGCGGGTGGCCACGGGCTTGAACGAGACCGCATCGACAGGCGTGAGCCGGGACGCCACGGTTGTCACCAGGGTCTCGAGCTTTTCGGTTTGCTTCTCGGTGTTCACTGACCCTCCTGTCCTTACGATATCCGCCTGCGAACCCGGTCGGCGAGGCGCTCACTCCGAACCGACGGGCCTGGCGCATGGCTGAGCCGCAACACCATGGCGAGCGCTTCACCCGCCTTCGCTCCGACGACGTCGAACAGTTCCTCCCGCAGCCTCTCCAATGGTGCCGCATACCGTGGTGAGAGTTGTTCGAGTTCCGCACTTTCCACACCGTAGAGAAATATCGGTGAAATCGGCTGGACGGCGAGCCCGAGCGTCTGGGCGTGGATCCACACACTCTCGGTCGCCTCACCGCCGCGCACGTAGTCCCGAGGGGTGCTGCCCGGAATCGCAACGACCGCGACAGCCGAGCTCGACGAGACGCGGTCCGCAGTTGACTTACCCAGCGCCTGTCCCCCGTCCTGTGCGCCCAACCGTTCCATGACGTCGGGTCTCCGCAGCAGTGCGAGGGTCGACAGTTCCGCCGAGTCGAGTTCCAGTGCGCGAACGTCGATGCCGGTCTCGACCGAATCCAGGGGCGGCCACCGCAACTCGCCGATCATTTCGCGGTGCAGGGTCGGTGTGAGGAATCGGATACGGTCCGACTCCGCCAGGATGGCGGCGATCGTCGCGATGTCGTCCCTGTCGGTCACCACGCAGAGGCGTGCACCCTCCCGAGATGCCGCCTCCGAGAGAAGCCGCGCCTGCGTGTCGTCCAATGGCCGGGGCACGCCCGGCATGCGGTTGGTGGTCCGGTCGAGCATGTGCTCGTAGCGGTCGGTGAGTTCCCGGTCGTTTCCGCTGCCGAACGTCATCGTGGCAACGGGAAGTCCCGGATCTCCGTCGTGGACCGTCACGGTGCCGAGCAGTCCGGCGGCCGACGCGGCGATCCGGGCGTTGTGCAGGGCGGCCCCGACCGCGACATAACTGCCCCGGTACCCGACGTCCATGGCCGTCGAGTGCTCCGGGGCCAGGGAGATGGTCAGCCCGTCGTCGTCCGCCGCGATCGTCCACGGCTGGACGTTGCCGCCGGACGGCGCGCGGGCCGCTGCATACACGACGGCGTCGACGGCGTCGCGCGAGACCGCGGCAGCCGCCTCGCGATCCGCGGGCTCCTTCGGCAGGTCGTGCGGTCTCGGCGGATCGGCGAGGGCATCGAGATGCTGGTCCAGGTCCATGCGGCACCGACCCGACGCGAGCGGTTGTCCGAGCCCGATGCGCCGCACCGCCGCCGCAACCTCCGCCCCGCCGAGCAGCACCTCACCCCCGAGCTGAGGCCACGTGGATATGGTTTCGTCCACCTCCACCAACGACGCGGCCATCGTCGCCGACAGCTGTCCGGCGTCGAGAATCCGAAGTACGAGCGGAATCTTGTCCCGTGAGCCGAGCCCCGCCAGCGACTCCACGTCGACGTCACCGATCAGTCCGTGAAAGACGGGCCGATCGGGTTCGAGGTCGAATCGCTCGACGTCCAGCAGACCCCTGTCACTGGTCGCCATCAGCACCGGCAATCCCCTGCGCCTGGCCTCCCGCCGGAGGGACACCTTCACGTCGAGGGAGTCACATTCGTCGATCACCACGTCCAAGCCGTCCAGGAATTCGGCCACCGACTCGACGTCGAGACCGTCCTCCCACAACGTCACAGTGACGTAAGGGTCGATCTCCGCGATACGGCGGGCGGCGACCACGGCCTTGTTCACCCCGAGGTCCAGGACGGTGCCGGGAACCCGGTTCAGATTGGACAGTTCGAGGGTGTCGAAGTCCGCAAGCCGCAGGCCGCCGCACGCCCCTTCCAGCGTGAGCGCCAACGCGACCGCGTGACCGACGCTCAGACCGACGATCCCGACGGTCACATGCTCGAGACGTTCCTGCTCGTGCGCGGTGATCTTGTTCCGATTCCGGTCCAGCCGCAGTCGCCGAAACGACGTGCGTCCGAGCAGACGCACCACGGTCCGACGCCACGAGTAGTACGCCCACACCGGAGACTCGTCCAGCACGCCGGCCCCCGGCGTGGGAACAAGGGAACGCAGAGCGTCCCTCTGGTGCTCGAGCCGATCGACGAAGACCACCGCGGGGTCGCGGCGGAGGCGGTCGAGTACCGCCGCGTCCCCGGAGTGGCCCTCGTCGAGCAGCAGGGCGGTGTACTCATCGTGGGTTTCGTTCACGAGACGCTCCGCATCGGCCGAACGACGCCTCCTCCCGCCCCCGTCGCGATGGCTGCCGACGGCGTCGGTCGGGACGTCGTGAGTAACAGTTGGGACAGCTGCATTGCTTCGGCGCGGCCCCTGCGCCTACTCCGATCCCACCACATCAGCCGCGTCTCGTAACGGTCATCCGGATAGGGCACGGGAGCAATATGGTCGGCCACCACGCCACCGGTGGTTCGCCACGTGTCCAGGACGTGGGATGCGGCCGTCGCGAGCATGAACTGGACGTCGAGCAGATCCATCGAGAAGGTGGCGATGCGGCCCAGTGCGCCGACGAGTTCACCCCGCCGGGCGGCGGTATCCGACACCCATGCACCCTTCGCCTCCACGACACCGAACGGAAGTCGGTCTTCGATCATTCGACGGACGGCGGGAGCTCCAGGATGGTTGCTCCATTCCGTGATCGCGTGCGCCTGAACTGCGGAAAGGTACGGTCCCTGCACCCGGACACCCGCTGCGACCGAACCGTTCGGCTCGATGGCGACGAAGAAGATCGCGGTTGTGTCGCCGCCCTGTATCCGGCGGTATTCGAGAGCTTTCTCGGCGCCGTACTTGCGATAGCCCGCTACCGCACCCTCGAGATATGCTTCCCAGAGCTCAGGCTCCTCGGTGGGCCGGGCGACGACGAAGCGACACTCCGACCGCGGATCCCACACGCTCAGAGTTCGGTCAATTAAGGTATCGGTCGACCGTGCGTCGATCTGCGGACGCGACAGCTGTTCAACAGGCATTGGGCTTTCCCATCGGAGTCGGTGCGGCAATTCCGGGGACTCACGGGTTACGTAAAGACCCCAAGAACTGGACACACGAACCCGGTCACAGCCCCGCGGCTACCTATTTTCCGCGTTTACACCGGATTTGTCACCTGTGATGCCACAAACGAGCTCAAAAACAAACTTCAGGTTGGTAATTGCCAACCAGGCATTTAAGTCAGGGAAATGAACAGCTCGACGTTGCTCGGAGCGTGGAAGACCTCGATCTCCTCTGCATAGGCGCGCTCGATGCGCCCTTCCTTCTCGGCCAGCTCCGCCTGAATCCATACATCCTCGATCGGGTCTGACGACCGCCCGTCAGGTGTGAACTTGGCGAAATAGCCGGCCGGGACTCGCACCAGCACGTCACCGATCTCGAGATTGCCGAGGCCGATACACCGATATCCGATCACGGCGGTCCACCCCAGATCTGGGACCGCAATATATACGGTGGTCAACTCCGCGGTGCCGCGTTGCTGGATTCGCTCGCGGGTGAACTTCATCAGGTCGGTCGAGTGCGCCGACGAACTGAGCTCCGTGCGTGGCAGAACAAGCCCACCGAAGTCGGCGGACTCACGCTTGACGATCTCGAAACTCATTGCGGCCCCTGCATCGTGGCGGGTGACACTATCGCCACGTACAAATCGATTCCGAAGGCGTGCGGGTAGAACTCGAAGTCGCCGGTGTAGGACCGTTGAATCTGCTGCGATTCCTCCGCATCACGAATCTGCCCCCAGAGCGCGTCGAAGAGGTCGGGAAAAGTTCCGACCGAGGAGAACTTCGCATAGGTTCCCGCAGGAATCCGCGATACCAGGTGCCCGCGTGCGACCTGATCGATCGAAGTGCACTCGTAGCCCACGATTTGCGTGTAGTACGAATTGATCTCGGGAGCGTGGTCGACGTAGGCAGACGCCAATGGCTTGTCCACGTTCTGCGCGAGAAGGGTCGACCACGTCTTTTCAAGATCCTTGTCGCGCGCTTTTCCCAGCGCCCTCTTCGGACTGCGGACGGCCAGTCCGGCGACCAGTGTCTCTTCGCGTTCGACTATGACGAACGGCATCGGGCACCCTCCGATGTCATCGGCACATTGGGTTTTCAATGACAATTATTGCTCGCCCGCCTTAAATTCGGAGGGCGAGATATCACCATACCTCGTCCAGTATCCGCGGTCTGCGGCCTTAGCCGCGAAAACCTCCACGACCACGGAAACACTCAATTGATCAAGTCCCCACGAGCTGTCAAACAAAAAGGGACTCTATCGCGTATTTGAGTGCTTAACATACTCAAAGTTGGTTTTGAACCTTGCAAGACGACCTCGAGTGTGGTTTATTGGACGGATCGAGACCCTGGGTGTGACGCAACTAACACAGAGCGACCTCCAGATCTCGGTGACGAGGGGAGACTGCCCGTGCGCTGCCGACTGTGCGACTCCGATCGCTTGCGAAGCGTCCTGGATCTGGGGGCGACGCCGCCGTGCGAGCTCTTCTTGACCGAGCAAGGCCTGGACGCCCCCGAGACGAACTATCCGCTGCACCTGCGCATCTGCGAGGAATGCCTCCTGCTTCAGGTTCCGGCCCTGATTTCTCCGGAGGACACCTTCACCGACTATGCCTACTACTCTTCCTACTCGGATTCATGGGTGGAGCACGCACGGCAGTTCGTCCGGTCCTCGGTGTCGCGGCTCGGCCTCGACGCGAATTCGCTGATCGTCGAAGTCGCGAGCAATGACGGTTACCTGCTGCAGCACGCGGTCGACGCCGGGATCCGCTGCGTCGGAATCGAACCGTCGCACAACGTCGGCGCGGCCGCACGTGAACGAGGTGTTCCCACTCTCACGGCATTTCTCGACGAGGAACTCGCCGCCGACGTCCGCGCCGAGCACGGTCCGGCAGACCTCGTGGTTGCGAACAACGTGTATGCGCACATCCCCGACCTCCGCGGGTTCACTCGGGCACTGCGTACCCTCGTCGCCGACGACGGCCAGCTGAGTATCGAGGTGCACCACGCACTGAATCTGATCGTCCTCGCGCAGTTCGACACGGTCTATCACGAGCACTTTCAGTACTACACACTCCTCTCCGCCATGCGTGCGCTTGCCACGGCCGGCCTCTCGGTCGTCGATGTGGAACTTCTGGAGACACATGGCGGCTCGATCCGGATCTGGGCACGTCCCGACACTGCCGGCGCAGTGCCCACCCCGAGCGTCACCGACGTATTGAAGGCGGAGGAAGACGCCGGACTGCACAACGTCGACGGATACAGCCGGCTCGAAATTCAGGCGAGAGCCGCTCGACAAGAATTGCTCGGGTTCCTTCTCGACTGCCGGGCCCAGAACAGGACCGTCGTCGGCTACGGCGCTCCCGGCAAGGGAAACACCCTATTGAACTACTGCGGAATTCGCCCCGACCTACTCGAATACACGGTCGACCGCAATCCGTACAAGCACGGCCGGTACACGCCGGGCACCCGGATCCCGATTCTCGATCCCCGACAGATCGAGAAAGATCGGCCGGATGTCGTTCTCGCCCTGCCGTGGAACCTCGAGGGAGAGCTGACCGAACAACTGCGCTACATCAGTGAGTGGGGCGGAGAGCTCGTGTATCCGCTCCCCTCCCTGCACAGAGCGACATTCCAACCCGACAGCGTGGCAAGGAGGCTCACGACATGAAAGTTGTCCTGTTCTGCGGCGGATACGGCCTACGCATGCGCAACGACCACAATGACGTGATCCCCAAACCCATGCAGATGGTCGGACCACGTCCGCTGCTATGGCATGTAATGCACTACTACGCTCATTTCGGCCATACGGAGTTCATTCTCTGCCTCGGGTACGGGGCGGAGGCAATCAAAGACTATTTCCTCGACTACCGCGAGGCGGAATCCAACGACTTCGTTTTGCGTGCGAGCAAGATCGAGCTGCTGAATTCCGACATCAGCGACTGGTCGATCACATTCGTCGATACCGGTCTGGAGTCTGCGATCGGCGAGCGTCTGCGACGCGTTCGCCAGCACCTCGGCGAAGACGAGTACTTTCTCGCGAACTATGCAGACGTGCTCACCGACGCCCCCCTCGACGACGTCATCACAAAGTTCCACGAGTCGGGCGCGGCAGCATCCATGCTCGTCGTCACGCCCCAGTCCTCGTTCCACTGCGTCAACGTGGCCGAGAACGGCGAGGTCAAGGAGATCATCCCGGTCAGCCGGCTGCCCATCTGGGAGAACGGCGGATATTTCGTCCTCAGTCGGGAGATCTTCGATCTCCTTCCCCCTGGCGGCGATCTCGTGGCCGATGTGTGTGAACGTCTTGCCGGTGAAGGCCGTTTGTTCGGGTACCGCCATGAGGGGTTCTGGAAGCCGGCGGACACTTTCAAGGAGCGCGCCGAACTCGATTCGAACTACTCGCAAGGCATCCATCCGTGGATGGTGTGGGAGCCGTCGCAGCCCGCACACAGCGCATGATGATCAGCCTCGACACATTGGGGCTCCACGAAGTGGCTGTACTCGGTGCGCACTGTGACGACGTTGCGATCGGGCTCGGAGGCACCCTCCTCACACTTGCTTCCAGCACTCCCGGCCTTCGCGTCCGGGCGCTCGTCCTGGCAGGAGCCGACGCCCGCCGCGAGATAGAGGAGCGTCATGCGTTGGCGGCATTGTGTCCCGACGCCGACCTCGAGCTCACGGTTCTCGACGTTCCGGACGGATACGCACCGGCATATTGGGAGCCGATCAAGAAGGCAGTCGAGGCCTTCGGGCGCGATTGCCATCCCGACGTGGTGTTCGCTCCGCACCGAGCCGATGCACACCAGGACCACCGAATGCTGGCGGAGCTGGTTCCGACGGTGTTCCGTGACCATCTGATCCTGGGGTACGAGATCCTCAAGTGGGAGAACGACACACCTCGGACGTCGATCTACCACCCGCTCACCCGCGCTGTGGCGACGGAAAAGGCGCGGATACTGCTGAAGCATTACCCCTCCCAAACCACCCACGACTGGTTCGACGAAGACTCCTTCCTCGGGCTGTCGCGGCTGAGGGGTGTGCAGAGCAGACAACCGCACGCGGAGGCGTTCGTCCTCGAAAAGGCAACCATCCGATTCGGAAGGACCTGACATGCGAGTGCTCCTTACCGGCCACCAGGGATACCTCGGTTCGGTCATGGTTCCGATATTGCACACGCGCGGGCACGACGTCGTGGGTCTCGATTCCGGGCTCTTCGCCGGGTGCGTACTCGGTCCTGCACCCGCCGACCCTCCCTCTTTCGATGTAGACCTGCGGGACGTGACAGAGCAGCATCTGGGCGGCTTCGATGCCGTGATTCACCTTGCAGCGCTCTCGAACGACCCGCTGGGGTCTCTCGCACCGGACATCACCTACGAGATCAATCATCGAGCGTCCGTCCGGCTGGCTCGCCTGGCGAAGGAAGCCGGTGTGCGGCGATTTCTGTATGCCTCGACCTGCTCCGTATACGGTTCGGCCGGTATCGAGTTGGTTACGGAGTCCGCACCACTGCGTCCGCTCACGCCATACGCCGAGAGCAAGGTGCGTGTCGAGGAAGACGTAGCCGCACTCGCCGACTCCGGGTTCTCTCCGGTTTTCCTGCGCAACGCGACCGCCTTCGGATTCTCCCCACGGCTGCGCGCCGACATCGTCCTCAACAACCTGGTCGGCACCGCGATGCTGACGGGCACGGTGCGAGTCTTGTCGGACGGCACGCCGTGGCGCCCACTGGTACATGCGCAAGACATCGCCAGCGCGTTCGCGTGTGCACTCACCGCGCCGGTCGACCGGATCCACTGCGTCGCCTATAACGTCGGTACCGAGACAAACAATGTGACGGTGGCACAGATCGCCGAGGCCGCCGCCGCCGCGGTTCCCGACTCACAAGTGCTCATTACGGGAGAGACGGGCTCGGACCCGCGGTCCTACCGTGTCGACTTCTCTGCCATCCGCACGGCATTCGAGGACTTCGTGCCGCGATGGAGCATCGTCGACGGAGCGGCCGAGTTGTACGACCGGTACACCCGCTGGGGCCTCACGGACGTGCTCTTCACGCAGCGTTTCACCCGACTCGCCCATCTTCAGCAACTCGAGCGCACCGGTGTACTCGACGAGTCCCTGCGTTTCCAGCGAGTTGGAGCCGGCCATGAATGACGGACACTGCCAGGAACGGTCACAGCCGTTCGAGCAACGCCGTCCAACTCCCTGCGGCGGCGTCTCGTTCGCTGATCAGCGATACCGGAAGCGGCCACGATATCGCGAGGCGGGGGTCGTCGTGGGCCACTGCGATGTCTGCCGTCGGATCGTGCTCACGATCGATGCGATAACACACATCCGCGCTCTCGGTGAGTGCCTGGAATCCGTGCAGGAAACCGGGCGGAACGTAGAGATGCGCGAAGTCCACATCGTCGAGCCGGAATGCCTGCTTCCTACCGAACGTCGGCGACTCCCTGCGAATATCGACCAGGACATCGTAGATCGCACCATGGGCGCACCGGACCAGCTTCGCCTCACCTGGACTCGCCCGTCCGTGCATGCCGCGAACCACACCACGCCGCGACCGGGACTGCGAATCCTGCAGGAAGTCTGCGGCCAGGATTCCAGTCGCTCCCACATGTTCATCGAACTGGCCGGCTTCGAACGTGCGAGTGAAGAGGCCTCTGTCGTCACGATGGGGCACCGGCCGGAACACCCGGACGTCCGTCAATTCGGTGGTTTCAACGTGCACGCTGCAATTCTTGCGCACAAGGGCCGGGTCGGCCACCGATTCCATCGCACCGAGGTTCCGACATGATGGCCTGTCGAGGCTGTGGCGTCGCAGTGTTCGATCGAGTACTCGACCTCGGTTCGATGCCCGCGGCCGACTTCTTCCCTCCAGTTGGTAGTCCGGTCACGCCAGCCGAATCGGCGCACCGCCTGACAATGGCGTTGTGTCGCGAGTGCGGTCTTGCTCAGCTCGTCGACGACGACACGGCGCCGGAGGAACCACGTGGCGTCGAACCGGAGGCTTTGAGAACACAAGCATGCACAGCTGTTCGAGCCGTCGCCGATGCCGGGTATCTCACGGGCGACACGGTTACCGAGTTCGGCAGTCCACACGGCGGAACATGGTTACCGCTGCTCACCGCGCGGGGGTTCCGTGTCGCGACGGACCGGCGCACAGCCTCGGTGGTCATCGATTGTTTCGGGATCATGCACGAACCTGACCAGCGGGCTGCCTTCTCGGTGCGGGCAGCGGCACTCGACGCCGACGGCGTCCTGCTCATTCAATTTCATTCTCTTACTGCGATTGTGAAGCACCAGCAGTGGACGGCACTCCGGCACGGTCACTTCGCATACTATTCCTTGACGTCACTCCGACGGTTGCTGGCCGACTCAGGACTACACCTCACACACGCCTGGCTATTCGATCTTTACGGCGGCACGGTCTTGGCGGCCGCACGCCGTTCGCCGTGCGCACCGCCGACACCTCGCGTTCATCGCATACTGGTCGATGAACGCATGGCCGGTGTTACGAACCCTGTCACGGTCCAATCCTTGCAACTCGCCGCGGACACGAATGCGGCAGCCTTTCGCGACTGGCTGACAGCGATGGCGCAGCGGCACTGTCGGGTGTTCGCCTACGGCGCCGCATCTCGGGCAGTACCACTGTTCGCCCACGCGGGCGTCGACCGAGGCCTTGTGGCGGCAGTCGCCGACGCATCCACCGCCAAACAAGGGCGGCGAATGCCCGGCACCGATGTGCCGATCATCTCGCCTGAGCAATTGCTTCGCGCTCATCCGGACAAGGTCGTGCTCACGCTGCCGGATCTGCTACCCGAAGTGTCGCAGCGTTATCCGGAACTGTCCGGGCGGTGGGTCCTTCCATCCGAAACACCACGCGTTCCTGCTCCTCCGCTCATCCGCGCTCGGAGTCGAGAGCATCTGGCGCCGAGACACCGTGAGACGTACGCGGACACGCCGACGACCCGAGGCGGCCGGCTCGATTCGCGTTCAGCCGCCAGCAACCGAGATGAAGTACAGCCATGACCACCAGCACCCGTCGAATATTGCGAATCGGCCCCTCGTATCCACGACCTCCAACGACACGCACGGTCCGCCACTCCGCAGACACCGTTCCGGATTCGCTGCAGGCTCCCACCCGGCTTCTGGCGAGAAGGCGAGCACAGGCCTATCTGCTCCCGCTCGCTGCAGACTTCATCGTGCTGTCCGTCGTGTGTTCACTGACACGGATCGATCGTCCCGCACAGTCCGCAGCGATAATCGTCGCGGTCCTGGCCTTCACGGGCGCGTACCGACCCCACCTGACGCTCTCACTACTCGACACCCTGCCCCGGCTCGCACTAGCAAGCACGCTGGCGGCATTGGCCACCGCACTGGTGCTGACCCCGAACGGAACATTGGTAGGGGCGGCGAAGCTGGCTGCAGTGACCCTCTTGGCGGTCGTACTGTCCCGCAACGCCACCTATCCGGTCGAACGTTTCCTCAGACGGAAACTCCGCGGCGGTCGTCGAACGGTGATCATCGGCGGCGGTCCGGTCGCGAAGATACTGGCGGACAGCATCGTCACGGAGCCCTCGTCTGGACTGCAGTTGATCGGACTACTCGACGACTCCCCACAAGCGGAGACCGCGCGCAATGGGAACGTACCGATCACCCCGCTGCGGGGAAACCTGCGTGAGTACCTCACGACCCACTACGTCGACACGGCAGTACTCGCCTTTCCCCACGCCGTCGACGGCGCGGTCATCCACGCGTTGCGTGAGTGCGACCGCATCGACTGCGAGATCTTCGTTGTTCCTCGACTGTGGGAGATGACTGCGGTCACCGGCGACATGGAACACATCGGCACCGTCCCATTGAAGAAGTTTCGCCGAGCGGCACACCGATCGTTCCTGTGGCGGGTGAAGTTATGGATGGGCCGAGTCCTCAGCGCGGCAATGCTTGTGGCGTTGGCCCCGACATTCCTCGCGATCGCTCTCGCAGTGTATCTCTCGGACCGATCGGCACCGGTTTTGTTCAGACAGAAGCGAGTCGGTTTGGACGACCGGGTGTTCGAACTTCTCAAGTTCCGAACAATGAGCCCAGCAAGCGACCACGAATCCGCTACCCACTGGTGCATTGCACACGACGCCAGGATCGGGCGTCTCGGTCGGATCCTGCGGGCGACTTCGCTCGACGAGTTGCCTCAACTGTGGAATGTCATCCGGGGAGACATGACACTCGTCGGCCCGAGGCCGGAACGTCCCCACTTCGTCGACAAGTTCCACGCCACGGTTCCCAACTATGAAGCGCGCCATCGCGTGCCGACGGGAATAACGGGATGGGCCGCCGTCAACGGTCTGCGCGGCGACACGTCGATCGGGGACCGCACGCGGTTCGACAACTACTACATCGAGAATTGGAGCATGTGGTTCGACGTCAAGGTACTACTCATGACCGTAGTGGCGGTAGTGAGGCTCGGAGGCAAGTAGCAGAAGTGGCGCAGGGCCCACCGGTCGGCACCCCCGGCTGACTCAGCAGCCGACGTGCAGCCGGTTCCCCCGCGACACAACGGTGCGGGAGCGCACGGCGAGTCGCTGAAAGGCCGCTCTCATCAGGCGCATATCTCCGGCTAGAACATCTGCACGACAGAGGAACTCGGGATAATCACGGGCAATTCGGTGATGGAAGCGAAGCATGTCCGACAGCTTGCTGACTGTCGATGTTCGACTGCACATGTTGAAGGTGGAGTCGCGCCACGCAGCCACGAGCTCGGGCATTCCGAAGAACATCCCGAAAGCTGTTACCCGCGCAAAAAGATCCACGTCCATGGGGAATACGAGATCACCACGGAATCCGCCCACACGATCGAAATGCTCTCGTCGGAACATCGCGGCAGCTGTCGGCCCGAAGTCGGCCGGCCCTCGTCGGACAATTGTCCTCATCAGTGTGCGCGGAGTATGAAGCCCCTCCAAGCCGGGAATCCCCAGTCGTGACTCCCGCAACGCTCCGTTCTCGTCGATCACGTCGAACTTGGCGGCGCTGAGAGCTATTGCCGGATCAGCCATTACACGCAACTGAGTTTCGAGCGATCCCGGCATCAGGACGTCATCTGCACAGACGACTTTCACCAATCGTCCGTTCGAGAATTCGACTGCCTTGTTCCAGTTGGCGCCGATCGGCAGAACGACGTCGTTGCGAAAGACTCGCACTCGTGAGTCACTGAACGACTGCGCAATCGATTGAGTGGCGTCCTTGCTCGCATTGTCGAGAACGACCAGATCGACTGCGACGTCCTGGTCGAGGATCGATCGCAACGTCTCTTCGAGAGTACAGGCGGCGTTATATGCGGGAACGCAGACGGAAACCGTGGCAGCAGCCATCGCTATTCTCCCACCGAACTTTTGACGCGAGCGACAATCATGATCCTCGTTGTGCACCAATACTTCCTGGCGGACAGGACTGATTCAAATTCTATCACGCCGAGCGGCTCGAGACCTCGGCCGGGACGAGCATCGCGAAAGTCCCGCAACGACATCGCGCGGCCGTGCGCAGCACTGTAGAGTTTAATTGTCCGGTACCGAATGGACCGGCGTGACAGCGCAATAGCAACGACAGCCGGCGCGAAATGAACTTTACGGTGGGTAGCCCACAAATCGACAACTCTCGGTCTCTGCGACTCCACATGACGGGATCGGAGTGGTTCACGTCGGGGCCTGGTGGACTGAACCGATATTTCACCGACCTGTATTCCACACTGAATCAGCGACCGGGCGTCGACGTTTCCGCTGCGGCGTTCGGTAGGCCCGAGCAGGGTGGGCATTCGTGGGGCCCGGTCGGTGCATCGACGCTGCGCCGCGCGTACACCGCTTTCCGCGACGCCAGCGCTCTACCGCCGGACGCGGTCATCGACCGACATTTCTGCCTCTATGGACGCTCGGCGATCGACGCGCATGGCAAACACCCCCTGGTTGTTCACTTTCACGGGCCCTGGGCGGCCGAAAGTCGCATGGTCGGGGCCAGTGAGACAGTTGCGCGGTCGAAGTACTGGATCGAGCGGCTCCGCTACGCCGGCGCAGATCGCTTCGTCGTGCTGTCCAAGCACTTCCGCAATCTGCTCGTCGCGAACTACCAGGTGCCAGAAGACAGGATCAGGGTTATTCCTCCTGGTGTCGATCTCAACCGATTTCGCCCATCGGATCATCCCTCGGCGTCATGCACGATCCTCTGCGTGCGACGCCTCGAGAGGAGGATGGGTATACATGTTCTGCTCCGGTCATGGCAAGCAGTCATCGCTGCCCATCCCGACGCCCGACTCGTGATAGTCGGTACGGGCACCGAAGAATCGGCGCTCCGGGTTCAAGCTGCCGAGTCCGGCTACTGCGACGCCATCACATTCGAGGGCACCGCCACTGACGGACGACTGGCTCAGTTGTACGGACAGGCAGCGGTAACCATCGTCCCATCCGTCGCCCTCGAAGGGTTCGGACTCATCGCGCTCGAATCCCTGGCCTCCGGGCGCGCCCCGATCGTGACCGAGTGCGGCGGATTGCCGGACGCTGTACAGGAACTCGACACTTCCTTGATCGTTCCTGCCGGCGACGCCGATGCGCTCGGAGACCGGATCGTCCGCGCTCTGGACGGAAACGTTCCCGGGCCCGGACAGTGCCGTGCTCACGCCGAAACGTTCTCCTGGGACGCCGCCTCGCAGCAGCACATCTCGATGTACGAGGAACTGGTCTCATGACGAAGGCCCTGTTCATCACACACACAGCCGCACCCTCCGGAGCAGAGTTGGCCACACTTCGGTTGGCAGTCGCTCTGCGCGACACTGGGGCAGATGACTCCAGGTGTCGGGGAATCGTTGTCGCGGTGGTGTGTGCGCAGGACGGTCCGATTGTCGATCGCATGCGCGAAGCAGGTGTGGAAACCATCGTCCTTCGAAACACTTTCGACAGTCGCGCCATGACTGTCCACAGCAGGAGCCTGCGCCGACTCATCGTGGGATTCTTCGGACTCGTCAAGATCGGGTGGTCGGCCGGTGCGACCGCGAGGGCGACAAGGGCGACAGTTCTTGTCGCAGAGAGTACCAAGGCTCTGATCATCGGCGCCGTCGCTGCGAGACGCGCAAGGATCCCACTCGTCTGGCAGGTGCACGACCGCGTATCCGCCGAGTACTTCGGAGGTCTCCTCTCGAGCCTCATTCGCGGGCTCGGCTGGGTGGTCAGCCGAGGGTACATCGCCAACAGTAGATCCACGATGAGTACGCTGTTCGCCTGGCACAGGGCAGCGCTCGTCGCCTACCCCGGCGTCGAACCGAGCAGTCGCGACGATCACGTAAGTCAACGTCGCCCCTCCGAGACTGTTGTCGTCGCCGTCGGACGCTTGACGCCCTGGAAAGGTCAGGACGTGTTGCTGCGCGCGCTAGCCGAGACGACTGTCCGACCTGAGCGCGTCTATCTCGTCGGAGGGACACTCTTCGACGAGGAAGCATTTCGTGTACGTCTGGAGCGCCTCGCGCACGAACTCGAACTTCCAGTCATCTTCACGGGACACGTCGACAACCCCGACGCCTACATGCGGCGTGCCGACATATTGGTGCACTGCTCCGTCATCGCGGAACCGTTCGGTCAGGTCGTGGTGGAGGGGATGAACGCGGGCTGCGCGGTAATCGCCTCGGGCCCCGGTGGCCCAACCGAGATCGTCGAGTCAGGGATCAACGGGCTACTCGTCGACGGCGGTGATCAGAAGCAACTGACAACGGCGCTGAATACATTGATCGGAGACCGTGAGCTCCGTCGACGTCTGTCGGCAGCGGGCCGACGGCGCGCAGCTCACTTCGGCATAGCCGCGTCCGCTCGCGACATAGCATCGTTTCTCGACACCGTGACTGCTACGCCGAAACGTAAGCGAGCAGCACATGCCTGACGATCGCAGAGAAATCCACATCATCACTGTCGTACGTGACATCGCATTCGTAAGCTTCGGGAAGTACGGCCAGTATGTCATCACGGTGGTGACACTTCCGTTGATAGCGCGAGTTCTCGGAACTGAAGGACTCGGGTTACTCGCGATCGGAATGTCTTCCTACTTCATCGGATCTCTGCTCGTCGATCTCGGTATCACCCAGTTTCTCGCCGCGATGGTCCACAGCGCAGATATCAATCAGCTCCGCGGAAACTACCTGGTGATCCGAGCGGCCATCCTCGGGACCATCGGTGCCGCACTGATCTCCAGCCTGGTCGTCGGCGTCGATATCCACCTGCACATGATCTTGCTCGGGTTGTTCGCCGGTGGGTTCTGGTCCCTTTCGGAAGACTGGGTTCTCATCGGGCAAGGTCGATTCGGAGCCTCGATGGCGTATCAGGGCATCGGCCGAATCGCATATCTCGTGCTCCTGATGTCGTTACTCCCACGCCTACCCCATCCGTCCGTCGCACTCCTCTGTTTACTCGTGTCGTCCACTCTGACTGTCGCGCTGACCTGGCGGGACTCTCTCAAGAAATTCGGCCGCCCTTGTCGTCCGTACAAGGTGATATCCATTCTCCGAATGGGAGCGCCCGTCCTCACCTCACGTTTGCTCGTGGCAAGTTACGGCCAGGGCGCAGCAGCGGTGTACTCCTCGGTGCTCGATGCGGTGTCCATCGGCCTGTATTCTGCCGGAGACCGACTCGTGCGAGCCATACAGTCCTTGCTCGACCCCATAGGCTTCGCTCTGCTGCCACGCATGGCCCGCCACAGTGACGACGATCGGTTCTGGCGACGCGCAACCCAAGCACTGGTCGTATGTCTCTGCGCGGCCGGAGTTGCGACTGTCGCGGTGTGGATTGCAGCCCCGACCTTGATCAACCTCATCTTCGGAAGCGAGTTTTCCGAGGCAATTCCGCTCCTGCGGGTCGAGGTACTTATACTTCCCGCGACCGCCTTGACGTCATTTGTCACCACCGCGGTCTTACCCGTCAAGCAGGACACGAGCGGCGTCTTGATCGGTGCAACCGTCGGAACGTGCGTCGCAGCCGCGTCATTGTTCGTCGCTGCACTGACCCAATCGGTGTGGGCCCTCGTCTACGGCACATTGTGCTGCGAGTTTTCCGTGGCGCTGTGGTACATCGTCCGTATGCGGCAACTCGCCGGTCGCGAACGGAACGAGCGCAATGCCGGCGGCACCGTCACAGAGGTCGCGCTGGTGCACAAGGAGAATCGACTATGAAGATCCTGTATGTCGGCGACGACTGGGTCGGAAGCAACGCTCGATCGCTCGCCAATGGCTTCCGGCAGGCGGGACACGACGTCGTCGTTGTCGACTCGACGTCAGTGTCACTTCCGACGCGGCTGTCACCTCCGTGGATTTATGCGAAGGCTACTCACCGGCGTGCTCCCTGGAGCGTCGAAGCTGTTCATTCGCGCATCGATGCGATCGCTGCCGAATTCCGGCCCGACATGGTGTTCGGATTCAAAGCAGTCTTCCTCGACCAGCGACGCCTCCTCGGCGTCCCGGCGAAATTCCATGTTCACTACAGCCCCGACGACACGTCGAACCCTTACAACACTTCACCCGGCTACCTGGAACTCGAGAACGAATGGGACCTCGTCGTCACCACCAAGCGTCACAACATTCCGGAGTTGCTCGACCGTGGTGCGCGCGCCGTCAAGTTCGTTCTCAGCGCGTACGACCCCGCGTGGCACCACCTTTCGGCGCGACGCGACTCCAGGCAATACGTCGTCGGGTTCATCGGAGCCTGCCGTCCCGACCGCCGCGATCGCTTGATCTCGTTGGCACGAAAGTACGGCGGGAAGATGCTCGTCCGAGGGCCTGGCTGGCGCCGGGTACCGGAGTTGCAGGTCACCCACGCCCACGTCGCGGGTCCGGTGTACGGAGAACATTTCGCCTCTGAAGTCGCATCCGTGACGGCGAACCTCGTTCTGCTCAACTCCGACAACCGGGACACACACACCTGCAGAAGTTTCGAAGTGCCCGCCTCCGGCGGACTCTTCGTGGGTGAAAGGACAAGCGAACATGCGGAACTTCTGGAGGAGGGCGCGGAATGTCTCTTGTTTTCGAACGAGAACGAGTTGAACGAGATCGTGGAATGGTGCGTGAAGAGTCCCGGCCAGGCGGAGAAGGTTGCCGAGTCGGGTTTCCGGCGGATCGTGGAGGGTAGACACAGATATGTGGATCGTGCCCGAGAGATCGTCGATGAAATCGGCTGACAATCGAGAATCGGAACGCGATATATGAACAATCCCGAACTCCAGATATTGCTCGTCATAGGAGCACTGGCGACAATCGTCATCGCCGCTGCATACGTTCACGGAATCGCACGTGTCTTCCTCATCGCGCAGGCGGCCTACTGGAGCCTGTCCTACGTCGCGCGTCCGATCGTCCTTCTCCTGGTGCGGCCGCAACCACGGTTCGGCGACAGCATCGCCGATCCGCGACTGGCCACGATTGGATACGACTATGGGATCGCGATGGTCTTGCGACCCGTGGTGTTCGGGCTGTGGGTGTACGCGATCATCGTTGTGGCGTATGCGGTCTGGATCCGGCATCGCCCAGCGCGGGACCGTGACGCGTGCGTTCCAGTCCGTTCCGCTGTTGACGCGAATCTGATTCCTACACTCTGGACCATCTATGCGATCGGCGTGCTCGGGCGAGTTGTATCGTACGCAACAGGTTCCACCGCCTCTGCCGGACAAACACAAAGCCCGAACCCGATACTCAGCTTCGTGACGCTGATGGCGGTTATCGGCGCCCTCGGGCTGATCGTCTTCTACCGACCGGTCAATCGCAGGGCCACCATTGCGGTTATCGGTGCGCTGACTGTCATGGAGTTGATGTGGACTGTCGCAATCGAATCGAAGACACCGATCATGGGCGCCGCGCTGGCGATTGCAGTCCGCTTCGCACTCACCGGATGGTCCAGGATCAAGGTCGCCGCGATCGCGGTGATCTCGGTTCTGGGAATAGCCGCGTTCGGCTGGCTGCAGGCCATCAAGGCATCCGCTCTCGCGAAAGCACAGTCCGAGATTCTTGATGCGAGCTATCCGGCAGCCATGCAGCCTTTCCTCAGCATCCTGCGCAGGTTCGATCTGCTCGAGGCCGCGACGGACAGCTACTACCTGGGCGGACGGCCTTGGCTCAACCTGTCGGACGTCACACACCATGCGCTCATCAGCATGGTGCCGGAACAGCTTCTCGGGACCTCGAAGTTCCAGTCCGGGACCGCGTGGGCAATCGAAGTCCGCGGGTCGTCTGTCGACATGACGAGGGTGTCCGTCTCACTGGCCGAGGGAAACATCAACGAGGGTTTCGTACTCGGCGGGTATCCCGGGGTCGCCGTCGGCGTCGTCTTCACCTTCGCGTTGGTGCTGGCGGGAGTGCGTGCGTTGCATTCACGGAACATCATCCCGATCTCTATGGGTCTCATGCTGATCGAGGTTCCCGTCTTCTTCGAGCGGGGAATTCTGGGCAGCACGGAACTCCTCGGAAAGTCACTTCAGGTGGCCATTCTGGTCTGGATTGTCTACCTGCTCGTCGGAGAATACCGAAGACGAAGTGAAGGGTCTTCGAAACAGAAACCGCAGGAACCGCCACACACACTCGTCGGCGCGGCGCGGTCGAAAAATTGGAGCGGTACGTCCCTCTCGCCGATCGGCATGCCCGCGCAGTCGGCGATCACCCCGCCGTTCACGGTCGGGCCACGGAGAACGCGTGCAGCTCCAGCCTTCTTCGATCGGGGAATTCTGGGCAGCATGGAACTCCTCGGAAAGTCACTTCAGGTGGCCATTCTGGTCTGGATTGTCTACCTGCTCGTCGGAAAACACCGAAGACGCACTGAATGGTCTTCGAAACAGAAACCGCAGGAACCGCCGCAAGGGGAAATTGCACTCGTCGGCGCGGCGCTGTCGAAAGGTTGAAGGACATGCGATTGATCGACTATTGGCACATTGCTCGCCGCCGCTGGATTCTCATCTCGGCGATCACGCTTCTCTGTGTGGCGGGCGCCGCCGGCTACAGCTCCATGCAACCGACCACATATCAGTCGACCAGCCGACTGTACGTGACGATGGCAACCGGAACGTCGGTGAACGACGTATACCAGGGTGGTCTTGCCGCCCAGCAGCGAGTGACGTCATATGTAAACCTCGCCGCGAGTTCCAACGTCGCTCAACGTGTCGTCGACCAACTCGGTTTGCCGATGTCTGCCGGCGAGCTGCAGGGCAAGATCACCGCCTCATTCCCCCCGGCCACCGCGCTGCTGGACGTCACGGTCACCGATTCGACAGCCGAGGGTGCCGTCATGTTGACCGACGCCGTGGTCTCTCAGTTCCGAAGGCTGATAGACGAATTGGAGACCATCCAGACCGACGCGGCTCCTGCTGCGAGGGTTTCGGTCGTCGATCCGGCCACAGATCCCACCGCGATCAATGGACCCAACTCGCGGCGGCTGCTCGGTATCGGCCTTCTCGCCGGATTGGTGCTCGGCTGTTTGGCGGCACTCGTGAAAGACCGCATGGACCGCACGATCCGGACATCGCATGAACTCGGTGAAATTCTGCCGGTCCCCGTTCTCGCCATTCTCGATATCGGGGAACCCGGTGCTGTCGGGGAGGCTCGCCGACTGCGCACTCGATTGATCCAGGCGGGAGGTGGCGACAATGGGATGACAGTGATGCTCACAAGTCTGTCGGCACGTTCACAACCGGATGTCTCGGTCATACTTGCGAAGGCATTCGCCGACAGCGGTCGGCGGGTCGTGTTGATCGATGCGGATACCACGGGAAGTGGGATCTCCAACGATCTTCCCGTGTCCGACTCGGGCCTCGCAGACCTCCTGCGCACGACGTCGTCCCCCATCGACGAGTTGTCGACATGCGCTGACACCGGGATCAGCGTGCTGGCCCTCGGATCTGTCGACGATCAAACAAGTGACCTGCTCGCATCCGAGCGCCTCACGCAAATCGTATCCGCACTCCGTAGCGACTTCGACTACGTCGTCATCGACGCCGCCCCGGTCGGATCTGCCGCCGACGCACTTACGCTCTCCGGGCATTGCGACGGCACAGTCGCTGTCGTCGAAATGGGGAGATCCACGTCACCGCAGGTACTCGGCGCACTGGCGACGTTCGATCAAGGTGGCTCCCGGATGGTCGGAGCCGTAGCAATATCGAAGAAGCACGTCAACTGGCTTCGCAAGATGATTCGCAGGCCGAACAGCGGACCACTCCGCACACGGATTACCGACACGGAATCGCAGAAGGAGGAACCCGCGATCGTCCTCGATGCAACGGCAGACACACTCGAGGCGGACCGGTGACCGACGATGTCCTGAATCGGCGGCGGTTGCTGGCTCGTTCACTGGGTGTCGCAGCAGCACTACCGCTGGCGGCTGCCGCGTGCTCGTCATCGGCCGAGGAACCGACTGTCGAGTTCACCTCGCCACATGTCTCCGATGTCCCCTCCGCGCGCAACGTGCGGGATTTCGGGGCTGTCGGCGATGGCAAGGCCGATGACACGACGGCGATCGCCACCGCTTGTGCGGTCGGCGACGGGCCCCTGGTTCTCTACCTGCCCGCCGGTGCCTACCGCGTCACCGCATGGCCCGACCTGCCCGACTACGCCGCTGTCATCGGAGACGGCAGCGACGTCACAACCATCGGTTACGCCGGGGACGGGCCACTGATCGCACTTCGAGGAAAGCACCGGGTGAGTTTCAAGCGCCTGGGGATCTACGTGACCGGCGCAACCGGCGCGGCGGTGTCCCTGTCCGAGTGCTTCAGATGCTCGTTCGATTCCGTCGTACTCCGCGGCGGACACGTCAGTACCAACTATCCCGAGTTCACACAACAGCGAGGGGTCATACTCGACCAGAACACGGGTGGCACTGCGTTCATCAATTGCGATGTCAACAACTTCGGAATCGGACTCACAACCAGATGCATTCAGAACTACGTCACCTCTTCGAAGTTCACGAGCAATTACGTCGGAGTGCTGGGGACGGGAAATGATCACAGTGCCGGGCTGTCAATGGTCAACGTCGAGTTCGTATCCGACACCGATCCGAACACCACGGACAAGCACGTGTTGATCGACGGAGCGGCAAACGATTGGTGGTTGACGAATGTCTGGTTCGAGGGCGCCGACATCGCCCTGTCGATCGGGAATCGCGATCGTGGGGGGCCCGCGCAATTCGGCCTGGTCAACTGCAAGGTCGCAGCACGCTCGGTGTGCATGGACCTGGTGTATTGCCGGCAGCCCTACCTTGCCAACGTCCAGTTCGATTCGGATACCCAGCGGCCGGCAATCGAAGTCCGCGTCGATTCCGAGGGGTGTCCGGACGGCACCGCCGTCAATCTGCTCTCCAGCACAGCTTCCGACATCGATCCGAAATCGTTCCCTGAAGGGTGGAGCGTGACTGGTCGCGGGCAGGTAAGTGGAGTTACCTTCGTAGGAACCGTGATTACTCGCGCAGGCATTGGCAGTGCCGACCTCCTGCAGGCGCAATCCCCCAATGGTGCAGTACTTTCCGCGGTTCTGTCGACCGGAGAGTGGATCGTCGACCGAGCCGACAGCGGAGTCGTGCTGAAGGATTCGGGCGACAACTACTGGAGACTCACGGTCTCGACCGATGGCAGTGTGAAGACCTCACCGCTCGGTAGGCGCCGACCGACTGGCTAGACATGCGCCGCTCGCCTCGCGACCCCGAACCACGCTCGGGCCGACAACCTGAATGTGCGCACTCCGCCAAGGCACCGGCCCGGTTCAAGCGTGCACTGTGGACGCTCGTCGTCCTCTTCTCTGCTCTCACCGCAATTGCTGCGGCAGGCTGGCCAGTCTACGTACGTCCGCAGATCGACCCATTGAGAACAGCGGACGCCATTGTGGTTCTCGGTGGAACTCCATACGAGCGTTTCGACATCGGCGTCGAATTGGCAGAGCGCGGATACGCACCACAACTCGTCATCTCGAACTCCGTCGGGAGTGGCGACAGGACGATGGACAAGTACTGCCATGGCCACTTCGACTTCGTGGTGAGTTGCTTCGAGCCCGATCCGTGGACCACAAAGGGAGAAGCCCAGGAGATAGGGCGCCGCGCCACCCAGCAAGGGTGGCATCACATCATCGTCGTGACCTTCACGCCCCATCTCTCGCGCGCGAGGTACATAGTCGAAAAGTGCTTCGACGGCGAGCTGACCATGGTCGCAAGCCCGAGCCCGTCCGGGCTGCTCTTCTGGGCAGGAATGTACATCCGCCAATCCGCCGGGTACCTCAATGCCTTAACCGATCGAGGGTGTTGAAATACCCATCACCGTGTAACTCGGTCACGACGCCAGCACGCCATCGACAACTGCCTGCATTCTGCGCCGAAAGATGCTATGAGAAAACAGCTCGGCGTGTCGACGGATTGCAGCCGCGTCATAGATCGAGCCGTCGAACGCGTGTATCGAGTTCACGAAACCAGCCACTATCTCTTCGTCGAGAACGCCGGAGACGAATTGGCCCGTCACATGCGGCACCACGCTGTCGAGTGCACCACCTCTGCCGAGCGCAATCACCGGCGTGCCGCAGGCCATGGCTTCCACCGGGACTATTCCGAAATCCTCTACACCGGGCATGAGCAGCGCACGAGTCCGGCGCAGCAGATTCAACAGCTGCGCATGCGATACGTGCCCGAGGAAGACAACTGTGGGCCCCGCTATGCTGCGGCAATATTCGAGGCTGCGGCCGTCCCCCGTAACCACGAGGGGCACCCCGGCGGTGTTCGCGGCGAGAATTGCCAAATCGGGCCTCTTGTAAGGCACAAGACGCCCTGCGACCAGGAAGAAGTCCTCCCTGCGGGTACCGGGGTCGGGCGTGAATGCATCGGTGTCGACAGGCGGATGAACCACGACCGCATCGCGGCCCCACCACTGCCTGATGCGCTGTGCGACAGTAGTCGAATTCGCGACTAGTTCAGTCAACAGCGGAGCTGCAGCGAGCTCGGCACGTCGAGCTGTCGACGCGAGCATCCTCAATGCGGCAGCGCCGGCTCTCCCGCCTGCTTCACCCTCACGGAGCGATGCGTCCCACGCCCAGCGCGCCGGGCTGTGCACATACGCGATTGTGGCGGCGGATGTCGAGAACACGGCCTGGGTCGCAAATGCGTGATGACTGATGATCACTGCAGCAGCGTCTCCGATATCCATTCGCCGGAAGGCATTCGGCATCAACGGCAGCAACGGCGCATAGGAGCGTTCGCCACCGAGTCGGTACAACTGATTGAGCCAAGTGGTCTCCGGCACCGTCCGCAGTCCCGACGGAATCCCTTGCGGACGCGCGACCGGAACAAGTACGCGCGCATCAGGCCATTGTGCCGACAACTGTTCGACAACGTGCTCCGAACCGGCGACTTCCGTAAATCGCTCGTGAACGAGCGCGACGCGGGGAGTGATCATCGAGCACCCCGTTGGACGATGCTTGCGGCGGAGGAAATCACGCTACACACCTTCTTTCCGATCTGCGCCGGCGACCCGTCGACCAACACCGCCTACAATACCAGCCCGATTTCAGCGAAAAATCGCATTCATGCAGGTAGCGGTACCTTTATCCAGGTTCGCATGATCTGCCTTCCCCCATGTTTTCGGGACCTCGGTTCGGGTAGGCTTACTCCAAGCTCTCCACCGTCGTCGTCTGGCGTGGCAGATCGACTGCTTCAGTCAGGCTTGCTGGCCAGAGGTGAAAGCATGAAGCCTCCACGATCATTGGTGGTTCTCGTCGCGGCTGGCAAGCTCTATTCGAGGCCCTTCCGGCATCGGATCGGATCCCACCATGTACCCAGCGCTGGAATCCGGTTGGGCCCTGTGACGTCGGCCGAGCATCGCGTTGCTCTTCGCTCGCCCAGGCTTTCGGATGCCTCGGCGTGGCAAACCCTACGGCTACGGGATCAACACTTGATCGAACCGTTCTGGGTGTCGTCCCCGAAATCCTGGTCTCGGCGCCACACCGAGGGGGCCTGGGTAGACGAATTTCTACACATGCGTAAGGAGGCCCGCGCAGGCCGGGCACTGCCGCTGGTAATCGAGGTCGAAGGCCGATTCGCCGGTCAGTTCAACATGGAGCACATCGACTGGGGAGCAAAGAGCGCAGAAGTCGGCGTGTGGATCGATTCTTCGCTCACCGGACAGGGAATCGCGCTGGCAGCTGCGAACCTCCTCGCAGAGTACGTATTCGACATACTCGGATTGCGCCGGGTCACCGCTCCCGTCTGCGTCGACAACCGACAGGCCACCCGGCTCGTACAACAGGCCGGGATGCAGCGAGAGGGCACGATGGCCAGTTACCTCGACGTCGGCGGTCGACGCAAAGATCACGACCTGTGGGCAATCACGTCGACGATGTGGGCGGCCAAGTCGGCCCGGGATTCGAATTCGACCGCGTCGTGATGTCACCCTTGACAAGCTGCGCGGCACGGTCGAACGCAGCTCTGCTCGCTTCGATCTGGTTCACCGCCCGACTGAGCAATCCAGCCCTCAGTTCCGGCGCGCGCAACCATGTGCTGCGCATCGCACGGCGAAGCCGGTCGTCGAAGTCTTCCCCGTCCAGCCTTACCAACTCGAGTCCGGCGTCGAACATCGCGGCCAGGCCCTCGAACTTGTCGTCGTAGTACCGTGAGGTCGACAGCCCGACAACAGGAATTCCTTGCGACAGGGCGAAGACTGCGACGTGGTAAGCACCCGTGACGATTATCCGGCATCGCCCGATCCGGCGCGAGAGTGATCGCGCACTCGCAAAACGACCTAGTGGCGGTACCACGTCGGGGAACCCGGCGAGGAGTGGCATCGTCGAGCGACGGTCTTCGGAATCATGCTCGGATACGATCAGCGGAACCAGTCCGGCACCGGATTCGGTGGCCACGCCCCGAATGACGCGCCCCAGCACCTTCTGCATCTCGTCTCCGACCGGAGAGTATTCCGCGACTCTGAGACAGACGCCGATGTCCGTGCCGAGATCCCTGCGCCGAGTCGAATAGCCGAGTTCCACCGCGTCGTCCCCGGTAACCACGACACGTTCGGGCGGAACACCGAGGGAGTGCAAGAGTTCTGGGCCCCGTAGTCCTTCGCGCAGCGCGATGAAATCGACCCGGGGAAGCACCCGGGCGGCGTGTTCCAGCACCCCGGGGTCGTGAATCGGGCCAATCCCCTGCCCGACCATCGCGGTAGGAATTCGATGATTCGTTGCGTACTCGAGCAAATCGAGTGTGCGCTCTGTCTGGAACCGATCGATATCGGTAAGGTACCCACCGCCGATCGCGAGCACCAAAGATGCGCCGTCGATGGCATTCGGCAGCCGTCCACCGTCACGACTCAGTAGCAACCGTTCCGAATTCGTTGTCCTCGCGTCGGACTCACCGTTCGTACCATCGCCCTCGCCCCCGCGAAGGACGACGCGACGTGCCCGCCGCACGACAGACGCGGGTGCGGCCGCCGCGGCTTCCCATCCCCTGAGCAACGGCCCAGCCGCCTCGGGGCCGAAACGGCCTGCCAATCCACCCCAACCGCGCCTTCTCGGCCAATCGCCGCCTCGCTGATACCGAATCGGCTCCGCGTTCGGCTCATAAGCCTTCAACAGTGACGATCTGTCGGTGAGTACACCGATTGCGGCGTTGGGCCATCTCTCGGTAATCCTGCGCACCGTGACGTTGAGAATCGCCAGGTCACCTTTGTTGTTCAGCCAGTATTCGCCGTTTTCCACGAGGACACGGATGTTGGATCCGCCGACCGGCGTCGCGCGGGATTCGCGATTCTCCATATCGGCCCTTCGGACACTCATTCGCGCGAGGAGGTCACCGACCCCCGAGCATGTGGCACCATGTCAGCCCTGACCGAAGGGGCAGGTAGAGGTCGATTCGACGATACCGCAACCCTTTCCTCAACACCACGGTCCGCGCCCGCTACTTCGAGATCCACGTCCAGCACGTGGTTGGCCCGTTTCTCCCGATCAGCACAACAATCGACCTACTGGGTGGCACAATTACGTCGCGATGCATCTCCGAGCCATGGAGGTCGCCATGCCCCTCACAGACGACACCGTCAGTCGCTCCTTTTCTCGCTCGAACGAGCTGCAGGCACGGCTGAACAAACTTGTGCCGGGCGGTGCGCACACCTATGCGCGCGGTCCCGACCAATACCCGGACTTCATGGCGCCCGTACTTGTCCGCGGGAAGGGCGCCCGCGTGTGGGATGTGGATGGGAACAGCTTCGTCGAATACGGCATGGGCCTCCGGTCCGTGACACTGGGACACGGATACCCCCCCGTTGTCGACGCCGTGTGCGAGGCCATCGCCCACGGTACGAACTTCAGCCGACCGACTGAACTCGAATTGCACGCGGCCGAGGACTTTCTCCAACTCGTTTCCGGCGCAGACATGGTGAAGTTTGCCAAGAACGGGTCCGACGCCACCACGGCAGCCGTCCGCCTCGCGCGGGCTGTGACGGGACGAGAGCTGGTTGCGGTCTGCGATCAACCGTTCTTCTCCGTGGACGACTGGTTCATCGGCACAACCGCAATGAACAGCGGCGTGCCCTCCGATGTTGCTGCCAAGACACGCGGATTCCGATTCAATGACCTCAACTCACTTGTCTCGGTGTTCGACGAGAATCCACACCGGGTGGCCTGTGTCGTCATGGAGGCGGCCACCGCTACAGCTGAGCCGGTACCCGGATACCTCGACGCCGTTCGGTTACTCTGCGACGAGCGCGGAGCCCTTCTCATCTTCGATGAGATGATCACAGGATTCCGATGGTCGCCGGGCGGCGCACAAACGGAGTACGCGGTCACACCCGACTTGTCGTGCTGGGGTAAAGCGATGGGTAACGGCTTCCCGATTTCAGCCCTCGCGGGTAAACGCGAGTACATGGAGTTCGGCGGCCTGAACACGGACCACGACCGGGTCTTTCTGCTGTCCACCACACATGGACCCGAATGCGGAGCGCTCGCGGCTTTCCGCGCAGTCGTACACGCCTACGCTACCGAGGATCCGATTTCGCGCATGGAGCAGTCCGGCAGGCGTATCGCTGAGGGAGTCAGCGCAGCCGCTGCAGATATGGGGATTGCGGACTACGTCCAGGTGATCGGCCGGCCTTCATGCCTGATTTTCGTCACGCGTGACCTGAACCGTCAGCCATCACAGGAATTCCGGACGCTCTTCCTACAAGAACTGTTGTCAGGTGGCGTTCTGTGCCAATCGTTTGTCACGTCTGCCGCGCACCGCACGGCCGACGTCGATCTCACTCTGGAAGTAGTCCATCGCGCACTCGAAATCTACAGTAGAGCAATCGAATCCGGCAGCGTGACAGGATTCCTCCGCGGACGCCCTGTCGCCCCCGCCCTGCGCCGTTATGCGGCACCCCGCCGGATCGATACATCGGACTGATCGTGCAGCCGCAAGGATCGCTCAGCGCAGCAGGCGGCGCGAGGCGAACTGCCGGAAGTACACGAGCTTCGACGGCTCGACAAGCCCGGGAAGAATGAAGTACCAGACCCGCTCCATGCGGCGCGGAAGATCGTCGAAGGCGCCGGTCGCGGTCGCGACCACATGCGCTCCCAGCAACGACCCGAGCAGAAAGGTGGACAGCGTTCCCGTGGAGACGTCGTCCTCCGCGAGAATGTCGCCCTCCTCGACCGCTCGCGCGACAAGTCGTTCGAAACCCTGCTGCCACGAGGCCACCACGTTGCCGTGCGTCCCCTGGTAGTCACCGATCTCGTGCTGCAGTCGCAACATCGCCGCGACAATCGGATCGGAACTCGCTGCCTCGATCGCCACATAGGACAGGGCGACGAGCGCTTCCAGCTCCGGCGTCGGCCCGTCACTGACGGACGTCATTCCGGCGGTGAGCCGGATCTGTCCCTCGTCGATGACACCGCGGGCCAGGTCTTCCTTGGAACTGAAGTGGAAGTACAACGCACCTTTGGTCACACCGGACTGCTCGATGATCTCGTTGAGACCCGCGTTGGCGTACCCGAGGCGTAAGAATACGTCGGCCGCCGCCATCAGGACCGACGCCCGAGTTACCTCTGCTCGAACCTGTCTCGCCATCGACTGCCTCCCGAACAACCCCCCCGACGGGGCGCGCAAACTCCAGCGAACCCTAGCACTTGACAGGCGCAGCCCTGGCGAAGTTGAACCGCGAGTCGGAGAACGAGAACACGTTCACTGAGGTGTCGTGCGGGGCCGATCCGTGCCCAGCTGCGGATCCGCCTCGAGATTGGTCAACCCGTTCCAGCACAGGTTGACCAGATGCGCGGCGACGACTTCCTTCGGCGGTGTCCGCTCGTCCAGCCACCAAGTCGCGGTGGTGGACACCATTCCGACCAGTGCCTGCGCGTACAGCAGGGCCAGATCCGGATTGAAGCCACGCCGCGAAAAATCGCCGGCGAGGATGTGCCCGACCTGACCGATGGCCTCGTTGAGCAGGCTCGAGTACGTGCCGTCCGGTGCCGCCACCGGAGAGTCGCGGACGAGGATGCGGAATCCGTCGGTGTGCTCCTCCACATAGGTCAGCAGCGCCAGCGCCACCCGCTCGACCCGGACCCGGGAGCGGTTCTGCTTCAGCGAGGACGTCACCATCTCCAGCAGCCGCGACATCTCCCGATCCACGACCACGGCATAGAGGCCCTCCTTGCCGCCGAAGTGTTCGTAGACGACAGGCTTGGAGACGTGCGCCCGCTGTGCGATCTCCTCGATCGACGTCGCCTCATAGCCTCGCTCGGCGAACAGGGCGCGACCGATCTCGATCAACTGCTCCCGGCGTTGCGTACCGGTCATCCGGGTGCGGACCACCCTCTCGGGGGTCGCGTCCACGTCCGTGGGTCGGGGCACCGAGGCACCATCCTTTCCTGACACTCGCGACGACGAAGTGCCGCGGGCAGCGTCGAAACACTGCAGGTAGCACCCACTCTATCGGGACGTTCGAGACAAATTTCCGCAGCGGTTCGACGGGCGGCGGGTCGGCATGCGAGGATTCTCTCGCGCAAACGGGCGTGACACCCCGTGTGTGTGGCAATCCGCCGTAGTGTAATGGCAGCACCTCTGATTTTGGTTCAGATAGTTCAGGTTCGAGTCCTGGCGGCGGAGCGGAGCCTGCGGAGCTAATTCCTGCAGGCGGAGCTGTCGAGAACAGCAAGAGCGGAACGATCCAGAGGGAGCTTCATGCCAGTGCAGACCGCCGTGGTCGTCCTCGCCGCCGGCGCGGGAACTCGGATGCGGTCGAAGACCCCCAAGGTGTTGCACACCCTGGGCGGACGCACGATGCTCGCGCATTCCCTGCACGCCGCCGCGGAGGTCGATCCGGCACACCTCGTCACCGTCGTCGGGCACGACAAGGAACGCGTCGGAGCCGCCGTCACTGCCCTCGAGGCCGAACTGGGCCGTCCGATTGCAATCGCCGTCCAGGAAGAGCAGAACGGCACCGGGCACGCCGTCGAATGCGGCCTGTCCGCTCTGCCCGCCGATTTCCGCGGGACCGTGCTGGTCACCGCCGCGGACGTCCCGCTGCTCGACGGCCGCACCCTGCACGCTCTCGTCGACGAGCACCGCAGCGAGCCCACGCCCGCGGCGGTCACGGTACTGACGTTCACCGCCCCGGAGCCCACGGGCTACGGGCGGATCGTCAGACTGCCCCACGACGGTGAGATCGCCGAGATCGTGGAAGAGGCCGACGCCACAGAAGAGCAGTCGGCCATCACCGAGGTCAATGCGGGTGTGTACGCGTTCGACGCCGAGTTCCTCCGCTCCGCGCTCGGGCAGCTCAATGCGAACAACGCGCAGGGTGAGCTGTACCTGACCGACGTCGTCAAGATCGCCCGCGAGGCCGGTGCACCCGTCTTCGCCGCCCACCTGTCCGACTCCGCGAAGGTCGCGGGCGCCAACGATCGCGTCCAGCTGTCGAGGCTGGCCGCCGAACTCAACCGCCGCACCGTCGAGAACTGGATGCGGGCCGGCGTCACCGTCGTCGATCCGACGACCACGTGGATCGACGTCGGCGTCACGCTCGCTCGCGACGTCACCATCCATCCGGGAGTGCAGCTGCTCGGCACCACCGCCGTCGGCGAGGACGCCGTGATCGGTCCCGACACCACACTCACCGACGTGACGGTCGGCGAAGGCGCCAGCGTGGTGCGCACCCACGGCTCGGAATCGACGATCGGCGAAGGCGCCACCGTCGGCCCGTTCTCCTACCTGCGTCCCGGCACCGTCCTCGGTGCGTCCGGCAAGCTCGGCGCATTCGTCGAGACGAAGAACGCCGACATCGGAGCGCACTCCAAAGTTCCTCACCTGACCTACGTGGGCGACGCCACGATCGGCGAGTACAGCAACATCGGTGCGTCGAGCGTGTTCGTCAATTACGACGGCGTCACCAAGAGCCGTACGGTGGTGGGGTCACACGTCCGGACCGGATCGGACACCATGTTCGTCGCTCCGGTACAGGTCGGTGACGGTGCTTACACCGGCGCCGGCACGGTGCTGCGTTTCGACGTACCACCGGGGGCACTCGCGGTCTCCGGCGGGAAGCAGCGCAATATTGACGGCTGGGTGCAACGAAATCGGCCCGGTACCGCCGCCGCCGAGGCGGCAGCCGCCGCGGGACCGCACCACAGTTCAGATCTGCACGAAACCGAGAAGCAAGATTTAAAGGATGGCATAGAGCAGTGACCGCGAATTGGATCGACAACCAGAAGAACCTCATGCTTTTTTCTGGTCGCGCGCATCCGGAGCTGGCCGAACAGGTAGCGAAGGAACTCGACGTGCGGGTCACCCCGCAGACTGCCCGTGACTTCGCGAACGGCGAGATCTTCGTCCGTTTCGAGGAGTCGGTCCGCGGCTCCGACGCCTTCGTGCTGCAGAGCCACCCGGCCCCGCTGAACACGTGGGTGATGGAACAGCTGATCATGATCGACGCGCTCAAGCGCGGATCGGCCAAGCGCATCACCGCGATCCTGCCGTTCTACCCCTACGCACGCCAGGACAAGAAGCACCGCGGCCGTGAGCCCATCTCGGCTCGCCTGATCGCCGACCTCCTCAAGACGGCCGGCGCCGACCGCATCATCACGGTCGACCTCCACACCGACCAGATCCAGGGCTTCTTCGACGGCCCCGTCGACCACATGCACGCCCAGGGGCAGCTCGCCGAGTACATCCGCGGCAATTACGGCACCGAGAACATCGCCGTCGTCTCCCCCGACTCCGGTCGCGTCCGGGTCGCCGAGAAGTGGGCCGACACCCTCGGCGGCGCGCCGCTGGCGTTCATCCACAAGACGCGCGACCCGCTGGTGCCCAACCAGGTGAAGTCCAACCGCGTCGTCGGTGACGTCGACGGCCACACCTGCATCCTGATCGACGACATGATCGACACCGGTGGAACCATCGCCGGCGCCGTGAAGATCCTCAAGGAGGCCGGCGCGGGCGACGTGATCATCGCCGCCACCCACGGTGTCCTGTCCGATCCGGCGGCCGAGCGCCTCGCCGCGTGTGGTGCCAAGGAAGTCATCGTCACCAACACGCTCCCGATCGACGAGTCGAAGAAATTCCCGACCCTGACGGTGCTGTCCATCGCACCACTGCTGGCTCGCACCATCAAGGAAGTTTTCGAGAACGGCTCGGTCACGTCGCTGTTCAACGGCAACGCCTAAGCGCTTCGCACCCGTGAGTGGTTGACGAGTCCAGACACTCGTCAACCACTCACAGGCGTAGCCTTTCCCTGTGTTCACCGGGATCCCCACCGCTGCTCTCGACTTCTACGAGGACCTGGAGGCCGACAACAGCAAGAGCTTCTGGACCGCGCACAAATCCGTCTACGACGACTCCGTGCGCGCACCCATGACCGCCCTGCTCGCGGAACTCGAATCGGAGTTCGGCGCAGGCAAGGTGTTTCGCCCCTACCGCGACGTCCGGTTCTCGAAGGACAAGACGCCCTACAAGACCCATCAGGGCGGATTCGTCGAAACCCGCCCCGGCGTGGGCTACTACGTGCAGATCGACGCCGCCGGACTGTTCGTCGCGGGCGGCTTCTATTCGCATACCCCGGTCCAGGTCGGGCGTTTCCGTGACGCCGTCGACGACGACCGCAAGGGCCGCGAACTCGTCCGGCTCGTGAAGAAGGTCCGGTCGTCGGGATTCGAGATCGGCGGCGACACACTCAAGACCCGTCCCCGCGGCGTCGCCGAGGACCATCCGCGACTCGACCTGATGCGTCACAAGTCGCTCACCGCCAGCCGGAGCTACCTCTCCCCCGACTGGATCGAAACTCCCCGCGCCGCTGACGAAGTGCGCACCGCCTGGCGTTCGATGCGGCCGCTCGTCGACTGGCTGACCACCGTCATCGGTGCCGGAGAATGAAACTTACCGGTCGGGAAAACACGTGTGGCACACAGCGTTTGCGGAGCAGTTTGCGAGCATCGGCATGATCTTCGTCACGCTCGGCCGCAGAACCGCAGGTCGTACTTACGGCGATGTGACTCGCACGCTCGAATTCCCCTACTGTGGCTCGTCGTGATCGACGCGCAGACTCTCTCCGGCCCTATCGATATCGCTGCAATTCGAAACGTCCGGCGTTGGTCGCCGGGGGCGTGCGTGTGGTGCGGAGACGACAACGCAGTCGAAATGTTCCGTAACGAACCTCGCTGTGGCACTTGCCGCGAGAAGGAATCGGTCATCGACGAGGCCCGCCGCTTCCTGGGTATGTACGGTCTGCGTCCGCTCGGCGGCACGTTGCAGTCGGACGACGACGAAGAGCGTGAGCACCGGGTCAACGCCCGCGATGCGCGTCGCGAACTCAACGAGATGAAGCTCGCGGAACTCCCGGACCCGGCCGCCGTGCGCAAGGCCCTTCGTCCCCGGGCGGCCAGTGTGGTGTCGGAGCCGCGCAGCACCTCCCATTCCGGAACGTCGTCGACCACCGCGTCGACCCGCCCGAGCACGTCCCGCACGTCCGCCACGCCGCCGGTGGCACCGGTGCGCACCGACGCCGTCGACGTCGCCGCACTCGAATCCCGCGTCACTGGACTGCTCGATCAACTCTCGGCCATCGATGCCCAGATGAACCTGATCGGTGAGCCCGCCGGACTGGCCGCGCGTGCCCGGATCAGCGACCTCGAGAAGCAGCGCGCCACCGTGCTCCGCACCCTCGCGGCGCTGGAGAAGGCCCGGATCGCGGCCGGCTAGTAGGCCACCCGTTTCGGGGTGCCGCAGGGTGATACTGTCGCCCTTCGTGCAGCCCGCCTCCTCACCCACCGCGCTCGTCATCGACGCGAAGAAACCGCCGATGGGCCCGATGCTGGTGACCCCCAATGCGCGCATCAACGGGTATCCCGTGCCGCTCCGGTGGGGACACAACGAAATTCCGGCACCGCCGGGCGTGCACCACATCCAGATCTCGGTCCCGTGGATCTGGGAGCAGGGCAGGGCGCAGATCACCGTCGACAACCGGTACCATCCGGCTCCCCCGGTGTATTACGCGTCGCCGTTCAGCAGTTTCAGCAAGGGCGCCATCGACCATCGGCCGGTGAAGAATCCTGGACTGCTCGGGTTGCTGCTCATCCTCACACCGGTACTCGTCCTGATCCTCGCCGTCGTGGCGTTCGCCCTGTTCGGCTAGAGAAGTCGCAGCCGCACCATTGACACATTGTGGAATGTGTCTCACTATCGGTACATGACCGCACATGTGTCGAGCGTCTCGTTCGTGCCGAGGTCCGGGCAATCGTGGCGGGCTCCGTGGCAAATGTACGCAGACCTGCGCGACCACGACCCCGTCCATCACGTCGTCCCCGAGGGCGCACCCAGGAACGACTACTGGGTGCTGTCCCGGCACGCCGACATCTACGCGGCGGCCCGGGACGCCGAGACGTTCTCCTCCGCAGCCGGCCTCACCACGACATACGGCGAGCTGGAGAAGATCGGCCTGCAGGACAATCCGCCGCTGGTGATGCTCGACCCGCCCGACCACACCGCGTTCCGCCGCCTCGTGTCGAAGGGATTCACCCCACGGCAGGTCACCGCCGTCGAGCCGGACGTCCGGGCGTTCGTGGTGGAGCGCATCGAACGACTGCGGGAGGCAGGTGAGGGCGATGTGGTGAAGGAACTGTTCAAGCCGTTGCCGAGCATGGTCGTCGCCCACTACCTCGGTGTCCCCGAAGAAGACCGAGCGCAGTTCGACGGCTGGACCGAGGCCATCGTCGCGGCGAATGCGCAGGGCGACACGCTGCAGGCGACGGGTGCGGTCACCGATCTGATGGGCTACTTCGCCGGACTGATCGAGCGGCGGCGCACCGACCCCGGAGACGACACGATCTCACACCTCGTCGCGGGCGGAATGGGAGCCGACGGCGACGTCACCGGGCTGCTCTCCATCCTCGGTTTCGCGTTCACGATGGTCACCGGCGGCAACGACACCACCACCGGGATGCTCGGCGGCGCAGTCCAGTTGCTCACCGAGCACCGGGATCAGCGCCGCGATCTGATCGAACATCCGGAGCTCATCGGCGACGCCGTCGAGGAATTGCTGCGGCTCACGGCCCCCGTCCAGGGCCTCGCCCGCACGGTGACCCGCGACGTCGAGATCGACGGCACCGTCGTTCCCGAGGGACGGAAGGTGCTTCTGCTGTACGGCTCCGCGAACCGCGATCCGCGCCGGTTCGGACCGGATTCCGAGGTCCTGGACGTGCGTCGCAGTCCGAAGCAGATCCTCACGTTCAGCCACGGGGCCCACCACTGCCTGGGTGCGGCCGCAGCACGGATGCAGGCGCGGATCGCGCTCGAGGAACTGCTGGCCCGCTGCCCCGACTTCACCGTCGACATCGACGCCGTCGTCTACGCGGACGGCAACTACGTGCGCCGCCCGACTAGCGTCCCGTTCCGGGTGCGTGAAGCATGACCGCCGACTGGATGCGGGACGAACGCCCCCGCCTCGCCGCCGAGCGAATCCTCGACGTCGCGGCCCAGCTGTACGTCGAGAACGGCATCGCCGCCGTCGGTATGGCCGAGGTCGCCCGGGCGGCCGGATGTTCCCGTGCCACGCTGTACCGCTACTTCGACAGCAGGCAGTCGTTGCAGCTGGCGTTCGTCCACCGCGAGGCCCGGCGCATCGGCACGCTGGTCGCGGAGGAGGTGTCCGGGGTCGGCGACCCCAAGGACGTGATCGTGGAGGCAATGCTGGCCGCGATCCGGCTGGTGCGCGCCGACCCGACTCTGGCCGCCTGGTTCCAGCTCGGCGACTCCGGACTCGCCGCGCAGATCGCGCACTCGTCGGACGTCATCGAGTCGCTGGGCACCGCCTTCCTGGGGCAGGCGGGGTTCTCCGGGGAGGAGACGGTAAGGAAGGCACGGTGGCTCGTCCGGATCATCGTTTCCCTGCTCACCGTTCCGGGCGTCGACGACGCCGACGAACGCACGATGCTCGAGCAGTTCGTCGCGCCGGCGATCGCCGAGCACGACTCTGGACGCGCCTGACACCTGCCACCGCCCGGACGAACGGGACGCTCGTTCGATCTGACGCAACGAGCGTCCCGTTCGTCCGAGGCGAAATCGGCGACGGTCAGGGAACGAAGAAGTAACCCAGGCCCGGCACGATCGTGCCCGACGAGGCGCCGAGGACGGTCGCCGTCACATGCCCCGATCCCGTCGGCACGTCGACGACCGGTTCCTGTCCAGGCACCCCGAAGGAGCCCGACGGCACGGTGGCCGTCCCCGTCACGCCGGTACTGAGATTGAGCCACCGAATCGTGGTGGCAAACGCGTACGTCGTGCAGTTCGCGTTCGGGGTGAACGCCGGGCACATGCTCGTCGCGGACAACCGCACGACACCCGGCCCCGGGTTCGCACCGGTGGACGCGGCCAGCGACACCGTGGCGAACGGGAACGGGTCTCCGATGACACCGGTGAACGGAACCTGGAACGCCGTCGTCGTCACCGACACCGGATCGGGGACGGCAGAAGCGATGCCGGCGGACGCAGTCGTGAACGCCACAGCAGCGGCGCACGTGCCGACGAGCGTGCCGAGACGTCTGATCCTCGTTGCCATACTTACCCTTTCCTTGTCGCTGCATGTGAGTGGCACCGCGTGCGCGGGCACACAATGCCACTCACATGGGTCAGTTCCGCGCGGCGCACACCAGCGCGAAGCGGTCGTCGGGATCGGTCCAGGTGCGGTCGACGTCGAATCCCGCCTCCGCCAACTCCCGTCGGATGCCGTCGAGGGTGAACTTGGCGGAGATTTCCGTCCGCAGCTGCTCACCCTCGGTGAATTCCACGTCCAGATCCAGCTCGCCCACGCGGACCGACATGGCACGCTCGGCTTCGAGCCGCATCTCGATCCACTCGTTGTCGGCGTCCCACAGCGCGACGTGCCGGAACTCGTCCACCGGGAAATCGGCGTCGAGCTGTGTGTTGAGGACCCGCAGCACGTTACGGTTGAACTCGGCGGTCACCCCGGCCGCGTCGTCGTAGGCGGGGACGAGGACGGCGGGATCGGTGACCAGTCCGACCCCGAGGAGCAGGTGCTCCCCCGGCTCGAGGACGTCGGCGATCCCGGAGAGGAACTCCGCCCGCTCGGCGGGCACCATGTTTCCGAGGGTGCCACCGAGGAACGCGATCGTGCGGCGGCCACCGCGTGGCAGGTGGTGCAACGACTCGGTGAAGTCGCTGACGACGCCGCGCACGGTCAGATTCGGGAACTCCACACCGATCTGCTCCGCCGCGCTCTCGAGCGCGGACACCGACACGTCCTGCGGTACGTACGTATGGAGGCTTCCGTGCCGCGTGCCGGCGCCCAGCAGCAACCGTGTCTTCTCCGACGACCCGGATCCGAGTTCGACGAGAATCTCCGGCGCCGCGACCTCGGCGATCTCCCCCGAATACCGTCTGAGCAGTTCCCGTTCGGTACGCGTCGGGAAGTATTCAGGTAACGCGGTGATCTGTTCGAACAGCTCGCTCCCGCGGGCGTCGTAGAAGTATTTGGGAGGCAGCCATTTCGGGTTCGACGTGAGCCCGACGGTGGCGTCCTTGCGCAGAGCGGCCTTCAGCTGCTCGGGCTGCAGGTACACCTCGAGTGTCGGTGTGGTGGTCATCGTGCTCCCATCTCGAGCGGGGTGACGATCAGGTGTCCGGGGCGTGCGCTGACGAAGTGCCGGTCCGGAATCGATTGCCATGCGGGGTTGTCGTCGTAGGGTTCGGACATCAGGATGGCCCGCTCGTCGTCGACGAGCGCCGACAGCGAGTGATGCCAGGTGGTGGCCCACAGTTCGCTGCCGTTGCCCAGCAGCAGATTCAATCGCGAGTTCGGGGCCGCGGCGACGACGTCCTGCACGAGCGCACTCATCGCCTTCTCGGGGTCCTGCTCGCCGAGTGCCCGGCGCAGGAGCAGCCACAACGCGGCCGAGTCGGTCGGTGCCTCGAGTTGCAGCAGATCGCTCACGGGTAGCTCCGCGGCGAGCGCGCCGAGCGACTCCGGCCACCCGCGCACCACCCCGTTGTGGCTGAAGGCCCAGGTCTCGTCGGAGAACGGTGCACAGGCCGTGTGCTGCACGGGCATCCCGACCGTCGCCGACCGAGCGGCGGCCATCACCGCGCGGGAGCGGATGTTCGGCAACGTCTCTCGCACGACGGGGTCGGACCACAGCGGCTGAGCACTGCGGTAGCGGGAGAAGCCGTCCGTTCCCCACCACCCCACACCGAATCCGTCGGCGTTGATGGTTCCGCCACCCCTCATGTCGTGTGGCGCGTAGGACTGGCGCAGTAGCGAGTTCTCGCCGCGACTCAGGAGGTCGCCCACCGACTGTTCCGGTCCCAGATAGCCCAGGTGTCGGCACATCTCAGCGGTCGTCTCCCGGAAGGTCCCGGGCACAGCGGAATCCGGAGAAGATCTGCCTGCGGATCGGGTGGTCCCAGTTGCGGAACGTCCCACGGCATGCCACCGGATCGGTGCCGAACGAACCGCCGCGCAGCACGCGGTAGTCGCCGCCGTAGAACACCTCCGAGTACTCGCGGTACGGGAATGCCGAGAAACCGGGATAGGGCTCGAAGGGCGACGACGTCCACTCCCACACGTCGCCGATCAGTTGATGGACGCCGAGCGGGGACGCCCCCGACGGGTATGCCCCGACCACCGCGGGTCCGAGGTGGTGCTGCCCGAGGTTGGCCAGCGAGGCGTCGGGTTCGTCGTCACCCCAGGGGAATCGGCGCGACCGGTCGGTGAACGGGTCCCATCGCGCGGCCTTCTCCCATTCGGCTTCGGTCGGAAGTCTCTTGCCGTCCCAGCGCGCGAACGCCTCGGCCTCGAAGAAGCAGACGTGCACGACCGGTTCCTGGAGATGGATCGGCTCGGTCACCCCGAACCGCCGTCGCCACCACGTTCCGCAGCCGTCGTTCTCCCAGAACTGGGGAGCGTCCAGCCCCGCTTCGAGGCGGTGCGCCCATCCCCGCTCACTCCACAATTCGGGACGTGCGTAACCACCGTCGTCCATGAACTCGAGGTAGCGGCCGTTGGTGACGGGGACGGCGTCGATCACGAACGCCGGGACGTGCACGGGGTGCGCGGACCTCTCGTTGTCGAGTGCCCACGGATCGTCCGACGTCCCCATCGTGAATTCGCCGGAGGGAATGACCACTTCGTCCTCGTCCATCGCCCCGCCGACACGCGGCGCGCTCTCCGCGGCCAGTACTGCTGCACCGGTGCGCAGTTGATGGGTGGCGAGCATCGTTTCGGCGTGCTGCTGCTCGTGCTGCGCGATCATGCCGAATGCGAATCCGTTCTCCTCGAGCGGCCGGCCCCGGAACGTGCTGCGGTCGAGCACGTCCCACGCCTTGTCTCGAACAGTTCGTATGTATTCCCTCGCCTCGTCCGGGTTCAGCAGCGGCAGGGACGGCCGGGAGTTCCTCGAATGTTTGAATGCGTCGTACAACTCGTCGATATCGCGGCGGACCGGTTCCCGGCCCCCGACATCCCGCACGAGCCACAACTCTTCCTGATTGCCGATGTGCGCGAGATCCCACACGAGCGGGCTCATCAACGGCGAATGCTGCGCGACGAGGTCTTCCCCGTCCACACAGTCCGTCAACCCGGCGGTGCGCTCCCGCGCCCGTGTCAACACCGTCTCGATCTTCTCGCGGGTACCCATCAGCGTTCCCCGCTCGGTGCCTGGCCCCGGCAACATCGCTCGGCGGCGGCATCGAGCAGTCTGACGAATTCGGGGTCGGGCGAGTACGCCGCCGCCAGCGACAGCAGAGATGTTGCCGCAGCGCGCAGTTCGAGGTCGGCCAGACCGAACTCGGCCGCGTCCCGCCAGCGTTCGGCGGTGGGCAGCGCCGCGTCGAGCGCCTCGGTCATGGCACCCGGACCCGACAGCAGCGCGTCGATCGCCGCGATGGGAACCCGCCACTGGTCACCCGGTTGCGCGTCGAGGTAGCGCACCTCGAGATGACCGGCCGCACGAACGGGCGGAAACAGGGTGGTGAGATGGTAGTCGAGGTCGGCGGGCATCGGGCGTCCGATCACGTCGTCCAGCGCGCCCTCGACCCAGTCGGCGAAAGTTGCACCGTCGGGCGCAGTCCAGTCCGTTCCGTCGTTACGGATGCACAGCAGCGGCACGTCCAGTACCCACCCCGCATAGTCCGCGATGTGCGGGGTTCCGGTGGTGCGCGGCGAATCGAGTTCGAGCCACGTTCGCATCCGCTGCGATGCCCATTGCCCGTCGGGTCCCCCGTAGAGCCGCGGCGAACACGCGAAGGCCGCGATCAATGCAGGACCGATGGCATGGAGCAGGTGCCACCGCTTCTCCACCGCAACCGGATCGGCCCCGGCGTCCACGCTGATCTGCGTTGCGGCGGTGTTGCACATCATCAGTTTCCCGAAGGGCCCGATGCCGGTGAAGTGGGATTCCATCGCGCAGTACCGCGGCGATTGGAGGAGACGCTGCGCGGGCCGGCGGGTGTCCGCGGCCTCGGACGACATGAGGATCGATTGGGACGACAACAGGTCCGCGAGAACCGCCTGATCGGCGGCGAGATAGTCGCACAATTCGCGTGCGGAGTAATAGGGGGCGCTGGACAGTTCGATCTGTCCGCCGGGTTCGACCGTGACGACGCTGCCACCGGGAAGGGGCTGAGCAGGAGAAGAGGGATCGATGGTTCTGGGAGTGTGCGGCCCGAGAGCTTCAGCGAGAGCGGCGAGGTCGGGGCGCACGTTTTCCGGCAGTTGCGCGGTCAGCCACTCCAATTCCGCGCCGATCAGCTGCGGCGGCCCAAGTTTGAAACACACACCACCCAGGTACGCCTCCGCCGCCGGCCGCGACGTGAAACACGTTGCCTCGACGGACTGAACTGCAGTAGCCATTCGACCCTCCCCTTCGGGCGCCGCCTGAACGTCGTTATCGACATTAGAGCGCCTCGGCCGTCGATGCACGCCCCAACGGCATACTTTTGGAGGAACCTGCACAGGTACGTTCGAGTCCATTCACCGCGAAAAGGGAGGTATCGGACATGCTCGACCTCGAGCAGGCGCGACGGGACACCCCGGGCTGCCTCGACAAGGTGTTCCTCGACAGCGCGGGCTCCTCGCTTCCGCCGACCCCGGTCCTGGACGCCGTGTTCGCGCACCTGCGCCGGGAAGCCGACGTGGGCGGCTACGTCGCGGCCGCCGAACGGGCCGACGATCTCGCCGCCGTCAAGTCGTCCCTGGGCCGGCTGATCGGGGCGAGCGCCGACGGCATCGCCCTGGTGGACAGTGCCACCACCGCCTGGAACGACTTCTTCCATGCCGTCCCGCTCCGGGCCGGTGACCGAGTGCTGATCTCGGAGGTCGAGTACGCCAGCAACGCCATCGCCGTCCTGCAACGGGCCCGGTCCGTGGGCGCGACGGTCGACGTGATCCCCAGCGACCCGGCGGGCCAGATCGACGTGGCCGCCCTCGAGACGCTTCTCGACGACCGGGTCCGTCTCGTGTCCCTCGTGCACGTGCCCACCAACGGCGGTCTGGTCAACCCCGTCCGCGAGGTGACGGAGCTGGCACATTCGCACGGCGCGCTCGTGCTGCTCGACGCGTGCCAGTCGGTCGGTCAGATCGCGCTCGACGTGGGCGAACTGGGCGTCGACGCGCTCTCCGCCACGGGCCGCAAATGGCTTCGTGCACCGCGGGGCACCGGCTTCCTGTACGTCCGGCCGGAACTGGCCGCGACGCTCGAGCCGGCCGCCCTCGACCTGCACAGCGCGGAGTGGACCGCAGCCGATGCGTACCGGCTCGCCACCGACGCCAGCCGGTTCGAATTCTGGGAATGCGACGTCGCCGCGCGCCTCGGACTCGGAGTGGCGGCCGACTATCTCCTCGACCTCGGGGTGGACGAGGTCGCGGTGGCCGTTGCTGCCGGGGCGGAGCACCTCCGGTCGGGGCTCGCGGCGATCCCCGGTGTCACCGTGCGCGACCTCGGCGCCCGCCGCTGCGGAATCGTCTCGTTCACCGTCGACGGGTTCGATCCCGGCGACGTCCGGAAACAGCTGGCCGCCCGCAACGTCACGGTCACGGCCAGCCTGCGTGGATCGACGCTGCTGGACATGAGCGCCCGCGGACTGGACGCCGTGGTGCGGGCGTCGCCGCACTACTTCTGCTCCCCCGACGACCTCGACCGGTTCCTCGCGGAGGTGCGGACACTCGCGAACTAGGGCAGTACGCTGGAACTCACCCGAATATCAGGACTTCGCGATGACGGACCAGGGATCACCGGCGCTGCCGCGCTTCGCCGCGGAGAAGGTCGTGCAGTTGCAGACGCGCAGACGCGACGGCTCGTGGGTGGACACTCCGGTCAACTTCGCCGTGCAGGGCGATCGGGCATACTTCCGGACCCCGGGACGGGCGTCCAAGAACAAGCGGCTACGCAATTTTCCCGACGTCCGGATCCGCCCGTGCACGTGGTCCGGCAAGCCGACGGGTCCGCCGGCGCAGGCCACGGCGCGACTGCTGTCCGGTGAGGAGGCGCGGGCCGCGGGCGCCCTGATCGACGAGAAGTATCCCGTGGTGCAGCGGATCGGGGTGCATCTCGCGCACCGGCTGGCACGCACGTCGACGCTGCACTACGAGCTGTCCGGCGTGACGGACCTGCCCGGATAGCCGGGCGCTCGCCGACCTCCGAGCGCGGCGTCCCACTGACCGGGAGATCCACCGAATCGGGTTTTGGAACAGGTTACAGTTTGAGGGTAACCCACGTCACACTTCGCCTGTGACCGCCCGAGAGGACTTCCACCCATGGTCGACGCCACACCGATCCGCCCCCGGTCCGCAGCAACGGTCACCGAGTGGGACTACGAGGCCGATGTCGTGGTCGCGGGTTACGGCATCGCCGGTGTGTCCGCCTCCATCGAGGCGGCGCGCGCCGGCGCCGACGTCCTGGTCCTCGAACGCACCAGCGGCTGGGGCGGTGCCGCCGCTCTCGCGGGCGGCTTCATCTACCTCGGCGGAGGCACGCCGTTGCAGAAGGCGTGCGGGTTCGACGACTCGCCCGAGAACATGAAGACGTTCATGATGGCGGCCCTCGGCCCGGGTGCCGACGAGGAGAAGATCACCGACTACTGCGAGGGCAGCGTCGAACACTACAACTGGCTCGTCAACTGTGGTGTCCCGTTCAAGGAGAGCTTCTGGGGCGAACCCGGCTGGGAGCCCCCGTTCGACGACGGACTCATGTACTCCGGCGGCGAGAACGCGGCACCCTTCAACGAGATCGCGACTCCCGCACCGCGCGGCCACGTTCCGCAGATGGACGGCAAGCGGACCGGCGAGAAGGGCGGTGGCTACATGCTGATGAAGCCGCTCGTCGAGACCGCCGAAAAGCTCGGGGTCCGAGCCGAATACGACATGCGCGTCCAGACGCTCGTCACGGACGACACCGGTCGCGTCGTCGGGATCGTCGCCAAGCAGTACGGCAAGGAGGTGGCCGTGCGGGCGCGCCGCGGCGTCGTCCTCGCCACCGGCAGCTTCGCCTACAACGACAAGATGATCGAGGCCCACGCGCCGCGGCTCATCGGCCGCCCCGGCGCCGCCATCGAGGAGCACGACGGACGGTCGATCCTCATGGCGCAGGCCCTCGGCGCCGATCTCGCCCACATGGACGCCACCGAGGTCGCGTTCGTCTGCGACCCCCAGTTGATCGTCCGCGGCATCCTGGTCAACGGCCGGGGGCAGCGCTACGTGCCGGAGGACACGTACTCCGGGCGGATCGGCCAGATGACCCTGTTCCACCAGGACAACCAGGCGTTCCTCATCATCGACGAGGCGTCCTACGAGGAGGGGGCGGCCGCCACCACGGCCACGCCGTTCCTGCGCGTCCAACCGAAGTGGGCGGCGGAGACCGTCGAGGAACTCGAATCGGACATGGGTTTGCCCGCCGGCGCACTGCAGTCGACCGTCGAGGTCTACAACACGCACGCCGCCGAAGGATCGGACCCGCTGCTGCACAAGAAATCCGAGTGGGTGAAGCCGATCGGCACCCCCGTCGCGGCACTCGACCTGCGCGGGTTCACCCTCGGCTTCACGCTCGGCGGCCTGCGGACGACCGTGAACTCCGAGGTACTGCACGTCTCCGGCGAACCGATTCCCGGCCTCTTCGCGGCGGGACGGTGCACGTCCGGTGTGTGCGCCGGCGGCTACGCCAGCGGCACCTCCCTCGGCGACGGCAGCTTCTACGGCCGCCGCGCCGGGATCAGTGCGGCGACGCGCGCCTGACCGGACTACCCGACGAGCCGGACCGTCACGCCGGCCGCGAACCGGTAGGGCTGGGTGCTCAGGACCGCGCCGAGACTCTTGCGCAGACGCGAGACCTCGGCGCGGACCGCCACCACGTGGTCGCGGTCGCCGAACAACGATTCGCTGAGCGAGGCCGCGTCGACGCCCGCCGGTCCCGCGACCGACAGCACCCGCAGGATCTGGGCGTGCCGGGGTGAGAGCGGCCGCGTCCAGTTGACGTCGCCCCGGACCGTCACGTGCGGCGCGTCCCCGAGGTCGAGTTCCAGTTCGATGGCTGCCCCGTCGACGCGCCTGCGCACCAGCCAGCCGTCGCCGAGCGGTTCGGGCACGCACAGCCCGAGCCCCGGGACGAGCAGTGGCCGGTCCAGGCTCGGCGGCGCAACCCGCTCCGGCGCCGCGATGCCACTCGCCTCCGCGACCCACCCGTGCTTGTCGACGACCAGCGCCGGACCGCCCGCCGACGCGAGCAGCGGTGCCGCCCGGCCGCGCAACTTGTCCAGTTGCGCCGTGTGCTCGCGCCACAGTGTCGCCTCGGCCAGACGCACGGCGGTGCGGACGAGCGCGACCGTGGTCGGGTGAATCGACATCGCCGACCCACTGATGTCGACGACGCCGAGGATCTCACCGGTGCGCGGATCGTGCACCGGCGACCCTGTGCACGACCAGCCGTGATGCGAGGGCGCATAGTGCTCGGCCGAGAACAGTTGCACCGCAGCATCTTCGATCAGCGCCGTGCCGATCGCATTGGTCCCGACCGCCTGCTCCGCCCAGCGAGCACCCTCCGTGAACCCCAGGGCGTCGGCCGCCTTCCGGACCCCGCGGGATCCTTCCCGCCACAACAGGACACCGTCGGCGTCGGCGATGACCACGATGAAGTTCGCATCGTCCGCGACCTGCGTCAGCGTGCTGCGCAGTTCCGGGAGCACCGTGCGCAGCGCCGTCCGGGTACGCCGCGCCTCGATCTCGGAGAAGTCGGCGGGCTCCACGTCCGCGCAGTGGTCCGGGCTCACACCGCCCGCCTGCAGTCGGGACCACGACCGCGCCACCACGTCCCGGGGCAGCGCGGGCGGCTGCTCCCCGGACAGCACGGCGTCGTGCACCCGGCTGAGCAGCCGGGCATGTCGCGGCAGATCCACACCGGTTGCCACTGCGGTCAGCCGGTCTGCGGTCGGACGTTCAGCGCTCACAACGCCGAGGCTACCCCCGGCGTTGTGAGCCACACCACTGTCCGTCATCGGATCGGCTGCAACCCTTCCTCCTGGGCCTTGATCTGGAAGGCCAGATACTTCGAGTAGTGCCGGGACTGATGCAGGTTGCCGGCCATGAACCAGAAACCCGGATGACCGGACCGGCGCCACACCGTGCGCAGCTCGCCCTCGTCGTCGAGGCCCCACACGTCCTGGCAGCGGTCCGCGACGGCGTCGCCGAGGAACTTGCGGGCGCTCTCACGCATGTTCTTGTATCCGGTCGCGAGAACCACCACGTCCACCGGCATCTCGGTGCCGTCGGCGAACACAACCCCGTCCGGGGTGAAGTGATCGATCTCGGTTCCCTGCTTCACCGTCACCTCGCCGCTCGCGATCAGCTCGGATGCGCCGACGTCGATGTAGTAGCCGCCGCCGCGTCGCAGGTACTTCATGAACAGGCCGCTGCCGTCCTCGCCGAAATCGACCTTGAATCCGGCCTTCCGCAGACCGTCGAGCATCTCCGCGTCCTTCTCTGCAATGGCCTCCGTCGCCCCGGCGTGAATTCCCGCGAGCAACGGGTACGGCAGCGACGCGAAGATCAGGTCGGCGTCCTGCACCGCGGGCCCGCCCTCCTCGTACACGCCGCCGAACAGTCCGGGGATGCCGTGCTTGCTGCTCATCACATACGTGGACGAGCGCTGCAGGATGGTCACGTCCGCACCCTGCTCGTTGAGTTCCTGGGCGATGTCGTGGCCCGAGTTGCAGCAGCCGACGACGAGGGCCTTCTTGCCCTGCATCTCCCGGCCGCCGACGAACCAACTCGAATGCTCGATGGTTCCCTCGAACGTGTCGGCACCAGCGATCCGCGGAATGTTCGGCACCCCACTCATTCCCGTGGCGAGGACGACGTGCCGGGGGTGCAGCGTGCGGGTGGAGCCGTCGTCGCGGGCGACGGTCACGGTCCATTCGCCGGTGGCGTCGTCATAGCTGCCGCCGGTGAACTCGGTTCCCGTCCACACGTTGAGTTCCATTGCGTCGGCGTAGAACTCGAACCAGTTCGCGAGCTTGTCCTTGGGCGTGAACACCGGCCAGTGGTCGGGGAAGTTCAAGTACGGCAGGTGGTCGTACCAGACCGGGTCGTGCAGGACCAGCGAGTGGTAGCGCTTGCGCCAGCTGTCACCGATCCGGTCGTTTCGCTCCACCAGCAGGGTGTCGACTCCGAGCTGTCCCAGACGGGCCGCGAGGGCAAGACCACCCTGGCCGGCGCCGACGATCACGACGGCCGGCTGCTCGGTCTCGAACTCACCCTTGACGGTTCGCCGGTCGAGCCAGTTGATCTTGCCGCGGTGGGCGCCGTGATTCGTGCCCTGAACCCGCCGATGCCCCTTCTTCTCCTCGTGACCCTTGATCTCCTCCATCGCGCTGATCAACGTCCAGGCACGCCACTCGCCGTCGTCGTCGCGCCTCAGCCGAACGAAACCGCGGCTGCGGGCCAGGGTCGTCTCGAACGTGAAGAAGGCCTGTATCCAGTCACCCTCGGGATCGGCCACCGCCTCGGCGGGGTGCGCGGGTGACAGGACGAGGTGGCGCGGCTCGTGCACCGGAACCGAATCCGCGAGGCGCGACTCGATGTCCGCGCGACCGTGCGTGGTGTGCAGATCCCAGGTGAACGACAGCAGGTCGCGCCACCAACCGTCGACCAGGAAGTGCTGGGCGGCCCCGCGCACGTCGCTTCGTTCGAGGGCGGCACCGAATCCGGCCAGCCAGCGCCGGGCGATGTCACCCGGCTGCGGAATGGCGGTGTCGACGGGTGCGTCGAGTGTGGCGGTCATGATGTCCTCCGTCGTCGGGAATCGAGAAGTTCGATACCTCTGTGATACGGGTCACAAGGACGGGGCGGCAGCGTTGCATCGGATTGCACCGTCCCCACCTCGGCGCCGCGCAGCCGCCCGAGACACCCGATTAGCAGGTCAACAGGCCATCCGGTAGAGTTCCATAAGTTGTCTCGGCGAGGGTGAACCAGAAGTTCCCATTGACTGGCTCACCGTGATCGACGCGGCGACGGCTCTGCTCGAGCGTTTCGCTCCTGGCCGTCGCGTGTTCGTCCCTCGTCGACTCGAACCGCCCGCCAGTTACCACCGTGAGTTGTAGGAGCCGTTTCACCATGTCTGACGAAAATCGCCTCGTAGCCGCCGTGCGCACCGAGTTCGGCAAGGGTGCCGCCCGCCGCGCGCGCCGCGACGGCCAGGTCCCCGCAGTCCTGTACGGCCACGGTGAGGACCCCCGCCACCTGAACGTCCCGTCCCGCGACTTCGCCGCCATCCTGCGCGCGCACGGCACCAACGCCATCCTGACCCTCGACATCGAGGGCAAGGAGCAGGTCGCGCTCACCAAGTCGGTCGTGGTTCACCCGATCCGCAACTACATCGAGCACGCCGACCTCCTCGTCATCAAGAAGGGCGAGAAGGTCACCGTCGACGTTCCCGTCGTCGTCACCGGTGAGGCCGCTGCCGGCACCCTGGTCGCGCAGGACGCCGCCACCATCTCCCTCGAAGCGGACGCGCTGCACATCCCCGAGCAGATCGAGATCTCGGTCGAGGGCCTCGAGGTCGGCACCCAGATCCTGGCCAACCAGCTCGAGCTGCCCAAGGGTTCCACCCTGCAGGCCGACGAGGAACTGCTCATCGTCAACGTCGTCGCAGCCCCGACCGCTGCCGACCTCGAAGAGGAGACCGGCGAAGCCGCGGCCGAGCCCGCCGAGACTCCGGCCGAAGAGGGCGCCGAGAGCTGATCCTCTCGCAACCGCACTGATGTCGGCGGCGCGTCGTCCCGGATTGTCCGGGGTGACGCGCCGCTGTCGTCTGACACGACCCCCTCACGCATGGAAGGACCCTGTCGGTGAGTGAAGACACCGCCCTGGTGGTGGGTCTGGGCAACCCCGGACCGCAATACGAGAAGACCCGGCACAACGTCGGCTTCATGGTGGCCGGCGTGCTGTCCGCTCGCATGGGTGGCAAGTTCAGCGCGCACAAGAAGAGCGGCGCCGAGATCGTTCAGGGGCGACTCGAGGGACGTCCGACGATCCTCGCCAAACCGCGGTCGTTCATGAACCTGTCCGGTTCCGCCGTCGCCGGGCTGGCCCGGTTCTTCTCCGTCGATCCGGGCAACATCGTGGTCATCCACGACGAACTCGACCTCGACTTCGGGACCATTCGACTCAAGCAGGGCGGCGGCGAGGGCGGGCACAACGGCCTGCGGTCCATCTCGAGCGCGCTCGGCACCAAGGAGTACCTGCGCACCCGTGTCGGGATCGGTCGTCCCCCCGGACGGATGGATCCGGCGTCGTACGTGCTGAAGCCGTTCTCCTCGGCGGAACGCAAGGAACTCGACCTCGTCTGCGAAGAATCCGCGGACGCCGTCGAGCTGGTCCTGCGCGTCGGGCTCGAGGCTGCGCAGAACCGCCTGCATTAGGCGCTCCGCGCCCGTGCGCCTATCTGGTTCTCCCAGCTACCAAAAAGGCGCACGGGCGCGGAGCGCCTAGTGGACCAGATTCGCCGACGTGGCGCGGCGGAGTTTGCCCGACGACGTCTTGGGAATGCTGCCGGGCCCGAGGACGGCGACCGTGCGCGGTCGTACGCCGACCTCGGAGAACACGGCGTGCACGACCTCGTGCTCGATGCGCTTGACCACTTCGGGGTCCTGATAGTCGTTGGTCTCCACCGCGACGGCGAAACTTTCCCGCTTCTGCCCCGCGTCGAGGCGGACGGCCACCGCGTTGCCGGGACGCACTCCGGCGACGGTGCCGGCGGCCCGCTCGATGTCCGTCGGGTAGATGTTGCGGCCACCCATGATGATGACGTCCTTGACGCGGCCGCACACGACGACGAGGCCTTCTTCAGTGAAGTAGCCGACGTCGCCGGTGTTCAGCCAGCCGTCCGCGTCCTGCGCGGGCTTGTGTCCGTCGACCGTGATGTATCCGGGGGTGACCGCCTTGCCGCGGACCTCGATGATGCCGACACCGCGGGTCGGGAGCAGCTCCCCCTCGCTGTCGACGACGCGTCCCTCCAGGTTCGGCACCATCTTTCCGAGGGTGGCGAGGGCACGCGCGTTCGGCTTGCTCGACGGGACAGCGCGCTGCATCGCCTCGAGGAGATCCGGGTCGACGAGGTCGAGGACCTGGCCCTGATCCGGATCCGGGATGGAGACGGCGAGGGTGGTCTCGGCCATGCCGTAGACGGGGGCGAGTGCGGACGGGTTCAGGCCGAAGCGGGCGCCCGCCTCGGCGAGCTTGGTCATCGTCTCGGGGTCGACGGGCTCGGCGCCGTTCCACATGTACCGGACGGTGCTCAGGTCGACGGCGCCGTCCTCCGCCTGCTTGAGGCGGCGGGCGAGCAGCGAGTACGCGAAGTTGGGGGCGGCTGTGACGGTGCCCTTGTACTTCCCCATCAGTTCCGCCCACAGCAGCGGCGTGCGGAGGAAGTCCATCGGGGTGATGCTCACGACCTCCGCGCCGACCTGCATCGGCACGCTCAGGAACCCGACCATCCCCATGTCGTGGAACAGGGGCAGCCAGCTGATCATCACATCGTCCTCGATGGAGAACTTGATGCGGTCGATCATGGCGTACGCGTTGGTGTAGAAGTTCTCGTGCGTGATCTGCACGGCCTTGGGGGAACCGGTGGAACCGGACGTGAGCTGCTGCAGCGCGATGTCGCTCTCGAACGTCTCGACCGGGTCGATAGCCGTGCCCTCGTTCAGCTCGGCCACCGTCACCACGGTGATGCCGCGCTCCTCCAGCAGCGGCTTGGCGGCGTCGAACGGCGCACCGAGGATGACGGCCTTCGCCTGAATCATGTTGATGACGGTCTCGGTGTCCTTGGCCCACACGGCCAGGTCGGTGCGCGGCGTCGGCTGATGCAACATGGTCACGGACGCGCCCCGCATCCAGGTGCCCTGGCAGGAGGGTGCGATGTCGACGGGCTGACCGGCGAGGATGCCGATGGCGTCGCCGTGTCCGATACCCGCCTCGGCGAGTGCGCCCGCCATGCGGCGCGCGGCCTTGTGGATCTCGCCCCACGGCTGCCGCAGCGGCGCGTCGGGCTCACCCGTGTTGAGACCACGGGTGCTACTCGCCGCGGTCGCGTACATCTCGTCGGTGAATTTGCTCACAGTCTTCCTCCTGCACATACGGGTGTCCGAACGCAGAACGGTGAACTCCGGAGCGCCCCGACGACTCACCCATATAAATCCCCCACCGGCCTCCGATCGTTACTCCTCCCTGGATGCGACTGTGCTGCGCGTTCGTGTTCGGCACCCGAGTAACCTGGTATGCGGCCACACGGCCTTCCTGCACGCCACACGTCCCCCGAGAGGTTCTTCGTTGACTACCCCGTCCGACTCGGCCGACACCATTCCAGCCGAGGCGGCGTCCGTCGCCACGTCCGCCGCACCGGAAGGGAAATCCGAGAAGGGTGTCCGTGCGGAGGCGTCCCGTCGCCGCACGTTCGCCGTGATCTCGCATCCCGACGCCGGTAAGTCGACGCTGACGGAGGCTCTCGCGCTCCACGCGAAGGTCATCTCCGAAGCGGGCGCGGTCCACGGCAAGGCCGGCCGCAAGTCGACGGTGTCCGACTGGATGGAGATGGAGAAGGCCCGCGGCATCTCGGTCAGCTCCACGGCCCTGCAGTTCAACTACCGCTCCACCGAGGCGTCGGCGGACGACCCCGTCGACAACGTGATCAACCTGGTCGACACTCCCGGTCACTCCGACTTCTCGGAGGATACGTACCGCGTCCTGACGGCGGTCGACGCCGCCGTCATGCTGATCGACGCCGCGAAGGGTCTCGAACCGCAGACGCTGAAGCTGTTCCAGGTGTGCCGTCACCGCGGAATCCCGGTGATCACGGTCATCAACAAGTGGGACCGGCCGGGCCAGACGCCGCTGGAGCTTCTCGACGAGATCCAGGAACGCATCGGTCTCACCCCGACTCCCCTGTACTGGCCCGTCGGGATCGCCGGCGACTTCCGGGGCCTGCTGCGGCGCGGCGAGGACGGTGCCCCGCGGGAGTACATCCGGTTCACCCGGACCGCGGGTGGCGCGAAGATCGCCCCCGAAGAGGTCATGGATGCCGACGCCGCCCTCGCGAAGGAGGGCTCCGAATGGGAGACCGCCGCGGAGGAGAGCGAACTGCTCTCGGCCACCGGTCAGGACCACGACCAGGAGCTGTTCCTCGGCGGCCAGACGTCGCCGGTGATCTTCGCGTCGGCGATGCTCAACTTCGGCGTCCGCCAGATCCTGGACACGCTCGTCGAGCTGGCGCCGCCGCCGCGCGCCCGCGAGGACGTCGGCGGCACCCCTCGCGAGGTCACCGACCCGTTCAGTGCGGTCGTCTTCAAGGTCCAGGCCGGCATGGACACCGCGCACCGCGACCGGCTGGCGTTCATGCGCATCGTGTCGGGCGTGTTCGAGCGCGGCATGGTGGTCACCCACGCCCAGACCGGCAAGCCGTTCACGACGAAGTACGCGCAGACCGTGTTCGGTCGCGAGCGTTCGACCGTGGAATCGGCGTACCCCGGCGACGTGGTGGGACTGGTCAACGCCACCGCACTCGCCCCCGGCCACACCCTGTTCTTCGAGAAGAAGGTGGAGTTCCCGCCGATCCCGTCGTTCGCGCCGGAGCACTTCTCCATCCTGCGGGCCGAGAGCGCGGGCAAGTACAAGCAGTTCCGGCGGGCTGTGGATCAGCTCGATTCCGAGGGTGTCGTGCAGATCCTCCGCAACGACCTCCGTGGCGACGCCTCGCCGGTCATGGCGGCCGTCGGCCCGATGCAGTTCGAGGTGGTCGCGGCGCGGATGAAGGCCGAGTTCAACGTCGAGGCCCGGATGGAACCCCTGGGCTACGCGTTGGCGCGGCGCACCGACGCCGAGTCGGCCGACGAGCTGAACCGTCAGCGCGGTGTCGAGGTGTTCACCCGCTCGGACGGCGTGATGCTGGCGCTCGTCAGCGACAAGTGGCGGCTGCAGTACATCCAGAAGGAGCTGCCCGACCTCACGCTCGAACCTCTCGTGGCCGCCGCCGACTAGCGTCTTCTACTACAGCGTCTACATAGATCTCACACTCTCCGCCACTGGCGCAACGGATAGTTGAGATGGATGTGTGTCACGGCTACCTGTATCACCGTGCGGTGGTGCGGGTTTGACCGTGTCCCACACCGACGCTTGTGGTCAGCGACGGGTCTGACGGGATGGACTTCGCCGAGCTCGCTGAGGACATCGCCCACGAAGCCGAACAGGCACTGTTCCTGGCCCGTCAGATCAAGCAGATCGACGAGCGAGTCGCGAACCTCTACGCCGACGCCGACCGGCCGGCATCGTTGCCTCTGCTCCCGGCGTGGGGGCGGTGATCAGCGCCGTCATCGCTGGACGGATCGGCGACCGGCACCACGAGTCTGCGATCTGTCATCTGGCCACCCATCTGGTCACCCGGATCGCCGCCTGCATGCGTACCGGCCAACCGTACGCCTTGCGGGACGTCGACGACACGCCGATCACCGAGGCCGAGGGCCGGGCGATCGTCAAGGCGCGCTACAAGATCGACCCGCGGCGGCGCGAGAACGTCCGATACAAGCGGATGCGTGAGCGCCGCAAGCAGGCGGCGGGCCAGGAGTCCCAGGGGTCGCGATGCGCTCCAACAGGCCGGCCCGCCAAGACCAAGCCTACGAGCCGCCAGGTGGCTTGACCTCCGCTAGGAACTCAGGTACCGCCCGACAAACGCTACAGGCGAACGGGGCCAGTCTGTCTCGCCGGATCGGCCACACCACCGCGCTCTGGACCTTCTCCGCGTCGAGGCGCATCCGGTCCAGTCACTCCCATTGCTATTCGAGCCCGCAAGCGCGGCACTGGCGGACCCGGCGCACCACATCACCGGGGCGATCCCCCGACGTCGACGATCTCGTCACCGAACTGGGCGAGGTCCGCAACCGCGGATGGGCCCTGGAACGAGAACAGGGGACGGTCGGCGTGGTGTGTATCGCGACCGTCGTGCCCTACCGGATCCCCGCCACCGACGCCCTCAGCGTGTCCATGCCCGCCGAGGTCGCGTCGTACCCGGGTGAGCTGGAGCGGATCGCCGGCGTGCTCACGAAGCACGCGTCCGCCTGGGCCCGGGAATTGAGGGCCGAGGGAGTTCGATGACGTGACGGCGCCGCGGACCCGAGACCGACCGGGGCCGCGCCGTGCGCCGTCGAGGCGTGCGGCCCGCCGGACCCTCCTGGTAGCTTTCAGGTCGAATCGAGCACACTGACGGGCTTTGCGCGGTACCCGTTTGGCCACGAGCAGGAAGCGACACGATGGAGAACGGCATTTCCACCAACGGATCGGGCAGTAACGGCTCCGCCGGCACGAACTCGGCATCGGAGTCCCCTTTCGCTGAACCGAGCACGGGCGGGCTGACCGGCAGCAACAGTAACGGCAACGGCAAGTCCACGACCAGCTCCGCCGAGACGTTCACCTTCCCGCTGCCGACGCGCAGCTCGGGTTCGCACAGCACCGAGGAGCCGGGCGAGGTCTCCGACACGACGGCGTCGCTCGAATCTCGTGGGCGCACCGTCATGCGACGCAACGCGATGGGAGTGGCAGCCGTGCGAGTCGCGGGCCGTCTTGCACACACCGAACTGCTCGAGGAGCACCTCGCCTCGGCGAGCAGTCACTCCGCCGATCCCACCGTGGACGCCGACGAACTGCTGGCGCTGCTCGGCGAATACCTCGTCGCAGCCGGGTTCGAGCGCCCCGAGATCCACGCGAAGCTGAACGGCCAGTCGATCGTCGTCGACCTGCGCTCGCCGTCCGCGACCGCACGCTGACCCCCGCTCCCGGGCGTCGTCAGGGCCACAGCACCTCGCGGAGCCACCGGCCGGACTCGCGGCGGTAGAGCTGGCGCACGTGCCTGCGCCCGGCGTCCGCCTGCCAGAACTCGACACTGTCGGGGACGATGCACCATGCCCGCCAGGTTCCCGACACGAAGTCGGGGTCGGCCTCGATGCGGGCCACCGCCGCCGCGACGGCGCGTTCGTATTCGGCGGGATCGTCCAGGACCTCGCTCTGACGACTGGCGGCGGCCACGGCCCGCGCGGTGACCGACCGTTCGCGGAAGTCGCGGGCGGAGAGCGCCGGATCCCCCTCGACGACGGAACCGCGCACCCTCACCTGCCGGCCCTGCTCTCGCCAGTAGAACGACAGTGCCGCAACCGCATTCGTAGCGAGTTCACGCCCCTTCGGCGAGCGCGTGTCACCCGAGAACCAGAAGCCCCGCTCCGTGACGTCCTTGAGGAGCAGGAATCGCGCGTCCGGATCGCCGTCGGCATCCACGGTCGACAGCGCTGCGGCGTGCGGTTCCGGAACACCGGCCGCCGCGGCCTGCGTGATCCAGTCGAGAAACAGCGCGGTCGGCGACTCCGGAAGCGCGTCGACGGGCGGGGGTGTCTCGCCGCCGAGAGCGGGCAGGGCGCGTATCCACGCGCGGGTGTCCGGAAACGACGAACGGTCGGGTGTGGTCGGCATGTGCCGACAGTAGCCGCGGCCCGGGTCTTCAGGCCGACGCGGCCGGATCCGTCGGCCCCACCAGCATCCAACGGTGACCGAACGGATCGATGAGTGTCGCGTTGCGGTGTCCGTGGCCCTCCGAGATCCACCGTTCCACCTTGCCGCCGGCGTCGCGGGCACCCGCCAGGACGGCATCGGGGTCGTCGACGGACAACATCAGGCTCACGGACGTCGAACCCGATTCCGGCGCGGTCAGACCCATCTCGGGGAACTCCTCGGCGAGATAGATCATGCCGCTCGGCAACCGCAGTTCCGCATGACCGACCCGGCCGTCGTCCATGACGATCGGCTCACCCACCACCTCGGCGCCGAACACCTTGGAATACCACTCGATGGCCTCGACACCCCGCCGCACCGTCAGATACGGCAGCGCGCCGGGAACGGGGACTTCCGGAGCCATCGTCACCTCCCAGTGTCCGCGGTGCGTCGAGTCCCAGTGTGCTCCCTCAGGCAGATGCCGGAGGTTGCAACATCGCCCACTTGTTGGACGTGAGCCGGAAACTCGGGAAATCGGAGAGCGACGCAACCGATTCCCAGGTGCGTTCGTATCCGGTGTGCGTGATCCGCCAGTTTCCGTCGGGGCACCGAAGATAACGATCGTGATAATAGGCAGACCCGCGCAGCAGCATGCCGTCCTCGGGAATCAGCGTGGTGTCCGCGAGAAACCACACCCCTACCGCGGTGTCTCCGGTGACGGTGATCTCGGGCTGGCCGCACTGATGCTCGGTGATGACGTGGGTCCCGAGAGTGTTCTCGAGGAAGGACACGAATGAGTCACGGGAATCGAACGTGAGGTATTCGCTGTACGTCGCCGTGACGTCCGGGACCATCGTGTCGGCGAACTCCACCCACGACTTCGTATCGAGAGCACGTGAATAACGGTGCTTGAGCTGCTCGATCTGTTTGATTGCTTCGAGATCCATGACCCCCGCCTCCTGTGCAGCGAACATGCAAGCCCTGGACTGCAGATTAGTCGGATGATCTGCAGGTTCGCCTTGGTTTCCCCCGTTTTGACCAGATCATGCATATTCAGGCCGTGATCCGGGACACGAAAAGGTTACGAAATGACTGCATGGCCTGCGCAACAGCACACTGTTCACACTACCTTAGGCTAGCCTCACCCGACGAGGGTCCGAGCCCGCAGGCTCCCACCGACCCGAGGGTCCCGCACCTCAGTCCATCGGCGTTCGAATCCATCTGCTGTACAGCACTTTTAGTCATCTTTCCGAGCACCCTTCGCTCCGAAGGGTCCCATAATGCCGGACGCCGGAAGGGATTGCTGTGACCCCGAATCCACAGGTAACCCGCCCGACGCTATCGTGACGCTGACGTGGTCACGCGAGAGGGGAATCCATGGATCCGGCCCGCATACCGGTGATCGTCGGAGTCGGCGACATCCGCTCCGGCCGTGCAGGCGATCCGGCAGCCCCGCGTGAACCGCTCGACCTGATCACCGCCGCCGCGCGTGCCGCCCTCGCCGACAGCGGCTCCGCGACCCTCGGCTCCCGGATCGACGCAATCCATGCGGTGAAGACCGTCAGCTGGTCGTACGACGACCTCCCCGGACTGCTGGCCGCCCGGTTGAATCTGCCGTCACCACGGTCGAGCACGTCCCCGATCGGTGGCCACTGGCCCGCGACGCTCCTCGACCGCATCGGCGACGACATCGCCTCGGGCCGGTCGTCGGCAGCGCTCCTTGTCGGCGGTGAGTCGCAGGCGACCATGACGGCGCTGCGCAAGTCGGGCACCGATCCCACGACGCTGGGCTGGGCGTCGGAACCGGGGGGTCCTCCCGCGTTCGACCCGGCGGATCTCGGGAGTCCCGCGATGCAGCGCGCCGGCCTGATCGTTCCGACCCGGGTGTACCCGTTGTTCGAGAACCGCGTGGCGCACGAGTCGGGTGTCGGACCCGACCAGTCGCTGGCGGAGTCGGCCCGGATGTATTCCGCCTTCTCCGAACTGGCGGCGAAGAACCCGGCGTCGTGGACGTGCGAGGTGTATTCCGCCGAGGAGATCGCCACGGTGGGTCCGGGCAACCGGATGGTGTGCGAGCCGTACCCGTTGATGCTCAACGCCATGCCGTTCGTCGATCAGGCCGCCGCGGTGCTGGTGTGCTCCCTGGCCGTCGCGCGCGAACACGGCGTTCCGGAGGACCGCACGGTGTACCTGTGGGGCGGCGCGGGAGCCGCCGATCCCGTGGACGTACTGAGCCGCAACGGTTTCGGCACGTCCACGGCGATGACGGACGCGGTGCACCGGGCGCTGTCGCGGGCCTCGATCGACGCCTCCGCACTCGACATCGTCGACGCGTACAGCTGCTTCCCGGTGGTGCCGAAGCTACTGACCCGCACGCTCGGCCTGCCCGCACGCATCGTGCCGAGCGTGACGGGCGGCCACTCCTTCTTCGGCGGGCCCCTCAACAGTTACACGCTGCACTCGATTGCCGAGGTCACCCGCCGATTGCGGGAAGGCGCGGGACCGGCCCTGGTCCACGGCAACGGCGGCTACCTGACGTACCAGCACGTCGTGATGCTGGCGGGCGCCCCGCACCCGGACGGGTACGTCGGCGATCCGGAACCGGCGCAACTCGCGTCGGAGGCGCCGGAACTCGTCACCGGCTACGAAGGACGAGCCGACATCGTCACGTCCACGGTGGAGTACGGGCGGGACGGCGCCCCGGCGACCGGCTTCGTCGTCGCGCACACCCCCGACGGCCGGCGTCTGGCCGGACGTACCGGCCCCACGGAGGCGGTCGCGCTGTCCGCGTTCACCGAGACCCCGGCACGGTCGGTGATCGGGCGGACCGTTCACGTCACGGACCGTGACGGCATCCTGTCTCTGCGGTTCTGACGGGCCGCAGCGCAGGTCCCGCCTAATCCAATTCGGCGGCCAGCTCCATCCACTGTTCCTCGGTGGCTTCCTTCTCCGCGACGACCTGCTTGAGCTCGGTGTCGAGCTTCTGCAGCTTGTCCGGATCGGTCGCCGCCTCCGCCAGCTTCTCGTGCAGCTTCCGTTCCCGGTCGTCCAGCTTCGCCACAGCCCGCTCGAGACGCGACAGTTCCTTGCGCGCGGCGCGTTCGGCTGCCCCGTCCCGCACCTGCTTGGGGGCCGACGCACCGGTTGCCGTCGACGCCACCGACGGTGCGCCGGTGTCGACCATCTTCGCCCGGCGACGCAGGTAGTCCTCGATCCCCCCGGGCAGGTTGGTCAGCTTGCCGTCACCGAACAACGCCCACGTGGAGTCACAGATGCGTTCGATCAGGTACCGGTCGTGGCTGATGACGACCATCGTGCCCGCCCAGCCGTCGAGAATGTCCTCGAGTTGCTGCAGCGTGTCGATGTCGAGGTCGTTGGTCGGTTCGTCGAGCAACAGTACGTTGGGCTCCGACATCAGCACACGGGTCAGCTGCAGCCGGCGACGCTCGCCACCGGACAGGTCACCGACCGGTGTCCGCTGCCGGGCCGGAGTGAAGCCCAGCCGTTCGGCGAGCTGCCCGGCCGATACCTCCTTGTCACCCAACGTGATCCGCTCGGCGACGTCCTTGACGGCCTCGAGCACCCGCATGTTCGTCGGCAGATCGTCGAGTTCCTGACGGAGCCAGCCGATGTGCACCGTCTGCCCCTGGATGCGCTTGCCCGACGCCGGCGAGATCTCGCCGGCGAGCGTGCGCAGGAGCGTCGTCTTGCCGGAGCCGTTCACACCGACCAGGCCGACACGCTCCCCCGGCGCCAACCGCCACGTGAGGTCGTCGACGAGCACCCGGCCGTCCGGCGTCTCCAGGCGCGCATCCTCGAGTTCGATGACGACCTTGCCGAGCCGCCGCTGCGCGAACGACGCCAGCGCCACGTTGTCGCGGGGCGGTGGGACGTCCGCGATCAACGCCTCGGCGGCCTCGATCCGGTACTTGGGCTTGGACGTGCGGGCAGGTGCACCGCGCCGCAGCCAGGCCAATTCCTTGCGGGCGAGGTTGCGGCGACGTTCCTCGGACGCGTCGGCCTGCCGGGAGCGCTCCGCCCGGGCGAAGATCCAGTCGTTGTAACCGCCCTCGTAGCTTTCGACCTTGCCGCCCACCACTTCCCACGTGCGGTTGGCCACGGTGTCGAGGAACCACCGGTCGTGGGTCACGACCACCAGTGCGCTGCGACGGCTGACGAGATGTTCCGCCAGCCACTGCACACCCTCGACGTCGAGGTGGTTGGTCGGCTCGTCGAGCACCAGCAGGTCGAGGTCCTGGACGAGCGCGGCGGCCAGTGCGACGCGTCGCCGCTCACCACCGGACAGCCCGTCGACCGACACCTCGAGCCCCAGGTTGTCGATGCCGATGCCGGCCAGGATCGACCGGATGCGGGCGTCGCCCGCCCACTCGTGGTCGGCGACCCCGAGCGGCCCGAGCACCACGTCGCCGACGCTGGAGCCGGGTGGCAGGACGCCCCGCTGGGTCACGACCGCCATGCGCAGGCCGCCGACCCGGCTGACACGTCCGGAATCGGGCGCCTCCACTCCGGCGAGCACCTCGAGCATGGTGGTCTTGCCACCGCCGTTGAGGCCGACGACGCCGATGCGTTCGCCTTCCTGCACTCCGAGGGATACCGAATCGAGCAGCGGCTTGATGCCGAAGGACTTCGATACCTGCTCGAGATTGATCAGATTCGCCATCAGTGCGATCCCTCCGCCGCGTCGTTGATTATTCGGGCGCCCGGTACGGGTCCGCTGGCGACCCGCACCGTGCGACACACCCCCGCACCTGCGAGTTCTGCGCTGACCCGGACCGCGGCGTCCGCTTCAGCACATAGAAAGGCACAGGTCGGGCCCGACCCGGAGACGATGCCGGCCAGTGCGCCCGCCGCGACCCCGGCACGCAGCGTCCGCCGCAGGCCCGGATTCAGCGACAGCGCGGCCGACTGCAGGTCGTTGCCCAGCAACGGGGCCAGCGTCGCGGAGTCGCCCGTGGTGAGCGCGTGCATCAGGTCCTCGGGTCCGCCGAGTCGCGGCGGATTCCCGTCGGCACGCAGCCGGTCCAGCTCCCGGAACACGGTCGGTGTGCTCAAGCCGCCCTTCGCGAGCGCGAGCACCCAGTGGAACGTGCTGCGGGAGAGCACCGGCAGAAGTCGCTCGCCGCGTCCCGTCCCGACCGCGGTGCCACCGTGGAGGGAGAACGGAACGTCGCTGCCGAGCTTCGCGGCGAACCCGTCGAGTTCCTCCCGCGACAGGTCGAGTTGCCACAGCGCGTTCAGCCCGACCAGCGCCGCCGCGGCGTCCGCGCTGCCGCCGGCCATGCCCCCGGCCACCGGGATGCCCTTGTCGATGGCGATCTCGACGTCAGGGCGCCGCCCCGACTCGGCCGCGAGCATCTCGGCGGCCTGCCACACGAGGTTGCTGCTGTCGGTGGGCACGACGCGGGCGTCCTCACCGCGAACCGTCACCGACAGCGTCTCCGCGGGGACCACCGACACCGTGTCGCTGAGGGAGAGCGCCTGGAACACCGTGTTCAGCTCGTGATAGCCGTCGTCGCGCAGGTCCCCGACGGCCAGATGCAGATTGACCTTGGACGGGGCCCTGACGACGACGGGGCGAGGAACGACGGAAAGCACAAGGGTAGAGCTTAGGCGCTCCCGGTACGGGTGCGGAAATGCGCACCATCACGCACTTTGCCCCTCACCCGCGTCACAGGCGCGGGCCGAGCCGGGTGGTGAGGCTGCCGCCCCGGGCGAGGGGCAGACGGGTCCGCGCCGACCGGATGTCGCCGGTGACGTCCGCGGGCCGGTCGTCCGGGTACCGCAGTTCACTCGTGACGGCCGCCGGGCCGTCCAGGACGTCGTGCGAGACGGTGCCGACGCCGAGTTCCAGCTGGTGCCGGAGCAGCGGCAGGGCGCCGAGATCGGCGTTGGTGACCCCGACCCAGCGTCCCGTCGTCTCTCCCGCCCGGCCGATCTGCACCCGCTCACGCAGCAGCAACGTGGACGACTCGGCGAGGGACACCGTGGTCTCGACGCGATGCTCCGCGCCGCCCGCGATCACCGTGGGTTCGAGCGCGCAGTCGAGCGCGGCGTCGTCCTCGACCTCCACCGACCACTGCGCCGTGGACAGCACACGACCCCGGCCGGGCAGGGCCAGGGACGCCGCGACGCTGCGCAGCGTCAGCCGGGCGCCCGACAGCACCCGGACCGTGACGTCCCAGTGGTCGCCGCCGAGCGGGGTCGCGGCGGTGCCGATCACGTGGACCGTGTCGCGGCCGGTGATCCGTGCCGCCAGTCCCCCGGCCGCGGAGATCCGCGGACTGCGGTCGGGGGACGCGACGATCGTCAGTTCGGTGCGCACTACTAGTGCACGTCGGCGAGGGTGCGCACCTGCTCGCGCACCCACTCCAGAGCCGGTCCGGACGACGGATCCTCCGTCAACGAGATCAGCGCCGTCGGCCTGCCCTCGCGGACCTTCTCGGCGTCGCGGCGCATCACCCCGAGATCGGCTCCGACCATGGGGGCGAGGTCCGTCTTGTTGATCACGAGGAGATCCGAGAACGTCACGCCGGGACCACCCTTGCGGGGAACCTTGTCACCGCCCGCGACGTCGACGACGAAGATCTGCACGTCGATCAGGCCCGAGGAGAACGTCGCGGTGAGGTTGTCGCCGCCCGACTCCACCAGGATCAGATCGAGCGGCGGGTTGGCCGCGATCAGGTCGTCGATGGCGTCGAGGTTGGCGGTGATGTCGTCGCGTATGGCCGTGTGGGGGCAGCCACCGGTCTGCACGGCGGCGATGCGCTCGTCCGGCAACACGGCGTGGCGGCGCAGGAAGTCCGCGTCCTCGGTGGTGTAGATGTCGTTGGTGAGCACGGCCAGCGACAACTCCTCGCGCAGTTGCCTGCACAGCGCGGCGACGAGCGCCGTCTTGCCCGATCCGACGGGCCCACCGATCCCGATCCGGACCGGCTCCCCCGCCACCCGGACCCGCCGGGGACGGTCGTGCTGATGGTCGTGGGGTTCACCATCGATGAAATGCGGTGGCATGGTTGATCTCTCCTTACTGGGGTACAGCTGAGTGTCACGACACGAACAGGGGGCGGTCCCGCAGAACGTGCCGCTCGGCGACGACATCCATGAAGGGGTCGGACACGCTGGACAGTCCGGTCACGCACTGGCCGGCGATGTCGTCGCACAGGTCGGACAGCGCGAACGTGCACGCGGCGACCTGCGCGGGGTCGAGAGCGAGCAGACGCTGCGCGGCGATCGCGGACCCGGTCATGGTGGTGTAGACGACGACGAGTGCCGCCTCCCGCGGTTCGACGGCGGTGACGGATCCGACCACCCCCGAGACCACGGGCAGGTGCGGACGTGTGCCCAGCGGCGACCAGTCGTGCTCGGGCCACGTGGTGCGGGCCAGCCGCAGCAGACCTCTCCCCTGCGCCCGCGACGACGACCGCGCCGCGGGGGACGGGGTTCGCGCATCCATCTCGGCGTCGGCGTGTTCGGCGGTGAGCCGCCCGGCGCACACCGCCGCAGTGATCGATCCCCCGACGAGCCCGGCGGTCCGGACCCGTCGCCGCAGGAACGCCTCCATCGTGCCGACGTCGCGGACGACACCGCTCGCGACGGCCTCCTCGATGCCGCCCGAATGCACGTGACCGCCCGTGGGCAGCCTCGAATCGGCGAGGGACATCAGGTGAGCGAGGCGCATCAGAACAGGAAGTATCGCTGGGCCATCGGCAGTTCCGCCGCCGGCTGCTCTTCCCACACGTCGCCGTCGATGCGGACCGTGAACGTGTCCGGGTCCACCTCGATCCGCGGCTGCGCGTCGTTGCGGGGCATGTCGGCCTTGCCCCGCGACCGCACGTTCGCGACCGGGACGAGTCGACGGCTCAGGTCGAGTCGATCCGCCAGACCGTCCTCGAGGGCGTGCGGAGCGACGAAGTGCACGGACGTGGCAGCCGCAGCCTTGGGCGCCGCCCCGAACATCGGACGCGGGAGCACCGGTTGCGGAGTCGGTATGGACGCGTTGGCATCTCCCATCGCGGCCCACGCGATCATCCCGCCCTTGATCACCGCGTGTGGCCGGACACCGAAGAACGCCGGGTCCCAGAGCACCAGGTCGGCGAGCTTGCCGACCTCGACCGATCCGATCTCGGCCTCCAACCCGTGCGCGACGGCGGGGCAGATCGTGTATTTCGCCACGTACCGCTGGACGCGCTGGTTGTCGGCGCCGTTGTCGCCGGCCAGGAAACCCCGGCGCTGTTTCATCACGTGCGCCGTCTGCCACGTGCGCAACACGACCTCGCCGATGCGTCCCATCGCCTGCGAGTCGCTGCCGATCATGGAGATGGCGCCGAGGTCGTGGAGCAGATCCTCCGCCGCGATGGTGGACGGCCGGATGCGGCTCTCCGCGAACGCCAGGTCCTCCGGGATCTTCGGGCTCAGGTGGTGACACACCATGAGCATGTCGAGATGCTCGTCGAGGGTGTTGACCGTGTGCGGCCGGGTCGGGTTGGTCGAACTCGGCAGGACGTTCCCGTGCGCGGCCACCGTGATGATGTCCGGCGCGTGGCCGCCGCCCGCCCCCTCCGTGTGATAGGCGTGGATCGCGCGTCCGGCGATGGCCGCGAGAGTGTCCTCGACGAAACCGGCCTCGTTCAACGTGTCCGAGTGGAGGGCCACCTGCACTCCAGCAGCGTCCGCGACGGTGAGGCACGCATCGATGGCCGCCGGAGTCGAACCCCAGTCCTCGTGCAGCTTGAACCCGGAGACGCCGCCACGCAACTGCTCCCACATCGACTCGGAGCTGACCGTGTTGCCCTTGCCGAGCAGCGCGATGTTCATCGGCCAGCCGTCGAGTGCCTCCAGCATCCGGGCGGTGTGCCACGAACCGGGGGTGACGGTGGTGGCCTTGCTGCCCTCGGCGGGGCCGGTGCCGCCGCCGATCATCGTCGTGATGCCGCCGCCCAGTGCCTCGTCCATGATCTGCGGGCAGATGAAGTGCACGTGACAGTCGATACCGCCGGCCGTGAGGATCTTGCCGTTCCCGGCGATGATCTCGGTGGACGGACCCACCACCAGATCGGGGTGGACCCCCGACATCGTGTCGGGATTGCCTGCCTTGCCGAGTGCGACGATGCGTCCGTCCCGAATACCGACGTCCGCCTTGATGATTCCCCAGTGGTCGACGACGACCACGCCGGTGATCACCGTGTCGGGCGCGCCCTCGGCGCGGGTCGCGCGACCCTGGCCCATGGACTCGCGCAACACTTTTCCGCCACCGAACACCGCTTCGTCGCCGGCCAGTCCCGGCCCGCCGCTGCGGTCCTCGGTGATCTCGATCAGAAGGTCGGTGTCGGCGAGCCGGATGCGGTCGCCGGTCGTGGGACCGAACAGCTCGGCGTAGCGTGCGCGGCTGAGTTCGGTCATGACGCGTCCAGCTTTCCGGGAGGAGTGAGGCTCAGCCCGTGCACTTCACGGGTGCCGCGCAGGGGTACGAGTGAAACCGTCTGCGCGATACCCGGTTCGAAGCGCACCGCGGTGCCCGCGGGGATGTCCAGCCGCAGCCCGTGGGCGGCGGAACGGTCGAACTGCAGGGCGTGGTTGGCCTGCGGAAAATGAACGTGGCTTCCGACCTGGACCGGACGGTCCCCGGTGTTGACCACCTCGAGTTCGGTGCGGGGAGAACCCTCGTTGAGCTCGATCACGCCCTCGGCGCACACGACTTCACCTGGAATCACGGTCACCCCTACGCAATCGGATCGTGGACGGTGACGAGCTTGGTGCCGTCCGGGAACGTGGCCTCCACCTGCACGTCGTGCAGCATCTCCGGGACGCCTTCCATCACGTCCGCCCGGGTGAGCACCTCACGACCGGACACCATCAGCTCCGCCACCGACCGGCCGTCGCGGGCCCCCTCGAGGATGTGATCCGTGATGAGGGCCACCGCCTCCGGGTGGTTCAACACGAGGCCGCGTTGCCGGCGCCTGCGCGCGAGTTCCGCGGCGTAGCTCAGGAGCAGACGCTCCTGCTCGTGGGGCGACAAGCGCATGTGTCCTCCTGCGGTCGGTGCGTCGCAATACTGCCACGAACTGCAGTGTGGCACCGCCCACGCCCGGAACGGCCGCCGTTCTCACCGCGGAAACATTCGTGACACGAACCCGTCACAGCGCCTTCCTAGCGTTCCCCCATGGCCATCTCCACTGCCGCCCATCCCCCACCCGGCGGCGACGCGTCGACAACCCGGACGCGATCGCCCTGGTACACCAACCTGTTCGTCCAGCTCCTCGTCGGAATCGTCGGCGGCATCACCCTCGGCTGGCTGTGGCCGACCGTGGGGTCGGAGCTCAAACCGATCGGCGACACGTTCATCAAGCTCATCAAGATGCTCATCGCGCCGTTGATCTTCACGGTGGTCGTGACGGGAATCGCCAAGGTCGGCGACGTCAAGGCCGTCGGACGGATCGGCGTGAAGGCACTGATCTACTTCACCGCCGTCACCGGGTTCGCGCTGCTCTTCGGGCTGGTGATGGGCAACATCGTCAAGCCCGGCGCCGGATTCGACATCGACCCGGCCACCCTCGCCGACGGCACCGAGCAGATCGCGGAGAAAACCGGCGGTGGTGAACTCCCCGGCGCCGTCGAGTTCCTCATGGACATCGTCCCGACCAGCGTGGTGGGCGCATTCGCCGACAACGTGTTGCTGCAGGTCCTCTTCTTCGCGGTGCTCTTCGGTATCGCGCTGGCCAAGTACGGCGAGCACGGGCCCCCGCTGGTCCTCGAATTCGTCGACCACCTCAGCCACATCATCTTCATGATCATCGGCTGGATCATGCGGCTCGCCCCGATCGGCGCATTCGGCGCGATGGCGTTCATCATCGGCCAGTACGGAATCTCCACCCTCGGGAGCTTCGCCGCGCTCATCGCGTGCTGCTACCTCGCCGGAGCCCTGTTCGTCCTCGTCCTCGCACTCATTGCGAAGTTCGCCGTGGGACTGAACATCTTCACGTTCATCCGCTACACCAAGGAGGAGTTCGGTCTCGCGCTGGGAACCGCCTCGTCCGAGGCAGTGCTTCCCCGCATCATGACCAAGCTCGTCGGCGCCGGGAACTCGCAGGCCGCGACCGGGCTCGTGGTGCCGACCGGATACTCGTTCAACCTCGACGGCGCCGCGATCTATCTGTCCATCTCGACCCTGTTCCTCGCCCAGGCCACCGGCCACGACCTGTCCGTCGCCGACCAGCTCGGCGCGCTGTTCATCCTGCTCCTCACGTCGAAAGGCATGGCGGGCGTACCCGGGTCGTCGTTCCTCGCGCTGTCGGCGACCGCGACCGCGCTCGGAATCTTCCCCGTCGCGGCGGTCGCGGTGCTGCTCGGCGCCGACCGGATCATGGACTCGATGCGTGTGTTCGTGAACCTCCTCGGCAACTGTGTCGCCACGTTCGTCGTCTCGAACTGGGAAGGCCAGCTGGACAAGCAGAAGATGCAGGACGCCATCCACGGAAAGCTCGGCCCCGGCGGCGCGGATCCCGTCGAGCAGCCGCCGGTCGTGGCCGAGTACGAGTCGCGTCAGTAGCCGGCCGGGATGCCGAACACCCTGATCGCGTCGCGGTACATGCCGAGTTGCTGATCCTTGGTCAGGGGCATGACTTCGGCGATCAGCTGACCGGCGCTGGTGATCGCGCTCATCGCCCCGACCACCGGCAGTCCGGCGACGTTGAAATCGACCGTTGCCCTGCGGATGTGGTTGGCCGACGTCACGATGATCGCGCCGCCCGCACCGAGCGAGCGGGCCAGCGGAACCGAGTTGAGCGCGTTGCCCACCGTCGAGCCGGCACGATGCTCGGGGTGGATGCGTTGCGCCGGGACACCGTGCGACTGCAACCACCCCTGCATCGCGGCCGCCTCGGTGATGCCGTTCTGCGGGTTGCCGCCGGTGACGATGATCGGCGACATCGGCGAGGCCCACGACTGGACGAGCGCGGCCTGCAGACGGTTGATCAATTCCGGTCGCATCGCACCGTCGGGGAGCAGTCCGAAGCCGAGGACGATGATCGCGGTGGACGGACCCTGGATGGCCGGAAGTGGGTTCGGGGGCGTGAACGACGCAATTCTGATCGCGTTCAACATCCCGTCGACGCCGGCGCGCATCCCACCGTCCATCGCGCCGAGCCGGGCGAGCGCCGTCTCCCGGGTGATCAGGTCGCCCGCGGCGTCGGCGTAGATGGCCTGCAACGCCAGCGCATTGGTGTCGCCTGGTTCTCCGGCGACGGCGCCACCGATGTCCGCGAGGGCGCCACGGGTGTCACCTGCGGCGAATCTGCCCTGCGCGCTGTTGAAGAGGTCGGCGGCCGAGGCGGACGCCGTCGCGGTGGTGGAGACCGCCAGCGCCAGGCAGAAGGCGGCGGTCATGACGGTGGCGAGCAGCGCCCTGACTGCTGAAGAAATGGGCCGAACACGAAACTGCGTCACGCTGAGACCTTTCCGTCGGATTTTCACGAAGTACACATGCGATGGTCCGTGGAGCGTCGGCGCCAGTGTAGTGACACTCGTGGGGCTGGTGGGAAAATCGTTACTTACCGTTACCCGCCATCAATAGAGGACAGAAGATGTCCTCTATCGATGGCATCCTGAGGTGCATGCGGGAAACTTCGGCACGACTCCTCCGGCTGCTGTCCCTGCTCCAGACCCGAAAAGACTGGTCCGGGGCAGAACTCGCCGACCGGCTCGGCATCACCCCACGCACGGTTCGGCGAGACGTGGAGAAACTCCGCGACCTCGGGTACCCCGTCGACGCGACGGTCGGGGTGGGCGGTGGCTACCAGCTCGGCGCGGGCGCGGAGATGCCGCCCCTGCTGCTCGACGACGAGGAAGTCCTGGCCGTCGCACTCGGCCTGCAGTCCGGCGCGACCGGCTCCGTGGTCGGCATCGGGGAGGCGTCGATGCGAGCGCTCACCAAACTCCGGCAGGTGATGCCGTCCCGGCTGCGACACCGCCTCGAGGCGCTGCAGGTCGACGTGGTCCACCGCGAGCCCGCGAAGAGCGCCGTCGACGCGCAGGTCCTGTCGGCCGTCGCCTCGGTGTGCCACAACCACGAACGACTCCGATTCGACTACAGCACCCACGACGGCACCGAGAGCCGGCGTGAAGTGGAGCCGTACCGGCTCGTCCGGTCAGGGCTGCGCTGGTACCTCGTCGCCTGGGACCTCACCCGCGCGGACTGGCGGTCGTTCCGGGTGGACCGCCTGACACCGAAGATCCCGACGGGACCGAGGTTCGTACCCCGTGAACTGCCGCCCGGCGGCGCTGCCGAATTCGTCGCACACGGAATCAACCGGGCCGTCACCCGGATCCGCGCACGGGTACTGCTGCACGCGTCGATCGACGAGATGGCGACCCTGGTCCACGAAGACTGGGGAACTCTCGAAGAAATGCCCGACGGACGATGCGCGGTGGCGCTCGGCGGCGACTCCGTGCCGTCGATAGCCAACTGGCTCAGCGCATTCGGCGTCGACTTCACCGTCCTCGACCCTCCTGAGCTGCGCGAAGAGTGCCGACGGGTGGGTGAGCGTCACCGCCTCTTCGCCGACCGCTACGGTAACGCCTGACCGAGACGCCGTTCAGCCGTCACCGCGGACCGAAAATCCGTGGGAACCGAACGGTCCTGCGCGGCGTCCAACCAGGTGACGACAAGGAAGGGTCGGGGTAGTCGGGGATGCAGCACACGATTGTCGAGGAGGGGCGCGCGCGGGCGCCTGCGGGGGCGGGAACAGTCGGGAAGGTGCTCGTCGGGGGCCATCTGGCGCTCGGGGGCGCAACGGTGGTGATCATGGCGTTCTCGTTGGCGTTCGTGTGCACCCTCGACAACGGAACCCAGCCGTGGACGTGGCCGAGCAGGTATTCGACGGCCTGGTTCGTCGCCACGACCATCCTCGCCACCACTCTGTGGGCGCTCTTCGTCACGGGTGTGGTGATCTTCTCGTCGAGGCCCCGGCGGGCACTCGGCACGGCCACGTTCTTCGTCGCCGCCGCACTCGGAGCCGCTGCGGTGATCGGGCTGTTCGGTCCGTCGGAGAATTCCGCGCTGCAACTCTGGCTCGTCTGCGCGATGAATCTCGGGTATCAGGCCGCTCACCTGCGGTCCGCGTAGTCGGTCGGAAACGAGTCAAGGCCCCACTCTGACGAGTGGGGCCTTGCTCGAACGTCATGTCCCGGCGAACCGGGAAGTCATGGCCGTTCTCAGATCAGGGTGACGCCGGTGGCCTGCGGGCCCTTGTTGCCCTGGCCGATCTCGAACGAAACGCGCTGATTCTCCTCGAGCGTGCGGAAGCCGCCGCTCTGGATCTCCGAGTAATGGACGAACACGTCAGCGCTGCCATCCTCGGGGGCGATGAAGCCGAACCCCTTCTCGGAGTTGAACCACTTCACGATGCCCTCTGCCATGTAAATCTCCTCTAACACAGTAACTTCTTCAAGCAACCGGCTCGGTTACCTGGGTCATTGAACACGACCGTCTATGACAATTCCTGTGGAGGACGTCCAAACGCTCGCAACCATCGATTTGCGAGCGTGGGAAACACAAACACAAAACTTACGACCTCCAATAGTGAACCACACATCCGGTCGGTTGTCTCCCCCGGGCTGAACTTGCGCAGGTCAGGTAATGAAATTGGCGTACACACCGGGAGCAACGGGTGCCACGATCCCGTCCGGCGCCCACGGCGCACCCTGACCGGGGAGACGGTTACGCTCCCCGTCACCGACACCACGACGGTCCCGCTGCCGGTGGGCACGACGCGCTCGTCGTAGAAGCCGGCGAACTGCGGAAAGTCCTTGCTCACCCGGTACGAACCCGAGGCCCGGTATTCATATCGACCCAGCCGACCAGGAGTTCACCGTGCACATCGGTCAGCCCCGCGTAGGCATTCGAGCGGACGAGCGCCGACCCCGGTCGTCCCGGAACCGGCCACGTCTGACCCTGCACCGTCGAGAACGGCGGAATGCCGATGACCGTGGGGTGCCCCCCCTGTGAGTACTTATCAACGTCCCGCGGTTAACAAGTACTCACGGCTGGGTGGCGGCGAGACGCACGAAGGCCGCGGCGTCGAGGGTCTCGCCGCGGGTGGACGGTGCGATGCCGGCCTCGAGCAGTCGCCGCTCCGCCTCCGCGGGCGAACCCGCCCAACCACCGAGCGCGGCTCGTAAAGTCTTGCGGCGCTGAGCGAAAGCCGCATCGATGACGGCGAACACGCGGCGGCGGTGTTCGTCGTCGACGGGCCACGGCGGTTCGGCGTACCGGTCGATGCGCACCAGACCCGACTCGACCTTCGGGACGGGCCAGAACACTGCGCGCCCGACGGCGCCCGCGCGTCGCACGGCGCCGAAGAAATTGGCCTTCACGCTCGGCACACCGTAGATCTTGCTGCCCGGGGACGCCGCCAGCCGGTCGGCGACCTCGGCCTGCACCATCACCACAGCGGTTCGGAGACTGGGAAGTTCGGAGAACAGATGCAGCAGCACGGGCACCGCCACGTTGTACGGCAGGTTCGCAACGAGAGCCGTGGGCTCACCGGGGATCTCGGACGGCTTGACCCGCATCGCGTCCGCGCCGACCACGGTCAGCCGGTCCGCGAGTTCCGGTGCACGGTCGGCGACCGTGACCGGCAGCCGTGCCGCGAGGTTGGGGTCGATCTCGACGGCGATCACCTTGTCGACGACATCGAGTAGGGCCAACGTCAGCGAACCGAGCCCGGGACCGACCTCGAGCACCGTGTCCTCGCGTCCCACGCCCGCGGTCGCGACGATGCGGCGCACCGTGTTGGCGTCGTGCACGAAGTTCTGCCCCAGCTGCTTGGTGGGGCGCACGCCGAACTCCTCGGCTAACGCGCGCACCTCGGCGGGGCCGAGGAGTGCGGCCTGACCGCGAGCGACGGGGGGTACTTCGGCTTCGGACACCAGGCGAACTTTAACGCACGCCGAGCCTGCCCGAGCACGACGGCCACGCTCCCCAGCCCTGCGTCTTCTGCGTCTTCGACGCGACGGCGATCTGCTCCTCACGGGTGGCGAGGTCGGCGCGCGGCGCGTACTTGAGTCCGCCCTGACGCTCCCACGTGTTCTGGTCGAACTGGACGCCGCCGAAGAATCCGTTGCCGGTGTTGATAGCCCAGTTGCCGGTGGCCTCGCACTGCGCGAGCGCATCCCACACCGAACCGTTCTCGACGGGCGGCACCTCGGTGCCCGGCTTCGCGCCGACACGGATCACCTTTGGCTGTGCCGGCGTCGTGACCGTCGCGGACACCTGGCTGCGTCCGACTTCCTTGCCGTTGACGGTGTTGACCGCGAACGTGACATCCTGGACACCGGGCAGTCCCGGATTCTCGACCACGGTGCGGCTCTTGTTCATCGTCGGGTCCTCGATGCGCTGCTCCTCCGGAGCCAGCGGCAACGTCTCGACCTTCGTCTCGGTGCGGTCGCGCGTGACGGTCACGTCCATGCCGTCGGTCAGCGGCGTGTCCGCGGCCGGGACGACGGTGTCGGCCTGCTCCAGCGGCGCGCCGTGCGCGGCGAGGAAGTCCCCGACCGTCGGCGCGGCCATGCGCACGTCGGTGACCGGCAGCGCGCCGTCGGCGAGCTTGACGACGAGCGGATTGAGCACGTCGAGGGCCGCACCGTCGAGCGGGAGTCGCTGCGAACGGGACGCGGACACGTGCACGTCCTCGCCGAGTTCGAACTGCTTCAGTGCGTCCTCGACGGTGAGCGCGGTGGTCCACACCGTCTTGGGCTGACCGTCCACCGTCAACGACACCTCACGCGCGCGGCGCAGCACCACGGTGTCCCCGTCGGACAGGGTCGCGTCGCGCTCCGGCGCCACGACGTCGCGGTCGCTGATCGAGTACCCGGCGTCGGACAGTGCGGCGTCGACGCTCGTGGTCATGGTGCTCAGCGAGATCTTCTCGCCGTCCACGTCGAGTGTGACGTTCTTGTGCCGGACCACGGCCATCACTCCGCCTGCGATCAGTGTGGCGAGAAGCAGGGCCACCACGGCGTAGAGCAGCGGCGAGCGAGCCGAATTGATCTTCGCGAAGGGCGACATCGTGTTCCTTTACTTCAGACCGTCAGCGGAGTCCGAGCTTGCTGGTGCACGCGGGCCATGCGCCCCAGCCCTGCGCCGCCTGGACCTTCTCGGCGACGGAGATCTGCTGTTCGCGGGATGCGAGGTCGGCGCGGGCGGCGTACTGGCTTCCGCCGAACGCTTCCCAGGTGCTCTGGGTGAACTGCAGTCCGCCGAAGAATCCGTTGCCGGTGTTGATGGCCCAGTTGCCGGTGGCCTCGCAGTGCGCGATCGAATCCCAGGTGGAGGCGTTGGAGATGGCGAGTTCCTTCACGCCGACCTTGACCAGTGCCGGCGCGGGCTCGCGGAGCACCTGCGAGCTGAGTTCCTGACGTCCGGCCTCGACACCGTTGACCGTCTTCACGGATGCGGTGACGGTGCGCTCGCCGGGGACTCCGGGGTTCTCGACGACGGTCTTGCCCTTGTCGAGCGCGGGATCCTCGACGCGATTCTCGGGCGGTGCGATGGGCAGCGTCTCGGTGCGCGTCTCGGTGCGGTCGCGGGTCACGTGGATCTCGGCGCCTTCGACGACGGGGGCGTCGGCGGGTGGAACGACCGTGTCGGCTTGCTCGAGCGGCGCGCCGTTGGCCGCGAGGAGCGCACCGACGGTGGGGGCTGCCAGTCGGACGTCCGTGAGCGGTGCGCCGCCGTCGGCGACCTTGACGAGCTTGGCGTTGACGACCTCGAGCGCGGTGCCCTCCAGCGGCAGGCGCTCGGAGCGGGACGCCGAGACGTGGACGTCGTCGGCGAGTTCGAACTGCTTCAGCGCGTCGTCGACGGTGAGGGCGGTGGTCCACACGGTCTTCGGCTGCCCGTCGACCGTGAGGTCGATCTCGCGGGCACGCCGCAACACCACGGTGTCGCCGTCGGAGAGCGACGCGTCGGCAGCGGGGGCGACCGCGTCACGCTCGCTGACGGTGTATCCGGCGTCGTCGAGCGCGCCGCCGACGTCGGAGGCCATCGTGCCGAGCGAGATGGTCTCGCCGTCGACGTCGAGCGTGACGGTCTTGTGCCGCGCCACTGCCAGCGCACCGCCCACGACGAGCGTCGCGAGCAGTGCCGCGACGACTACGTAGAGAAGGGGCGATTTGGCGTTGTTGATTCTGGCTAAAGGCGACACATGAAATCCCAAGGCTGGCGAAGGTTTGATCACGGTACGGTAACGAATCGGCGATGGTCTGGCAACTTTGCCGCTACGACCTGCGTGCGAGATCACGAAAAGGTTGAGATCGGGGACAGTTTTCACTTCACCGCGGCGAAACGCTTCTGGTCCGGACCACGTGCGAAACGCAGTATCTTGCGACATGCACCAAGAGGCCCGGAAGCGACCGGGCACTACCGACTGAGAAAGCTGGGGTTCCGTGCGCAGCAGATCCGATCGACTTCTGAGACTCGTCAGACGTCCGAGAGTGCCCGCGGTGATCGCCGCGCTGACGCTGCTCGTCACACTCGTCGCGCCCGGCCTCGCCGGCGCACAAGAGCCCGCTCCGGGCAACAACTACACGATCGCCACCGACATCACGTTCGCCCCGTTCGAGTTCCAGGACGAGAGCGGCAAGCTCGTCGGAATCGACATGGACCTCCTCGCCGCCATCGCCGAGGACCAGGGGTTCACCTACCAGGTCAACCCCGTCGGATTCGACGCCGCGCTCCAGGCGGTCACGGGCGGTCAGGCCAACGGCATGATCGCCGGCATGTCGATCACCGACGCCCGCAAGGCGACGTTCGACTTCTCCGATCCGTACTTCGAGTCGGGCGTGCAGATGGGCGTGCTCGAGAGCAACGACTCGATCACCTCGTACGAGGACCTGCGCGGCAAGTCCGTCGCGGTCAAGAACGGCACCGAGGGCGCCACGTACGCGGAGTCCATCAAGGACCAGTACGGCTTCACCACCAAGTACTTCGCCGACTCGTCGAGCATGTTCGACGAGGTCCGCACGGGTAACTCGGCGGCCGTGTTCGAGGACTACCCCGTCCTCGCCTACGGCATCAAGCAGGGCAACGGCTTCAAGACGGTCACCGACAAGGTCCCCGGCGCCAGCTACGGGTTCGCCGTCGCGAAGGGCCAGAACGCGCAGCTCCTGCAAGAGTTCAACACCGGGCTCGCCAACCTGAAGGCCAGCGGCCAGTACGACGAGATCCTCGACACCTACCTCAACTCCGACGCATCCGACGACGACAACTCGATCCTGGGCCTGATCAAGAGCACCTACCCGCTGCTGCTCGAGGGCCTGTGGCTCACGATCGTCCTGACCGTGGTCTCGATCGCCATCGCGCTCGTCCTCGGCGCGATCTTCGGCCTGTTCCGGGTGTCGACCAACATCGTCCTGCGCGGCATCGGCACCACCTATGTCGACGTGTTCCGCGGCACCCCGCTGCTGGTGCAGGCGTTCTTCATCTACTTCGGCATCCCGGCGGCACTGGACTTCCAGATGTCGGCGTTCACGGCGGGCATCATCACGCTGAGCCTCAACGCAGGCGCGTACATGGCCGAGATCGTGCGCGGCGGCATCCTGTCCGTCGACAAGGGCCAGATGGAAGCGTCGCGGAGCCTCGGCATCAGCTACCTGAAGTCGATGCAGAAGGTCGTGATGCCGCAGGCCGTGCGGACGATGATCCCGTCGTACATCAACCAGTTCGTGATCACGCTGAAGGACACGTCGATCCTGTCCGTGATCGGGCTCGCCGAGCTCACTCAGACCGGACGGATCATCATCGCCCGCAACTTCCAGTCCTTCAACATGTGGCTGATCATCGGTGTGATGTATTTCATCATCATCATGGCGTTGACGAAGCTGTCGAACCGGCTCGAGAAGAGGATCAACAAGTGACCGAGACACCGGTGACAGAGAACAAGGCCGAGACCGCCGACCCGAAGATCCGGGTGAAGGGCCTGAAGAAGTCGTTCGGCGACAACGAGGTCCTCAAGGGCATCGACGTCGACATCGCGAGCGGTGAAGTGGTCTGCGTGATCGGCCCCTCGGGCTCCGGCAAGAGCACGTTCCTGCGCTGCCTCAACCGGCTCGAGGACATCACGGACGGCAAGGTCGTGGTCGACGGGTTCGACGTGAGCGACAAGAAGATCGACATCGACCGGGTGCGTCAGCACATCGGCATGGTCTTCCAGCACTTCAACCTGTTCCCGCACATGACGGCGATCGAGAACGTGATGCTCGCGCCCGTGCAGACCAAGCGCGCCTCCAAGGACGAGGCGCGGGCGACGGCGGTCCGGCTGCTCGAGCAGGTCGGGTTGGCGGAGAAGGCGGACGCGAAGCCGGCGAACCTGTCCGGTGGGCAGAAACAGCGCGTCGCGATCGCGCGGGCCCTGGCGATGAACCCGGACATCATGCTGTTCGACGAGGCCACCAGCGCGCTGGACCCCGAGATGGTGGGCGAGGTGCTGCAGGTTCTGCGCGACCTCGCGAAGGGCGGCATGACGATGGTCGTGGTCACCCACGAGATGGGCTTCGCCCGCGAGGTGTCCGACCGGGTGATCTTCATGGCGGACGGCTACGTGGTGGAGGAGGGAACTCCGGAGCAGATCTTCGGCGACCCGCAGCAGTCCCGCACCCAGGACTTCCTGAACAAGGTCCTCTGACACGTGAGTGGCGAAGCGTGCCGGGGGACGCTTCGCCACTCACATGGGGGTCAGACGGTGGCGCGTTCCTTCGCCGCCCACGGCACCTTGTCGCCGAGCAGTCCGTCGACACCGAATCGGCCCGATCCGACGACGGCGAGCAGCAGTGCGCCGACGCCCAGCGCCAGCACCAGCTCGTAGCCGCCCTCGCTCGCGAAGATTCCCTTGTCGGCGTGCACGAGGAAGAAGGCGCCGACCATGTCGAGGAAGAGCAGGATGCCGAAGATCGGGACGGCCGCTCCGATGATGAGTGCGATTCCGCCGATCAGCTCGATCCACGTCGCGAGGAATGCCGAGATGCCGGGAACCGGAACTCCCATGGCCTCGAAGCCGGCGGTCGTGGCGTCGAGGCCGTTGGTGAAGGCCTTCTGCCAGCCGTGGGCGAGGAAGATGATGCCGATGCCCACGCGGGCGACGAGGATTCCCAGGCTTCGGACTGCGGGGTTGTTCATGGATGTGCCTTTCATCGTGGTGTCCCCGCGCGACCGGGACGACCGTTAGTTGAACAGGCAACGATCCTAAGTTCTCTAAGTTGAAACTTCAACATAGGGCCCTTCGGCCCTGTGCGCGCTCGACGAGTCCAGGGACTCACTAACCACTCACGGGCCGGAGGCCGTACACGCGCTCGGCGGTCGCGGTGGACGCCTTCGCCAGGTCGTCCGGATCCTCGCCACGGATCTCGGCGAGCGCCCGGACCGTGTACGGCAGGCAGTACGGCTCGTTCGGGGCGCCCCGGAACGGGTGCGGAGTGAGGAACGGCGCATCCGTCTCGACGATCAACTGATCCGACGGCACCAGCGGGGCCGCTTCCCGCAAGGCCTTCGCGTTCTTGAAGCTGACCGTGCCGGAGAAGCTGAGGACGTAACCGGCGTCGACGCACTCGCGCGCCATCTCGGCGTCCGAGGAGAAGCAGTGGAAGATCACCGTCTCCGGCGCACCCTCCTCGCGCAGCACCTGCAGCAGCGCCCGGTCGGCCTCCCGGTTGTGGATCATCAGCGTCTTGCCGAGCCGCTTCGCGAGGTCGATGTGCCAGCGGAAGCCCTCGGTCTGCTCGGGGACCGTGGCGCAGCCGTCGAGTTTCCCGGGCCAGTAGAAGTCGAGTCCCGTCTCCCCCACCGCGACCACCCGGGGATCGCCGGCGAGTCGCTCGATCTCCGCCCTCGTCGCGTCGTCGAGCACGTTCGCCCTCGTCGGGTGGATGGCCACGGCCGCGTAGACGCGGGGATCCCAGTGCGCCGCGTCGACGGCGAACTGCGCGGCCGCCAGGTCGTCGGCCACCGTGACCACCCGCTCCACCCCGACCGCGGCGGCCCGGTCGACGATCGCCGTGACGCTCGCGGCGTCCGAGGCACCACACGCATCGAGGTGGGTGTGCGAATCGACGAGCGGGAACAGCGGCGCAGGGGCTTCCGGGGCGGGACGGTCTTTGCTCATGCGGACATTGTCGACGCCGCCGCCGCACGTGTCACATGCGGTACTTTCTCCCGGACGGGGAGGGAGCCGTGTCCATGACTTCGAGCTCGATGAACGGCCGCGTGATCGCCGTGACCGGCGGTGCCAGAGGAATCGGGCGGGAGATCGCCCGACAGCTGGCGCTGGCCGGCGCCCGGGTCGCGATCGGCGACGTCGACGGCGCCGCCGCCCGCAGGACGGCGGACGAACTCGGCCGGACGGGCGGGACAGTGGAGGGTCTCGAACTGGACGTCACCGACACCGCGTCGTTCACGGCATTCCTCACAGCCGTCGAGGATCACTGGGGCCCGATCGACGTGCTCGTCAACAACGCGGGCGTGATGTGGGTCGGGAAGTTCGACGAGGAACCCGACTCCGCGACGGATCGGCAGCTCGCCGTCAACCTGCACGGTGTGATTCGCGGGGTGAGACTGGCGGCGCCGGCGATGCGTGAGCGCGGCCGCGGCCAGATCGTCACGGTGGCGTCGCTGGCGTCGAAGGTCGCACCACCCGGCGAGTCGACGTACGCCGCGACGAAACACGGCGTCCTCGGCTACCTGACCGGTGTGCGCGAGGAGCTGCGCGGGTCTGGTGTGCGGATCTCGGTGATCATGCCCGGTGTCGTCGACACCGAACTCGCGGCCGGAACCGCGACGGGCGCGGCAAGACTGCTCACGCCGGCCGACGTCGCGAAGACGGTCGTCGCGGTGATCCACCGGCCCCGGTTCGAGGTCACCATCCCCCGGTACGTCGGTCCGCTGGCCCGGCTGGTCACCGTCTTTCCGCAGTTCGCCCGCGACTTCGCGATCCGCCGGATGGTTCCAGACCAGGTCAGGTCCACGAACAAGTCGGCCCGCGCGGCGTACGAGTCACGCGCCGTCACCGACGAGGACGACACCGGACCGGCCTAGAACCCGAATCTGCGCGTCACGAAACGGCAGCGCGCAGATAGAGTGGTCGCACCATGAATGCTGCTGATTCCACCGCCTCGCGGCCACCTTTCTATCTGACGACGGCGATCGCGTACCCCAACGGCGTCCCGCACATCGGCCACGCCTACGAGTACATCTCCTCCGACGCCCTCGCACGCTTCAAGCGCCTGGACGGGTTCGACGTCTACTTCATGACGGGAACCGACGAGCACGGCCTGAAGATGCAGCAGACGGCGGCCAAGGAAGGCATCGACGTCCGTGAGCTCGCCGCACGGAACTCGGACGTGTTCGAGGCCATGGACAAGACGTTGAACATCTCCTTCGACCGGTTCATCCGCACCACGGACGCCGATCACGAAGAAGCCAGCAAAGCGATCTGGCAGAAGATGCTCGCGAACGGCGACATCTACCTCGACACGTACTCGGGCTGGTACTCGGTCCGCGACGAGGCGTTCTACACCGCGGCCGAGACCACGCTGCAGGACGACGGTTCACGCCTGTCCACCGAGACGGGCACCCCGGTCGAGTGGACGGAGGAGTCCACGTACTTCTTCAAGCTGTCCGAGTATCAGGACAAGCTGCTCCGGCTGTACGAGGAGAACCCCGACTTCATCGCACCTGCGACGCGGCGCAACGAGATCGTCAGCTTCGTCAAGGGCGGGCTGAAGGACCTGTCGATCTCTCGCACGACGTTCGACTGGGGCGTTCCGGTCCCCGACCATCCCGAGCACGTCATGTACGTGTGGGTGGACGCGCTCACCAACTACCTGACCGGCGCGGGTTACCCGGACACCGACTCCGAGCAGTTCGGCAAGTTCTGGCCGGCGAACCTGCACATCATCGGCAAGGACATCACCCGGTTTCACACGGTGTACTGGCCGGCCTTCCTGATGTCGGCGGGAATCGAGTTGCCGAAGCGCGTCTTCGTGCACGGATTCCTCTACAACAAGGGCGAGAAGATGTCGAAATCGGTCGGCAACGTCGTCGACCCCGTCGCCATGGTGGAGCAGTACGGCCTCGACGCCGTGCGCTTCTTCCTGCTCCGCGAGATCTCCTACGGTCAGGACGGCAGCTACAGCCACGAGGCCATCGTCACCCGGATCAACGCCGACCTGGCGAACGAACTCGGCAACCTCGCGCAGCGGTCGCTGTCGATGGTCGCGAAGAACTGCGACGCCCAGGTCCCGGCCGCCGGCGAGCTGACCGAGGACGATACGGCGATGCTCGCGCAGGCGGATGCGCTGCTCGAGCGGGTTCGCGCCGAATACGACGTGCAGGCACTGCATCTGGCGCTGGAGACGATCTGGTCGGTTCTGGGCGAGACCAACCGGTACTTCTCCAAGCAGGAGCCCTGGGTTCTGCGGAAGACGGATCCGGAGCGGATGGCGACGGTGCTGTACGTGACGCTCGAGGTGGTGCGGATCGTCGGCATCCTCGTGCAGCCGGTGATGCCGGACGCCGCGGAGAAGATCCTCGACCTGCTCGGCCAGAAGGCCGATGCGCGGCAGTTCAGCGACCTTCCGACGCGCATCGTGGCGGGCACCCCGTTGCCCGCGCCGTCGGGCGTGTTCCCGCGTTACGTGGAGGACTGATCCACGCGGGGTCCGTTCGTGTCGGACCCCGCATGCACACTCTCCCCCATGACGCCGAATAGAACATACATTCGATCTCCTCACGGTGGATTCGGGAACGGAGCGCGCGTGTTCGACGACGAAGTGAGCCCTCAGGCCGCAGCGGCGGTCCACACCCTGATGGGTGAGTTGTCGGCCGCGTACGAGCGTGGGTGGCAGCCCGCCGACGTCGTGCATCTGGCGCGGAGATCGAAGGAGCCGTCCGAGGCGGCGCTGGCGGCGGCCCTGGTGCTGCACGAGGCGGAGCGCACGCGCGCCGCACACCGGGCGCCGCGGGACTGGGTGGAGCAACTCCGCACCATCGGCGAGCAGTATCCAGGCGCGTCGCACCTGGCGGGGCGGGTTCCGGTCGACGGTCCCGACGTTCGGGCGCTCGCGGCCGGACTGTTGTTCGAAGACCCGTACCACTCCGTCTACCAGCTCACCGACCTGTCGCTGACGTGGACGAATCTGCCCGGCTGGACGGTGCTCGCTCCCCCGCCGTCGACGTGGCCAGTCGTGCGGGTCGCCGACCCGGCCGCGGCGGTGCCGGGCGAGACCGAGGCCGACGCGAAGGTGCTCAACAGGATCCGCGGTTTGCTCGCGAAGGCCGAGGCCACCGATTTCGCGGAGGAGGCGGAGACCTTCACCGCGAAGGCGCAGGAATTGATGACGCGCTACGCGATCAACGCCGCTCTCCTCCACACCCAGAACGGGGTGGGCAACACGGCGGTGCACAGTCGCCGCATCCACCTGGAGAATCCGTACGTCAAGGAGAAGGTGCACCTTCTCACCGAGATCGGCGACTCCAACCGGGTGCGCACCGTGTGGTTCAGTTCCCTCGCCATCGCGACCGTGGTCGGAACCCCCCTCGACCTCCAGCAGGTCGACATGCTGTTCACGTCGCTGCTCGTGCAGGCGACGCGCGCAATGCAATTCGCGGACGCCGACAGTCGCAGTGGTTCCCGCACCACGTCGTTCCGCAAGGGTTTCCTCGCGGGCTTCGCCAGTCGCATCGGGCAGCGGTTACGCGACGCCGACAGCCGGGCCACGGCCGAAGCCGCCGACGAGGCGTCAATTCCCGTCGACGATCTGCTCCCGATTCTGGCCACCAAGTCCGAGGCCGTCGACGCCGAGTTCGACCGTCTGTTTCCGCGTACCAAGAAGGCGCGCGGCAGGGCCGTCGACGCCAACGGCTGGTACGCCGGGCAGGCGGCCGCCGACGACGCCTCGCTGGCTCCCGGGGAGCGTGCCCTCCGGCGGTAACTCTCGCAGGCCGCCTAGTCCTTCCGGGAGGCCAGCACCGTTTCGTAGAGTTCCCGCTTCGACACACCGGTGGTGGCGACGAGCGCGCACGCGTCCTTGAGCCGGGTGCCGTCCGCGACGAGTCGCTCCACCTCGTCGACGAGGTCGGCGGGGTCGGACGCGACGAGCGTGGCACCCTCCACCACCACCGTGATCTCGCCGCGGACACCCTCGGCGGCCCACTCGGCGAGCTCGGCGAGGGTGCCGCGGCGGACCTCCTCGTACGTCTTGGTCAGTTCCCGGCAGACGGCGGCGCGGCGGGTTCCACCGAGCACCTCGACCGCGTCGGCCAGGCAGTCGGCGAGCCGGTGCGGCGCCTCGAAGAACACGCAGGCGCGTTGCTCGGCGACCAGTGCCTGCAACCACGTCTTGCGCTGGCCCTGCTTCCGGGGTGGGAAGCCGTCGAAGCAGAACCGTTCGACGGGCAGCCCGGACAGCGCGAGCGCCGTCGTCACGGCCGACGGTCCGGGCAGGCACGTCACCGCCAGATCCTCGGCCACGCACGCCGACACCAGCCGGTACCCGGGGTCGCTGACCGAGGGCATGCCGGCGTCGGTGACGAGGAGAACGGTCTTGCCGGACGCGACATCGGCGACGAGCGCGGGCAGCCGGGCCGTCTCGACCTGGTCGTAGAAGCTGACGACCTTGCCGGTGATCGTCACGTCGAGAGCGGAGGCGAGGGCTTTGGTGCGGCGGGTGTCCTCGGCGGCGACGACGTCTGCCGTCTCCAGCGCCGTACGCAGCCTCGGCGAGGCGTCACCCACGTCCCCCATCGGTGTTGCGGCGAGCACTAGGCGACCAGTCATGACCCACAGCCTACGATTGCGGCGTGACGATGCTGACGGACGAGCGACCGACGCCCTCCGCACGACAGCCGTCCATGGTCGGACCGGCGCCGCTCGTGCCGCCCCCCGACTTCGGTCCAGTCGACCGCGCCCGCGGCTGGGTGGTCACCCTGTTCGTCACGGCGATCGCGGCGATCACCCGGTTCACGATGCTCGGTTACCCGACGGACGCGGGCACTCCCGTGTTCGACGAGAAGCACTACGCGCCGCAGGGCTGGCAGGTGCTCACCGGCGGCTGGCTCGAGGACAATCCCGGTTACGGGCTGGTGGTGCATCCGCCGATCGGCAAACAGCTGATCGCGATGGGCGAGGCGATCTTCGGCTACAACGGCTGGGGTTGGCGTTTCGCCTCCGCGGTGGCCGGCACGATCATGGTCCTCCTGGTGATCCGCATCGTCCGCCGGCTCACCCGATCCACTCTGATCGGCGGCCTCGCCGGGATCCTGCTGGTCGCGGACGGCGTCACGTTCGTGTCCTCCCGGCTCGGCATGCTCGACATCTTCCTGGCACTGTTCGCCGTCGCCGCTCTGGGCTGCCTGATCGTGGACCGCGACCAGGTCCGCGAGCGGATGGCCCGCGTATACGACGAGGGCCGGATCGGCGACAGCGACTGGGGCCCACGCCTCGGTGTGCGCTGGTGGCGATTCGGCGCCGGGATCATGCTGGGTCTCGCGTGCGGCACCAAATGGTCGGGCGTCTACTTCATCGTGTTCTTCGGGCTGCTCAGCGTCGCATTCGACGTGTCGGCCCGACGCGCCTACGGGGTGCGGCGCCCGTGGTTCGGTGCCGGCGTCCGCGACGTGGGCCCGGCGCTGTACGCGCTCGTCGTCGTGCCACTGTTCGTGTATCTCGCCAGCTACTGGGCGTGGTTCGCCAGCGAGACCGGCGTGGACCGGCATGCCGTGGGCAACGAGATCGGGACGGGCGGCCCCTGGTCGTTCGTGCCGGGCGCGCTCCGCTCGCTGTGGTACTACAGCGGCAACGTCCTCGAGTTCCACGAAGGCCTCACCAATTCGGCGGGCAATCATCACCCGTGGGAGTCGAAGCCGTGGACGTGGCCGATGGGTCTGCGCCCGATGCTGTACTACTTCGCCGAGGGCGATCACGTCACCGGCTGCGGAGCGTCGAGTTGCGTCAAGGCCGTCATGCTCATCGGGACGCCCGCCATGTGGTGGCTGGCACTGCCGATGCTCGCGTGGGCGCTGTGGCAGACCGTGGTGCGGAAGGACTGGCGGTACGCCACCGTCCTCACCGCCTACGCCGCCGCGTTCCTGCCGTGGCTGACCACCCTGGACCGCCAGATGTACTACTTCTATGCGGTGGCGCTGGCGCCGTTCATGGTGATGGGTCTCGCGCTGGTCCTGGGCGACATCCTGGGAAGCGCGAAGGCGTCGTTCGAACGCCGGACCACCGGCCTGCTCGCCGTCTGCCTCTATGTGGGGCTCGTGGTCGCCAACTTCATCTGGTTGTGGCCGATCCTCACGGCCGTCCCGATCACCCCGGACACGTGGCAGCACCAACTGTGGCTTCCCAGCTGGCGCTGACCCCGGAATTATCCCAGCTGGCGCTGACCCCGGAATGAGTCGAGCCGCCCGGGTCCCGTGGGACACCGAGCGGCTCGCAGACTGTTTCTCTAGCGGGACGAGATCCGGTCGCGACGACGTTTGGCCGCCACTCTCCGCATCTCTCTCCGCATCTCCCGGCCGTCGACGATCATCTGGTCGCGTGACAGATCCTTGTAGAGCGAGAAACACAACCCGATCATCACGAGGACGAACGGCGCCGCGGCGATGATCGTCATCGTCTGCAGTCCGTCCAGCGCGGTGTCGCCGCCGGTCCACAGGATGAGCGCGGCCACGCCTCCGGTGAGCACACCCCAGAACACGACCACCCAGCGCTGCGGTTCCAGCGAACCGCGCTGCGACAGGGTGCCCATCACCATCGATGCGGCGTCGGCGCCGGAGACGAAGAAGATCCCCACGAGGATCATCACCAGGACGGTCGTGATGCCGGTGAGCGGCAGGTGATTGAGCATGCCGAACAGCTGACCCTCCTGGGTGTCCTGTCCGGCGAGGTCGATTCCGTCACGCTGCTCGCTGATTCCGGCACCACCGAAGATCGCGAACCACACGAGGCTCACGGCGCTCGGCACCACGATCACGCCGACCACGAACTGGCGGATGGTCCGGCCACGGCTGATGCGTGCCAGGAACATGCCGACGAACGGGGTCCAGGAGATCCACCACGCCCAGTAGAAGATGGTCCACGAGGACAACCATTCGCCGGTCGCCGGATCGGACGACGCTCCGGTGCGGGCCGACATCTGCGCGAGCTGCGCGGCGTAGGCGCCGATCGTGGTGGGCAGCAGGTTGAGGATCAGGACCGTCGGCCCCACGACGAACACGAAGAGGGCCAGGATGACGGCGAGCACCATGTTGGTGTTGGAGAGCCACTGAATTCCCTTCGCGACACCCGACACAGCGGATGCCACGAACGCGAGGGTCAGCAGGGCGACGATCGCGACCAGCAGAAACGTGCTGACCTCCGACATCCACCCGACAACCTGGAAACCGGACCCGATCTGTAGTGCGCCGAGGCCCAGCGAAGCGGCGGTGCCGAACAGCGTCGCGAAGATCGCGAGAACGTCGATGAACTTGCCGATCGGCCCCTCGGCGCGACGGCCGAGCAGCGGGATGAAGGCGGAGCTGAACAGCTGCTTGCGACCCTTGCGGTACGAGCCGTACGCGATCGACAGTCCGACAACCGCGTACATCGCCCAGGGGTGCAGGCTCCAGTGGAACATGGTGGTGGCCATCGCAGTTCCGATGCCACCGTTGGAACCCGGAGGGGGTGTCACGTAGTGCGCGAGCGGTTCGGCGACACCGAAGAACATCAGTCCGATGCCCATGCCGGCGCTGAACATCATCGCGATCCAGCTGACCGTCCGGAACTCGGGCTGCTCGCCGTCCTTTCCGAGCGGGATGTGACCGAACTTGCTGAACGCGAGCCACAGTGAGAAGAGGACGAACCCGCTCGCCGACAGGACGAACAACCAGCCCATGTCGGTGACCAGCCAGTCGAGTGCCTTACCTGTCGTGGTGTCGAGATTGTCGGGGGCCACGAGCCCCCAGACGACGATTGCCGAGACCGCGGCGGCAGCGGCGGAGAACACGACGTGGTCGGTGCGAACACCGACCCGTTTGAGCCCTCCGCCGGCGCTCGCGCCAACGGTCTCGGAACCTTGATCAGGCAGATCAGTATTCATTGCCATGAACAACTACGTTGGTCATTTTCGATGGTAAAAGCAAGCTAGCCCACCGCTTCACACCGAATCGAGACCCGGTGGGCAGTATCGTTACGCTGCGGTTTTTCCCCATCCCGAGCCTCTTCCGAGAAGCCCGTCGATGCTGAGGCGTCCGGCACCGATCACGGCGAGAAGTAGCGACCCGACGCCGAGTGCGACGACGAGTTCGTACCCTCCGTTCGCGACGAAGACGCCCTTGTCCGCGTGCACCAGAATCAGCGCTCCGAGCATGTTGAGAAACAGCAGGATTCCGGCGATCGGTGTGGCCACTCCCACGATGAGAGCAAATCCACCCGCGAGTTCGATAGTGGCGGCCGCAACAGCCGAAATGTCGGGCAGTGGGATGCCCATGTCCGCGAACGACGCCTGTGTGGCCTTCACTCCGTAGTCGAAGAACTTCTGCCAGCCGTGCGCGACGAAGACGACGCCGAGTCCGATCCGGGCAATCAGTAGTGCGAGGTCGCGGAAGAGTGCGGAAGCCATACCGAGCGTCTACCTTTCTGGGGTCACACCTTCTGGGGTCACACCTTCTGGAGACGGCACCGACCTCATTCGGCGCCGCGGAGAGCGGACTGCACGAAGCCGAGGATCTCCTCGTCGGACACCCCCAGCTTCCGCAGTTCCTGCACATACCCTGTTGCGGCCTTCTCGGCCCGGGCGCGAATGGGGTCACCGCCGCTCGCGATGAACGTGCCCTGCTTGCCCCGGGTTTCGATGACACCCTGCTCGCCGAGTTCCCGGTACGCCTTGGCGACCGTGTTCGGTGCGAGACCCACCTCGACGGCGAGCGCGCGGACTGTGGGTATCTTCGTTCCCGCGATCAGCTGCCCACTGCGCACCTGCTCGATGATCTGTAATCGCAACTGGTCGAACGGGGCGGTCGACGAATCCGGATCGATGTCGATGTCCACGGCCGGCGCCACCTCCGTTGTTCCACGCGTTGTATCAGACCGTAGTTGCGCGGTTGCGGCGCCGCAATGCTTACACCGCGGCGACGGCCTCCTCGATCGGTGTCGGACCGGACGTCAGCATGAGCGTCTTCTTCGCAGTCTCCGGGTGATCCAGAAGCGCCGCGATCACTGCGGCGACGTCGGCGCGCGGGACGGTGCCGCGCTCGAGAGGAGGCGGAGTGAGCGTGACGTGACCCGTCGGGTCGTCGTCGAGCAGACCGCCCGGGCGGAGAATCGTCCAATCGAGGTGGGTCCGGGCGCGCAGGTCTTCCTCGGCGGCCGTCTTCGCGACGAGGTAGGCCGCGAACACGTCGTCGGTGCCCTCGGGGATCGGCTCCCCCGCCCCGAACGAACTGATCTGGATGAATCGCCGCGTTCCCGCCTTCTCGGCGGCGTCCGCGAGGAGAACCGCGGCCCCGCGATCGACGGTGTCCTTGCGGGCGATACCGCTGCCCGGGCCTGCGCCTGCGGCGAAGACCGCGGCGTCCGCACCGACGAGCGTCTTCGCCACGTCGTCCGCGCTCGCCGTCTCCAGATCGATCACCACCGGTTCGGCGCCGAGCGCCGCCACCTCGTGCTCGTGATCGGGGTTGCGGATCAGCGCGACCGCTCGGTCACCGCGCGCGGTGAGAATCTTGATGAGGTGACGGGCGATTTTCCCGTGTCCACCCGCGATGACGATGCGCTGCGGGGTCGCGTCCCTGTGTTCGGCCATGATCGGTCTCCCTCTTTCGTCGACTATTCACTAGTTACTCCTCTCCTTCAGCGCTCCCTGCGGGCGGGTTTGTTCCCCGGTGCAGAATGTCGGGTATGGCGAACACCGCGACCATCTACCACAACCAGCGATGCAACACGTCCCGCACCGTCCTCGGACTGATCCGGGACGCGGGCATCGAGCCGGCCGTCGTGAAGTACCTCGAGACCCCGCCCTCGCGGGACGGGCTGCGCAAACTTCTCGACGACGCCGGGCTGAAGCCGAGCGAGGCGATCCGTAAGAAGGAGGCCGTCTTCAAGGAGCTCGGGCTCGCCGAGGCGTCCGAGGACGAACTGCTGGAAGCGATGGTGGACAACCCCATCCTCATCGAGCGACCGATCGTCGTGACGGACAAGGGCACCGTCCTCGCCCGCCCGGCCGAGAAGGTCCGCGAGGTCCTCTAGGCGCTGCGCGCCCGTGCGCCTTTCTGGTTGCTCCGACTACCAGAAAGGCGCACGGGCGGCGGAGCCGCCTACAGCGGGTCGCGGGCCACCGGACAGGACATGCAGCGGGGTCCGCCGCGACCCGACCCGAGTTCGGAACCGGCGATCCGCAGTACCTCGATTCCCGACGCCTCGAGCCGGGCGTTGGTCTCGACGTTCCGTTCGTACGCGACGACGACGCCGGGTGCGAGTGCGAGCGTGTTGTTTCCGTCGTCCCATTGCTCGCGTTCGGCGGTGACGTTGTCGAGTCCGGTGTCGATGACGCGCAGTTTGCCGATGCCCATGGCCTCGGCGGCGGCGGCCAGGAACGGGTCCGCTCCGCGGATCGACACGCCCTTGTCCTCGCGGTGAATGGTGAACGCCGACAGCGTGTCCTGAATGATCGGGTACATCACGACGGCGTCGTGGTCGACCATCGTGCAGACGGTGTCGAGGTGCATCGACGCCCTGGCCTGCGCGATGGGGACCACCAGCACGGTGTGTGCCAGTTCGTCCTCGAAGACGCTGCGCGCCAACGCCTCGGCGCCTGCCGGCGTGGTGCGCTCCCCCACTCCGACGGCGACGACTCCCGGTGCGAGGAGCAGGACGTCGCCGCCTTCGACGGGAGCCGTGTGGGATTCGTAGGCGCGCCGGGCGCCACGGAAACGCGGGTGATGGGCGTAGATGATGTCGGTGAGGGACGTCTCGCGGACGCGGGCGGGCAGGGCGAGGGACGTGATCGCCACGCGGGGTCCGATCCAGAACGACGAGTCCCGGGTGAACAGCAGGTTGGGCAGCGGGTCGATGACGAAGTCGCCGCCGTGGTGCATGCGCCGGACCAGCGACGCCGTGTTGGCCGCGACGGGCAGTTCGTCGAAGGTCATCCCCGCGGTGAGGATGGTGGAGAGTTCGGGGGCCGGGACACCGCGGAGGTGCGCGGCCAGTTCCTGCGCCAGGGTGTGCCCGAGTTTGCGCGGGTCGACGGCTGCGCCGATGCCCTGTATGCGGGCGGCGCCGCTGGCGCCGAGTGTCTCGGTGAGCAGGTCGGACAGCAGCAGGACCTCGACGCCGCGGCAGCGCAGGAGGTCTGCGAACGCGTCGTGCTCTTCCTGCGCGCGGTCCACCCAGGGCAGTCCGTCGAAGAGCAGTTGGTCGTTGTTGCGGGGCGTGAGCCGCTTCAGTTCGTCCCCGGGCCGGTGCAGGAGGACGGCACGCAGCTGCCCGACTTCGGAGTTGGCCCCCAGCGGTGCAGAACCGGACGCGTTCATGTCTAGACGGTAATGCCGGCGGGCCCGGCAGGCACGCTCAAACACTTCGCGGCCGACCGTGTCCCTCGGCGCCGCAGGCGAGTACCGTGAAACGGCGGAGGTATCTCATGGACGAGAACTCGACTCTCTCGCCGGCGCACTCGGATGCGGCGGCGAGTTCGCCTGCGAACACGCCCCCACTTCCGTCCGTTCCCTCCGCCCTGGCACCGTTCGCCGGTCTGTGGCGCGGCGAGGGGGAGGGCGCGTACCCGACGATCGACAACTTCGCGTACACCGAGGAGATCGAATTCGCCCCCACCGGTAAACCGTTCCTGGCGTACCGGTCTCGGACACGGGAGGCGGGCAGCGGGCGGCCGCTGCACTCGGAGTCCGGGTTCCTGCGGCTCGTCGCCGAGGACGAGGCGGAACTGCTCGTGGCCCAGCCGACCGGATTCACCGAGATCCACCGTGGTCAGATCCGGGAGGGGACCATCGAGTTGTCGATGGTGGCGCTGAGCGCGTCGCCGGACGCGAAACCGGTGCACAGCATCCGGCGACAGTTGTCGGTGCGCGGCGGCGACCTCACGTACGACCTGTGGATGGCGCACGACCTGACTCCGCTCACGCACCACCTGCACGGACATCTCCGCCGCGACTGACCTCGAGTATTGTTCAGGTAACCGCGTGAAAGGTTGCCTGTCGTGGAGATGCCCGAGTGGAGAGCCAAGGAACTGACGCCGGGACAGCTGTCGGAGCGCAGTGGCGTGGCGGTGTCGGCGTTGCACTTCTACGAGCGCGAGGGGCTGATCACCAGCAGGCGGACGTCCGGCAATCAGCGTCGCTATCGCAGGGACACGCTGCGGCGGGTCGCGTTCATCCGCATCGCCCAGCGGGTCGGGATTCCGCTGGCCGAGATCCGGGACGCCCTCGGGACCCTTCCCGAGGGCCGCACGCCGAACCGGAAGGACTGGGAGAAGCTCTCGACGCGGTGGCACGCGGATCTGGATCAGCGGATCGAGCAGTTGATCCGGCTCCGCGACAACCTGACCGGCTGCATCGGCTGCGGGTGCCTGTCGCTCGGGAGTTGCGCGATCGTCAACACCCACGACCGGCTGGGCACGGCGGGACCGGGTGCCCGCACGCTGGACGTCGAACTCGACGACCCGGCGTCCGGGGTGTGAGCGTCAGCTGTCGCCGAGCCACTTCTCGATCGCGTCGCGGTCCTGCCCGACCATGTCGCCGACCAGCTTCCTGACGAGGGACTCGATCTGTCCGCCGACGAGCGGAATCTTGACATGCACCGATCCGGCTACATCCAGGACGGTGACGTCGACCGACGCGCGGAGCACCGACGTGCACTCGATCTTCACCGGGATCCCGGTGGAGCTGCCACTGATCCGGCCGTCGGCGCGGTCACCGTCGAGTGCACCCCATTCGTCGGCACGCTCGACCTTCAGTTCACCCGAGACGACTTTGCGGACCAGCCCGGGGAGGGACGACGCGCCGATGGTGTCGCGCATCGTCGCCGTCAGGGTGCCGGGGCCGCGGCTGTCGTCGAGGGTGAGTTTCTCCGGCGCCTCTTCGAACCGATGCTGCCAGAACGCCCGATCCGTCACCGTCGCGTGCACCCGGTCGAGGGGGTACGCGATCTGTTCGGAGTATTCGAAGCTTTTCGCCATGTCGGCAGCCTACGACAACTCCGTGAGTGATGAAGGAGTCCGGAGACTCGTCAACCACGCACGGGCGCGGAGCGCCTCATCGGCAGGTGGTCGATACCCGCCTCGAGGTAGTTCTCACCGGTACTGCGAAAACCGTAACGGCCGTACCAGTTTTCGAGGTAGGCCTGGGCGGAGATCTCGATGGGTGCCGGGAACGCCTCGAACACGGCTTCGAGCAGTTGTCCCGCGAGCCCCCGCCCCCGGGCGGGGGCGGCGGTGGCGACCCGTCCGAGATGCAGTGTCGGTTCGTCGGCCAGCACCCGCAGTGTCGCGAGAACCTCGCCGTCCTCCTCCGCCCAGAACTGGGTGGTGGTCGGTTCGAGGTCGCGTCCGTCGAGTTCGGGTTCCGACACGATGCCCTGTTCGAAGACGAACACGTCGGTCCGCAGCACCATGATCCGGTAGAGCGTGGCCGGGTCGATCCTGTCGAGCGTCGCGTGGTGGAGAGTCGGCACGTCCTCACCTTGGACAGAAAGTCCGGTGCGTAATCCGCCGGAACCAGGGACGCGATCTGCGGGGCGGGTCCACACTGGAAAAGCAGCAGCTGAGGGCAACTCGAGCAACCGAATGAGGGTGGGCATGGCCGACGGCGAACCTCTGATACCGCCGAGTGCCGTCGACGTGGATTTCTCCGACGTCGCCTGGGGAGCGGACCGCACGATGTCCGACTTCGAGACCGGGATGTGGCGGATGGAGGAGGTGCAGCCGAAGCTGCGCTCACCGATCGTCGCGGTCGACGTGCTCGACAAACCGCCGGACTGGGACCGGCTGGTGCGCGCCCACGAATGGGCGTCGCACATGGTGCCGCGCATCCGGATGCGGGTGGTGGAGCCGACGTTGCGGCTGGGCAACCCGATGTGGTCGGTCGACCCCGAGTTCGATCTCGACTATCACCTGTCGCGGGTGCGCCTGCCGGAGCCGGCGACGTTCGACCACGCGCTGCGGATGTGCAGGCACATGGCGACCGAGCCGTTCGACCGCGCCCGGCCGCCGTGGAGCGCGATGCTCATCGAGGGACTCGACGACGGCCGCGCCGTCTACGTGGTGAAGACGCACCACAGCATCACGGACGGTCTCGGCGGCATCCAGTTGATGACGCTGCTGCACAGCAGGCGCCCCGAACCGTCGCCGGACAAACCGGATCGCCCTGCGCCGTTACCGGAGCAGATGTCGGGCGGCGGTGCCCTGTTCGAGCAGGCACTCGACAACGTGCGCAGCGCCCCCGGTCGTCTCGGCGGCTTGATCCGGGGCGCGGTGCGGACGGCGATGACCGTCGTCGGCGATCCGGTGGGCAGTGTCACGGAGGTTGCCGGTTACGCGAACTCCATCCGCAGGGTGGTGACCCCTCCCCCGACCACGGGTTCGGACCTGCTCCGCGACCGCGGACTGGGGCGCTGGTTCGGGGTGCTCGAGGTGAGTGTCGACGAACTGCGTTCCGCCGCTCACGTCGCCGGCGGGTCGTTGAACGACGCGTACGTGGCGGCCCTGTTGGGCGGGTTCCGCCGCTACCACGAATCGTTCGGCCACGACCTCGAGACGATTCCGGTGGGCATGCCGGTGAGCATGCGTTCGGCGTCGGATCCCACGGGTGGCAACCGGTTCGCCGCGGCCCGATTCGCCGGACCGGTCGGTGAGCGCGACCCCGTCGCGCGGATCGAGAAGGTGCGCGCGATCATCCTGGGGCTGCGCCAGGAACCCGCACTCGGACTGCTGGATTCGGCCGCCCCGCTCCTGGTCCGGCTTCCGACGGTGGTGCTGGCGAACTGGTACCTCTCGCAGTCGACGGGACTCGATCTACAGGCCAGCAACGTCGCCGGTGTCCCCGTGCCCGTGTACCTCGCGGGTGCCCGGATCGAGCGGATGTTCCCGTTCGGCCCGGCCCCCGGCTGCGCGGTCATGGCCACCCTCGTCTCCCACGTCGGCACGTGTTGCATCGGCGTCAATCTCGACACCGCCGCCGTCACCGAGCCGGCGCGGTTCATGTCGTGCCTGCAGGAGAGTCTCGACGAGATCGTCGAACTGGGCCGCGGGTGAAAGGAAAGGCTGGCGTGATGGACGAGCAGAGGACACGGCCGCGGGTCTACCTCATCGAGACGATGAGCGACATGGAGGACGACGTTCTGCGCACGTGGCTGGAGCGACAGGCGAACGACTCCGGTCAGCCGCCTCCGACCGTCCGCGTCACCGACCAGGCCCTCGCCGATCTCGTGCGCCGGAATGATGATCCGCTGCTCACCCCGCTCCGGGTGGTGTGGCTGCCGAAGGAGACCCATCCGGACGGCGCGCAACGATTCCGGGAGACGTTGTCGCTGCGTGATCCGCTGCACCCCGGCCAGAACATGCAGCGCCGGGTGATGCGCGACGACCCGGCCCGGTGCCAGGTTCTGGAAGGCGATCCGGCCCCGCTCAGCGACCTCGAACGGCGGCTCGCCGAGAACGGCGGTGGGTCGCTTCCGGATTTCATCCGCCGCCAGGCCGCGCTGACCCTCGAGCGGGCCGAGCGCACCCTGCTGGGTACGCAGTACAAGGTGTCGAGGTTCGTCGTCGACGAGATCACCGACGCCAGCCGATACCACGACGGCACCCGGGAGCTGTCCGCGAAGTTGAACGTCCCCGTCGCCGAGGTGGATCGCCGGGCCCGTGGGGCACTGGACGAGATGGTCGCCGCGCAGAGCAGGCGCGCCATCGCGCTGTGGGACCAGTTGGGCCGCTACTTCTCCCGCGCCTACCGCCTCGACGTCGACACCACCCGGCTCGACGAGCTGCGGGAGCTGAACAAGGAACATTCCCTGGTGTTCCTGCCCAGCCACCGCTCGTACCTCGACCCGCTGGTGTTGCGCCCGGCGCTGCTCGCGAACGACCTTCCGCTCAACCATGTGATGGGCGGTCTGAACATCAATTTCTGGCCGATCGGACCGATCGGCAAGCGCAGCGGCACCGTGTTCATTCGCCGGAAGTTCGACGGCGACGAGATCTACAAGTGGACGCTCCGCGAGTACATGCGTTACCTGCTCACCAAGCGGTTCAACCTCGAGTGGTACATCGAGGGCGGGCGCAGCCGCACCGGGAAGTTGCGGCCGCCGCGGTTCGGTCTGCTCAACTACCTCGCGAAGGCCTTCCAGGACAGCGGGATGTCCGATGTGTACCTCGTCCCGGTGTCGCTGACCTACGACCAGCTTTACGAGGTCGGGGCGATGGCGGCGGAGGCGCACGGCCAGGCGAAGAGCAAGGAGAGTCTGCGCTGGCTCTTCGGATACGTTCGGGCGCAGGGTCAACGGCACGGTGTCGCGCACGTCAACGTCGGCAGGCCGATGTCGCTGGCGGACTACCTCGGCCAGGAGGACGACCTGCGGCTGGCGGTGCAGAAGACGGCGTTCGAGGTGTGTCACCGCATCAACGAGGTCACACCCGTCACCGCGTCGTCGCTCGTGATGCTCGCGTTTCTCGGCATCGAGGACCGCGCGCTCACCGTCGCCGAGGTCGGCGGGATCCTCGGGCCGCTCGTCGACTACATCACCGCGCGCTCGTTGCCGACCGCGGGCGATGTGGACCTGACCCACCCCGAGGTGATCCGCAAGGCGGTGCGGACCCACCTCGATTCCGGGGTGCTGCGGAGTTTCGATCAGGGCAGCGAGCGGGTGTTCTACCTCGGCCGGGATCAGCATCTCGTGGCAGCATTCTACCGCAACAACACGATTCACTTCCTGGTGATGCGGGCGATCGCGGAGATGGTGCTGCGAGCGGCCGCCGATCAGCAGTTCACCGATCCGCTGAACGACGGATGGGATGCGGCACTGCGCATTCGCGATCTCCTCAAGTTCGAATTCTTCTTCAGCGAGAAAGACAGCTTCCGGAAGGAACTGCGGGCCGAACTGGATCTCATCGACCCGGCGTGGGAGTCGAATCTGGGTGACCCGCAGCACGCCGCGAACCTGTTGTCCGGGATGCGTATTCACCTGGCACATCGGGTTCTGCAGCCGTTCCTGGAGGCGTACGCCGTGGTCGCGGGCCAGTTGCTCCGGACTCCGGTGGATCGGAAGTTCGACGAGAAGGCCTTCATGACGTCGTGCCTCGCGCTCGCCGAGCAGCGACGTCTCCGGCAGCAGATCGGGAGCAGCGAGTCGATTTCGGCCGAGCTCTTCACGACCGCGCTCAAGCTGGCACGAAACCGGGGCCTGGTCGAACCGAATGCCGAGAACATGGCGGCCCGGCGGGTCGAGTTCGAGGCCGAACTCCAGACCCTGATCGATCGGGTGCTGCGCATCCGGGCCATCGCGCACGAGAATCTCGACCAGATGGGTGGTAGGTGAGTAGATGAGCGATCTCCGCAGTCTCCACGACGACATCGCGGCCGCCGTTCCCGGCCCAGGCACCCTCGCCGCGTTCGATCTGGACGGCACCTTGATCAGCGGGTACTCCGCGAGCGTCGTCTATCGGGATCGCCTGCGTCGCTTCGACATCAGCGTGGCCGAGCTTCTGCGCACCACGGGCGCCGCGGTGGAGACCCGCTTCCGGGGTGCCGATGTCGGCAACCTGATGCGCATCGGTGTGCAGAGCCTGGCCGGGCGCATGGAGGACGAGATGCAGGAGTGGGGGCAGCGGCTGTTCCGCCAGGAGATCGCGAGGATGATCTTCTCGGAGGTCCGCGGACTGCTCGCCGCGCACCGGCACGCCGGTCACCGGGTGGTGATGGCGACCTCCGCCACCCCCTATCAGGCACTGTCGGTGGCCGCGGACCTCGACATCGACGCCGAGGACGTGCTGTGTACCCGGCCCGCGGTTCTGGACGGAATGCTCACCGGGAAGCTCGAATCGCCGCCGCTGTGGGGTCCCGCCAAGGCCGAGGCACTGCGCGAGTACGCCGAGCAGCACGGAGCGGATCTGGGTGACAGCTTCGCGTACTCCAACGGCGCAGAAGATGTTCCGATGCTGAAGTCGGTGGGACATCCCGTGGCACTGAATCCCGACCGCAAGCTGGCGGCGACCGCGCGGCAGAACGGGTGGCCGTCGGTGAATCTGCGACCTCCGGAGAGCGGCGCCGACCCGATGTCCATCGCCCGCACCACCACCGCGATCGGCGCTCTGATGGGGGCGGCCGCGTTCGGTGTCTCCGCCGGCCTGCTCACCCAGAACCGGCAGACGGGCGCCAACCTGGTCGGCAGCTTCGGCCCGGATCTCGCGCTCGCTATCTGTGGGATCAACGTGCGCATCAAGGGCAAGGAGAACGCGTGGTCGGCCAGGCCCGCGGTCTTCATGTTCAATCACCAGAGTTCGCTCGACATGCTGGTGATCGGCAGCGTCATCCGGCGCGATGTCACCGGCGTCGCGAAGAAGGAGGCCGCGCGGGATCCCCGGTTCATTCCCGTGGGGGCTCTGCTCGACGTCGCGTACATCGACAGGGCGGACAGCACGAAGGCGAGGGCGGCCCTCCGCCCGGCGGTGGAGAAACTGCAGTCCGGCATCTCCATCGCGATCGCCCCCGAGGGCACCCGCTCGCCGACTCCGCGCCTCGGCAGGTTCAAGAAGGGCGGATTCCACCTGGCGATGCAGGCGGGCGTGCCGATCGTGCCGATCGTCATCCACAACGCGGGCGAACGGATGTGGCGGAACTCGCTGGTCGCGCACCCCGGCACGGTCGACGTCGACGTCCTCGCACCCGTGCCGACCGTCGGCTGGGACCTGGCGGATCTCGACCGGCACGTCGACGAGGTGCGCACTTTGTTCGAGGACTGTCTGCACGCCGGGCACCGCTGAGAGAGATTTCCTCGAAAGGTTCCCGAAGTATGTCGAGACCCCGAGGACGCGCAGGCGCACATCCGGTTCCAGCAGGATCTCAACGCGGAGCTCGTCGCCAGGGGTGAACTCGTCGACGCTCAGGGGCTCGCCGGACCGGACCTCGCGAAACGTGTCACGTTCGACGGCAAGGGCGCTCCGGTGGTGACCGACGGACCGTTCCCCGAATCGAAGGAACTGCTCGCCGGGTACCGCATGGTCGACGTCGAATCGGAGGAGCGGGCGCTGGAGATCGCCGCTCAGACGTCGGCGGCACCGGGTCCGGACGGGGTGCCGATCCAGCATCCGATCGAGGTGCGTCAGGTGATGGGCGCACCCGACACCGATCTGTGAGAACCGACGCCGAAATCGAGGGCCTGCTGCGCGAACTCGCGCCGCAGGTCCTCGGTGCGCTCGTGCGGAGGTCCGGTGATTTCGAGGGATCCGAGGACGCGGTGCAGGAGGCGCTGCTCGCGGCGGCCCGGCACTGGCCGCGGGAGGGGTTGCCGGACAATCCGCGGGGCCGGCTGATCCAGACCGCCACTCGCAAGATGACCGATCAGATCCGCAGTGAGATCGCCCGCCGCAGGCGGGAAGAGGTGGCTGCCCGGCAGGAACCGCCGTCGACGGACGTGCCCGACAGCGACGACACCCTGCTCCTCGACGGGGTGTCACAACCTGAGTAGTCGACTACGCGCGACGAGACGCCGACCGTACGGGAAAGTCGGAGGAAACCCGGTGGTGTGTCGAAGGGAGCAGGACGATGAGCGAGCGTGACGGCGTCACAACTGTCGATCGAATGGACGGGCGGCGCCACGAGTTTCGGCTCAGCATGCTCGTGGCCTCCATGGCCGTCGTCGGCACCCTGATCGGTTCCGTGTGCGGAGGCGTGTTCACCTTGCTGAACACGTCGAATCAGGTGGAGGCGACGGTGAACCAATCGTCGAACCGACGTCCTCCGTCCGCTACCGCAACAGAACATCGTCCTCGTCTCGAAGTTCACCACGGTGGAGTTGATCGGATCCGAACCGGTCGTGAAATCGGCACGGCGAATGGTGGTCGAGTATCTGGCTGGATCCGAGACCATCGGCTGGCTGAGCACCGACTTCGCGACGGATGACGTCGTGTCGGCGGACACCCTGTCCACCCGCCAACAACAGTTCGCCGACCACTTCCAGGCCGGGATGAGCGCCCAGGACGACTTCCTCTCCGCGGTGCGAGACGAACTCGGCATCCCCGAGCAGGGGGACCTACCGTAACCACCGGACCGGAGCATCAGGACGGGCCGCGTCGAATCGGCTCGCCAGGACTGCGGGGGATGGGCACGATGGGGAGATGCCCGCGACCGGTCCCACATCCACACAGCAGGCTTCGGAGGCACCCGCCGAGCCTTCGCTGCTCCCCCGCATCTGGGCGCTCCTGCGTCCGTACCGCGGGTGGCTGGTGCTCGTCGCGGCCGCCATCGTCGTCTCATCACTGCTCGGCATCGTGAATCCCTTCCTCACGAAGGCGGTGTTCGACCGTGCACTGTTCCCCACCGACGGCAGCGGTGTCCAGCTGACACTGCTGCTGTGGCTGGTCGTGACCATGATCGCGGTGACGCTCGCGGGTTCGTTGATCGGCGTCGGCCAGAGTTACCTCACCACCAAGGTCGGCAACCTGTCGATGGCGGATCTCCGGGAGCGTCTGTTCGCCCACCTCGAGACGATGGAACTGGCGTTCTTCACGTCCACCAAGACGGGCTCGATCCAATCGCGGCTGGCCAACGACGTCGGTGGGGTGCGGTCGGTTCTCACGTCCACGGCGTCGAGCATCCTGTCGAACGTCGTCACCGTCACGGCGTCCCTCATCGCGATGCTGCTGCTGTCGTGGCAGCTGACGCTTCTCGCCGTCGCACTGCTTCCCGGCTTCGTCTACCTGCAGCGGCGGGTCGGCGCCCGGCGACGCGTTCTGGCGCGCAAGACGCAGGAGTCGTTGTCGGACATGACCGCCATTACCGAGGAAGCGCTGAGCGTCTCGGGTGTGCTGCTGACGAAGGTGTTCAACCAGGCCGACACCGAACTCGACCGGTATCGGACCGAGAACGCGCGGCAGACCGAGCTTCAGGTGCGGCAGGCCATGACGGGTCAGGGCTTCTTCGCCGTCGTCTCTTCGTTCATGGCGATCACGCCCGCTCTCGTCTACCTGCTGGCGGGGTATCTCGTCAGCGGCGGTTCCGCGGCTCTCTCGGCGGGCACACTCGTCGCGTTCTCGACCCTGCAGGCCAGATTGTTGCAACCGTTGGTCTCGCTGATGCGGGTGACCCTCGACGTCCAGACATCGATGGCGTTGTTCCGCCGCATCTTCGAGTACCTCGACCTGCAGCCCGCGATCGTGAACCGCCCGGACGCCGTCGAGTTGCCTGCGGACTCCCCCGGCCGGGTGGAGTTGGACGACGTGTACTTCGCGTATCCCGCGCCCGTCCGGCTGGCCACCGCAGATCCCGACCCGGTGGCGCTGCGCAGTCTGGGTCGCGGCGGTGGGGGCGGCATGCGCGGCGTCGCGACCGTCGCGCCGCGGTTCCCGGCCGCGGCGGCGCCCGAAACCGAACCGGCGGAACGTCGCAGCCGGCGCTGGGCGGTCGCGGGCACGTCCCTGGAGATCGAGCCGGGTCAGCTCGCCGCCTTCGTCGGTCCGTCCGGCGCAGGCAAGACCACGCTCTGCTACCTCGTGCCGCGCCTGTACGAGGTCGACAGTGGCGCCGTCCGGGTCGACGGCTACGACGTGCGCGACCTGACCATGAGCTCGCTCTCCGAGGCGGTCGGAATGGTCACCCAGGACCCGTATCTGTTCCACGCCTCGATCGCCGACAACCTTCGATATGCCAAACCGGACGCGACCGATGCCGAACTGGAGGCCGCCGCCGAGGCCGCCAACATTCACGACCGCATCCTCGGATTCGACGACGGATACGACACCCTGGTGGGCGAAAGAGGATTTCGCCTGTCCGGTGGCGAGAAGCAGCGATTGGCCATCGCGCGGGTGCTGCTGAAGAACCCCCGCGTACTGATCCTCGACGAGGCGACGTCCGCGCTCGACACGGTCTCCGAGCGCCTCGTCCAGCGCGCTCTCGGTGAGGTGATGCGCGGACGCACCACCCTTGCGATCGCCCACCGGCTGTCGACCATTCAGCACGCCGACGTGATCTTCGTGATCGACGAGGGAACGCTCATCGAGCGCGGCACGCACACCGAACTCCTTGCACGACAAGGGTTGTACGCGCGACTGCACGCCGAGCAGTTCGGTGGCGGACAGGTCGAGTGCCGGTGCACCGACGGCGTCCGATTCACCGACGGGACGGTACTGGCCCCGAGCGCCCCGGTCCCAGGCGGAGAGTTCTAGCTCCTACAGGAACTTGCTGAACTGGTCGTTCGCCCGCTGCATCACGAAGTCGTACGGCGGCGAGAACTTGCGCGCCCACCAGTAGCCGAACCGGATGTCCGGCGACGTGTACACCAGGTACCGGTCCTTCTTGATGCCGGCGATGATGCAGGACGCGACCTTCTCGGGCGTGACGGCCCGCTTCTCGAAGCGATGGATCGCCTTCTGGATGCGCGGGTCGTCGCGATCGACCCCGGCGATCTCGACCGTGCCCACCAGCGGCGTCTTGACCGCGCCGGGAACAACGAGGCTCACACCGATGCCGTGCCGTTTGAGATCGAACCGCAGAACCTCGGACACTCCGCGGAGCCCGAATTTGCTTGCGCTGTAGGCGGCATGCCACGGCAGCGCCAGCAAGCCGGCGGCAGAAGAGACGTTGACCAGGTGACCGCCGCGTCCCGCCCGCACCATCGGGGGCAGGAAGCTCTCGATGATGTGGATCGGACCCATCAGGTTGACGTCCACCATGGACTTCCAGTGGCGGTGTTCGAGATTCTCGACGGTCCCCCACGCGGAGATACCGGCGACGTTCATGACGACGTCGAGGCTGCCGAACTGATCGTGGACATCGGCGGCGAATGCGGCGACGGCGTCGTAGTCGGACACGTCGAGGGCACGCGAGAAACTGACGGTGCCCCCGCGGCTGCCGACTTGTTCGACCGTCTGCGCCAGGCCGACCTCGTTGATGTCGGTGAGGAAGAGTTCGGCGCCCTCCGCCGCGGCCGCCAGGGCGGTCGCCTGCCCGATCCCGCTACCTGCACCCGTGATCAGGCACTTCTTGCCGTCCAGCGTCTTGATCGCCATAGCCGTGCGCGCCCCCGTCGTCACCGATCCGTGTCGGCTGGAAGTCTACGCACGCAATCTGATTGCGCGCACGCAACCGCAGCGGTGCCTTTCCCGAGGAAACGCGAACCGGCCCTCTCCGGGCCGGTTCGTGACGGTTCACAACCGCTGGGTCATTTCTTCCTGATAGGTACGAATCGTCCTCTCGATTCCGTTGGCGTCGTCGTCGTTTCCTCGGTGCCGGGCGTCGTCGGCGCGCTCGCGCAGAACTCGAATCGCCTTCCGAAGCTCGGCGTCACTCATTCTGTGTTCCATATCACAATCATCCCCGTCGGCTTCAGATTTGGCCAGACTCGGGGGCGCACCGGAGCGGCAAAACCCCGGCTGAGCTGGACACTCGTCCAACCAGGCGGCGCGAACCCGCGAAGAGCACGCGGCGGCCGTGACGCGGATCCGGGGGCGCGCGGCCTGGCGCCCGCGCGGATGCCACAACTTCACAGTAGTGTTCACGAGGCCCCGCGGGCCGCGAGCGACCTCTCCACGTTGCGATGCGCAACGCAACACAGTGGCCCTGAACTGGGGATATTAACCGGGCAGCCTCACGGCGCACACCCCTGCGACGTTTCCAGCTAACTCTCAGTGATTGAAAGAGCAACCACACAATCGGCCCGGCAACCACAACCGGCCCCTCGGGCTCCAGTCACCACACCTCCGCGCCTCTCTTGAACTTTCAACGGTAGTGCGTGCGTGACGAGCACAGAGGGCTCCCGAAATGTCGGCGATCCGCGAGCGACGAACAGGCGATCGTTGAAACATATATGAGATAAGCACAGAGTCCGCGGACGACGTTTTGCCTCTATGTCCGTGAGTTATCAATCGGTTATCATCGTGGTACGGTGTCGTTCACACGACTGACGCCCGCACGAGAGAGGACCCGGCGGCTCACAATGGCAGATTTTGCTGCGCGGTTGAACAAGCTCTTCGACACGGTCCACCCTCCGGGACGTAAACCGCATACCAACGCCGAGGTCGCGGCGGCACTCATCGCAGACGGACACCAGATCTCGAAGCCCTACATCTCCCAGCTCCGGTCGGGACAACGAACCAACCCCTCCGACGAGACGGTCGCGGCGTTCGCCCGCTTCTTCAAGGTGAAGCCCGACTACTTCTTCAACGACATCTACGCCGCGAAGATCGATCACGATCTCGAGCTTCTCTCTCAACTCCAGGGATACGGACTTCGCAAGCTCTCCAGCCGCGCGTTCGACCTCTCCGAAGAGTCGCAGAACCTGCTCACCACGATGGCCGAGAAACTCCGCGCCAGCGAGGGGTTGCCGGAGGTCCCACCGGACGCGTCCCGCTGATCACCGGAGTCGTTGGGCAGCAACGAGTTCGCCGCAGGTCGCTCCCGACGTCCGGGTAGAAGTCACCTAACGCACCCGACGACACCGCCGGAATGCCCTGCCCGGTGTGCCCACGTGGCGCATGATGGAGCAATGGTTGACAGACCGCAGCTCGGTCCCACGATCTTCGTGCTCTTCGGTGCCACCGGGGACCTGTCCAAACGCATGGTCCTCCCCGCGTTCTTCCAGCTCGCTCGGTCAGGGCTCTTGAACTCCGAGTGGATGCTGATCGGCACCGGCCGGGGCAACGTCTCCGACGATCAGTTCCGCGACCACGTGCGCGACGTCGTGAACCAATTCGGAGTGCCGCACGACGACACAGACTGGGAGACGTTCGCCCGGCGGCTGAGATTCGCGGGCGGCGGTTTCACCCCGGACAACCCGGGAACGCTCCCCGCAGCCGTTCGGCAGGCGCGGGACGACCTCGACGCGGCAGACGCGCAGTTGGTTCACTACCTGGCCCTGCCACCCAGCACGTTCGCCGAGACCACCCGCGCGCTCGGCGCTCACGACCTGGCCCGTGGCGCACGCGTCGTGTACGAGAAACCGTTCGGGACGTCGCACGAGGCGTTCACCGAACTCGACGAAGCCGTGCACCACGTCCTCGACGAGAAGCAGATCTATCGAATCGATCATTTCCTCGGCAAGGAGAGCACCCAGAATCTGCACATCCTGCGCTTCGCGAACGGGCTGATCGAGGGCGTCTGGAACCGGGAACACGTCGAGCAGGTACAGATCGACGTGCCCGAGACACTCGACATCGACGACCGCGCCCGGTTCTACGACGCCACCGGTGCCGTCCTGGACATGCTGGTGACGCACCTGTTCCAGGTCGCCGCCGAGATCGCGATGGAGCCGCCGGAGACGTTGGGCGCCGACGATCTCCAATCCGCCCGGGAAACCGTGATCGGGGCGTTCCGTCCGCTCGACACGGCCGACGTGGTGCTCGGCCAGTACGAGGGGTACCGCGACGTTCACGGTGTCGCAGACGATTCGACGACGGAGACGTTCGTCGCCGCACGGTTGTGGGTCGACACGGACCGCTGGCGTGGGGTGCCGTTCCTCCTCCGGACCGGAAAGATGCTGGGCGTCAGCCGACAACGGGTCAGCCTCGTCTTCCGCAGTCCTCGAGGACCGCTCTCGGACATTCCGCCGGACGGCGCCGTCCTGACGTTCGATCTGTCCGGGGACGGCGAGATCGACATCTCCATGGTCGTCAAGGAACCCGGACCCGACGACACACTGTCGGTGGGCCACCTGGGCCTGCCGCTCGACACGGTACCGCTCGCCCACGCCCTCGCACCGTATTCGCGACTCATCCTCGACGTCCTGCACGGCGACCGGTCACTGTTCACCCGCCCCGACGGCTTGGCGCACGTCTGGACCGTCGCCGACGCGCTGCTGCGTGACCCTCCCCCGGCCAAGCCGTACCCTGCGGGATCCATGGGACCGCCGGAGGCCGAAGATCTCGCCTCGCCCTGCGGGTGGCTCGTCACCGGTTCACCGGACTGACCGGCGGCTGAAGGCTATTCCGCAGACGATTCGGCGGTGTCCGCCTTCACGGGAACCGGGGCCGACTTCCGGAAGTCGGCGTACGCGTCCGCGAGATCGAGCACCCATCGGCGCGGCGACATGCCCTGGGGCGGCGCGATCCACTCGGTGTCGAGGACGTCGGAGGCGACCGGGTCGTCGATCCAGCCGGCGAGAATCCGGGCGCGTTCGGCGGTCGATTCCGGCAGGTCCTGTTCGTCCGTGTCGAGCATGCCCGCGCCCGCCTGCAGGTACAGCGCATCCATGACGTGTGCGACAGCGTCGGAGGCGCGGAGGACGGTCGTGCTCCCCTTGCCGTCGCCCTCGACCACTTCAGGGAACCGTGAAACGAGCACCGAATGCAGTGTGTTCATGCGGCGCAGGTCCTGGCGTGCGCGGAACCAGGTTTCGACGAGCACCCAGACGGTGCCGACCGAGACGATCACGGCCGCGACGGTGTACGCCGGCGAGGAGCCGACGGCCCACGTCTCGCCCGACACCTCACGCACCAGTCCGACGACCGCCGCAGCCAGGACGATCGCCGATCCGACCACGATCAGTGAGATTCCGCGGCCGAGCGGTGTCCACGCGACGTGCCGGACTCCGGTCACGACCACCGCGGTCAGCGCGATCACGATGAACACCAGCGCAGGAACGGGATATCCACCGGCAAGCCCGATTCCGAGCACGATAGCCACGGTGTAGACGATCACGGCGACGGCACGCAGCGCAGGACGCGGGAGTATCGGCCACACGGAGATCGCGCCGACCGCGCTCGCGGCGGCGAACAACGTCCACGCCAGTTCGAGGATGATCTCCGACAGCCCGACATCCGAGGCCACGGTGTCGAGGCGCCCGGCGACGTCCGGAACGGCCAACGTGGACGCAAGGGCCGCGCTGGACACCGCCACCACCATCGCCACGCGCAGCGGCGTCGGCTGACGCGCGGCGACCCGGCCGATCCGGGCACCCGCGGCCGTCCAGACGACGAGCGCAACCAGCCAGCCCATCAGCCGATCGCCTCGTCGTAGCGGAGCACGGACACGGGAGTTCCGCGCCCCTGCATCGTGTTCAACCGGATGAGCAGCATCGACGCGAACGTCTCGGCCTCCCACTCGGCCACCTCGTCGGACGGCTGCTCGTCTTCCCGCCGTCGCGACCGCTGGCTGAGCATGTAGGCGATCAGATCGTCCCCGGCTTCGAGCGTCGCGGTAACGATCTCGGCTCCTTCGTGCCGAAACACGATGTGACCCAGCTCATGCGCAAGCGTGCGGTCGAGGTCCGGCAAGCCCGGCGCCAGCACGATCACGTCCCGGTCCGGGTACGCGCGCCTCTGGCCGCACACACCGGGCGCCATCGGCTTCGTGAAATCGAGTTCGATGGGACGCTGCCGTTCGCGGGCCACCGCGTCCACCACGTGCCGGAGTGACACCGCTTCGGCCCGGGCCGCCGCGTCACACACCGCGTCCACGGCCGCCGCGACCCGACGATGAGATCTGTTCGCCCCCACGACTACATCCCTCCACTCGAAGCGGACGGGAAGAATTCCGCCCGCGCGGCCGCGATGCGCGCCTGCTGTGCGCGAGCACCCTTGAAGGTCAGCGCACCTGCCCCGCCGGCGCAGCACAGCAGCACGCCGACCCCACCGAGAACGGTGATCGCAGGCAACGGCTCACTGTGGACCACCGGAACCATTCCCGGCGGCGCGGCGGCCGGATCGTCCTGGGCCGGTGCCCCCGCGGCGGGCGACGGTCCGCCGCTGCTCGGGGTCTCGCCGGCAGGGCGATCCTGGGGTGCGGAATCCGCGGGACCGCTCGCACCCGGGGCTGCCGCAGCGGCTCCGGAACCGGACCCGGAACCTCCGGCCGGCGCTCCCCCGGACGCCGGAGGTGCGGCAGGATCCTCGGATCCCGGGGCGGCAGCATCGGGACCCGCGTCGTTTCCGGAATCGTCGTCCCCGGACGTGTCCGGGCGCGCGATGTCCGGTTCGGCCACGGGTGGCAACTTGAACGGAGGGGGCGGAGCGACCACGACCCGTGACGTCGAAGGAGTCGACGTCTCCGTGGGTTCGGCGGTGGCGGACGGTTCCGTGGTCTCGGACGGCTCGGCCGTCTCGCTGGGCTCGGCCGTATCACTTGGGTTCGCGGTCTCGCTGGGTTCCCGTGTCTCGCTGGGCTCTCCGCCACCGCAGCCGCGGCGACTCTCGCACGGCGGATGAGGATGCCGGGGCTTGCCGCCGCCGGAAGACTCCGAGGAACCGTCGTCGCATCGACTGTTGGCGCAGTCATGGTACTGGGGGTCGGCGGAGGCGTCGGACGGGAACACCGAGACGGTGACCCAGCCGAGCCCGGACAAGAAGGCCAGCGCCAGTCCGACCATGGTCAGCCTTCGAACAACACGACGCGCGCTCACTGTGCACCCCCCTCGTATTCACGACACCACGTCTACGGCGACGTCGCCGCTGTCATGGTATCGAGCGAACCGAGCGGAGGTGCTGGTGGTGCCGGTGTCGGGGAACCGGCACCACCAGCGGTGCCCGAGCCAGGTGGGACTCGAGCAGCTTCCGAGAACCCCTGCGGGTTCGGCGGTATCGCCTGGAGGTGCTGATCGGTCAGCGGAAGGACGGCGTATCCGACGCGGCCCTCGCGATTTCGAGTGGTCGGCCGGAGTTCACAGGACGTTCACCAGCAACATCGTCGCGGTGATGGTCGCGGCCACCGTCGCCGGCTCCAAGAACTTCGAGATCTTGCCCATTGCCTGCATGTATTTCCACCCCGTGCGATCGACCCCTTGATGACCTACGGACAGTACACAGCATTCAGTTACCTTTTGGCAAATCGGAGGGTCGGGCATTCCCGCGGCGGCCTCGCTCTACACACCCCGACGATGGCGCTCACCTGGGCCGGAAGACAGAAAATGCGCCGAATGCAGAAAAGGCACTCCCTCCGGGTGGAGTGAGTGCCATTTCTGTGGTGGAGCTGAGGGGAATCGAACCCCTGACCTCTTCGATGCGAACGAAGCGCGCTACCAACTGCGCCACAGCCCCGCGCGGATCCTGCGATCCGCTCGGCAAACTCTAGCAGGCCACCCGCGGCGGGAGCGAATCGCCTACACCGACGTGGCTTTCGGCCCGATTCGCCCGGCTACTCACCGGCAGCTCGGCGCATCGTGGCCTGCTGCATCGGGGCGTCGTCGAAGTGTTCGAGATGATCGAATTCGGGGTCCTCGTCGTCCACTTCGAGGACGACGGCGCCCGGACGCCGCAACCGGGCCGGGATGAGGCGGAGCTCCTCGTCGCTGCGGGACTCGACACCCAACCGCGAACGGTTGAGACGCGCGGTCCGCCGACGACGGATCTCCTGCTCGATCTGAACCTGCCGGCGCAGATACGCCAAGTAGCCGAAGAGACCGACCACACCGGCGGCGAACACCCACCACATCAGCGGCGAGATGATCAGCCCGAGCGCCGCCGACATGATTGTCGCGAACACCAGCCCGAGAACCGACCGCTGCCGGAACGCGTACCGGGCCTCGCGCGCGATCGCGTCGGCCTCGGGATCGAAGCCGCCACGCCCCCGGCGCGCCGGTACGTACTCACCCACCGGTGCCCGCTCGCCGTCGAACTCGTCTTCCTCTGCGTGAGTGTCCACAAGGTCCTCCGCGTCGTAGCCGTAGTGGTCCGGTTCCGGTTGCCAGTACGGGTCGCTGCGGTGTCCAGCCGCGGGTCCACGCTGCACGGGACGTTCGTCACCGCGGTGCAGCACACGCGTCGCGAGTGCTGCGTCACTGGTTTGCCGAATCCGGGGGCGGTTGTTCACCAGCATCGGAACCAGGACGAAGAGCCACACGACGACGAGCCCGATCCAGAGAAACGAGTTCGGCATACGGCGACCTCCTCCCAATCGTCTACCAGCATGGATACCGCTGTTGACCCACCCAGGCTAACCGCATGAACACGCACATCTTCGCAGACGCGCCGATCTCACCATACTCAGGTGTCACATGCGTAACGCGAAAATGTGGTGCTCGACATGCCCCGAGACGGCAGAGGGAACGATCCGGCAAAGACTCGCCGAAAGCGGAGCCCCGGTCAGGAAGCTTTGATACCGTGAGATAACTGCCGCGTAGCTGGACGCTTGTCCATGTCCGCTACGGCGGTCACGCCCAGGTGGCTTTGCCACTCCGCACGAGCGAATCTGCCACCGTGCCGGGCACGTCCTCGACGGTCATGCCGACCAGAATGTGGTCGCGCCACTGCCCGTCGACGTCCAGGTAGCGCTTGAGGAGACCCTCCTCGCGGAAGCCGACGTTGCGGAGCACCGCCTGGCTCGCCAGGTTCTCCGGACGCACGGTGGCCTCCACGCGATGCAACCCCACGGGCCCGAAGGCATGATCGAGCCCCAGCGCGAGTGCGCCCGTGGCCACCCCGAGTCCGTTGACGTCGCTGGCCACCCAGTAACCGATCCAGGCGGAGCGCAGTGCACCCCGCACCACGTTGCCGATCGTGATCTGGCCGCAGAAATTGCCGTCGAGTTCGATGGCCATCGGCAGCATGCGACCCTTCCGGGCTTCCGAACGCAAACTGCTGCACAGTCCGGGCCATCCCGAAATATGGTGGCGCGCTTCCCAGGGTGCCTCCCCGGTCGGTTCCCACGGTTCGAGGTGCGCGCGGTCGCGGGTGCGCAGACGACTCCACGCCGACGCGTCACGCAACCTGATGGCGCGCACGGTGACGACGCCACCCTTCACCCGCAAGGGCCCGAGATGCGGCGGCCAACCCGGATGCTGTGTCATCCCGTCTCACACTGTCGCGGTGCCATCAGCCCCGCTGCGCCAGAAAAGCCACGTCCACCTGATCACCGGTCCGGACCTCGGTGATCTCGGGGTCGATGAGGACGAGGCAGTTGGCCTCGGCCAGCGTGGCGAGCAGGTGTGAGGACGCGCCCGGCGCCCCGCCGAGAGCTTGGACGAGGTACTCCCCCGTGGCCTCGTCGCGCATGAGCTGACCTCGGAGAAAACCCTTGCGGTGCTCGATGGACGTGATGGGTGCGACGGTGCGGGCGGTGACGACGCGTCGCATCGGCTGCCTACGCCCCAGCGCGATGCGGATCAACGGGCGCACCATCACCTCGAACACGACGAGGGCGCTCACCGGATTGGACGGGAGCAGGAACGTCGGGACCTCGTCCCGGCCCAGCTGGCCGAAACCCTGGACCGATCCCGGATGCATTGCGACGCGGTCGACCTCGAGGTTGCCGAGATCGGCGAGTGCGTCCCGCACGTCCTCGGAGGCGCCGCCGCCGACCGCACCCGCGATGACGACGATCTCGGACCGGATCAGCTGACCTTCCACCACCTCGCGCAGCCGACGGGCATCGGCGTTCGCGATACCGACCCGGTTGACGTCGGCGCCGGCGTCGCGGGCGGCGGCGGCCAGCGCGTAGGAGTTGACGTCGTAGACCTGGCCGGGACCGGGGGTCCGGTCGACGTCGACGAGTTCGCCACCGACCGAGATGACGGACAGCCGCGGCCGCGGATGCACGAGCACCTTGTCTCGGCCCACCGCCGCCAGCAACCCGACCTGCGCGGCCCCGATGATGGTGCCTGCCCGGACCGCGACGTCTCCGGGCTGCACGTCGTCGCCGGCCCGGCGCACGTAGTCGCCGGAGCGGACGGGTTTGTAGATCTTGACGCGGGCCCGGCCGCCATCCGTGCGGTCGAGCGGAAGGACGGCGTCGGCGAGCGTCGGGAGCGGAGCGCCCGTATCGACCTTGACGGCCTGACGCGGTTGCAGCCGGATCGGCTGCCTCGAACCTGCCGTGACCTCACCGACCACGGGGAGCGACAGTTCGACGGGCGCACCGTCGTCGTCCCGGATGTCGGTTCCGGCGGCCTGGACGTCGACGCTACGGACGGCGTAGCCGTCGATCGCGGCCTGGTCGAAACCGGGAAGCGGACGCTCGGTGACCACCTCTTCGGCACACAGCAGCCCCTGGGCTTCGGAGATCGCCACACGGACCGGCCGCGGCGCCACCGCGGCCGCGGTCACGATCGTCTGTTGCTCCTCGACCGACCGCAAGTTCTTGCCTCCCGAGCTTCTCTAGGAATCCGTCCGCTTCAATCGGTCGATCAGCCATTCGCGCAACGATGGGCCGTACTCCTCCATGTCCAACGCAAAGTCAACCGCAGCACGGAGGTAGCCGCCGGGATTTCCGAGATCGTGTCTCGTGCCTCGGTGCACGACGACGTGAACGGGATGGCCTTCCTTGATGAGGAGGGCGATGGCGTCGGTGAGCTGGAGCTCGCCGCCGGCGCCGGGTTCGATTCGCCGCAGCGCATCGAAGATCGCCCGGTCGAGGAGGTAGCGACCTGCGGCGGCGAACGTGGACGGCGCATCCTCGATGGCCGGTTTCTCGACCATGCCGATGACCTTGAGGACGTCCGGGTTGGTGGCGTCGGGAACCGTCTCGACCTCGAAGACGCCGTACGCGCTCACCTGGTCCTTGGGTACGTCGATGGCGCAGAGGACGGTGCCACCACGCTTGCGGCGGACCCGCGACATCGTCTCGAGCACTCCGCGCGGCATCACCAGGTCGTCCGGGAGGAGCACGGCGATAGCGTCCTCGTCGTCGTCGAGGACCGATTCCGCGCAGCCGACCGCGTGGCCCAGGCCGAGAGGCTCGTCCTGGATTACGGATTCCACCTCGAGCAGGCCGGGAGCCTTGCGCACCTTCTCGAGCAGGTGATACTTGCCGCTGGCCTCGAGCTTGCTCTCGAGCACGAGATCCTCGACGAAGTGGGCGACCACTCCGTCCTTACCCGGCGATGTCACGATCACGAGCCGGCCGGCGCCCGAATCCGCGGCCTCTCCGGCCACCAGTTCGATACCCGGGGTATCCACGACCGGGAGCAGCTCTTTCGGCACGGTCTTGGTCGCGGGGAGGAATCGCGTACCCATTCCCGCTGCGGGCACTACAGCCGTGCGAAAGGCGCTGGCGGTGTGCGGTGCGGCGTCTGTCATGACCACACCATAACTGTGCGGACCTACTCGACAGTCACCAAGTTCCTGTCAGTAACCTCCCGGAACCCGTCGGGGACGCTCACCGGCCGGCTCTAAGGTTGGGGCATGCACGCACGAACGAAGGACGAGTGGCGGCAACTGGTGCTCTCCGGGCGGCGCGCGCTGACCCCCGAACTCCGCACCGCCGAGGACCGGGCGCTTGTCGCGCTCGCCACACAAGGAATCGCCGGTGGATCAACCGTCTGTGCCTACGTTCCCACTGCGCTCGAGCCCGGGTCGCTGGACTTTCTCGACGCCCTCCGACGAGTCGCCGGACGCGTCCTCGTGCCCGTCACCCGCGATCCGGGCCCGCTCCACTGGTCCGAGTTCACGGGCGCGGATGGTCTCGCCGACGCGAGTTACGGCCTCCGCGAGCCGACCGGGCCGGTGTGGGAACCCGACGAGATCCGTTCGGCCGGGACCATTTTCGTTCCCGCCCTGGCCGTCGACCGGCGGGGGGTGCGACTCGGCCGCGGCGCGGGCTTCTACGACCGGACTCTCGGCCTCGCCGCCTCCGACGCGCGGCTGATCACGGTGGTCCGCGACGAGGAACTAGTGTCCGAGCTGCCCGAGGACCCCCATGACGTACGTATGGGATGGGCGCTCACCCCGGGCTCGGGCCTCGTCCCACTCGGCGACCGCTGAGGACGTTTCCCGCCCGGAATAGTTCTCTGATTAGCGTTGTTGGCACTGTCGACTGTAGAGTGCTAACACCTGCGGTTTGACTACACAGTGCGGAGGAACCACGGTGCCCACTTATTCATATGCGTGCACGGCATGCGACAACCGTTTCGACATCGTCCAGTCGTTCAGTGATGACTCCCTGACCGTCTGCCCCGCGTGCTCGGGCAAGCTTCGCAAACTGTTCAACTCCGTCGGCATCGTCTTCAAGGGCAGTGGTTTCTACCGCACCGACAGCCGCGGCACGTCCGGCGCAGCAAGCGAGCCGGCCAAGACCGATTCTGCTCCCGCCGCGAAGTCGGAAAGTTCGTCGACGGCCTCGTCCAGCTCGTCGAGCACCGCGACCGCCGCACCGGCCAAGGCTGCTGCCAGCTAGTTCTCGCGTCTCCGCGAGTTATCCACAACTTCTCGTCCATCCACAGGCGGGCCCTTTCGGCGTACCCACGGGCCCGCCGGTCTCCTAGCGTCGAACCATGTCGTTCGATCCTGTCCAGACCAGTCGCCGCCGGTCGAACCGAGCACACCGAAGCCTGAGCCCGTCGTGGGCCGACCGGCTGTCGGATCTCGCCCATCCCGGATGGGCCCGCACCCTCGTCGCCAGACGCGTCCTGGCCGCCGCGCTGGTCTGCCTCGCACTGGCGCTCCTCGCCCGCGGAGACCCCGACTCTGCCCGCTCCGCAGTCGTGGTGGCCGCCCGGGATCTGCAACCGGGCGTCGTTCTCACGGACGCCGACGTGGAACTGGTGGAACTCGAGGCAGGGACCCTCCCCGACGGGGCCGTCACCGCATTGGCGGACGTCGCCGGGCGCACCCTCGCCGGACCGACCCGCGCCGGAGAAGCCCTCACCGACGTCCGAGTACTGGGCCCCCGTCTCGCCGCGGCAGCAGCGGGCATGGACGACGCCCGGATCGTCCCCGTCCGGCTCGCCGACCCCGCTGTCACGGAACTTCTGCGTGAGGGCGATCGCGTCGACGTGCTCACGGTCGATCCCGGCACACCAGCGAATCCGGACCGGCGCTCCGGCGCCACCGTGCTGGCGTCCCGCGCCGTCGTGGTGTTGGTGACACCGTCCGAGAACGGACGTGACCAGCGCGAACGCGTGGTGATGCTGGCCCTTCCGGCATCCGAGGCCACGACGGTCGCCGCGGCATCTCTCACGAGCGCGATCACCGTGACCTTCCAGTGACCCGTCACGCGAAGCCGCGCTCATCTAGGCTTTTCTGCGAACAGTGCTGGATGACTTGCCACCCACTCGAGGAGACGTCGACATGCTCAAGGGATTCAAGGACTTCCTGCTCCGGGGGAACGTCCTCGACCTCGCCGTCGCGGTCGTAGTCGGAGCCGCGTTCACCGCCATCGTCACAGCGTTCACCAACAACGTGATCAATCCGTTGATCGCCGTTGCGGGTGGCGCCAACGATCTGGGCTGGGGTTACCAGATTCTCGCCGACAACCCGGCCACCTTCATCAACATCGGCGCCGTCATCACGGCCGTGATCAACTTCGTGATCATCGCCGCAGTCGTGTACTTCATTCTCATCGTCCCGGCCAACGCCGCGAAGAAGCGGTTCATCACCGAGCCCGCAGATAAGAAGGCCAGTGAGGCCGACCTGCTGATCCAGATCCGCGACATCCTCGAATCAAGCCTCGAAACCAACGGCGCGACAGCGAGTCCCGACGGAGCGCACGCGATGACCGCGGACAAGGCCGCGAACCTCGAGCAGACCCGCGAATAGCTTCCGACGACTCCGGGCCCGTGCAGCAGCTGCATGCACGGGCCCGGAGTCATGGGTGGAACGAATTATCAGCCGAGGCTGAAGGGCTGTCCCCACAGGGTGACGGTGCCATCGACGGAAGCCGTCGAGACGGTGACCTTGGCGTAGGAGCGGGCCTGCGCGTAGCCGGCGCAACCGGAGACACCGAACGTCTCGTCCGAGTACGTGATGCCGCCGCTGTTACCGGTGAACTTGAAGCTGCTCTTGTGAGCCTCGGCGCCGTAGTCGTCGGTGTACTCGATGTCGAGGATCGGCACGTTGGTGGCCTGGCCCGGAGCGATGGAGATTCCGCCGCCGACCTTGGTGCCGGTCTGGCTGACCGGGTCGCCGACAGTGCCGGCCTGGATGTCGTCCCAGCCTGCGCTGGCCGAGGCACCACCGCTCGCGCTGCCGCCGAAGTCGAGCTGGCAGGCAACGATGTAGCCGGCGTCGATGGTGCCGCCCTTGGCCGTGCCACCGTCGATGGAGACGTCGATCGTGCCCGACGCCCACACGTTGCGGTGCAGCGGGGTCGAACCCATCGACGGGCTGATGTTCGCCGAGTTGGCGGTCTGGCGGACGGTCACCACGGTGCCGTCGAGCAGCGTCTGGGTGATGTTTCCGTCCTGCAACGGAACGAAGGTGTCGGCGTTGGCCGCACCGGTGGAGAGAAGGCCGATCGCGACGGTGGCCGCGGCGACCACGCCGGCAGCCTTGGCGCCGTGGCGCAGGGTCTTGCTGTTCATTGTTCCCCTCAAGGGTTTCTTACAGTGGGCACGCCGTGGCCGCCCACAGGACTCGAAAAGGTTGGTTGTTCGGGAGCGCGGCGATCAGCCGATGCTGAACGGCTGCCCGTAGAGGGTCGACTTGACGTAGTGGTTCCCCGGAATTTCGAGGACCGTGTACGCGCGAGCCTGCGCGTACCCGCCGCAACCCTGAACCTCGATCTGCTGATCGCGGTACTGGATCGCCGAGACGCCCGGCTTCAGGTCCGTCTTCGACTTGATCTTGGCGAACTTGACCTCACCCGGTGCGATCGGCAGGCTCAGCGCACCGCTCGCGCTCGGTCCGTCGAGCGACATGCTGCCGCTGATACCGGCCTCGAGACCGGTGATGTCGAGCTGGCAACCCACGATGTAACCGGTGGTCAGCGTCGCGCCTTCCTCCGGGATCTCGCCGCCGAGCTCGGCGAAGGCATCGCCCGACACCCACGCAACGCGGCCGGCGCCATTGGCGGCCAGCGACGGCGAAACCAGAGCGCTCTCGGCATTGCGGGCGATCTTGGCCGTGACGCTTCCCGCGTTGACGACCTTTTCGCCACCCGGCAGCGGCACGAAGGTGTCGGCATTCGCAGCACCGGTGGACATCAGGCCGAGTGCAACGGCCGCGGCGGCACCGAGGCCGGCAACGCGGGCCCCACGGCGCAGGCCTGACTTACGGATCTCGCTCATTCTTTCCCCTCATCAGGTACCACCTACCCGGCGATCGGTTAGGCAGTCTTTACCTCTTGACGGGATAAAGTTAGCTGAAACAACGTCCAAATGTTATAGCTACGTGTCCGAATCCGCCTCCGCCCCAGCCTCCGTGTCCTAACTGTGACATGCACGACAGCGCATAGGGCGAGGTTGGGGGCGTACGGAAGTGCCGTACGCCCCCAACCTCGAGGTATTACGTTGTTCAATTTTTTTTCGGCGTCACGCGTCAGCCGAGGCTGAAGGGCTGTCCCCACAGGGTGACGGTGCCGTCGACCGAGTCGGTCGAGACGGTGACCTTGGCATAGGAGCGGGCCTGCGCGTAGCCGGCGCAACCGGACACACCGAACGTCTCGTCCGAGTACGTGAAGCCACCGCTCTTGCCGGTGAACTTGAAGCTGCTCTTGTGAGCCTCGGCGCCGTAGTCGTCGGTGTACTCGACGTCGAGGATCGGCACGTTCTTCGCCTCGCCGGGAGCGATGGAGAGTCCGCCGCCAACCGACGTGTCGCCCGTGCTGATCGGGTTACCGACGGTACCGGCCTGGATGTCGTCCCACGACGCACCACCGGCGGAACCACCACTGGCTTCGCCGCCGAAGTCGAGCTGGCAGGCAACGATGTAGCCGGCGTCGATGGTGCCGCCCTTGGCCGTGCCACCGTCGATGGAGACATCGATGGTGCCCGACGCCCACACGTTGCGGTGCAGCGGGGTCGAACCCATCGACGGGCTGATGTTCGCCGAGTTGCCGGTCTGCTTGACCGTCACCACGGTGCCGTCGAGCAGCGTCTGGGTGATGTTTCCGTCCTGCAACGGAACGAAGGTGTCGGCGTTGGCCGCACCGGTGGAGAGAAGGCCGATCGCGACGGTGGCCGCGGCGACCACGCCGGCAGCCTTGGCGCCGTGGCGCAGGGTCTTGCTGTTCATTGTTCCCCTCTAGGGTGAATGTCGCTTGTGCGAGAAGTCGTGAAGTGGGATCTGCTTACGAGCAATCAGCCGATGCTGAACGGCTGCCCGTAGAGGGTCGACTTGACGTAGTGGTTCCCCGGAATTTCGAGGACCGTGTACGCACGAGCCTGCGCGTAGCCACCGCAACCCTGAACCTCGATCTGCTGATCGCGGTACTGGATCGCCGAGACACCCGGCTTCAGGTCTTCCTTGGTCCGGATCTTCGCGAACTTGACCTCACCCGGTGCGATCGGCAGGCTCAGCGCACCGCTCGCGCTCGGTCCGTCGAGCGACATGCTGCCGCTGATTCCGGCCTCGAGGCCGGTGATGTCGAGCTGGCAACCCACGATGTAACCGGTGGTCAGCGTCGCGCCTTCCTCCGGGATCTCGCCGCCGAGCTCAGCGAACGCATCGCCCGAAACCCACGCCGTGCGGCCCGCGCCATTGGCGGCCAGCGACGGCGAAACCAGAGCGCTCTCCGCGTTGCGGGCGATCTTGGCCGTGACGCTTCCCGCGTTGACGACCTTTTCGCCACCCGGCAGCGGCACGAAGGTGTCGGCGTTGGCCGCACCCGTGGACATCAGGCCGAGGACTACAGCCGCAGCGGCACCAAGGCCGGCAATGCGGGCTCCACGGCGCAGGCCGGTCTTTCGGTTCTCGCTCATTCGTTCCCCTCATCAGGATTCTGCTGGTTCCCAGTCACGACCTTCGAGACTGAGGAGTGGTCCATGTCGGGCCCAGCGCAGTATCCAGAGCTGTGATGTCCGCAGAGTGAACTACGGATGATCACAGCTCGATAACCGCGCTGAAGACGAAATCACTGACGAAGCGTCAGAGTTCCGACTGGGCAACGGCACATCGACCCTGCCCTCCATCTCCAGTACTGACTCGCCGAGGACAGTAACCGGCAGGTGGTTGCCTAAGCAATTAATTCCATCGGAAACAGAATCGTGATGTATGCCACACCCGAAAACGTGTCCAATGTGTGGGATTTGCGCGAGAATTCCGACCACTCGCCACCCTTCTGACCAGCAGCTTCACTGGCTGTTCACGTTAAGTTCGGTAACGTTTACATTCGGTTCACAAGCTCGAAGGATGTCTGTTCTGACCGAAATGTGATGCCTGAAAGAACACTGAAGGCGGCCCCGCGCCCGGGGAAATTCCGCCCGGGCGGAAGCACAAATACTCACGCTGATCGCAGAGCGGGACCGCAGATCACGATTCGCTTAAGGTGAGGCTTTCGAAGGTAACTACCCGTGATGTGGGGGGCGCTGACGGCGCAGCCATTCGTCGCCGGCAGCGGCGGCGGGCCCTTCCCCAGGTTCGCGTTCGTCCGCGGTGGTGTCGGGGAAGACGTCCCCGAAGATGCGTTCGAGCCGGGCCCTGTCGATCGGGGCCCGGCTCGGAACTGCCTGCTCGTCGGTCTCGCTTGGCGAGTCCGGCTCGTCGGAACGAGAAATCGTCTCAGCCTTCCAGACCGGACAATTCGGAAATCACGTGCGCCGCGAGCGGCGTCAGGGTGGCCATGCCGTCCCGGACCGCGGCGCGGGAGGAGGCGAGGTTTACCACGAGTGTGCTGCCGGACACTCCGGCGAGCCCGCGGGAGAGGCCCGCGTCCAGCGAACCGGCGGCGAGACCCGAAGACCGGAGGGCCTCCGAGATTCCCGGAATCTCGCGGTCGAGGACCTCGGCCGTGACGTCGGGGGCGACGTCGCGCGGCGACACGCCGGTGCCGCCGACCGAGACGACGAGGTCGACGCCGCCGATGACGGCGGTGTTGAGCGCGTTGCGGATCTCCACCTCGTCGGCCGCCACCGCCACGATGGCGTCGACGATGAAGCCGGCCTCGTTCAGCAGTTCTGTCACCAGAGGCCCGATGGAGTCCTTGCCGTCACCGTGAGCGGTGCGGTCGTCGACGATTACCACCAGCGCGCGGCCGGCCAGCGAGGCTTCGATGTCCATGGTCCCTACCGTAGTGGCCCCGTTCAGAACGGACTCGACCTGCCCGAGAATCCCCGTGTTCATCAGCGGCCACCCTGTTCGGCGGTTCCGAGCGTGACGTCGACGGTCTTGGAATTGGATCCGTTCCCGTCGGTGTAGGTGATGGACACATTGTCTCCCGGTGCGTGTGAGCGGATGGCGGCGATGAGCGCGTCGCCACTGGTGATGACGCGGTCGTCGACCTTGGTGATCACCGACCCCTTCGGAATTCCCGCCTTCTCCGCCGGGCTGCCCGACGTGACCTCGACGACGGTGGCACCGTTGGCGGCGTCCTGCGACGGGACCTGGATCCCGATGACGGCCTGGGTGGCCTTGCCGGTCTTGACCAGCTCGTCCGCGATGCGCCGAGCCTGGTCGACCGGGATCGCGAAGCCGAGCCCGATGGATCCGCTCTGCTCGCCCGCACCCGAACCGCCGATACTCGCGATGGCGGTGTTGATGCCGACCAGCTGGCCGTCCATGTTGACGAGGGCGCCGCCCGAGTTGCCCGGGTTGATCGCCGCGTCCGTCTGGAGGGCGTCGATGACGGTGTTCTGGTTGCCGGACTCACCACTGGTGGACACCGGGCGATTGAGCGCCGAGATGATGCCCTCGGTGACGGTCCCGGCCAGGCCGAGGGGCGACCCGATCGCAACGACCTGTTGCCCGACCTGGACGTTGCCGGACGTTCCCAGCTCGATCGGAGTGAGATCGGTCTTGCCGTCCACCTTGATGACCGCGAGATCGGACACCGGGTCGGCGCCGACCAGCTTGGCGTCCGCCGTGCTGCCGTCCGAGAAAGCGACGGTCAGCTTGCCGCCCTTCGCGGCCGCGCCTGCCACGTGATTGTTGGTGAGGATCATGCCGTCGGACGAGATGACGATGCCGGATCCTTCTCCACCGGAACCGCCTGCCGTCGCCACCTCGATCTGGACGACGCTCGGGACCACCTTGTTCGCGACCGCCTGCACCGAACCTGCCGGTGCGTTCGCGGCCGGGGTCGCGGTGTTGTTCTTGGGGGCGTCGAGGGAGTTGGTCACCGCGGCGCCGCTGCCGTTCCGTTCGGTTGCCAGGGAGCCCACGACGCCACCGATACCGCCGCTCACGAGAGCGAGCGCCACAGCGCCCACCACGATGGCGGTGCGGGCGGGACGCTTGGTCGCGGTCGCCGTCGATCCCTCCCCGGCCTGTCCGGGGCCCTGAAGGCCGGGGAACGGGCCCTGAGGCGCCCCGTGCTGCCCGGCCGCGTGCTGGGCACCCGGGTGTCCCGGAGCGCCGTGCTGAGGCTGCCCGAACTGCTGTGTGGGCTGGTGCGGCACACCGTACGGGTTGCCCTGGGGGTACCCGGCGCCGTAGGCCTGCTGACCCATCGGACCGCCCGTGGGGTGCTGCGGTGCGGCCGGAAACTGCTCGGTCGGGTGGTGACCCGGCGCCGCCTGCGGGTGGGCAGGCTGATCGGGGCGCACGCCCTGGTCACCACCCGCATTGTCGCGGCTGTTGCCGTCGTGACTGTTTCGATCTTCGGTCATCGCATCACTTCCATCTCCCGCGACCGCCCGCAGGGGCAGTCGCACCGTCTCTGTCTACGAGAGTGCCCGGTGGGACTGAGAAGGTCCTGAGACCGGCCTTTGAGTAAGCCGAGACCCTGAGACTATTCCGCTCCGGGCTCACCCGGAAGGACGATCCGGATGAGCGCACCGCCCCGTTCGGAGACGTCGACGGCGATCGTGCCGCCGTGCTTGACCACCACCTGCCTGACGATCGCCAGACCCAGCCCGGAGCCGGGCATCGAGCGCGACGCCGTCGACCGGTAGAAGCGGTCGAACACGAGCTCCCGATCCTCCTCCGGAATGCCCGGGCCCGCGTCGTCGACCGTCAGCTCGAGAAGTCCGTCGCCTGCCGGCTTCATCGCCACACGCACCTGCTCACCGGTGGGACTCCACTTGGCCGCGTTGTCGAGCACGTTGAGCACCGCCCGCGACAGTCCCGCGTGGTCGCCGTAGACGAACCAGGGAACGGTGACGGCGGTGAAGTCGATCTCGTTGCGCCGGCGGCGTGCCCGCTCGAGACTGCGATCCACCACTTCGCTGAGATCGACTCTCTCGAAAACGGTCTCCGGTGCGTCCTCGCGGGCGAGATCGACGAGGTCGCCCACCAGCTGCGAGAGTTCCTCGATCTGCGCCACCACGTCGGTGCGCAGTTCGGCCATGTCCTCGTCCGGAATGTGCGGTGCGCCAGGACGACTCGACGCGATCAGCAACTCCATGTTGGTGCGCAACGACGTGAGCGGCGTCCGCAGTTCGTGTCCGGCGTCGGCGACGAGCCGGCTCTGCCGCTCCCGCGATTCCGCGAGCGCCCTCAGCATCGTGTTGAAACTCTCGGTGAGCCGGGCGAGTTCGTCGTTGCCCGTCACCGGCATGGGCGTCAGGTCGTCGGTCCGAGCCACCCGTTCCGTGGCGGCAGTGAGCCGGGCGATCGGACGCAGACCGGTGCGCCCCACCGTCGTTCCGGCGGCGGCCGCGAGGACCACTCCGCACCCGCCGACGATGAACAGCACCCAGGCGAGCCGGTCGAGCACGGCGCCCGTCGGCGCCAGGCGCTGCGCGATCACCAGGGTGCTGCCGTCCTGGGTGCGCTCGGCCAGCACCCGCTGATTGTCCGCCGTACGCAACGACGTGTCGCGCTCGCCGCGGGCCACGGACAGTTCGGGTTCACCGATGGGGACACTCGACCCCGGCGGAGTGTACGTGTCGAGGTCCGGGAAGATCAGCGCCACACTGATGTCCGTCGTGTACAGCGTCGCGCCCGCGATGTAGCGCGGATCGAACGTCACGAGATTGCTGTCGATGAGCGCCGACGCGCGGGTGCGCAACTGGTTGTCGACATCCGCGTACAGCGCCCGCGAGACCACGGCGTACGCCGCGATCGCCATGACGGCAACCGCGATGGCCACCACGGACGCGGCGAGCAACGTCACCCGCCACCGCAACGACACCGACCGCGTCAACGGCATCGGAGGTCGCATCTCGGGCGGTAACGGGATCGGGCCAGTGGGGTGCCGGGAAACGTGGTGCGAGTTGTGCTTCGCCGACCCCGACTTGTCGGCGGTCTTGTGGAACGGAACTGCCATCACGGAGGAGTCTCCCGCAGCACGTAGCCGACTCCGCGGACGGTGTGCAGCAGGCGGGTCTCGCCGTCCGCCTCCGTCTTGCGGCGCAGATACCCGACGTAGACCTCCAGCGCGTTGCCGGACGTCGGGAAGTCGTAACCCCACACCTCCTCGAGGATGCGGCCGCGGGTCAGCACCCGGCGCGGGTTGGCCATCAGCATCTCGAGGAGCGAGAACTCGGTGCGGGTGAGGCTGATGGACCGCTCGCCACGCGTCACCTCGCGGGTGACCGGGTCGAGCGTGAGGTCCTCGAACGTCATCTTCTCCGAGTCGATGCCCGGCTCCGGCGCAGCGCGGCGCAGCAGTGCGCGCAGCCGGGCCAGCAACTCCTCCAGGGCGAAGGGTTTCGGCAGGTAGTCGTCGGCTCCGGCGTCCAGTCCCGACACCCGCTCCGACACGGAGTCGCGCGCAGTGAGGACGAGAATCGGCAGGTCGTCGCCGGTACTCCGCAGCCGTCGGCACACCTCGAGACCGTCCAGGCGCGGCATCATCACATCGAGCACGAGCGCGTCGGGGCGCGCGTTCGCCACCTTCTCGAGAGCATCGATACCGTCGACGGCCAGTTCCACCGAGTACCCGTTGAAGCTGAGGGACCGCCGTAAGGACTCCCTCACGGCGCGATCGTCGTCGACCACCAAAATGCGCATACCCGACAGTTTGGCCCGATCAACTGAGATATGTCTGAGAAGGGATCATCGACATGCCCTGGCGGCGATCACTCGAGGACCCGCGGACCCGGCAGACCCCAGTTCCGCCACAGCGCCAGCACCCGGAGCGCCGACGCGAACACGGTTCCCACCACCAGCGCCACGTCGGTGCCCAAACCCCACTCGCTCACCACGACCACCAGCGCCGAACCGAGCAGCGCCGGAACCGCGTAGAAGTCCCGCTGCAGCAGCAACGGGACCTCGTTCACCAGCACGTCGCGCAGGATCCCGCCGCCGATCGCCGCCGTCCCGCCGATCAGACACGACGCGAGTGGACTCGCCCCGTGGTCGAGCGCGATCACGGCGCCCGTGCTCGCGAACAGGCCCATGCCCAGAGCGTCGAGCACCAGGATCTCCCGGCGGAGTCGCCCGACAGTCGAGTGCAGGAAGAACACCAGCAACGACATGCCGAACGACGTGCCGAGGTTCGGCCAGCTACCCAGCGACGTCGGCGGTTGGATGCCCAGCAGGACGTCGCGGACGATGCCGCCACCGAGAGCGGTGAAGACACCGACCACGCACACACCGAAGATGTCGAGGCGCTTCGTCACCCCCACCAGGGCGCCCGACGCCGCGAACACCGCGATGCCCACCAGTTCCAGGATGTACAGCAACACCCGCCAAGGTTCGCACGGGGAGCGTCACTTCCCGGCCGGGTCCACCAATCCCAGCTTCACGGCCTTCACCAGCCGGCGCGGCACGCGATGCGTCGCGCCGCCCACTGTCACCTCGACGAGGTCGGGTGCCTGGGCCTTCCACTGCGATCTGCGGCTGCGCGTATTGGACCGCGACATTCTGCGTTTCGGTACTGCCATGGTGTGTCTCCTCCTTCGTCGTCGACCCGTGAGTACTTATTAACCGCCCGCGGTTAATAAGTACTCACGGGCGCTTGCGCACTCCGTAGCGGCGTTCGAACTTCTCGACGCGGCCCGCGGTGTCCATCACGCGCTGCGCGCCGGTCCAGAACGGGTGCGACTCGCTGGTCACATCCACGACCACCAGCGGATAGGTGTTGCCGTCCGCCCAGAGGGCGGTGCGGTCGCTGGTCACCGTCGACCGCGTGAGAAACGTGGTTCCGGTGCTCGCGTCCTGGAACACCACGGGGTGGTAGTCGGGGTGGATGTTCGCCTTCATTCGTGTCCCTCTCTCGATTCGGGTTCTGCGTAGGGTGATTCACTGCTCTCGCAGGGGTCTTCGTGGAACTGCCCGAACGGGTCGGGCCACGACTGCCAGGCGGCTTCGTCCGCGAGTTCGTCGTCGGTGACGAGCGCCCACTGCAGCGTGCGGTCGATCTCGGTGGGGTCGGCCGCATGCACCAGCACCACCATCGACGTGTGCCGGTCGCCGAAGCGCTCGTCCCAGCACAGCGCGGCCATCGCGCGGCGCGCGACCCCGACCTGTTCCTGTTCCTCCGGGGTCATCGCGGCCAGCCAGCGGTCGGCACTGGCCACCCGCAGTCCCCCACCGGCCGACTCGAGCCACAGTGCCTCGTCCGGCTGCGTCGCAACCCAGACGCGGCCGCGAGACGTGACGACCCCGTCGAGGAGGACGTCGACGGCCTCGTGCAGTCGTTCCGGATGGAACGGCCGGGTGGCGGTGAACTCGACGAGCATGACGCCGCAGTCGTGGGACAGCGGCGGCTGCCCGCGCAGCAGCGGTGAGTGGGCGTGGGACGGCTCACCGCGCCGAGCGCCAGCCGGGATGTCGCGGAGCAGGCGTTCGACGTCGGGCGCGTCCCCGTCCCAGATGATCGGCGCGCCGGGTGCCAGCCGGGCCAGGACGGCGTGGAGCCGGGCCTGCTGCCAGCCGTCGCCGGCACTGCCCGACACCACCAGGGCGTCGGCGAAGTCCACCTGCCCGACCGCTACCTGCGCGACGGTGCGGTCGTCGTCGAGTGCTTCGTCGCCGGTGGCGTCGGCCAGCCACGCTCCCGCGTCGACACAGGTGACGACGCCGTCGACGCGCACGTCCCGCGATGCCGGGCCGTCGATCTGGCCCACCACACCGGACACCGCCACGTGCTCGACCGCCCAGCACACCGCCTCGGGTTCGAGCCGGCGGTCGAGGTGCAGCACGATCCGCTGCACCGAACTGCGGGTGTGCAGGCGGCGGAGCAGCGGAAGAAGGTCCTCGCGCAGCGTGCAGGAGATGCAGCCGTGCGCCAGTTCGAGGATGCCGAGGCGCTCGCGCGGCGCCCCCGACTCCAGCGTGGTGACGGTGCGGCGCACGACGCCCTCGTGCACGAGGTCGAGGTCGTGATGCACGACGACGGTGCCGTCGCGGAGCAGCGACCGCGCCGTGTCCTCGGTGGGGCCGTTCCAGCCGGAAACCAGGATCAGCGGCGTCCGGCCGTCGAGTATCTCACTCACGAGCACCCTTTCGATAACGATTGTCATTACGTGGACGGAACGCTACATTGGAATCTCGCCATTGTCGAAAATGATTGTCATAACCTCTTGCGAGGGGTACAGGGAGGAACGCCCATGTCGGCCCACTGCCAGGTGACCGGACGCCAGCCAGGATTCGGCAAGTCCGTGTCGCACTCCCACAAGCGCACCAACCGGCGCTGGGATCCGAACATCCAGAAGAAGACGTATCTCCTGCCCAGTGAGGACAGGCGGGTGACCCTCACGCTCTCCACCAAGGGCATCAAGACCATCGACCGCGACGGTATCGAGGCCGTCGTCGCCCGGATCCGCGCCCGTGGGGAGAAGATCTGATGGCCGCCCGCAACGAGATCCGCCCGATCGTGAAGCTGAAGTCGACGGCAGGTACCGGATACACGTACGTGACACGCAAGAACCGCCGCAACGACCCCGATCGTCTGGTGATGAAGAAGTACGACCCGGTCGTGCGGAAGCACGTCGATTTCCGAGAAGAGAAGTAGAAGACACCGCACATGGCCAAGAAGTCGAAGATCGCGAAGAACGAGCAGCGCAAGATCGTCGTGGCACGCTGGGCGGAGCGCCGCGCGGAGCTGAAGGAGACCATCCGCCGTCCGTCGAGCAGCGAAGACGAGCGCGCGGAGGCCCGGGCGGCACTGCAGCGTCTACCCCGCGACGCGAGTCCGGTACGATTGCGCAATCGAGACGCTGCGGATGGACGTCCGCGCGGCCACCTGAGGAAGTTCGGGCTCTCTCGCGTGCGTGTTCGCGAGATGGCGCACCGCGGGGAGCTGCCAGGCGTCCACAAGTCGAGCTGGTAAAGGAAGCAGATGGCAGTCAAGAGAGCACCGTCGAAGAAGCCGCGTCCCGTCGAGGGCCGCAAGCCCAAGAAGAACCCGTTGTTCGCGGCCAAGATCGAGTACGTCGATTACAAGGACATCAACCTCCTCCGCACGTTCATCTCGGACCGCGGCAAGATCCGTAGCCGCCGCGTCACGGGCCTGACCCCGCAGCAGCAGCGTCAGGTTGCCGTCGCCGTCAAGAACGCTCGCGAGATGGCTCTGCTGCCCTTCACGAGCCGGTAACTCACGTAGGCACCGAAAAGGCCGCGTAATCCTCGGATTACGCGGCCTTTTCGTCATTCCGGTCAGCCGAGCGCGGCCTGCATGTCGGCGATCTCCTTCTGCTGGGCGGTCACGATGTCGGTGGCCATCTGCCTGGCCTCCGGGTTCTCACCGTCGGCCAGTTCGGTGTTCGCCATGTCGATCGCGCCCTCGTGGTGCTCGATCATCATGGTCAGCCATTGCCGGTCGAACTCCGTGCCCGACAGTGCCGTCAGGGCGTCCATCTGATCGGCCGACATCATGCCGGCACCGTGGTTCATGCCATGCATGCCGGACATGTCGGGCGTCGGAACCGGTTGCCCCCACTGCTGGAACCAGGTGGTCATCCGGTCCATCTCGGGTTGCTGCGCCGCCTTGATCGCGGCAGAGAGAGCGACCACGTCGGCGTTGTCGGTGTGGCCGGCGACCATGTCGGCCATCTGCACCGCCTGCGCGTGATGCGGGTACATCCCTTCCAGGAACACGACATCGGCGTCGTTGAACTGCGCCTGCGATTCGACCGCGGACGTCGAGGCGCCGGACGTCGACGAGGTGCCTGCCGAGTCGGTGCCGCAGCCGGTCAGGACGAGAGCCGCGCCTGCCGCGGCGGCGATCAGGGCAGTGATGGTGGTACGCATGAGGAACTCCTCGAGATCGATTCGGGAAATGACAGTCGGATCCGCCGGGGCACACGCCCCGGGCTCCCTGTCACACCCGCAGAATCGAGAGTTCCGCCAACGACAGCACCGTCCACGGTGGTGGTCCGCGCCCCGACCGCACACGGTCGGCGCTCACCCGCGACCGTCGCGCGGCGGGATCCACGGAATGCCACCACAGCAACATCACCGACGTCAGCGCGGCGATCACCACGATCACACCGGCACACTGATGTCCGGTGACATGGGGTTGCTCGCAGCCGTCCCCGCAACCGTGGGGGTCTTCGGAGTGGGACGCGGTGACCGAGGGCTGCTCGTGTGCCGCGGCGATCGCGGTCGGCGCGATCAGGCTGTGCATGAGGAGCACCCCGGCGGCGACGGCGATCAGCAGCGCGGCACGCGCCACGACTGTGCGCCTCCGCCCGGTTGCCGTCTCCACACGACCACTGTAACCGGACATACCCAACGGGGGTACCTGGACACGTGAGTGACAATGTGTGCCCCGGGACGCGAAAACACTCACATGGGAGTGTGGGCGAGGATCTCCAGACCCTGCTGCTCGAGTCCGCCGATGGTGTCGGTGAGGATGACGAGTCCGCGGTCGTTCTCCCGGTCGAGCACGACCGTGCACTGGAAACCACCGGTCGCGCCGCCGTGCAGCGTGTAGTCGCGACCTTCGAACGGGACGATCGACCACGTCAGCGCGCGGTAGTTGTCGCCGATCCACAGGGGGTCCATGGCCGCGGCGCCGGGGACCGTCCCGTCGAGGAGCGCCCGGACGTACGTCGACATGTCGTTCGCGGTGGACCGCAACCCGCCGGCCGGGGCGTAGGCGTCCAGCGGCCACGGGTCCTGCGACCGGTGCAGGACGTCGAATCCGCGGGTGACGTTCGGCGGCAGGTCGGCGGCGGTGAGCGGCATCCACGACTGCGACAGTCCGAGGGGGACGAGCATGCGCTCGCGGAGCAGCGACGGGTAGTCCGTGTGCGCTGCCGCGGCCAGCGCCTGGCCGAGCAGCGCGAAGCCGACGGTCGAGTACGAGTACGTGCCGCGGGTCGTGAGGGGCGCCGACTGCAGTTGCTGCAGCAGGGTGTCCCGGTCGTACGTGAACGGGTTGGACGCGACCACCCAGTGCCCGACGGCCACCACGGTGTCGGTGCTCATCGGGAACTGCGCCAGCCCGGACGTGTGGGACGCCAGCTCGAGTAGCGTCACGTCGCCGACCGGTGCGCCCCGCAACGGCAGCACATCTCCGACCTTCGTGTCCTCGCGCACCTCACCCCGGGCGACGGCGTCGACGAACAGTTCCGCGGTGAACGTCTTGGTGACGGAACCGATCTCGAAGTCGGTACCCTCGGTGGCCCCGAAATTCGCGAACCGGGTACCGGACGCGTCGATGTACGCGACGCTCGCGTTCTCGCGGTAGCTGCGCCCGAGGACCTGCCCGGCGAGCGCGATCAGTTGCGGATCGCCACTCGACGGCGGGGCCAGCGCCGACGCCACGGGAGCGGCACCCCAGGCAAGGGTCCACGCGCAGAACAGCGCACAGAGGACGGTCGTTCGACGCAGCATTGCGACTCCTCGCGCGCGACTGAACGCGCGCACAGACGATCTCCCCGACCGGACGCTATTGTCACCCACCCGAACGCCGAGCACTAGACTTCGGAAGGTTTGCCGACAGGAGGCTTACCTGTCGAGGAGGTGCCCCGCAACGTGTCGGGAGTGGTTGCGGGATTCACCGTCATATTCGTCATCATCGCCATCGGCTACCTGCTCGGCCGTCGCGGGACGCTGGGAGCGGAGGGCGAAACCGTCCTGGGCAGGCTGGTGTTCTTCGTCGCCACACCGGCGCTGCTGTTCGATTCGCTCGCATCGTCCGACCTCTCCGTGATCTTCTCGCCCACTCTGGCCGTCGCGGCTGTCACGGCATTGACGGTCGGCGCACTGTACATGGTCGTCGCGAGAGTGTGGCTACGCAGGTCCCTTCCGGAACTGACGATCGGCGCACTGTCGGCGTCGTACGTGAACTCCGCGAATCTCGGCATTCCCATCGCGGTGTTCGTGCTGGGGGACGCGTCGTTCGTGGCGCCGCTACTGCTGTTCCAGATCATCGCGTACTCCCCCATCGCCCTCACCATCCTGGACGTCACCACGCTCCGGCGCGGCGCGTCGCGGCTCGACACGATCACCGCGCCGTTCAAGAACCCGATCGTCGTGGCGGGTGCCGCGGGACTGCTGATCGCACTCCTCGGCTGGACACCCCCGGAAGCCCTCATGCAGCCGTTCCGGCTCATGGGTGGCGCGTCGGTGCCCGGTGCGCTGCTCGCGTTCGGCATCTCGCTGTACGGGGTGCGGGTGCTCGAGAAGGGGACGAGCCCGCGACGCGACGTCGCGCTGGCGTCGGTGCTCAAGATCGTGGTGCAACCGGTGCTGGCCTACCTGATGGCGCGCTATCTGCTCGGGCTCGACGGCCACGAACTGTTCGCCATCGTGGTGGTGGCGACGCTGCCCACGGCCCAGAACGTCTTCGTCTACGCCAGCCGGTACGGGGTGGGAACGGTGCTGGCGCGAGACACGGCTTTCGTCACCACGTTGGCTGCGATTCCGGGGATTGCGCTGGTCTCCGGCCTGCTCGCGGGATGAGGTTACCGTGGCATATGCGCGTAATCGCCCTCGCAGTGCTGGCCTGCCTCGCCCTCGCCGGATGCGGGTCCGGTTCGAGCATCGACGAACCGACGATTCCCCCGGAGATCGCGTCCGCAGTGGATCCCAGCCCGACCAATCCGTCGTCGGGTATGCCGATTCCCTCCGAAGTGCCCGGCGACGAGTTCGGCACCGTCTTCGAGTCGCGCCCTGACATCGTCCGGGCGAATCCGACGCCGTTCGAGTCGTGGTCCCGCGCGGACGGCAACAAGGTGGCGATCCACTTCGTCACCGGAACCCCGGAGTGCTACGGCGCCGACGCGACCGTCACCGAGACCGACACCACCGTCACGATCTCGCTGCGCACCGGCACCCTCCCGGAGGCCGCCGACAAGATGTGCATTCTCGTCGCCGTGTTCGGCACCCTCGAAGTCCCCTTGCAGGCACCGCTCGGCGATCGCCGGGTCATCAACGGATGACCTGGTGAAGCACTGGTTCCTCAACGTCTGCGTTGCCACTGCTCTCCCCCAGGCCGTCTGTCACACTGTCCGCGTTCTCGTCTGGCCGTGAGTACTTGTTAACCGCCCGCGGTTAACAAATACTCACGGCTCCGAAACGTCGCGTCCGTCGCCGCACGACGCTCCACTTCGTCGGATGTGGCGTGCGTCTCTTCTCGACACACTGGTTCCCAAGTCACGCGTTTGCCAGATCAGGGGTCAGGAGCCACACGATGAGCTATACCGGTGTCATTCCGAGCACGACCGACACACCCCGTCCACGCCAGGACGAGGCCGCCGTGTCGAGCGCGGTCCTGGCGTCCGGAGGGACCACTCCGCGGCTGCGATTCGTCGACACCGCGGATGCACTGCCCGAGCCGGCCGCCGTCATGGTCTGGCCGCAGGGCACCCCGTTGCTCGCCGAGCTGGTCGCACTGTTCGCGGACCTCGGGTTGCGGGTCGCGTCCCACGAACAGCTGCCCGCGGGCGAGCCCGGCAGCCCGCTGGTCCACCGGTTCGACTTCAGCACCGGCGACTTCGCCTGGGACGCCGAAACTCCGGGCCTGCTGTCCGACGCGTTCGAGGCCGCGGCCACCGGACATCTGGAGGTCGACGGATTCACCCGCCTCGTCGCCGCGGCGAACCTGACGTGGACGGACGCCGTCCTGGTCCGGGCGGCTTGCCGCTACCTCCGTCAGGTGGGGCTGGGACTGTCGGAACCCAACATCGTGGCGATCCTGTTGCGGCACAGTGATTTCGTGCGCGGATTCCGCGACCTGTTCACCGCCCGTTTCGATCCCGCCGTCACCGGCCCCGACCGGGACAGCGCCGTCGCGGACGCGGAGCGCGTGCTGCTCGACGCGATCGACCGCACCGCGACGCTGGACGAGGACCGTCTGCTCCGCGGCCTGCTGTCGTTCACGTCGGCGGTGCTGCGCACCAACTGGTTCCAGCACGACCGCACGATCAGCGCCGCCCCCGCCGCGTTCAAGATCGACCCGTCGCTGCTGTCGCTGTCCGCGGCCGTGACCCCGTACCGCGAGATTTTCGTGCACTCGCCGATCGTCGAGGGCAGCCACGTCCGCAGCGGTCCGGTCTCGCGCGGCGGCCTGCGGTGGTCGGACCGCAAGGACGATTTCCGCACCGAGGTTCTGGGTCTGATGAAGACACAGCACGTGAAGAACTCGCTGATCGTTCCGATGGGCGCGAAGGGCGCGTTCGTGGTGCGCACCGAGACGACGCCCGACGCGGTCCGCGCGGCATACACGAGTTTCATCGACGGACTGCTCGACGTCACCGACGACATCGTCGACGGCGAGGTGGTCCACCCCCGCGACACGGTGATCTACGACGACGCCGACCCCTATCTGGTGGTGGCCGCCGACAAGGGCACGGCCCGATTCTCCGACCTGGCCAACAGCATCGCGACGCGTCGCGGCTTCTGGCTAGGCGACGCGTTCGCGTCCGGCGGCTCCGCCGGCTACGACCACAAGGCGATGGGCATCACGGCGCGCGGCGGATGGGTCTCCGTCCGCAGGCATTTCGCCGAGATGGGCAAGAACGTCGACACCGACGCGTTCACGGTGGTCGGCATCGGCGACATGTCCGGCGACGTGTTCGGCAACGGGATGCTGCTCAGCCGCGCCATCCGGTTGGTCGGCGCGTTCGACCACCGGCACATCTTCCTCGATCCCGAACCGGATTCCGAGGCGTCCTACCGGGAGCGCGAGCGCCTCGCGTCCGTGCCCGGCAGCAGCTGGGACGACTACGACCGGAGCCTCGTGTCGGCGGGCGGCGGCGTGTGGCCGCGGACGGCGAAGAAGATCCCGCTGTCGCCGCAGGTGCGTGAACGCCTCGGCGTCACCGCCACCGAACTCCCGCCCCACGAGGTGGTGAAGGCGCTGCTGACCGCGGACGTGGATCTGCTGTGGAACGGCGGAATCGGAACGTACGTCAAGGCTTCCGCCGAGGGGCACGCCGACGCCGCCGACCCGGCCAACGACGCCGTCCGGGTGGAGGCGAGCGATGTGCGCGCCGCGGTGATCGGTGAGGGCGGCAACCTCGGCCTCACGCAGCGCGCCCGCATCGAGTACGCGCTGAACGGCGGCCGGATCAATGCCGACTTCATCGACAACGCCACCGGGGTCGCCACGTCGGATCGGGAAGTGAACCTGAAGGTCGCGCTGGACGCGGCCGTGGCGGCCGGCGAACTCCCCGCCGAGGAACGGAACACGCTGCTCGCCCGCGTCCAGGACGAGATCGGCGAATCGGTGCTCGCCGACGCCGCCTCCCAGACCCTCGCCATCAGCCTCGCCGAGGTCCACGCACCGTTCCTGCTCGGACGCCACGAGAGGCTGATCGAGAACCTCGAGCGGGACGCCGGGATCAGCCGGGCCGCGGAGGTCCTGCCGTCGGCGGCGGAACTGTCGGCGCGGCACCGCGCGGGCCAGGGACTGGTCCGGCCGGAGATCGCGGTTCTGCTCGCACAGTCGAAGAACCTCGTCGTCACCGAACTGCTCGCCTCCCCCGTGCTCGACGATGCCGTGTTCGACGGTGTTCTCGCCGACTACTTCCCGGCATCCATCCGCGAACGCGTCCCCCAGCAGATCAGCGGTCACCGGCTCGCCCGGGAGATCGTGGCCGTCATCGTGGCCGGCGACATGATCGACCGTGTCGGCCCCGGCCTGATCCACCGCCTCGAGGAGCGGCTCGGCGTCGGCACCCCCGAGATCACCGTCGCGTACGCGGTGGTGCGGCAGGTGTTCGACATCGACCGCCTGTGGAACGAGGTCCTCACCCTGCCCGGCGCATCCCACCGGACCCGGCTGAACCTGCACTTCGGCATCCAGGACCTGATCGAGCGCACCACGTCGTGGCTGCTGCGGCATCGCACCGCCGGCACGGATGCGCAGGCGCTGATCGAGCGCTTCGCGAAGCCGGTCCAGGAACTCGCCGCCGCACTGCCGCGCCTCACCGGTGTGCCCGCCCAGGACCTGGGCACGCTGCGGATCCTGGCGCAGGGCTTCGCCCTGGAGACCACCGCGCAGTCGCTCGATCTGCCGATCACCCAGGTCGCCGAGACGTACCGCGAATTCGGCCGGGTGGTGGGCCTCGACTGGCTGTCGGAACGGTTCTCCGTCGGCGAGACCGGGACCGCCTACTGGGAGGCCATGGCGGGAGCCGTCCTCGTCGACAACCTGCAGGAGCACTGGCACGGCCTGATCGGACTGGTGTTGCGCGACGCCTCGCCCGCGACGTCCGCCGCCGACGCCGTCGCCGCCTGGCTGACCGAACACACCACCGCCGCGGACCGCCTGGCACAGATGCTCGGCGAGCTGCGGAGCCACGACCGCGTGGACAACTCGAGCATCTGCGTCATCGATGCCGAACTGTCACTCGCGCTCACCCGCTGTTAGGGCGTGTCTCCCAATCTCTCTCGGATGCACCTGGCGAAACAATCGTCGTCCGGCAAGGCGGAGGAGAAGCCGATACCGCTGTTGTATCGGCGCCGACGACAACGCAGCAGGGCGGCGATTGGGCGCCAGGAGCGCCGAAACGGGGATTGGGAGACATGCCCTACCGAACCACATTTCACGAACCCGTCAGCACTTCAACCAAAGGAGCTCGAAAGTGCCTACTCTCCAACGTGATGTCGCCATCGTCGGCGCCGGCCCGTCCGGCCTGGCCGCAGCCACCGCGCTGCGCAAGGCGGGGCTGTCCGTCGCGGTCCTGGAGGCGCGCGACCGCGTGGGTGGCCGGACCTGGACCGACACCATCGACGGCGCGATGCTGGAGATCGGCGGCCAGTGGGTCTCCCCCGACCAGACGACGCTCATCTCCCTGCTCGACGAACTCGGACTCGAGACGTTCGACCGGTACCGCGAGGGTGAGTCCGTCTACATCTCCGCCGCCGGCGAACGCACCCGCTACACCGGCGAATCCTTCCCCGTCGACGAGACGACCCGTAAGGAGATGGACCGGCTGATCCAGATCCTCGATGACCTCGCCGCGCAGGTCGGCGCCGAGGAGCCCTGGGCGCACCCGCTGGCCCGCGAACTGGACACGATCTCGTTCAAGCACTGGCTGATCGAGCAGTCCGACGACGCCGAGGCCCGCGACAACATCGGCCTGTTCATCGCAGGCGGCATGCTGACCAAGCCCGCACACTCGTTCTCCGCGCTGCAGGCCGTGCTCATGGCCGCGTCCGCCGGATCGTTCTCGCACCTGGTGGACGAGGACTTCATCCTCGACAAGCGCGTCATCGGCGGCATGCAGCAGGTGTCGATCCGGATGGCGGCCGCCCTCGGCGACGACGTCTTCCTGAACGCGCCGGTGCGCACCGTCCAGTGGAGCGAGGACGGTGCAGTCGTGCTGGCGGACGGGGACATTCGCGTGGAGGCGTCCCGCGTCGTGCTCGCCGTCCCGCCGAACCTGTACTCCCGCATCTCCTACGACCCGCCGCTGCCGCGCCGCCAGCACCAGATGCACCAGCACCAGTCGCTGGGACTCGTCATCAAGGTGCACGCCGTGTACGAGACCCCGTTCTGGCGTGAAGACGGTCTCGCCGGCACCGGATTCGGCGCGTCCGAGGTCGTCCAGGAGGTGTACGACAACACCAACTACGAGGACAGCCGGGGAACCCTCGTCGCGTTCGTGTCGGACGAGAAGGCCGACGCCATGTTCGAACTGAGTGAAGAGGAGCGTCGGGCCACCATCCTCGGTTCGCTCGCCCGCTACCTCGGACCGAAGGCTGCCGAGCCGGTCGTCTACTACGAGTCCGACTGGGGCTCCGAGGAATGGACCCGGGGCGCGTACGCCGCGAGCTTCGACCTCGGCGGCCTGCACCGGTACGGCAAGGACACGCGGACGCCGGTCGGACCGTTCCACTTCTCCTGCTCGGACATCGCCGCCGAGGGCTACCAGCACGTGGACGGCGCCGTGCGGATGGGTCAGCGCACCGCCGCGGACATCGTCGCCCGCCTCGGGAAGTAATCCCGTCCGATCATCGCCCGGCAGTCACGACTGCCGGGCGATGATCGCGAGCAGCAGTTCGGCGCGCACCCGCGCCACGTCCAGCCTGCAGTCGATCAACGACTCGATCCGCGCCATGCGGCTGCGCAGGGTGTGCCGGTGCACGCCCATCGCCGCGGCCGCCGACTCCCAGTGCCCGTTCGCCTCGAGGAACGCCCGCAGCGATCCCAGCAGTTCCGTTCCGTTGGTGCGGTCGTAGTCGTCGATCGGCGCGATCATCGTGTCCGCCAGGGAGTTCAGCACCTCCCGCGTCGAGCTGAAGGCGAGCAGCGCGCTACCGGTCAGCGCCGCGAACTCCAACGGCTCGGCCCCGGCCTCGGCGGCCGACGCGGCGAGCTGGGACTGTTCGATGGCCGCCACCAGACCGGCGACCTCCCGCTTCCCGCTCAGCCCCGCACGGATCGCCTTCCGCGCCGGCCCGGACAGTCCGCGTAGCATCGCCCGCGCGAAGTCCACGTCGTCGGTGCCCCGCAGCAGAACGGTGACCCGCGTGTCGTGACGGCGCGAGAAGAGTTGCCGCCCGGCCTTGTTCATGGCGACCGCGACCGCCGACTCCACCCGTTCCGCGAGTGCCGGTGTCTCGGCCACGACCGTGAGTCCACGGACCATCCCGTCCGCGTCTGCGGCGTGCCGGATCTGCGACCAGGCGGGCGCGAGATCGCGGTCCTCGGTGAGCAGCAGGCCGAGGGCGTGCGAGTTGAGCCGGTTCTGTGCGGTCCGGAGCCGCACCGGCTTCTCGAAATCCAGCGCGAGCAACGAGTTCGCGTGACCGAGCAGAATCTGGTCGACGTGGCTGAGCGCGGTGGGGCTGATCACGGCGAGGTGCCCGTGCGGTGTGCTGCCGACGCTGATCTGCTGCACGGTGATCGACGCGCCCGACCGTGCCAGCGACACGCTGCTCGATGCCCCGCCGGTGCCCGCCTCCAGCACTTCCCGCAGTTCCCCGATCACATCCTCCGCCGGCTGCGCCGGATGGGACTCCAGCACCCGGCCGGACAGGTCGAGGAGCAGGACGGTGGCCGACGTTGCGACGGCCAGCTCGCGCACGGTGGCGCCGGTGCCGCCCTGGATGACGGCGCGGGTCATCCGCGGTTGGGCCCGGGACGCGCGCAGCACCGCCTCGTACTCCTGCTCCGCGAGTCGGTTCATGACCCGCTTGACCACGGCCGCGAAGGGTGTCGGCAACGGCACCTCGAGCAGCGGCAGCCCGATCTCGTCGGCGACGGCCACGAGGTCCTCGGGGACCTCCGGATGCGAGAGACCGGTGCCGAACCCGACCGCCGCCACCCCGGCTTCACCGAGGCCGCGCAGGTATCGGGCCCGGTCGGCGGCGGTCAGCGGAAGCCGGATGCCGGTGGTGAGGAGTAATTCTCCGCCGGAGAGCCACCGGAAGGGGTCCTGCAGTTCGGTGGTGTGGGCGAATGTGATCTCGTTGCCGAGACCGGCGGCGCCACCCTTCAGCTCGAGAGCCAGGTCCGGCTGGGACAACATCCAGCGAACGGGAACGGTCATGTCGGCTCCTGCGCATTGCGGTCGGGTCCGTGCCACCCTGACCGGTCGGGATCGGGATAGCGCTGGACAAATTGGCCAGCGGAGCACGGACGACTACTCCATTGTGTCAGACGTCGACCCTCGGGCAACGCCGAAACCCAACATTAACGAATTGAGTTCGTTTGACCCCTTGCGTACGGGACGCGCCCTCCGCATACTTAACGAATCCCATTCGCTAAGTGACCCACGTCTCACGCGGGCGCCACCCGAGACACGGAGTTGTCGTTGACCCACCCCAGGAATCCCACGTGACCACCGCCGTCCGCGTCCCACTGACACTCGGCCGAGGTATCGCCACGTTCAGCGTCTTCGTCGTCGGCTACATCACGGCCAATCTGATCCCGCTCATGATCATCGCGATGGTGGACGATCTCGGCATCACCCAGACCGTCGCCGGCGCCGTCCTCACCGGCTCCCTGCTGGCCACCGCACTCGTCTGCCTCGCAACGACCCGGTGGGCGGCGGGGCGCTCGCGCCACCTGCTCGGCCGCGTCAGCCTCGTCGTGATGGCCGCGGGATTCGCCGTCGCCGCCACCGTCCACTCGGCCCCGATCGCGTGCGTCGCGATCATCGTCGGCGGGATCGGTGCCGGTGGCGCGGTCGCGGTCGGCGGGGCGGCTCTGGCCGCGCTGAACAATCCGAACCGGGTGTCCGGGATCAACGGGCTCGTCAACCGCACCGCGGTCACCGGAATACTGGCACTGATCCCGATCCTCGGCCTGCACATGACCAATGCCTTCGGGATCGTCGCGGTACTGGCGCTGGCGACGGTCTTCACGATCAGCTGGTTGCCGTCCGCCCCCGCCGTCGAGGACGACTCGGCGAGCACCGCGCACACACCAACCCCGTTGCCCGAGGGCGTCACCGAGAGGAAACTGGCCGTTGCCGGCTTCACCCTGCTCGTGCTCTTCGCGATCTGGGCGATCGGCGAGGACTCGTTGTGGGCGGTGTCCGGCATCATGGGCGCCGAACACGCCGCCCTGACGGAACAGCAGATGGGTCTGGCCCTCAGCCTCTCCACCGCGGGCGGCATCGGCGCCGCCCTCGTCCTGACCGCGCTCGGGTCACGCCTCGGACGCACCGTCCCCACCGCCGTCCTCCTCGTGCTCGGCGCGGCCCTCAAACTGGGCTCGTGCCTGGCCACCGATTCGACGACGTATCTGGTGCTCATCATCGCCTGGAACACGGTGTACGCCGCGGCCTTCATCTACGTGGTGGCCATCGCGGCCGCGCTGGACCCATCCGGCCGCTGGTCCGCCCCGCTCCTCGGGACGTATCTGGTGGGGTCCGCATTCGCCCCGCTCTTCGGCACCCTCGTGACCGGCGCAGTCGGCTACGTCGCGTTCGGCTTCGTCCTGGCGGGCATCAGCCTCGTCCTGCTCGTCCCGATCGTGTCGATCGCCCGCCTGTCGACGCGCACCGAGCGGGCCTCCGCGTCACCCGGACAGGACCCCACTGCCCGGTACACCACTTCGGTCGTCGTCTGACGGAAAGAGAGAACACCATGAACACCGACACGACGACCCACTACCGCGGCGGCCGGATCTTCACCGCCGCCGAACCCGCCTGGGCCGAGTCGATGATCGTCGAGGGCGATCGCCTCACCTACGTCGGCGACACCGCGACCGCCGACACGCTGTCCGGCGACGCCCGCGTCGTCGAACTCGGCGGGGCCTTCGTCCTGCCCGGCTTCATCGACGCCCACACCCACCTGCTGATGATGGGCCAGGCCCTCCAGAAGGTGGACCTGCAAAGCGCCGCCGATCTGAACGACATCCAGGACCGCATCCGCCGATTCGCCGCCGAGAACCCGGACGCACCCCGGCTCCTGGGACGCAGCTGGCTGTTTTCGGCACTCGACGGGCACCCGCCGACCCGGCAGATGATCGACGCGGCCGAGGCCGACCGTCCCGTGTACCTCGATTCCAACGATGTGCACTCGGCGTGGGTGAACACGGCGGCGCTCCGCGAACTCGGCATCGACGCGGACACTCCCGACCCGATCGGCGGCCGGATCGAGCGCGACCCCGTCACCGGCGAGGCCACCGGCATGCTCTACGAGACGGCGGTGACCCAGATCGTGTGGCCCGCCCTCGCGAAGCTGGTCAGCGACACCGAGCGGGATGTCGCCCTCGCGGCGACGTTCGAGCAGTATCTCGCGGACGGCGTCACCGGGGCGGTCGACATGGCGCTCGGCGCGGACGAACTCGAGGCGCTCGAACGCGCACTGGCCGCCGGCGGGGACACGCTGCCGCTCCGGGTGGCCGGGCACTGGCTGATCGAACGAACCGATTCGGACGAGGAGAACGTCCGCCAGGTGCACGAGGCGGTGGAGCACCACCGGCGACTGCAGGGTCCGTGGCTGCGGATGGCCGGGATCAAGATCATCATCGACGGCGTCATCGACAGCTGCACCGCGGCGATGAAGGAGCCGTACTCGGACGGGACGAACGCCGAACCGATCTGGGATCTCGCCTCGCTGGCACCGGTGGTCGTCGCAGCGGATGCCGCCGGCCTGCAGGTGGCGCTGCACGCGATCGGCGACGAGGCGTCGGAGATCGCGCTCGCCGCGCTCGAAAAGGCGATCGCCGCCAACGGGATTCGACCGCGTCGGCACCGGATGGAGCACCTGGAGACGATCACGAAGGACAACGTGCAGCGGCTTGCGCGCCTCGGCGTCGTCGCGTCGATGCAGCCGGTCCATGCCGATCCGGCGATCCAGGACAACTGGCGGGCGATGCTGGGCGACCATCGGGTCGAGCGGGCGTTCCCGTGGCCCGAGATGACCGCCGCGGGCGCCGTCCTCGCGCTGGGGTCCGACGCCCCCACGGCGCCGCATCCCCCGCTGCCCAACATGTACATCGCGACGACGCGCAAGTCCGCGATCGATCCGGCGCTCGCCCCGAACCTGCCCGAGTACGCACTGCCGATGGCCGACGCGCTCGCGCACGCCACCCGCGACGCCGCCTACTCGTGCCGCTGGGACGACCTCACCGGTCAACTCGTCACGGGCAAGGCCGCCGACTTCGTGGTCCTCGACGGTGATCCGTTCACCGCCGGCGCCGATTCCCTCCTCACCGCGCGGGTGCAGCTGACCGTGGTGGCCGGCTCGGTGCGCCACGAAGCGGAGGTGGCAGGCAGCCACCCGGCGTAGCCGACGCAGCCGGCCCGGTCAGTCCCGTTCGGCTGCGGCGTCTTCCGTGACGCCGCAGCCGATCTGCTCACAGAATCCCAGCATCGCCGTGCGCGCGGCATCGACGGTGATGAGACTGTTTCCCCCGACGATGTGCAGCCCGTAGGCGTCCTCGAGGGCCACCAGATTCATTGCCGCCTGGTCGATGTCGCCGCGCACGGTGAACTCCCCCGCCGCGTGCCCGTCGCCGAGGATGGCGCGGTACGTCGCGAACTGACGCAGATACATCTTCTGGACAAGTTCGTCGTGCAGCGCCGAAGTGCCTGTCATGAAGTCGAATTCGTACAACAGCCGCATCAGGGTGTCGTCGGGACCGCTCGGCAGCCCGGCGTCGATGGCCGTCCGCAGCTTGGCGGCGTACGACGACTGCGCGGCCACCGCCTCGTCGCGCAGGTCGCAGTAGCGCTCGGTGCCCGCCCGGTGGGCCTCGACGAGAAGCGAATCCAGATCGTCGAAGTAGTAGAGCAGCGCGCCGCGCGTCAGGCCCGCGCGCTTCGCGACATCGGTCAGGGACAGCGACCTGAGCCCGTGCGCGGATCCCGCCTGGAGTGTCGCCTCGATGAGCTCGGAACGCCGCTGCTTCTGAGTGTTCGGTCGCGCCATGCCGTTGACACTAGCCGACGTGATCTGTGACACTCGGCCCAGTTGTTTGACGGACATGTCAAAAAACTATTTCGCCCCTCCCCCTCCCCGAACGGACAGCTCATGGACCAGACCGCCCGGCCACCCACCGCCACTCCCCCCGCCGCACCCGGCACCTACGAGGCCTCGCTCTCCCGGAGCATCGGCGTTGGCGGAAACATCCTGATCACCCTGTCGTCGATCTCGCCGGCGTCGAGCGTCTTCATCCTCGGTGGTTCGGCGCTCGCCCTGTTCGGCACCGGCGTGCTCTGGGCGTTCCTCATCGCCGGCATCGTGAGCATCCTCATCGCCTTCTGCTACGCCGAACTCGCGTCCGCGTATCCCGTTGCCGGCGGCGACTACTCACTCGTGTCGCGGGCACTCGGACCGGCCTTCGGCGTCGCCACGTTCTTCATCAGCCTCATCTCCCTGCCGCTGATCATCGCCGTCTTCGCCCTCGGGGTCGCCGACTACCTGGGCGTCGCGATCCACGGCCTGTCGCCGCAGCAGACCGCGCTCGTCGTGGTCGTGATCACCACCGTGACCGCATGTTTCGACATCCGCACCAACGCATGGCTCACCGGGGTCTTCCTGGGCGTCGAGATGGCGGCGCTGGCTCTGCTCACCGTCCTCGGTTTCGTCCACATGGAACGGCCACTGACCAGCCTCCTCAGCCCGGAGGTTCTCGATCCGAGCACCGGCAACCTCGCACCACTGGCGATCTCCGGACTGATGCTGGCCGTCACCCAGGGAATCTTCGCGTACAACGGGTACGGCGGCGCCGTCTACTTCGCCGAGGAGACCAAGAACGCCGCCCGCTCGATCGCGAAGGCAGTGATCTGGAGCGCCGTCATCACCGTCGCCACCGAACTCGTCCCGCTCATCGCGATCCTGGTGGGCGCCCGCTCGCAGACCGAACTCTTCGGTTCCAGCCTTCCTGTCGAGGCATTCCTCACCGAACGCGCCGGTCACGCCGTCGCCATGGTGGTCCTGCTCTCGATCGCCCTCGCCGTGATCAACGCGATCATCGCGATCACGCTGCAGGCGGGCCGGCTTCTCTACGCCGCCGCACGCGATCGCGCCCTCCCCGAGACCGTCGCCGCGCCGCTGCAGACCGTCAGCGCCAAGGGCCGCGTCCCCGTCCTCGCCACCGTCGTGATGGGCGCCATCGCGTTCGCTGCGTGCCTCGTCCCGCTGGACGTCCTGCTCACCGCCACCGGGACGACCCTGACGTTCACGTACCTGTTCATCGCGCTGGCCGCGATCAACCACCGCCGCGGCGGCACCACCCGAATCGGCTACCGCATGCCGTTGTGGCCGCTGGCCCCGGGAATCTGCATCGCCGCGCTCGGCCTCGTCTTCGTCGTCACGCTGCTCGACCCGGAGCAGTGGCTCAGCCTCGGCATCTCCCTCGGACTCGTCACCGCCGGCTTCGTCTACTTCGCCCTGTACCTGCGACCGCGCAAGAACACCCACCTGCTGTTGCTGAACGCCGCCCCCGAGGAGAACTGCTGATGCTCGACCTGCTTCTGACCAACGGCGTCGTGCGGACGTTCGACACCACCGGCCGGGCCGAGGCCGTCGGCATCGCGGACGGCCACATCCGGTACGTCGGGACCACCGAGGACGCCCCCGCCGCCCGGCGCACCATCGACCTGCGAGGGCGACTGCTCACCCCCGGGATCATCGACAGCCACAACCACCTTCTCCTCGGATTCGATCCCGACGCCGTGAGCCTCGAAGGCGCACCCGACCTCACCGAGGTCCGGCGACGGATCGGCGCGCACGCGGCCACCCGCCCCGACCTCGACTGGATCTGCGCCGAGAACGCCGTCTACTCCGTGGTGACCGGGCGCCGCCCGAACGCCGCCGACCTACGCGGCCTCACGGACCGTCCGGTCTTCATCACCACCTACGACCAGCACTCGGTGTGGCTGAACGACGCCGCACTGCGTGTGCTCGGAATCGACCGCGGCACCCAGATCCCCTGGGGACGGCCGGAATTCGACGACGACGGCGTCCCCACCGGCTGGGTCACGGACTTCTACACCAGCGCGATGACGCGGGCCGGTCTGGCCGGTCTGCAACGCGACATCCCGATGTACTCCCCCGACCGCCGCTATCGGCGCATCACGTCCAGCCTGGAGATGGCGACCGCGAGCGGTATTACCACCGTCGTCGAACCGCAGGTCCCGCTGGCCGAACTCGATCTGATGTACCGGGCGCGCGCCGAGGGGCGGATGCACTCGCGGGTGATCACCGCCCTGTTCCACCCGGTCGGCGCCGACGCCGCGTTCCGCCGGGACCTGCGGGAGGCCGTGGACAGCGCACCCGTCGACGACATGCTCCGGCTCGGGCCGGTCAAGCTGTACGCCGACGACGTGATCGAACCGCACACCGCGGCCATGCTGTCCGACTACGCGAACCGGCCGGGGCATCGCGGCGCGCCCAGCCTGCCGCCGCAGGAGTTCACCGCGATGCTCACCGAACTCGACCGCCTCGGCTTCCAGACGCACACCCACGCCACCGGCGACTGGGGAATCCGGCTGGCGCTCGACTCGATCGAGCACGCCGGCCGCGCGAACGGGACGGTCGACCGACGGCACGGCATCGTCCACGTCGAATGCCTCCATCCCGAGGACCTTCCCCGGTTCCGGGAGCTCGGCGTGGTCGCGGCGATGCAGCCGCGGCACTGCTCTCCCGACCTCGTCGCGGGAACGTGGATGGAGAACGTCGGCGAGGACCGGTGGGACCGGGCGTGGCGATTCCGTTCGCTCGCCGAGTCGGGGGCGGCGCTGGCGTTCTCGAGCGACTGGCAGGTCGGGGAGATGGATCCGCTCGTCGGCCTGTACTCCGCCCTCACCCGCTCGGGTCTGGACGGCCGGACCGACTGGACTCCGCGCGAACGGATGGACCTGGATTCGGCGTTGCGGGCGTACACCCGCGGCGGCGCGTGGGCGTGGCACGCCGAGGACGAGCTCGGAGTGATCCGTCCGGGTGCCCGGGCCGACCTGGTCGTCTGGTCGGCGGACCTCTACACGCTCGAGCCCGGACAACTGCTGGACCAGCGGGCCGACCTCACCCTCGTCGGCGGCGCGATCGTGCACGACGCCGCCTCGGCGAGCGCCGTTGCGGACGTGCCCTTCGCCGGCTCCGGCGCGGCCGGCCACACCTGCTCGCACGGGTGACTCCGGATTGGACAACTCGGCGCGGCGGGGGGCGCGTCTTTCACCATTTTGTCAGCTGCCCCTGGCTTGTGAGGCAGCGCACACTTGTTTTCAGATGCTCTGCAACTCCGGACTCCGGTCGGACTGATCGACCGACGGTCCGTTCCGACACACGAGTTTCGACCCCACGAGAGGAACCGGTACGAATGTCGATCGACGTACTCGAGAACTACATCAACGGTGAGTTCGTCGCCTCATCCGCGACGGAGACGCTGGACTTGATCAACCCCGTGGACGAGAGCGTCGTCGGGCGTGCGCCCGTCTCCACCAAGGCCGACGTGGACGCCGCCGTCGAGGCAGCCGAGCGGGCCTTCGTCTCGTGGGGCAAGACCACCCCGAGCGTGCGGCAGACCGCGTTGCTGAAGCTCGCCGACGCGATCGAGGCGCACAGCGACGAACTCGTCGAGGCCGAATGCCGCAACACCGGGCAGCCCAAGCAGGTCATCGCCGACGAAGAGATCAAGGTGGGCGCCGACCAGCTCCGCTTCTTCGCGGGCGCGGCCCGGATGCTCGAAGGCAAGGCCGCCGGCGAGTACATGGACGGCTTCACGTCCTACGTGCGCCGCGAGCCGATCGGTGTCGTCGGTCAGGTCACCCCGTGGAACTACCCGTTCATGATGGCGCTGTGGAAGATCGGCCCCGCGCTCGCGGCAGGCAACACGATCGTGCTCAAGCCCAGCGACACCACCCCGAACAGCACGCTCGTCCTGGCCCGGCTGACCAAGGGGATCCTGCCGGACGGCGTCTTCAACGTCGTCCTCGGCAACGGCGAGACCGGCGCGACCCTCGTCGAGAACCCGGCCCTCGGACTGGTGTCGATCACCGGATCCGTGCGCGCCGGTATCGCCGTCGCCGTCTCCGCCGCACGCCAGCTCAAGCGCGCGCACCTCGAATTGGGCGGCAAGGCCCCCGCCATCGTCTTCGGTGACGTCGACATCGAGAAGACCGCGAGCGGCATCGCCGAGGCAGCCTTCTTCAACGGTGGCCAGGACTGCACCGCCGCCACCCGCGTCCTCGTCCACGAGTCCATCCACGACCAGCTCGTCGACGCCCTCGTCCGCAAGGCCGAGACGCTCGAGCCCGGTCTGCCGGACGACCCGGACGCGTTCTACGGCCCGCTCAACAACATCAACCACTTCAACGCGGTCAGTTCCAAGATCGCCTCGCTCCCCACCTCGGCCAAGATCGTCACCGGCGGAAAGCGTTCGGGAGAGCAAGGATTCTTCTTCGAACCCACCGTGATCACCGGCGTCGACCAGCGCGACGACATCGTGCAGGAGGAGACGTTCGGCCCCATCCTCACCGTGCAGAGCTTCTCCGATGAGAAGGAGGCCGTCACCCTCGCCAACGACGTCCGGTACGGTCTGGCGTCGAGTGTGTGGACCAACGATCACGGCGTCACGCAACGCCTCTCGGCCGCACTCGATTTCGGCGCCGTATGGATCAACTGCCACATCCCGCTCGTCGCCGAGATGCCGCACGGCGGATTCAAGTACTCCGGCTACGGCAAGGACCTCTCCGGCTACGGCGTCGAGGACTACACCCGCATCAAGCACGTCATGAGTTCCCACGACTGACGTCGCCCACCCCATACCCATCCACGTCACGACCCTGAGGACTGCACCAACATGAACGACATCCAGTACCGGCTGCCGCAGAAGCGCGCCCTGGTCACCGAGCTCCCCGGCCCGAAGTCGGCGGCCCTCACCGCACGTCGCCGCGCCACCGTGGCCGCGGGCGTCGGCTCCAGCGTCCCCGTGTACGCGGCGGATGCCGACGGTGGTGTGGTCGTCGACGTCGACGGCAACTCCCTGATCGACCTCGGCTCGGGCATCGCGGTCACCAGCGTGGGCGCGTCCGATCCGGCCGTCGCCGAGGCGGTTCGGGAGCAGGTCGGGCACTTCACCCACACCTGTTTCATGGTCACCCCGTACGAGGGCTACGTCCGCGTGGCGGAGGAGCTCGCCGCCCTCACCCCCGGCGACCACGAGAAGCGCACCGTCCTGTTCAACTCGGGCGCGGAGGCCGTGGAGAACGCGATCAAGGTTGCTCGCCTCGCCACCGGCCGCGACGCCGTCGTCGCGTTCGACCACGCCTACCACGGTCGTACGAACCTGACGATGGCCCTCACCGCCAAGTCGATGCCCTACAAGGCCCACTTCGGTCCGTTCGCGCCCGAGGTGTACCGGCTCCCCATGTCCTACCCCTACCGGGACCAGGACGGACTGACCGGTGAGCAGGCCGCCCAGCGCGCCATCAGCCAGATGGAGAAGCAGATCGGCGCCGATTCACTCGCGGCGATCATCATCGAGCCGATCCAGGGCGAGGGCGGATTCATCGTTCCCGCCGAGGGATTCCTCCCCACCCTGGTGAACTGGGCCCGCGCCAACGGCGTCGTGTTCATCGCCGACGAGGTGCAGACCGGGTTCTCCCGCACCGGCGCCTGGTTCGCGTGCGAGCACGAGGAGATCGTCCCGGACATCATCACGATGGCCAAGGGCATGGCGGGCGGCATGCCGCTGTCCGCGATCACGGGCCGCGCCGAACTCCTCGACAAGGTGCACCCCGGCGGTCTGGGTGGCACGTACGGCGGCAACCCCGTCGCGTGTGCCGCCGCGCTCGCGGCGATCGACAGCATGCGGAAGTTCGACCTGCCCGCTCGCGCACAGCACATCGGCGACCTGGCCCTGCCGCGGCTGAAGGCACTGGCCGCCGACGTCGGCGTCATCGGTGACGTGCGTGGACGCGGCGCGATGCTCGCGATGGAGTTCGTCAAGCCCGGCACCGACGAGCCGGACGCCGAACTGACGAAGGCGATTGCCGCCCATGCGCTCGAACAAGGTGTCATTCTGCTGACGTGCGGTACCTACGGAAACGTCATCCGACTGCTTCCGCCGCTGGTGATCAGCGACGATCTGCTCGACGACGCCCTGACCGTCATCGAGCAGATCGTGCGCTCGCTCGTCTGACCCGTGCGCCTTTTCGGTAGTCACCGCAACCGAAAAGGCGCACGAGCACGAAGTGCCCACCCCACGACCAGAGGAGACACCATGACCCGGACGACCACCGGCACGTTCCATCCTCTGGACCCGTTGGGGGCGGACGAATTCGCGCAGGCCGCGGCCGTCCTCGCCCGGGAACACGGGGTCGGGGACGGCTGGCGGTTCGCGTCGATCGAACTGGCCGAGCCCGGCAAGGCCGAGGTGTCGGCGTTCGACGCGTCGGGTACCGTCCCGGACCGCCGGGCCGTCGTCGTGTGCTTCGACCGCAACAGCGGAGACACCTACAAGGCGCTCGTCTCGCTCACGGGAGACAACGTGGTCTCCTGGGAGCACATCCCGGACGTCCAGGCGAATTTCACGGTGGACGAATGGGAAGAGGCGGACGCCTTCCTCCGCGGGCACCCGGACGTGATCGCGGCGCTCGCGAAGCGCGGGGTCACGGACATGAGCCTGGTGTTCATGGACGTGTGGACGTACGGCGACGCGGTGACCCCGGAGAAGTACAAGGGACGCCGGCTCGGCTGGTCGGACACCTGGGTCCGGGCGGCCGAGGGCGCCAACCCGTACGCGGGCCCGGTCAACGGTTTCCACTGTGTGATCGACGTCAACAAGATGGAACTGCTCGAGATCGAGGACACGTTCAGCGTCGAACGTCCCGAGGTCATGGGCGAGTACGTGCCCCGGCACATCCCGGAACGGATCCGCGACGCGAGCACGCGGCCGCCGCTGAAGCCGTTGGACATCGTCCAGCCGGAGGGACCGTCGTTCACGCTCGAGGGCAACAAGCTCGAGTGGCAGAACTGGTCACTGCGGGTGGGGTTCAACTACCGCGAGGGCATGACCCTGCACGCGGTGACCTACAACGACAACGGCCGGGTGCGCTCGATCGCGAACCGGATGTCGTTCGCGGAAATGGCGGTGCCGTATCGCGACACCAGCACCGATCACTACCGCCGCACCGCCTTCGACATCGGCGAGTGGGGCATCGGGTTCATGACCACGTCACTCACCCTGGGCTGCGACTGCCTGGGCGAGATCCGGTATCTCGACGCCGTACTCCACGACAGCCACGGTGTGCCGTTCACGATCGAGAACGCGATCTGTATCCACGAGGAGGACAACGCCGTCCTCTGGAAGCACGTCGACCACGATGCGGGCGCCGAGGTGCGCCGCATGCGGCGGCTGACGGTGTCGACACACGTGACGGTCGCGAACTACGAATATCTCGTCTACTGGCGGTTCTACCAGGACGGCAACATCGAATGCGAGGTCCGCGCCACCGGGATCATGGTGGTCAGCCACTTCCCGGAAGGCGGGGAGCACCCCAGCGGGACGCTCGTCGACAACCGCACGTACGCGCCGTTCCACCAGCACTTCCTGGTCGCCCGCCTCGATCTCGACGTGGACGGCACCGAGAACACGGTGTACGCGACCGAGACCGAAGTGGTGCCGATGGGCCCGGACAACCCTCTGGGTCTCGCGCTGCGCCAGAAGAACACCCCGCTGCGCACCGAACTCGAGGGCCGACAGGACTTCGACTGGCAGAGCCAGCGGGCGTGGAAGGTGGTCAACGACAACACGACCACCGGCCTCGGCACCGCCCCCGCCTACAAGCTCGTTCCCGGCGGCGCGATCCCGTCGATGTTCGACCCGGCGTCGCCGATCTTCCAGCGCACCGGTGCGATCGGCCACACCGTCTGGGTGACGCCCAACTCACCCGACGAGCGCTGGCCTGCCGGGGAATTCGTGAACCAGAGCAAGGTCGATCACGGACTTCCCGCCTGGACCGCGGCCGACCGCCCGATCGAGAACACCGACGTGGTGCTCTGGTACACGTTCGGTATCCACCACATTCCCCGGCCGGAGGACTGGCCGATCATGCCTGCGGACACCGTGTCCTTCTGGCTGAAGCCGGTCGGATTCTTCGACCGCAACCCCGCCCTCGACGTCGCCCCCACCCCGGAGGCGTGCGATCACCACCATTCCCACCACGAGGACTCCAATGACTGATTTCGAACGGCTCCGCGCCACCCTGCCCACCGGTCTGTGGATCGACGGCGCCCAGACCGACCCGATCGACGGCGGCACGTTCCCGGTCTACGACCCGGCCACCGGAACCCTGATCGCCGACGTCGCCGATGCCGGTGGCAAGGACGCGATGCGCGCACTGGACTCCGCCGCGGCGGTCCAGGAGGAATGGGCGGCGACCGCGCCGCGGCAGCGGTCGATCATCCTGCGCTCGGCGTGGGAGAAGGTCATCGAGCGCACCGACGACCTCGCGCTGCTGATGACGATGGAGATGGGCAAGGCCCTGCCGGAAAGCCGCGGCGAGGTGAACTACGGCGCCGAGTTCCTGCGCTGGTTCAGCGAGGAAGCCGTCCGCATCCAGGGCCGCTACACCACGTCACCGTCCGGCAGCGGACGGATCATGGTCACCAAGGTTCCGGTCGGACCCACCCTGGCCGTCACGCCGTGGAACTTCCCGCTCGCGATGGGCACCCGCAAGATCGGCCCCGCGCTCGCCGCCGGCTGCACGATCATCGTCAAGCCCGCCGAGGACACCCCGCTCACCATGCTGCTGCTCGCCGAGATCTTCGCCGAGGCAGGCCTGCCCGCCGGTGTGCTGTCGGTGCTGCCCGCGTCGAACGCCGCCGCCGTCACCGAACCGCTGCTCGCGGATCCGCGGCTGCGGAAGGTGACGTTCACCGGATCCACCCGGGTCGGCAAGATCCTCATCGAGCAGTCCGCCCAGCAGGTGCTGCGCACCTCGATGGAACTCGGCGGCAACGCCCCGTTCGTGGTGTTCGACGACGCCGACATCGACGCCGCGGTCGAGGGCGCGATGGCCGCGAAGATGCGCAACGGCGGCGAGGCCTGCACCGCCGCCAACCGCCTGATCGTGGCCAACTCGGTGCGCGAGGAATTCACCACCAAGCTCACCGACCGGATCGCCGCACTCACCGTCGGACCGGGCAGCGAGGACGGCACCAACGTCGGCCCCCTCGTCAACGAGAAGCAGCGCCGCAACGTGGCGTCCCTCGTCGACGACGCCGTCGCCGCGGGCGCCCGGGTCCGCACCGGCGGCAAGTCCGTCGACGGTCCCGGCTACTTCTTCCAGCCCACCGTCCTCGACGAGGTGCCCGCCAACGCGCGCATCGTCCGCGAGGAGATCTTCGGACCCGTCGCCGCGATCACCGGTTTCGACACCGAGGCCGAGGGCGTCGCCGCCGCCAACGACACCGAATACGGTCTCGCCGCATACATCTACACACAGAACGTCGACCGTGCGTTCCGCGTCGCCGACAAGCTCGAGAGCGGCATGGTCGGCGTCAACCGGGGAGTGATCTCCGACGTCGCCGCGCCGTTCGGTGGAGTCAAGCAGTCCGGCCTCGGCAGCGAAGGCGGCACCGAAGGCATCGAGGAGTACCTCGAGACCAAGTACGTCGGCTTCGCGTAAACCACCCGCCCCGAGACAGATCGGAACCGTCACCATGCGTTTGGTCGTTGGATATCTCGCCACCCCCAGCGGGGAGGACGGTCTTGCCCTCGGGGCGCAGCTCGCCCGCAGTCTCGGCGCACAGCTCGACATCTGCATGGTGCTCCCGCCGGACCGGACGGTCCCGGCGAGAGTTCCGGCAGAGACCGGCTACGACGACATCCTCGCCTCCCGTGCCCAGCGCTGGCTGGACGAGGCGAAGTCGTCGGTGCCGAGCGACATCGACGTGGACGTCCACCTGAGCTTCCACGATTCGTTCGCGCAGGGTCTCATCGACGAGGTGTCCCGGCTGGGGGCGCAGGCAATCGTCGTCGGCGCCGCCGGAGACGGCCTGCTGGGGCGGCACTCCGTCGGCTCCGTGTCGACGGAACTGCTGCACTCGGCGCACGTTCCGCTGGCCCTCGCGCCCCGCGGCTATCGGCATTCCTCCGCGAAGAAGATCCGCGAGGTCACCTGCGCGCTCGGGACCCGGACCGGGGCGGATGTGCTGCTGCGGACGGCGGTACGGACGTGCGAGCGGATGCAGACCCCGCTCCGCCTCGTCTCCCTCGTCGCACTCGACCCGCAGAACGACCTCCGCGATCACCGGGACACCCCCGACGACATCCGCGACCGGGCCGTCGCCCACGCGCAGAGCACCCTCGAAGTGGCGAAATCCGCTCTTCCCGAAGACTTTCCCGTGTCCGTCACGATCGCCGACGGATCCTCCGTGGAATCGGCGGTCCGCACACTCGACTGGCAGGACGGCGACCTCGTGATGGTCGGCTCCAGCCGGCTCGCCCAACCTCATCGACTGTTCCTGGGATCCACCGCGGCCAAGATGCTCCGCGTCCTGCCGGTGCCCATGGTGGTCGTCCCCAAGCAGGAGTTCGAAAACAGTGAGTAAACCGTCCGCGACACCCGCCCCGGATCCACGCTCGTTCCCGACCGGAGGTTCAGACATGACGAACAGCGAAGGCGCGCCGGCGTCGGCCGACGGCGCCGTGAGCGCCAAGGGGCTGGCCACCGGTGCGGTCGGGACATTCTCCGGGGCGATCCTCGGAATCTCGTCGGTGGCACCGGGTTACACGCTGACGGCCAGCATCGGGCTGATCGTCGCGGCCGTCGGGTTGAAGATGCCCGCCATCTTCATCGCCGGCTTCATTCCCATGTTCCTCACGGCGTACGCCTACCGTGAGCTCAATTCCGAATCCCCGGACTGCGGTGCGTCGTTCACGTGGTCGACCAAGGCGTTCGGTCCGTACGTCGGCTGGATGTGCGGTTGGGGCATGGTGATCGCCACGATCATCGTGCTCTCGAACCTCGCGGCGATCGCCGTGCAGTTCTTCTATCTGTTCATCGCGAAACTGTTCGACGCCCCGAGCATCGCGGATCTGCCGGGCAACAAATTCGTGAATGTGGGCACCACACTGCTCTTCATCGCGCTCGCCACGTGGATCGCCAGTCGCGGCATCACCACCAGTGAGAAGCTGCAGGTCGCGCTGGTCGGCTTCCAGATGGTGCTGCTCATCGCCTTCGCGGTGGTGGCACTGGTTCACGTCGGCAACGGGTCCGCCCCCGCCGGGCTGTCGTTCGACCTGAGCTGGTTCAACCCGTTCACGGGACTGGCCCTCGGTGCGTTCGTGATCGGCCTGACGGGTTCGATCTTCGCGTTCTGGGGCTGGGACACCTGCCTGACACTGGGCGAGGAGTCGAAGAACCCGAAGAAGACCCCCGGTCGCGCCGGCCTGCTGTGCGTCGCGACGATTCTGCTGACCTACCTGCTCGTGTCGGTCGCGGCGATGATGTATGCGGGCGTCGGCGAGGACGGTCTCGGCCTCGGCAACCCGGACAACTCCGAGAACGTCTTCGGCGCCCTCGCCGATCCGGTTCTCGGCAACTGGGGCGGCATGCTGCTGTTCCTCGCCGTGTTCGTCTCCTCGGTCGCGAGCCTGCAGACCACGTTCCTGCCCGCCGCGCGCACGATGCTGGCCATGGGCGCCTACGGCGCGTTCCCGAAGAAGCTCGCCGAGGTGTCGCCGCGGTTCCTGGTGCCGTCCTACGCGACCGTCGTCGCCGGTGTGGTGACCGCGGTCTTCTACACCGTCGTCACGTTCCTGTCGGAGCGCACACTGCTCGACACGATCGCCGCGCTGGGCATCATGATCTGCTGGTACTACGGCATCACCGCGTTCGCCTGCGTCTGGTATTTCCGGGGCCGGTTGTTCACGAGCGTGCGCAACGCCGTCTTCCGGTTCGCGTTTCCGCTGCTCGGCGGGCTGATGCTGTTCGCCGTGTTCGTCATCTCGATCGACGAGAGCATGGACCCGGAGAACGCGAGCGGTGCGTCCATCGGCGGAATCGGCCTCGTCTTCTTCCTCGGCTTCGGCATCCTCCTGCTCGGCGCCGTGCTGATGATGGTCATGCGCTTCCGCAATCCCGCCTTCTTCCGCGGCGAGACCCTCAACCGCGACACGTCGGCGTTGCGGGACGAGGGCGATCTCACGGCTCGAACGGAGCCTGCGCCACCAAGCCCGCGATAAGCGTCCGCAGCCCGAACTCGAATGCTGCATCCGCCCGTCCGGGGTTCGGCCCGGACGTGGCCAGGGCGGCCAGCATGGCCTCGTTCGCCTCCGGCGCCGTCGCCCAGACCACTTCGGGTGCGGCGAGGTCCAGCGCCGACCCGAGCACGAAGCTGTCGACCGTCGTGATGGCGTGCAGAATCTCTTCGGGCGTGAAGCCGCCGTCCGAGAATGCCTGCGCCAGCGCGTTGTACAGCCCGAATGCCACACCGGACTGCACTGTGTGCGCGGTGAACAGAGGAATCAGCCGAGGATGCTCGGCGTAATTGCGCCGATACTCGCGCGCGAGGCCGGCCACCGTCTCGCTCCACTTGCCGTCGGGGTCCGCCACCACGATGCCCGCCATCATGCGGGCACGCATCAGTTCGATGATCTCCGCCCTCCCGGACACGTGGTTGTACAGCGAGGAGGGCCGCACCTTCAGCCGTTCGGCGAGACCCGGCATCGTGAAGTCACCGGTGAGGTCCACCATGCGCATGGCAGCTTCGGTGATGATCTCCGGCGACAGCAGTCGCTGTGATGGCCGTGGCATGGGTGCCCTCCTGGTCGGTGTGTGTCACCGGCGACCAGGGTGGATACCGAAGGAATCGAATTCGTCACGCCCCACCCCTTGATCGCCGAGCATTCACCCACCATACTTAACGAATCCAATTCGTTTTAGGCGCTCGCCGAACCGAACATCCGAGGAAACACAATGTTGACGATTACCGCCCTCACCCCTCCCGAGTCCCTGTCGAGGACACGCGAGACGGGACGCACCCCGCTCCGTGTCGGTCTCGTCCAGCACCGCTGGCACGAGAACGATCAGGACCTGCGGGCCGAACTCGACGAGGGCATCGCCGCGGCAGCGAAACTCGGGGCGCGCGTGGTGTTCCTCCCCGAACTCACACTGAGCCGCTACCCCGCGTCGACGCCGGGTGGCGACAACCCGGGACGGACCGCCGAGGACCTCCTCACCGGCCCCACGTTCACGTTCGCCGCCAAGGCCGCCGCCGAACACGGCGTCCTCGTCCACGCCTCGCTGTACGAGCGGAACGACTCCGAGGACGGTGTGCAGTACGAGGACGGGCTCGGGTTCAACACGGCCATCCTCGTCGCCCCCTCCGGTGAACTGCTCGCCCGCACCCGCAAGCTGCACATCCCCGTCACCGCCGGCTACTACGAGGACACCTACTTCCGCGGCGGTCCCGCAACCGATCCGTACCCCGTCCACACCGCCGAGGCACTCGGCGGGGCGAAGCTCGGACTGCCGACGTGCTGGGACGAGTGGTTCCCCGAGGTCGCCCGCGCGTACTCGCTCGGCGGCGCCGAGATCCTGGTGTACCCCACCGCGATCGGCTCCGAGCCCGACCACCCGCAGTTCGACACCCAGCCGCTGTGGCAGCAGGTGATCGTCGGCAACGGCATCGCGAACGGCACGTTCATGGTGGTGCCCAACCGCCACGGCAGCGAAGGCCTCATCACGTTCTACGGCTCGTCGTTCATCTCCGACCCCTACGGCCGGATCCTCGCGCAGGCCCCGCGCGACGAATCCGCGGTCCTGGTCGCCGACCTCGACCTCCAGCAGCGCGAAGACTGGCTGGCCCTGTTCCCGTTCCTGGCCACCCGGCGCCCCGACACCTACGGCGTCCTCACCGAGCCGGTCGATCACGCCTCCCCGTTCGGGAGGGCCTGATGACCTGGCGCATGCCCGCGGAAGGCGAACTGCACGAACGCACCTGGATGGCCTACCCCAGTGAGGGCTACTCCCTGGGCGACACCCCCGAGGAACACCACGAGGCCCGCACCACGTGGGCCGAGGTGGCGCACGCGGTGTCCCGGTTCGAGCCCGTCACTGTCGTCGTCGACCCCGGACAGGTGTCGGCAGCCGAGGAGTACCTGTCCGCGGACATCGACATCGTCGCGGCGCCGCTGAACGACGCCTGGATGCGCGACATCGGACCCACATTCGTACTGTCCGAGGACGGACGCCTCGGCGGCGTCGACTGGATCTTCAACGGCTGGGGCGGCCAGGACTGGGCCCAGTGGGACAAGGACTCGAAGATCGGCGCACTGGTGGTCGAGCGGTCGGGGGCCGAGCTCGTCGACTCGCCCATCGTCAACGAGGGCGGCGGCATCCAGGTCGACGGCCTCGGCACCGTGCTGGTGACCGAGACCGTGCAACTCGACCCCGGCCGTAACCCGGAACTGTCGAAAGCCGACATCGAGGCCGAGCTCGCCCGGACGATCGGTGCCACGAAGGTCATCTGGCTGCCGCGCGGACTGACCCGGGACCAGGACACGTACGGCACACGCGGGCACGTCGACATCGTCGCCGCCATCCCGTCACCGGGCGTCGTCCTGGTGCACGACCAGCGCAACCCCGAACACCCCGACTTCGAGGTCAGCAAGGCCGTCATCGACGTGCTGAAGCAGACCACCGACGCCCGCGGTGAGTCGTGGGAGATCATCACCGTCCCCGCGCCGACAGTCCTGCGCGACGAGGAGGGTTTCGTCGACTACAGCTACATCAACCATTTCGTCGTCAACGGCGGCGTCATCGCGTGCAGCTTCGACGATCCCGCGGACGAGGAAGCGGTCGCGATCCTGTCGGCCGCCTACCCCGGCCGCACGGTCGTGTCGGTCGACGCCCGCCCGCTCTTCGCGCGCGGCGGCGGAATTCACTGCATCACCCAGCACCAGCCCGCTGTGCGCTGACGCGCCCGTGAGTACTTGTTAACCGCGGGCGGTTAATAAGTACTCACGGGTGGCGGAGCCGCACCTAGCGGCGGCGACGCATGTAGTCGCTGACGACGGCGGCGCCGAGACCGTCCAGCCCGGGCGCCACGACGCGTCCGCCGACCCGCTCGGCCATCCGGTCCACCACCCGCGCGAGACCGGGATCCTCACCGAGCCGGAAGAACGTGACGTGAGCGCCGAGGCGGGCAAGGGTGTCGAGTTCCCGGACCGTCAGACCGAGGGTCCGGGCGCTCGGCGGGTAGTCGAAGTACGCGAAGCCGTCCGGCTCGAGGTGGGCAGTCGGCTCACCGTCGGTGACGATCAGGACCACCGGCTGGGCGTTGGGGTGCCGGCGCAGATGCCGGGCCGCCAGCAGCAGCGCGTGGTGCAGATTGGTGCCCTGGTCCCACGCGCCGTCCAGGCCGGCCAGTTCCGCCGGCGTCAGCACCTGCGCGTGCCTGCCGAACGAGATGAGCTGCAGTTCGTCGCTGCGGAACCGGGTGCTCACCAAGTGGTTCAGGGCGAGGGCGGTGCGTTTCATCGGCACCCACCGGCCCTCCATCACCATCGAGAACGACGTGTCGACCAGCAACGCGACCGCCGCCTGCGACCGCTGCTCGGTCTCCATCACCTCCACGTCCGCCACCGACAATCGGACCGGGACGCGACCGCGCTCGACCGGATCGGATGCCGCCCGCAGCACGGCGTTGGTGATCGTGCGTGTGACGTCCCACGGCTCGGTGTCGCCGAACGCCCACTCGCGGGACGCGCCCGTCGGCTCCCCCATCGACCCGGCGCGGCGCGTCTCCCGTTGCCCGCCACGCGAAGACAGCTGCTGCGCCACGTCCCGCAGAGCCGTCTGACCGAGTTGGCGCATCGCCTTGGGCGACAGGCGCCACTGGCCGTCCGCCCCGCGGTCGAGGAAGCCCTGGTCTCGCAGGGCCTTCTCGAGTTCGGCGAGGGTCTGCGCGTCGGCCGCCGCCTCGTCGCCCAGTTGCCGGGCCAGAGTCTCCGCGTCGATGTCGTCGAGTTGTGCGCCCGCGTACTGCTGCGACAGTTGCTCGGCGAGCGACTCGAGTTCCGCGATGTCCTGCAACGCCCCGGTGCCCTCGCCCAGGCCCATGCCGTCGTCCCCGCGGAACCGCTGCGCGCCCTGCCAATCCTCGCCCGGGCGCGCGGCCTGCAGGTGCTGGTCGAGGCGGTCCAGCTGTCCGATCAGCGACGGATCGCCGAACGCCTGCTGCGCCAGCGCATCCAGTTCGTCGCGCTGCTCCTGCGACAGCGAATTCCGCAGGCGCTGCGCCGCCGCCGCCCGCTGCGCCAGCGAATCGAGCAGTTCCTCGACGTTTTGCGGGTTCTCGGGGAAGTACTCCCCGTGCTTGTCCATGAACTCGTCGAACTGTTCCTGCGTGTCCTCGCCGCGCGAATGCTTGTCGAGCAGGTCGTTGAGGTCGGCGAGCATCTCCCGGATGCGTTCGCGGTCTTCTTCCGTGGCACCCTCGAGGGCCTGTTTCATGCCGGCGAACCGCTGGTCCAGCATTTCGCGGCCGAGGAGGTCCCGGATCTTCTCGTAGTCCTCGCGTGCTTCCGAACTGCGCCAGTCGTAGTCGGCGAGTTCCTGCACGGCCTGCGCGGTGGACGACGACAGTTCCTCGAGGCGCATCTCCGAGAATCGGGCGTCGTCGTCGAGCGCGCGGGCCAGTGTCTTGCGTTCCTCGAGCACCGCGCGGTCGAGGAGTTCCCGGACCTCTTCGAGTGTGCCGTTCAGGTTGTTCCGCTTCAGCAGTTCACGGCGACGCCGATTGGCCTCGGCCGCAAGCTCGTCCAGGCCGCGCATGTCCCGGTTGCCGCGCCGGAGCATCTCGCGCAGCGCCTGCCGCGGCGACGTGCCGGCGAACACGTCGTCGCCGATCGCGGCCAGGGCCTCACGCAGGTCCACCGGCGGCGCCAGCGGATCACCGCCCTCGTACGGCCCGTACCGCGCGTTGTGCGGTCCGCGCTCCGCCTTGCGGGACATTACGAATACACCGTCTGCCCGTTGATGTCCGGGTTCTTCGAGATCCGCCGCGCCAGGTACAGGCCTTCGAGGGCGAACTCGGCGGCCGCGGCCCGCTCGCCGTCGGACTCCGCGCCCAGACGCTCGGCCAGCTCGTCGAGGACCTCGAGTTCGGGCAGCTCGTTCAGCAGTGCCTTCGCCGTGATCCGTTCACCGGTCACCACCGGGTCGCCCTGTTCGACCGCGTCCACGAGTTCCGCCAGGTCGATGCCGCCGAGCCGGGTGCGGACGGTGTCGGCCGTCGCCCGCCGGAGCAGGTGCTCGAGGACCTCGATCTCGCGCCCTTCCTCGCCGGATTCGAATTCCACCTTGCCCCGCAGGACGTCGACGACGGTCTCCAGGTCGACCGGCCGCGCGACCGGGTCGGCTTCACCGAGCACGGCGCCGCGATGCACCGCAGCGGCACTGACGGTTTCGGCGCCTGCCACCGCGAAGCGGGCGGACACACCCGATCGCTGATCGACCGACGTCGACTCGCGGAGCAGACGGGTGAACCGGGCCAGGATCTCGAGGAGGTACTCGGGCACCTCCGCGGTGAGGTGCGCTTCCTGGAGGATGACCGCGACTTCGTCGTCGAGCCGGGTCGGGTAGTGCGTCCGGATCTCGGCGCCGAACCGGTCCTTCAGCGGGGTGATGATGCGACCGCGGTTCGTGTAGTCCTCCGGGTTCGCGCTGGCCACCATCAGGACGTCCAGCGGGAGCCGGAGCGTGTACCCGCGGACCTGGATGTCGCGTTCCTCCATGACATTGAGCAGCGACACCTGGATTCGCTCGGCGAGGTCGGGCAGTTCGTTGATGGCGACGATGCCCCGGTGCGCACGGGGAACGAGCCCGAAGTGAATGGTTTCCGGGTCGCCGAGACTCCGGCCCTCCGCGACCTTGACCGGATCCACGTCGCCGACGAGGTCCGCCACCGACGTGTCGGGGGTCGCGAGTTTCTCGGAATACCGCTCGCTGCGGTGCCGCCATGCGACGGGGAGGCTGTCGCCCAGTTCCTGCGCCCGGCGGATGGACGCCGGGGTGATGGGCTCATAGGGATGCTCCCCGAGTTCGGAACCGGCGATCACCGGGGTCCATTCGTCGAGGAGCAGATTGAGGGTGCGGAGGAGGCGGGTCTTGCCCTGACCACGTTCGCCGAGCAACACCACGTCGTGACCGGCGATGAGAGCCCGTTCGAGCTGTGGTTCCACCGTCTCCTCGAAACCGACGATGCCGGGCCACGGATCACGGCCGTCGCGTAGGGCCGCGAGCAGATTCTCGCGGATCTCTTCCTTGACGGTGCGTTGAATGTGGCCCGACTCGCGGAGCTCGCCGACGGTGGAAGGTCTGTGTTCCGATGACGTCACCACTCCACGCTACGAGGATTCGAGCGAATCGGCACGCGGTTAACGCGCGCCGACCCGCCCGGGTCAGTCCTCGCGGCGCAGCGGGAGCAGTTCGCGGACCTTGCGGTCGCGCAGGTACAGCCCCGCCCAGACTGCGATTCCGACGTACACCGCGAACAGCACCGTGCTGAACAACGGCTTCTCGACGCGCCAGTTGGTGAGTACCGCCCCACCGAGGTAGCCGGTCAGCAGCACCGCCCCCAGCGGGGCCGTTCGCGGCACCAGGTAGAGCACCGTGCAGAGGAGCAGCACCACTCCGATCGGCACGATGATGTGCATCGGCAATCCCAGTTCGGCGGCCGAGTCCTCCACCGGTCCGATCTTCAGGAGCTTGCCGACCGCGTCGAAGAGGAGGAAGGCGCCGACGAGTCCGCTGAGGACCCAGCCCACCGTGCGTGCGGTTCCCGACTCCGCCATCACGGGTGTGGTCGCGGTGCTCACGACTCCTGCCCCTGCGCTGCATCGACATCCATCCACATGACCTCCCAGAGGTGACCGTCCGGGTCCTGGAAGCTGCGGCCGTACATGAATCCCTCGTCCATCGGATCGTTGGAGAAGGATCCGCCCGACGCGAGCGCCTTGTCGGCCAGCGCGTCGACGGCCTCCCGGCTGTCCGCGGAGATGCAGATGATGGATTCGGTGGTCGTGGTGGCGTCCGCGACGGCCTTCTTGGTGAAGGTGGAGAAGAACTTCTCCGTCAGCAGCATGACGTGGATCTGCTCGCTGACGACGATCGACGACGCGTTCTCGTCCGAGAACTGGGGGTTCTTCCGGTAGCCGAGCGCCTCGTAGAAGGCCGTCGATTTGCCGAGGTCCTTCACGGGGAGGTTCACGAAGATCATGGTCGACATCGAATTCTCTTTCCGTCGGTGGAGCTGAGTGTTTTCGGGTGACGAGCCGTGCGACCTTGTGGAGCAGATCACGTATCAATGTTGCAAAAAGAAACCTATTGATGTCAATAGGCAACTTCGGTCTATAGTTGAAACCATGGCACGGCAGACTTACGGGCAGTACTGCGGACTCGCGCATGCCCTGGACATCGTGGGACAACGCTGGGCACTGCTCATCGTCCGAGATCTCCTGGTCGGACCGCGGCGATATACGGATCTCAAGCAGGGTTTGCCGGGCATCCCGTCCAACATCCTGTCGGCGCGCCTGAAGGAACTCGAGGACGCCGACGTGATCGCGCGCCGCGCGCTGCCCCGGCCGTCGAACGCGGTGGTCTACGAACTGACCGACTACGGCAACGCCCTGGAGGACGCCGTGAAGTCGCTGGGCCGGTGGGGCGCCCGCACCCTCGGCGAACCCGACCCGGACGATGCCGTGACCGTCGACTCGATGGTGATGGCGCTGCGATCGACGTTCCACCCCGACGCCGCACGGGACGTCACACTCACCTACGAATTGCGGCTCGGGCCGATCGTGCTGTCCGCCCGCATCGACCGCGGCGCACTCGAGGTCGTGGAGGGCGCAGCCGACCAGCCCGACCTCGTGATCGAGACCGGGCCGGCGGTGAAGGCACTGATGGCACGCGAGATCACCCCGGAGGACGCCATCGCCGTCGGCAGCGTGTCCGTCACCGGCGATCCGGCGCTGCTCGCCACGTTCGCCGACGTCTTCAGCATTCCCTGAGAGTGCGCCTACGCGGCGACACCATACGAGACCAGGGCGTCCAACTCGTACCACGCGGAGCGGTAGCGCTCGAGTGTCACCGGATCAGCCTCCGCCAGAAGGGAATCGAGCAGGACTCGCGGATCGTCGCGCCATGCCCGGACCACGTCCGCGACCGCGCGGTTCGAGAACAGACCCGACCCGGTGAGCGCGGACACCCACTCGTCGATCGCTCCCCGGTGAATCCGCTCGACGGCCTCCCGGCGGAATCCGCCGTCGACGAAGTCGAGGGAGAACATGGCGGCGACGACATCACCGGTGGTCAGCTGTACGACGTTCATGGTGCGGCACCTTCCTGGAGTCGGGGGCTGTTCTCGGACGTAATCCGTTGGAACAACTGGTGATGCAGACGCTAATCGCCGATTGTGTGAGTTCTGTGATGCTTCTCTGAGATCTCGGCCGCGATGCCCGCCTGCCGTGATAGCCGAGCTTCTACACTCCGTGCATGGAGACGTGGGTTCTGCCCGGACTGCTCGGCCTCGGCCTCGCCGCCGCGTCGGGACTGCGCACGTTCCTGCCGTTGCTGATGCTCAGCGCCGCGGTGCACTTCGAGGTGCTCGGGATCACCCTGAACGAGTCGATGCGGTGGCTCGGTTCGACCGGGGCGCTGGTCGCGCTGTCGATCGCGACAGCGGTGGAACTGACCGCCGATCTCATCCCGTTCGTCGACAACGCGCTGTCCGTGATCGGCAACGTCACCGGTCCCGCGGCGGGTGTCATCGCGACCTGGGCGGCCTTCGCGGACGTGGACCCGTCGACCGCCGCGATCGCCGGAATCGTCATCGGCGCGCCCACCGCTCTGGCGTTCAGCACCGCGCAGACCGGGACCCGGGCGGTGAGCACCGCCTCCACCGGCGGACTGGCCAATCCCGTGGTGTCGGTGATCGAAGACGTGGTCTCGTTCGTCACATCCCTGATCGCCCTGCTGCTTCCGCTGCTCGTCATCCCGCTACTCGCATTCCTGCTGTGGTTCGCGTGGCGAGGGGTGCAACGGGTGCGGCGACTGCGCGCGACGTGAACTGGTAGACAGTCCCCATGCCTGACACCGAGATCACGTTCGACAGCGGTGCCGTCACGTACTACGGCAGCCTGCGCACCCCCGACCACGCGAACGGGTCGGCACCCGCCGCGCTGCTGCTCGCCGGCAGTGGTCCCACCGACCGCAACGGCGACAGCGCCCTGCTCCCCGGTGACATCGGAACGCTCCGCCATCTCGCCGACGTGCTCGAACAGCACGGCATCTCCAGCCTGCGCTACGACAAGATCGGCAGCGGCGAGACCGCCCTCGGCCCCTACGAGGTGGAAGAAGTCGGGGGTCTCGGATTCACCACCTTCGTCGACGCCGCGTCCGCGGGCCTCGACTTCCTGGCCGCCCAACCCGGGGTCGACCCGTCGAAGCTTATCGTCATCGGTCACAGCGACGGCGGACTCGTCGCCCTCGCGCTCGCCACCGCGGAAGACGAGTCGCGGGTGCGCGCCGTCGGACTGCTCGAACCGCTGAGTGTCCGGCTCCTCGACCTGCTCACCACACAGATCCACGGTCAGCTCGACGCCGTCGTCGGCACCGGCCAGCTGCCGGTGGAACTCGCCGACGAACTCCGGCTCGCGCTCGCGGACACCGTCGAATCGCTCCGCACGTCGGGCACGATCCCCGACGACCTTCCGGAACCGTTGCAGAACGCCGGGCTGGTCCATGCCAACGCGAAGGCCCTCGCGGAGGAGGACGCTCTCGACCCGCGCGCACTGGCCGGCCGGCTGCCCGCCGGGTTCCCCGTCCTCACCAGCTGCTCCGCCAAGGACATCCAGGTACAGCTCGCGGACGTCGACGGCCTGAACGACGCCCTCGCGCACACCGCGCTGACGCCGGTGCGGATGACGAACGCCAATCACGTCCTCAAGGACGTCGGCGACCGTCCGTCCACCGGACCGGATTACGTGGAACCGCTCCCCTACTCGGCGGAGTTCAGCGACCCGTTCAGCAGGTGGATCGCCGCTCTGTGATCAGTTCCCGCCGGCTCCGGTGATCACGGCCATCAGTGTGCTCGCCAGTTCGGACACGAGCCCCAGGTTCTTGTCGTTGACGAGATCCTCGAGCCCGTCGAGGCCCTCGACCTCGAGCAGCGGCGCGAGCATCTCCATCAACTCGGAGAACTCCGCCGACTCCGGGGCCGTCGACTGCGGGGTGGCCTTCGGGGTGGTCGCCTTCGGCGTCGTGGTGGTGGTCGACGACGCGCTGTCCTCGCTCGCCTCGGGCGTCGTCGTGGTGGCCGCCGGTGCTGCCGCGAGTTCCTCGGCCGGCGCCGACTGGGACCCCGTCAGCAGGTAGGTGACGATGCCCGTCGTGATGGTGATCGCGTGCTTCAACTGGCCGTCGGTGCTCTCCAGCTGGGCGGAGTCTTCCTTGTTGGAACCGTTGCCCATCTCGACGAACACCAGCGGCACCTGAGTCAGCGCGGGCCCGGCTACATCGGCGCGGGTCTGGAGGCCGTCGTTCACGCCGGCGTAGTTGGCGGGAACGAATCCGTCCGACTTGTAGGCGTCGCGCATCATCTTCGACGCCTCGAGGCCGCCACCGGACTGCGCCGCGTCCGCCTTCTCGTCGGGAATGGGCAGCGACGGGATGATCATGTGGAACCCGTGCTTGCTCGCGTCCTCGCCCTGCGCCGTCGAGTCCGCGTGAATGCTCACCGCGACGTCGGCATTCGATTCGCTTGCCGCACGCGCTCTTTCGTCGACGCATCCGCCCCAGCCGGTGTCGTCCTGACGGCTCAGGACGACCTTCGCGCCGAGACTCTCGAGGCTGCTCTTCACCAGCTGGGAAACGTTCCAGTTGATCGTGTGCTCGGGCACCCCGCCCAGCGACGTCATGCCACTGGTCTGGCAGTCCTTCGTGTTGCCCCGGCCGTCGTTCACCTGCTGCGCGAGGTCGTGGCCCTCGCTCGAACCCTGATGTCCGGGGTCGAGGAACACCGTCATCCCGGACAGTTCGGTGCCGGTCGCCGTCGCCGCGGGTTCTGCCGAAGCCTGAGCAGGGATGAGCACGGACGCACCCAGGACGCAGGCGCCGAGGCCGGCCTTGATCGCAAATCGGTTCATAACGGGAATGGGCGCACCGTCGCAGTCCGGGCGCCACTCTCCTTCCACAGGTGCCACTCGAGTCACATCAGCCCCGAGTGAATCAGCTGCACCGTACGTGCGGGCAGCTCGAGGCCGGATCGAAAGCAAGCTGTGACCAAAGTGTGGGATTCGACAGATGCGCACCGATCAGCCACACGCCGACGCAATCGCCGGTGCTTCATACGAATCCGTGCGCGGAGGTGAACGGGACGGCAACTCTGGGCCAAGAGCCGCTGCTCAACCCTGCATTTCGGCGCAGCGGCCGGATAATGGAAGTGCAAACCCTCAACCGGTGCTGTACGGTCATCTACCAACCAGCAACGACACGCAGAAAGGTACGGACATGATGCAGCTTCACGCGCTCTTCGCATCCGTACCCGCATGGCGTCGCTGCTCCGCCGACAAGCACATCACCAAGTTCGGCGCACCCCGAGAATGTTGAGACTCACACCACGTCATTCTCGGGCACCCAGGGCAAACCCCTCGGGTGCCTTTTCTTTTACCTTTCACTTTCAGGAGCACCCCATGAAACTTCGCATCAACCAGCTGTCCACCTCTCCCCCGTATCTCGACCTGCCGGACGACCTCACCGGGTACGCCGTCACCCTCGACCTGTCGCACTGCGATGCCGCCCACGAGGCCGGCCTGGGTGAGCTGATCAGCGAGGTCCGCAGCCGCGGCGCCGCCCGCGTGGTCATCACCGGTTCGCCGCGCGAACTCCAGGGCACGGCCCGAGCACACGGGGCCGCAGCCGCCTGACGACGCAGAACGGGCCCCGGCATGATGCCAAGGCCCGTTCGAGAGTTGCCGAACGCTAGTGCGCGAAGTGCCGCGCGCCCGTCAGGTACATGGTGACGCCGGCTTCCTTGGCCGCATCGATCACCTCGTTGTCGCGGACGGAACCACCCGGCTGCACGACTGCCTTGACGCCGGCGTTCGCGAGCACCTGCAGTCCGTCGGGGAACGGGAAGAACGCGTCCGACGCGCCCACCGACCCGACCACCCGGTCACCGGCCCGCTGCACCGCGAGGTGCGCGGAGTCGACGCGGTTGACCTGGCCCATGCCGACGCCGACCGACGCACCGTCGGAAGCGAGCAGGATGGCGTTGGACTTCACCGATCGGCACGCGCGCCACGCGAACTCGAGATCCTTCAAGGTCTGTTCGTCGGCGGCGTCGCCGACGGCCAGCGTCCAGTTGGCCGGGTCGTCGCCCTCGGCGTCGAGCACGTCGCGCTCCTGCAGGAGCGCTCCACCGGACACGGGACGCAGTTCGATTCCCGTCGCGGTCGGTGCCTCGGCGAGGAGGACGCGGATGTTCTTCTTGCGTTGCAGCACTCCGAGCGCACCGTCCGCGTAGGACGGGGCGATGATCACCTCGGTGAAGATCTCGGCAACCTGCTCGGCCATCTCGACGGTGATCTCGCGGTTCGCGGCGATGACTCCGCCGTATGCGCTGACCGGGTCGCAGGCGTGCGCCTTGCGGTGTGCCTCGGCGATGTCGGCTCCGACCGCGATGCCACACGGGTTCGCGTGCTTGATGATCGCGACAGCCGGCTCGCTGAAGTCGAACGCCGCACGCCAGGCTGCGTCGCCGTCGGTGTAGTTGTTGTACGACATTTCCTTGCCGTGCAACTGTTCCGCCTGAGCCAGACCGGCCGGGGCGGCGGGGTTCACGTAGAGGGCCGCGGCCTGGTGGGGGTTCTCGCCGTACCGCAGGACAGCCGAGCGGTCCCAGGTGGCGCCTGCCCACTCGGGGAACTGGGAGTCACCCGGTTCGACCAGCGTGGACGTCATCCAGCTGGCGACCGCGACGTCGTACGACGCGGTGTGCTGGAACGCCTGCGCAGCGAGGGCGGTGCGCTCGGGCAGCGTGAAACCGCCGTCGGCGACCGCGGTGAGCACGTCGTCGTAGCGGGCGGGATCCACCACGACCGCGACCGACGGGTGGTTCTTCGCGGCGGCACGCACCATGGACGGTCCGCCGATGTCGATCTGCTCGACGCACTCGTCTGGGGTCGCCCCCGATGCGACGGTCTGCGTGAACGGGTACAGGTTCACGACCACCAGCTGGAACGCCTCGATGCCGAGTTCCTCGAGCTGCGCGAGGTGCTCCGGCTTCCGGGTGTCGGCGAGGACGCCGGCGTGCACCCGCGGGTGCAGCGTCTTGACCCGGCCCTCGAGGCATTCGGGGAAGCCCGTCAGCGCCTCGACGGGGGTGACCGGGATGCCGGCGTCGGCGATCTTCGCTGCAGTCGACCCTGTCGACACCAGCTCGACGCCTGCCTTGTGCAGGCCCGTAGCCAGTTCGACCAGACCGGTCTTGTCGTAGACGCTGACGAGCGCTCGGCGTACTGCCTTGCGTTCACTCACTGGGGATCACGGCCTTTCGTCCATCGGAAACAACTCCACGGGTGGCGACAGCGGCGATGACGTCCGCCAACAACCGTCGCTCCACAGTCTTGATGCGCTCGTGCAGGGTCGACTCGTCGTCGCCGTCGAGCACCGGCACGGGTTCCTGCGCCAGGATCGGGCCGGTGTCGACACCGGCGTCCACGAGGTGGACGGTCGATCCCGACACCTTCACGCCGTAGGCCAGCGCATCCGGGACCGCATGCGCGCCGGGGAATGCGGGCAGCAACGCGGGATGCGTGTTGATGATGCGACCGCCGAAGCGCTCCAGGAAGGCGGGACCGAGGATCTTCATGAAACCCGCCGACACGACGAGCGACGGCTGGTGGGACGCGACGGCCTCGGTCAGCGCGACGTCCCAGGCGGCACGGTCGGCGTGGTCGCGCAGGCTCACCCGGAAGTGGGGAATGTCCGCCGCGTTCGCGTGGGAGGTCGCATCACAGTCGCGGTCGACGCCGACGGCGACGATCTCGGCGGGATACCCGTCCGTGTGTGTTGCTTCGATCAGCGACCTCAGGAGGGTTCCCGCACCGGAGGCGAGTACGACGATCCGCGCCGGCGAACCGGTCGTGGGCCTCAGGTGGTCACGCGAGGAAGTCAGCGCACTACTCCTGAACAATCGAAAGGCCGGGTGAATCGAAAGACGGGCAAAAAATGGGGGCGGTCGCATCGTCGACCGACCAAGAGCCTAGTCGCTGGGGGTTGCGGGCCCTCGGGGCAGGTCGGCTTCCGGGCTCTCGGCGGCGTCTGCGGACCCCTCGGGTTCGTCCGTCGGCGTGTCTTCCTCGACCTCTGCGTCCACCACGACCTCGGCGTCGGCGCCGGTGTCCTGCGGTGCAACCGGCGCTGCCGGCGCTTCGGTCTCGTCGACGAGTTCGGCTTCGATCACCCGACTCGGCGCGACGTGTTCGGCGACCACCGGTTCCTCGGTGATCGGGGCGGCGATTGCCGGAACCTCCTCCGCGCCGGGAAGATGCGGCTCCTCGTCCTCGGTGTCGGCGTCGTCCTCGTCCACGGCGCCCCGGCTCCGATGCCAGGCCACGACCACCGCTGTCACCGCGCCCGCGAGTCCGAGCCACGCGAACGTGAGCAGTCCGAACGCCCACCAGTGCAGCTCGACCGTTCCGAATGCGCCGAGCCTGCCACCGGACACGAGGCCGAGCACCGCCGTCACCACGCCCACCCCCGCGGCGGCGGTCAGCACGGTGAACAGCGCTTCCTGCCCGGCGACGCGACGCCCGCAGTCGCGTCCGAGCATCACACCGATCAGCAACGGAATCACCAGCAGCGCGGGCCAGGCACCACCCGACACCCCGTCGGGAACGGCGCCGAGCAGCGGCAACGGCGGCAGCGAACCACCGACGTTCCCGAACACGCTGACCGAGACGTCCCCGATCTGCGCGGTCCCTCCGATGACCGCGGCCGCGGCACCCACCACGACGTTCGGCAGGTACAGCACCGACAGGATCGTCAGTCCGAGCAGTCCGACGACGCCGTCGCCGCGTTCGAGCAGCGAGCCGACCGTCGACCACTCCATCAGCAGCGAGATCGTGACCATGACCGCGCCGGCACCGAGAATCGCCGTCAACGCGCGCAGTCCCGGCCGCACCGCGTCCCGGACCCACGACGGAACCTGCGCACCGAGCGTCGGCCACATCGCGACCGTCACACCGATCGCCGATGCAAGCAGGTGCACGAACAGCACCCACCCGAACGCGGCGAGCGCGTTCGGGGAGGACAACGGGATGACCGCCGACGCGTCCGCGATGACGGCGAGGCTGATGGCCGTCACGACCAGCGGTCCGGCCACCGCAGCGCCGATCACCTGCAGAGCGTGCCGCCGCGAGGACGCCGGGTGCACCACGGCGGCGCATCCGCGGGCGACGACCCACATCATCCCGGCTGTCGGGATCAGCGGGAGGACACCGAGTGACGTGCCGTCGATCGTCAACGGCACCTGGTGAATCGCCAGCCACGACGCCGCGATGGCACCGAACGTTCCGGTGAGGTCGCTGTTCGCCGCCACCAGCGTGACGACGATGAGTGCGGACAACAGGACGACGGTGACGCCCGCGGGCCGGAACGCGACCGCGAGCAGCGCCCGCATCTCGTCGGCGTCGGGCACGGGTCGCTGTCGCGGGACTTGCCGCTCGTCATCACCGACGGCTCGCCGTCGTGCACCCTGTGCGACGCGCTGCGCACGATCAACCAAAGAACTCATCCCCTCGAGAGTGGCACTCCGACGCCGCGGCGGCGGTCAGGCGCGCCGCACAGAAGTGGCCTCCGACCACGTTGGGTCAGAGGCCACCTGCTGGTTGGGCCGCTACTTGTCGTCCCTGTCGGCGCGCGTGTCGAACGCCTGGGTCGGCGCGCTGTAGCCCTCCGATTCGGACTTCTCGGCCGAGTCTGCCGACTTCGCCTCGGTGGAAGGCTGCTCGCCGTACTCGAGCGTGCGCTCCACGGGGGACGACTCGGACTGCGAGCCGTACGCGGGCGCCGCGTGCTGCGCGGAACCGTAACTGGTGCCGGCCGGGTACTGCGAGCTGGGCGTTCCGGTGGACTGCGACGGGCTCGACGGCTGCGAGTACCCCTGGTACTGCGGCTGCTGGTAGGCGGCGGTCGGGGCGTCGTACGACGCGGACCCGGCACCCGCCGCGGCTCCGTAACCCGGCTGCTGGGGCTGCCCGTAGCCCTGACCGTAGCCGGTCTGGCTCTGCGAGGGCTGACCCTGCTGGCCGTAACCCTGCTGGCCGTAGCCGGGCTGGTTCTGCTGGCCGTAGCCGGGCTGCGACTGACTCTGCCCGTAGCCCTGCGGGGCGCTCTGACCGTAGCCCTGGGGCGGCTGTCCGTACGACTGCTGCGGGCCCTGCCCGTAGCCCTGCGGGGCGCCCTGGCCGTAACCCTGCGGCGCCTGACCGGGCTGACCGGGCTGACCGGGCTGACCGGGCTGACCGAAGCCCGCGGCTGCGGCCGGCTTGGGCGCCGGCTGCTTCAGGAGTCCGATGTCGAACAGCGTGGCCGCGACGGCCACGGCCGACTGGATGAATCCGAGAACGAGGATCAGGATTGCGCCCCAACCCGAATCCGCGTCGACGTTGAGGAAAACGAACAACGCGACAACCCAGCCCGCGACGGACGCCGCTGCTGCCGCGCCCGCGTAGGACTGCTTCGGAAGGAGCGAGACTGCCGCGAGGAGACCACCGAGGAACAGGAGGCCGAGCCCGTCCGTGTTGGCTTCGAACGAGTTCACGGACTCTCGCGCCAACGTGGCGTACGGGGCGAACCCGAGCAGTAGGTTGAGGACACCGAGAACTGCGACACCGATCAGAAGGAAGAAGCCCAGGCCTTTCGGTTCTCCCCCTGCAGTCGGTTGCGCGGGCGGACCGTAACTCGGTCCTCCGGGCGTGAACGTCATGACTTCTCCTAGTCGACAAGTGGTCGTCTGCGTGCGCTCTTCCGACGCTAGCCTACGTATACCCGTCGGTCACTGCCGTCACTCGCGGCCCGCGGCACCGGGAACAGCGCAGGAGACAATGGTTCTGTGCCGTACACCCTCGCTCCCCACACCGCCGATCTCACCCTGGAGACGGAGGTGAAGCACTCACGTTTCATCGCCGCGCTGCGGCGCGTCGAGGACGCCGAGGCGGCGCAGGCCTTCGTCCAGGATCGGCGGCGGGCGTATCCCGATGCGCGACATCACTGTTCGGCGTACATCATCGGAAACGGCCCCAGCGACCGGGTCGAGCGCGCGAGCGACGACGGCGAACCCGGTGGCACCGCGGGCATTCCGATGCTGCAGGTACTCAAGGCCCGTGATCTCGTCGACGTCACGGTGGTCGTGACACGGTACTTCGGGGGAATCAAGCTGGGCGCGGGCGGACTGGTGCGCGCCTACTCCGGCGCGGTGGCCACAGCGGTCGATGCCGCACCCCTCGTGCGGAGGGAACTTCGCCACCTGCACACCCTCGCCGTCGGCCACGCCGAGGCGGGACGCGTCGAGTCGGAGTTGCGTGGGCGGGGCGTCGTCGTGGTGGACACGACATACGGGGAATCCGCGGTCCTCACCCTCGCGGCGCGGGACTCGGCGGAGTTGGCCGATCTGGTCGCTGCCGTCACGTCGGGGACGGGGACACTCGATCCGGCCGGGGAGATGTGGGTCGATGCCTGAACGGCCCGTGCGCCTTTCCGGTAGCGGGAGCTACCAAAAAGGCGCACGGGCGCGGAGCGCCTAGGCCTGGACGGTCAGGCTCTGCAGGATCTCGCGAGCGAGCGCAGCGGTCTCGGACGGCGTCTTGCCGACCTTCACGCCGGCAGCCTCGAGGGCGTCCTTCTTGGCCTGCGCGGTGCCCGAGGAACCGGAGACGATGGCGCCTGCGTGGCCCATGGTCTTGCCCTCGGGAGCGGTGAAGCCCGCGACGTAGCCGACGACCGGCTTCGTGACGTTCGCCTTGATGTAGTCGGCGGCACGCTCCTCGGCGTCGCCACCGATCTCACCGATCATCACGATGACCTTGGTCTCGGGGTCCTTCTCGAACGCCTCGATGGCGTCGATGTGGGTGGTGCCGATGACCGGGTCGCCGCCGATGCCGATGGCGGTGGAGAAGCCGAAGTCACGCAGCTCGAACATCATCTGGTAGGTCAGCGTGCCGGACTTGGACACGAGACCGATCGGGCCGGTGCCCGCGATGTTGGCCGGGGTGATGCCGACCAGCGACTCGCCGGGGGTGATGATGCCGGGGCAGTTGGGTCCGATGATGCGGGTCTTGTTGCCCTTGGAGACGTTGTACGCCCAGGCGTACGCCGAGTCCTGCACCGGGATGCCCTCGGTGATGACCACGAGCAGCGGGATCTCCGCGTCGATGGCCTCGACGATGGCGTCCTTGGCGAAGGCCGGGGGAACGAACGCGATGGAGACGTCCGCGCCGGTCTTCTCGATGGCCTCGGCGACGGTGCCGAAGACGGGCAGCTCGACGCCGCCGTCGTGGGTGACGGTGGTGCCGGCCTTACGGGCGTTGACACCGCCGACGACCTGGGTGCCGGCCTTGAGCATCAGCGCGGTGTGCTTCGTGCCCTCGCCGCCGGTGATGCCCTGGACGATGACCTTGGAGTCCTTGGTCAGGAAGATAGCCATGTTTTTTGAGTCCCTTTACTTTGCGGCGAAGGCCAGCTCGGCAGCCTTGTCGGCGGCCTCGTCCATGGTTCCGACGACCGTGACCAGCGGGTGGGCGGCCTCGGCGAGGATACGACGACCCTCTTCGACGTTGTTGCCGTCCAGTCGGACGACCAGCGGCTTGTTGGCCTCGTCCCCGAGCGTCTTCAGGGCGCCGACGATGCCGTTGGCGACCGCGTCACACGCGGTGATGCCACCGAAAACGTTCACGAACACGCTCTTGACCTGCGCGTCGTTCAGGATGACGTCCAGGCCGTTCGCCATGACCTCTGCGGAGGCGCCGCCACCGATGTCGAGGAAGTTGGCCGGCTTCACGCCACCGTGCTTCTCACCGGCGTACGCGACGACGTCCAGGGTCGACATGACCAGGCCGGCGCCGTTACCGATGATGCCGACCTCACCGTCGAGCTTGACGTAGTTGAGGTCGTTTTCCTTGGCCTTGAGCTCGAGCGGGTCCGTGGCGTCCTTGTCCTCGAACGCCTCGTGGCCGGGCTGACGGAACGCAGCGTTCTCGTCGAGCGTGACCTTGCCGTCGAGTGCGAGGATCTGGTCGTCCGGCGTGCGGACGAGCGGGTTGACCTCGACGAGGAGAGCGTCTTCGTTGATGAAGACCTCCCACAGCTTCTGGATCGTCACGGCCGCTGCGTCGAGCACCTCGGCGGGCAGCTTTCCTGCCTCGGCGATGCTGCGCGCGAACGCGAGGTCGACACCCTTGACGGCGTCCACGGGGATCTTCGCGAGAGCGTCGGGGTTCTCCTCGGCGGTGACCTCGATCTCGACGCCACCCTCGACCGAGCACATGGCCAGGTAGGTGCGGTTGGTGCGGTCGAGCAGGAAGGAGATGTAGTACTCCTCGGCGATGTCACTCGCCTCTGCGACCAGCAGCTTCTTGACGACATGACCCTTGATGTCGAGGCCCAGGATCGCCTCGGCGTTGGCCTGGGCGGCATCGGCGTCGGCGGAGTACTTGACGCCACCGGCCTTGCCGCGGCCTCCGACCTTGACCTGCGCCTTGACCATCACGGGCTTGCCGATTTCTTCGGCAATCTCGCGTGCGCCGGCGACCGTGTCGGTAACACGCCCAGCCGAAGTCGGCACCTCGTGCTTGGCGAAGAGTTCCTTCGCCTGGTATTCGAAGAGATCCATCTGCTCACCGTCTCGTCTGCGTTGACACCCGCTCGAGGGGTAGGAGCGGGTCTGTTTTGGACTTTAACCAGTTGCCGGGCCCGGTCTGCGGCCGCGTGTCTGCTATGTGGTCCACATCACGCGATAACACGCATTGAGGCGAGCCTCACCAGAAGTACTGAGGCGAGCCTCACCGCGGTCGACGGGGCGGACCTCACCGATTTCTGCTGCGTGTCGTGAGGGCCGCGGCAGCCGCAATCAACACTATGCCCACGGTTGTCGGGACGACACCGGCCCCCATTGAGGGATCGGTCACCCGGGCCGCGGTGAGCGGCCACGACAGGAGGTATACCCCCACCACAACGGCCGAACCGAGCAGGAGTGCCACCGCCCGGGCCGGGCGGGCACGTGAGGCGACGATCACTGCGAGGACCACCGCGACGCCCAGTAGGACGCGCCCCCACACGTCGAGGTTCCACGGGAACTCCGCGAACGACGCGGGCGCGTAGTCGTCGCCGCGTGCATCGGTCCCGTGGAAGAGCGGCAGTCCCAGTCCGACGAACGCGGCGACCGCCCCGAGACCCCCGACCGCGAGGACCGCGATCGAGGTGGACGGCTCCTCGGACGTGTCGATCTCCTCGCGTTCCGCCGAACCGGCGAACCACGTCAGCACGCCGGTAACGCCGGCGGTGACGGCCGCACACCACAGCAGCGCGGCACCGATTCCGGCGCCGATTCCGGGGACGTCGGTGGCGAGCACGACGGACTGCGACACCGAGGCGACGGAGAACGGGATCGTCACCCACAGCACTCCGACCGCGGGCCGGACGGTGGAGGCGAACTCCGACAGCAGCAGCCAGACGCAGCCGACGACGAGCACGAGGGCGGCCACGAGCACGACCCGGGTGGCGTAGATGTCGGGGCGCACGGCGTCGGCCGGGATGTCGAGGACGGGGAGCAGGGCACCGGCGGCGGCCAGCACGGCGGTGACGATTCCGGTGGTCCCGGCGGCGACGTGCCAGCGGGCGATCCGAGCGCGGGCCGCGGCGGCCTCGGCTCGCAGCGCCGCCTTGGCGACGCCCTTCGCGGACGGGGTGACGGCCCCCTTCTTCGCCTGGCCGCCCTGAGCAGGCGCGGACGACGAGGGTGTGGCGAGCGTCTTCAGGATCCTGGTGTCGCGAGCCCGGTCGACCATCGGGATGCAGACACCGACGAGTACGAGGACACCGGCGCCGACGGTCCCCCACACCGCGCCGGGCCCGGGCTGGATCCGTTCGCCCGCGGCGAGTCCGGCCACCAGGCGCGTCCCGACCACGCCGAGCGCGGCCAGACCTGCCCCGACGAGCGCACCGGACGCCACGGGCGGCGAGATGGACGCCAGTGCGGAGGCGACCACGATCAGAACGGCCGCCGCCAGGACCCCGGCGCCCGCGGACGCAGCCAGATCCGACTCCACGACCGTCGGGACGAGGATGACCGGATCCTCGGATACGAAGGCGGGCGCGAACAGCGCGCCGACGAGCACGACGGCGGCGACCACCGCGACCGCGGACGGCAGGAATCCGACACGGGCGCCCGTCGCCCGTCCGACCTGTTCGGAGCTGCGGGCGTCGCCGTAACCGTCCATCAGCGATTCCCGGTGGACCGCGACCATGCCGAGGAGGCCGGCGAAGGCGATCAGCAGGTGTCCGGCGAGGGCGGCGTACGCGCCGGGCCCGGCGGCGAGCTCGGCCGCCGTCTCGGGCCGGAACAGTTCGAGTCGATTAGCGTCGATGGCGTCCGTCCACAGCTGTGTGTCGAGCACGGCAGCGCCGAGGGACACCGCACCGGCACCGGCCAGCAGCGCACCCGCCACCGCAGTGCGCCGGGCGACAAGCGCGGGGACGGCGAGAACGGGTGCCGCGACGGCGAAGACCGCAGCCCACAGCGCGGCTGCGCCGATCGCCGACGGCGCGGCCACCCCGTCGGCCGAACGGACGGCGTGCAGCACGGGCGCCGAGGCCACTCCCACACCCCCGACGAGACCCAGGACGACCGCGAGCACGCACCCCCGGCGCGCACGGGCGGGATCGGGCTCCTCGACGGCCGTCCGACCGGTGCCGCCGGACGAGGGAATACGTTCGGGCTCGGCCCTACGCCCGTCCGGAGATCGAGTTGATGACGCCACAGGCCGACGCTAGCGCTAACCCACTGCCTCCCCCGCGTTGTGACACGCGCATTCAGGGGCGAGATTGAACCGAGACGAAAAGTGGGTTCGACGTTTCCCCAGCTCAGTTTGTGATGCCCGTCACATGTAGCCGTTCCTCCGCGTTACAGGTTGCGCGCATCGCAACCGTTTCGTTACCGTCGCCAGGGTCCAAGTCACAGGCAGGTCACGAGCAGGAGGGGGACGGGCGTATGCACCATCGCAGCCAGTTCACGGCCAGCCGTTTTGTGAGTCACCACGATGACGAGTTACGGGGTCACAACGACGAAGTCGCGCCCACGTACCCCTCGAGGTCGGTCGAGCGTTATCCCGAGACCGATAGTTCTGAGATTTCACGCATGCTCTTCCGCAATTCGCAGTCCACACGCTCCACCCCCGACAGCGTCGACGCCGGCAACGGCTTCGAGACCGTCGACACCGAGTCCGAGATTCCCGGCTTCACCCCCCGCAGCGGTTCCGAGTCCTTCGAGGGCGCACCCTCCCACTCCCGCCGCGGAGCCCACCGCATCCCGACTCCCCCCTCAGCTCTCAAAGGTCGCGCCGCAGTCCTCGCAGTCGCAGCGGGCGCCGTAGTCGCCGCAGGCCAGGCCGCCGTCACCAGCGGATCGTCCAGCTCCTCCGATCACTCCGAGGTCGCCCTCGCCAGTGACGAGTCGAGCACCATCGGAACCACCGCCGAGCCGCAGGCCGCGCAGTTCTCCACGGTCGCCGACACCGCCGCGTCCGAGTCGAACGCCCCGCAGGTCCTCAACATCGCGAACCCGACCGACCTGTCACAGTTCAGCAACCTTCTCGCCAAGGGACAGCGTTTCAGCGAAGAGCGCGCCGCCCGCGAAGCCGCTGCCCGCCGCCCCCTGTTCGTCCTCCCCGCCGTGGGAACCTTCACCTCCAACTTCGGAAGCCGCTGGGGCACGCTGCACGCGGGCGTCGACATCGCCGCCCCCATCGGCACCCCCATCGTGGCCGTCGCCGACGGCGAGGTCATCGACTCGGGTCCTGCTTCCGGGTTCGGCATGTGGGTCCGCCTCAAGCACGCCGACGGCACCATCACCGTCTACGGCCACATCAACACCTCCACCGTCACCGTCGGCCAGAAGGTCATGGCGGGCGACCAGATCGCCACCGTCGGCAACCGCGGCTTCTCCACCGGCCCGCACCTGCACTTCGAGGTCCACCTCGCCGGCGAGAACAAGATCGATCCCCTCCCCTGGCTGGCCTCCCGCGGCATCAGTCTCGGCACCGAGATGGACTGACCGAAACCCTTCGGCTCCACCCGAACACACGACTGTGGCGCATGCATTGCATGCGCCGCAGTCGTTTCGTCGTCGCTACAGCTTGACCATCGGGACGCCACCGATCAGCATCAGCCGGACCTTGCCCGCGCTGCCGAAATCGATGGTGACCGTCGCGGTCGGGCCGGCGCCCTTGGTCTCGAGGACCGTGCCGAGGCCGTACTTGTCGTGACTGACACGGTCGCCGACCGTGAGCACCAGGTTGTTGTTGCGGGAACGGGCGGCGCCGAAGCTCGGCGTGCCTGCCGACCCGCCGCCGTAACCGGAACCGCCGCCGAAGCCCTGACCGCCGTATCCCGATCCACGCGCACGGCCACCGCCGATCGCACCACCGGAACCGATACCGGTGCCCGGGTCCTCACGGCGCCAGTGCACGAGATCCGACGGGATCTCCTGCAGGAACCGCGACTCCGGGTTCTGGATGGGCTGGCCCCACGCCGACCGCATGACGGCCCGTGTCAGATACAGCCGCTGCCGGGCACGGGTGATGCCGACGTACGCGAGCCGGCGCTCCTCCGACAGTTCCGTGGGGTCGCCGAGCGCCCGCATGTGCGGGAACTGACCGTCTTCCCACCCGGTGACGAAGACGACGGGGAACTCGAGCCCCTTCGCGGTGTGCAGGGTCATCAGCGTGACGACGCCCTCGTCGTTGTCGGGCAGCTGATCGGAGTCCGCGACCAGGGACACCCGTTCGAGGAACGCGGCGAGGGAACCGGGATCGGGTTCACCGTCCCGGGCGTCGACGTCGCCGTCCTCCGGCGGTTCCACGAGGCCCGCCGCGTTCCGCGCGTCGGAGCTGAACTCACGCGCCACGCTCACGAGTTCGTTGAGGTTGTCGAGACGCGCCCCGTCCTGAGGGTCACTGCTCGCCGCGAGCTCGGCGCGGTAGCCCGTCCGCTCCAGGACCGCCTCGACGACGTCGCCGATGTCGCCGAGCTGGTCGGGGACGACGTCATCCACAGTGGTCTCCGGCGGGAGCATCACCCGCAGTCCGTCCATGAGCTCGAGGAACGACGCGATGGCCTTCTGGGAACGGGTGTTCAGCAGCGGTACGCGACCCTCACCGCCGTCCCGCAGCGCCTCCGCGAAGCTGATGCCCCGTTGCTCGGAGTGGACGGCCACACAGGCCTCGGCGCGGTCGCCGATGCCGCGGCGGGGCGTGTTGAGGATCCGGCGCAGGCTGACGGTGTCGTCCTCGTTCGCGAGGACACGGAGATACGCGACGATGTCGCGCACCTCCTTGCGCTCGTAGAACCGCACTCCGCCGACGACCTTGTACGGAACGCCGAGCCGGATGAAGATCTCTTCGAGGGCACGCGACGAGTTGTTGGTGCGGTAGAACACGGCGACGTCACCGAACTTGGCGTCGCCGGAATCGACGAGCTTGTCGATCTCGGAGGCCACGAACGACGCCTCGTCGTGCTCGTTGTCCGCGACGTAGCCGGTGATGAGCTCACCCTCGCCCGAATCGGTCCACAGCCGCTTCTCACGCCGGCCGGTGTTCTTCGAGATCACCGAGTTGGCCGCCGACAGAATGTTCTGAGTGGAGCGGTAGTTCTGCTCCAGCAGGATGGTGCGGGCGTCCGGGTAGTCGCGCTCGAACTCCTCGATATTGCGGATCGTGGCGCCGCGGAACGCGTAGATCGACTGATCCGCGTCACCCACCACGCACAGCTCGGCCGGGGCGACCCGGTGGTCCGCGTCCTCGCCGTCGGCGGTGCCGCCGACCAGTTCACGCACCAGCATGTACTGGGCGTGGTTCGTGTCCTGGTACTCGTCGACCAGCACGTGGCGGAACCGCCGCCGGTAGTACTCGGCCACCTGGGGGAACGCCTGCAGCATCGCGACCGTCTCGCCGATCAGGTCGTCGAAGTCCAGCGCGTTCGCCGACCGCAACCGCTGCTGGTAGTGCCCGTACACCTTGGCGATCAGCCGCGGCAGTTCCGCCGGATCCTTGTCGGCGTCGGCGCTCGCCTGCTCCGGGTCGACGAGCTCGTTCTTGAGATTCGAGATGTGGGTGGCGAGCAGCCGCGCCGAATAGCGCTTGGTGTCGATGTTCAGATCCTTGGCGATCATCGTCAGGAGCCGCCGCGAATCGTCCGCGTCGTAGATGGAGAAGTTCGAGTTGAGGCCGGGGAGCAGCGCCGCCTGGGCTCGCAGGATCCGCACGCAGCTGGAGTGGAACGTGGACACCCATATGCTGTTGGCCCTGGGGCCTACGAGGTGGGCGACGCGTTCCCGCATCTCCGCGGCAGCCTTGTTGGTGAACGTGATGGCCAGGATCTGACCGGGCATCACCCCCCGCTCGGCCAGCAGATATGCGATACGGCGGGTGAGCACAGCCGTTTTGCCCGAGCCCGCACCCGCGACGATCAACAGCGGAGACCCGGCGTGCACGACCGCTTCCCGTTGCGGTGGGTTGAGGCCCTGGAGGAGCACGTCCGACCCTGCGCGCGCCGGTGCGGCGGCGTGTGAAGGCGACGTGGTGCTCAGAGGAGAAGCGGTGCCGGAGATAGTGTTCATCAACTATCAAACTTACCGGCGTGTACCGACAGCGTCACAGCCGCTTGGCCTGCGCGGTACCGCCATGGCAAACTGGTACACATGTTCAGTCCGCCGTCGCGCCCCCTGTGGCGATTTCTTTACGGGTACCGGCCTCCGGTGCCCGTGAACTGAACAGCTCACGAGCCCCGAGGTCCGCACCGGATCCGGGGCTTTTTTCGTCAAACGAGCCTGGATCGGTAACGACTCGAGCCGAAACAACGATCCAAGTTCTGACAAGAGGGAGACGAACCAATGAGCACTCAGACCGTCGCATCAGCCGCCAAGGAAACCGCTGTTCCCACCAGCGAGGCCGAGATCGAGGTTCTCCGCCAGGAGATCGACAAGCTCGACGCCGAGATTCTCGCCGCTATCAAGCGCCGTGCAGAGGTCTCGCAGCTCATCGGGCGCACGCGGATGGCGTCCGGCGGTCCCCGCCTCGTCCACAGCCGTGAGATGAAGGTGCTCGAGCGGTTCAACGAGCTCGGCCAGGAAGGCCACACACTCGCCATGCTGCTGCTGCGCCTCGGGCGCGGCCGCCTCGGTCACTGATTTCCCGAAACGGCCTGCCCGTCCCCCGACGGCGGTCGTTACGGCTCGAGCGCCACGTACTTGGTCTCCAGGTACTCCTCGATGCCTTCACTGCCCCCTTCGCGCCCGAAGCCTGACGCTTTGACGCCGCCGAAGGGGGCAGCGGTGTCCGAGATGACCCCGCGGTTGATGCCGACCATGCCCGATTCGAGAGCGTCGGCCACCCGGAGTGCACGGTCCAGATCGCGGGTGAAGATGTACGACGCCAGGCCGAACTCCGTGTCGTTGGCCGCGGCGATCCCCTCCTCCTCGGTGTCGAACCCGGCGATCGCGACCACCGGTCCGAACACCTCTTCCTTCAGGATCCGCGCCTGCGCGGGGATCTCGTCCAGCACGGTCGCCGGGTAGAAGTAACCGGGACCTTCCGGGGCGACCCCGCCGAGCCGCACCCGGGCGCCGGCACCGACGGCGTCCTGCACCAGTTCCCCGACCTTCTCGAGTTGGTCCGCGTTGATCAGCGGGCCGAGCGTCGTGTCGGGATCCGTGCCGGGTCCGAGTGTGTACGAGGACAGCTTGTCGACGAGCTTCGCGGTGAACTCCTCCCGCACAGTGTTCGCGACGTGGAAGCGATTGGCCGCGGTGCAGGCCTCGCCGCCGTTGCGCATCTTGGCGAGGACGGCGCCGGCCACCGCCTTGTCCACGTCGGCGTCGTCGAAGACGACGAAGGGCGCGTTCCCGCCGAGTTCCATGGACGTGCGCAGCAGTCCCTTCGCCGATTTCTCGACGAGCATCCGCCCCACCCCGGTCGAGCCCGTGAACGTGAGCTTCCGCAGCCGGGGGTCGTCGAGCAGCGGACCGGTCACCTCCCCCGACTTCGACGTCGGCAGCACAGACAGCACGCCCTTCGGGAGCCCCGCGTCGGCCATCACCTCGGCGAGCAGGAGCATCGTCAACGGCGTCTCGGAGGCGGGTTTGACGATCATCGTGCAGCCGGCGGCCAGTGCGGGTCCGATCTTGCGCGTGCCCATCGCGAGCGGGAAGTTCCACGGTGTGATCGCCAGACACGGTCCGACGGGCTGCTTGGTCACCAGGATGCGTCCGTTCCCCGCGGGCGCCGGTGTGTAGCGGCCGGCGATACGCACGGCCTCCTCGCTGAACCACCGGAAGAACTCGGCGCCGTACTTGACCTCCGCCGCGCTCTCCGGCAGCGCCTTGCCCATCTCCAGCGTCATCAGCAGCGCGAAGTCGTCGGCCCGGGCCGTGATCTTCTCGAACACCGCGCGGAGCAGTTCCCCCCGCTCACGTGCCGGGGTCGCCGCCCACTCCCGCTGCACCGCCACCGCGGCGTCGAGCGCTTTCATCGCGTCGGCAGGGCTGGCGTCCGCAACCTCGGTCAGGGCGTCACCGGTGGCCGGGTCGAAAACGGTGAACGTGGCACCGTTCTCGGCGTCACGCTTCTCGCCGCCGAGGAAGAGGGTTGTGGGAACGGTTCGCATGAGTTCGACAGCATCCATGACGTCCATCATGCGCCGCACCGAAGTTCGCACGGAAGTTTCGACGCGCGGGCATTAAGCTCAAATCTCGTGAGCTCAGACATCACCGGAACCGCTGCCTGGCAGAAATTGCGTGATCATCACGCTCAAATTCAGTCCGTCCATCTTCGAGAACTCTTCGAGAAGGACCCGGCACGCGGGCAGGAACTCACCGTCTCGGCGGGCGACCTGTACATCGACTACAGCAAGCACCGCATCGACCGCGACACCATCGGGTTGCTCCTCGAACTGGCGCGCAGCGCCGACCTGGAGGCACGCCGGGACGCGATGTTCGCGGGCGAGCACATCAACACTTCCGAGGACCGCGCCGTCCTCCACACCGCGCTGAGGCTGCCCGCCGACGCGTCTCTCGTCGTCGACGGGCAGGACGTCGTGGCCGACGTCCACGACGTCCTCGACCGCATGGGCGACTTCACGGATCGTGTGCGCTCCGGTGAATGGCGCGGCGCGACGGGCGAGAGAATCAAGACCGTCGTCAACATCGGCATCGGCGGATCGGATCTGGGTCCGGTGATGGTGTACCGCGCGCTGCGGCACTACGCCGACGCCGGCATCAGCGTCCGGTTCATCTCCAACGTCGACCCCGCCGACCTGGTGCGCAGCCTGCAGGGCCTCGACCCGGCCACCACGCTGTTCATCGTGGCGTCCAAGACGTTCTCGACGCTCGAGACGCTCACCAACGCCACCGCCGCGCGACGCTGGCTGCTCGGCGGTCTCGGCCTCGGAAACGAAGCGGTCGCAAAGCATTTCGTCGCCGTCTCGACGCACGCGGATCGGGTGGCGGAGTTCGGTATCGACACGGCCAACATGTTCGGATTCTGGGATTGGGTGGGTGGCCGGTACTCGGTCGATTCCGCCATCGGGCTGTCGGTGATGGCGGCGATCGGCAAGGAGCGGTTCACGGAGTTCCTCGCCGGCTTCCACGCCGTGGACGAACACTTCCGCACGGCGCCGCTCGAGGAGAACGCGCCGGTCCTGCTCGGCCTGATCGGACTCTGGTACTCGAACTTCTTCGGCGCCGAATCCCGTGCCGTGCTGCCGTATTCCAACGACCTCGTGCGGTTCCCGGCCTATCTTCAGCAGTTGACGATGGAATCGAACGGCAAGTCGGTGCGCGCCGACGGCTCCCCCGTCCCCACGTCCACCGGCGAGATCTTCTGGGGCGAACCCGGCACCAACGGGCAGCACGCCTTCTACCAGCTCCTGCACCAGGGCACCCGGCTCGTCCCCTCCGATTTCATCGGTTTCGGCGAACCGACGGACGACCTGCCCACCGCGGACGGCACCGGCAGCATGCACGACCTGCTGATGAGCAACTTCTTCGCCCAGACGAAGGTCCTGGCGTTCGGCAAGACGGCCGAGGAGATCGCGGCCGAGGGGACGCCGGAGAATCTGGTGCCGCACAAGGTCATGCCCGGCAACCGGCCGTCCACCACGATTCTCGCGCCCAAGCTCACCCCGTCGGTGATCGGGCAGCTGATCGCACTGTACGAGCACCAGGTGTTCGTCGAGGGCGTCGTGTGGGGCATCGACTCGTTCGACCAGTGGGGTGTCGAGCTCGGCAAGACGCAGGCTGTGGAGCTGCAGCCGGTGCTCACCGCCGCGGATGAACCGGCCGCGCAAAGCGATTCGTCGACGGACAGCCTGGTGCGCTGGTACCGCCGTCAGCGCGGACGGGCGTGATTCACCAGCTCTCCGTGGTGTAGACCCGGCCCGACCGGTCCACCAGCCGGGCCCGCAGCTCGTGCTGTTCGATCCAGCGGATCGCACCGATACCGCGGGCGAGGGCGGCGATGCTGGCCGCGTACGCCCAGAGTGCGTCGTCGGCGATCACCGTCACCGTCTCCCACTCGGTGGCGGTGGGCGGTTCGGCAGCCGGGGGCGCGAACGCCGTCGCCATCGCAGTCCCGTTCACCAGTTCGACCTCGCCGTCGCCGGGCACCGGAATCTGCCAGCCGCCGGCGGGACAGTGCCCGGCCGTCGCGATGACGTCGCCGATACGCACGGCGGCCCCGCACTCGAGTTGGCGGGCGACCAGTTCCGCCGCCCGGTCCACCGTGTCGGCCTTGGCGGTGTCGGTGATGTCGAACGAGGCGCCCCACGGCGCGAACACGACGTCGTCGTCGATCTGGACGTCGAGGAAGCTCGGTTCCGGGTGCACGGTGGGGATCAGGTCCTCGTCGGGCGATTCGGTGGCGAGCGGGTTCACGACCCCGTCGGTCATCCGCGCGGCCCAGAGCGCCGAACGCAGCAGTGCGGACATCCGCCGGCTGACCTTCACCGGCGCGCCCTGCGAGAGGTTGACGGCGTGGATCTCGGCGTCGCCGCGGTGGATGTCGCAGACCGATTCGGCCTCGTCGATGACGGCCGCGATCAGCGCTGCGGCCTCGGGAAGCGCGGCACCTTCGGTGACGTCGACTTCCACGACCGAACCCCACACCCTCCATTTCTCGACGCTAACCATGGTGTTCTCCGTGTGCGGTCTGTGCAGCGCTGCACTTCCAGTATGCGCCGGCTGTCCAGAGGCCGGCGTCCGCGGTTCACCACGACCGGTCGTACACTTCGCTGGTGAGCGCCCGATTGAGCGTCGTCGACGAGATGTTCCTGCGCACCCATCGGGGGTGGGGAACGCCGATCGTGATGCAGGGACTGTGGCGTACCGACGGGCACGTGAATGCCTCGACCCTCGATTCCCTGAGCGCAGAGTTCGCTCGCGGACCGCTCGGCAGGCGCGTGGTGCGTCCGCGAATTCCCGGCGCGCGGCCCCGGTTCGAGCCGAGCACCGGCGCCTTCCCCGTCGAATACGCGGAGATCGAGGCCGGGACGGTCCTTGCGTGGGCGGACGAGCAGGGTTCTTTGTCGGTCGACCCCGAGCGGGGTCCCGGCTGGCGTCTGGCGTGCGCACGACCCGCTGACGGGGGCACGGTGCTGTCGCTGGTGTGTTCGCACGTGCTCGCGGATGCGCGCGGACTGGCGACAGCCATCGCCGCGGCGCTGCAGGGCCTGCCCCCGTCGACTCCGGGCGGTGCGGACGGCGCTGTCGCCGACATGTGGGACGCCACCCGGCTCGCCCGCCGCGTGACGGAGGGAACCGCGCGTGCGGTCGCCGGCCTCGTGGTGAGCGGGACCCGGCGCGCGGAACTCCGGCGCTTCTTGCACGTGAGTGGCAAAGCGTCGCCCGGCACACTTTGCCACTCACCTGTGTCGGCGGTGCTGGACGTGGACGCCGAACGGTGGGATGCCGCCGCGGAGCGGGCAGGCGGAACCCCGAACAGCCTGTTCCTGGCCGTGGTGGCCGAGTTGGCGCGGCGGGACGGCGAATCCCGGCCGCTCACGATCAGTGTGCCGATGGACCTGCGGGGCGCGGCCACCTCGTCGGGCACCGCGAACTCCGTCGCCATGGTCGAGGTGGACGTCGGCCCGCAGGACACCGTCGCGGACGTGCGGGCTGCGAGCCGCGCGGCGTTCTCCGCGCCCGCGATGACGAGTCCGGCCGGGTTCCCGGAGGAGATGCTGCAACTGGTCCCCGACCGGGTGGCGCATGCCCTCACGGGCAACCCCGGCGAACGGGACGTGCTGTGTTCCAACATCGGACCGCTACCCGAGGCGCTCGTCTCGATCGGCGGTCACCGCGCCACCGGCATCGCCACCCGAGCCGTGCATCCGGGTGTCGTGACCAGCCGCACCCGGCTCTCCGCCTATCTCAGCCGATTCGGCGGCAGCTACACCCTCGCGCTCGAGTCGCTGGACAGTCCGGACCACGCCGCGCTGCGGGAGCGAGCGGCGAACGTCCTCGCCCGCCACGATCTCGACGCACGGAGCTGGTGACGTCAGGACTCGGACGCGGGTTCGGCGTAGGGCTGACGCGCCGACTGCGGATCGCCGTAGGTGATCGCCCGCTCCCGGCGCGTCCGCGACGCCAGCGTGACGCCCCAGTTGAGCAGGGTGCCGAACCGGTTCCGGTACCCGGCGAGGAACGCGATGTGGATGACACCCCACGACACCCAGCCCATGAACCCGGACATCCGGATCGGGCCGGCCTGGAGCAGCGCGTGCCTGCGGGCGATGTAGGCCGCGCTCCCCAGGTCGCGGTATTTGAAGGGTTTGCGGTCGGGCGTTCCCCCCGCGACCGTGCGGGCGATGCATCCACCGACGTGCCTGCCACCCTGCATCGCGACCTCGGCAACGCCGGGAAGCTCGTTCAGCGACATCAGGTCGCCGATCACCCAGACGTTCGGGTGTCCGGGCACGGTGAGATCGGGTTCGACGGCGATGCGTCCGCCCTGAATCTGCTTCACGCCCAGCGCATTCGCGAGAGCTCCCGCGAACGGCACGGCCTCGACGCCCGCGGTCCAGAGGATCGTGCGAGCCCCGTAGCGCTTCTTGGTGCGGGCCGCGTTCTTGGCCGTCGTCTCGATGCTGGTCTCGCAGACGTCGGTGACGTGGACACCGAGATGCGTTTCGACGCCGACCTTGTCGAGGGTCCTCTGCGCCGCCGCGGACAGTTTCCGGTTGAACGACTGCAGAACACGGTCGCCGCCGTGGAACAGCAGCACCCGGGCCTCGCAGGGGTCGATCGACTGGAACTCGTGGGCGAGAGCGTGCACGGCGAGTTCCCGGATCTGGCCCGCCAGTTCGACTCCGGTGGGTCCGCCGCCTGCGACGGCGAAAGTCAGCCACGGCCTGCGCTCCTCCGCGGTGGGCAGCGATTCGGCCATCTCGAAGGCGGAGATCAGCTTTCGGCGAATGGCGAGCGCGTCGTCGAGGGTCTTCATCCCCGGCGCCCACTGGATGTACTCGTCGTGCCCGTGGTATGCCTGACGCATTCCCGCCGCGACGATCAGGTAGTCGTAGGGAAGGTCGAACGTGGATCCGTCGAAGCGACTGGCGGTCAGGACCCTGCTGACGGCATCGACCGCGTGCGCCTCCCCGAGGGCGACGTGCACGTTGCGGTTGCCGCGCAGCAGGTGCCGCAGCGGGCTGCTGATCTCCCCTTCGGAGAGCAACCCCGTCGCGCATTGGTAGAGCAGCGGCTGGAAGAGGTGGCTGGTTCCCCGGTCCAGCAGGGTGACGTCCACGTCGACGTCGCGGAGCCGCCGGGCGGCGTGGATCCCGCCGAACCCTCCCCCGACGATGACGACACGGGGCCTCGAACGCTGCAGGCCGAGGGACGAGGATTCCTGGGCGGTCGTCATAGGTCAGTCCTACACGAACCGGGATGTCCACGCATGAGGAAGGAACCTCAACGCGAGGTCGATTCCTCGCCATTTGATTCCCGGCAGCGCAGCGCGGTTCGTCTCCTTCTCGATGGCCGCGACCATCGCATCGACGCCGTCGTCGAGGCTGGCCGTCATCTTGGCACTGTCCCCGGCCCTGCCCGACATGTCGGTGGCGATGTACCCGGGGAGCAGCGTGGTCACCACGATCGGACTCTTCGCCAGTTCCGCGGTCAGCGCCTCGCCGAGGGCCGACACTCCCGCCTTGCTCGCCGAGTACGCCGCCTTCGGGCCGGGCAGACCCCGATCGGCACTGATCGAGGACACGAGCACCAGGTGTCCGGAGTTCTGTTCGCGGAAGATCCCGAGCGCCGCCTCGCACTGAGACAGGGCACCGACGAAGTTGGTGCGGGCGGTGGCGAGATTGGCGTCGGCACGGCCCGTTCCGATCCGGGCCCCTTTGCCGAGTCCCGCGTTGACGACGACGCGGTCGAGTCCGCCCAGCTCGTCGCGCAGTTCGCCGAAGACCCGGACCACCGCATCGTGGTCGGTGACGTCGAGTTCGCGGACGGCGACGGTGATCCCGGGATGCGCCGCCTGCAACTCGTCGCGCACGGATTCGAGCCGGTCGACGCGTCGCGCGCACAGCGCGAGGTCCCGTCCCTGGGCGGCGAACCGACGAGCCATCTCCTCGCCGAGTCCCGAGCTGGCCCCGGTGATCAGAATCTTCTGCCGTCTCATTCCGCCACACTATCTACCCGCGGGTAACAACGCGAGAGGCCCGTCGGAACCTCTGACATCCAGCACCGACCGGCTTACCGTTACAGGTATGACTGACTCTGGGAGCGGCGCGGAAGAGTTCGATGTCATCGTGATCGGAGGCGGTCCCGCGGGTGAGAACGCGGCGAGTTACGCCATCGCGGGCAGCGACCGCACCGCGGCGCTGATCGAACACGAACTCGTCGGCGGGGAATGCTCCTACTGGGCGTGCATGCCCAGCAAGGCGCTGCTGCGTCCGGGTGACGTCCTCGGGGCCGCGCGCAACATGCCCGGGGTGTCCGCCGGTCCGCTCGACGTGGACGCCGTGCTGGCGCGACGCGACTCGTTCACCAGCAACCACGACGACTCGTCGCAGGTGATGTGGGCCGACTCGCAGGGAATCGACGTCATCCGCGGATCGGCACGCATCACCGGGGACCGCACGGTGACGGTCGGCGATTCCCGCGAGCTGCGCGCCCGGCACGCCGTCGTGGTCGCCACCGGGACGACCGCCGCGGTCCCCGACACCCCCGGCCTTCGGGCGGCGTTGCCGTGGATCTCGCGGGACGCCACCAACCTGAGAGAAGTTCCGCGCCGGGTCGCCGTGATCGGCGGCGGCGTCGTGGCATGTGAGAGCGCGACGTGGCTGCTGGACCTCGGTGTCGAGGAACTGACGATGGTGGTGCGCGGCCGGGCCCTGCTCCCGAAGAACGAGCCGTTCGCCGGCGAGCGGGTGGCCCGCTCGCTGGAGAAGAAGGGTGCGCAACTCCTGTTCGGCGCGGACCTTCGCGGCGTCGAGCGGCCCGACGCCCGGGACACGGGGATCGGCCGAATCCACGGCGGTCCGGTGACTCTGGACGTGGCGGGACAGGATCCGCTCGTCGTCGACGAGGTCGTCGTCGCGACCGGGCGCACTCCGGCGACGTCGGCGGTCGGCCTCGACGCCCGACTGCTGAACTCCCACGGATACCTCACCACCGACGACCATCTGACGACGGCGGACGAATGGTTGTACGCCGTCGGCGACGCCAACGGCCGCGCGTTGCTCACCCACATGGGCAAGTACCAGGGCCGCGTCTGCGGCGACGTGATCGCCGCCCGCGCCGAGGGCAGGGCGCTGGAGGGGTCCCGATTCCGGGCGACCGCCGACCACGGCCAGGTTCCCCAGGTGGTGTTCGCCGATCCCGAGGTCTCGGCCGTCGGGATCACCGAGCAGGAGGCGCGCGACGCCGGGGTGGACGTCGAGACCGTGGAGGTCGACATCGCCGTCGCCGGCTCGTCACTGGCCCGCGACGATTTCAGCGGTCACGCCAAGCTTGTGGTCGACCGGGCTACCGACACCCTGGTCGGAGCGACGTTCGCGGGCACGGACGTCGGCGAACTCATCCATGCCGCCACCATCGCGCTGGTCGGGAAGGTGCCGCTCGACACGCTGTGGCATGCGGTCCCGTCGTACCCGACCGTGAGCGAGGTGTGGCTGCGGCTGCTGGAGGCGCGGCGCTGAGCCGAACGGAAGACCGTCGGCGGAGGTGAATGCCCCCTCAGGCGGTCTCCGTATAGTTTCCGGCATGGCGTCTGACACTCTCACGACCGACACGCTGGTGAGGACGACCGCAGGGGTGGTCCGTGGCCGGCGCGTCGGCGACCTGGTCGCGTGGCGGGGAATTCCCTACGCGGCTCCCCCGGTCGGGCCGCTGCGGTTGCGCGCACCCCAGCCCGTCACGCCGTGGTCCGGTGAACTCGACGCCACCGAATTCGGCGACGCCGCCGTGCAGCACAAGAAATTCACCGCACTCCGGCCGGGCAAGTATCAGCCGAGTAGCGAGAACTGCCTGACGCTCAACGTGCTGGCCACGCCCGGCACGTCCGGGACGCGTCCGGTGATGGTGTTCATCCACGGCGGCGCGTACACGCTGGGCATGTCGGCCACCGCGCTCTACGGCGGCCAGTCGCTGGTCCGCCGCGGCGACATCGTGTATGTGTCGATCAACTACCGCCTCGGCTCGCTCGGATACCTCGACTTCACCCAATTCTCCACCCCAGAAAGACCTTTCGACTCCAATCTCGGACTCCGCGACCAGGTGGCCGCACTCGAATGGGTGCAACGCAACATCGCCGAATTCGGCGGCGACCCCGACAACGTCACCGTCTTCGGCGAATCCGCGGGCGCCAACGCCGTCACCACACTGATGACCACACCCGCCGCGAAAGGCCTTTTCGCACGGGCGATCTCGGAGAGTTCCGCCCCCGGCCTCGTCACCACCGCCGACCGCGCCGCCCGGTGGGCATCCGACTACGTGACGCTGCTCGGGGCCGAACCCGACACCGCCGCGGAGGCGCTCACCTCGTCACCGGTCGGCGCACTGGGCCGGGCCGGAAATCGTCTCGGCGCGAAGGTGCTGTCGGAGACGCCGGGACTGCACCCGTTCGGCCCCGTGATCGACGGCGACTTCCTGCCGAAGCCGCCGCTCGACGCGTTCGCCGACGGCTCGGCGCACCGGGTTCCGCTGATCATCGGCACCAACGCCCGTGAGGGCACCCTGTTCCCGAAACTCCTGGACGCGCTGCCGACCGACCCCGACCGGATCGGGCGGATGTTCGCCCTCACCGACCCGGGCGCCGAGGCCCGCGTCACCGCCGCGTATCCCGGCTACCCGGCGCCGGACGCGGCCGTCGACCTGGGCGGCGATCTGACGTTCTGGAGGCCGTCGATCGAACTGGCCGAGGCCCACTCCGCGTTCGCCCCCACCTTCAGCTACCGTTTCGACTTCGCTCCGCGCGCCATGAAATGGCTCGGACTGGACGCCACACACGGATTCGAGCTGTTCGCGGTGTTCGACATCGCCGACACCCTGATCGGCCGCGGCCTCACCCTACCGGGCGGTCGTCGCGGACTGAAGGACGTGACGGACACCGTGCAGCGGCACTGGCTGCACTTCGCCTCGCAGGGAACACCGTTGGCGGCATGGCCGAAGTACGACACCGACAGGAGGGCAACACTCGTGTTCGACACCGTCACCACCGTCCAGGACGATCCGCGCCGGGAGCGCAGGCTGGCCTGGGAGGGGTACCGGGGCTACTACGGGCAGGGCCTGTGAACGCTCTCGAGGTCCACACCGATGCCGGCGCCGTCGGAGGGCGCCGGATCGACGACGACCTGACTGCCTGGCGGGGTATCCCCTACGCCGCTCCCCCGGTCGGGCCTCTGCGGTTACGGGCCCCGCAACCGGTCGAGCCGTGGTCGGGGGTCCGGCGGGCCTTCCACTTCGGGTCCCCGGCACCGCAGGGTGGTGAGACCGACGAGGACTGTCTCACCCTGAACGTGCTCGCACCCGGGTCCGCATCCGGATCGCCGCGACCCGTGATGGTCTTCATCCACGGCGGCGCCTACTCCGGCGGGTCCTCGTCCTCGTCGCTCTACAGCGGTGAGTCGCTGGTCCGCCGCGGCGACATCGTGTACGTGTCGATCAACTACCGCCTCGGCTCGCTCGGATACCTCGATTTCACCCAGTTCTCCACCCCCGAACGGCCTTTCGACTCCAACCTCGGACTCCGCGACCAGGTGGCCGCACTCGAATGGGTGCAACGCAACATCGCCGAGTTCGGCGGCGACCCCGACAACGTGACCGTCTTCGGCGAATCCGCGGGCGCCAACGCCGTCACCACACTGATGACCACCCCCGCCGCGAAAGGACTGTTCGCACGGGCCATCGCGGAAAGCCCTCCGGTGGCGTCCGCGTATCACCCCGAGCGGGCCGCGCGGTGGTCGCGCGAATTCCTCGAGATCGCCGGGGTCCCGCTCGCCGACGCCGCGACGTGGCTCGAGACCGCCGACCCGGCCGGCTTCGTCGAGGCGGGGACGACACTGGCGCACCGGGGCGCCGACGAGGAACCGGGAACCCGCGCGTTCGCGCCCGTCGTCGACGGCTTCTTCCTTCCCACGCATCCGCTCGACTGTTTCGCTTCCGGTTCCGGGCACCCGGTGCCGCTGATCATCGGCACGAACCGCCACGAGGGCAGGGTATTTCCCCGGTTCCTGAACATCCTGCCCACCGATCCCACCCGGATCGACAAGATGTTCTCGCACGTGGACGCGTCGGTGAAGGAACGGGCCATCGCCGCCTACCCCGGTTATCCCGGTCGGCGTGCGGCAGCGGACCTCGGCGGCGACGTGACGTTCTGGGAACCGTCCGTCCTGTGCGCACAGGGCCACACGACCATCGCACCGACCTACAGCTACCGGTACGACTTCGCACCCCGGCTACTCCGTGTCCTCGGGCTGGGCGCCACCCACGCCACGGAGATGTACGCGGTGTTCGGATTGACCGGGCCGTGGGCGCGGCTGCTCACCGCGCTCGGGGGCCGCCGCGGGCTGCGGGCCGTCACCGACACCGTCCAGTCGCACTGGCTGCACTTCGCCCGGCACGGGACCCCGGCACCCGGATGGCCCCGGTACTCGCCGGAGCGCCGGGAGACGCTCATCATCGACGACACGAGCCGGGTGGAGAACGATCCGCTCGGCGAGCGTCGACGCGCTTGGCTGGGGTACGAACACCGACGCTAGGCCGAACCCGCGGCGAGCCGCATACGTAACGGCCTCACCCGTGGCCGCGCCGTCGGTTCGTTCCACGGTGCGTCCCTCCCGGTTGCCCTACTCTCGTAGAGACCTGCATTCGGGAGGCGAGAATGACCGAGTCGAACGATCTCGCAGGCCGCACCATGGTGGTCACCGGTGCCACCTCGGGGCTCGGCCTGGAGACCTGCCGCCAACTCGCACGCCGCGGGGCCACCGTCGTCCTGGTCGGCCGGGACCAGGACAGGATCGACGCGGTGATCGCCGAACTGTCCGAGAGCGCCGATCGCGACCGGCTGAATTCGGCGCTCGCCGACCTGTCCTCGCTCGATCGGGCCCGCAAGCTGTCCGAGGAACTGCTGCACCGGTTCCCGCGGATCGACGTGCTGGTGAACAACGCCGGCATCGCCGTGGGGCGTCGTCAGCTGACGGTCGACGGCATCGAAGAGATGTTCGCCGTGAACTACCTCGCGCCGTTCGTGCTGGCGACGTCGCTGGCTCCGGCGATGGCTGCGGCGTCGACTGCCGACGCCGCCGGGTACCGGCATCCGGCACGCATCGTGGACGTCAACTCGTCGGGACATCGGGGCGGGCACCTCGACTTCGACGACCTCGACGGCACGAAGGACACGTTCCACGGCCAGCGTGCGTACAACAACTCGACACTCGCCCTGACCCTGTTCACGCGGGAGTTGGCGCGCCGGTCCGATCCCGCGAGGCTGGTCGTCAATTGCGCCGACCCCGGCTTCGTCCGCGGCACCTCCCTCGGGCGGGGTCTGCTGTTCGGCCACCAGGTGGTGGGGACGCTCCTGACCCCGTTCACGGCCGACGTCGCGAAGGCTGCGGAAACGGTGGTCTGGACCGCCACCGCGACGGAGAGCGGCAAGTTCACCGGCGAATACGTCAAGGGTTGCAAGGTTGTTCACCCGAGCAAGGACGCACGTGACGCCGAACTCGCCGCGCGGTTGTGGGACGCTACCGAGGCACTACTCGCCGGCCGCGGTGCGGCCCGCCCCTGACGCCGGTCAGTTCGGATCCTCGAACAGCGACAGCACGTTGTCGTGCGGATCCCGGAACCACGCGACGCGGATGCCGTCCGGGGCGCGCCAGGCCGCATGCTCGTCCTGATCCATCCCCGGGTACTCGGTGAACTCGATGCCCTTGCTGCGCAGTGATTCGACGACCTTGTTCAGGTCGGCGACCTTCCACCCCAGCACGGTGTACCCGGTGTCGGCCTTCGCCTGCACCAGCGTGACCCGGAGCAGGGAGCCGTTGCAATCGAGGGCCAACGCGAACTCGTCCCGTGAGACGAGAGTCAGCCCCAGGGTCTCCACGTAGAACATCTCCGAGACGTCCAGATCGGTGCTGGCCACGAAACTCACGAGCTCACCCTGAAGACTCATGAATCAACTGTGCCCCGCGGACCCGCAGGCAGGCAAGAGCGCGGGGTCACCCGGGGCGGCTCCGGTGACCCGGGGCACACGGCCGGGCACCCGCAAGTTAACGTCGATTCGACAGGTTGTCTCGCACCGGAATGAGGAACTCGCGTGTCTGCTCCAGTTACAGAGAAGAAGGGCCCCCTCGCGGGCATTCGCGTCGTCGAATTCGCAGGCCTCGGACCGGGCCCGCACGCCGCCGCCCTCCTGGCCGATCTCGGCGCCGACGTGGTGTGCGTCCAGCGTCCCGGAGTGATTCCGCCGGACGGCCCGTACGACCAGATCCAGCGTGGTCGTCGCGTCGTCGAGGCCAACCTGAAGGACCCTGAGCAGGTCGAGAAGGTCCTCGGCCTGATCGAGCGCGCGGACGTCGTGATCGAGGGCTTCCGCCCCGGGGTCACCGAGCGCATGGGCCTGGGCCCCGACGTCTGCCTCGGGCGCAACGAGCGGCTCGTGTACGGACGGATGACGGGCTGGGGCCAGGAGGGTCCGCTGGCCAGCGCCGCCGGGCACGACATCAACTACATCTCACTGACCGGTGTCCTGCACGCCATCGGCCGCAAGGGTGAACGTCCCGTGCCGCCGCTGAACATGGTCGGCGACTTCGGCGGCGGTTCGATGTTCCTGATCTTCGGGATCCTGTCGGCGCTGGTGGAGCGCCAGTCGTCCGGCAAGGGCCAGGTCGTGGATGCGGCGATGGTCGACGGCGCACTCGCCCTGTCGCACATGATGTGGGCGTTCCGCGGCCGCGGCGTCTGGTCCGACGAGCGCGGCGTCAACCTGCTCGACACCGGCGCGCCGTTCTACGACACCTACGAGACGTCCGACGGCAAGTACATGGCCGTCGGCTCGATCGAGCCGCAGTTCTACGCCCTGCTGTTGCAGGGCCTCGAACTCGACCCCGCCGAACTGCCGCAGCAGATGGACATCTCGGCGTGGCCGCAGATGAAGAAGGTCTTCGCCGAGAAGTTCCTGTCGAAGACCCGCGACGAGTGGGCTGCCATCTTCCTCGGCACCGACGCCTGCGTGTCGCCCGTGCTGACGTTCGCGGAGGCGCCGTCCAACGAGCACATCGCCGCCCGCGGGTCGTTGATCGACCTCGACGGCGTCACCCAGCACGCCCCGGCGCCGCGGTTCTCCCGCACCCCTGCCGGCGCACCCACCCCGCCTGCCCGCGAAGGCGTCGACATCGACACCGTCTGGACCTGATCCCCACGTGAGTGGCGAAGCGTGTCCCGGCACGCTTCGCCACTCACGGGCTCAGACGACGAGGGACGGCTCCGCGAGCTCACGGTCGACGGCCAGCGTGTCGTACGCTGCCGCGATGCAGTCGACACCGCGGCGCAGCTCGTCGGACGTCCGCGCGTACGGGAGCCGGACGAACCGCTCGAACGCGCCCTCCACACCGAAGCGCGGTCCCGCCGCCAGCAGCACCCCGAAGTTGGGGGCCGTCGCGGCCAGCGCCGTCGACACCGGCGCGGGCATGCGCAGCCACAGCGACATCCCTCCCGAACCGATGGTCGGGATCCAGTCCGGCAGGCGGTCGGCGAGAGCGTCGAGCATCGCGCTCCGCTGTTCCCGCAGCTCCGCCCGGCGTCGTGCGAGGACGAGTTCGTCGTCGGAGAGCAGATGCGCCGCCGCGAGCTGGTCCATCACCGGCGTGCCCAGATCGACCGCGGCCCGCGCCCCGGCGAGCCGGGTGATCAGGGCCGGATCGGCGCGAATCCAGCCGACGCGCAGCCCGCCCCAGAACGACTTCGCCGCCGACCCGATCGTCACGACCTCCGACTTCGCGGCTCCCCTGCCGTGCGCCGCGACCGGCCCCGGGGACGGCTCGTCCAGCCACAGGTCGACCATCGTCTCGTCCACCACCAGGGTCATGCGGGTGTCGCGCGCGATCCGCGCCAATTCGGCCCGCCCGGACCCGTCGAGGCACAGTCCGGTGGGGTTGTGGAAGTCCGGGATCAGGTACGCCATCCGGGCCGCGGTCTGCCGGGCGGCGCTGCGGATTCCGTCGAGATCCCACGCCCCGGACGCCCCGCCCTCCGGACGGACCGGGACCGGGACCGGACGCGCACCGACCCTGCGGATCGCCTCCAGCGCGTTGGGGTACGTGGGGTGATCGACCAGCACCCGCTCCCCCGGCGCCGTGAGCACGTTGAGGAGCAGCCGCAGTGCATGCTGGGCACCGGAGGTGACCATGATCTGCTCGGGCGAGGTCTCCAGCCCTCGTGCCCGGTAGCGGGCGGCGATCACGTCCCGCAACGCGCCGATCCCGACCGGCTCCATTCCGTGCGTCGGCAGGAACTGCGGAAGCGATTGCAACGCATAGGCGTAGGCCTGCTCGACCGCCTCCGCGGGCGCGGCCATCGCGGCATAGCTGAGATCGACCACCGAACTGTCGGAACCGGGCTGGTGCGCGCGGAACATCAGCCCGTTCTGCCGTGCCCCGAGCGGCAGCGCGACCGTGCTGCGCGACCCCTGACGGCTGATGAGATACCCCTCGTCCCGGAGCACCGAATACGATGACGTGATCGTGGTCCGGCTCAACTCCAGCATCGACGCCAGTTCGCGCTCGCTCGGCAACGCGACCCCCAACGGGATGCGGCCGTCGTGCACGAGCAGGCGGATCCCGTCGGCCAGCGCCCGGTAGGCGGGCCGCGCGGCCGACCGCCGGCTGCTGTCGTCCTGCCAGTTGCCGAGGTCCCTGGCCAGGGAGCGTGCACCGAGTACGCGAGTCATCATGCAGTCCAGTATCAACCTCTTGGCTATTCAACTCAAAGCCAGTTCTGGCGAAGCTCGAATCCATGACGACACTGATCACCCTCGCGTGCATGCTTCTCCTGGCCGCAGCGGTCGCGCACTACGGCCCCAAAGAGGGAGGTACGGGCGCGTTTCGCCTGGAGCAGTTCCGGATCGGCGCCCCTCTCGGCGGAATCTTTACCGACCAGCCGACCAGTCCAGAAGATCCGGACTGGCCTGGTTCAGACGATCAGCGCGCCGGCGGCGGCAGCAGCTGACTGAAGAGCACCGTCCCGGCCGCGTCGAGGAGGTCCACCCGCAACTCCGACGTCTGCCCGTCGATGAACACCTCACCGAAGTGCTGGTATCCCTCGAGCGGCGACGAGTTGGGTGCGGGCGGCGCGTGCACGAACACGGCCTCGGGGCCGAACGTGGCGTCGAGGTCGTTCGGACCGAAGCCGCCCGAGTTGAGTGGACCGGAGACGAACTCCCAGAACTCGTCGAAATCCTTGTACGCGGCGCGGTCGGGAGAGTACCGGTGCGCGGCGGTGTAGTGCACGTCCGCAGTGAGCCATACCGTCCCGGTGATCCGCCCCGCCTTGATCGCCGACAGCACCTGGGCGATCTCGGATTCCCGGCCCGACGGCTGACCGGGCTCCCCGTTCGCGACGCCCTCGAACGCGGTGTCGCCGTCCGGGACCACCACCCCGAGCGGGAGGTCGTTGGCGATGATCTTCCACGTCGCCGTGGACGCACCGAGTTCCCGGATCAGCCAGTCCTTCTGAGCCGCACCGAGAATCTGCCCGGCCGCACCGGTGTTGACCCCGTTCGCGTCCTTGTAGGTGCGCATGTCGAGGACGAACACGTCGAGCAGTGGCCCGTACCCGATCTTGCGGTAGACGCGACCGTCGACCGCGTCGGCCGGCTCCGTCGGCAGCCACTCGTGGTACGCCTGGAATGCCCTCTGCGCCAGCACGTCCACGTTCTTCTCCGTGTACGTGTCGAGATCGAGGACCTCACCGGGGTACCAGTTGTTGACGGTCTCGTGATCGTCCCATTGAACGATCTGCGCCACAGAGGAATTGAACCTGCGGTAGTTGTCGTCGGTGAGGTTGTACGCGTACTGGCCGCGGTACTGGTCCAGCGTCTGCGCGACCGCGCTCTTCGCCTCACTGACCGTGTTCCGCCACACGCGTCCGTCCGGCAGCGTGAAGGACTCCTTCAGCGGACCGTCGGCGTACACGACGTCGCCCGAGTGCAGGAACAGGTGCGGGTCGCGCGCGGCCATCGTGTCGAAGATTCGCATTCCGCCGATGTCCGGATTGATTCCGTATCCCTGACCAGCCGTGTCCCCGGACCATTGCAACCGGATGTCCCCTGCGGCGCTCGGAGCGGTGCGGAAGACACCCGTCACCGCCTCCGAGGTGGCGCCGTCGTCGCCTTCGAGAGTCACCCGGTAGTGCACCTGCTGCCCTGCGGGTAGTCCGGTCAGCCGCAGCCGTCCGGTGCCGTCCGTGTCCGGAGTGAGCAGTCCACCCTCGAACCGCATCGGGTCGGTGAAGGACTCGGTGGCCGAGGTCTCCACGATCATCGTGGCGGGACGGTCGGACCTCGCCCAGACGAGCGCACCGTCGGCTCGCACGTCCCCCGCCGCGACACCGTGCGTCAGGGTGGGTCGTTCACGGACCAGCGCCGGACCCGCACTACCGGAATCGGAGCACGCGGCGGCGGGCACGGCCAGCAACCCGAGTGCGGTGGAGCGGAGCAGGGCACGGCGGGACAGGTACACGGAAACATCTCCTCGGTCGGCGAGCTTCGAGGATGTCCAACCGCGGTCAACGGAAGGTGAACGTCAGATGTGGGAGGCATACTGGATTGGTGACCACAGGAATCGCCCTGTTCGACACGGCCCTCGGCACCTGCGCCATCGCGTGGCGGGCCGCCGGAATCGTGGGTGTGCAATTGCCCGAAGGTTCACCCGAATCCACCCGGCAGCGTCTCGAACACTGTTTCCCGGATGCGGTGGAGCACCAGCCGCCGGCACCGGTCCAGCGGGCCATCGACGGAATACGCGAACATCTGGGCGGCGCACTCGACGATCTGCGGTGGATCGACCTCGACTTCGAGGGAGTCCCCGAATTCGACTGCACCGTATACGACCTCACCCGCGCAATCGACCCGGGCACCACGCTCACCTACGGCGACATCGCGGCGGAACTCGGCAAGCCGGGTGCCGCGCAGGCCGTCGGTCAGGCCCTCGGCCGTAACCGGCTGCCGATCGTGATCCCGTGCCATCGCGTCCTCGCCGCCGGCGGGCAGGTGGGCGGCTTCTCCGCCGGCGGCGGCACCCTCACCAAGCGCGAACTGCTGGCCCTCGAGCACACTCCGGGTTTCGACGACCCGGTGCTGTTCTGATCAGCGCCTGCGGGTCGCCGACGAGTTCGCGCGCCAACGCCGCGGCCGCCGCCATCCTGTCGCCGCCCGGAACCCGGAGGGTCCGGACGGCCCGCTGATCCGCACCGGTCACCCTGGCGCATCCCAGCACGAACGCCTGCCCGCCGGCGAGTATCGCCCGCTCCACCGCGTGGACGAACGCGTCCACCGTCGACCTCGGGTCACCCTCGAACACCCAGACGCCCAGATCCGTCGACACCACCGCCACGCACCTGCCGGTGTCCGGCGTGTCGTGCCCGAATGCCTCCAGGACGGCGGCCGCTGCGTGGAAGCTGTCGTACCACCGGCCGGCCGGCGTCCGGGTACTCGCTTCGACAGTCCTGATCATCGGCTCGAATGTATCGCGGATCGCCGAATGTCGCATCGGTTCAATTCAACTGAACCGATGTCACATTCGGCGACAGGCGCGCGGACTACCGCACCACGTCGCGGCGGACGATGGTCTCGTCGCGGCCGGGGCCGACACCGATGCAGGAGATGTACGCACCCGACAGTTCCTCGAGGCGCAGGACATAGTTCTGCGCGTTCTTGGGGAGCTCCTCGAACGTCCGGGCATGGGAGATGTCTTCCCACCAACCGGGCATTTCCTCGTAGATCGGCTTCGCGTGATGAACGTCGGTCTGCGACATGGGCATCTCGTCGTACCGCACGCCGTCGACGTCGTAGCCGACGCAGATCGGGATGGTGTCGAGGCTGCTGAGCACGTCGAGCTTGGTGAGGAAGTAGTCGGTGATGCCGTTGACACGCGTTGCGTAGCGGGCGATCACGGCGTCGAACCATCCGGTGCGACGAGCGCGGCCGGTGGTGACACCCACCTCGCCGCCGGTCTTGGCGAGATATTCGCCGTTCTGGTCGAAGAGTTCGGTCGGGAACGGGCCCGAGCCGACGCGGGTGGTGTACGCCTTGAGGATGCCCAGCACCGTGGTGATCTTGGTGGGTCCGATGCCCGAACCGACCGCTGCGCCACCGGACGTCGGGTTGGACGACGTCACGTAGGGGTAGGTGCCGTGGTCGACGTCGAGGAGCGTGCCCTGCGAACCCTCCAGCAGCACCGTCTCGCCGCGCTCGAGTGCCTCGTTGAGCTGCAGGCGCGTGTCCGCGATCCGGTGCTTGAACCCGTCTGCCTGCTCGAGCACCTCGTCGACGACCTGCTGCGGGTCAAGGGCCTTGCGGTTGTAGATCTTGACGAGCACCTGGTTCTTGAACTCGAGTGCCGCCTCGACCTTCTGGGTGAGGATCTTCTCGTCCAGCACGTCCTGCACGCGGACGCCGACACGCGCGAGTTTGTCCTGGTAGCAGGGCCCGATGCCGCGGCCGGTGGTGCCGATCTTCTTGGCCCCGAGGAAGCGTTCGGTGACCTTGTCGATGGCAACGTGGTACGGCATGATCAGGTGCGCATCGGCCGAGAGCAGCAGGCGGCTGGTGTCCACACCCCGCTCGTCGAGTCCGGCGAGTTCGGTGAGCAGCACTCCCGGGTCCACCACGACACCGTTGCCGATGACGTTCGTGACGCCCGGAGTGAGGATTCCGGACGGGATCAGATGCAGCGCGAACTTGTCGCCGTTCGGAAGAACCACAGTGTGTCCGGCGTTGTTACCGCCCTGGTAGCGCACCACCCACTGCAGGCGTCCGCCCAGTAGATCGGTAGCTTTGCCCTTGCCCTCGTCGCCCCACTGGGCGCCGATCAGGACGATTGCCGGCATGACGTTGTCTCCTACGGTCGACGTACAGTCGTATCCGACTGCGTGGTCCTGCCGTTCGTAGGCAGTGGCCGGGGGAACAGTCTAGCCGAGGGCACGGAGAACAGACCCCACAGTACGGCTGGGGAGGCCATCTCGGGCGTGCCACTAGGATGATCCGAAAGGGAAGCTGCGGAAATCGCGGCGGGACATCCGGGCGAGGAGTGGCGTTGACCCCCGTAGTGCTCATTTGCGGCGACGTGCCGCTTCCCCTACCTCTGGGCTCCATTTCGACCTCGAGCGCACCTGCCGTCCCGGACAAGGACGACTTCGACGAGGTCTTCTCCAAACTTCAGGTCGTCGTGGATCCGCGACTGATCGTGGTGGGCAGCGACGCCGCCTTCGCGGCCACCCTGACCCGGTTGATGCGCACCGAACGCCTGCACATCGAACTCGCGTACGTCGCGGAGCATCGTTCGGAGGCGACGGACGCCTACCACCTGTCCTCCGGTGCCCGCGGCGCCCGCACCGCGCTGAAGGGGACGGCCAAGCCGGTCCCCCTCATCCGCGACGACGCGGGCATCGCGCTCGTCGGGTGCGCCACCGTCACGGGTCCGGACGGGGGGCCGCTCGTCGGCGAGGCCTACGTCGACGACACCCGGTTGTTCTCGGGGACGACGACGAGCATGAACGTCACCCCGACCCCACGGATGCCCGGTCTGCGGGCGTCGGTCGAACCTCGCAGGCGCTGGCTGCCCCGCCGCTGGGTGGAGGGCCGCGCCGTGCAGCTCGGGTCGCCCGCCGCGGCGCTGACCCGCGACGGCGTGCCGAACCCGCGCGAAGTCAAGCGTTCGACGTTCTACCGTCACGACCAAGAGTGGTTGCTGGTCCGATGAGCCTGCCCCGGGCGCGGACCACCGCGGTACGCCCCAGTCCGGTGTTCCTTCTGGTCGTCGCCGTGGCGGTCGCCGGCGGTGTTCTCGCGTGGCGCGCCGAACTGGAGTCCGTCCTCGGCCACGTCGGGGTGTTCCTGCTCGTGGTCGCGGGATGGGTGGTGACGCTCTGCCTGCACGAGTTCGCGCACGCGTTCACGGCGTGGCGGCACGGCGACACCGACGTCGAGGTGCGCGGCTATCTCACGCTCAACCCGGTGAAGTACAGCCACCCGCTGCTGTCGATCGGTCTGCCGGTGCTGTTCATCGCACTCGGCGGGATCGGGTTGCCCGGCGGCGCCGTGTACCTGCGCACCGGACTGTTCTCGCCGAAGGTGCAGGCGCGGGTGTCGCTCGCCGGACCCGCCGTGAATCTGGTGTCCGCGATCGTCCTCCTCGCGGTGATCCGCTGGTTCGGGCTGGGCGGCGACCACCAGGTGTTCTGGGCGGGACTGAGTTTCCTCGCGTTCCTGCAGGTGATGGCCACCGTGCTCAATCTCCTGCCGGTACCCGGACTCGACGGGTACGCCGCGCTCGAGCCGTTCCTGCCGCCCCGCACCCGCAGGTCCGTCGACCAGTTCAAGCCGTACGGACTGCTGATCCTCGTGGCGCTGCTGTTCGTGCCGTCGATCAACGTGGTGTTCTTCGACGTCATCTACCGGCTGTTCGAACTGTCCGGGGTTCCGGAGATCTACGCGCAGTACGGCAACTACCTGATGCGCTTCTGGCTCTGACCCGTGAGTACTTATTAACCGCGGGCGGTTGAGAAGTACTCACGGGCGGGACGCATCCTCTTCGGTGAAGTTGGGGGTCAGCCGCAGTTCCGCCAGCAGCACCTCACGGTCGGGGCTGCGGACCTCGACGCGCACGGGTTCGCCGGTCGCGTCGTCCCGCATCCCGATGGGCGCACCGTGCTTGCCCTGGAGGTACTTGTCGCCCCACTGCATCAGCGCGAGCACGGCGGGCAGGAGGTCGCGCCCCTTCTCGGTGAGCACGTATTCGTAGCGGGTGCGCTGCCCGGGCTCCTTGTAGGGTTGCCGCTCGAACAGTCCCTCGGCCGTTAGTTCACGCAGCCTGGACGCCGCCACTGCCTCGGTGATGCCGACCCGTTTCGCGAAGTCGTCGAATCGCGTGGTGCCGTAGTAGGCCTCGCGCAGGATCAGGACGGCCGAACGCGTGCCGATCACGTCCATCGCCTTGCCGATGGAGCAGTGCGTCGCCCGCCAGGTGTCGCGATCTGCCAGAAAGCCGTCCAACCGTGCCGCGTCCATGCACCTCAGCATAGCTGACTTGCAAATTCCATAGTCAGCGCTCACAGTTTCCAGGACAGGTGCGACAACCCGCTGGCGTCGAGCTCGAGCCCGCGCGGAGTCGACACCAGTCGCAGCAGCACCTCCTGACATCCCGGGCACCGCACGACGACACCGGGCGCACGCGTATAGACGTGCACCGCCGCCATCGGTCCGTCGAGACCGCAGAACCGGCACTGCCCGGTTGCCGCGGTGAGGTCGTGAACGAAGATCTCCGCGAACGGCCCGCCGAGAACGTTCCCGTCCTCGAAGTCGTTGCCCTGCAACGCACTCATCGACAATTCCTTCCTCCGGTCACGGCCCCGAAGGACCGAATCTCTCGGTCTTGATGTCGTCCGGCGAATGCCCGAGCGAGAGCAGCAGGCGAGCCGCCTCCTCGACGAATCCGGTGGGCCCGCACACGAAGCAGCGCGGGGCGAAGTCCGCCGGCCATCCCCACGCCGCGAGATCGGCGGCAGTGATCCGACCCGCGGGACGCCGCGGCGAGTCCTCACGGGTGCAGAGGACGAACGTCTCGACTCCCCCGTCGCCGGTCCCGGGCGGGTTCAGCTCGTCCGCGAACAATTCGTCGGCCTGCGTCCGGAGGGAGTACACGAGCCGGAACGGCGTGCGGTCGTGCCGGAACCGGCGCTCGCGAATCATCGACATCAGCGGCACGATCCCCGACCCACCCGCGACGAGAAGCACCGGCGCGCCGCCACCCTCGCGCGGCGACCACACGAACCAGCCACCGATCGGTCCGCGCACCTCGATCAGATTGCCCGCGGCGAACACCTCGGTCAGATACGGAGACACCTCACCGTCCGCCACCCGCTGGACGACCAACTGCAATCGCCACCCACCCGGTGAACGCTCGGCCGGCGACGCCAGCGAGTAGCTCCGCTCGGTGGTGTATCCGTCGGGACCGGTCAGGCGGAGATCGACGTGCTGCCCGGCGCGATGCCCCGGCCAGTCCGGGACCTCGAGGACCAGTGCCCGCGCACTCGCCGTCTCGGGCCACGAGTCGACGAGTTCCACCACTCGCCAGCCGAGCACGGCGCGGCCCAGAAGTTCACTGGTCACCCTGGTACCTCTGCTCCCGCCACGGGTCGCCGCGATCGTGGTATCCGAGTTGCTCCCAGAAGCCCGGGACGTCCTGGGTGACGAGCTGAATCGACCGAACCCACTTCGCGGACTTCCACAGGTAGAGATGCGGCACGAGCAGACGGGCCGGACCCCCGTGCACCGGCGCGAGGGGCGCCCCCTCGTAGGTGTGCACGATCCACGCCTTGCCGCCGAGGATGTCGGCGATGGGGAGGTTCGTGGTGTAGCCGCCGTCGCATCCGGCGAGGACGAATCCCGCGGACGTCTCGACGTCCGCGAACAGGGTGTCGAGCGAGACCCCCTTCCACGACGTTCCGAACTTCGACCAACGTGTGACGCAGTGGAGGTCGACCGTCGGCCGCTCCTGCGGGAGCTTCATGAATTCGGCCCACGACCACTCGTGGCGCCGGCCGGTCTCGTCGGTCACGGTCAGCGTCCACGTCTCGGTCGGGACGCGGGGCGTCGGTCCTGCCGAGAGGACCGGGAAATCGCCGACCTCGTACTGCCCGGGCGGAAGAGAGTGCTCGCTGCGAGGTCTGCCGTGGAATCCGGGGGTCAGAACTGCCATGCCTCACGTTAGGACCGCCTCGGGATCTCTGCAGCGCAAACCGTCGATCCGAGGCGTCCGTCACACCTGACTTGCCATGGCCATAGTCAGGTGTAGATTGCTGACTATGGCTCTCAATAGTCAGGTGCGTGAGGAAGTGCGGCTCGGCCCGCTCCTCACCGTCCTCTCCGGCGCGCCGTTCGTCGCCAGCCTCGATCTGTTCGTCGTCAACGTCGCGTTCGGCGACATCGCGGCGAGCTACCCCGGCTACAGCCTCGGCGACCTCAGCTGGGTGCTGGGCGGCTATGCGATCGTGTTCGCCGCACTCCTGGTTCCGCTCGGACGCTGGGCCGACCGCGTCGGCCGCCGGCGCGGATTCCTTCTCGGGCTGGCGCTGTTCACCGCGGCGAGCGCGGCATGCGCGCTGAGCCCCTCGCTGTGGCTGCTCGTCGCCTTCCGACTGCTCCAGGCCGTCGGTGCCGCCGCCCTGACCCCCGCCAGCCTGGGACTGCTCATCAGCACGGTCCCCGAAGCCACACGTGCGGGCGCGGTCCGGATCTGGGCCGCGTCGGGCGCCGCGGCCGCGGCCTTCGGTCCCGTGGTGGGTGGCCTGCTCGTCGAGGCGTCGTGGCGCTGGGCCTTCCTGATCAACGTCCCCATCGGTATCGCCTTCCTGATCGCCACCGTCCGGTTGGTCCCCGACTTCCGCCCGGCCGCCCGTGACACAAACCTCGACCTGTTCGGCGCCGCCCTGTTGACCGTCGGCATCGGTGCCCTCGCACTCGGGCTGGTCCAGGGACCCGACTGGGGCTGGGGCGACCCCCGAATCGCGCTCGCGTTCACCGTCGCTGCCGCGTCGGTCGCACTGTTCTGGTGGAGAAACAGCAGGCAGCGCGAGCCGCTCATCGAACCCGCCATGCTGAAGGTGCGGACGTTCGCCTGGTCGAACGTGACGGCGCTCGCGTTCAGTGCCGCCTTCGCAGCCGGCCTGCTCGCGAACATCCTGTGGCTGCAGCAGGTGTGGGGGTACTCCGCGCTGCTGACGGGTCTCGCGATCGCGCCGGGCCCGTTGATGGTGCCGGTGTTCGCCGTGGTCGGCCAGTTCCTGTCCCGCAGGTTCTCGGCCGGAGCGATCACCGCGGCGGGCAGCGCCCTGTGGGCGGCCGGCGCCGTGCTCGTTCTCTCGTCCGTCGGGATGGAACCGCAGTACGCGTCGGAACTACTGCCCGGCTGGATGATCGCCGGTGTCGGGGTCGGTCTGGCGTTGCCGACGATCCTGTCGTCCGCCACCGCCGGACTACCGCAGTCGCGCTCGGCCACCGGTAGTGCCGTCGTCACCATGAGCCGTCAGGTCGGAACCGTGCTGGGCGTGAGCATGCTGGTCGCCCTCCTCGGTACGACCGCCGGTGACGAAGACACCCACGCCGCGTTCCAACTCGCCTGGTCGGCGGTGGCTGTGGTGGCCGTCGTCGCCACACTCACCGCCACACGGATGAATCCACCCCGTGAGTACTTGTCAACCGCCCGCGGTTGATAAGTACTCACAGCACCGAAAGGAACGATCATGAGAGACGCCGTCATCGTCGAGGCCGTCCGCACGCCGATCGGCAAGGGCAAGCCCTCCGGCGCCCTGCACGGAGTGCACCCCGTCGACCTTCTCGCCCACAGCCTGTCGACCCTCGTCGAGCGCACGGGAATCGATCCCGCACTGATCGACGACGTCATCGGCGGCACCGTCACCCAGGTCGGTGACCAGAGCCAGAACATCACCCGCAGTGCGCTTCTCGCCGCCGGATTCCCCGAATCCGTGCCCGGCACGACCGTCGACCGGCAGTGCGGCAGCAGCCAGCAGGCCGTCCACTTCGCCGCGCAGGGCGTGATGTCGGGCGCCTACGACATCGTCGTCGCCGCCGGAGTCGAATCGATGGGCCGAGTTCCCATGGGGTCCAGCAGCATCGGACGCGAATCGATGGGTGTCGGCTTCGAGCGCCGCTACCCCGACGGCCTCGTCCCGCAGGGCATCAGCGCCGAACTCATCGCCGCCCGGTGGGGACTCTCGCGCAGCCAGCTGGACGAGTTCGCCCTGCGCAGCCATCAGAAGGCCGCGGCGGCAACGAGTGCCGGGAACTTCGCGAAGGAACTCGCCGTCCTGCCGGAGCTGAGCGTCGACGAGGCCATCCGGCCGGACACGACGCTGGACGCTCTCGCCGGCCTGCGACCGGCCTTCCGCAGTGACTTCTACGAGGAGAGGTTCCCGCAGATCGACTGGTCGATCACCGCGGGCAACAGCAGTCCCCTGTCGGACGGAAGTGCGGCGCTCATGATCACCACGAGTGAGATCGCGGGACGCCTGGGACTGCGGCCGCTGGCCCGGCTCCACAGCTTCTCCGTCGTCGGCGACGATCCGCTGATGATGCTCACCGCGGTCATCCCCGCGACACGCAAGGTGCTGCAGCGCAGCGGCCTCGACATCTCCGACATCGACCTGTTCGAAGTCAACGAGGCCTTCGCGCCGGTGGTCCTGGCCTGGGCCGCGGACACCGGAGCCGACCTGGACCGCGTCAACGTGCACGGCGGCGCGATCGCGCTCGGACATCCGCTGGGGGCCAGCGGCGCCCGGCTCATGACCACGCTGGTGAACGCGATGGACCAGCGCGGGGCCCAGTTCGGCCTGCAGACCATGTGCGAGGCCGGCGGACTCGCCAACGCCACGGTGCTCGAACGACTCGGGTGACGCGGAGGTAGTCCATCTCAGCCGTTCCGGCGGGCGATCGCGTCTCCCACCGCACGCAGCGATTCGCGTAGCGAAGGCGGCTGGAGCACTTCGACTCCCCCGCCGAGAACGGTCAACTGGTCGAGTGCCACGTCTTCGGCCTCGAGCGACAGGTCGACGGTCACCCAGCCGGCGTCATCCGGCGGGCCGGGTTCGACGCGTGCGGCTTCCACACCCACCACCCGCGGCAGCCGTCGCCACGACGCGGGCGAGAGCCGCACGCGGCACCGGAATCGCAGAAGGGCACGATCGAATTCGGCCACCGACGCCGTCCACCACGCACCCAGATCGAAATTCTCGGGACGTACCGCCGGTTGATTCAGCACGGTCGCGTCACTGATCCGCGACACCCGGTACGACAGCGTCCGTCCGCGATGCTGCGCAACGAGATACCAGACACCGGCCTTCGCCACCAGACCCAGGGGATCGAGAGTTCTTGCCGCGGAACGGCTCCCCTTCCGGTAGCGGATACCGAGACGCCGACCCTCGAGCACCGCGGACGCCACCACCGGGAGATCGCCGTTGTCGCGTGGCCCGTCGAACCAGCCGGGGGCGTCGACGTAGAGCCGATCCCGCCACAGCTGAGCCCCGGCGCGCAGCGGGACAGGCAACGCCCCCAACAGCTTCGACTGCGCGGCAGCGGTGACGTCGCGAAGACCGAGATCGTCGGCGATCGACGGGACACCGAGCAACATCAACGCGGACGTCTCCTCGCCCGTCATCCCGCCGAGTTTCGACTGCCAGCCGTCGAGCAACCGGATTCCGCCACCGGGTCCGCTCTCCGTCCACACCGGCACACCGGCCGCCGACAACGCCGTGACGTCGCGATACACGGTGCGGACCGAGACCCCGAGTTCGTCCGCGAGTTGCTGCGCGGTGGCCCTGCGACTGCCCTCCAGACGGAGCATCACCTCGACGAGCCGACTCGAACGCATGCTCCGATTCTAGTGAAAATCCCTGACAGTAGATGTCAGGGATAGGAGAGCACACTGGTCGGCATGACCAACTGGACGCAGTTCGAGACAGAAGCACCCGACCTCGCCAAGGCTGTCGCCGCACGCTTCGAGGCGCACAAGCACCACGTGCTGGCGACGCTCCGCAAGGACGGTTCCCCGAGAGTGAGCGGCACCGAGGTCGAGTCCTACGAGGGCGCGTTACTGCTCGGCTCGATGGTCGGTGCACGCAAAGTGCAGGACCTGCAACGCGATCCGCGATTCTCTCTCCACAGCAACCCCGGTCACCACACGATGGACGGCGGCGACGCCAAGATCAGCGGCCGCGCAGACGAGATCCTCGGAGAGCGGAAACAGCAGATCCTCGAGCACTACCCCGACGAAATCCCCGAGGCGGACGTCTTCGAACTCGGCCTCGACGAGGTGGTGCTCACCACCGTCGACGGCGACCACCTGTACGTCGACCTGTGGCGGCCGGGTGCGGGTGTCACCCGGTTCACCAAGTGACGGTCACTGCGTGACGGCGAATCCGAAGCCGAGAGTGCAGGCCTCCAGCGGCCCCTTCGGCCCGTCGGGGTCGTAGGTTCCGCCGGGAATCAAATGTCCGGTGAAGCCGGGCAGTTCGCGTTCGACACCCTCACCGTTCGTCAACGGTCCGGACGTGCCGAGCGTCGGCGCCTGGCCGCCGATGTTGAGGTACGTCACCTGGGCGTCGGTCGTGGCCTTTTCCGGTCCCTCGAACTCCCACTCGACCTGGTTGCCTTCCTTTTCGACATCGAGCGTCGCGGCGGGCTTACAGTTCGCCAGCGGATCGGGCATGAACGGCGCGGCGGAGGCGGCGGCCGGTGCTGCGAAGAGGGCGGCCGCACCGAGTGCGGCAACGGCGACGGGTCGTGCGAACGCTGCGAGAGTGGACATGGTGTTCCCTTCCGTGAGTCGTCCCACAACGGTTTCCCGCCGCGTAACCGGACGAAACAGACAGGGCCCCTACCAGGTGACGTTCTCGGCGCAGTGGCGTCCGTTGGCGGTGGATTCCACCTGCACCGTGGCGTGGGAGAGCAGGTGGCTCTCGAGGACGGTCCGCGCCGACTCGAGGACGGCGGACGAGTCGGCGTCCGTGGTCAGGTGGACGGTGGCCACGTCCATTCCCGTCGTGAGCGTCCACACGTGGAGGTCGTGGACACCGGTGACCCCGGGCAGCGCTTCGAGGTCGGCCTGCACCGATTCGACGTCGACGTCCTCGGGAGACGCCTGCGTGAGGATGCGCAGCGACGCGGCGGCCAGTTTCATCGCCCGCGGCACCACCCACAGCGAGATGAGGACACCGACGATGATGTCGGCGTAGGTCCAGTCGAACGCCAGCACGACGCCGCCGGCGATGAGCACGCCGACGCTGCCGACGGCGTCCGCGAGCACTTCGAGGTATGCGCCGCGGACTGCCAGGCTGTCCTTGGAATCGGCGCGCAGCATCAGCATCACCACGAGGTTCGCGGCCAGTCCGACGGATGCGGTGAGGATCAGCGCCATGCCCGGAAGGTCGGGGGCGTCGCCGATGCGGGAGATCGCCTCGTAGAACACCCAGACCGCGACGGCGAGCAGCATCGCGGCATTGGCCATGGCCGTGAGCACTTCGGCGCGGTGCCAGCCGAAGGTCCGGGCCGCGGTGGCACTGCCTTTGCGTGCCAGGAGCAGTGCGACGAGACCCATCGACATTCCGACGACGTCGGTCAGCATGTGCCCGGCGTCGGCGAGCAGCGACAGCGAGTTGACGGTCAGACCGACGACGACCTCGAGAACGAGGAACGCGAGGAGGATGACGAGAGCGATCACCATGCGGCGGATCCGCCCTCGCGACGGGCCTACCTCACCGCTGCCTTGCGTGTTGCCGTGCGAATGGCCGTGACCGACTCCCATGGGTGAGCCTCCTCCCGAGTTCTGCCGATCATATGCGTACATGCGCATATGTTCAACAGCGTGCTCGGGCGGTCAGAGCTCGGGACGATAGGCCGGCTTCTCCACGGTCGGCGGCAGGGTGGCGATGGCCGAAATGCGCTTCAGCCCTGCGACCTGCAGAAGGTCGACGGTCAGTGACCGGATCTGCGCGAAGACGACCGTGGCCGACAGGCCCGCGTTCTCCACCAGTTCCGGTTTCAATCCCGACGCCACCGAACGGAGCACCCGCGCCGCCTCGGCCTGATCGGGTTGCTGACCGGGGTCCGCGAGCGCCATCTGCCGGAGGGTTTCCAAGGCGTGGGCGAGTTTCTCCACCTGGTCGACGAGCCGTGGGTTGAGAATCTCGTCGTCACGCACCAGCGTGAGCGAACGCCGCGCGAGCACCCGGATGTTGCGCAAGGCATTGTCGAGTGGGTCCGCGGCCGCGGTGAGTCGTTCGAGCCGGCCGCGGGTGTTCCAGTACAGCGGCGAGATGCGGCTGATCTCGCGGCCGCCCGCGAGGTGGGTTCGCAGCGTGTCGATGGACGCCTGCGTTGCCCGCGCCTTTTGGAGGGCCTTCTCGATGGGCTTGTCGTCGTTGGCCACCAGACCGTCGGCCACCAGCTGCATCACTTCGGACGCCGTCCCGAGAACGTTCGCGGCGTACTTCCGCGCCCGCCCCACGGGATGCGTGGGAATCAGCGCGACGACGGCGATCCCCACCAGGCCACCGGTCAGAGCGTCCACCATGCGGTCGATACCTGCGGTGCCGCCGGGTGGCAGCAACGTCGCCACGAGCACCGCGGAGTTACCCGCCTGCATCGAGAAGATCGGTCCGCTGTTCAGCAATACGGCCGCGGACATCGCCAGAATCACGACAAGGGTGATCTGCCAGGTACCGCTCCCGATCACGGAGACGATGAGGTCGCCGACCCCGATCCCGATCGTCACACCGGCCACCAACTCGACGGAACGGCGCAGGCGGGCGCCGAGTGACAGCCCCAGCGATACCACCGCGGCGATCGGCGCGAAGAACGGCGTCGGGTGACCGATCACCACCGTCGCCACCCACCAGGCAGCGCCGGCAGCGATCGCGCACTGCAGGATGGGCAGTGCCGACACCCGCAGTCGCTGGGCCGAAGTCCTCAGCCCGTCCCGGCCACGGACTTTCGCCGAGCTGAGGGCGTTAACCGACGCCAAGCGCTTCGGCAGCTCGGGGATCGCAGTCCTCGAGCAGATCGAGGCACCGCGCGTACTCGTCCGTTTCGCCGATCGCCTTCGCCGCCTTCGCCAGCACGGCGACGCACCGGAGGAAGCCGCGGTTGGGTTCGTGGCTGTAGGGAACCGGGCCGAAACCCTTCCAGCCGTTGCGACGCAACTGGTCCAGTCCACGGTGGTACCCGGTGCGCGCGTAGGCGTACGCCGCGATGGTCTCGTCGGCCTGGAGGGCCGCCTCGGCCAGGTAGGCCCATGCGATGGAGGCGGTGGGATGGGCGGCTGCGACGGAAGCCGGATCCTCGTGGTTCAACAGGGCCGATTCGGCCTCGTCGTCCCCGGGGAGCAGCGTGGGCTGTGGTCCGAGAAGGTCACCGAAAGACGTCATGCGCCTATTGTGCCCCCGCCGCAGTGCCGTCACTGCGTCGGCCCGCGTCCGCGACGCGCCCTGTCGTGGTCTCCGATGACGCACGATGTCGTTAGGCTGCCCCCAACGTTCATTTCTCTGCAGACCGAGGGGCAGCGCGTGCAGGACCCGAAGAAAGACGAATCGACTCAGAAGCCGGCCGCGGACACACCGTCCGGACCGGCAGCGGCAGGCACCACCGCCGGCAAGGGCACCGGCGGCGCCGACGCGACCGCGAAGCCTGCGAAGACCGCGCAGCCCGCGGCGGACGCAGAGCCCGCCGCACCGAAGTCGCCCGAGCCGAAGCCCCCGCAGAAGGCCCCCGAGAAGGCGGCAGAGAAGAAGGCCGACGAGCCGCAGCCCGAACTGCCCAAGCCTCCGGCACCACGCCCACGAGCCGAGACACCTCAGGCCGGCCCGGACTCTGCCGCGAAACCCGCGGACAAGGCATCCGAGGCGGCCACCACCGCGATCCCGACGCAGAAGAGCGACGCCGCGACCGTGAAGATGCACCGCGCACCGACCACGCAGACCCCGACGGTGCGGGGGCAGACGACACCGCCGTCGGACGACGAGACGGTCGCGATCCCCGTGACGAAACCCGCAGTCCCGGCGACGCCGCCGCCGCCCCGACCTGCCGCCGCCCAGCCTCAGAACGCGCGGCCCGTGGCCCCGCCGCCCGCTCCCCCG